>CAWFGL010000008.1:0-36128 GCA_963815335.1 uncultured Actinomycetota bacterium
AGGTCATCGAGAACGCGCGTGCTGATCTCCCCCTGGGCACCGCGCCCGCGGCCCGGACCAGGTGTCGGCTGACCGACGGCGGCGACGGCGACCGGCCCGGCAGGCGGCGTACGAGGGCGACGAGTCGGCACGCGGCGACAAGTCGGGGCTGATGGCCTTCGAGGACCTCGAGGACATCAGCATCGTCGCCGCTCCCGGTTCCAGCCGCGGCGGGCTGAATGGGTTCGGCAGCCGACGGCCGAGTCGATCGTCCAGCTGCTCATCTCGCACTGCCGAGCGCATGCGGTACCGCATCGCGGTGCTCGACTCGCCCGACGCAGCGCTGCTCAGCGACGTGCGCGGCTACCGCGGCGCAGTTCGACTCCAAGCACGCCGCGCTCTACTACCCGTGGGTCACGATCGTCGACCCGGTCACCGCGAGCCGAGATCACGACCTGCCGCCGAGCGGCTTCGTGGCCGGCATCTACGCCCGCAACGACATCGAGCGCGGCGTCCACAAGGCGCCGGCCAACGAGGTGGTGCGCGCTGGCGCATCGGCTTCGAGACTGCCGATCAACAAGGGCCAGCAGGACGTGCTCAACCCCGAGGGCGTCAACTGCCTGCGCTTCTTCGAGGGCCGCGGCTTCCGCGTCTGGGGCGCGCGCACGATCACGCTCCGACCCGGAGTGGAAGTACGTCAACCTGCGGCGCTACTTCGCCTTCCTCGAGCGCTCGATCGAGCAAGGGCACGCAGTGGGCGGTCTTCGAGCCCAACGGCGACGCGCTGTGGGCCAACGTGCGGCGCACGGTCGAGGACTTCCTGTTCAACGAGTTGCAAGCGGGCACCTGCTCGGCGACACAGCCGGAGGAGGCGTTCTTCGTGCGTGCGACCGCACCACGATGACGCAGAACGACCTCGACAACGGCCGGCTGATCTGCCTGATCGGCGTCGCGCCGCTGCGCCCGGCCGAGTTCGTGATCTTCCGCATCGGCCAGAAGACGCTCGACTGTCAAGGCGATCAGGAGGCGACGCCGATGGCCATTTCGCGAACGCCCGTACCGGCCGTTCAACTTCCTGGTCGACATCGGCGACCGACGACCAGCAGGACTCCAAGGCCGGCTTCCAGGAGGTCAGCGGGCTCGGCATGGAGATCACCGTCGCGGAGTACCGCGCCGGCAACAAGCGACGGCAACGCGCCCGACAAGATCACCGGCATCTACAAGGTCCCCGACGTCACGCTCAAGCGCGGCGTGATCGGCGACGACACGCCTGTACGGCTGGCTCGACGCAGGTCCGCAAGGGCAAGCAGGCCGACGCCCTGCGGACCGTCACGATCGAGCTGCTGGGCGAGGACCGCGAGCCGGCCCAGGTCGTGGAAGCCTCAACGCCCGGCCGATCAAGTACACCGGCCCGGCGCTCAGCGGCAAGGGCACCGACGTCGCCGTCGAGGAGCTGGTGCTCGCCTGCGAGGACATCACTCGAGGAGACGACCTGAGCCATGACGCTCGCGCGCCACGCTCTGCCGGGCATCGCCTTCGAGGCGGTGCCGCGGCCGCTCGACGAGAGCCTGCCGCGCATGGACGTGCCGGCTTCGTCGGCTTCGCCGCACGCGGGCCGGTCGACGTGCCGGTGCTGGTCGAGGACCCGGCGCGTTCCGCGACGTCTTCGGCGCCGACCCGGTGCTCGCCCGGACCGAGGACGGCGCGCCGTGCGCGCCCACCTCGGCCCGGCGGTCGAGGCGTTCTTCGCCAACGGCGGCCGGCGGGCTGGGTGGTGCGGGTGGCCAAGACCGGCGCCGGGGGCGCGGTGACCAACCGGTTCGCCGTGCCCGGCTCTCGTGCGGGCGGTCACGACGAGCCGGGGCTGGCGGCTGGCGTCGCCTGCCGCGCCCGGTCGCCGGGAGCCTGGTCGGACGGCCTGACGGCCGGCGCGACGCTCGAGCGTACCACGACGTCGTCCGTCGACGGTCGATCCCGGCGACGTGGTGGTCGACCACGGCGTCGACGTCGTCGCCGGCGACCTGCGTTCGGCTCGTGCTCGGTGACGGCCGCGGCCTGTGCGTGTGGTGACGGCGGTCGACGCCGGACCGCTGACGGCCGCAAGGCGGTGACCTCGACCCGGCGGCGCCGGCACGGCTCGATCGACGACGGACTGCCGGCGCCGCCGGCGCGCACGGCCCACCGTGATCGGGCGTCGGCCCGCCGCGGCCGCTGACCGAGCTTCGCGATCGAGAGCGACTCGGTCGACCCGGGGTGACGCGTCGTGGTCGGCCGACGGCGAGCGAGGTCACCGCCGGGGACCTGATCGTCGCTGACCGAGCCGCATGGCACGACGGCGCTGATCCTGGTCGACGCTCGGCGAGGAGCTGGCCCGCACGGCCTGCCGGCGACCGACGTCTCGAGGTTCTGCCGGGTCGGCGGTTCGAGCGGTCGACCGCGCACGACTGGGAGGTCGCGCCATCCCGACCTGGGCCGGCACTCGCGCCGGCGTGGTCGAGGTCCAGCGGGTCTGCGCCTGATGGTCCGCGACGGCGAGGCCGTCGTCGCCGAGCTGGACGGCGCTCGGGCTCGGGCGCCGAGCACCCGCGCGCCGTCGCGGCACTGCCCGCCGACGAACGCGTCTACCCGCTCCTGGCGGCGGCCCGCCAGTCGCCGAGCCGGTGGATCGCCCCGGCGGTCGGCCGTTCGACGAGCTCACCCCGTTCGAGCGCGAGGCGTCGCGCCGCGCTTCCCGCTCGGCTGCGCCGCCGGCGGGTCGCCACTGCTGCCGCTGGGCCTGACCACCGATCCCACGACGGTCGCTTCGGTGCCCGCCCCGGTCGGAGCGCCGACTCGCCCGACGCCGGTGCGCAACGGGCTCGACCGGTTCGGCGCCGGCCTGTTCGTCGACCCGGCCCTCGCCGGGCTGGGCGTGGACACGATCCTTGCCGACCGCCTGGGACCTGCGCCACGTCCGCCGGCCGCCTCGCCGGCTGCGCGGGATCCACGCCCTCGCCACGAACGACGACGTGACGCTCGTGTGCGTGCCCGACGCGGTCCACACCGGATGGGACCACATGACGGATCGGGCCCGCTGCCGCTCTGCCGCGCCCCGGCTCGCGGTCGACGCGGTCGACGACGGCCGGCATGCACGTCGCCGTGGACGGCGGTGCCGACGGCGACCGGCTACCAGATCGAGCAGGACCTCGACCGAGGCGTTCCCGGACGCCGACCGGACCGACGGCTCGCGGACGCCGACGGCCGTGGTCGCCCGCCGGTCGGCTGCCCGGCTCCGAGTACGTCCGGGTGCGCGCGGTCGCGCGGCGGCGAGGTCGGGCCGTGGTCGAACATCGTCGGTGTGCTCGTGCCGGCCACCACTTCGCGCAGTGCGCCGACCGGGTCGCTGTCCAGCGCCGCGGCCGAGCCGGCCCACTGCCTCCCCGACACGGTCGTGTGGCGCGCGCGCACCGCCGCCGAGGCCGCGCCCTGGCCGACGCTGCGGGCGATCCAGACGGCGACGCTGCGGTGGTGCGCCGCCCGCGGCGACGTGCTCGCCGTGCTGGCGATGCCGCCGCGTTCACGGCCGAGGACGCCGTCCGCCACGTCGGCGTGCTGCGCGGCGCACGGCCAGGCGTTCGAGGACGACGGCCGTGAGGCCGCCGGCGCCGTTCCTCGCCGGCGGCGTGCCGGCGCTCGACCCGCGACGAGTCGTGCGTGCTCGGCTACGGCGCGCTCTACCACCCGTGGCCGGTCGTCGGCCGGCCCGGCGGCGCGACCTGCCGGCGCCGATCCCGCCCGACGGCGCCGTCGCCGGCACGTACGCCGCCCGCGCGCTCGCCCGCGGCGCCTGGATCGCGCCCGCTCGCGCTGCGACTCGACGCGGACGCTCGCCCTGGTCCCGGCGGTCGACGACCGCCCGCCTGCCGTCGCTGGCGGCAGCCGGGATCAACCCGCTCGCCGAGGACCCGTCCGGGCTTCATGGCGCTGACCGCGGCGACGATGACCGACGAGGCCGCCGTGCGCCCGGTCAACGTGCGCCGCCTGATCACGCTGCTGCGGCGGCTGGCGCGCCGCGAGGGTGCGCGGCATCGTCTTCGAGCCCAACGACCGCGAGCTGCAGCGCCTCGTCCGGATGCGGTTCGAGCGCCTGCTGCACCGACATGTACCTGCGCGGGGCGTTCGCCGGGGCGATCCCGCAGGAGGCGTTCGAGGTCTCGACCGGCGACAACGTCAACCCGCCCGAGGCGGTCGACGCCGGGCGGTTCGTGGTCGAGGTCCGGTTCGCGCCCGTCGCGGCCGCTCGAGTTCATCACCGTGCGGCTCGTGCTGGCCGGCGTGCCGAGGCGCGGAGGGACGCGGCATGATCCACCAGACCTTCAACTTCGTGATCCGCATCGACACCGGCGGCGACGGCGGCCCGCTGTGCGAGGCGGCGTTCGCCGAGTGCGCCGGGCTGGAGATGTCGGCGGCGCCCAAGACGATCCGCGAGGGCGGCAACAACACCGGCCCGGTCCACCTCGCCGGCCCGGTCGTCGTACGGGACGCTCGCGCTCAAGCGCGGCATGAGCGAGATCTTCGACCTGTGGACCTGGTTCGACGAGGTGCACCGCGACGACGGCCGCCACCGGCGGGCCGAGTGCGAGATCGAGGTCCGCACGCCCGACCGCACGGCGACGGCCTACTCGCTCCGGCTGACGCGGCTGCCTGCCGGTCAAGCTCAAGGCGCCCGACCTCAACGCCAAGGAGGGCGGCATCGCCATCGAGGAGATGGAGATCGCCTACGAGGGCATGCGCCTGGTGCCGCCGACGGGAGGTGACCGGGTGCCTGAGCCCGCCGCCCTCGCCAAGGCCAAGCTCGTCCCGATCGAGCTCGGCGGACGGCGACGCCGACTCGCGCGAGACAGCGCGGAGCGCGACGTCGACCGTGCAGTTCAACCCGGAGACGCTCAAGGTCGCCTACTCGAACACGATGCAGGGCGGCGACCAGTCCGGCGGCGGCGCGATCCAGTTCGTCAGCAAGAGCTCGACCAAGCTCGAGCGTCGAGCTGTGGTTCGACGCCTCGGCCACTGGCGGACGAGGACGACGTCCGGCGGCTGCACCAAGAAGGTCAACCACTTCATCACGCCGGTCCAGCAGGGCGAGGGCATGGCCCCGCCGCCGTGCGGTTCAGTGGGGCTCGTTCCTGTTCGAGGGGGTGATGGACTCGATGGACGAGACGCTCGAGTTCTTCAGCGCCGACGGTCGGCCGCTGCGGGCCAAGGTGTCGATCTCGATCACCAGCCAGGAGATCCAGTTCCACGAGCCGCCGGCGCCGTCGTCGGGCGGCGGCGCTGCCCGGCACCACGCCCGCGCCAGCAGGCCCAGGCAGGGCGACAGCCTCCAGCAGATGATGGGCCGCGACAGCGGCCGCGGCGCCGGTGCCGAGGGATGGCAGGCGGTCGCCGCAGCCAACGGCATCGAGAACCCGCGCCGGCTCGAGCCCGGCACGTTCGTCGACCTGAACGGCGGCGCGCCACGGATCGGTGGTGGACGGGGGCGCGCATGAGCGTGGTCATCAACGAGCTCGAGGTCGTCGTCACACCCGAGCCGCCCACGGTCCGGGTCCGCCCGACTCGGCCGCCAGCGCGCCGCCGCCGCCGGCGCCCACGCCGTTCGAGCTGCGCGCACGTGCTGCGGCACGTCGCCGACCGCGCCGACCGGGCGAGGGCGGACTGAGATGGCCCTGCCGACCAGCGCCCTCTACACGCGCCCGCCCCATCTTCCAGCTCGACGGCGTCAGACTCGCCGGAGCTGACCGACCGCGTGCTCTCGCTGATCGTCACCGAGACGACCGAGGGCATGTCGCGGTGCGAGATCGTGGTCGGCAACTGGGGCGGCGGAACGTCGCCGAGACGGCTACGTCTTCAACGACCGCGGCACGGTCGACTTCGGCAGCCGAGTCGCGGTGCGGCTCGGCGACGGCGACCGGGCCGGCACGGTGTTCGACGGCCTGGTGACCGGCATCGAGGCGCACTACCCGCAGGCGCGCCCGCCCGAGATGGTGTTCCTCGCCGAGGACCGGCTCCAGGAGCTGCGGATGACCCGCCGCACGCGCAGCTTCGAGGACGCGTCCGACGAGGACGTGATCCGCGACGTCGTCAGCGCGCACGGGCTGACGGCGTCGATCGACGTCGACGGGCCGACCCACCACCACGTCGCGCAGGCCAACCAGAGCGACCTGGCGTTCATCCGCGACCGGGCGCGGCTGGTCGACGCCGACGTCTGGATCGACGGCAGCACCGTGCACGTCGTCGCGCGGGGCGCGGCGCGGCGACGACGAGGTCACGCTCACCTACAACGCCGACCTGCACGAGGTCTCGATCCTGGCCGACCTGGCCCGCCAGCGCAGCACGTTCGTCGTCGCCGGCTGGGACGTCGCGCGCCAAGGAGGCGATCGCCGCCGAGGCCGGACGTCGGCGCGATCCAGTCCGAGCTGGCGGCGACACGTCCGGCATCGACCTGCTGGAGCAGGCGCTTCGACGGCGCGCACCGACACCATCGTCCACACCGCCCCGGCGACCACGGCCGAGGCCCAGGCCCAGGCCGACATGGCGCTGCGGACGAGCGCCCGCCGGTTCGTGACGGCGACCGGCCTCGCCGAGGGCGACGCCCGGCTGCGCGCGGGCACCCGGGTGACGCCTCGCCGGGCTCGGCGCCGGGTTCAACGGGCGCTACACCCTGGTCGAGGTCGAGCACACCTTCGACGGCCGGCACGGCTACCAGACCCGCTTCCGGGCCGAGCGGCCCGGGCTCGGAGGTGCGTCGTGACCACGTTCGACGAGCTGCGCGACCTCGCCGCTCCCGCGCTGGCCGAGCGGCTTCGGGCGCGCGCTTCTACGGCGTGCACCCGGCGCGTCGTCACCGACGTCGACGATCCCGACGGCGCAGGGCCGGGTCCGGATCCGGCTGCCCTGGTCGCCCGACAGCGACGACGCGTCGTACGAGGCCTGGGCGCGGCTGTCGACCCTGATGGCGGGCGGCGACCGCGGCACCTGGTTCGTGCCCGAGGTCGACGACGAGGTGCTGGTCGGTGTTCGAGGCCGGGGACCCCGACCGCCCCTACGTGATCGGGGCGCTGTGGAACGGCAAGGACGCGCCGCCGGAGTCGATGAGCCACGGCAACGACATCCGGGCGATCCACTCCCGCAACGGCGTGATCCTCACCTTCGACGACACCGACGGCAGCGGAGCGGCTGCGGCTGGAGACGCCGGGCGGGCAGACGGTGACCCTGGCCGACGGGCCGGGCACGATCACGATCGAGGACGCGAACGGCAACACCGTCACCCTCGACAGCGGCGGGGTCACCGTGCAGTGCGGCGCCAAGGTGACCGTCAACGCCAGCAGCGATGGAGGTCACCGCCGGCATGGTCACGGTCAACGCCGGCATGTCCAAGTTCAGCGGCGTCGTCCAGGCCGACACCGTCATCGCCAACTCCGTCGTGGGCACCAGCTACACGCCCGGGCGCCGGGAACATGTGGTAGGCGCGCGATGCACGACCGACCGACCTGGAAGACCGCGCCCGCCGCTGTGGCGGGACGGCCTGGCGGGCACGGTGGAGCTGGACCGCCCGGCGCATCCTGCGCTTCGACACGCGACGACTTCATCGTCCGGCTCCAGGCCGAGCTCGACGACCCGCAGCGCGGACGTCGGTGCGTTCGCCCTGCGCCACGAGACCTGGCGGGAGCCTGCGGCGGGGCTCGTCGGTCCACGACCGCAGCCGAGGTGCCCCGCTGTACCAGCCGATCCACGGCCGCTTCTACCTGTCGCGGGCGGGACTGGTGTGCGAGCGGTACGGCTTGCCCGACAAGGTGATCCACCCCACGCTGCGACGAGTCCGTGTTCGCGTGCTTCGTCGCCTGGAGCCCACCGGGACCGACGCGCCGTCGACCCGGCCAAGCGGGCGACCTACCGCGAGTTCGGGTGGGTGCCCCGAGGGGCAGGCCGGCGCCTGGGTCGCCGTCACGGTGGGCTGGTCGACGGCGAGGAGCGCCTGCCGCTGTTCCCGATGACGTACGTCGACGGCCACCGTCGGCGGGTGCTGGCGGCGATGGTGCCGGTCGCCGCCCGGGAGCGGTACGAGGCGCGCCCTGCCGCCGGACCCGATCCGACTCCGACGACCCGGCGGCCGTCCTCGCGCTCCCCGGTCGCGCGCGGCTGGAGACCGTCGTGCTCGTCGCTCGAGGCAGTCCTCGGCCTCGCGGCGAAGCGACCCGGTGACCGGACCGAGGAAGACGCCGCTGCCCCTCCTCCGCGAGTCGATGTTCTTCGCCATGGTCGACCTGGCCGACGTTCCTCGAGGACGAGCTCGCCGGACGTGTGGCAGGAGAAGTCGACTCGTCACGGGAACGGCCAAGGAGCTCGGCCCTGCTGCTTGCGCAGTCGAAGTTCGGGACGACGAAGTGGATCGATGCGCTGAAGCAGGCCCACGCGAACCGGCACCTGGTCCTCGCGGACCTGCAGCACGCGCCGGCTCCCGTGACGAACGCCAGCGCCGAGACCATGGAGACCGCGGTGACGGCACTCACGGTCAAGACCGGGGTCGACACCACGACCGACCCGTTCTTCGCGCTGGTCTCCGATGCCATGCCCGTCACGGCGAGCGAAGCGCAGGACCGCTTCCGCGGACCACGCGAGGACCGCTCCAGCGGGGCAGGGAACGAGCGGTGGCAGCTCCACCGACGACTCCGACGGGCCCGCTCCCACGCGCAAGCCCGGAGCGGTGTACGCGGTCCGGCTGGTCTACGAGCGGCCGCGGTGTCCGGAGAACCAGCGACTGACGCTCAGCGAGCCGACGCGCAGCCTTCCGGCTGGCGCACTTCCACGACCCCGACGCGCCCTTCCGTGACAACCGGATCGTGCTGCCGATCGACACGTCCCTCGAGGGGCTCCGCAAGTTCCCCAAGGCCGTGAAGATGGAGGTCTCGGCCCAGCTGCGCAAGCAGATGGAGCGGATCCAGGCGATCAAGCTCGAGCGACCTCGAGGACGGCAACATCCCGGAGGAGAAGCCGCTCGACCTCGGCATGGTGTGCTCGCTGTCGATCCCGATCATCACGATCTGCGCGCTCGATCCTGCTGATGATCATCGTCTCGCTGCTGAACATCGTCTTCTTCTGGGTTCCCCTGTTCAAGATCTGCCTGCCGAAGGGGCCGTGATGACGACGTCGAACGCCGTGTCCACGGACGCCGCCCTGTTCGGTCAGGGCGTGGCCTTCCCTCCGCGGCTCGGACGGCGAGGGGCGGGTCGCGTGGGCGGTCGGCCACCAGAGTGTCCGCGAGTCCATCCGGATCATCCTGACCACCGAGCCGGGCGAGCGGCTGATGCTGCCGAGCTTCGGCGCCGGGCTGCGCTCGTTCCTGTTCGAGCCGAACGTGCCCGCCACCCACCGGCTGATGGAGGAGCGCATCGAGTACGCCCTGCGGCGGTGGGAGCCGCGGATCGCCGTGGACGCGGTCGTGGTCGGGCCGGCACCCGGACGACCCGGTGCGGGCCATCGTCGCGATCGCGCTACGCGCTCGTCGCCACCAAGGCCAGAGAGCGGATCGACCTGTCGGTGCCCGTCGGAGGAGGGTGAGCGCATGACCGCACTCCAACCGCCGCCGCTCGACACCCGCACCTACCGCGAGCTGCTGGCCGAGGTCACGGCCCGCATCTCGGTGCACAACCCGGAGTGGCGCAACTCACAACGACAGCGACCCGGGCATGACGCTGCTCCAGCTGTGGGCGTTCATGTCGGAGAACCTGCTCTACCAGACCGGTCTGGTCCCGGACCGGGTCCGCGTCAAGTTCCTCGAGCTGCTGGGCATCGACGTCCCGCCCGCCACCGCGGCCACGCGGCATCGTCGCGTTCGACTTCCCCAAGGGCAGGCTGGAGATGACCACGATCCCGGTCGACCGGGAGGTGCTCGCGGGCCGCGTGCCGTTCCGGACCACCACCGGGCTCACCGCCGCGCCCGTCGAGGTGCGCGCCTACGTCAAGCGGCGGGTCCCTGTCGAGCACCGGCGTCGACGACCAGTACCGCCTCCTCTTCGGCCCGCTCGCGCAGCCCGGCGAGGGCTTCGACTACTACGTGGCCGAGCCGGTCGCCTGGTCCACCAGCGGCGCCGGTCCGCTCGACCTCTCGACCACCGTCGACGGTGCGGTGTGGCTGGCCGTGCTGGCGAGGCGACCGACCGAGGTCGAGGACGCGCGGTCGCTCCTGGGTGGGCAGGTGCTGACCCTCGGGCGTGGTGCCCGACGTGACCCTCGACCGGCTCGTCCTCCCGCCGGGCGGGTCGGCAGCCGCCACGAGCACCGAGGGGCTCGAGTTCCACGTGCCCGACACCACCGTGCCGCTGCCGCAGACCCAGTACGGACGGGTGCCGACGTACCGCCCGCTCGAGACCCGGACGGACACGCAGCGTGCTGGTGGAGCCCGGGATCATCGAGCTGATGCTCCCGGCCGCGGACCGGCTGACGATCTGGGACGACCTCGAGCCCACCGAGTCGGGCGTCGGGCGGTTCCCCCCGGAGCTCGAGGGGGACGACGGCAGCCGACTCATCACCTGGATCCGGGTCCGTCCACCGGGCGGCTCGAGCGGGGACGCGGGACGGCGACCGGTACGCCTCGCGTGGCTGGGCGCGAACGCCGCGCTCGTCGAGCAGCGGGCCCGGATCGCGCGCGAGCAGGTCGGCGTCGGCACGGGACTTCCCGACCAGCGGCTGCAGCTGGCCAACGCGCCGGTGCTCCTCGACACCGTCGAGCTGACCGTCGCCGGCGAGTCGCTGGCAGCTCGTCGACGACCTGATGGAGGGCGGCCCCGAGGTCCCGACCACGCCCGCGAGCGCCACGCCGCTTCCGGACCCGGCACTGCCGACCCGGATCGTCCGGGTCACGCGCGCGAGCGGCGAGGTCCAGTTCGGGGACGGGCTGCACGGCGCCCGACCGCCCAAGGGAGTGCCGATCGTCGCGAAGTACGACGTCGGGGGCGGCCGGCAGGGACTTGTCGGGGCCGGGTCGATCGCGAAGGCGCCGTTCCTTCCCGCGGGCGCTGCCGTCACCAACCCGCTGCCGACGTGGGGTGGCGGCGAGGCGCCGTCCCAGGCCGAGGCCGAGCGCGCGATCGCGGCTTTCGTGCGCCATCGCGACCGGATGGTCGCGCCGGCGGACTTCGTCGACGTCGTCCGGTCGGCCCGGGGATCGACCTGGGCCGGGTCGAGGTGCTGCCGCTCGTGCATCCGGACCTGCCGGGCCAGCAGCTGCCGGGCGTGGTGACGCTGCTGCTCCTGCCGCAGCACGACCCCGTCACCCCCGACGCCCCGTCGCCCGACCAGCCGTTCCTGCGGGCGGTCTGCGAGCACGTCGAGCGAGCGCCGCCTGCTCACGACGGAGCTCCACCTGCGCGGACCCGGTCTACGAGCCGGTCTGGGTGTCGGTCGGGATCGACGTGCTGCCGGGTCGGGCGACCGGGCCCGGTGCGCGAGGACGTGAAGGCTGCCGTCCGGGCGTTCCTCTCGCCGCTGACCGGGGGCCACCTGGGCACCGGATGGCCGCTGCTCACGCCGGTGAGCCGGCTCGAGCTGGTCGCGGTCGTGGCCCGGGTCGACGGCGTCGCGAAGGTGTTCGACGTCCTGGTCGCGGGAAGCGGCGGCACTCCTGTCGATCAGGTCGCGATGGCCACCAGCGCTCCACCTGCCCCGCCTCGTCGGGAATCGAGGTGCGGCAGGGGGACCCGCTCCCGATCGCCGACCTCCAGGGCGTTGCCGACGACAGCCAGGCCGGCCTTCCCGTCCCCGCCATCCCCTCGGAGTGCTGCTGATGGACGTCAACGGCACCCGACTTCACCTGCTCCTCGGGCGGGAGGACTGGGAGCGGGCACTCGTCCCGCCTGTGGACCACGACGCCTGCTTCGACGAGCGTCGGCACACCGTCGGGCTCCGGCCGCGGCCGTTCGTCTTCCCGACCCGCGCGGCGGCGGCGCGGCTCCGGCCCGGCGACCGGCGGGGCGTCGGCGCCGACCGGTTCGGGAACGTCTTCTCGGTGGGCCCCGACCGGCGGACCATCGAGGTGCTCGGCGAGGGACAGGTCGAGGCATTCACCTGGTGGCCGGGTCCCGAGCCCGACCCCGAGCCGACCGGGGCCGACTTCGAGGTCTGCGACCCTCTCGCCTTCGAGGTGGTCGAGCTCGCCGGGCTTGCCGTGACCGAGCGACCAGTACCTGGTGGTCGGCGTACCGCAGCTGCGGCTCGGGGACGGCCGCAGCACGGCCGGCCTCCTGGTGTTCGACCTGCTCGGCGGCGGGCCGCCCGTACCCCTGGCGTGGCCGGAAGGGATCGGGGCCCGCCCGTTCGATCTGGCCGCGACCGCTGGCGGCGGCGTGGTCGTGCTCGACGTCGCCGACCCCGACGCACCGGGGCCGGCGCGGCTGTGGGAGCTGGACGAGAACTTCGAGCTGCTGGACATCTCGGGCGAGCCGCCCTCCGCCGCCACTCCCGCGACCTTCGACCCCGTCGAGACCTCGTCGACGGCACTCTCGCCCGAACCTGCCGCCTCCACCGCGGTGGCGAGAGCTGTCCCGCTGCACGAGGCAACACCTGCGGCCGCCCTCGAGCTGTTCGTCGGGTGGGCCACCGCCGTGGACTCGCTTCCCGACGGATCGGTGCTGGTCCTCGACCGGCAGGGCAGCGAGGGGAGGTTCGAGGTCTCCCGCTGGCGGTGCCTGGAACGGCGGCCCTTCGGGCTCCGAGTGGACGAGCCGGACGACCCGCGGAAGTCCTTCGTCTGCACCGACCAGCGCTCGAACGCGCGCGAGGTGCTGGAAGGGGCGGTCGGCCACGACTTCGTCGTGGTGCCGCCACAGCCGGGGTCCCCGGCGCTCGCCCGGCTGTTCGTCGTCGACGACCGGGGCGACCAGGCGTTCGAGTTCGTCGTCGGACGAGTCCGGCGCGGACCTGGTGACCGACTACCACCCGCTGCGGCTCTTCGGCGGGAAAGGTCTCGCCCTGGCTTCGGGCGTGCGCGCACTACGACCTGGGGGAGCGGTGGTACCCGGTTCCGGTCCGCGCCGTCCGCCGGTTCGAGACTGCTGCCGTGCTGGTGCTCGCGCCCGAGGACGCGGGCGCCCGGGGATTCGACAGCGGCGTGCCGGGCACCGTGTGGCACCGGCTCGTGCTCGACGCCGTGATGCCACCCGGCACGGCGATCGACGTCGAGTCCCGGGCAGGCGACGACCCGGCCGCGCTCGAGCAGCAGGTCTGGCGTCGCGGAGCCGTCGCCGTACCTGCGGGGCGACGGGAGCGAGATCGCCGTACCACGCCTACGCCACCGGCGGACCCTGCTCCGGGCAGGGCTCGTGGGAGCTGCTCTTCCAGAGCGCCGTCGGGCGATTCCTGCAGCTCCGACTGACGCTTCGAGGCGACGGCCGGCAGACGCCGCGGATCTGGGCGGTGCGCGTCCACTTCCCGCGCTTCTCCTACCTCGAGGAGTACCTGCCCGACATCTACCGGGAGGACCGGGACTCGGCGTCGTTCCTGGACCGCTACCTCGCCAACGTCGAGGGGATGTACACGACGCTGGAGGGACGGATCGCTGCGGTGCAGCGTCTGGTCGACCCGACCACGCTGGACGCCGACTACCTGCCGTGGCTGGCCGACGTGGGTCGGCGCCGCGGTCGAGCCCGACTGGGAGCCGGCGCCAGAGTCCGGCTGCTCGTCCGCCACGCCGCGCAGATGTTCACCCGTCGCGGCACCGCGCGAGGGATGATCGAGGCGATCCGACTGGCCACCCATCCGTGCCCGACCGATGCGATCTTCGACGACGACTACGCGGGCGACCCGTTCGACGTGCGGATCGTCGAGGCCTTCCGGACACGCACCGTTCCCGGGGTGGTGTTCGGCAACCCGCTCGACCTCGCCGGTCCGCGGCTCACGCCCGGGGGCCCGCGCTGGGACCTCCCCGACGGCGGATCGCGGCTCGTGGAGAGATGGCGGCGTCTTCTCGAGGCCAGCGTACGGCGACCCGGCGAGGTCGCTGGCCGAGGCCGTTGCCGAGGCGTGGGGCACCTCGCCGGGTGAGGTCGGCGACCCGCCGTCGCTTCCCCGTGCTCACGCCGGACGAACGCCGAACGCGGCCCGGGACTGGCACGACTTCGTCCGCCGCGAGCTGGTCGCCGACGTACGCCGACGTCGGGTCGAGCGCAGGACCGCGCGGCCTTCGGCGAGTTCCTGGCCCAGCGCTACCGCCGGTTCGACGACTACCGCGCGGCGTGGGGACCTCACCGAGTCCCGGACTGCGCCGACTTCGTCGACTCTGCCGTTCCCGAGCGCGCTCCCGCCCGACGGCGCACCGCTGCAGGACTGGTTCATGTTCGTGTCCGCGGTGCTGCCGGCCCGGCGGAGCGCACATCGCGCGACGGTCCTCGTGCCGATCCGCTTCGAGGACTCCGACGAGGAGCGCGCCCGCGCGCCTCGGCCGGGTCCGCCGTGTCGTCGAGGTCGAGCGACCGGCGCACACGTCGTCGACGTCCAGCCCTACTGGGCGGCACTGCGCGTCGGCGAGGCCCGGGTCGGCCTCGAGACGATCGTCGGCGAGGGCAGCCGCTACGTCGACCTGGTGCTCGGCACGGGCCGGCTGGCGCAGCGGCCTGCTTCCCGGCGGCAGCGACGTGGCGGCTCGACGACCGCGTGGTCGTCGGCCGCGACCGGATCGAGCGGTCGGTGCCGCGCCGGCCGGAACAGGAGGCATGCCATGAGCGGGTTCGCGCCCAGCAGCGTCGGCGCGGCCGGGCTCGACCCGAACAAGCGGGTCAACTACCAGCTCGGTCTCGTGCTCGGTGAGGACGAGTTCCGCCAGGACCAGTTCCACCATCCGCGAGCGCGACCAGTACGCGACGCGCGCGTTGCACGGCTACGGCACCGTCTCCGGCCTCGGCGTCGAGTACGACGACGCCGGCGGCGCCTGCACGTCCGACCCGGCCTGGCGGTCGACCCGGCCGGCCGGCTGATCTGCGTGCCGGTCGAGTACTGCGGCTCGCTGGCGGAGTGGCTGGCGGGCAGGGCCGAGGCCGACGAGGTGAGCGGCGGGCTGCCGCCGCACTGAGCGTGTACCTGGTGCTGTGCTGGACCGAGTGCGCGACCGACGACGTGCCGATCCCCGCCGGGTCGTGCCTGTCCGCCGAGGACTCCCGGGCGGCGTCGCGGCTGAAGGACTCGTTCGAGCTGAGGCTGTCCCTCGAGCCCGCCGCCGGTCGTCGGCGAGGTCGCGGAGACCAGCCTCGGCGACGGTCTGACCGACCTCGCCGAGCAGTGCACGGGCTGCTCGACGTGTCCGGCGGCTCGCCGCCGGACGCCGCGGGGGTCGCCGCGCTGCTGCGGGAGTGGGCCGTCGACCGCCGTCCCGAGGTGGCGGCACAGCATGCCCTGCCTGCCGGCACTCCGGAGAACACGTGCGTGCTGCTGGCCCGGGTCGACGTCGAGCATCGACGACGGGGCCGGCGGGCCGATCCACGTGGACACCGCGGTCGTCGACGACACCGAGCGGCCGATCCTGGTCAGCACGCGGCTGCTGCAGGAGGCGCTGTTCGCCGTCGGCGCGGACGAGGAGGTCCCGGACCACGGGCACGCGCTCGCCGATCTCGACGACGTCGACCTGAGCGACCGCCTCCCGCGGTGGACGACGGTCTCGTGTTCGACGGCGCGCACTGGGTGGCCGGCGCGTCTGCGGCGGGGGTCTCGGACCACGGCGCCCTGGCGGGGCTGGCCGACGACGACCATCCGCAGTACCTGCTCGTCGACGGAGGCCGCCCGCTCGGCGGCGACCTCAGCGCGGCTGGCAACCGGCTCACGGACCTGCCGCCCTCGGGCGCGGACGGGCAGCCGATGGTGCAGGGGCAGGCCGCCGGCGGCGACCTGCGCGAGCCTACCCCGACCCGACGCCTGGCGCGGATCCAGGGCGTTCCGGTCGACGCCTCGGCCCCGATCGAACGGGACGCGCTGGTGTTCCATGGCGGCGGGTGGGAGCCGAGACTGCCGGTGGCTGCTGCCCTTCGCGACCATCCAACCGGTGGCGAACGAGCGGACGTACGTCGTCTGGTTCAACCTGGACGCCCCCGAGAACCAGGTCGACGTCGAACCCGGCTCGCTCGACGGCGCCCTCGAGGTCCTGCGGGAGACGGACAGCGGAAGCTTCCTCCGCCGGGTCGGGCCGGTCGGGATCAACCCGGTGTTCCGCAACGTCTTCTCGGTCGAGGTGCGCGAGGAGTCAACACGCCGCTGCGCTTCATGTTCAACCTCAACGAGCTGCGGCTGACGAACGGTTCCCCGGTCATGGAGTGGGCCGACGAAGCTGGGCATCTGGTTCCTGGGGCAGGGCGACCGAGCGGCGAACGGGTCACGGTCTTCGCGTTCCGGTCGGACCGGTTGGGCTAGGGGCGCGGTCATGGAGAGCTCACGCTGGACACGGCGTTCGTGGACCACGGCATACCGCACGTCGCGTTCTGGAACGGGCGGGTGCTCACCGCGGAGGACCTGCGCGACGAGCAGCTGGCCAACCAGCTCGGACGGAACCGACTCGGGCGGGCGATCGGGTCCGGGGTCGTGTCCGGGCTCGCGGTCCGACCGGGCTGCCGAAGCCACTCGCGTCGAGGTGAGATCGGGGCTGGCCGTGGACCGCACGGGCCAGGTGGTCGAGCTCCCGGTCGACGTCGACCTGTCGCTGGTCGTGCCGCGTGACAGCGGCCCAGGGTGACGGCGTGTTCACGGTCTGCGAGCCGGTCACCTCGAACTCGCCGACCGGGACCGGCCTGTACCTGCTCGTGATCCGCCCGGCCTCGGACTCCCGGTCCAGCGTCGCGGGGTGCCCGCCCTCGGCAGCGGCGTCGCCTCCGAGTGCGGTCCGAAGTACACGGTCGACGGAGTGTCGTTCCGCCTGATCGGGATCGACCCCGTCCCGCTCGCGGGGGCGGTGGGCATGGCTGAGTCCGAGGCCGCGGAGCTGGCGGTGCTCGGCTCCGGCTT
Source organism: uncultured Actinomycetota bacterium (assembly GCA_963815335.1). Taxonomy (GTDB): domain Bacteria; phylum Actinomycetota; class Actinomycetes; order Propionibacteriales; family Nocardioidaceae; genus Nocardioides. Next base: position 16,993 of record CAWFGL010000008.1, read on the forward strand.
CGGTTCCCGACCACCCGCAACCTCGTGGCGCACCTGTTCCTCGACACCCGGGCCTCGGCCATGCGTCTCGCCCACCCGTTCGACTTCGACCCGGCGTCGACCGACTTCGGTGCGCTGACCAACCTGCCCGCGGGCTCGATCCTGCCCTGCGAGGTGCCGATCGCGCTGCTCACCTGGTCGTTCGACGGGGTCGGAGAGTCGACATCTGGTCGGTACGCCGGACTCCGTCGCCCGAACCGGCGCTCACGGCGGTGCAGGGACTCGGCAGCGGCGGCGCGCCCGCTGGGCCGTGCGTCGTACTGCCAGTTCCAGGACCAGCTGGCGGCCGTCGTGTCCGACCTGGACGCCGACACAAGGGTGGGCTTCCGCCTGCCCGACCGCTTCCGCTACCTGCCCGCGGCCGGCCTGGTGCCGATGGAGCGCTCGACCCACGCCGGCTTCTCGACCGCCGTGTTCGACGGCCTCGTCATCCGGGGGCCGGTCCCGCTCGATTCGGCGCGCGTCGGGGCCCTTCTCGACGAGTCCTTCCACCATGCCGCTGTGGACACCGCCGCCGGGGAGGTGCTCAACGTCTACTCCGTCGCGGAACCGGGAAGCGACGAGCTGGACTACCTCGTCTTCTGCACCAGCCGGATCGACCTCATCGAGGACAAGCTCGCGATCGACTCGGTGTTCCCCGGCAGGCATCCTGTCGCTGGGCCAGCGGATCGAGATCCGCGGCCGGAACTTCGGCTTCACCACGGGAGACGGCCGGATCGAGTTCGACGGGCAGAACGCCAACGCGCTCGCCGGATCGACCGACACCCAGCTGATCGTCGACGTGCCGATCAACCTGGAGGTCGAGCCCGAGGGCACCCAGGTGAAGCTCGAGGTGTCCAGCGATCGCGGCAGCGACTCCGTGCCGCTGACCATCGGCCATCCCGGCCAGGAGCCGATCGGGCAGCTCCATGTCAGCTGGGTGTCGGTGACCCCGGAGGAGATCGTGGCCGGGAAGCCAGCCACGGTGCGCTACTCGGTCCTGTCCGCCGTGGTGCCGCCTGTGGACGTGGAGATCGTGCTCGACGGCACGGATGCGGTCGTCGAGGTGGCCACGCTCCTGGACGGGGACGGCAACGAGATCACCGGTCCGGTGCACATGGCGGCGGACGACGAGATCTTCGTCGACATCGTCGTACGGCAGGTGCCCGAACTCGACGAGTTCACCCTCGTCCTCGCCGCGAAGGTGGACAACATCGTCGACGACGACACCCGTGTGTTCGCCGTCGGTCAGCCGACGACTCCGACGGACCCGGCGATCACGCTGCTGACCGGTGACCTGGACCCCGACCCGGGGTCGGACGCCGAGCTCGAGGGCTCGACGATCCGTATGTCCCGGTCCTCAATCGCCTCGCTCGAGGTAGTCGTGCGAGTGACGAGGTCAGGTAGGTACGAGGTGGAACTGGACCCGACCAATGAGGCCGGACCGTGGGTGAGCGTGATCGCCGAGCCTCCTCTGGACCTGTCGCGTCCACCGGTGCGGAAGTTCATAGTCCGCCCGCAGGACATCGAGGACGGCGGCGGCGTCGTCGAGCACACGGCCATCCTGACCTTCCAGCGCCTCGGTAACCCGCCGCCGCAGCAGGTGACCCTCGTGGTGCATGACCCGGTGCACCAGGGAATCGCACGGATCACCTACACCCTGGAGCCGCTCTGATGCGGCCGCTCACCCGAGAGATGGGAGCAACACCATGATGCTGTGCCTGCCGGAAGCGATCGGGGTGCCCGGTCTGTTCGGCCAACCCCCCACCTGGCCCGGTGTCGACGCCCAGAACGGGCACACCCCCTGGCCCACGAGCCGTTCGCAGTCCACTCCGCGCGGACTCGACGACCCACGATGGCAGGGCCACGTCGCGATCGGCTACCCGGCGATCGAGCCGGCACCCGTCAGCTGCTGCGGGGGCGGGCCGGCGGGGGTCGACCCGGGGTTCGGCTCCGCCACGAACGAGGACGTGGCCTTCCGGGCCCTCTACGACCAGGCGGGAGCCGACCGTTTCCTCTACCTCTCGTGGTGGGTGAAGGCCGACGACCTCAACAGCCTGCTCGACGATCGGCTGACCGTCGGGTTCAGCCGGACGGCCGGAGAGGCGCTGGTGCTGCGGATCACGCCCAGCACGTCGCCGAGCACGAAGACCGCCGCACCCGTCGGTCCGGTGATCGGTGTTCACGGCCGCAGCCGCAGGAGGAGCAGTCCATCCCTGGGCCGAGAACGGCGGCGCGCAGCCGTCCTGGATCGCCAAGAACACGCATGTCTGGGTGGACGAGGCCTCACACCGGTGGGCGGTGCAGATGAGGGTCCCGGTCGGCCCCGGCAACGTCGACGATCGGGTGGACCTCGCCGACCAGTTCAAGATGTGGTTCGAGGTGTCCGTCGAGCTCCCCGGCAACCTCGTGGCGCCGTACAGCTGGCCGCGCAACGCTTGCGTCTCGTCGTTCTGCGGGGTGCCGAGCCGGCTCAACGTCCCGCCACTGGCGGCATGGGGCGACTTCCACCTCAGCACCGGCCCCGGGGACCCGGTCTGCCCGACGACCGGCTTCGTGCGGCTGAGCCTCAACGACGTCGGCACCCAGAACACCCCGACCTCGAACATCGACCTGTCTCGGGGAGAACGTGTTCGAGGCGAAGCCGGAGAACCTCACCGGCGGCGCGGTCGCTGTCGGGTGAGGTCAACGCGGAGTTCCGGATCGCCAACTGGGGCTCGGTGGCGGACCCGGCTGCGCCCTGGACCCTGATCCCCGCCACCGGCGGCACCGCGAACCCGACACCGAACGCGGCGGCGATCGCCAACGGCAGCCAAGGGCTCGCTCACGATGAAGTGGACACTCTCGGCCGCCGAGCGCACGCCGTTCGCAGCAACGGCACCAAGTCCAAGCACCAGTGCATCCTGGTGACGCTCACCGGCGCGCACGTGTTCAACCCGGCGAGCGTCTGGCGCAACATGGACTTCGTGCCGGCCTCGCGGTTCGAGCGCGCGGCCATCGTGAGCAACGTCGGGCTCGGACCCAGCCCGTCGCCCGGCGTCGCCGCGGCCGGCGTACATCCTCGTGGAGAAGGTCAGCATGCCGCCGGTTCCCGCCCGCGACGACGATGAGCGGCGGCGAGAACGGAGGCGGCGGCGATGACGGCGGCGAGGGCCAGCCGGACGGCCCGGGCCCGATCGGCCGCGCGGCTGGAGGCGGAAAGCCCGAGGACGTCGACCTGCTGGTCACGCGCGATCCGGGAGAACGGCGACCCGATCGATCTGCTGGAGCAGAAGCCGACGATCCGCTACCACGTCTTCCACGAGACCGGGATCGACATCACGACCGAGGACGGCCGGACGCTGCAGGTGGTGCGGCCGGGAACGGCGTTCGGGTTCCACGTCGAGCACGAGGGCCCCGTGAAGGGATGGCAGGACGAGATCCAGGGCGCCACCCGGGTCACCGACCGGTTCTACCGACTCGACGTGCCGGAGGAAGGCACGGCACAGATCACCACCGTCATCGAGGCCGTGGAGAGGGAAGGCTGCCTGGGCCTGCTGTGGCGGCTCATCAAGAAGCTCTTCGGGAAGTCGTGACGTGAGCGACGGCGTGCTCCCCGATCTCGTCGGTCGAGTGGTGCTGCGGTCCACCGCCGACACCCCGGCCGTGCGCCTCGTCGGTGCGCGACCGGGTCGGGCGGGTGCGTCTGCGCGCCGCCGGCGCGTCGGCCCACGAGATCCTGATCGTTCGCCGGCTCGTCGGACAGGTCGACGACGGGGGACCGGCCGGGCCGATGGCGAACGACGGGCTGGAGGCGTCTCTGCGGCGGCAGCTGGCCGACGCGCGTCGGCAGGCCGTTCCCCTCGACGGGCGGCCCGTGCCGCCCGGTGCCCGGGCCGTGGTCGCGCGCGACCTGGCGCAGCTGCTCGGCCAGTACGTCGTCGACGTGCACGACGGCAGTGGCGGGCGGTGGTGGTGGCAGGCGCTGGCCGGACGGCTGGGCAGCGGGTCGGCCGCCGCCGTGCTCAACGCCCACCCGCAGGAGGCCCCCCACGCCATCGCCGACGTCGTACGGCGCGGGCGGGGTGACGTGTTCGAAAGCTCCGAGGAGGGCGCCGTCCGTGACCTGCTCCTCAGCCTGGCCGCGGAGTACCAGGCACCGGGGCTCGCGGCGGTGCTGCGGGAGTTCGGGGTCAACCGCTCGCGGAACCACCCCGGTCGGGCGTACCCATCAGCATCGAGGTCGGCCGCTCGCCGGGGGAGCCCACTGGTGGAGCTGTTGCTGACGGTCGCCGTCCAGCTCGCGCGGGACCCGGCCGGTGCTCGCGGGGACGACTTCGCCCGGTTCGCCAGCACTGTTCTCGGACTGCCGGCCGACGGCCGCGAGACCCCCGAGCACGAGGGCGGATCCACCGTGCCGAACGTCGAGTCGCCCCCGGACATCACCGACTCGGCCGAGCCGAGCGCCGGGACGCTGCGCCCGGCCGGACGGCACCTGCCGGTCGAGGACGCGACCGAGAAGGCAGCGGAAGGCGACCCCGGTCGGGACGTGGAGCCTCCGCCCCCCGACGGGAACGGGACGAAGGCGGCACCTCCGTCGACGGAGCACCGCAACGGGCGATCTGGCGGCGAGGACGCACCCGCCGATCACCTGCCCGGGGCCCAGGGGCCCGACGCGGGTCTGGAGGCCCGACCGCCGGGCGACGGCCCGTCGCCCACGCCGGAGCCGACCGCGCCGGACCCGGCAGGCACGGTCAGCGAGCTGGGCGGGGTCTTCTTCCTCGTTCGCCTGTGCAGCGAGCTCGGGCTGCCCGAGGTCTTCGAGGCGGACTGGCGGCTCGCGAGCACGCTCGGCGCCTGGGGAACGATCGACCTGCTCGCCCGCAGCCTGCTGCCCGGCGAGGAGGGCTGGGAGCACGACCCGGTGTGGGACGTGCTCCGCGACCTCGGCGCCGGGTCGCCGTTCGAGCGGCCCGCCCGATGCCGGCCAGGGTCGCGACCGGGCTGCCCGTCGACTGGCCGCGTCCCGATGCGGACGCCACGGAGCCCTGCCCACTCCTGGACCGCACTCTCGCGGCACCTGCGACCCAGGGGGTGCGCCGCTGGCTGCACCTCGTCCGGCCGGTCGTCGCCGGGATCCTTGTCGAGCGCCTCGACGTGCCGGCCGACCAGCTGGCAGCGGCCCTGCTGCAGCGCGGTGCGCGGGTCACATACGACCGGACCCATGTCGACGTCGCGTTTCCGTTGGGGGCGGCGAGCGTCGCCGTACGGCGCGCAGGTCTCGACCGGGACCCGGGCTGGGTCCCGGAGCTCGCCCGGGTCGTCACGTTCCGGTTCGACGACGCGGCGTTCGAGGGCGCCGCCCCATGAGCGCGGCCAGCCTGGACGACCTCGCCCTGGACCCCCGCTCGCACTTCGAGGTCCGCGTGCACGCCGCCGTACTCCTGGTCGTCGACCACCTGCGTAGCACCGGCCGGCGAACCGATCTCACGGCGGTGGTCGCGCGGCACCCGTTCCTGAGCGGGTATCTCGACGCGGCGATGCCGTTCGTCCCGCCCGACCTCTCGTGGGCGGAGACCCATCGCTGGTGGGTGGAGGAGGTCGGACGGTGGGAGCAGGGCGAGGCCGGCCACCTGCCGATCTGCCGTCTGGCGTCCGACCTCGACCTCGACCCGCTGGCGTGCAGCCAGCTGCTGGTCGCCGGGCTGGTCGACGAGGACTCCCGGTTCGGCAGGATCTTCGCCGAGCTGAACGGCGGGACGGGCAGACGCCCGACGCTCGAGACCCTGGCCGCGATCAGCAGGCCGCTGGCGTCAACCGCCGCGGCCGACCCGGTGGCGGTGCTCATGGGCCTGATCGACGAGGGCCTGCTCCTGTCGTTCGGGACCGAGGGACCACGCAGCGAATGGGTGGTCCAGCCGGCTCCCGAGCTGTGGGAGGCGGTGCGGGGGGACCGGCCGCACGGGGCTGACTCATACCCAGGCGGCGGACCTTCCCGAGCTTTCCGAGCTCGTCACGACCGACGAGTTCCGGGACGGATGCGAGCGGGTCGCCGCTGGTCTGGCGGACATCGACCTCGTGGTGCGTGCGCGGCACGGCCGGGTCGGACCGGATCGCCTTCGCGGAGGCCATCTGCCGCGCTGCGGGCCGCGGAGTGGTGCGCGTCGACGGGTCCTCCCTCGGACCTGAACCAGCCACGCTTCGGCGCCCTGGCGACCGCGCTCGACGCCGTGCCGGTGGTCGAGCTCGACCTGCTCCCCGGCGAGACGATCCCGGTGCCGCGCCGCGGCTACCGCGGCCCGGTGATCGCCGTGCTCGGGCGCCACCGGAGGTGTCGACGCGGCCGGACACGAACGCTCGGTGTCGCTGGAGGTGCCGCGTCTCGACGTCCAGCGACCGGGCCCTGAGGTGGCGGGCCGCCCTGGGTGACGCCGAGTGCGACGACGTGGACGGCATCGCCGCTGCGTGCGGGCTGCAGGGCCGGCACATCGACGCTGTGGCCCGGTCGGCCGCGGTCATGGCGAAGGTCGAGGGCGCACCTGTCGTCGAGATGCGCCACGTCCGAGCCGCCGCCGGCGATCTCCACCGCCAGCTCCTCGACGACCTGGCCGCGCGCCTCGACGTCGCAGGGGAGTGGGAGGACGTCGTCGTCGGGGACTTCACCGCCGCGAAGCTGGCCGAGCTGGAGACCCGGTGCCGACACCGCGAGCGGATCGGCGGCTCGCTCGCCGACGGCGTACGGCCGCGGGACCGGGATCGGGCGTGCGCGCCCTGTTCACCGGGGCCAGCGGCACCGGCAAGACGCTGGCGGCCACGGTGCTCGGCAGCCGGCTCGGGCTCGACGTCTACCGGCTCGACCTGGCCGCGGTGGTGAACAAGTACATCGGCGAGACGGAGAAGAACCTGCACCGGGTGCTGACCACGGCCGAGGAGCTGGACGTCGTGCTGCTGATCGACGAGGGCGACTCGCTGCTCGGCCGGCGCACCGAGGTGCGGAACGCCAACGACCGCTACGCGAACCTCGAGACGAACTACCTGCTGCAGCGGCTCGAGCACTACCGCGGCATCGTCGTCGTCACCACCAACGCCGCCGACCACATCGACCCCGCGTTCCAGCGCCGGATGGACGTGGTGGTCGAGCTTCCTGCCGCCGTCGCCGCGCGAGCGCGCGGAGATCTGGCGGCTGCACCTGCCGGCCGGGCACCGCGTCTCCGAGCGAGCTGCTCGGCGAGCTGGCGCACCGCTGCGCGATGACCGGCGGCCAGATCCGCAACGCCGTGCTGCACGCGGTGCTGCTGGCCATGCAGGACGACCGGCCGGTGCGGCGACCGGCACGTCGAGCAGGCCGTCGCGAGCGAGTACCAGAAGGCCGGGCGCGTCGTCGCCGTACGACCCGAGCGGACGGCGCCACTCGGTGTCGCAGGCCCGCGCGTTCCAGGAGGTCGTCACGTGACGCACGCCCGGGCGCACTCGACCCGGAGCGAGGCCACCTCCGGGCGCCGGCACGTGCGTCCGGACCGGGCCGCGGCGTCGGCCCAGGCGGCCACGCGCCGCGCCGGGCGGCCCGCGGGTCGGGATGCCGCAGCGCGAAGCTGCGGGTGTCGCGAGCCGGGCGAGCCCATGGAGCGCGAGGCGGACGCGTGGCGGCCGACGGGTCCGCGTCCGGCGGTCGTCTGCCGAGCCGGCCGGTGCCGGCTGACGACGCTGCGCGGCGCGGCGCCCAGCGGGCTGCAGCGAGGAGCCGGTCCAGCGGGCGCCGACGAGGAGGTCCAGCGGGCGGCCGGGAGGAGGTCCAGCGGGCGGCGGGCGAGGAGAAGGTCCAGCGCGCAGCCGCGGGCGAGGAGAAGGTCCAGCGGGCCGCGGACGAGGAGAAGGTCCAGCGGGCCGCGGGCGAGGAGAAGGTCCAGCGCGGCCGCGGGCGAGGAGAAGGTCCAGCGCGCGGCCGGTGAGGAGAAGGTCCAGCGCGCGGCCGGCGAGGAGAAGGTCCAGCGCACGGCCGGGCGGCGCCGGACGGCCCGGACAGCCAGGCACGCCCGGGTCGGCGCCCGGAGTCACCCCGCGCACCGCCTCGACGATCGCCCGGCCCGGCAGCGGCGCACCGATGCCGCGCTCGGTCCGCGGCAGCGTCGAGCCGCACCTCGGCGCCGGCCTGGGCGGCGTCCGCGTGCACACCGGCCCCGACGCCGCGCACGCCGCGACCAGTCTCGGCGCGCGCGCGTTCACCGTCGGCAACGACATCTTCCTCAACCGCGGTGAGTCGCCCCACGACGTCTCGCTGATGGCCCACGAGTCGACCCACGTCCTGCAGCAAGGGCGGCGGTGCGCCACTGACGGCGTCCAGGCTGCCGGCGGACGACGAGGCCCAGCTGCTCCCGGACTTCATCACCGACAAGCTGGCCGACTACGCGCGGCACGTCCCCGGCTACACGCTGTTCACGTTCATCATCGAGTACGACCCGCTGCGTGGCGACCGCGCGTCGAGCGCACGCCGATGACCCTGGTCGAGGGACTGATGGGCCTGGTGCCCGCCGGCACGTTCGTCTTCGACCAGCTGCGCGAGCTCGGGATCCTCCAGCCGGCGTTCGACTTCATCGAGGCGCAGCTGGCCACGTTCGATCTGTCGCTCGAGCGCCTCGAGCGGACCATCCAGCAGGCCTGGGACGAGATGGACTTCATCCGGCTCGACCCGTTCGAGTACAACCTCGGGGTCCTGGCCCGGCACGCCGGCCGGCTGCTCGACGACGTCCGCGGCTTCGCCTCGTCGGTGCTGTCGAACGGCTGATGGAGCTGATCAAGGAAGCCCTGCTCGGCGTCGTCGAGGACCTGCTCGCCGACAACAAGGCGTGGGCGCTGATCAAGAAGATCCTCCACTACGACCCGCTGCGCGGCGAGCCGGTCGAGGCGACCACGGTCGAGATCCTCGAGGACTTCCTGCGGCTGATCGGGCGGGAGCAGGAGCTCGAGCAGATGCGGGTCCGGGGCACGCTGCAGAAGACGGCCGACTGGCTGGACACCCAGGTCGCCACGTTCCTGGGCCTGCTGACCGAGCTGTCCTCGCTGTTCTCGGCCGCGTGGGACGCGATCCAGCCGGCGAACCTGCCGGACCTCCCGAGCACCTCCCGGCCCTGGCGCAGCGCGGCCGGCGGCTTCCTCCAGCGGGTCTGGGACTTCGCGACGACGGTCGCGGTCGCAGGTCATCGAGCTGATCAAGGACGCCCTGCTCGGGTGGCTCTCCACGTTCGTCAACGAGGTGCCGGGCTTCAACCTGCTGACCGTGATCCTCGGGCGGAACCCGTTCACCGGCGAGGTGGTGCCGCGCACCGCGGTGAACATCATCCGCGGGTTCATCACCCTGCTGCCCGGGCGGCGAGGCCGATCTACGAGCGGCTCGAGCAGACCGGGGTCATCGCCGAGGCGGGCGCCCGGATCGAGGGCGCGATCTCCGAGCTCGGCATCTCGTGGGAGTTCATCGTCGGGCTGTTCAAGGGCATCTGGGACACCGTCGTCTCGATCGACACCCTGATCGACCCGATCGGCGTGTTCATCCAGATCCGCGACCAGTTCGGCGAGCCGATCTCCCGGCTGTTCCAGTTCATCCTCGTCGTCCTCGCGCACGATGTTCGAGCTGCTGCTCGCGATCGATGCAGTTCCCGACCGACCTGATCGGCCAGATCATCGACAACGCCATGCAGGCCTACGAGCAGATCGAAGCCGACCCGATCGCGCTTCCTGCTGAACCTGCTCGAGGCGGTCAAGCTCGGGTTCTCCAACTTCTTCGACAACATCGTCACGCACCTGCTCAACGGCCTCGTCGAGTGGCTGTTCCGCGGACTGCGCAAGGCGGGCATCGAGCCGCCGAAGGACCTGTCGCTCGGGTCGATCCTCGACACCGTCCTGCAGGTGCTCGGGCATCTCGATGGAGAAGATCTGGCAGAAGCTCGCCGACCGGTTCGGCCAGGAGACCATCGACAAGATCCGCGGCGCCATCGACAAGATCGTCGGCATCTGGACGCTCGTGAAGGACGTCCAGGAGCGCGGCATCAGCGCCCTGTGGGAGTACGTCGCAGAGCCAGCTCAGCAACCTGTGGGACACGGTGCTCCAGGCGGCCACGGACTGGATCATGGAGCACGATCGTCAACAAGGTCGTGGCGAAGCTGCTGAGCATGCTCGACCCGACCGGGATCATGGCGGTCATCAACGGCTTCATCGCCTTCTTCAACGCCGTCCAGTCGGCGATCGAGTACCTCCGCGAGATCCTCGAGATCGTCGACATGTGGGTCTCCACCGTCGCCGCGATCGCCGCCGGCGACATCGCGCCCGGCGCGGCCAAGCTGGAGGACGGGCCTCGCCGGCGCCGATCCCCGTCGCGATCGGCTTCCTGGCCAACCAGGTCGGGCCTCGGCGACATCGGCACGAAGATCGCCGAGATCATCGGCAAGGTCCGCGCCCTCGTCGACAAGGCCCTCGACTGGCTGCTGGACAAGCTCGCAGGCGATGGTCAACAGCGTCCTGGCGATGCTCGGCGGGGACAAGGAGGGCGAGGGCGACGACTTCAAGTTCCACAAGGACGTCGACGCCGACGGCGAGGAGCACGAGCTCGACAACAAGGCGGGCGGCTACGAGCTGGTGATGGCGTCGAGCAATCCCACGCTGCTGAGCGACATCCCGACAAGGAGTCCAGGCGGCATACCAGGCCTACTCGGACGCCATGAAGCGCCGAAGGAGCAACGACCAAGACCGGACGCAAGGAGGCCGCCGACGAGAAGTCGAGGCGATCGTCACGGCGGTGATGAGCAGCCGGCAGTACCCAGCAGCTCCGCGACGCCAGTGCGCCGGGCATCGGGACCGTCGCCGCGCACTCGGCCCAGCAGATCAGCGACTCAAGGACCGGGGATCGACGTCTGGGAGATGGAGTCCGAGCACGTGATCCCCCGAGGCTTCCTCGACGCTGCTCTGATGGCCCTCGGCCTGTGAGGCGTGCCGAGGCGGCGGCGCGGACTACAAGTCGATGCACACGATCCTCATCTACAAGGGCGCGGCGGACCTGAAGACCGAGGGGGACGAGCGGCGACGCCAGTCTCATGGCATCAGCTTCAAGCAAGGACGTGCACAGACGCGGTGAAGGCTGCCAAGAATCGCCGAAGCCTCGGGCCAGCATTGCGATGATGCGGAGAACATGATCCTCGATGCATCTGGCACTCTTCTCGACCGGTTGCCGTGCGCACGGACGAAAGCAGCGATCAAGGATGAGAATGAAGCCGAACGGCGCGGCCCGGGGACCCGCCGACAAGCCGGAGCCCGCCGACACCCGCCGCAGGTCGAGGTCAACGAGGCGTACAAGAAGCAGCTAGAGGACATCGACCGAGATCATCAAGGAGCAGGATGGAGAGCGGTGACGTCATGACCGCGCTCGTCTCGTGCGTGATGCCGACCTGCGACCGGCGGCGGTTCGTGCCGGACGCGATCGAGAACTTCCTGCTGCAGACGTACGCCGACCGCGAGCTGGTCGATCGTCGACGACGGGCGCGACCCGGTCGGCGACCTGGTGCCCGACGATCCGACGGATCCGCTACGTGCGGCTCGACGGGCGAGCTCAGCACCGGCGCCAAGCGCAACCTCGCGTGCCGGGCGCGCCGGGGAGATCATCGTGCACTGGGACGACGACGACTGGTCGGCGCCGGAGCGGGTCGCGGTCCAGGTCGCCGCGCTGCTCGAGACGCGGCGCCGACGTGTGCGGGCAGCGCGACCTGTTGTTCTACGAGCCGGCGACCGACCGGGGCTGGCGCTACCGGTACCCGCCGAGCGCGCCCGGCCCTGGGTGGCCGGCGGGACGATGTGCTACCCGCGCGAGCTGTGGGAGCGCGCACCCGTTCCCCGACGTCCGCCAGGGCGAGGACACCCAGTTCGTGTGGTCGCGGACGCGGCCTCGCGTGCACGCGATCGACCGCGACGACCTGTACGTCGCGACCATCCACCGCGGCGAACACCAGCGCCAAGCGCACGTCGGGCCGCCGCTGGACGAGCGTGCCCGTCGCCGACGATCCGGGCCGTCCTCGGTGACGCGGCCGATCGGTACCTGCGACGGTCGGGCCGCGACCCGCGGTCTCCGCACGCGACGAGGAGGGGCCGCGATGCCCGCAACCACTGCTCACACGACGGCCGCCGCGTCCGGCGCCGCGAGCCCGCGCCGGCCACGACCCACCGGTCACAGTCTCGATCCCGCACCGCGGGCCGGGCGACCTACCTGCGCACCGCGGTCGACAGCATCCTCGCCCAGACCCACGGCGACCTGACCTGCGTCGTCGTGTTCGACGGCGACCGACGCGGGCATGGACGGCGCTCGCCGACATCGACGACCCGCGGCTCGTCCGGCACGTGCTGGCCGAGAACCGCGGGCGCTACTTCGCCGACCAGGTCGTGCTGGACGCGACGACGAGCCCCTACTTCCTGGTGCAGGACTCCGACGACTGGAGCGAGCCGACCCGGGTCGAGCGACTGCTCGCCGAGCTGCGAGCGCACCGGCGCCGACGTGTGCATGAGCGACGTCGTCCACCACGACGCGCGGCGGTCAGGCGCCGCCCAGACCTCGCGGCACGGCTGGCCGCGGCTGCACGACCCGGTCGGGCCCGAGCTCGTGCACCGGGCCGGGCACCAGGGCCTCTACCGCACCGAGATGCTGCGCACGGTCGGTGGCTGGTACGCCGGCCAGCGGATCGGCTTCGACACCTCGATGCTGAACTTCGTCCTGATGGCGGGCGGCCGGGTCGTCGACGGTCCCGAGCCGCTGTACCACCGCAACATCCGGACCGGCTCGCTGAGCACGTCGCCGCGACACGGGCTGGAACACGCCGGAGCGACGGCGGGTCGTGCGCGAGCTGGCCGACCTCCACCGACGCGCGTACGCCGCGACCCGCGGCACTCGACCGGCCGAGCGCCGCGGCGGCGGTGCGGCGACTCGTGACGGAGTGCGCGGGACCGGAGCGAGCTGCCGACCGTCGAGCGCGAGTCGCGCGCGCTGGCATCGGCCGTGCTGTCCGGCCGGCGATCCAGGGTGCGACCCCGATGGGGACCGACCGCGCGCCGCGCGGTCCTCGGCCGGACGTGCACCGGCATCCTCGAGCGTGGCACCGCGCAGCCAACCCGAGCTGGTCGATCTCCGCCATCGGGGCGATCGAGCTGGACGCCCGGCTGCGTCCCAGCGTCGACCGGCCCGCGATCCTCGACGTCGGCAGCGGCCTGTCGACCGTCGTGGCGGCGGTCGCCGCCGCCCGCTACGGGGGGCGGGTGGTGAGCCTGGAGCACGATCCCGCGTACGCCGAGCGCACGCGCAGCATGCTGGCGGCGGCCGGCGTCGCCGACGTCGCCGAGGTGTCGTGGCGCCGCTCGTCCGCGCGTCCACCCGTGCGGGACGCGGCCCCTGGTACGACGGCCAGCCGTCGGGTCGGTTCGACTTCTTCGTCGTCGACGGCCCGCCACTCGCGTCCGGCGGCCGGATGGCCAGCCTTCCCGGCGCTGGCGGCGCACCGGCGAGGCGACTGGGAGATGTGGCTCTTCGACGCGGACCGCGCCGACGAACAGGCGGTGCGTGGGGGCCTGGTCGCGCGCGGTTCCGGTTCGACTGCTCGTTCGAGACGATCGACGAGACCGGGGTCGCGGTGCTCCGCCCGCGCGGGAAGCGGCACGTCGGGCGACGCCGGTCGTCGAGCGGCTGGGCATCTCGATCCTCGCGGGCGGACGCGCCGGGGCTGCTCGGAGCGCACCCTGCAGAGCTTCGAGAGGCGTTGGCCCGAGCAGGTCCGAGCCGCACACGTGTGTGCCTTCGTCAACGGCGACGACGAGGAGTCCCGCGCGGTGGTCGAGGGCGCCGGTTGGGTGGACCGGACCATGACCTACGGTCCGGACGTGATCCCGGTCGGCCTGGCCACGAGCCTCGTGGTCGGCGCGGTCGCCGCTCACGGCGACGTGGATCTCGTGCTGCACCTCGAGGACGACTGGGAGACCAGGACCCTGGACGACCAGGCGCTCGTCCGGGCCGCCGCCCTGCTCGAGGACGAGACGGTGGGCCAGGTGCGCCTGCGGCACCGCAGCGATCGCTGTCTCGACCGGCACATGGTCACCGGGAAGCAGATCTCCTGGCACCCGTACGACGGCCACCTGCGGTCCGAGGCGCACTTCACGTTCAACCCGTCGTTGATACGCGCACAGCATCGTCGATCGGGTCTTCCCCGCCCGCGACGAGCCCGACGCCCAGCGTCGCTTCATGACCACCGGGCTCGACGTCGTCCAGCTCGAGCCCGGGGTGTTCACCCACTCCGGGCGACCAGCGGAGCCGGCGTCTCGAGGTGGGCCGGCGCGACCGGCGACTGGCATGCCTCCGCGTGACCCGACCTGGTGACTCCAGCGAGACGCAGCCGTGACGCAGGTGCCGCACGAGGGAAACAGCGGCCAGACGCCCGGTTGACGACGTTTCTGCTGCCATGGGTCTTTCGAAGGAGGCCTCCTGGTGGGAGCGATGGCAGCAGTGGACGCGACCAGGCCGCTCGTGCAGCCTGGCCCTGCTCGGCACCTTCGAGTTCCGCGTGCGCGATGCCCGGGTCGAGCTCCCTCGCGCAGCCGAGCGGCTGGTCGCCTACCTGGCGCTCCAGGTCACCCCCGTGTCCCGCTACCGGGTGGCCGCCGCCCTGTGGCCGGACGCGACGGAGCAACGCTCCCTCGGATGCCTGCGCTCAGCGCTGTGGCGGCTCCGGATCGCCAGTCGCACGGTCGTCGATCCGGACGATGCCCGGCTGGGGCTGGCCACGGAGACCGACGTCGACATCGCAGCCCTCGGCCAGCAGACCCATCGGCTTCTGGACCCCTCGGACCAGGACCTCGTCGCGATCCAGGCCGACCTGTTCGGTCCCGAGCTGCTGCCGGGCTGGGACGACGACTGGGTCCTGTTCGAACGGGAGCGGCTCCGCCAGCTGTCACTGTGCGGCCTGGATGCCCTGAGCCGGCGCCATCTCGCGGCCGGACGTCTGCTGGACGCGATCGAGGCGGCCTGGCAGGCGATCTCGCTCGAACCCCTGCGGGAGACCGCACCACGCTGCCCTGATCGACGCGCACCTCGCCGAGGGAAACGTCCGTGAGGCAGTGCGCAGCCTCAGGTCGTTCGCGGCCCTCCTCGACCGCGAGATCGGGATCGCGCCGAGCCCGGCACTCGTCTCGCGGGTGGCCGCCGCGGTGGAGTCCGGAGGAGACCGGTGCTCAGCCTTCCCGATCTATGACGTCTGTCCCGAACCGACGTCTGCCCCGATCCGTTTCAGCCATTGCGAGACGATCTCGAGCACGCGATCACCACTGCCGACGCCGACCGACGTACGCCCGGTCTCGTCCTCCGGATCGGAGAACGTGATCCGGGCACGGAAACCGGCTCGCTCGTGCCAGGCTCCGATCACCAGGACATGCGGAGGCTGACCGTGGTCTTCGGTCACGTGTCCAGCGTGCCGTACGGGAATCACCGCAGCGTCATCGCGGCGTCTCCGGGGCCGTTCAGCGCTCCGAGGCGGCGATCACGTCCGGCCAGTCCAGCATGGGCTCCAGATCGAGCTCGCGACGAAGCAGGTCGCGGTAGCGGTCGTAGCACCGGCGGGCATCGGCCCGGTTGCCGCTCGCCAGGTAGGCACTCATGAGCAGCACGTGGGCGGACTCCCGCAGGGGCTCGACGCCGACGACGGTGATCCCGACGTCCACGGCGCTCAGCGGGTCGCCGGAGTCGAGGAAGGCCTGGCCGAGCCGTTCCAGGGCATGGATGTGCAGCTGGCGGACGCGCTCGCGCTCGAACACCAGCCAGTCCTCGTCCCACTCGGGCAGCAGCGGGCGGCTGAGGAGCTCGACCTTGGCGCGACTGGGTTCCCGCGGCTCGTTGGCGTCGAGCAGCTCACGCACCACGCCTCGTGCCACCTGGAGGTCGACCTCGACCGCGTCCGCCAGCGCGATGGTGGTCCCCGTGGTGTTCAGGAACGTCCTGGGCACGTTCGGCAGTCGCCACACCGTCGTCCTGAGGTTGGCAGCGGCCCGTCGCTCGGGGAGCTCCGGCCAGAACTCGCCGGCGACCCGCGACCTCGCGAGCGGGCGCTCGTGGATGGCGAGCATGGCGAGCAGCTTGGCCGCGGTGACCGGGACGTCGAGGGTGCAACCGTCGTTGACCAGGCGGAAGCCGCCGAGCACTTGGAGTTGGTGGTGTGCACTCGTCATGCCGAGCCATGACCTCCGCGTCGTTGTCGCGGGTCCCGCCAACCGCCTGGTCCGCGCTCGCCGGGACCTTCCCTTCCGGGCAGGTGCTGCCCCGATACGCCCGCAGGGTCGGATACGGCTTCCGACCGGGTCCTGGGTCCTTGGCGGGCACCTCACGCAGCTGCGCGTGTGCCCCGCCCGCCATTGAGTGCGGCCTCACCCCACGGAGAATCGTCTTTCAGGCTGGCACAGTCCGAACCGGCGGGGCCATGGCCCGAACGGGGGGTATGCCGTCCCGTCATCGGTGCGGTGGCGGCGCGTGGTCCACGTTCACGGTGGGAATCCCCCCGCCGGCCCGGGCGATCACGGCGAGGGAGGGTGCGTCGCCCGGGTTGCTCTCCCGATGGATCGTGAAGGCCGGCACGTGCACGAAGTCACCGGGTCGAGCCTCGACGTACCCTTCCTCGCCCTCGAACTCCAGGCGCATGATCCCGGACACGATGTACAGGCTCGACTCGTTGTGGTCGTGGTGGTGCCACCCCGAGACCGTGCCCGGAGCCGTCCACACCTGGCCCGCCCAGAGCTTCGGGTCCTCGAACGCGCGCTGCCGGTCCATCCCGGGCGTGGGGTCCGCCGAGACCAGGTCCGCGGCGCGGAAGACCTGGATCGGCCGGATCGGCTCCATGGCCCCAGCCTTCCACTCGAGGAGTGGGATGTCGCCTAGTCGAGCAGCGTCGCGCGGTGCATCCGCGCCGGTCCGAACAGCTGGCCCAGCGCGTGCGCCCGCTTGAGCACCAGGTGGGCGTCGTGCTCCCAGGTGATGGCGATGCCGCCGTGCAGCTGGACGGTCTCGCCGGCCACCTTCTCCAGGGCGTCGGAGCAGTACGCCTGCGCGACGGCGGCCCTGACGCGCAGGGACTCGGCGCGCTCGTCGTTCGGGTCGGCGACGTACGCCGATGCCGTGCCACAGGCGGCCCACGAGGCGGAGCGGGCCATCTCGACCAGCACCAGCATGTCGGCCATCCGGTGCTTGAGCGCCTGGAACGAGCCGATCGGGCGGCCGAACTGGACCCGCTCCTTCGCGTACGCGACGGACATGTCCAGCCCGCGCTGCGCGGCGCCCACCTGAAGCGCCGTGGCGAGGGATGCTGCCACGTCGCGCAGCGGCTGGGACGGATCGGCGTCCACGTCGAGATGTCCGAGCCGGAGGGTGGGGTCCAGGGCCGGCCGGCGCTCGGGCCGGGAGTCGGAGACGTCGAGCCCGTCGGGACGCGGGACCAGGACGATCTCGGCGTCGGGTTCCAGCACCAGTGGCGGCTCGAGCACCACCGTGGCCAAAACGCCGGCGGCGACGCGGGGGAGCAGGTCGGCACGCTGGGCGTCGGTCCCGTGCAGCAGGAGAGCGGCGGTCGCGATAGCCGAGGCCAGCAGGGGCGACGGGGCGAGCGACCGACCGACCTCCTCGAGCACCACGGCGGTCTCCATCAGGGAGGCGTCGACCCCGTCGTACTCCTCGGGGACGGCGAGCGCCGGCACGCCGATCTGCTCGGTCAGCGTCTGCCAGAGCGCTTCGTCGTACCCGTGCTCACTGGCCATCGCTGCCCGTACCGCGCCGGAGTCGGCCTGCTTGGTGAGCAGCGCGCGCATGGTGCTGGCGAGCTCCTGCTGCTCCTCGGTGAGTGCGAGCTCCATCAGACGATCGCCTCCAGGACGCGAGTCCGGTGATACGCAGGGGTTCCCCAGGCGGTGACCAGGGCACGGACCTTGAGGATCCAGAGGCTCAGGTCGAGCTCGGTGGTGTAGCCGACGGCCCCGTGCACCTGCAGGGCGGTCCGGGCAGCGAGGTAGGCCGCGTCCGCGGTCGCGACCTTGGCGGCGGAGGCCGGCACCTCCTCGAGTGCGGCCCCGAAGACCAGCGGCCGGGCGAAGTCGAGCGCGATCCGGACGTCGGCGAGCCGGTGCTTGATCGCCTGGTACGACCCGATCTCGCGGCCGAACTGCTTGCGCTGCTTCACGTACGCCACGGACGCGTCGAGCAGGTGCTCGCCCAGGCCGAGGAGCTGGGCCGAGGTTGCGAGCGTCGCCATGTTGAACGCGGTGGTCGCGCGGGTCTCGACAAGCTCGACCGACGTTGGGTCGCCCTCGGCAGTCACGGCGTACAGCTTGCGCGTGGGATCCACTGACTGGCTGGCCTCGCCGACAGCCGCCGACCGCACGGAGTCGCCGTCGACCACGAGCACCGTGTCTGCCACGTCCGCGTCGAGCGCCAGCGGGACGTGTGGGGGTACGGCCACGGTGGCGACCTTGTCGAGCTCACGCCCGAGCAGCGCGGGCAGGTACGCCGCCGACTCGACCCACGGCCCGGGCACGGCGTACCGGCCCAGTGCCTCGAACGCCACGCACACCTCGACCGGCGTCGCCTCGGTGGCCAGGGCGGTCACGCCCTGCTCGGCCAGGCGGGACCAGAGCTTGAGCCCGGGCTCGGTGTCACCCTCGGCCCACGCCCGGGCCACGGCCACGGTGTCGGCCGCGCCGAGCAGCTGGTCGAGCGACGCGGCGAAGTCGCGCTGCTCGTCGGTGAGCATGAACCTCATCGGCCCGCCCCCTTCGGCTCGCGGAGTCCGAGGATCCGCTCGGCCACGATGTTGCGCTGGATCTCGTTCGTCCCGGCGTAGATCGGGCCGGAGAGCGAGAAGACGTAGCCGTCCAGCCAGGGCGACTCCACCTCGGCCTCCGGGCCGAGGAGGTCGAGCGCGGTCTCGTGCAGCGCGATGTCCAGCTCGGACCAGAACACCTCGTCCACCGAGCCCGCCGCTCTCCTATGTCGCCACCGGCCGCTCAGCCAGGTGACGGTGCCCCAGGTGTAGAGCCGGTAGGCCTGTGCCTTGATCCACGCGTCCGCGACGCGTGCTCCTTCGGTGGT
>CAWFGL010000009.1:0-24001 GCA_963815335.1 uncultured Actinomycetota bacterium
AGCGCTGCTCGGCCGTTCACGTCGTCGTCGTTGATGATGACCTCGAGTCTCTGCGCCTGGTTCGGCGCGGCCGCCGCGGCGGCCTCGCTGGGTGCGAGGATGCAGCGTAGAAAGTCTCCGGACCCTCCGCGTTGCGGTCGCCGATGATCGGGACGCGGATCGTGACGTTTTGCTGGCCGACCCCGAATGGCTGGACGGACACTCACCGAGGCTCGCGTAATCGCTGCTGGCCGTAGCCGTCCCGTCCGTCGTCCACCACGGGTGAACGAGGACGCGCCTCTGCTGCCGCCATCGCGCAGCACGATGACGGCGGCGCTCGCATCGGCCTCCGAGACGGCGTGACCGCACGCAAGCCGAAGTGGAACATCTCCGGCGTGACCGGGCGCTCCGGCTCCGGCTCCGGGGCCGGCGGATCCAGCACCTGATGGGTGCGGACGGCCTGCCGCTCACGGCGGCACACCTGCTCCACCTCAGCACCTCCGCCGGGGCCGCCGCGCTCGGGCTCGGCGGACACGGTAGGGGACCTCTCGGTCGGCAAGCAGTTCGACGCCGTCCTCGTCCGCCCACCCGCCGGCACCGCCCTCGACATCGGCCTGCGGCACGCCGACTCGCCCGAGGGAGCGCTCGGCAAGGTGTTCGCGATGGCCGGCGACGCCGACGTGGCGGAGGTGTGGGTCGGCGGCGAGCAGATCGCGTCGGGCGGGTTCGTGCGGCCGGTCAGTCGCCGCGTGCCAGCAGGACGTCGTACGCCTGCAGGGTGAGGAAGTCGGGGTAGTCCTCGTCGAGCGCGCACTCGACGAACAGGCGGCGCACGTCGTCGTCGACGGTGGCCGTCCAGGGCCGCGTGCTCCTCGGCGACGAGGCGCTCCACGAGCTCGTGGGTGACCACCTCGCCGGTGTCGAGGCGCGCGCCGTTGTGCACCCACTGCCAGATCTGCGAGCGCGAGATCTCGGCCGTGGCGGCGTCCTCCATGAGGTTGTCGATCCCGGCAGCGCCGTTGCCGGAGAGCCAGGCGTCGAGGTAGCTGCATGCCGATCCGGACGTTGCCGCGCAGGCCCTGCTCGGTGACCTCGCCGGGCGTCCGGTCCACGGCGAGCAGGTCGGCGGCGGTGACCGAGACGTCGTCGCGCGGCACGTCGAGCTGGTTGTCGCGGTCGCCGAGCACACCGTCGAAGACCTCGGCGCACAGCGGCACCAGGTCGGGGTGGGCCACCCACGACCCGTCGAAGCCGTCGCCGGCCTCGCGCGCCTTGTCCTCGCGCACCTTGGCGAACGCGCGCTCGTTGACCTCGGGGTCGCGGCGGCTCGGGATGAAGGCCGCCATCCCGCCGATCGCGAACGCGCCGCGGCGGTGGCAGGTCGAGACCAGCAGGTCGGTGTAGGCCCGCATGAACGGCGCCGTCATCGTGACCGCGTTGCGGTCGGGCAGCGTGAAGGCGGTCCGGCGTCGCGGAAGTTCTTGATGATGCTGAACAGGTAGTCCCAGCGCCCGGCGTTGAGGCCGGCGGCGTGGTCGCGCAGCTCGTAGAGGATCTCGTCCATCTCGAAGGCCGCGGTGATCGTCTCGATCAGCACCGTCGCCCGGATCGAGCCGTGCGGCACGCCCAGGGTGGCCTCGGCGTGCGTGAACACCTCGTCCCACAGCCGCGCCTCGAGGTGCGACTCCATCTTGGGCAGGTAGTAGTACGGCCCGCTGCCGCCGGCCGAGGAGCTCGCGCGCGTTGTGGAAGAAGTGCAGGCCGAAGTCGACGAGCGCCGCGACCACCGGGCGCCCGTCCGCCGTCAGGTGCGCCTCGTCGAAGTGCCAGCCGCGCGGTCGCGGCAGGACCAGCGGCGTCCGCGACGGGTCGGTGACGGCGTACTCCTTGCCCTCGGGCGAGGTGAAGGACGAGCTGGCCGCGCCGCGTCGCGCAGCGTCACCTGGCCACCGACGACGTTGCGCCAGTGCGGGCGTGTTCGCGTCCTCGAGGTCGGCGAGCCAGACCCGGGCGCCGGAGTTGAGGGCGTTGATCGCCATCTTGGGGTCGGTCGGGCCGGTGATCTCGACGCGGCGGTCCCGCAGGTCGGCCGGCACGGGCGCGACCTTCCAGTCCCCGGCGCGGACGTCCGCCGTCTCGGGGAGGAAGTCGAGGGTGCCGGTGCGCACGATCTCTCCCGACGCTCGCGCCGGCGCGCGAGCAGCTCGTCGCGGCGGTCGTGGAACCGCGCGTCGAGGTCGGCGACGAAGGCGAGGGCCTCGGGGGTGAGGACCTCCTCCGACCGCGGCACGGAAGGGGCGGTGACAACGAGGTCGGCCATGGGGCCACGATAACCTCCTCGGGATGTTCCGCGCCCGCCTCCTGCCCTGCGTCCTCGTCGTCCTCGCACCCCTGCTGCCGGGTGCGACGGCGACGAGCCGACCGTCGCGCTGCTGGTGGCCGATGGCTCCGACTCCACGTCCCGCGCGATCGACGTCGAGGCGTTCACCGATCGGGTCGAGGCGACCTGCGACGAGTGCCGGGTCACGGTCTACGACGCCGAGGGCGACGCCGACACCCAGAAGAGCCAGGCCCGCCAGGCCGAGGCGACCTCCGCCGACGTGGTCGTCGTGGTGCCGGTCGACGCCGACGACCTGGGGACACTCACCGGCGCGCGAGCTGCCGGTGGTCTCGCTCGGCGAGCTCGTGCCGGGCTCGGACCGCTTCGTCGGCCTCGAGGGTGGGGGGGTCGCCCAACCAGGACGGCTCCGACCTCCAGGCGGCGCGCAACGTCGTGCTCGGCGACGAGGAGTCGATGACCTACGTGCCGACCCGCGCGATGAGCGAGCAGGCCGCCGACGTCGCCGTGGCGCTCCTCGCCGGCACGCCGGTCGAGCGGAGGCGCGCAGGAGGTCGACGGGGTGGACTCCTGGCTCTCGGCACGCAGGACGTCACGATCGACGGGCTGACCTCGGTGCTCGTCGGCCAGGGCGTGCTCACCCTCGACGAGCTCTGCAGCGGGAGCACCGAGAAGCGCTGCGCAGCAGGCTGGGCCTGAGATGATCGAGATCCTCACCCCCGTCCAGGTCGACCGGGCGCGCAGGACGGGCGCCCTGGTCGCCGACATCCTCGCAGACGCTGCGCGGGCGCAGCCTGGTCGGGACCAACCTGCTCGAGCTCGACCGCTGGACGGCGGAGATGATCAGCGATGCAGGCGCGGAGTCCTGCTACGTCGACTACGCGCCGTCGTTCGGTCGCGGCCCGTTCGGCCACTAGGTCTGCACCGCGGTCAACGACGCCGTGCTGCACGGTCGCCCCCGCGACCAGCGCCTCGCCGACGGCGACCTGCTGACGCTCGACCTCGCCGTACGCCTCGACGGCGTCGCCGCCGACTCGGCGATCAGCTTCGTCGTGGGGGAGAGCCGCCGGCCGGGAGCGTCGAGATGATCGGGACCACCCAGCGCGCGCTCGCCGCGGGCATCGCCGCGGCCGGACCGGGAGCGCGGATCGGCGACCTGTCCCACGCCATCGGCACCGTGCTCCACGAGGACGGCTACCCGATCAACATGCAGTTCGGCGGCCACGGCATCGGCACGACGATGCACCAGGACCCGCACGTCTCCAACGACGGCCGACCCGGCCGGGGCTACCAGCTCCGACCGGGCCTGCTGCTGGCGCTCGAGCCGTGGATCATGGCCGACACCGCCGAGCTCGTCACCGACGAGGACGGCTGGACGCTGCGCAGCGCCACCGGGTGCCTGACGGCCCACAGCGAGCACACGATCGCGATCACCGAGGACGGGGCCGAGATCCTGACGCTGCCGACCTCGTCCGGCTCGCCGTCCTAGTGCACGGTCTCCAGCGGCGCGTCGGCCTCGGCCTCGGAGAGCGGGGTGTCGGCGCTGTCGAGCGTGCTCGGCCACCAGATCTTGCCGCCCAGGTCGAGGTTGAGCGCGGTGACCAGCACGGAGCGGACGATCAGGGTGTCGAGCATGACCCCGAGCGCGACCGCCACGCCGAGCTCGGCCAGGAACACCAGCGGCAGTGAGCCCAGCACCAGGAACGTCGCGGCCAGCACGACTCCCGCGGACGTGATCACGCCTCCCGTCGAGGCCAACCCGATGAGCGAGCCCTTGCGGGTCCCGTGGGTCGCCGTCTCCTCGCGGACGCGGGTCATCAAGAAGATGTTGTAGTCGATGCCCAGCGCCACGAGGAACACGAACGCGAACAGCGGGAACCCCGGGTCGGACCCGGCGAAGCCGAAGACGAACTCGAAGAGCAGCGCCGAGATGCCGAGCGCCGCCCCGAAGGACAGCACGACGGTGGCCATCAGGATCAGCGGCGCGATCAGGGCCCGCAGCAGCCCGATGAGGATCAGCAGCACGACCACCAGGACCATCGGCATGATCACCCAGCTGTCCCGCTCGCTGGCGATCTTGGTGTCGAGGTAGAACGCCGAGCCGCCACCCACGAGGGCGTCGGCCCCGTCGACCGCGTGCGCGGCGTCACGGGACTTCTCGACGATGTCGGCGGCCGTCGTGGAGGAGATGTCGGCGTTGATGGTCGCCTCGAACCACGAGCGACCGTCGGAGAGGTCCGGACCTCGCCCGGTGCGCCCAGACCGTCGATCCCCGCGAGCGCGGACTGGACGTCGCTCGCCCTGTCGGTGGCCGTGATCACCTGGACGGTGTTGGAGTTGTCGGAGAGGTCGTGGTCGGTGAGCAGCTTCTGGCCCTTGATGGAGTCGAACTCCTTCGTGTACGTCTCGTCCGTCGACAGGCCGGAGGCGTCGAGGCGGAACAGGCCGAGGCAGGCCAGGAGCAGCAGGCCGGTGGTGACGATCCAGACCCGGCGCGGCCGCGGGCTGATCGCTCGTCCGACGCGGGCCCAGAGGCCGTCGGCCGTGGGCTCGGCGCTGCGGAACGCCGGGCGCTTGGGCCAGAAGACCCACCGGCCGCAGATCACCAGCAGCGCCGGCAGGAGGGTGACCATCACGACCATGGTCACCGCGACGCCGATCGCGAGGACCGGGCCCAGCCCCGCCGTCGAGTTGAGCTCGGCGAACGACAGGCACAGCATGCCGATCGCGACGGTCGCGGCGCTGGCGAGGATGGCCGGCGCCGCCCGGTGCAGGGCGAAGGCCATCGCCTCGTGCCGGTCCTCGTGGCGACGGAGCTCTTCTCGGTAGCGCGCGACCAGCAGCAGGGCGTAGTCGGTGCCGGCGCCGATGACCAGGATGCTCAGGATCGCCTGGCTCTGCCCGTTGACGGTGAGCCCGGCGTACTTGGCCAGCAGGTAGACCATCCCGGTCGCGATGAAGTTGGCCGAGACCGCACAGAGGATCGGGAGCAGCCACAGCACGGGGCTGCGGTAGGTGAAGAGCAGGATGACGATGACCACGCCGAGCGTGGCGAAGATCAGGTTGGTGTCGATGCCCTCGAACGCGGCCGCGGAGTCGGCCGCCTGGCCGCCGTAGCCGGCGAGGTGGACCTCGCCGCCGTCGATCTTGGCGATGTCGCGGATCTCGTCGGCGGCGTCGGGGATGGCGTTCCACCCGTCGGTGCCGAAGTTGAGCACGAAGTAGAGGTAGGCGACCTCGCCGTCGTCGGAGACCAGCGTCGGCACGGGCGCACCCTGCGCAGCGGCGGCCTCCGCGGCCGCCGGGGTCAGCACGCCCTGGTCGGTCACTCCGTCGAGCTCGGCGATCTCGGTGCCGTCCGCCTCCATCGCTGCCAGGTCGTCGCCGGTGAGCCCGCCGTCGCGGTGGTAGACGACCAGGGTCGGGATGTCGTTGGGGTCGACGGTCTGCGAGAGCTCGTCGAGGACCTTCGTCGACTCGGCGGACCCGGGCAGCCAGGACGACGCCTCGTTGTTCTGGACGTCGGCGAGCTTGGCCGAGAAGGTGGCCATGACGCCGGTGATGGCGATGACCGCGACGAGGACGAACCACTTGGTCACGCGACCGGTCAACGAGCCGGCGATCTGTCGATGCATGGGTCCAGTCGACCAGCCGGGACCGACATCGTGCATCGGTGATTCCCCGGAGGTCTAGACAGGGGACGCCGTTCAGCGCGCCTGCAACCGGAACGGGAACGCGGCGTCCATCGACCCGCGGCGCGGGGCGACGGCGTACTCCATGGAGCCGTCCACGCCGAGCCGGACGACCGCCCACTCGCCGTCCTGGAACGTCACGACGAGCACGTGCTGGGCGTCCTCCCACACCTCGTCGAAGTACGTCGCCGAGCTGCCGTCGCGCGACGCAGCGAACGTCCGGACCACGGAGCCGTCCGCGGTGGCGAGCAGGTCGAGGACCTGCGGGCCGAAGCCGTCGCCGTACGCCGGGGTGCCGAGGACGTGCGTGCTGTCCGGGGAGATGTCGGCGAGCTGGTTGTCGCAGGTCCTCCAGCTGGACCTTCCAGCTGCGCATCATCACGCTGCACGACCCGAAGTCGTCGACCGAGCTGATCCCGCCGAGCCACCGGCCGCGGCCGGTCGAGGCGAGCCGCAGGTGCGGCGCCCGGTCCACGATGCCGTGCGAGGAGGTGTACCAGGCCTTCGCGGCGCCGTTGACGTAGATCGCGCAGCCGTTGCGGGTCGCCTCGCTCTCCTTGCAGTCCTCACCGAAGACCGCGACCGCCCGGCCCTTGCCGGTGATCGGGACCGGGTTGAAGGACAGCACCCGGTCACCGTCCTGGTCGATCGACCAGACCCGGCCGGCCTTGCCGGAGAACGCGACGGTGCTACCTCCGCGCCGAGACGGCGAGCCCGTAGCCCGTGCGCCACTCGCGGCGGCCCGGGCTGCCGTCGGCGCCGACCCACCTCGTGGTGGAGCGGGCGCCGATCGTCTGCACGACGTAGCCGGACCCCATCGGTGCGAACTGGTCGAGGCGGTTCGCGACCGGCGTGGTCGTCCCGCTGGTGCCGTGGATGACCGTCCGCCCGGACCGTCGCTCGCTCCACGCGAGCGCAGGCGGTGCGCCCTGCTCGAGGTCGGAGACGTCCAGGAGGGTGGCGGGCCGAGGAGGGGCGGGCGTCGGGAGCCGGCCCGGCCTGCGTGGGGGCGCCGAACGAGGCGGCGAGGAGGAGTGCGGTCGTGGCCACGAGGCGCGGCGCGAGCGAGGGTGTGCATGTCAGGGAGACGCATCCGGGGGCTCCGAGGTTGCCTCCGGCCGCCCGGCGAGACGGTGCGGACCGTCGTGGGGAGGCCGGCGGGACGGCGAGACCTTCGGCCCCCAGCACGCCCCGCAGCCGCTCGGGATGGTTGGTGATGAGGCCGTCGGCGCCGATCCGGACGAGGTGTCGCATGGTCGGCTCGTCGTCGACGACGTACGGGACCACCCGCAGACCGGCAGCGTGCGCCCCGTCGATGAGGGCCTCGGTCGCGTACGGCTGGTATGCCGGGTCCTCGACACCGGAGCCGTACGGCGACCCGTGGATGGGCGAGATCGCGGTGAAGCCCTCCGCCGCCGCGGTGCGGACGAAGTCGGCGTCGACGGCGAGTCCGTCGAACCACGGGCGAGGGCGCGTCGGCCGTCGATCTCAGGTACTTCGGCGAGACGAGCAGGTTGCGCTCCAGCGCCGGCTCCGCCTCGTGGACACGGGCGAGCACGCCCCAGTCGAAGCACTGGATGCTGGTGCGGTCGACCAGGGCGTCGATCCGCAGCGCGTCGACGACCTTGGCGACGAACGCCTCGCGGGTGGTGAGCTCGGAGGCGTCGAGGGCGTCGTACTTGATCTCGAGGTTGATCCGCACCGGGTCCGCGCCCCGCTCGCGCAGCAGCGCCGCGACCTGGCGCAGCAGTGGCATCGTGGGTGGGAGGTCGGCGCGGGTCAGCCGGCGGATCAGGCGGGCGTCCGCGAGTGCCGCGTCGTGGGCGACGACCACGTCGTCCTCGGCCGTCAGGTGGACGTCGAGCTCGAGCGTCGAGACACCGAGCGCGAGGGCGCGGCCGAAGGCCTCGAGGGTGTTCTCGGGCCAGAGGCCGGCGCCGCCGCGGTGGGCCTGCAGGTCGAAGGTCACGAAGAGTAGAGGCCGTCCACCACGTCGGCGTACTTCGTCCTCACCACGCGCCGCTTGAGCTTCAGCGTCGGGGTGAGCTCCTCGGACTCGGCGGTCCACTCGTCGGGCAGCAGCTCCCAGGCCTTGACCTGCTCGGGTCGCGAGAGTCGCTCGTTGGCCTTGTCGACCGCGGCCTGCGCCATCGCCCGGATCTGCGGCTTGGTCGACAGGTCGGCCAGGTCGGTGAACTCGACGCCCATCTTCGCGGCCACGAGCGGGGCGATCTCCCCGTCGAGGGTGAGGATCGCGACGACGTACGACTGGCCGTCGCCGAGCGCCATCGCGTGCCCGACGATCGGCGACTCCTTGAGGTAGTTCTCGATGTTCGAGGGCGCGATGTTCTTGCCGGCCGAGGTGATGATCAGCTCCTTCTTGCGGTCGACGACCGAGTAGAAGCCGTCCTCGTCGACCGTGCCGATGTCGCCGGTGTGGATCCAGCCGTCCTCGTCGATCAGCGCGCGGGTCGCCTCCTCCTGGAGGTGGTAGCCCGGGGTGTTGACCGGCCCGCGGCAGAGGATCTCGCCGTCCTCGTCGAGGCGCACCTCGATGCCGGGGTTGGGCACGCCGACGGTGCCGAGCTTGAAGTGCTCGGGGCCGTTGGAGGTGAACGCGCCGGTGGTCTCGGTCATGCCGTAGACGTCGTACACCCGCAGGCCGAGGCCGCCCATGAACTTCGCGACCTCGAGGGGCATCGGCGCGGCGGCGCTCGCCGCCCACTCGACCTGGTCGAGCCCGAGCAGCAGCCGGAGGAAGCCCAGGATCGCCTCGTCCGCCTTCGCGTAGGCCGCCTCGACCTCCGGCGTCATCTCGTTGCCGTACTCGTGGGCCTGCGTCCACGCCAGACCGGCGGCCATCGCGTTGCGGACGAGCTCCTGGTTGGCCGGGTCGGGGTCCTCGGCGAGCTTGGCGGAGATGCCGGTCTTGATCTTCTCCCAGACCCGCGGCACGCCGAAGAACGCCGTCGGGTGCACCTCGCCGAGCGCGCCGAGCAGGCCGGCCGGGTCAGGGATCGCGTGCACGTGGCTGCCGAGGAAGGGAGGGGAGTACGTCGCCAGGATCCGCTCGGCGATGTGGGCGAGCGGGAGGTAGGAGATGGCCCGCTGCGGGCCCTGCAGGCCGGCGTTGTCGAGCGTCGAGACGGCCTCGAACATCACGTTGTGGTGGGTCAGGACGACGCCCTTGGGGTTGCCCGTCGTGCCGGAGGTGTAGAGGAAGGTCGCCGGCAGGTCGGGGGTGATCCGGTCCATCCGCTGCCTCGACGCCGCTGGTGTCGTCGCCGCGGGCGAGGAGGTCCTCCCACGTCATCACCCGCGGGTCGTCGATGCTGTCGGCGTCGGCGAGCATCACGAGGTGCCGGATCGAGTCGACGTCGGCGAGCGCCTTCTCCCAGCGCTGGTAGCGGTCGTGGTCCTCGAGGATGACCACGACCGGACGGGACTCGCCCGCGATGAAGGAGACCTGGTCCTGGGCGAGCGTGTTGTAGATCGACATCGGGACGGCCGCGGCGGCCATCGCGCCGTAGTCGGCCAGCGTGTGCGCGGTCCGGTTGTTGGCCATGATCGCCACCGGGTCGCCCTTCTCGACGCCGAGGGCGATCAGCGCGGCAGCGACCCGCTGGGTCTGCTCCCACGTCTGCGCCCACGAGATCGTCGACCAGGTCTCGCCCTCGGGCACGTCGAACCGGTCGGAGAACGCCGGCTGGTCGCCGAACCTCTCCGCGGCCTGCCGCACCGTGGCCGGCATGTGGAGGCCGAGGATGCGGGCCTCGTACTCCTCGCGCACAGCGGCGACGTCGGCAGGGATCTCGACTCGGTGCTCGGTGGCCATGACGTCTCCTCGGGCGGTGTGTGGCGGGGGTCACATCATGGTGGAGCCCCCGACCAGTGACTAGGGGGCGCGCGGGGGGAGCCGGTGCAGGACGACGTCGCGCAGGGCACCCTCGTGCGCCGTCGCCGTCATGTAGGTGCAGTGGGGCTGGCGGCGGCGGTCGGTGGGGGAGCCGGGATTGAGCAGGCGCAGGCCCGGACGCCGCCGTGGTGTCCCAGGGGATGTGGCTGTGGCCGAAGACGAGCACGTCGAGGTCGGGGTGGAGGCTGCTCATCCGCTCCTCGCGCCCCGTGGCCTGGCCGGTGTCGTGGACCACGCCCAGCCGGACTCCGTCGACCTCGGTGCGCGCGACCTCGGGCAGCCGTTCGCGCAGCTCGCCGAGGTCGTTGTTGCCGACGACCGCCAGCAGGCGGCCGGACCTGGACCTCGAGCTCGTCGAGGAGTCGTACGTCGACCCAGTCGCCGGCGTGCACCACGAGGTCTGCCTCGTCGACCGCGCGCCACACCTCGTCGGGGAGGGTCCGGGCGCGCTTCGGCACGTGGGTGTCGGCGAGGAGGAGCAGTCGGGTGGCCACGGTGCCAGTCTGCAGGCGTGGCGCGTACGGTCGTGGCATGTCCACCGACTCACCGGCATCCACCAGCAGCTCGGACGACATCGTCGCCGAGTCCGCCCTCCAGCTCTGGTCCGCGGCGCAGACGGACTTCGACCCGTTCGAGGTGCCGTCGCAGGACTGGCCCGAGGAGGCCGTCCCGGTCCGGGACGCCGACATCGCCGTCGACACCCACCTCGACCTCGACGACGTACGCGCCTCGCTCGAGCGGCTCGACGGCGTGACGGTCGTGCTGGGTCGCGACGCCGGCACCTGCAGCGTGCTGCGGTTGATCCCCGCCGACACCCCTCTCTAGGCGGCGGCGACATGGTGGCCAGCCGCTCAGCCCGCGAACGCACGGCAGCCGCGCAGGCGGGCTCGCTCGCTCGCGTGAAGATCGACCTCGACGGGGAGCAGCAGTTCCTCTACCGGATCAGCTGCACGACGTGCCTCGCCCGCGGTGATCGCGCGTGGTCGACGCACCGTGCCGGCGCGGACAACGGCTTCATGGCTGCGATGGACCGCTGGATCTTCCACCTCGTGGAGAAGCACCCCGACGCGGACGCGCCCTGCCTGGCCTTCCGGGGCGAGGCGGAGCAGCGGCTGCACGAGCGACGCGAGGGCTGACGAGCCGAGGGGCCGGACCCTGTCGGATCCGGCCCCTCAGCCGCGTGCGGTCGTACGGGCTCCTACTTGTTGCCCTTCGCTGCGGTGTTGGTGATCCTGAACCTGTAGGGAGCGTCGAGGGTGTCGATTGCACCCTTGGTCAGGTTGGAGATGACCACGGTGAAGCTGGACTTCGTGGAGCACTGGCTGAACGACTGCGAGATGTCCGAGCCGCTGAGCCGGTAGATGAAGCGACCGGCATCGGTGGACTCACCGGCGAGCGTCGTGCCCGGGGTGAGGTCGCAGGGCGAGACGATCTGGACGGACCAGTCGTTCTGCTGCGTCGGGTCGGTGTAGAGCCAGTTGTCGTCGGGCGACGTCAGCGTGGCCGGAGCGCCGGCGACGGTGACGTCGTTGACGAACCAGCCCGTGTCGACGTAGGCGGCGTCCGTGGAGTAGCGGAACCGGACGTCCGTCGCACCGGCAGGCAGGGTCGCCGTGGCGGGGATGAGCTCCGGCTCGTCGACGAAGTACTCGCCACCGGAGGTGCCGGTGAGCCCGTTGCCCTCGGTGTTGTTGGACTGCGGGTCGGTGTCGGTCGTGATGGTCTGGCCACCCGAGGTGACCGGGACCGTTACCCACTCTCCCTCCACCAGGGCCTCGACGTAGCCGTAGTCCCAGCCCTCCTCGATGAAGTACCACGTGTCGAAGGCGAGCGTCTGGCCGCCCGTCACCGCGGTGTCCACGTCGAGGACGTGGTCGGCCTGGCTCTCCGTGCCGCCGAACCAGAACTTCTCGGTGTTGCCCGGGATGATCTGCGTGCTCGCCGGACCGTCGAAGTCGAGCCGGAAGGTCTTGCCCGGGTTGCGGAACGTCTCGTACGACGTGCCGAACGGCAGCGCGGACTGCGCGGGCACGTGCGGGTAGTGGGCGAAGCGGCCCTCGGGCGTGGAGCCGGTGTAGCTGCCGCGGTTCTTGTAGAACTCGTCGTTGGCGATGTCGATGGTCCAGCCCTGCGAGTCGATGCCGCCGATGTCGACGGCCTTGATGTCGTAGAGCGAGCTGCTCTCGTCGTCGAGGTAGACCGCGAGGACCAGTCCTTGAACAGCTGCTCGGCGGACGGCAGCTTGGTCGTCGCCGTCTTGGCGTTGTAGGTGTCGATCGCCCGCCTGGACGCCGTCCATCCCGTTGGCCTGCTCCTGGAAGATCGTCTTGATCAGCAGGTCGCCGGCCACGCCGCCGTACTGGCTGTCGGGCTCGAACTGGCCCTTGCCGGGGCCGTTGCCGCCGGCCCGCTCCCAGAGGTACTGGAAGTAGGTGTAGGCCGCGCCGTAGTTCTCCAGGCCGCCGGCCCAGCGGGTCAGCGACGTCTCGCGGTGGAAGACCTGCTGGTAGGTGATGTGCGAGCCGCCGGCCGGGTAGCCGTTGAGGAAGATCGCGAAGTCGGCCAGGCCCTCGTTGACCCACGACAGCTCGTTGGCGTCGGAGTAGTCGTGCACCAGGTGCTGCAGCTCGTGCGCGATGACGCCCTCGTTGGTGAGGTCGGTCGCGTGTCTCCGGGTCACCGGTCATCTCGTCGAAGTCGTTGGTGTCGATGCACGATGACGTTCATGCCGTAGGTGTCCTTGAACGCCGGCGCGTAGTAGCCGGCGGTGTAGGACGTCTCGGCGCAGTCGTAGTAGGCATCGTCGAAGACGTTGTAGAACAACGAGACGAGGGCGTCACCACCGGCTGCGGCACCGTTGGCGTCACCGATGGGGCCGAAGTGCTCCTCGTCGACGGCCACGACGTGGCTCGACAGCTCGTTGCCGAGGGCGTCGATCTCGGTCTGGGTCATGGTGTGGTCAGCGAGGCGCCGCCACACGGCTTGTCCGCGTCAGTGGGATCGGGGTCGACGTTGGGGTCGATGCCGAGGACTCCCGCCGGGTTCTGGTAGCCCTTCGGCGCGTAGATGTAGACCGGGGTGCCGTCGGGCGTCGTGCCGGAGTACGCCCTGACGAAGGTGAGGTCGTACGAGCCGCCGAGGTCGTCGCCGACGGTGATGACCATCTCGGCGTCGCCAGGGAGTGGGAGGGGTTGCTGCCGACGCCGCTGCCGTGCCGGTCAGGCCGGTCAGGGCGGCGAGCATCGCGACGCTGAGGGCGCCGCGGCCAAGTGCTGTGCGCATGTGGTGGTTCTTTCTCCTCGAGAGGGCGCCCTTCGGGTGGGGGCGACCCTCGCCGACGCCTCCGCGACGGCGGGATCAGGCTAGGTCCGTGTGACCCACGGCACAACGCCCCTGAGGGTTGGCTGCAGCGGTCCGGGTCGGGCGCCGAGCCATCCCCAGGGATGGTCCGGTGGAGCGGTGGGTCCAGCACTGTGGACCTCCCACACTGACGAAGGAGCGTGAACATGTCGGACGACGCCAAGGCCGCCAAGGAGCTGGTCGAGACGCTGAAGGACGGCGAGCGGGGATTCGCCCAGTCCGCGGAGAAGCTGCGGGACAGCGAGCACCCGGAGTGGGCCACCACGCTGCAGCGCCTCTCGGAGCAGCGCGCGGGATTCTCGCGGGAGATCGTGGAGATGGGGCACGACTACGGCGACGACGTCGACGAGAGCGGCACGGTGGCAGCCTCCGTGCACCGGGGCTGGATCGCGCTCAAGGACGCGCTCAGCGGGGACGACGCCGCAGGTGTGCTCAAGGCCGCCGCCACCGGTGAGGACCACGCGGTCTCGGAGTACGACGATGCCCTGGAGATGGATCTCAGCGCGGGCTTCCGCGAGGTGGTCGTACGGCAGCGGGCCGCCGTCGTCACCGCCCGCGACGAGGTGAAGGCGCTCGGGGCAGCCGGGTAGCAGCCGGTCGACCTGCCGCGGGTTGCGGCCATCGGTCATGATGCTGTCGTGCCTGACCACGACAACTTCCGCGACGAGCTCGCCGATGCCGCGCGGGAGATGCAGGAGGACGGCAGCCCGCAGGAGGCCATGGACCGCGCCGTCGCCGTCGCCACGAAGATCATCCCGGGCTGCGACGCGGCCGGTGTGTGCGTCGTCTACCGCGGTGACCGCATCGACACCCACGCCACCAGCACCGACGAGCTGCGGCAGGTCGACGCACTGCAGCACGAGCTCGACGAGGGACCGTGCCTCGAGGCCCTGCGCAAGGACCACACGGTCGTCAGCAACGACCTCGCCTCCGACGACCGGTGGCCCACCTGGGGTCCCGAGGTGGTCGAGCGGCTGGGGATGCGCAGCAGCGTGAGCTACCGGCTCTACGTCAACGACAAGGACCTCGGCGCGCTCAACCTGTACGGCAGGTCCGCCTCGGCCTTCACCGCGGAGGACGTCCAGGACGGGCTCGCGCTCGCGGCGCACGTGGGCGTCGCCCTGGCTGCGGCACAGCAGGTCGAGCAGCTGGAGAGGGCACTCAGCGGCCGCACGGTGATCGGACAGGCCTCCGGGATCCTGATGGAGCGCTTCGACCTCGACCCCGACAGGGCGTTCTCCGTGCTCAGCCGGATGTCGCAGCAGAAGAACGTCAAGATCCGCGCGCTCGCCGAGCAGATCGTGGAGACCCGGCGGATCCCCACGACGTAGCAGGCCGGCCGGTCGCAGGGCCCCGCTGGCTAGGGTCGCTCCATGCGAGCGGACGTGGTGGTCGTGGGTGCCGGCCTGGCCGGGCTCAGGTGCGCGCAGGCGCTGGCCGATGCCGGTCGCGACGTCGTCGTCCTCGAGTCGGCCGACGTGGTCGGTGGACGGATCCGCACCGACCGCGTCGACGGGTTCCTCGCCGATCGCGGCTTCCAGGTGCTCAACCCGGCCTACCCGGCCGTCCGACGGTGGGTCGACGTCGAGGCGCTGCGGCTGCAGCCGTTCGGGGCCGGGGTCGCGGCGCGGGCCGACGACGGACTCCACGTCCTCGGGCACCCGCTGCGGAGCCCGGGCCTCCTGCCCGCCACGTTGCGCACCGCCGTACGCCGGCCGGCCGAGGTCGCCGCGCTCGTGCGGTGGGCTGCGCCGCTGCTGCGCCCGCGTCCCGGTCGGGCGCTGTCCGAGGTGGTCGCCGGCCGTCCCGACGTGGACCGTCGGGCGGGGCTCGACCGCGCCGGTGCCGACGGCCTGCTGGGGCGGGTGGTGGACCGGTTCCTGGCGGGCGTGGTGCTCGAGGACGACGGCAGCACCGCCGACCGCTACGCGCTGCTGCTGGCCTGGATGTTCGCCCGCGGCGTGCCGTCGCTGCCCGTGGAGGGGATGGGCGCGCTCCCGCACCAGCTCGCGGCCCGGCTCGGCGACCGCGTGCGGCTCGGCCTGGCCGCACGGCGGGTCACGGGCACGAGCGTCGAGACCGACGAGGGCACGTGGAGCGCCGACCACGTCGTGGTCGCCACCGACCCGGTCGCCGCGGCCGGGCTCACCGGGCGCCCGGCGTGCGGCACCAAGGGCGTCGTCACGGTCTGGTGGTCGGCACCCGAGGCACCCGCGACGGACCTGGTCCACGTGGACGGGCGTCCGACCCCGGCCGGGCCGCTCGTCAATGCCGCCGTCGTCTCCCGGGCCGCACCCTCGTACGCCCCGCCCGGCCGGCACCTCGTGGAGGGCTCGGCACTCCTCGGGCCCGGCCGCGACACCGACGAGGCGTCGATGCGGCGCCACGCCGGCGACCTGCTCGGCACCGACGCCTCCCGGTGGGAGGTCGTCGTGCGGCACGAGGTGCCACACGCGCTACCGGTCCAGCCGGTGCCGTTCACGGCCCGCCGGCCCGTGCGGGTGGGCGGCCTGGTGGTGTGTGGGGACCACCGCGACACCGGCTCCATCCAGGGCGCGCTCGTCAGCGGCCAGCGCGCCGCCGA
The DNA here is from genome assembly GCA_963815335.1 of uncultured Actinomycetota bacterium. Classification (GTDB taxonomy): domain Bacteria; phylum Actinomycetota; class Actinomycetes; order Propionibacteriales; family Nocardioidaceae; genus Nocardioides. Next base: position 15,870 of record CAWFGL010000009.1, read on the forward strand.
GGCGATCCTGTGAGCGCGCCGGAGGTCGTGGTCGTCGGCGCCGGCCTCGCCGGGGTCGCCTGCGCGCGCGAGCTCCGGGCCGCCGGCGTCGGGGTGCGCGTGGTCGACCGCGGGCACGTGCCGGGCGGCCGGATGGCCTCGAAGCGGCTCTGGGGGCGGCCCGTCGACCTCGGCGCGTCCTACTTCACGGCGTCCGACACCGGCTTCGCCGCCGTCGTCGACGACTGGGCCGCGCGCGGGCTGGCCCGGCCGTGGACCGACTCGTTCACCGTCCTCGGTGCGGACGCGCCGCGCACCACGACCGGTCCGATGCGCTGGGGCGCACCCGGCGGCCTGCGCTCACTCGTCGAGGACCTCGCACGCGACCTCGACGTGGAGCGCGTCGAGGTCGCCGACCTCGCCGAGCTGGAGGCGGAGGTGGTCGTGCTCGCGATGCCGGACCCGCAGGCACGGCGTCTCGTCGGCGACCACCCCGTGGCCAGCGCCCTGGACCGGACCTGGGAGCCGGTCCTCGCCCTCGCCGCCCGCTGGGCCGAGCGTCGGTGGGAGCTGGACGGCGCGTTCGTCAACGAGGACCCGGACGTGGCATGGATCGCCGACGACGGCCGGCGGCGCGGGGACGGCGCGCCGGTGCTGGTCGTGCACTCGACGCCCGACCTGGCCGCGCGGCACCTCGACGAGCCGGGCGCGGCGGGGCCGGCACTGGTGGAGGCCGTGCGCCGGCTGCTGGGGATCGAGGAGCCCGACGACTCGCACGTCCACCGATGGACCTTCGCGCGGCCGGTCGGCGAGCGCGACGCGGCGTACGCCCTCGTCGACGGCGACGTCACGGTCGGCGTCTGTGGCGACGGCTGGGGGCCGACCCCCAAGGTCGAGACCGCCTGGGTGTCGGGCGCGTCGCTCGGTCGCGCGCTCGCGGCGCGGCTCAGGAGCGGCGGCGGAATCCCGAGCACATGACGCGCAGGTGCTCGATGGACTCCTCGCCGCGGTAGTAGACCTGCTGCTCGGCCACGAAGTCGCCCTCGTCGTTGCTGAGGTCGAACCGGTAGCTCACCCGCGCCGTGTCGGCCACGTCGTCGCCGTCCTCGACGTCCACCCGCTCGATCCGGTCCGAGTCCTCGAACCACGAGCCGAACACCGTCTCCACCACGTCGTCGGGCCCGCTGCCCTCCCACGTGCGGCCCGGGGTCAGGCCGCGGAAGTCCACGTCGTCGGCGAGCAGCGCGCGCAGGGCGGCCCGGTCCTTGGCGGCGATGGCGTGGGCGAAGCGCCTGCCCAGGGTCTCTGTCATCCGGTCAGTGTGCTCTCGCGACGCGGGCGGGGGTAGTCACGGCACGACCTCGGTCTCCAGCAGGGCCAGGTCGCGCTCGGCGTAGAGCCGGTGCTCCCACTCCTCGTTGAGGACGACCTTGAGGCACTGGGCGACGGTCAGGCCCTCGGCGTCGGCCATGAACGGCGTGGCGGAGCTGACCGCGCGCTCCAGCCCGCTGTCGGTCAGGTCGTCGAGGACCTCCTGCACGGTGGCACGGCGCTGGGCCCGGACGACGAGCACCTCGTCGAGCGGCGGGCGTACGTCGCGGTCCCACGGCACGCCCTCGACGACGGGCGCCTCGTCCCACGGGAGGTCGAGCGGGTGCCAGGGCGACGGGTCGGCGAGGATGACGCCGCCGACCCAGCAGGCGTGCGCGAAGCCGAGGTGGCGCAGCGTCTCGATGAACGACCACTCGTCGTCGACCTGCTCGTGGAGCTGCTCCGGCGGCAGCGCCCGGGCTCGCTCGACGGTGCCGGCCCAGAGCCGGTCGAGCGATCTGGAACGCCGTCGCGGAATCCGGCCACGTCGCTCGGCCGCATCAGCGCCCGCTCGGGCGTCCGCCGGTCCAGCTCGGCCTCGACGAGCGGCGCGACGTCGACGCCGTTGACGAGCAGTCGGCCGATCTCGCCGTGGATCTCGAGGTCGGGCACCTCGACACCGGTCATCCGGACACCGTCGAGGTACGCGGACCGGACCCGCGTGCGACTCAGGTCCACCTCCCGGATGTCGAGGTCGGTCATGTGCGCCTCGCGGAAGGTGCTGCCGGCGAGGTTCACCCGCTGGAAGGTCGAGCCGCCGAGGTCCTGCTCGGTGAAGTCCGTCATGGGACCAACCTAGGGACAGTTGCGGACGATCGGCGCCCGCTTCGACACTGGTCGCATGACTGATGCCGTTCGCACACCGGGCACCGTGGCCGTTCCCGGGGCCGTCCTCTCCTACACCGTGATCGGCGACCTCGCCGACGCGACGCCCGACTCGCCACCGCTGGTCCTCGGCGGGTCGCCGATGGACGGCACCGGCTTCGGCAGCCTCGTCGCGGAGCTCAGGCAGGAGGTGTCGACCGCGTCCTGGTGCTCACCGACCCCCGCAACGTCGGGCGCAGCACGCGCGACGACGACACGGCCGCCGTGACGCCCGAGCAGCACGCCGAGGACCTCCACGCCCTCGTCGAGGCCCTCGGTGTCGGTCCGGTGGACCTCTTCGCCTCGTCGGGAGCGGCCGTGAACGCGCTGTTCCTGGTCGCCGCGCACCCCGGCGACGTACGCCCCTGGTGGCGCACGAGCCGCCGATGGCCCCGCTGCTGCCCGACGGCGACGCGATCGGCCGCGCCTGCGACGACCTGGTCGCCGCCTACGACGCGGACGGCATCGGCGCCGGGATGTCGCGCTTCATCGCGCTCGTGATGCACCGCGGGCAGTGGACGGGCGACGAGCCGCTGCCGGACCCGGCGATGTTCGGCCTGCCGAGCGAGGACGACGGCTCGCGCAGCGACGGGCTGATGGCCAACATGCGCGGCGAGGGCTGCACCCGCGTGCCGGACCTCGACGCGGTCCGCAGCGGCGCCGACCGCGGGTCGTCGTCGGCGTCGGGGAGGAGTCGGGAGGTCCCGAGGACGGTGAGATCGCCGGCCGGGCCGGGTACGCCGTCGCGCGCGAGCTCGGCGTCGAGCCGGTCGTCTTCCCGGGCGGCCACAACGGCTTCCTCGGCGGCGAGTACGGCCAGACGGGCAAGCCCGTGGAGTTCGCTGGCGAAGCTGCTCGAGGTGCTCGCGACCGTCCGACCACGTTGACGCCGAGCTCACCTCGACCTCGGGGCTCGACCTCGTCGGGCACGCCACGGTACCAGCCGCCGTCGCGGCAACTCGACGAAGTTGTGCTCGCAGCGGCGGCGAGGTCGCGCAGCCTGTGCGGCCTCCTCGCGGTCATCGTGCGGGTCTCGTCCATCTCGAAGAGGTCCATGGAAGCGAACAGGCGGTCACAGGCCGAGCATCCGCCCGATGATCTCCTTCTGGATCTCGGTGGTGCCGCCGTAGATCGTCTGGATCCGCGAGTCGACGTAGGCCTTGGCGATCGGGTACTCGTTCATGTAGCCGTAGCCGCCGTGCAGCTGGACGCCGGCGTCGACGACGCGCTTCTGCAGCTCGGTCGTCCACCACTTCGCCATCGACGCGAGCGCGGTGTCGACCTCGCCGGCGTTGAGCCGCAGCACGCAGTCGTTGATGAAGACCCGCGCGATGTGGGCCTCGGTGGCCATCTCGGCCAGCAGGAAGCGGTTGTGCTGGAACTTCCCGATCGGCTTGCCGAACGCCTCGCGCTCCTTGGCGTACGACAGGCACAGGTCGAGGACGTGCTCGATGGCGGCGACGGCGATGCAGCCGATGGAGATCCGCTCCTGCGGCAGGTTCTCCATCAGCGAGACGAACCCGGAGCCCTCGGCGCCGAGGAGGTTCTCCTTGGGCACGTGGACGTCGGTGAACGACAGCTCGGCGGTGTCCTGCGCGTGCAGGCCCATCTTGTCGAGGTTGCGGCCGCGCTCGAAGCCCTCCATGCCGCGCTCGACCACCAGCAGCGAGATGCCCTGGTGGCCGGCGTCGGGGTCGGTCCGGCAGACCACGATCACCAGGTCGGCCAGGATGCCGTTGGAGATGAAGGTCTTCGAGCCGTTCAGGACGTAGTGGTCGCCCGCGTCGACCGCCGTCGTCCGGATGCCCTGGAGGTCGGACCCCGCGCCCGGCTCGGTCATCGCGATCGCCGTGACGATGTCGCCCGAGACGCAGCCGGGCAGCCAGCGCTGCTTCTGCTCGCTCGGTCCCGAGGGAGGAGATGTAGGGGACGATGATGTCGGTGTGCACGGCGAAGCCCGGGCCGGAGGCGCCGGCGCGGGCCGACTCCTCGGCGAGCACCATGTTGTAGCGGAAGTCGCGGATGCCCGGCCCGCCGTACGCCTCGTCGACGTCGAAGCACAGCAGCCCGCGCTCGCCGGCCTTGCGCCAGATCTCGCGGTCGACGATGCCGGCCTCCTCCCAGGCGGCGTGGTGGGGCACGACCTCCTTGTCGAAGAAGGCGCGCGCGACGGCGCGGAAGTCCTCGTGCTCCTGCTCGAGGATGCTCGGGCGGTCAGGCATGTGTCTGGCTCCTTGCGAGGGGACGGCGGGGTGGTCCTGCGGGGTGAGGTGGTGCGGCGGGACGGGACCTAACGTGGGCGGATGGGTCTGGTGAGCACGTCCGTCCGCGCAACGCACCTCGTCACCAACGCCGCCTGGTTCGGTGGTTCGCTCTTCGGCGCCGTCGGGCTGAACCCGGCGGCCCGTCAAGCCGGACACCGAGGAGGAGCGCGTGGAGGTCTCGGGCACCGGCTGGGAGCGCTGGGGACCGGTGCAGGGAGCGGCGATCGGCCTGCACCTCGCTGAGCGGCCTGGCGATCCTGGCCGACAACCGCAACCGGGTCGCGGCGCACCCGCCCACCACTGCTGCGGTGGCGGCCAAGACGTTCCTCACCGTGGTCGCGGTCGGGGCATCCGCTGCGGCGTACGTCTACGGCCAGCGCCTCGGCGACGCCTCCGGGGAGGACGGCCACCCGCGCGACCCGCAGGTCGCCGCCGACGCCCGCGGCAAGCTGAAGTGGCTCCAGTGGGCGACCCCCGCGCGCCACCGGCGCACTCCTCGTGCTGGACGCCCAGCTCGGTGAGCAGCAGCGCGGAGCGGCCGGCCTGCTCGACCGGCCCTGGTGACCCGCAGTCATGACGGCTGTCCGGTTGAGCGCGTCGAGCATCGCGAGGGGGCCGAGGTCCTCGAGGCGGTGCCCGCCGGGATAGCTGGTCGGCCGGTGGGCGTACGCCGTGCGCCGCGGTGGTGCCAGCGCGAGCACCGACCGCGCGGCCGCAGGCCGCCGCGGACGGCGCGGACGAACCAGCGCGGTTGGCGCGGCAGGCCGAGCGCCTCGCGCAGCGGCTCGTCCATCACCGCGATCGTCACCCGCCGCACCAGCGGCTTCTGCGCCGCCGGGGCGATCTCGCGGGCGATCCGGATCGAGGCCTCGGCGAGCCGGGTGGCGGCGGGCGTGTGGGCGAAGTGCTGCCGCTCGTGCTCGACGAGCAGCGTGAGGTAGCCGTCGTACGTCGTGGGCAGGCCCTTGATCCCCATCAGCTCGCCGAAGCGGGTGGTGACCTTCGCGATCGCGACGAGCTCGTGCGGGTCCAGCGGGCGCCAGCCGTAGGCCTCGATCCAGCGGACGGGTCCCACGATCGTGGTGGCGAGGACGTAGGCGAAGTCGTCGTTGCTGATGTCGTAGTGGCCGTGGATCCGGTTGAGCCGGCGCAGCGCGGCGTGGGAGCGCGGTGAGTCGATGCCGTCGAGCGTCGCCTCGTCGCCGATCAGGATGGTGTCGTCGTAGCGCTTGACGCCGTGGTCGGCGAACTCGCGCGTGCGGTCGAGCAGCTCCGCGATCGACGGGATGCCGTAGTCGCGCATGAAGGCGATGCCGGTGCCCTGGACGTAGTCCCAGGGGAACTCGAAGCGCGCGGTCAGCCGGAGGATCTCGTCGAAGTCGACGTCCGGGTCCAGCGCGCGGATCCGGGCGAGGTTGGCGTAGCGGCCGCGCAGGTGCACGGGCTCAGGACACCCATTCCTTGAGCTGCGCCACGGTGGCGGCGGGGTCGTCGGACGCGGGGGCGACGCTGAGGTCGGTGACACCGGCCTCCCGGAAGGCGGCGATCCGCTCCTTCACGTACGACGCGGGGCCGACGAGGTTGGCGGCCTCGAGCCACTCGGTGGGGATCAGCGCCTCGGCCTCCTTCTTCTTGCCGGAGAGGTAGAGGTCCTGGATCTCCTCGGCCTCCTTCTCGTAGCCGTAGGCCCGTGCGACGTCGTTGTAGAAGTTCTTGCCCTTCGCGCCCATGCCACCGACGTAGAGGGCGAAGATCGGACGCGCGAAGTCGAGCAGCGCCTTGGTCTCCGGGCCCTCGCCGATCGCGACCATGCCGCCGGCCATCACCTGCAGGGGAGCGAGCCCCTCCTGCCGCTTGGCGTTGCCGGCCGCGAGCGCGTCGCCCCAGACGAGGTGCGCCTTCTCGGGGTGGAAGAGGTGGGGGATCCAGCCGTCGGCGATCTCGGCGGTCTGCTCGACGTTCTTCGGGCCGAGCGAGGCGATCCAGATCGGGATGGTGTCGCGCTCGGGCCTGGTCAGCAGCTTGAGCGGCTTGCCGAGGCCGGTGACCGCGCCGTGCTCCTTGGTCAGCGGGAGGTGGAACTCGCCGTCCGCGGTCAGCGGCTCGCGCTTCGAGGCCGCTGCGGATGATCTCGACGACCTCGTCGGTGCGCGCCATCGGCTTGCTGTAGGGCACGCCGTGGAAGCCCTCGATCACCTGCGGGCCGCTGACGCCGAGGCCGAGGATCGCGCGGCCGCCGCTGACGTTGTCGAGCCCGGCCGCGGTCTGCAGCAGCGCGCCCGGGCGTGCGCGAGTAGATGTTGAGGATCGCCGAGCCGATCTGGACCGTCTCGGTCTTCGCCGCGAGGTAGCCCATCAGCGTGGGGGAGTCGAAGCCGTAGGCCTCCGCGACCCACACGCTGTCGAGGCCCGCCTTCTCCAGCGCGACGACCTGGTCGGCCGCGGTGCGGGGGTTGCCGTCGTACATCAGGAGGGTGGCGAGGCGCATGCCGCAATCGTGACAGTGGAACTGTCACGGTGCAAGGGTGGTGGGTGCGGTCAGGCGGCAACGGGGAAGGTCCTCCTGACATGTCGAGGACGACCTTCCCCGGTGAGTTGTCCACAGCCCGAGGTGGGGCCGCGTCGGCGATCAGCGGGACGGGCAGACGTACCTCCATGCCTCTCGACGCGATGTCCGACCTCCTCTCCCGCCAGGACGGCGTGGTCACGCGGGCCCAGCTCCTCGAGGCGCAGGTCACGCAGGCGCGGGTGGACACCCTCCTGCGTCGGCGGGAGCTCGTCGCGGTCCACCCCGGCGTCTACCTCAGCCACACCGGGGTGCCCACGTGGTCGCAACGGAGCCGGGCGGCGGTGCTGTACGCCGGTCGCTCCGCGCTGCACCTGGAGTCGGCCCTGCACCAGGCGGGCAAGGACCTTGCTCCGAGGGGACCGATCGACGTGGCCGTGGACTGGGCCCGACGCGTCGTGCCACAGCCCGGCGTCCGGGTGCACCGGGTGCGTGGCCTCGAGGACATGGTGCGCTGGAACCTCTCGCCGCCTCGTGTCCGGCTCGAGGTCGCGGCCGTGGAGGTGGCCCACCGGGCGCCGGACGACCTTGCAGCCATCTCGGCCCTGGCTGCGGTCGTGGGGTCACGTCGTACGGTCGCGAGCCGGCTGGGTGCCGAGATCCAACGACGCGGCCGGTTGCGCCGGCGGGCCCTGCTCACGGACGTGGTCGCCGACCTCGACCGGGGCACGCACAGCGTGCTCGAGCACGGCTACCTCGTCCGTGTCGTACGCCCGCACGGCCTTCCCGAGCCCACCGAGCAGCAGGCAGCCGTCACCGTGGCGACCGGGACGCAGTACCGCGACGTCGCGCAGGACGACCTGGACCTGTCGGTCGAGCTGGACGGCCGGCTGCACGACGGGGTGGAGGCCCGCGATGCCGATGCGGACCGGGACCTCGACGACCTCGCTCGTGGCATGGTCACGCCACGACTTCGCTACCGCCAGGTGTTCGCGACTCCCTGCCGGACGGCTGCGCGCCTCGCTGACCTGTTCGCGATCCGCGGCTGGAAGGGCACGCCCCGACGCTGTGACCGCCACGGATGTGAGGTGGGAAGGTCCTCGTGACATGTCGAGGACGACCTTCCCCGCTGATCGCTCAGCCCGTCC
>CAWFGL010000010.1:0-61354 GCA_963815335.1 uncultured Actinomycetota bacterium
GGCCACCTCGCCGGCCCGGACGGGCCGACCAACCGCAACCACTGGCAGGAGCAGGGATGACGGCGCTGCACCACATCGGCTACTACGTGGACGACCTCGAGGAGGCCGTCCACCGCGCGATCCGTGACCTCGGGATCGGACCGTTCCTCCGTCACGAGCACATCACCTTCGACGAGTTCACCTGCGCCGACGGCATCGCCGGAGCCGAGTCGGTGGTCTTCGACCACTCCGCCGCCTTCGCTGCCTGGGGGCCGCTCGTCCTCGAGCTCGCCGAGGTGCACTCGATCGACGAGGGGCTCGCCGCTGCGTACGGCGTGGGCTCCGGCGCCGTCAGCCACGTCTCGTGGATCGTCGACGACCTGGCCGCCGAGCAGCAGCGACTGACCGCGCTCGGGTGCGCGCCGATCAACACCGCACGCACGGGACCGATCCACGTGTCGTGGCACACCGGCGGGCCGTTGTTCCCGCACCCGATCGAGCTGCACGAGTCCAACTTCGCGATCGACGGCATGCACGACCGGCTCGCCGGCCTGGCGGCCGACTGGGACGGCGTGACCGACCCGATCCGCCCGATGCGACCCCCGGAGCCCTGATGACCCGGCCGTTCCGGTTCGGGATGCTGTCCGGCGCGGGCGACGCCGCCTCGTGGCAGCGTGACGTCGCCCGGGCGGAGGACGACGGCTACTCGACCATCGTCCTGACCGACCACCTGGACCTGTCGGGTGCCCACGTCACGCGGCTGTCGTGGCTGCCGGCGTTCGCGGACGCGCTGGCGCGCACCTCGCGGCTGCAGGCCTCGATCATGGTGGCCAACCAGGACCTCCGGCACCCCGCCGTCCTCGCCCGCGAGGTGACGACCCTCGACCGGCTCAGCGGCGGACGGATCGAGCTCGGTCTCGGCGCCGGCCACGTCGAGCAGGAGTACGCCTGGGCCGGCCTCTCCTTCGATGTCGTCGGGCAACGGGTCGGCCGGCTGGCCGAGTACGCCGCCGTCGTCCGCGGGCTCACCACCGCGGGTCCGGAGACGTTCTCCTTCGCCGGGGAGCACTTCACGATCACAGACATGCCGGTGGCGCCGCTCCCCACGCGCGGACGGCTCCCGATCATGATCGGGGGCGGCAAGCCGCGCGTGCTCTCGATCGGGGCGACCCACGCCGACATCGTCAACCTCAACAACATCCGCGACGACGGCCCCGCCGACGAGGTGCTGGCCGAGAAGGTCGGCTGGGTCGCGGCCGCCGCCGGCGAGCAGACGGCCGAGATCGAGCTGGCGATGTCCGTGCCGGTCGTCGCGAGCGGGCTCGAGGATGCCGTCGCCCGCGACCCGTTCGCCCAGCGGCTCGCGTCCCGGATGTCGCTCGACGCGCTCGCTGCGTCGGCCCTGACGCTGGCCGGGTCGACCGACGCGATCGTCGACCGGCTCCAGGGGTGGCGGGAGCGTCACGGGATCACGTACTACGTCGTGCCCGCCGGCGCTGCCGACGTGATGGCGCCCGTGCTGGCGCGGCTGGCCTGACACGCGGCATCCTGGACGCCGGGTCGGCTGACAGGAGGCGGCGATGGCGGATCCGTTGGCCGAGATCATCGGCGACTACCAGGCGTTCGCCGCGCGGCAGAGCGAGCGCCTGCTCGCCCGCGGCATCGACATCGGCCCGTACGGGCTCAGCCACCTCGCCTTCCGCGTGCCCGAGTGGGACCAGTACGTGCACGTGCGGACCCAGCTCGAGCGCCACGCGATCGCCAATCGCGAGAACGTCTGGAACGGCCGCCCGATCTCCCTCATCGTCCCGGCCGCTCCCTGGAGGTCCTCGACGGCAAGATCGTCCCGCTCATCGAGCTCATCCCACCCGTGCACCAGCGCGTCTACCCGATGGGGCTCGAGCACCTCGGCGTCGTGGTCGGCGACGACTTCGAGACGTTCGTCGCCGCCCACAAGCCCGTCCTCACCGGGCAGCAGTTCCAGGGGCCCAACAGCACCCCCGACCCCGTCTACATCCTGTTCGAGGACTTCAGCCACGTGAAGTTCTACCGACTCTCGCTGAGGGAGTCCGTCGAGCTCGACGACGGCCCGTTCGAGAGCGGGTTCGACCACGTGCAGGACTGGGTGCCCCAGCGACTCGTCACCGCCACCGGCCCGAACCCCCTGCCCCGCTGAGCACGACAGCTCTCCACTACGTGGGTACACACTCCGCGTGCACCCAGCCGACGGCGTTCTTCGTGACGCTCGCGCCCCGCGAGTACCGCTCCCCGCACGTCTTGCACGTCGCACTCCACGTGGCGGTGACCGCGAAGCGCCGGCCGGCGGAGGCTGCCTCGGTGGCGGCGGCGACCGTCGCGGCGAGGTCGAGCGGCGCGGACAGTGCCTCGCCCAGCATGCCGGCGTTCGCGAGCCGGTCGGCCACCTCGTTCAGCTCGGCCCCCGAGTGCCCCTTGACCCACTCGAACGCGACGTCGCCGGCAGCCACGAGCTCGACGAACGGCTCCCAGAGATCCCGGTTCGCCACGGGCTCCTTCTTGGAGTTCAGCCAGCCGTTCTTCTGCCAGTTGCGCCACCAGGCCTTCTGGAAGCAGTCGACCACGTAGCGGGAGTCCGACCACACCGTCAGGGGCCGGGGCAAGGCACGGACGGCCTCGAACGCCGCCCGGATCTCCATGCGCTGGTTGGTGGTCGACGGATCTCCTCCGAAGCCGAAGGTGTTCTCGTCCACCACCCAGCCCCAGCCGCCTCGGCCGCCGGGGTTGCGCTCACAGGCGCCATCGGTGAAGACCAGCGTCGAGTCCGTCATGACGCGAGTCTCCCCTGTGACCACTAGCCGGCCAGCTCCTCCGCGAGCTCGTCGAACCTGGCGAACAGCCAGCGGTGCGCGGGGTCGGAGAGGCGGTCGTGCCCGAACCAGTAGCCCTCGGCGAGGACGACCTCGCCGAACGGCGGCTCGACCAGCACGATCGGCCCGTCGTCCCGCAGGTGGATCCGCGCCAGCATCTCGGGGACGACGGCGACCATGTCCGTCCCGGCGATGACGAACGGCAGCGGCAGGAAGCCGTGCACCTGCAGGGCGACGCGACGGTCGATCCCCAGCTCGCCGAACGCCCGGTCGACGGGCGTGAGGATCCCGGGACCGAAGGCCGCGACCGCGTGCGGCAGCTCCTCGAGGTCCTCGAGGCTGAAGGCTCGGTCGGCCAGCCGCGGGTGGTCGCGGTCGGCCATGACGACCATGCGGTCGCGCCACAGCGGCCGCGACTCCCCCGGGAACCCGAAGCCCAGCGGGGCGATCAGGGCGTCGAAGTCGACCAGCACCTTGTCGGAGCTGCGGATGTCCGGGCCCAGGCCCTCGATCTCGAGGCGCACGCCCGGCGCGGCCGCACCGATGAGCCGGAGCAGCGGCTCGTGCACCACGGCGATCGCGTAGTCGCTCATCGAGAGCCGGAACGTCCGCTCGCTCTCGCCGGGGTCGAACTCGTCCTCGAGGTGCAGGGCCCGGCTCATCAGGCGCACGGCGTGCTGCACCTCCGGCAGCAGGTCCCGGGCCAGCGGGGTGAGCTCGTAGTCGCGGCCGGCCCGGACGAGCAGCTCGTCGTCGAAACGGCGCCGGAGTCGCGCCAGGGCCGCGCTCATCGCGGGCTGGCTGAGCTCCAGCCGCTGGCCGGCGCGGGTGACGTTCCCCTCCTCGAGGAGCACCTTCAAGGAGAGGAGGAGGTTGAGGTCGGTTCCTCCCAGGGTCACGCTGGCTGAGACTACTGTCACAGGCGTGCGAGAGAGGCTGCGTGAGGTCGACGCGAACCTGCTGCTGTCCCTCCACGCCCTGCTCGAGGAGCGGAACCTCACCCACGCCGGCGAGCGGATGACGATGAGCCAGCCGGCCATGAGCGGGGCGCTCGCCCGGCTCCGCAAGCACTTCGACGACGAGCTCCTCGTCCGGGTCGGACGCGGCTTCGAGCTGTCGCCACTGGCGGAGCAGCTCAAGCCGTCGGTCGCCGACGCCGTCGAGGCGGCCGAGGCGCTGCTCGGCAACCAGCGCGACTTCGAGCCGTCGTCCAGCTCGCGCCTGTTCACGGTGAGCATGTCCGAGTACGCGATGACGGTGCTGTCGGAGCCGCTCATCCGGCACCTCGGCGAGCGCGCTCCCGGGTGCTCGCTGGCCCTCGACCCCGTGGACGTGGGACCGGGTCAGTTCGAGGCCCAGCTGCTGCGCCGGGACCTGATCATCGGTCCGCTCGGCTTCGCCTTCCCGGGCCGCACCCAGCCGGTGTTCACCGACCAGCTGGTGTGCGTGGTCGACCGCGACAACCCGCGACTGACCAAGGGCGGCCTCTCCATCGACGACCTGCGCGACATGCCGCACGCGGTCGCGCAGTTCGTCGGAGCGGGCGAACGGCGGCGACCGCTCGAGATCGAGCTGGAACGGGTCGGCATCGAGGACCGCACCGTCCTCGTGCAGGTCACCAGCCTCCTCGTGCTGCCGTTCGCGGTGAGCGGGACCGACATGTGCGCGTTCGTGCCGTCGCGGCTGGCCCGCCGCTCCGCCGGCATCCTCGGCCTGGCCGTGGCCGACACCCCGTTGGAGCCGGTGCGGATCACGGAGGCGGCGCACTGGCACCCGCGTCGCGACACCGAGCCCGCGGTCGTCTGGCTCCGGCAGCTGCTCTACGACGTCGCGGTATCGGTCGAGGACGAGCTCACCTGAGTCCGGGCCCAGCGGCGACGGAGGACGTGCGCCGCCGCCTTGGGCCGACGGTCCCGGGTGAAGACGCCCTTGGTGTTGTTCCCGTCCACCCGGGTCACGCCCGGGACCGTCGCGAAGTCGGCGAAGGTCCACACGTGCTCCCCCACGACCGCGGCGACGCGGTCGAAGACCCGGTGCGACATCTCGAGGACGGCGGACTGGTACTCCTCCGACCACGGCTCGGCCGTCGTGCCGTGCAGCCCCGGCAGTGCGTCGGCGCCGTACTCCGTGACCACGATCGGCTTGCCGAGCTCGGCCCAGGCCAGGAGCTCCGCCTCCAGGGCGGCCTCGGCCGAGACCAGGTCGCCCGTGTGGACGTACCAGCCGAAGTAGCGGTTGATCATGACCAGGTCGCACAGGTCGGTGACCCGGCAGCGCTCCGGCGGCGCGAGGAACATGTTCACGACGCCGACCGGCCGGGTGGGGTCGAGCTCGCGCGCGAGGTCGAGCAGGGGCGCGAAGTAGGCCCGCGACTCCTCGCTCGTGGTCTCCGGCTCGTTGGCCAGGCTCCAGACGACGACGCTCGGGTGGTGCCGGTCGCGCTCGATCAGCTCGCGCACCGCCTGGGCGTGGACCTGCCAGGTGGTGTCGCTGACCGTCGCCGGGGAGTACGTCGGCCGCTTGTCCGCGCCGATCATCCCGCCGGACAGCGGCAGGTTCAGTCCCACGGCCGCCGTCTCGTCGATCACCAGAACGCCGCGCCGGTCGGCGAGGTCGAGGAGCTCCTCGGCGTGCGGGTAGTGGGCGGTCCGGAACGAGTTCGCGCCCGTCCACGCCATCAGCTCGACGTCGTGGATCATCTGCACGTCGTCGTGGCCCTTGCCGCGGATCGCCGAGTCCTCGTGCTTGCCGAACCCTCGCAGGTAGCAGGGCTCGCCGTTGACCAGGAGCTCCTGGCCACGGACCTCGACCGTGCGGATGCCGACCGGCTGGCGATAGACGTCGACCAGCTCGGTCCCGTGCATCAGCGAGACCGTCAGCTCGTAGAGGTAGCCGTCGCCGGGTGCCCAGGGATGGACCCCCTCGACGGTGAGGGTTCCCGACGGTCCCTGCGCCGTGGCGACGACGGCGCCGTCCTGGTCGCGCAGCGTCGCGGTCGTCTCGTACGCCTGCGTCGACGCGGCGACGTCGTAGCGCACCGTGCCCGTCGTCGCGTCGAGCCCCGTGGTGACCGTCAGGCCCTGGACGTGGTCGAACGGCGTGCTGACCAGCCAGGGCGACCGGGCGAGCCCGGCATGGTTGACGAAGTCGTGGCCGTACTTCTGCCGACGACCGTTCGGCGTCACGAGCACCTCACCGGGCGGGATCGACGCCCAGGTGAGCTCGTTGTCGACGACGACCGTCACCCGCACCGGCGAGCCGGCGCGCACCAACGAGGTCACGTCCGCCTCGAACGGCGTGTAGCCGCCCTCGTGGCTCATCACCTCGGTGTCGTCGACCCAGACCGTCGCGCGGTGGGTCGCAGCATCGAACCGCAGGACCACCCGTCGGTCCCGCCAGCCGGACGGGACGTGGACGAGCCGTTGGTACCACGCGTCGCCCACGTGGTCGCGGAACGCCGGGTCCGGCACCACGTCGTCGTAGCTGGCCGGGACCGGCATCTCACGGGCACCGACCAGCGGCCCGCGGTGCCAGCCCTCCTGGCGGCCGAGCCCGTCGGGGTCGAGCGCGAAGGACCAGAGGCCGTCGAGCCGACGGCACTCGCGGGTCTCGCTGTCCTGTGGCCGCAGCATCAGCCGACGACCGACGGCTCGACCGGGGCAGGGGCGGGAGCCAGCGCCGTCCTGCTCGCCGTGAACCCCAGCGCCGAGCACGCGAGCATCACGAGGGCCGGTACGACGGCCGAGTCCTTGCCGCCGAGGCCGACCAGGGGCGAGACGACAGCGCCGAGGGCGAACTGCGAGAACCCGAGCACGGCACTGCCGGCTCCCGCGGCCGAGCGGACCTCGGACATGGCGAGCGCCGCGGCGTTCCCCATGATCCCGCCGTTCGCGATGAGGCCGACGAAGATCACCACCGGGTAGGTCCAGGCCGGGGCACCCGCCACGGCCAGCACCACGAAGGCGGCCGCGCCGCTCACCTGGAGCAGGATGCTGGTCCGCAGGATCACGACCGGCGCCCAGCGGTCGACCAGCCGGCTCGAGATCCACCCGGCGCTGACCATGCCGGCGGCGTTGATCCCGAACGCGACGCCGTACTGCACCTCGGTGAGCCCCACGACGTTCTGGTAGACGAACGGCGAGGACGAGATGTAGGCCATCATCACGCCGAACGAGAGCGAGAACACGGCGACCGGACCCAGGTAGGCGCGGTTGCCCACGACGGTTCGCATGGCCACGAGGGTCGAGCGGCTGCCCGACGTACGCCGCTCGGGCGGGTGCGTCTCGTGCAGCACGAGCAGGACGCCCGCCAGCATCGCCGTGCAGAGGCCGACGACCGTCCAGAGCATGCCGCGCCAGCCGACCGGGCCCGAGAGGATGCCGCCGACCAGGGGCGCGAGCATCGGCGCGATGCCACCGACGGTGAGCATCAGCGTGAAGGCCCTGGCTGCGGCGCGGCCGGACACGATGTCGGCGATCACGGCGCGGCCGATCACCATCCCGCCGGCCCCGGCGAAGCCCTGCACCAGCCGGGCCGCGACCAGCACCGGGAGGCTGGGTGCGAGCGCGCAGACCACGCCGGCCGCGACGCAGACGGTGGCGCTGACGACCAGGGGACGGCGGCGGCCGAACCGGTCGGACAGGGGGCCCATGACGAGCTGGCCGAACGCGAGCCCGACCAGGAACGTCGTCAGCGTGAGCTGCACCCCGCTCGGGCCGGTGTCGAGCGACTCCCCCATCGCCGGGAAGCCCGGCAGGTAGAGGTCGGTCGCCACCGGGGCCACGGCCGCGAGCGAGGCGAGGACGAGGAGCAGCGGCAACCGCACCGGCTGCTGGGGTTCCTCCGTCACTGCCTCAGTGAACCAACGGCCCGCCATGGGCGGAACGAGCCAAGACGCATGGCAGTGATCGGCCCTGGTGATGCCCCCGCACCTTGTGGCCGCCGTCACCGTCGGGCTGACTTGGACCCATGAGCTGGGACGACGGAACCGCGTACCTCGACGAGCTGGCGCCGGGTGTCTACGCCTACGTCCAGCCGGACGGCGGCTGGATGGTCAACAACTGCGGCTTCGTGACCGACGGGTCCGGCGACGCCGTCCTGGTCGACACCACCTCGACCGAGAAGCGCAACCGCGGGCTGCTCGCCGAGGTCGCCGGCGTGGCCCCCGACGGCCCGACGATCGCGGTCAACACCCACCACCACCCGGACCACACCTACGGCAACTGCTTCCTGCCGGAGACGACCACGATCATCGGCCACCACCTGTGCCGTGCGGGTGTCCTGCGCGCCCAGCTCAAGGCGACCGAGGAGCTCATCGCCGACTACGGCGACCTGGTGGTCCGCCCGCCCAACGTCACGATCGACAGCGATGTGACCCTGCACCTCGGCGAGATCCCCATCGAGCTCAGGATCATGGGCCCGGCGCACTCCACGAACGACATCGGCGTCTGGCTCCCGGAGCAGAAGGTCATGTTCGCCGGCGACCTGGCGTTCTCCGGCGGGCACCCGATCTTCCTCGAGGGCTCGCTCGCGGGGTTCCGCTCCGCCGCCGAGCGGATGAAGGCCCTCGCGCCGAACGCCCTCCTGCCCGGCCACGGCCCCGCCTGCCGCGGTGACGAGGTGGGCACGGTCCTCGACGACCTCATCGGGTACGCCGACTGGATCGCGGAGCTCGCGCGGGAGTCGTACGCCGCCGGGCTCACGCCGCTCGAGGCCGCCCAGAAGGCCGCCGGTGGCCCGTACGCCGAGTGGCCCGAGGGCGAGCGGGTCGTCTGCAACCTGCACCGGGCGTACGTCGAGCAGAACCCGGACTACGAGTCGCCGACCCCGTTGATCATCCCCGCGCTCTGGCCCGAGATGGTGGCCCTGAACGGTGGCCGCCCGATCGAGACGCACGCCTGACCCCCAGGACGGGGTTCAGAGCACTGTCCACTGCCCCTCGGAGACGACGTCGACGACCCCGTCCACGACGCGGATGGCGGACTCGTCGTCGAGCACGTAGGCCGGACCCGAGATCCCGGCGGCCCACGCCTCCGCCTCGGCCATCGTGTTGCCCGGCTTGCCCTCGCCGTTCACGTGCGGACAGATCGAGAAGTCCACGAGTCCCAGGGTGCGGTCGTCACCTGACGGGGGTCGCCACTGGATGAAGTCGTCGCCCACCTCCGGGGTCAGCACCATGCTGCCCGCGCTCAGCCCCACCCAGACCGTCTCGGTCAGTGACGGCAGGAGGTCCGCCAGCCCGGACTCCCCGCATCCAGTGGCACAGGTAGAGCACGTCGCCACCGGCCACCAGCAGCACGTCGGCCGCACGGACCTGGGGGACCCACTGCTCGGTGTCGATGCTGGGCAGTGCCGTGAGCTTCCAGCAGACCGACGGACCTCCACCCCAGCTCGGTCATGGGGACGCCGAGTCGTCCAGTGACGAACTGCCAGACGCGCTCGCCCGGACCCACGTTGGGGTGGCCGTACATCCCGGTCGGGATGCAGAGGGCAGTGGCGTCCTCGATCGGCCGCCCGAGGAGGTCGACCAGCGCCTCGCGGATGCTCGGGTTCCTCACGCCGGCCGACGTCAGCAGCAGCTTCATGGACCTGCTGACCGGCCCTGCGTCACGAACTCATCGGCGAGACGCTGGCCATCGCCTGGTCCACGAGGGTCGACAGCCTCGTGCGGGGCTCGTGAGCCCAGATCGCCTGGGCGGTCTCGAGGCAGGCGATCGCGGACGCGGCGACCGCGCGTGCTCGCGGGTCCGGGCCCCGGCCCGACCGGTGCGGCAGCCGTACCGCCACGTGAGGAGCCAGCAGCTCCTCCCATCGACGCCGCCTCTCGCTGAGCACCGACCTCAGGGCCGGCTCGTCCTCGAGCATCCGCAGCAGCCGGCGGGTGGTCTCGGCGTGCTGCTCCTGGATCTGCACCGTCACCTGGAACGCGGCGCGCAGCGCCGGCCACGCCGGTTCGTCGACGGGTCGCTCGCCGAGCGCGTCGGCCACGGAACCGGCCGACTTCACCAGCTGCTCGAGGACGAGCTCCTCCTTGCCGGTGAAGTAGCGGAAGAAGGTGCGCCGGGACATCCCCGCAGCCTCGGCGATCTCGTCGACCGTGGTGCCCTCGAAGCCCTGCTCGGCGAAGAGCAGCCACGCGGCCTTGGACACCTGGTCGCGGACCGCTCCACGTGCGACGTCGCGCAGCGTGGGGGCGTCGGTCATGCGGTCTTCCGGTGCGGCACGAACAGGATCATCACCGCCGTCAGCACCGCAGCGCCAGCGCAGATCGCGAAGAGCTCGCGGTACGCCGTGAGCGACGGCGCCGCGAAGTCGCCGATCAGCACCGTGTCGGCGGCCAGGATCGCGCCGCCGGCCGCGCTGGCGATCGAGCTGCCGAGGCTCCGGAACAGCGAGTTCAGGCCGTTCGCGGCACCGATCTCGGTGGGCGGCGTGTGCGCGTTGATGAGCGACGGGATGGCGGCGTACCCGATGCCGGTGCCGACGCCCACGATCGTGGCGCCGAGGAAGACCATCCAGAGCGAGTCGGTCAGCACGATCCGCGACAGCCAGCCGAGCGCGACGACGCTGGCGCCGAGCGCCAGCGTCTGGGGCGCGCCACGCCGTTCGATGAGCCGCGCCGCGACCGGGGCGAAGAGCAGCATCGCGATGCCGCTGGGCAGCAGCGAGAGCCCGCCGACGAGCAGGCTGGACCCGAACCCGTAGCCGCTGACCTCCGGCGCCTCGACGTACGCCGCCGTGCCGATGAACGACGCGAACAGGGCGAACCCGAAGAGGATCGAGGCCAGGTTGGTGATCACGATCGGCTTGTTGGCCAGCGCCTTGAGGTCGACCAGCGGCTGCTGGATCCGCGTCTGCGTCCAGCCGAACACGCCGACCAGGACCGCGCTCAGGGCCAGGAGGACGGCCACCCGCGGGTCGCCCCAGCCCCAGGTCGCGCTCTGGGTGAGCGGGAGCAGCAGGGCGACGAGAGCACCGGCCAGGAGCACTGAGCCGACCACGTCGACGCGGCCGCCGACGCGGTTCGGCGCCTCGGGGACGATGGTGAGGATGCCGACGAAGGCCAGGGCGGACACCGCCGCCGAGACCCAGAACAGCGCGTGGAAGTCGTAGTTCTCGGCGACGAAGCCGGCCAGGGGCAGGCCGAGCGATCCGCCGATGCCGAGCATCGCGCTGATGAGCGCGATCGAGCTGCCGACCCGCTCGCGCGGCATGATGACGGCCAACAGGCTGATCCCGAGGGGGATCGCCGCAGCCGACACACCCTGGATGGCCCGGCCGGCGATGAGGATCGCGATGTTGTCGGTCACCGCGGTCATCAGGGACCCGACGATGAGGGCACCCACGGCGACCAGGAGCATCAGGCGCTTGCCGAACATGTCTCCGAGGCGACCCATGATCGGCACGCTGACCGCGGCGACGAGGAGGGTCGAGGTGAGCAGCCAGCTCACGTTGGTCGCCGACGTGTCCAGGTCGGCCGGGAGGATCGACAGCACCGGGATGAGCATCGACTGGGCCATCGAGACGACCATGGCGCCGAGGCCGACGACCACCAGCTCGAGGGTGGCACGCCGGGGCGTGGTGGCTTCGCGGATCTCCGTCGTCGTGGTCACCGGAGGAGAGTAGAACCGATGTGGCACTGAGTGCCAATCCTGGCGATGAGTGCCTACAGGCCGACCTGGAACCGGTGCCGGCCGGCGCCGACCTCCGTCTCGGTCCCGTCGGTCAGCACGACCTCGGCGGTGCACCCCTCGGGCACGACGACGTCGAGGGTGAAGCCGCCGTCGTCGATGCTCCACGCGACGGAGATCGGGCCGTGCGGCGAGACGTGCTCGGTCTGCGCGCGCGTGATGCCCCCGCCGGGCCGGGGTGCGACCCGGAACCGGGTCCACGTCGGCTCGGTGCGCTGCAGCCCGGCGACGTACCGGTGCAGGAACGCGATGACCGCGCCCTTCGAGTAGTGGTTGAGCGACTCGTGCGGCGAGCCGTCCTCGCGGATGCCGTCCCAGCGCTCCCACACGGTGGTGGCCCCGCGCTCGATCATGGTCAGCCACGACGGCTCGGAGTCCTGGAGCAGCAGCTCGTAGGCGAGGTCGAGGTGGCCGTGGTCGGCGAGCACCGGCAACAGGTCCGGCGTCGACAGGAAGCCGGTCCGCAGATGGGTGCCGGCCTCGCGCACCAGGACGGCGAGGTCGTCGGCCGCCCGCTGGCGGTGCTCGTCGGGCACGAGGTCGAAGGCGAGCGCGCGCACCAGGTTGGCCTGCGTGTGCGGCGTGATCCGGCCGTCCGGCGCGACGAACTCGGTGCGCCAGGCGTCGAGCGCTCCGAGCGAGAGCTCGACGTACCTGGCCGCCTCGGCCTCGCGCCGCAGGACCATCGCGATCCGGGCCGCGTGGCCGGCGGTCCAGGCGTAGAACGCCGTCGCGACGTCGGACTTGTCGGCCGCGATGAACGCCGGGAAGTCGTCGGGCTCTCCCCCCGGCTCGAGCCACTCGCCCCAGTGGAAGCCGGTGTCCCAGAGGTACTGCTCGTGCGGCGCCGGCTCCGGGTGCTCGGCGACCCGGTCGGGGTGCCGCTCACCCGAGGCCGTCCGCTCGATCCGGTCGAGCCAGCGGACCATGGCCGGCCAGATCTCGTCGAGCGTCTCCACGTCGCCGTACTCGGCGAAGAGCTCCCACGGGACGAGCACGATGGCGTCGCCCCAGCCGGCCGAGCCGTTCATCTTCTCGAGGAAGCCGGTCCTCTCGGCGACCGGCATCGGCGCCATGTTGCCGAGGTTGCCGTCGGGCCACTGGGTGACGGCGAGGTCGCGCAGCCACTTGAGGGAGAAGCCGCGCACGTCGTAGAGGTACGACGCTGTCGGCACGTACAGCTGCCAGTCGCCGGTCCAGCCGGCGCGCTCGCGGGTGGGGCAGTCGGTCGGGATGTCGCAGGCGTTGCCACGGAAGCTCCAGACCGCGGCGTCGTGCAGCCGGTTGAGCACGTCGACGTCGCACGTGAAGGCACCACGCTCCGCGAGGTCGGTGTGCACGACGACGCCGGTGACGTCGTCGACCGAGAGCGGACCCGGGTGTCCCTCGACGCGGACGTACTGGAAGCCGTGCGTGGTGAACCGCGGCTCGAAGACGTCGCCCTCGACGCCGGCCGAGACCACGACGTCGACCTGGCCGGCGCTCAACGGCTCGGGCAGGAACGGCATCGCCGGCTGGAGGTGGGTCATCGTCACGTCGCCGTCCGGGCCGAGGGCCTCGCCGTGCGTCAGCGTGATCTCGGTGCCGTCGGGTCCGAGGTCGCTGAGTCGGACCCGGCCGTTGATGTTCTGGCCGAGGTCGACGACGTGGAGACCGGGACGGAGCTCGGTGACCGAGACGGGGCGCAGCTCCTGCACCGCACGCACCGGCGGCGCGGGCGACTCGACCAGGGTGTCGAACCCACGGTCGCTCGTCGTCACGGGCCGCCAGTCGTGGACCCCGACGAGACGCCGGTCCTCGCGCTGTCCCTCGATCAGGTCGGCCGCGAGGATGTGGGTGGCCGACCACTGCCACGTCGCGTCGGTGCCGTGCACCGTCGTCGAGCCGTCCTCGTGCTCGATCTCGACCTGGGCGAGGAACGCGGTCTCGGTCCCCCACTGGTCGGTGGCCCGCATGATGCCGACCTGCCCGCGGTACCAGCCGTCGGCCAGGAACGCGCCCCACGCGTGGGTCCCCGGCGACAGCAGCGCGGTGACGTCGTACGTCTGCACCTGCGTGCGGAACTCGTACTCGGTGAAGCCCGGCGTCAGCTCGTCCGTCGTGATCCGCGCGCCGTCGACCTCGAGCTCGTAGAGACCGTGCGCGGTCGCGCGCAGCGTCGCCCGACGGACCGGGCGGTCGACCACGAGCTCCGAGCGCAGCAGGTACGCCGGCCGGAAGCCGGGCCTCGCGTCGCGCGCGGTCGGCGAGACCCACTGAGCCGTCCAGTCGGTCGTCATCCGACGAGCTCGATCCCGGAGTCGGTGACCCGGACGCCGACGGTCGTCACGCGCTCGTTCGGGGTGTCGTTGGGCCAGTGGAAGACCAGCCGCCGGCCGCCGTGGGGATCGGTGAAGACCATGCCGTGGCCGCCGTTCCGCGCCCAGAGCGGCTCCTCCTCCTGGACCCATGGCCCGAGCACCGACCCGCTCTCCGACGTCGCGACACCCATCGCGTACCCCTCCTCGCCGAAGCTCGACCAGAGCATGTGCAGCGAGCCACCCTCGGTGCGGATCAGGAACGGGCCGTCGGTGAAGAGCGGGTCCTCCGCCAGGTTGAGCTCCTCAGGGGGCTCGACCCCCTCGGGGAACCAGAGCGGCTTGCTCCACGGCGCCGCGGAGGCGGTGAAGAGGAGCACGGGATCACTCGCCGCGGACCTCAGGTCGTGAGTCAGGCGCCGCGCGTACATCTCGCCGTCGGCGATCCCGGGAGCACCTCCGGGCACGCCCTCGGCGCCGCGGCTGTAGACGAGCCAGGGCGTCGAGTCGTCGTCCACGAACAGGGTGCCGTCCAGACAGGGGACGTCCCGGGGCGTGACGGGGCCGTCGCTCCACGGCGCGAAGGGACCCGTGGGCCCCTCGCCGACGAGGACCTGGATGCCACGCGGTCCGGCCGCGGGGTCGGAGCTCGCGAAGGTGGCGAACATGACGTAGCGACCCTCGTGGACGTGCACCTCGGGTGCCCAGAACTGCGTGTCCGCCCAGAACCCGGCCGGCGGGCGGAACGCCGGGATCGGGCCGTCCCACGTCTCCAGGTCGGGGCTGGTCCAGCAGTCGAAGCCCGTCGCCGGCCCGCCCCACAGGTTCTCGTCCGTCGTCCCGAACAGCACGTAGCCGCCCCCGGGCACCTCCAGGACGAAGGGGTCCCGCATCCGGATGTCGCTCAGCGCCCTGCTCACCGCACCTCCTCCAGGATCCGCTCGAGCACGTCGAGCACGTGGGCCGCGAGCTCGCCGCCGGCACGGTGCGGCCGGTCCTCGAGGATCGCCTGGGCGAGATCCTCGACGCCGGCGCCGCGGTAGTTGGCGAAGGTGCCGAACGGCAGCTCGAAGTTGTCCTCGCTCCACGGCCGGTCGCCCAGAGGCACGGCCTCCCACGGGCCCTTGCCGACGCTGACCCGCGGCTCGCCGCCGAAGAAGTTCGGGTCGGGCAGCGAGAGCGTGCCGAGCGTGCCGTAGATCTCGAGCGGCGGGTGGCTGTGCTGCCAGACGTCGAGGCTGAGGGTGAGCGTCGCCTGGACCCCGGACTCGAAGCCGAGGATCGCGGCGACGGTCGTGGGTACGCCGACCGGGTAGTCGCGGCCCTCCTGACCGACGATGCCGCGTGCCGTCACCACCTCGACGGGGCCGAGCATCATCACCAGCTGGCTCACGTAGTAGGGGCCGATGTCGAGGACGACGGCGTCCCAGGCGAAGTACGCCTCCGGGTCCGGCACGAACTGCTCGACGGCCCTCCGCCCGAGGAACGCCGCGGCGGTGACCGGTGCGCCGATCCGACCGGAGTCGAGCACCGCCTTGGCCGCCTGGTGACCGCCGCCGAGCAGCGTGTCCGGGGCACACGCGACCCGGACGTCGCGGGCCTCGGCGAGCGCCGAGCAGCTCGAGCGCTTCGGCGTGGGTCGTGGCGAGCGGCTTCTCGGAGTAGACGTGCTTGCCCGCCCGGACCGCGGCGGTGTTGACCGCGTGGTGCGACGGGAGACCGGTGAGGTTCACGACCAGGTCGATCTCCGGGTCGGCGAGCAGGTCGTCGAGCGACACCGCGTCGACGCCGTACGCCTGGGCCGTCGGCGACGCCGACTCGACCGACCGGGCGCTGCACGCCCTGAGCTCGAGCACCGGCGACGCCGCGACCGCGTCGAAGTAGACCCGCGAGATCTCCCCGGTCCCTACGATCCCGACGGTCGCGCGTCCTCGCTCACGGATCCGCTGCGTCGTGGGGCTCACGTCAGCCGACTCTGCCCGGCGCCCGGGTGCGGCGGAACCAGTCGCTGCCGATGCTCGGCATCCGTGAGCGCGATGCTCAGGCGCGCGTCGACTCCCGGGCGACCAGCTCCGGCGTGAACAGCACCTGGCGGTGCTCGTGCTCGGGGTTGCTCGCCTCGTCCAGGACGAGCTCGGCGGCGGTCCTGCCGAGCTCGCGCCGGGGCTGGCGGACCGACGTGAGCGGGACGGCGGCGGCCGAGGCGAACTCGATGTCGTCGTACCCCACGATCGCCAGGCCCTCGGGCACGCGGACGCCGGTGCTGATCGCGTGCTGGAGCAGGCCGAGGGCGGTCAGGTCGTTCGCGCAGAAGGCGGCGGTCGGGCGGCGTCCGCCGGGGAGCCCGGAGAGGCGGCCGCCGGCCTCCCGGCCGCTCGCGACGTCGAGCGACTCGGTCTCCACCGCGATCAGGTCGTCGTCCGGGAGTCCGGCGTCCCGCCACGCGGCGCGCGCCCCCTCGAGGCGGTCCCGCACCTGGCCGAGGGTGAAGGGCCCGCCGACGAAGGCCACCCGCCGGTGGCCGCGGTCGACGAGGTGCTCGACAGCGATACGACCGCCCAGGAGGTCGTCGACCGAGACCGAGCAGAACGTCCGGTCGGCGCGGGTGCGGTCGACGATGACGACCGGCGTCCCGCGGGTGCGGACCTCGTCGAGCTTGGCGGACTCGGGATCGACGGGCGTGACCAGGATCCCCTGGACCCGCTGCTGCTGGAGCAGGTCGAGGTGGGCGACCTCGCGCTCGGCCCGCTGCCCGCTGTTGCAGAGCACGACCGACAGGTCGACGGACTCGGCCGCGACCTCGATGCCCTGGGCGACGTCGGTGAAGAACGGGTTCCCGGCGTCGAGCATCACGTAGGCGAGGGTCCGGCTGGTCCCCGCGCGCAGCTGGCGGGCCTGCTCGTTGCGCACGAAGCCCAGGTCGGCCATCGCCCGCTCGACCTTCTCGCGGGTGGTCGCACTGACCCGCTCGGGCCGGTTGAGGACGTTGGAGACGGTGCCGAGCGAGACGCCCGCCAGGGCGGCGACGTCCTTGACCGACGACGAGCGCGAGCCGTTCGCCATCGTCCCTCCCGCGCACTGTTGAAACGTTGGTGCAGACCGTACCCCTTGACATCTGTGATGGCAGTCACTTACGGTCCAGCCAAGAAATGAAACCTTTCAATTCCTGAACGGACACCGATGAACGCCTCCACCTCGACCGGCCCCGTGGTCGAGCTCGTGGACGTCCAGAAGTCCTTCGGAGCGGTCCGGGCCCTGCGCTCGGCGAGCATCAGCGTCGAGGCAGGCTCGATCCACGCGCTGATCGGCGAGAACGGCGCCGGCAAGTCCACCCTCATCAAGATCGTGGCCGGCGTGTACCGGCGTGACGCGGGCACCTTCCGGTTCCAGGGCGCCGACGTCGACTTCGGCTCGACGGCCGAGTCCAAGGCCGCGGGAATCGCGGTGATCTACCAGGAGCCGACGCTCTTCCCGGACCTGTCGGTGACCGAGAACATCTTCATGGGCCGCCAGCCCCTCCGGGCCGGCCGTCGCATCGACCGCGCCGCCATGCACACCGAGGCCTCGGCGCTCTTCGCCCGGCTCGGCGTCAACCTGGACCCCCGCCGTCCGGCCCGCGGCCTCTCCATCGCCGACCAGCAGATCATCGAGATCGCGAAGGCCATCTCGCTCGACGCGAGCCTCCTGATCATGGACGAGCCGACCGCGGCGCTCAGCGGCGTCGAGGTCGACCGTCTGTTCGCCGTGGCGCGCAGCCTCCGCGACGAGGGCCGCGCCCTGGTCTTCATCTCGCACCGCTTCGACGAGGTGTTCGCCCTGTGCGACACGGTCACCGTGATGCGCGACGGCGAGTACGTGTCGACCCAGCCGATCGCCGACACCTCGGTGGACCAGCTGGTCTCGCTGATGGTCGGCCGCGAGGTCGCGGACCTCTTCCCCAAGACCGTCGCGCCCGTCGGTGACGTCGTCCTCGAGGTCGAGGGCCTCGAGTCGCTCGGCACCTTCCACGACGTCAGCTTCACCGTGCGGGCCGGTGAGATCGTCGGGCTGGCCGGCCTCGTGGGCGCCGGCCGCAGCGAGATCGCCCGGGCCGTCTTCGGTGTCGACCCCTACGACGCCGGCACCGTGCGCCTGCTGGGGCAGACCGTGAAGCCGCACGACCCCCGCGCCGCGATCCGCGCCGGCATGGCGTTCGTCCCGGAGGACCGGCGGAAGCAGGGCCTGGTGACCGAGGGCTCGGTCGCGCGCAACGTCGCCGGCGGGATCCGCAGCGGCCTCACCCGCCTCGGCCTGCTCACCGCGGGCGCGGAGAACAGGGCCTCCGGCCCCTGGGCGGCCAAGCTCGAGGTGAAGACCAGCGCTCTCGACATGGCCGCCTCCACCATGAGCGGCGGCAACCAGCAGAAGGTCGTCATCGCCAAGTGGCTGGCCACCCAGCCCAGGCTGCTGATCATCGACGAGCCCACCCGAGGCATCGACGTGGGCACCAAGGCCGAGGTGCACCGCCTCCTCTCCGACCTCGCCGGTCAGGGCCTCGCCGTGCTGATGATCAGCTCCGAGCTCCCCGAGGTCCTCGGCATGGCGGACCGGGTGCTCGTGGTCTGCGAGGGCCGGATCACCGCCGACATCCCCCGCACCGAGGCGACCCCCGAGAACGTCATGCATGCCGCCACGAGCGCCGTCCACCACACCGGGACCAGCACATGAGCACCGACACCCTGCTCGTCGAGCCGAGCGCCGTCTCCCCCACTCGCCGCGTCGTCGGCGGGCTGCTCCGCTCCCGCGAGATCGCGGTCCTGACCGTGCTCCTGGCGGTGATCGCGGTGACCACGATCAAGAGCCACGGGTTCCTGTTCAGCGGCGACAGCTGGCGCGACCTGCTGCTGACCCCCTCGATCCTGCTGCTGCTCGCGGTCGGCCAGACGGTCGTGATCATCACCCGCAGCGTCGACCTGTCCGTCGGCTCCACGCTCGGCCTGACGGCGTACCTGACCGGCAGCCTGTTCGTGGACCACCCGGGCATCCCGATCGTCGGCGTCTTCCTCGCCGGGCTCCTCATGGGCGCCGCGCTCGGTCTCGTCAACGGCGTCCTGGTCGCGTGGGGCAAGGTGCCGGCGCTGGTCATCACGCTCGGGACCCTCTACATCTACCGCGGCATCTTCCTGACCTGGGCCGGCTCGGACCGGATCAACCCGTCGGACATGCCGAAGGACTTCCTGGCGCTCGGCACCAAGCAGATCGCGTCGATCCCGGTGCTGACCCTGATCGCCGTGGCCGTGCTCGCGGTCGTCGGCTACTACCTGCACACCGCCCGCGGTGGCCGCGAGCTCTACGCGATCGGCTCCGACCCGGACGCCGCGACGCTGTACGGGCTCACCGTGAGCCGGCGCGTGGTCTCGGCGTTCGTCCTCTCCGGCGCCCTCGCCGGCCTGGCCGGTGTCTTGTACGCCGCCCGCTACGGCACCGTCAGCTCCAACGCCGGGTCCGGCATCGAGCTCCAGGCCGTCGGCGCCGCGGTCATCGGTGGCGTCGCGATCTTCGGCGGCAGCGGCACCGTCTGGGGCGCCGCGATCGGCGCCTTCCTCCTCGTGACCATCAACCGGGCCCTGCCCATCGTCGGCATCCCCGACTTCTGGCAGCGCGCCGTCGTCGGCGGCCTGATCATCGGCGCGGTGGTCCTCGACCGGGTGCTGTCGGCCCGCCAGGAACGCAAGCTCGTCGAAGCGAGGGAACAGTCATGAGCACCTCCCTGTCGAGCGAGACCGTCGCACGCACCTACGCGTCGTACTCGCGGCCGGTCTGGCAGCGCGTCCTGTTCACCCGCGAGTTCGCGATCATCGCGCTGCTCGCTCTCGTGTACGTCTACTCCACCGGCAACGTCGAGAACTTCGACAACCCGCTGACGCTCTACTACCTGTTCCTCGACACGGCTCCGATCCTGCTGATCGCCCTGCCGATGACGCTGATCATCATCACCGGCGAGATCGACCTGTCGGTCGCCAGCGTGGTCGGCCTGTCGAGCGTGCTCGTCGGGATCCTGCACCAGGACGCGGGTCTGTCGATCCCGGTCGCCGCCCTGCTCGCGATCGCCATCGGCGCGGTCGCCGGCGCGTTCAACGGCTTCCTCGTGGCGTACGTCGGGCTGCCGTCGCTCGCCGTCACGATCGGCACGCTCGCGCTCTACCGCGGCATCGCCGTCGGCCTGCTCGGCACCACCGCGGTCACCGACTTCCCCGAGAAGTGGACCGACATGGCGAAGGACCGGATCGGCTCGGACACGTCGAGCTACCCGCTGATCCTCGTGCCGTTCGTCGTGCTCCTGGTCCTGTTCGCCCTGCTGCTGCACTTCTCGCCGTTCGGACGCGGGGTCGTCGAGATCGGCCTGAACGACGAGGCCGCGCACTTCACCGGGGTCAACGTCGCCCGCACCAAGCTCCTGCTGTTCGTGCTCGCCGGCGCGGTGTCCGCGTTCGCGGGCGTCTACTACACGCTGCGCTACGGCAGCTCCCGCGGCGACAACGCCACCGGCCTCGAGCTCCAGGTCATCGCGGCCGTGCTCCTCGGCGGGGTCTCGATCTTCGGCGGACGCGGTGCCCTGCACGGCGTCGTCGCCGGCGTCCTGTTGATCGGCGTCCTCTCCAGTGCCATGCGCCTGGAGGGCTACACCGTCAACAAGATCAACATCGTCATCGGAGTGCTCCTCGTGCTCTCGGTGATGTCCACCAGCCTCCTCGCCTGGGTCTCCTCCCTGCGATCGGCGAGGACAGGGGCTCGCGGCCCCTCAGCTCCATCCCCGGATAACACCAGCAGCACCACCAGCAGCACCACAGAGAGGCAGCAACCATGAAGCTCAATCGACGGGTCTCGGCCTTCGCCGCGATCACGCTGATCGCGGGCCTCGGCCTGACGGCCTGCGGCGACGACGGCGACGGCGGCGGAGACAGCGGCGGTGACGGCGGGGGCGACCTCTCCATCACGTTCCTCCCCAAGAACCTCGGCAACGCCTACTTCGACACCAGCGACGCCGGCGGCAAGAAGGCCATCGAGGAGTTCGGCGGCGAGTACGAGGAGGTCGGCCCGGACCAGGGCACGCCCGACGCGCAGGTGCCGTTCATCAACACCGCGGCCCAGCAGGGCAAGAGCGCGCTCGTCGTGTCGGCCAACGACCCGACCGCGATCTGCGACGCGCTCAACGAGGCCAGTGACGCCGGCGTCAAGATCGTCACGTTCGACTCCGACACCGACCCCGAGTGCCGCGACCTCTACATCAACCAGGCCGACGCGGCCGGCATCGCCAAGGTGCAGGTCGACATGGTGGCCGAGCAGATCGGCGACGAGGGCGAGGTCGCGATCCTGTCGGCCGCCGCCAACGCCACCAACCAGAACGAGTGGATCGGACTGATGGAGGAGGAGCTCGCGGCCAACCACCCGAACATCACCCTCGTCGAGACGGTCTACGGCGACGACGACGACCAGACGTCGTTCGACAAGACCGCCGCGCTCCTGCAGGCCCACCCGGACCTGAAGGGCATCATCTCGCCGACCACCGTCGGCATCGCGGCGGCCGCCCGCTACCTCTCCACGTCCGACGCCAAGGGCAAGGTCGCGATCACCGGTCTCGGCACGCCGAACCAGATGCGCGAGTTCGTCGAGGACGGCACCGTCACCGCGTTCGCGCTGTGGAACCCGGGCGACCTCGGCTACCTCGCGGCGTACGCCGCCAAGGCGCTCGTCGACGGTGACATCACCGGGGCCGAGGGCGACGAGTTCGAGGCCGGCGACCTCGGCAGCTACACCGTGGGCCCGAACGCCACGGTGCTGCTCGGTGACCCGTTCGTGTTCAACGCGGACAACATCGGCGACTTCGACTTCTGATTGCCCGGGCCTGAGCTTGCGAAGGCCCGACGGCATCAGGTTGAGGAGGGCCCCGCAGGCCCGAGCTTGCGAGGGACTGCGGAGCCCGTCTCGAAACCTCAGTCGCTGCACCAACCGATCAACCCGAACAACTGAAGGACCAGACGTGCGCGTGTGCTTCCAGCTCCAGGTCAAGCCCGACCGGATCGCGGAGTACAGGGAACGCCACGCGCACGTCTGGCCCGACATGCTGGCCGCCCTCACGGCGACCGGCTGGCACAACTACTCCCTCTTCCTCCGCGACGACGGCCTGCTCATCGGCTACGTCGAGACACCGTCCCTCGAGGCGGCTCTCGCCGGGATGGCAGCGACCGACGTCAACGCTCGCTGGCAGAGCGAGATGGCCGAGTTCTTCGAGGAGCTCGACGGTGTGCCGCCGGACCAGGGCTTCCTCGTCCTCGAGGAGGTCTTCCACCTCCCGTGAACCACCCAGACCTACTGATGCGAGAAGGACCATGAAGACGTTCAGCCAGATCAGCGGCCAGCTCGACGGGCAGGCCATCGAGGTCCCGTCCTGGGCCTACGGCAACTCCGGCACGCGCTTCAAGGTCTTCGGCACCCCCGGCACCCCGCGCACCGTGCAGGAGAAGATCGCGGACGCCGCCCAGGTGCACCAGGTCACCGGGCTCGCACCCGCGGTCGCGCTGCACATCCCGTGGGACCTGGTCGACGACTTCGCCGCGCTGCGCGCCTACGCGGAGGACCTCGGCATCGGGCTGGGCACCATCAACTCCAACACGTTCCAGGACGACGACTACAAGTTCGGCGGCCTGACCCACACCGACCCCAAGATCCGCCAGAAGGCGATCGACCACCACCTCGACTGCGTCGACGTGATGGACGCCACCGGGTCCCGCGACCTGAAGATCTGGCTCGCCGACGGCACCAACTACGCCGGCCAGGGCGACCTGCGCGGCCGCCAGGACCGGCTCGCCGAGTCGCTGGCCACCATCTACGACCGGATCGGCCCGGACCAGCGCCTGGTCCTCGAGTACAAGTTCTTCGAGCCGGCCTTCTACGCGACCGACGTCCCCGACTGGGGCACGGCGTACGCGCAGGTGTCGGCGCTGGGCGACCGCGCGGTCGTCTGCCTCGACACCGGCCACCACGCGCCGGGCACCAACATCGAGTTCATCGTGATGCAGCTCCAGCGGCTCGGGAAGCTCGGCGCCTTCGACTTCAACAGCCGCTACTACGCCGACGACGACCTCATCGTGGGCTCGGCCGACCCGTTCCAGCTCTTCCGGATCATGTTCGAGGTGATCCGCGGCGGTGGGTACGGGCCGGACAGCGAGGTCGCGTTCATGCTCGACCAGTGCCACAACGTGGAGCAGAAGATCCCGGGCCAGATCAGGTCCGTGCTCAACGTCCAGGAGATGACCGCACGTGCGCTGCTCGTCGACCTCGACGAGCTGGCCGTGGCCCAGGAGGCCGGTGACGTCCTCGGCGCGAACGCGCTGGTGATGGACGCCTTCTACACCGACATCCGCTCCGACCTCGCAGCGTGGCGAGAGGAGCGCGGCCTGCCCGGCGACCCGATGCAGGCCTACCGCGAGAGCGGTTACCAGGAGCAGATCGAAGCGGACCGCGTCGGCGGTTCCCAAGCAGGATGGAACTGATGACCACGCAGCCACACCTTTGGCCAGGCACACCCGCCGAGCTCATTGCCCGGTCGAACCGACTGGGCGCCGACCCCAAGAACACCAACTACGCGGGCGGCAACACCTCCACCAAGGGCACCGAGACCGACCCGGTCACCAACGAGCCCGTCGAGCTGCTCTGGGTCAAGGGGTCGGGCGGTGACCTCG
Source organism: uncultured Actinomycetota bacterium (assembly GCA_963815335.1). GTDB lineage: Bacteria > Actinomycetota > Actinomycetes > Propionibacteriales > Nocardioidaceae > Nocardioides. The sequence continues at coordinate 23,535 of CAWFGL010000010.1, forward strand.
GCACCCTCAAGGAGTCGGGCCTGGCCGTCCTGCGCCTCGACCGGATGCGTGCGCTCGTCGACGTCTACCCGGGCCTCGAGCGCGAGGACGAGATGGTCGCCGCGTTCGACTACTGCCTGCACGGCAAGGGCGGCGCCGCGCCGTCGATCGACACCGCCATGCACGGGCTCGTCGACGCCGCGCACGTCGACCACCTGCACCCCGACTCCGGCATCGCGATCGCGACCGCCGCGGACGGCGAGGCCCTGACCAAGGAGATCTACGGCGACAAGGTCGTCTGGGTCCCGTGGCGCCGTCCCGGCTTCCAGCTCGGCCTCGACATCGCGGCGATCAAGGCCGACAACCCGCAGGCCGTCGGCTGCATCCTCGGCGGCCACGGCGTCACCGCCTGGGGCGACACGTCCGAGGAGTGCGAGACCAACTCGCTCTGGGTGATCGACACCGCGGCGGCGTACATCGCCGAGCACAGCAAGGCGGAGCCGTTCGGCCCCGCCCTCGACGGGTACGCCGCGCTGCCGCAGGCCGAGCGTCGTGCGAAGGCCGCCGCCCTCGCGCCGACGGTCCGCGGCATCGCCTCCGCCGACCGTGCCATGGTCGGTCACTTCACCGACTCGGCCGAGGTCCTGGACTTCCTCGCGTCGGCCGAGCACCCGCGCCTGGCCGAGCTGGGCACGTCGTGCCCCGACCACTTCCTGCGCACCAAGGTGAAGCCGCTGGTCCTCGACCTGCCGGCCGGCGCCTCGGTCGAGGAGTCGGTCGCCCGGCTCCAGGAGCTCGCGGTGTCGTACCGCGCGGACTACCAGGGCTACTACGACCGCAACGCCACTCCCGACTCCCCGGCCATCCGTGGCGCCGACCCGCTGATCGTGCTGGTGCCCGGTGTCGGCATGTTCAGCTACGGCAAGGACAAGCAGACGGCCCGCGTGGCCGGCGAGTTCTACGTCAACGCGATCAACGTGATGCGCGGGGCCGAGGGCCTCTCGACGTACGCGCCGATCGACGAGTCGGAGAAGTTCCGGATCGAGTACTGGGCGCTCGAGGAGGCCAAGCTCCAGCGGATGCCGAAGCCCAAGCCTCTCGCCACCCGCATCGCGATCGTCACCGGCGCCGCCAGCGGCATCGGCAAGGCCACCGCGCACCGTCTCGCCGCCGAGGGCGCCTGCGTCGTCATCGCCGACCTCGACGCCGAGAAGGCGGCTGCCGCCGCCGCCGAGATCGGCGGTCCGGACGTGGCCGTCGGTGTCGCGGCGGACGTGTCCGACGCCGCCGCGGTCCAGGCCGCGGTCGACGCGGCGGTGCTCGCGTTCGGCGGAGTCGACCTGGTCGTCAACAACGCCGGGCTGTCGCTGTCGAAGTCGCTGCTCGAGACCACCGAGCGCGACTGGGACCTCCAGCACGACGTGATGGCCAAGGGGTCGTTCCTCGTCTCGCAGGCCGCGGCCAAGGTGATGATCGCCCAGGGCATGGGCGGGGACATCGTCTACATCTCCTCGAAGAACTCGCTGTTCGCCGGCCCCAACAACGTCGCGTACGGCGCCGCCAAGGCCGACCAGGCGCACCAGGTCCGGCTGCTGGCCGCCGAGCTCGGCGAGCACGGCATCAAGGTCAACGGCGTGAACCCCGACGGCGTCGTCCAGGGCTCCGGCATCTTCGCCGGCGGCTGGGGCGCGTCGCGCGCCGAGGTGTACGGCGTGGAGGAGAAGGACCTGGGCGCGTTCTACGCCCAGCGCACCCTCCTCAAGCGTGAGGTCCTCCCGGACCACATCGCCAACGCGGTGTTCGTGCTGTGCAGCCCCGACCTGACCCACACGACCGGCCTGCACGTGCCCGTCGACGCGGGTGTCGCGGCGGCGTTCCTGCGATGACCTCCGTCCGCGTCGCCGCCGTCGACCTGGGGGCCTCCAGCGGCCGGGTCGTCGTCGGTGAGGTGGGCCCGGACGTCCTTGACCTCGAGACCGTCGCCCGGTTCCCCAACGGCCCGGTCACCCGGGCCGACGGGCTGCACTGGGACGTGCAGGCCCTCGTGGACCACAGCATCGCCGGGCTCGCGACGGCCGGGCCGGTGTCGAGCATCGGCATCGACGCGTGGGCCGTCGACTACGGGCTGCTCCGCGACGGCGAGCTGATCGACGAGCCGTGGTGCTACCGCGACGAGCGGACCGGTGCGGGGGTCGCGACGGTGCACGCCTCGGTCGCTCCCGAGGACCTCTACCGCCGCAGCGGTCTCCAGTTCCTGCCCTTCAACACGATCTACCAGCTCGCCGCCGAGACGCGGCTGGCGCAGGCGGACCAGCTGCTGCTGATCCCGGACCTCGTGGCGTCCGCCCTGACCGGACGCAACGTGTGCGAGCGGACGAACGCCTCGACCACCGGGCTGCTGGACGTGCGCACCGGGGCGTGGGACGCCGCGCTCCTGGAGCTCGTCGGCCTGCGCGCGGACCAGCTGCCGGGGCTCGTCGACCCGGGCGCCGAGATCGGCACGTACGACGGCGTCCCCGTCCTGGCCGTGGGCTCGCACGACACCGCCTCGGCCGTGGTCGGCGTCCCGATGACCGACCGGGGGGCGGCGTACATCTCCTGCGGCACGTGGGGGCTGGTCGGCCTCGAGCTCGACGAGCCGGTCCTCACCGACGAGGCGCGGGCAGCGAACTTCACCAACGAGGGCGGCGTGGACCGGCGGGTCCGCTTCCTCACCAACGTGATGGGCACCTGGCTGCTCTCGGAGACCCTCCGCACGTGGGGCGAGCCCGACGTCGGCGCCTGGCTGGCCAAGGCGGCGGCGTACGACGGGCCGGTGACGGTCTTCGACGTCCAGGACCCGCGGTTCCTCCCTCCGGGCGACATGGCCGAGCGGATCGCGGACTGGTGCCGTGAGCAGGCCGTGGCCGCGCCCGCCGACCGGGTCGCCCTGGTGGCGAGCATCGTGCGCAGCCTCGCCGAGGCGTTCGCGCACGCCGTCGAGCAGGCAGCCACGCTCTCCGGCAGCAGCCGTGGACCGCGTGCACGTCGTCGGCGGCGGCGCGCAGAACTCCCTGCTCTGCCGGCTGCTCGCCGACCGCCTCGGCCTCGCCGTGCTCGCCGGGCCGGTCGAGGCGACCGCCGTCGGCAACGTCCTGGTCCAGGCTCGCCAGCACGGCGCGGTGTCAGGCACCCTCGAAGACCTGCGGGCGCTCGTCGCCCGCACCCATCCACCCGTCCGCTACTCCCCCGGAGCCTCCCGATGAAGCGCCAGCTTCCGAAGCGCCACGACCTCGCGCCGCTCATGCAGTTCAAGAAGCCCGAGCTGTCCGCCAAGAAGCGCCGCCTCGACCAGGCGTTGACGATCGAGGACCTCCGCCGGGTCGCGAAGCGCCGTACCCCGAAGGCCGCGTTCGACTACACCGACGGCGCCGCGGACGGGGAGGTCTCGCTGGCGCGGGCCCGCGAGGCGTTCGGCGACGTCGAGTTCGTGCCCTCGATCCTGCGCGACGTCTCGACGGTCGACACCACCCGGACCGTGCTGGGCCGGGAGGTGGCGCTGCCGTTCGGGATCGCGCCGACCGGGTTCACCCGGATGATGCAGACCGAGGGCGAGATCGCCGGCGCGACCGCCGCCGCCGCGGCCGGCATCCCGTTCTCCCTCTCCACGATGGGCACCACCTCGATCGAGGACGTCGCCGCGGCCACACCCGGTGGCCGCAACTGGTTCCAGCTCTACATGTGGAAGGACCGCGACCGGTCCATGGCACTGGTCGACCGCGCAGCCGAGGCCGGGTACGACACCCTGCTCGTCACCGTCGACGTCCCCGTCGCCGGCGCCCGGCTGCGCGACGTCCGCAACGGCATGACCATCCCGCCGAAGCTGACCGCCAAGACCGTCGCCAACGCGATCCCCCGCCCGGCCTGGTGGTTCGACTTCCTCACCACCGAGCCGCTGGCGTTCGCCTCCCTCGACTCCTGGTCGGGCACGGTCGCGGACCTGCTCGACACCATGTTCGACCCGACGGTCACCTTCGAGGACCTCGCCTGGATCCGCGACCAGTGGCCCGGCAAGGTCTCGGTCAAGGGCGTCCAGTCGGTCGCCGACGCCGTCCGCCTCGCCGACCTCGGCGTCGACGCGGTCATCCTGTCCAACCACGGCGGCCGCCAGCTCGACCGGGCACCGGTGCCGTTCCACCTGCTCCCCTCCGTGGTGCAGGCACTGGAAGCCCGCGGCTCGGACCTCGAGGTGCACCTCGACACCGGGATCATGTCCGGGCAGGACATCGTCGCCGCGGTGGCGCACGGCGCGCACTTCACCCTCATCGGCCGCGCCTACCTCTACGGCCTGATGGCCGGCGGCCGCGAGGGTGTCGACCGCACCATCGAGATCCTCCGCGGCCAGATCGAGCGCACCATGCGCCTGCTCGGCGTGGCCACCCTCGACGAGCTCACCCCCGAGCACGTCGTGCAGCTGCGTCGCCTCGGCCCGCTGCGATAGTCCGTGACGTTTCGGCCCCAGAGCGAGCGGCTTGTGGGCCGGTGGGTCACGGACTATCCCGCCGCCGATGAGTACGCCGACCTCGCCGGGTCGGTAGGTGCATGACCACTCTCGACTTCCGGCCCACCACCGACGCGTTGACGGCGATCGTCCGCGGTACGACCGACGCGCAGCTGGGTGACCCGACACCGTGCCCCGACTACTCCGTGGGCGACCTCGTCGACCACATCGGCGGTCTCGCGCTGGCGTTCACGCTGTCGGCCCGCAAGGAGGACATCCCCGGCGGCGGCAACCCCTCGGCGGACGGCTCGCGGCTCGAGGACGGCTGGCGCGAGCGGATCGCCGCGCAGCTCGACGAGCTCGGCAGGGCCTGGCTCGACCCCGCGGCGTACGACGGCCTGACCCAGGCCGGCCCGATCGAGCTGCCGGCGCCGGTCGCCGCCCTCGTCGCCATCGACGAGGTCACGGTGCACGCGTGGGACCTGGCCGTCGCCACCGGCCAGGCGTACGACGCCGACCCGGCCGCCGTCGAGGCCGCCGCGAGCTTCGCGTCGAGCTTCGAGCCGCCCGAGGACGGGCCCGCGGACGACGGCGGCCTGTTCGGCCCGCCGGTCGAGGTCCCGTGGGACGCGCCCGCCCTCGACCGGCTCCTCGGCGCGACCGGTCGCGACCCCCGCTGGAGCCCTCCGACGGCCCCGAACTCCGATTCGGCGGCGTGAGTCCGCTCCGGTAATCTCTCCGGCGGTGGCGTGTCCGAGCGGCCTAAGGAGCACGCCTCGAAAGCGTGTGTGGGTGCAAGCCCACCGTGGGTTCAAATCCCACCGCCACCGCCAGCCAGGGCTGAACACCTTCCGGAGGGGTCCAGTCACGAAACATGAGACAGCGCCGGTTTCGGCCCCGATCGCGGGGTTGGGATCGGCGCTGTTTTGGCTTCCGGGCCGTTCGCGGGGCGCGTGTGGGCCCGTTGACATGCCCGCGCACTCGACGGTCCGAGACATGGCCGAGGCCAGTCTGTCGAGCCCGCAGTGTCGACGCCGGAAGGTCGGCTAGCGTAGCCCGACCCAGAGGTACCGGGTTGTTCCATCGTCCAGGCGCACCCCGAGGCGATAGGCGTAGCCCACCGTCGCGTTGCGGGTCGACCAGTCGTAGCGCCACGCGCTGTTGCGCCACGCGTACGACGAACCAGCGGATGCCGCCCCGGTGTAAGACGCCTCATTGACCGCGGCGCTGGTGCGCGCGCCGCGCGTTGGCGTGAGCCAGGATGGCGGCGTGACTGGGGTGACCGTGCTGCCGTCGGAACGTCGAACCTGGAAGGCCACTGGGACGTTGCTGGGCCTGCGGAACACGCTCATGGCGACGCCTGGTGAGATGGCCGGGTCGTTCAACGGGTCGAGGAACCCGTCGACCCGGTAGATCACCCGGTAGTTCACGGTGTTGACGCGTTGGTTACCAGCGCGGTCCGTCGCGCGCACGGTGTACCTGTACGAGCCGACCCCGTTGGAGTTGCCGCCCGTCGACGTCGTGGCGCACGGAGCCGCAAGTCCGGACAGTCCGTCGGTCGCGGTGCAGGAGCGGGCCGGCACTCCCCCGAGAACGTACGTACCACCGTTCGCCACCCCGTTCACCGTCACCGTCGGCGCCGTGCGGTCGATGCGGAGCCCGGTGACTTGGCCGGTCCCGCAGTTCGCGGGGACCGCCCGATCGCAGACCACCGGCGAGACGGCCGTCACCGAGTTGCCCTCGTTGGACACGAGGGTCGAGGCTGGCTGAACGGCGATGCCGGAGGGGTCGGTGGCTGTCCACCGGATGCGCACCGCTGCCGAGTACCACCCGTTGGCATTCGGTGCCCTCGTTGCCACACCTGTCACGACCGGGGGCGTCCGGTCGCCCGATGGCAGGATCGCCGGCCCTCCCGGGTCCACGATCCGGCCGTTGGCCACACCGTCCCCGTCACCGACGCCGCCGTCGGTCAGGGTCACCTCGACCCGGCCGGGGAAGACCTGGACCCGGTCGGCCGGGGAGGGCCGACCACGTCTCGGTATCTGCGTCGTACTTCGCGTAGCCGTTCACCCCCGTGGTCGAACCAGTGTGGATCGCCACGACCTGCGCCGAGCCGGGCGTGATCCCGGTCAGCGTGAATGACGCCAGTCCGGCCGGCAACGCCGTACCTGCCGGAGGCGCCACGGGCAGAGCGCTCGGGTCGGACGTGCCGACGGCTTCGAGCGTCGTGCCGGAGGCAGCCGCGATGCTCAGGTAGTCGTCGTCGGGGTCGGTCGAGCCCTTGACCGGCAACGAAGTGACATGCGGCTGGTCCACGTCAGGGGTTCCGTCGCCATTGCCGTCACCGTCGTTGGGTGCGAGCACCTCCAGGAGGTCAGGCACGCCGTCGTCGTCACTGCTGCCGCCCGGTCCACCCTCGATCAGGACGCCGCGTGGGACCACCCACGTGTACTCGTTGCCCGAGTCTCCCACCGGGATGACGTGCGACTGGTACGGGGCGTCGATCTGAAGCCCACAGTTCCAGCCCTGGTCGCCAGGTGCCGCAACGAAGTCCACGGCACCGGAGCCGGTGCGGTCGAGGAACAGCATCTGCTGGAAGGCCCCGGAACGTTGACAGTTGACCTTGAAGGTCGCCTCCGCGGGGTCCCCGTGCTCGTCGACGAGGTGCACGCGTGCGGGGACCCAGGGAGCGGGTTCGACAGTGAGGTCACCAGTCAGGTCGAACTCATCGGTCCAGAGCCGGAACTGCAGGGAGTTCTCGTCGTAACCGTCGAACGTCAGGCGGTAGTTCTCGCCCTTGGAGAGCCTGAGCGAGAAGGTGCCGTCGGCTGCGACGATCCCGGACTTGACGTGCCTCCCACGGTTGCCGTTGACGACGAAGGCGTTGACCTCGACGGTCTCGGTCTCGGTGTCGGGGAAGGCGACCGTACCCGAGACGGTGACCGCGTCCGGCACGACGACCTCGATCGCGTTGTCCCAGCCGGGAACGAACGTGATGTCGCGGAACTGGGTGGAACCGTCGTCGGGCATCACGGTCAGCTCGCAGCCTTCGTCCTCGCCCTCGTCGATCGCAAGACCGAAGCCCCACAGCTCGAAGTCGCTGTCGTCGGATTGGTAGGTGCTGACGTTGCGGACGTCACGGGGCCCGCCCTCCCGGTCGGAACGCAGCTCCACGCAGCTCAAGCTGACGTCACCGGTCCGCGGCAACCCGTCGTTCCCGACGAGGGACACCTGAAGCGGAAGGTGGTCCGCCACCAGATCCAGCTCGTCGCCCTCCTCGAGCCCCATGGGCTCGGTCTCCCAGAAGAACTGGGTCTCCCCGTCGCCGCCGCCGTCAGCGAGCACGCCGAAGACGGTGAGGACGTAGTTCTCGTCCTGCGGCAGGGTCAGAGAGAACGAGCCGTCGGGGTTGATGTCGGCAGACGCGGCGAACTCCAGCGTGTCCTCGTACTCCGCGGTCACGCTGCCGCCGGCCAGCTGGCCGGCCGGCGTCGAGACGGTGCCGGTCACCGTCGAGCTGTCGACCTCGAACTCGACCGTCACGTTGTTCGGCCCTCCGGGAGTCACCGTGACAGGGACGACTTGCTCGTCATCGCCCGACTCGACATACAGGGTGCACGGCGGGCCGGGCGGGAATCCCCAGACGGTCAGCGACTTGGAGGGTGGCGCGCGAGTCGACGAATCGGTAGTCCGGTGGGTTCTCCTCGCCGTTCTGTTGGAAGCAGGAAAGCTCGAGATCGGCCAGGATCGGCTGACCCTGGGAGTTCAGGACGCTCACGGTGACGGGAAATACGCCGGACCCGAAGTTGTGGATCGTTTCGGTCGGCGTCACGTCCACCGTACTGAAGATCTCGTGCCGGATGGTCCCGGTACGGAACACGACCAGCACCAGGTAGCGGCCGGGCACGAGGTCCACCTCATAGGCGCCGTCGTCGTCGACGAATGCCTCGGCTGCCGGCTCCTGTTCGCCGTCGTGCGGCGCAGCGTAGAACACAACGCTCCCACTGACAGGATCGTCGTGGTTCGAGGAGACCACGCCCGTCACCCTGACGGGATCGGCGGCAACGGAGGCCGGAGCGGTCAGCACAGCTCCGACCAGGACGGTCACGAGACCGCACAACAACGGCATGGATCTACGAACGAACTTCACGTCCGTCCCGAATCTGCACAGTCCCTCATGAATCTCATCAACACAGCAGCTCGACGGCGGCACAACCCGAATTTGCGGTAGATCACGATGTCTTCTGGAGACACTGCGCCGCGCGATCGTTCGGTTCATGACGAAGACCTGATGTTGGCGTCCCGGCCACCGCGAACCAATCCACCGCCCGTGGCATCAGACGGGCCATGCAGCTCTCGCGCCCCGCCGTCACCGCCACCGGACTGATCGTGTCCCTGGTGGGTGTCCTCACGTCCGGCCTCCTGACGGTGCCGAGCCACGCCGGGGACGGCGGAGGCGCTGACGGCCGGCGCCCGACCGGCCGGACCGACCTCAACCTCGTCGTGGTCGTGGTCGACGACATGGACGACTTCTCCTGCGCCGAGACGAGGCGGTACCTGCCCAGGAGCAGCCGGTGGCTGCTGGACCGCGGGCGGTGCTTCGAGCACGCCACCGTGACCAGCCCGGTCTGCTGCCCGGCGCGCGCCGAGATCATGAGCGGGCAGGTGCCGCACAACAACCGCGTCCAGCGACAGATCGACGCCGCGAAGCTCGATCCGCGGCACACGATGCAGGCGCGGTTGAGCCGGCTGGGCGTGACGACGTACGGCGTCGGGAAGTACCTCAACGGCGTCGCGCCGGCCCGCGTGGCGGACGGCACGGTCCGCACCGGGTTCGACCGGACCGACATCTGGCACACCAGCCTGTACCGGGACTACGTCCTCTTCGACGACCAGGCGCGCCCCTACAAGCCGGACCCGCCCGTGCACACCACGGTCCAGGCCGGCGCCTACCTCACGGACTTCGTGTCGGAGATGGCCGCGAAGGACGAGCCGTTCTTCGCCTACGTCGGCTTCGCCGCGCCGCACACCCAGAACCGCAAGGGGGCGGGCTTCCTCTTCCCGGAGCCGACGGCCGCCAACGCCAACCGCCCCGTGCCCAGGTTCCGGTTCCGCCCCGAGCGCGACACCTCGGACAAGCTGAAGCCGTTCTGGTCGCTGGACGACGGACACGGACGCGGCTACTTCTCCCGGTTCCACGCGGCCCGCGTCCGGGCGCTGTACGACGTCGACGACCAGGTGGCCGCGACGTTCGAGGTCCTCGAGGACACGGGCACCCTCAGCAGCACGGCGGTCCTCTTCGTCAGCGACAACGGCTACCACCTCGGCACCAACGGCTGGGAGGGCAAGTCGGTGCCGTACCCCGACGCCCTCGAGGTCCCGATGCTGGCGTACTACCCGCCCGGGTTCGGGTCGGGCGTCGTCGACCGTCGCCGGGTCGGCCTGGTCGACATCGCCAGCACCGTCTACGACCTCTTCGACGTGCGCGCGGGCTACCGGCTCGACGGCCACTCCCTGCTGGGCCGGACGTCACGGCGGGAGACCTTCCACGAGTTCACGAACGAGCGCAGCCGGTTCGTCCTCCAGGAGTCCGGCAACGCACCCTTCCGGGTGCCGACGTGGTCGTCGTACGTCGACGCGCGGGGCAACGCCTACATCGAGTACTACGGGAGCGACCGGCGCCTGCTCGCGCGCGAGTACTACAGCGACCCGGGACGACGGATGAACCTCTTGTCCCCGCGGTACGCCGGGCGGCGGCCGAGCCGCGCCGTGCTGGACGCGGCACGCGCCCGGCTCCAGCAGCTGAGGCGGTGTGCCGGGACGGCCGAGCGCGGGGCCCGCAACCCGTGTCCCTGAGCGCTCCGGGCTAGTCGCGCAGGAGCTCGGCCAGGTCGCGGTCGTCGCCGCGCCGGGGCTTGAGGGCACCGACCAGCAGGACGCCCATGCCACCGACGACCACGAAGGCGACGATCACGAGACCGAGCGGGCTGGCCTGGTCGCTGACGCCCTCCTCGGCCGGCTGGGAGTGCTGGACGACCGGGGTGCTGTCAGCGGCGTGTGCCTCGCCCTGCGCGGCGCTGCCGCCGACGAACAGGGCACCGAGGACGCCGAGGACCATGATCAGGCTCAGCTTGGCCAGCGCGCGGACGATGCCGTCCCGCACCTCCCGAGCTTCCTCTCGCATGACGGTCCCCCATGATGGTCACTGCTCCGTGTCCGACCCCTCAATTGAACCTCGGTCCCTAGGCACCGCACTCATACTTTCGGGCATTTCCCCACGCCGTCCTGTGGACAGGACCTGTGGAGGACGATGCCTCCATGAACGTGCACATCGAGACCGACGGACCGGTCACCACGGTCGTCATCGACCGGCCCGAGGCGCGGAACGCCGTGGACGGCCCCACCGCGACCGCACTGGCCGACGCGTTCCGGGCCTTCGACGCCGACCCGGCGCAGAGCGTGGCGGTGCTCACCGGCGCCGGCGGCACGTTCTGCGCCGGCGCGGACCTGAAGGCGATCGGCACCCCGAGCGGCAACCAGGTGACCGACCTCGACGGGCCCGGCGGCTCGGACGGGCCGATGGGCCCGACCCGGCTGCGGCTCGGCAAGCCGGTCATCGCCGCGATCGAGGGGTACGCCGTCGCGGGCGGCCTCGAGCTCGCGGTCTGGTGCGACCTGCGGGTCGCCGCCGAGGACGCCACGATGGGCGTCTTCTGCCGCCGGTGGGGGGTGCCGCTCGTCGACGGCGGCACCGTCCGGCTCCCCCGGCTCGTCGGGACCGGCCGCGCGCTCGACCTGATCCTGACGGGACGCGGCGTCGACGCCGCCGAGGCCCACGCGATGGGGCTGGTCGACCGCGTCGTGCCGACGGGCACCGCGCGCGCGGCGGCCGAGGCCCTCGCCCACCAGCTCGCCGCCCTCCCGCAGGAGTGCCTGCGGAACGACCGCTCGTCGGTCTACGACCAGGAGGGTCTGGCCCAGGAGGAGGCCCTGCGCGCCGAGCTCGCGCACGGTCTGAGGTCGCTCGGCGCCGGTGCCCTGGAGGGCGCCGCCCGGTTCGCGTCGGGCGCGGGCCGGCACGGCTCCTAGCGGGTCAGTCGGGACAGACCGTCACGAGCGTCCCTGGGCGCTCGCCCTGGTAGACCTTCCAGCCGTGCTTGAACGAGACGGTGCGCGTCGTGCCGTCGACCGCGCGGACGACGGCCTGGCCGCGGGCCCCGGCGCAGCGGGCGTCGACCTGGGACCGCTCGGCCAGGCGGACGGAGGTGGCGCCCGGGGTCGAGGCCGGTTCGTCGCCGGGGTTGGCGATCGCCCCGCCGAGGGTCAGCAGGAACGCCGTGCCGACCAGCCCCGTCGCCAGGCCCGCCCTGGCCGCACGCGCGACCACGGAGGTGCCTCCCCGCAGGCTGTTCACGAAGGGGTCAACGAGCCACCGGGAGCAGGGGTACGGGTCACGAGCGCCACTGGTGCGGGAGGATGGCGGCATGACGTGGTTCGCCTCCCCCGACGACGCCGCCACCCGGCTGGGTGAGGTCGGCTACCTGGCCGACCCCGCCACCGCGACCACGACCTATCTCGCGGGCGCGCTCGAGAAGCCGTTGCTCGTCGAGGGTCCTGCCGGCGTGGGCAAGACCGAGCTCGCCAAGGCCATCGGCCGGGCGACCGGCGCCGACCTCGTCCGGCTCCAGTGCTACGAGGGCCTCGACGAGGCGCGCGCCCTCTACGAGTGGAACTACAAGAAGCAGCTGCTGCGCATCCAGGCCAGCCAGGGCGACGACCAGACCTGGTCGGAGACGCACGACGACATCTTCAGCAACGAGTTCCTGCTGACCCGGCCGCTGCTCACCGCGATCAGCCGCGAGGAGCAGACGGTCCTGCTCATCGACGAGGTCGACAAGACCGACGTCGAGGTCGAGGGCCTGCTCCTCGAGGTGCTGTCCGACTTCCAGGTGACCATCCCCGAGCTCGGCACCGTCGTCGCCGTACGGCGCCCGCTGGTCGTGCTCACGTCGAACGCCAGCCGCGAGCTGTCCGAGGCGCTCAAGCGGCGCTGCCTCTACCTGCACCTCGACTACCCGGACGCCGCGCGCGAGCGCGAGATCGTCACGTCGCAGGTGCCCGAGCTCGAGACCAAGGTGGCCGAGCAGCTGGTCGCCACCATCGGCCGGCTGCGCGAGCTCGAGCTCAAGAAGCCGCCGTCGATCGCGGAGTCGGTCGACTGGGCGCGCACCCTGATCGCCCTCGAGATCGGCGACCTCGACGACAAGGCGGTCGACGACACCCTCGGCGTCGTCCTCAAGCACGCGTCCGACCAGGAGCGCGCGATCCGCGAGCTCCGGCTCCGCAGCGTCAAGCGCGACGCAAGTGCCAGGTGATGTGTACGCGGCGCTAGTGGAACCTCACATCGCCTTCCTCGAGGCGCTGCGCGGCGCCGGCCTGTCCGTGTCCCTCGCCGAGGACCTCGACGCGGTGGCCGCCCTGTCGGCCCTCCAGTGGGACCGGCGCACGACCGTCCGGGACGCGTACGCCGCGACGCTGGTGAAGAAGCAGAGCCAGCGACCCACCTTCGAGACGCTGTTCGACGTCTACTTCCCCGCGCTCGTCGGCGAGGGCGTCGGCACCGTCGACGACCGGTCCCCGGACGAGTCCGGGGCGGTCCGCGACAACGCCCAGGCGCTCACCGACTTCCGCGAGCAGCTGCTCGAGGCGCTGGCCGCCGACGACGAGGAGCGGCTGATGCGGCTGGCCGTCGAGATGGTCGGCCGGTTCGGCGCGATGCCCGGGCGCGGGCCGGGACTGTCCAGCTGGTCGGCGTACACCGCACTCCAGCGGGTCGCGCCGAGCCACCTCGTCGACCGCATCGTGCAGTCGCTGCTGGCCGAGGGCCGCACCGAGGACGAGGCGGCCCGCGCGGCCGGCCGGCGGGTCGGCGCGTTCACGCGGCAGGTGGAGGCGGACGCCCGCCGCCGGATCGCCGAGGAGAAGGGCCCCGACCACGTCGCCAACGTCGCGGTGAAGCCCAGCATCGACCGGCTCGACTTCACCGCCGCGCGCAAGGCCGACCTCGAGGAGATGCGGCGCGAGATCTACCCGCTCGCCCGCCGGCTCGCCACCCGGCTGACCAAGGAGCAGCACGCCCGGCAGCGTGGGCCGCTCGACTTCCGCCGGACCGTGCGCGCGTCGATGTCGACGGGCGGCGTGCCGCTGGTGACCCACCACCGGCCCAAGCGCCCGCACCGCACCGAGCTCGTCGTGCTCTGCGACGTCAGCGGCTCGGTCGCCAACTTCGCGCAGTTCACGCTGCTGCTGGTGTTCGCGCTGCGCGACCAGTTCCAGAAGGTCCGCGCGTTCACCTTCATCGACCACGTCCACGAGGTCACCCACCACTTCAAGCCCGGCGCCGACGTCGTCGACGTGATGAGCGACCTGGCCGCCTCGACCGCGCACGCGGCCCTGTGGGGCCGCACCAACTACGGCCGGGCCTTCACGAAGTTCACCGACGAGCACGCCGACGCGCTCGGCCCGAAGTCGTCGCTGCTGATCCTCGGGGACGCCCGCTCCAACTACAGCGACCTGGCCCTCGACCGGCTGCAGACGATGGCCGGTGCGGCCCGGCACTCGTGGTGGCTCAATCCCGAGCACCGCCGGCACTGGGACACCGGCGACTCGGTCGCGGGCAGGTACGGCGAGATCGTGCCGATGGTGGAGTGCCGCAACCTCACCCAGCTCGGCGACTTCGTGCACGACCTGGTGTGACCGGCCCTACGTGAGATAGCCCCACTCCCGGAAGCGGCCGAGCTCGGCCGCCAGGTCGGGGTGGGTCTCGGCGGCCGCGTCGGCGGCGCGCGCGCCCAGAGGTAGGCCTCGCCCGGCTCGCTGCCGGCGGCGTCGAACACCACGTCGGTCCGGTTGCGGGCCCCCGCGTTGACCAGCGAGCCGAGGACGGCGACGGGGTCGTCACGGTCCTCGAGGGAGAGCACCCGCACCGACTCGGGGATCCGCGGCACGTGGGCCGACGGGGACCCGGCGGTGACGACCGCGTCGACGACGAAGGCGTCCGACAGCGCGCTCCCGGCCAGCTCGGCGGCCAGGACACCGCCGTGGCCGGTGCCGACGAGCAGCACCCGCGGGGCCGGGTCGCCGTCGAGCGCGCCCTCGATCGTGCGCACGGCGCCGAGCCGGTACGACGCCAGGTCGGCGCCCACCAGCCCGTCGCTCGGCGCCGGCGAGCCGAGCAGCACGACGTACCTGCTCGGAGCGGTGCGCTGCACCACGACGTGGGGACCCGCGGACCGCACCGCGGTCACGAGGTCGGTCAACGACCGCGGCGGCGTCAGGCCCGCGGGCGCCGTACCGAGCGCGTCGCCGGGATCGGCGAGACCCCCGGCGACGTCCCGGAGTGCGGCGGCGGCGTCCGCCCGCGCCGGCTCGAGGCCGATCGCACGGAGGCCACCACGGGCTGCCCGACGGCCGGGTTCGCCCGAGATGAACCCGGCCGTGAGCAGCGCCCGCATCTGGAGGCTGTCGAGGAGACCGCCCCCGGTGGTCACGTGGTCGAGCAGCTCCGGGTTGTCGGTCGCGAGGTCGGCGAGGTAGGCCACGACCTCGTCGCGGTCGAGCGCGTCGGTCTCGATCAGGCCGGCCGCCACGACGCCGCCGCCGAGGGCGACCGTCGGCGCGAGGTACCCGACCGCCCGCCCGGCGACCGAGCCGAGGGTCTCGGAGGCGACGGCGCGCAGGTCGTCGATCCATTGGTAGGTGAGGACCGTCGCCCGGATGACGAGCGCGTCGGCGTCGAGCTCGAGCGACCGCGTCATCAGCCCGTGCGAGCCGGTGGTCGCGGCACGCACTCCCTCCTCCGCCCGCGCGTAGGTGGCCGGAGCGAGGTCGGCGGAGTCCGTGACCGCCGGGTCGCGGAGCACCTCGGCACCCAGCCCGGCGCGGGCACGGAGCTCGGCGCCGGCCGCGTCGAAGCCGTCGGCGAGCGCGAGCAGCCGCTCGTACCCCTCGGTCATCCCGCCACCGCCGACAGGACGGGAGCGAGGTCGGTCGCGAGGTCCTCGGGGATGACGCGCCGCACCTCGACGTGCAGGCGGTCGTCGACGGTGTGCGGTCGCAGCGACCGCCAGCCGTCGGCCACGAGCGTCCAGGCGACGACACCCACGGTGGTCGTGCTCGGCCCGGCCACGTCGGCGACCAGCGCGCGCAGCCGCCCCTGGGACTCTCCGGCGAGAGCGGTCAGCACGGTGCCGACCTCGAGGTCGGTGAGCGGGTCTCCGGTCTCGTCGGTGACCCGGCCACGGTGGTGCGCGGCCAGGACGGGCAGCAGGTCCGGCCGCTGGGAGCGCACCGCCTCGGCGCCGGCGTCCGCGAGCTCGTGGGGCAGGTCGACGAAGCCAGGGACCCGCGACGGCGACAGCGGCAGGTCCTCCGGGATGACCGCCACGCGGCTCAGCTCGTCGGCCCAGGCCCAGGTGGGGAACCAGGCGAGCTCGAAGACGATCCCGTCGACGGTCGACAGCGCGGCCACGGCGTCGCCGGCCTGGCGGTGCCAGCCGGCCGCCTGGACGCCACCGGCGACGACGGTGAGGTCGAGCGCGAACCGGGGCGAGGCCAGCAGCCCCACCGCACCCAGCAGACCGGCGTCGACCGCGTCCTCGACGAGGAGACCACGGCGGGCGAGCGACTCGCCCGCCGCCGGGAGCCGGGCGAGGGTCGAGGCGTACGCCGCGTCCTCGTCGGCCGCCAGCGAGCCCAGCCGGTCGGCGAGCGGGGAGGAGTCAGGAGCAGAGACCGTGAACGGCAGCGGAGCACCGCCGGCCGCCTCGGCGACGTGCAGCAGCTCCGGCAGGGTGAGCGCCACCCGGCGCGGCAGCCCGTCGAGCAGGTCGCGGGGCCCGGGCCGCGGCGGACCCAGGTCGACGGTGACCATCTAGCGCCTCTCCGACAGCGGCACGCCGAGCTCGAGCCAGTCCTTGTGCCCGGCCGGCGGCAGCTCGGCCTCGGTCGAGCCGGCCCGGGCCACCCGGCGCTGGGCGTCGGCGATGGCGTCCTTCACCCCGTCGACCTCCCGGCCGTGCACGTCGAGCGCGTCGGCGGCCGTGTCGTGCCGAGCGGCCGCCTCGCGGAGCCGGACGGCGCGTTCGCGGACCCGCTCGCGCATCGCGTCGGCGGCGCGGCCGCTCCAGTGCAGCGACTCGGCGTGCGAGACGAGCCGCTCGGCCAGCGCGCGGATGTCCTCGCCCTGGTCGCGCAGCCGTCCGGCGTGCTTGCGCACCACGTCCGTCTCGCCGTACATCCCTCGTCACCTTCCCTGCGGTCCTGTCCGGCAAACACCGGTCTAGGGAGCGCGAGTGATCTGCAGGACCTGGCTGGTGACGTGACCGCCGCCGAGGAAGCCGTGGGCGTGCAGGCTCTCGACGCTCGACACGATCGACGGGTGCGACGACGCGTCGACAGCCGCCGCTCCCTCGATGTAGGCCTCGTAGTCGTGGTGGGTCTCGATGCCGTTGCCGGGGTGGGCGTCGACCACCACGGTGGTCTGCTCGACGGACGGCTGGTTGGGCTCGCCGTCCAGCAGCGGGACGAGGTCGCCGTGCTGCTCGAGCGAGAGCACGTGCGACCCGGCCGGGAGGTCGGGCACCTGGGCCGTGGGCGAGCCGGCGGTCACCACGTCGGTGACGTGGAAGCCGCTGTCGGACGCGAGGATCGCCACCGCCTCCATGCCGCCCTGCGAGTGCCCCACGACCAGGACGGGGTCGTCGGGTCCGATGCCCGCCTGCGCCATCGCCTCGAGGATGCCCTGCTGGTAGTCGTCCGGGACGCCGGCGACGAGGTCGAGGTTGGTGCCCATGTCGCGGACGTCGTCGTCGGCCGTCCACGGGAGGGTCTCGAGGTCGTCGGTGCCGGGGAGGTTGACGATGTGCGAGACGTGGCCGTCGCTGCCGGTGATCGTCTGCACCTCGATGGTGCCGTTGAGGGGCGCGTCCGCGCCGGTCGACAGGGCGGCGACGTCGCCGAGGTGCGCGACGAGGTCCTCCACGCTCGTCGGCACCTCGCCCGGCACGTGGACGTCGTCGAGCGCGGTCACGACGGGACGGCCCTCCGGGTAGAGGTCGCCGAGCTCCTCGGCGGCGTCCTGCGTCGTCAGCGTCGGCAGCAGGCCGCCGGTGAGCCCCGCCAGCAGCCCGCCCCCGCCGTTCACGAGGTGCTGGACCAGGTCGGGGTGCTCGGTGACGAGCTCCTCCAGACCCTCGTCGCCCACGAGCAGGATGCCGCCGACCAGGACCGGTGACCCTGCCACGAGCGCGGAGCCGAGCTGGCGGCCCACGAGGTGGTCGATGACCTCGAACGCGTCGTGCTGGGCCTGGTCCGCGGACTCGAAGAGCCCCACGGCCCCGCGGATGGCCACGGCGTCGAGCTCCCAGCCCGCCGACCCGACCAGGATCCCGTCCGGCCCGGTGGTCGCCGCGAGGACGGCGTGCTCGGCTCGCACTGCCGTGACCGGCGAGAGCACGGCCGACTCGAGCAGGTCGGGGTCGGTGGCCACCCGGCCCCCGGTGCGGGCCATCGTGCGCATCCGGTCGCCGGCGTCGTCGTAGGTGTCGGCCAGCGCCCGCATCGCGTCGTACGACGCCTCGAGCCCGGCCGACCCGCCGCTGACCTCGAGGATGTCCGCGGGGTCGTCGGGGCCGCTCATGCCGCGATCGCCCCGAGGTCGAGCCCGGGCACGTGCACCGTCAACCAGTCCCGGTGGCCGGACGGCGGTGGCACGAACCGGTCGAGCAGGTCGTCGATCGGGTCGATGAGCCCGCCGATGAGACCGGCGATCCGGTCGCGCGCCCCGGCGACGAGCGACATGACCCGGTCCTCGATCGCGGCGATCAGCCGCTTGACCCGGTCCACCGCGTCGGCGTGCTCGTCGAGGGCCGCGGCCGCCTCGTCGTGGAGATCGGCCGTCCGCCGCAGCGCCGCGGTCCGTTGGTGCGCCACGGCCCGCATCGCGTCGGCTGCCACGCCCTGCCACGGCACCGCGGCCGCGCGTGCCGCGAGGGTGTCCGCCTCCGTGCGGATGTCGTCGGCGAGCCGGCGCAGGTCGCGCGCCCGGTCGCGGATCGCGGCGGTGTCGCCGTACATGTCGTCCTCCCCGAGAAGGTGCCGTGAAGCTCGTGAGGACACGATGCCCGGGCCGGGCCGGCCGAAACGACCGGGTCAGAAGGCTGTGGAGAGCCGGGCCAGGCCCTCCTCGATGTCGGCCTCGGGGCCGGCGAAGCTGAAGCGGACGAAGCGGTGCCCGCTCTCGGTGTCGAAGTCGATGCCGGGCGCGACGGCCACGCCGGTGCGGGCCAGCAGGTCGTGGGCGAACACCATCGTGTCGTCGGTCAGGTGGCCGACGTCGGCGTAGGCGTAGAAGGCGCCGTCGGCCGGCGCGAGGTCGGTGATGCCGATCCGGGGCAGCCCCTCGAGCAGCAGCCGCCGGTTGCCGGCGTACCGCTTCACGTGCCCGTCGAGCTCGTCGTACGACGCCGGGTCGAACGCCGCGAGGCAGGCCCGCTGCGCGATGACCGGCGGGCAGATCGTGAAGTTGCCGGTGAGCACGTCGACGGCGCGGCGCAGCCGGTCGGGCACGAGCATCCAGCCGATCCGCCAGCCGGTCATCGAGAAGTACTTGCTGAAGCTGGCGAAGACCACGGCCTCGCGACTGGTCTCCCAGGCGGACCGCGCCATCCGCTCCCCGCCGTCGAGCGGGGCGTACTCGATGCCGTGGTAGATCTCGTCGGAGACCAGCTGGACGTGGTTCTCCTCGCACCAGGTGGCGAGCGCCGCGAGCTCCTGCGGCAGCAGCATGGTGCCGGTCGGGTTGGCCGGGCTGGCGACGACGAGGCCCTTGAGCGGCGTCGCTTCGTGGACGGCCGGCGAGCTGCTCGACCGTGGGCTGGAACCGCGTCTCCGGGCCGGTCGGGACCTCGACGACCTCGATGCCGAGCGCGGTCAGGACGTTGCGGTAGCAGGGGTAGCCGGGCCGGGCCATCGCCACCCGGTCGCCGACCTCGAACGCCGCCAGGAACGCCAGCAGGAACCCGCCGCTGCTGCCCGTGGTGACGACCACGTCGTCGGCGTCGACGTCGATGCCGTAGGCGTGCCGGTGGTGTCCGGCGATCGCCTCGCGCAGCTCGCGGATGCCGGTCGCCGGCGTGTAGCCGAGCGGGTCGCCGCTCTGCAGGAGCCGGATCGCCTCGGCGTTCACCGGTCCGGGTGCGCCGGTCATCGGCTGCCCGGCGAGCAGGTTGACCAGGTCGCCGTGGGTGCGTTGCCGCTCGGCCGAGGCCGCGAGGAGGTCCATGACGTGGAACGGCGGCACGTCGGCGCGGCTCGGCCACCTGCCACCGGTCCGTCATGAGGTGACCCTACGGCCGGTCGTTTCCCGGTCGGCCGGGGAAACCGTCAGCCCGCCGCGTGCCGCCCCGCACGCCGACCGAAGAACGAGCCCTCGCCGAGCTGCGTGCCTGAGCAGTAGCCCTTGCCGTCCTGGGCGATGTTCGACGCGCAGGCTCCGGCGGCGTACAGGCCGGGGATGACCGAGCCGTCCGGGCGCTGCGCCTGACCGTCGACGGTGACGCGGATGCCGCCCAGCGTGAAGCCGGCGTAGATCGCCTTGCCCAGCCTCATGTCGAAGGCCGCCCACGGACCCTGGTCCTGGACCGCGATGAAGTCGGGCGCCTTGTGGAAGTCGGGGTCCTCGCCGTTGGCGGCGTGCTCGTTGTAGCGGTCGAGGGATGCCTGCACCGAGCCGTCGGGCAGGCCGAGGGCGGTCTCGAGCTCGGCGATCGTGTCGTAGGCGTCGATCATCGGGACGAGGATCCCGTAGTTGGTGAGCTCGCCGTGCTCGCTGTCGATGACGAGGAACGCCTCGCTGCCCGGCTGCTCCATGACGAACTGCGACGTGCGCGAGTGGTAGCTGTCCTCCGCGACGAAGCGCCGGCCCTCGTTGTTGACGACGATGCCGGTCAGCAGGACGGACGGCGGGTAGATCGGCGCGGTGATGAAGGGCTCGTCCATGTGCTTGAGCTCGGCGCCGACCGACTGGCCGAGCCGGATGCCCAGCCCGTCGTCGTACGTCGAGCCGAGCGTGAAGAGCTTGGACCCGAGTGCCGGCGTGTACGTCTCGACCATCTCCGGGTTCATCACGAACCCGCCGGCCGCCACGACCACGGCGTCGGCCCGGACGTACCCGGTCTCGTCGAAGCTGCGCCACGCCACTCCCACGACCCGGCCGTCGTCGCCCGTCACCAGGTTGGTCACCCCGGTCTCGTAGCGGACCTCGACGTCCTCGTCGGCCAGCCGGTCGCGGAGCAGGTCCATGACGATCCGGGTGCCCTCGGTGTCGCCCGGAACCGGCACCTTGTGGCCGCGCGGTGCGGGGACCGCCTGCTCGGAGAACGGCCACACCTTCTCGTTGCCGGTGTACATCAGCCCCTCGGTCCCGGGCTGGATCACCGCCTTCTCCGGGTAGTAGGAGCGCTCGAACTCGAAGCCCAGCGCCTCCAGCCAGTCGAAGTGCTCCACCGACCCCTCGGCGTACGCGCGGATCTTGTCGTGCTCCGGCTCCTTGGAGACGGCGGTGAGGTACTTGACCATCTCCTCGACGTCGTCCTCCTGGCCGGTGGCCTCCTGCACGGCGGTCCCGCCGCCGAGGTAGAAGTGCCCGCCGGACATCGACGACGTGCCGCCGTGCACCGCGGCCTTCTCGAGGAGCAGCACCTTCGCGCCGGCCCGGGCCGCCTCGAGCGCGGCGCAGCCGCCGGCGATGCCGAAGCCGACCACCACGACGTCGTACGACTCGGCGTCCGCGGGGAGGTCGCTCGCGGAGCGGACGTCGGGGAGTTCCGTGCCGGTGGCCATGGGGTGAAATCTAGAACACGTTCCAGTTCCTGGCGATCCCTGACCGCGGCCCATTCCATCCGGGGGGTGTCGGTGCCTACGGTGCCGGTATGGCAGCACCCACCATGAGCATGAACAAGGTCATCCACGGCGCGGTCCGCCGCGACATCGCGCGCCTCAAGGCCGGCCTCGCGGCGTTCACCGACGGCGACCGGGCCCGCGCGGCCGAGCTGCACCGGGGCTGGGTCTTCTTCGACGACGAGCTCACCCGACATCACGAGGGCGAGCACCGCATCGCCTGGCCGGCCCTCCTGGCCGTCGGCATCGAGCAGGCGACGCTCGACCAGTGGGACGACGAGCACGACGCCATGGCCACGGCGCTCGCCGAGGGGCGGACGGCGATGGCCGCCCTGGCCGCGTCCGCGACCCGCGCCGACGCGGTCGCCGCAGCCGCCGCGATCGACACCGTCGACCAGGTCGCCGGCACCCACCTCACGAACGAGGAGGCGGTCAGCGAGCCCGTGTACGCCCAGCACCACGACCACCCCGCGATCAAGGAGATGGGCAAGAAGTTCGGTCGCGACCAACCACTCAAGACGGGCGCCGAGTTCTTCGCCTGGGTGACCAACGGCGCCAGCGCGGAGGAGATGGCCGCGCTCAAGGGCAGCGTGCCCGGTCCGGTGCTAGCGATCGTGCCCCGGCTGTTCGGCCGCCGCTACTACAAGGAGATCGCGCCCGTCTGGCGATAGGTCCCTGAGCCGCTCGCCTCGGTAGGGTGGGGTTTCGCCACCCCGACAGCTGAGGTGACATGGACTTCGACCTCCACGAGCTCGACACGTTCGTGCTCTGGGGGTCTGCCGTCACACTGATGGCGATCCTCGCGGTACGGCTCAGCTCGCGAGCGGGTCTGCCCTCGCTGCTGATCTACCTGCTGATCGGCGTCGCCCTCGGTGAGAAGGGCCTCGGCATCCAGTTCGAGGACGCGCAGGCGGCGCACGCGCTCGGCTTCGCCGCGCTGATCGTGATCCTGTCCGAGGGCGGTCTCACCACCCCGTGGCACGACGTCCGGCCGTCGATGAGGCTCGGCGCCGCCCTGGCCACCATCGGCGTGACCGTGTCCGTGGGCGTGATGGCGCTGGCCGGCCACTACCTGCTGGGGCTGCCCTGGGAGCTCGCGATCCTGCTCGGCGCGGTCACCTCCCCCACGGACGCCGCCGCGGTGTTCTCGGTGCTCCGCGTCGTACCCCTGCCCAAGCGGCTGCAGGGCGCGCTCGAGGCCGAGTCCGGCCTCAACGACGCGCCGACCGTCGTCCTGGTCACCCTCGTCTCGACCGGCGCCTTCGAGGAGAGCGGCACGCTCGGGGCGATCGCGCTGATCAGCTACGAGCTCGTGGCCGGCGTCGCGATCGGGCTGGCGGTCGGCTTCGGCGGCGCCTGGCTGATGCGACGTGCGGCCCTCCCGGCGTCCGGCCTCTACCCGCTGGCCGTGCTCACGCTCTGCTTCCTGTCGTACGGCGCCGCGGCCGGCATCCACGCCTCCGGGTTCGCCGCGGTGTACGTCGCCGCGCTGGCGCTCGGCAACCAGGACCTCCCGCACCGCGCTGCCACCCGGTCGTTCACCGAGGGCGTGGCGTGGCTGGCCCAGATCGGGCTGTTCGTGATGCTCGGGCTGCTGCTGTCGCCGGGCCGGATCACGCTCGGCAACGTCGGCACGGCGATCCTCGCGGGGCTCGTGCTCACGTTCGTCGCCCGGCCGCTGTCGGTGCTCGCCAGCTCCGTCGTGGACCGGATGGCGTGGCGCGAGCTGTCGTTCGTCTCGTGGGCCGGGCTGCGCGGCGCGGTCCCGATCGTGCTGGCCACGATCCCGCTGAGCGAGGGCGTCGACGGCTCGGAGCGGCTGTTCGACATCGTCTTCGTCCTGGTCGTCGTCTACACGCTGCTGACCGGCCCGACCCTCCCGACCGTGGCCAAGGTCCTCAAGGTGACCCGGCGGTCCGAGCCACGCGGGCTCGACATCGAGGCCGCCCCGCTCGAGCGGGTCGCGGCCGACCTGCTGCAGATCTCGATCAGCCCGGTCTCGAAGATGCACGGCGTCGAGGTCGGCGAGCTCCGGCTGCCGGCCGGGTCGTCGGTGTCGATGGTCATCCGCGACGGACGGACGATCGTCCCCGAGCGGCGGACCGTCCTCAAGCACGGGGACGACCTGCTCGTGGTCACCCCGCGCAAGCTGCGCGACGCCACCGAGGAGCGGCTGCGCCAGGTCAGCGCGCACGGCCGGCTGGCCAAGTGGCTCAGCTGAGCCGGTCCTGAGCTAGATCGCCGGCCCGCAGACGGTGGTGTCGTCGTCGGTCACGATCGAGGGGCGGCCGCCCTCGAACAGCTCCTCGAAGTCCTTGCCGACCACGACCACGATGCCCGCCGCCCCCGGCACCGGCTTCTCCTGGACCTCGGCCTGGCCGAGCCGCGAGCGCACCAGCAGGACCGCCGGGCTGTCGGCGTCCTTGGTCCAGATCTCGACGCGCGGGACGGCCGTGCCGTCCGGGGCGTTGCCGAGCTCGCCCTCCGCGAAGCCCTCGGTGTCGACGAACTCGGACATCACCAGCGCCGCCAGGCCCTCGCGGCCGCTGGCGTTGAGCACGCTGACCGTGACGTCCTGGGGGTAGATCCGCTCGCCCGCCTCGTGGGTGGTGTCGACGCAGATCGGCGGGTCGACCTTGCCGGGGAACGGCTCGGTCACCTGCGCGTAGCCCCACGAGATCCCGACGACCAGCAGCAGCGCCAGGACGGCGAGGGTGAGCGCGGACTTGGCGCTGGGGACGAGGTTCACGTCAGCCCGCCAGGTACACCCGGGCGTGCAGCACGTTGCGCTGCTGCAGGGCCGCGCGCAGCGCGCGGTGCAACCCGTCCTCCAGGTAGAGCTCGCCCCGCCACTCGACGACGTGCGCGAACAGGTCGCCGTAGAAGGTGGAGTCCTCGTCGAGCAGGGCGGCGAGCTGCAGGGTGTCCTTGGTCGTGACCAGCTCGTCGAGGCGCACCTGGCGGGGCGGGAGCTCCGCCCAGGCCTTGGAGGTGAGGCCGAGGTCCGGGTACGGACGACCTTCCCCCACGCGCTTGAAGATCACCCGGTGGAGTGTAGGCGGGGTCGCTCCTGCCTCCTACACCCCAATAGTCTCGGCCCATGACGGAGACCCCGGGACCCGACGCCGCTGCCACGCCCGCCGAGGCGGCCCCTCCCGCCGAGCCCGCGGCTGCCGCACCGGCCCCCGCACCGGCCCCCTGCACCGGCCCCCGCACCGGCCCCCGCCGCGCCCGGTCCCGAGGCGCACGCGGACAGCCCGATCGTGCAGGCGGTCGCCCCCGGCTACGCGTTCGAGGAGACGTCGCTCGAGCTGGGCGGCCTGATGCTCGACGCCACGACCCTGACCGACACCCGGATCCGGATCCCGCTCGGGATGCTCAACCGGCACGGGCTCGTCGCCGGCGCGACCGGTACCGGCAAGACCAAGACCCTCCAGCTCCTCGCCGAGCAGCTGAGCGCCAACGGCGTCCCCGTCTTCGCCGCCGACGTGAAGGGCGACCTGTCCGGCCTGGCGACGCCCGGCGAGGCCAACGAGAAGCTCACCGCGCGCACCGCGTCGGTCGGCCAGGACTGGCAGGCCACGGGCTTCCCGGTCGAGTACTACGCGATCGGCGGCCAGGGCACCGGCATCCCGCTCCGGGTGACGATGTCGTCGTTCGGACCGATCCTGCTGTCGAAGGTGCTGGGTCTCAACGAGACCCAGGAGTCCAGCCTCGGGCTGGTCTTCCACTACGCGGACAAGGCCGGCCTGCCACTGCTCGACCTGTCGGACCTGCGCGCGGTCGTCAGCCACCTCACGTCGGAGGAGGGCAAGCCGGAGCTCAAGGAGCTGGGCGGGCTCTCGGCCGCCACCGCGGGTGTCATCCTGCGCGAGCTGATCGGCTTCTCCGACCAGGGCGCCGACGCGTTCTTCGGCGAGCCGGAGTTCGAGTCCGCCGACCTGCTGCAGGTCACCGCCGACGGCCGCGGTCTCATCTCGCTCGTCGAGCTCCCGCAGCTGGCGAACCAGCCGGCCGTCTTCTCGACGTTCCTCATGTGGCTGCTCGCCGACCTGTTCCACGACCTGCCCGAGGTCGGGGACGTCGACAAGCCCAAGCTCGTCTTCTTCTTCGACGAGGCGCACCTGCTCTTCGCCGACGCGTCCAAGGAGTTCCGCGCGCAGATCGCGCAGACCGTGCGGCTGATCCGGTCGAAGGGCGTCGGCGTCTTCTTCGTGACCCAGAGCCCCACCGACGTCCCCGACGAGGTGCTCGCCCAGCTCGGCTCGCGCGTCCAGCACGCCCTCCGCGCGCACACGCCCAACGACGCCAAGGCACTCAAGGCGACCGTCAACACCTACCCCAACGCGGCGTACGACGACCTGGGCGAGGTGATCACGACGCTCGGCATCGGCGAGGCGATCATCACCGTGATGGGCGAGCGCGGTGCCCCGACCCCGGTCGCCTGGACCCGGCTCCGCGCTCCCGAGTCGCTGATGGCCCCGACGGCGACCGAGGCGATGCAGGCCACCGTCGCCGCGTCACCGCGGTCGGCCAAGTACGCCGCCGCCGTCGACCGCGAGTCCGCGCGCGAGATCCTCGCCGCGAAGCTCGAGGCGGGCGCCGCCAAGGCCGCCGACGAGAAGGCCGCCGCCGAGCAGGCCAAGGCCGACGCGAAGGAGGCCGCCAAGAAGTCGCCGTCCTCGTCGCGCCGTACGAAGGAGGAGGAGGGCGTCGTGACCCAGGTCGTGAAGTCCAGCGCCTTCAAGCAGTTCATGCGCACCGCCGCCGCCGAGATCGCGCGCGGGCTGTTCGGCACCGGGCGGCGGTAGGCGGGCGGAGTCCCCGGAGATCCGGGGACCCCCACGCTTCTGCACCGAGATCTGGGTGCAGAAGTGCCGGACTCGGTGCAGGAGTTCGCCGCTGCCCGTCGGAGTCCCCGGATATCCGGGGACTCCGCCGTCCGCCGGCTCCGCAGACTCCATCGCGCCCGACCCGGCCGCCCGAGCGGCACCGGATCAGTGGGCGCGGATCATGCAGACCAGCGGAGCGACTCCGCGATCTGGTCGGCCAGGGCGTGTACGCCGTGCAGGTCGTCGCGCTCGTTCATGAGCTCGTGCAGAGCCAGGGCGTGGCGGGACCTGATGCTGGTCTGCAGCGTCCGGCGGCGCTCCTGGGCCAGGTCGAACTCGGCGTCGTAGGCGTCGAGGTCCGGCACCGGGCTGAGTGAGGTGGGATCGGCCATCTCGTGTCCTCCTGGGTTCGGGCAAGCGGTCGGGTGGGAACGCTTGCGGTGGTGGTTCGATCAGCGTGCCGGGCGAAGATCGCCGGCAGGTTGACGGAGCGTTACGGCGAGGTTCTGTTTACTCCACAACATTACTAGACTTTGTGGATGACTGAGGCCACACAGGCCCTCGTGAACTAGAACGCGTTCTAGTACCGTGCGTCCATGACCGACGCTGCCGCCTGGGCCGCCACCGCCCAGGACATCCACGAGATCACCCAGGTCAAGTACCGCTACCTGCGGGGCCTGGACACCAAGGACTGGGAGCTGTTCGCGTCCGTGTTCGTCCCGGACGTCACCGGCGACTACAACGGACTGAAGTTCGACAACGCCGACGCGCTCGTCGACTACATGCGCACGAACATGCCCGAGGGCATGCTCACCCTGCACCAGGCCCACCACCCCGAGATCACCGTGGACGGCGACACGGCCACCGGCCACTGGTACCTCTACGACAAGGTCATCGTCGAGGCGTTCAAGTTCGTGCTCGAGGGCGCGGCGTTCTACACCGACCGCTACACCCGGACACCGGACGGCTGGAAGCTCTCGCACACCGGCTACGTGCGGACGTGGCAGCAGCAGTACAGCCTCGAGGACCTGCCGAGCATGAAGATCGACGGTCCCGGGGTCGCGTTCTACGCCGACGCCGAGTAGGTCACTCGACGGCGCTGTCGGCCCAGGCCACCTGCAGCACCTCGACCCCGCGGTCGCGGGTCACCAGGCGACCGCGGCCCGGGTGGCGCCGGCGCGGGCCGGAGGTTGCCGAGCAGCGGCCCCTCGTCGGGGTTCCCGGCGAGCATCAGTCCCGGCATGGCCAGGTCGCGCAACGTCTGGATGACGGGTTCGTAGAGAGCGCGGGACGCACCGCCGGACCGGCGTGCGACCGCGAGGTGCAGGCCGACGTCCCGCGCCTGGGCCAGCAGGGGCTGGAGGGCGGCGACCGGTGAGCTCTGCTGCGTGGCGACCAGGTCGTAGTCGTCGACGAGCACGAACAGCTCGGCGCCGCTCCACCACGACCGCTCGCGCAGCTGCTCGGGCGTGACGTCCGGACCGGGGATGCGACCCTCGAGGTACGCCGCGATCTCCTTGAGCGCCGGGGTCGCCTGCGCGGCCGAGGTGACGTAGTTGAGGAGGTACTCCTCCGGCACCTCGCCGAGCAGCGCCCGCCGGTAGTCGACGACGAGCAGCTGGGCCTGCTCCGGCGTGTGGGTGCGGACGATCTCACGGGCCAGCAGCCGCAGCACCGCGCTCTTGCCGGAGCCGCCGTCACCCAGGACGAGCAGGTGCGGCTCGGTCACCGGGTCCAGGCCCACGGGCGCGAGGTCCTTCTCGTCCACGCCGAGCAGCAGCCGGTCCGCGGGCGAGCCGGCCTGCGACCGCACCTCGTCGAGGGACACGGACGTCGGCAGCAGCCGCAGCTTCGGACCGGCCGGCCCGGTCCACGCCGACCGCACGCGCGACACCAGGTCGTCGACGCCGTCGCCGAGGTCACCGGTCGACGCCGACCCGTCGATGCGGGGCAGGGCGCCGAGGAAGTGCAGCTTGGCGCCCACCAGGCCGCGCCCCGGCCGGCCGGACGGCACCAGCGCCGCGACCCGGCGGTCGATCTCGGAGTCGACCGGGTCGCCGAGCCGCAGCTCGAGGCGGGTGCCGAACAGGTCCCGCATCGCGGCCCGGAAGTCCGCCCACCGGGTCGCCGCCGTGACGATGTGCAGGCCGAAGGTCAGTCCGCGCGTCGACAGCTGCTGGATCGTCATCTCGAGGTCGTCGAACTCCGAGCGCAGCGTGCTCCAGCCGTCGACGACCAGGAACACGTCGCCGTACCCGTCGTCGACACGGCCCTGGTCCTCGGCCCGGGCCCGGCGCATCCGGTAGGTCTCGATCGTGTCGATGCCGGTCCGGCGGAAGTACGCCTCGCGACGGTCGACGATGCCCTGCACCTCGGCCACGATCCGGCGCACCACGTCGGTGTCCGCCCGCGTGGCCAGGCCGGCGACGTGCGGCAGCCCGGCCAGCGGCGCGAAGGTGCCGCCGCCGAAGTCGAGGACGTAGAACTGCGACTCCTGCGGCGTCGAGGTGAGCGCCATGCTGGTCACGACCGAGCGGAGCAGCGTGCTCTTGCCGCTGCGCGGACCACCGACGACGGCGACGTGGCCGGCCGACCCGGACAGGTCGACGCTGAGGGTGTCGCGGCGCTGCTCGCGCGGCCGGTCGACGGTGCCGAGCGGCACGGTGAGGGCGCCGAGCCGGCGCCACTCCTGCGAGACGAGGCCGAGCCGCGGGTCGACGGCGAGGTCCCGCATCAGCCGGTCCAGGGTGTCCGGGACGTCGAGCGGCGGCAGCCAGACCTGGTGCGCCGCCGGCCCGCGTCCGCGCATGCGGCCGACGGCCACGTCGAGCAGGGACTCCTGGTCGACCGGCTCGACGGGCACGGGGGCGGGCTCGGGGTCGGCCACGTCGACGTCGAGCTTCTGCACCTCCGAGATGGTGAAGGGGAGGATGCCCTGCAGCTTCCCGCCCTCGTCGCGCCGGACGCGGGCCCGGCCGGTCGGCGCTCCCGAGACGTACGCCGCCTTGAACCGCACCAGCGTGGTCGGGTCCGGCTTGAGGAAGCCGAGGCCGGGCACGGCCGGGAGCTCGTAGGCGTCGGGCACGCCGAGCACGGTGCGCGACTCCTGCGAGCTGAACGTCCGCAGGCCGATCCGGTACGACAGGTGCGACTCGAGCCCGCGGAGCCGGCCCTCCTCGAGCCGCTGGGACGCGAGCAGCAGGTGCAGCCCGAGGGACCGGCCGAGCCGGCCGATCGCGACGAACAGGTCGATGAACTCGGGCTTGGCCGACAGCATCTCGGAGAACTCGTCGACCACGATGAACAGCGACGGGAGCGGGACGAGGTCCTCCCCCGCCGCCCGCGCCTTCTCGTAGTCGCGGACCGAGGCGAAGTTGCCGGCCTCGCGCAGCAGCTCCTGGCGCCGGACCATCTCGCCGGACAGCGCGTCCTGCATCCGGTCCACCAGCGTGAGCTCCTGCTGGAGGTTGGTGATCATCGCCGACACGTGCGGCAGCCCGGACATGCCGGCGAACGTCGCACCGCCCTTGAAGTCGACGAGGACGAGGTTGAGCTGCTCGGGCGAGTGGGTCATCGCGAGCCCGAGCACCAGCGTGCGCAGGAACTCCGACTTGCCCGAGCCGGTCGCGCCGATGACGAGGCCGTGCGGGCCCATGCCCTGCTGGGCCGACTCCTTGAGGTCGAGGTTGACCATCGCGCCGGTCTCCGAGGTGCCGATCGGCACCCGGAGCCGGTCCCGTGCGGGCCGGGGCCGCCACGTCTCCTCGGGGTCGAAGGCGCGGACGTCGCCCAGGCCGAGGAGCTCCATCAGGTCGACGTCACCCTGGTTCTCGGCGGCCGGCGCGTCCGCCGCGCCGCCGCTGACGACGTGCCGCGAGGTCAGCCGGCGCGCGAACGCCTCGGCCAGCGGCAGCGGGCACTGGTCGACCTTCGCCAGGACGGTCTCCTCGCGCACCCTCAGCGCGCGGACGGCGTACCGGCCGTCGGCCAGGGGCTCGCCCTCGAGCTGGAGGCGCAGCCGCGTCGGGTCCTGGAGCTCGTCCCAGCGCACCGGCAGGTCGAGCACGGTGACGCCGTGCACGCCGTCGTTCGGGACGACGTGGTTGCCGGGCGGCAGCTCGACGCCGTCGAGGACCAGCAGGACGTGCGGGGTCGCGGGCCGCTCGTCGGCGCCGAACCGTGGCCGCTCTCCGAGGTCGGCGGGCAGCAGCGTGGCCAGCTCGTCGAGCGAGGTCGACACCATCCGCATCGGGCCGACGGCGTCCGACCGACGGGCGCTCTGGTCGTGCGGCAGCCACTTGAGCCAGTCCCAGTGCGCGAGGTGCTGGTCGGCGGTGAGCACCGCGACGACGAGGTGGTCCGGCGAGTGGAACGCCGTCGCCGAGCAGACCATCGCGCGGGCCAGCGCGCGGGCGGGCTCCTCGGGGCCGCAGACCTCGACCCGGTCGAAGGCCCGCAGGTCGACCGACGCCGGGAGGTCGGGCTGGAGCCGGTGGACGACGAGCAGCCGGTGCAGTGCTGAGGCGGCCGCCGGGTCGACCTGGTCGATCGGTGCGCTCTCCGGCGGCACCAGCTCGAGCGCCAGCGGCTGGTGGCAGAGCCCGTAGCGCACGTGCAGGAAGTGCGGGTCCGCGGCGCCGTGCTCCCACAGCCGCGACCCCTCCTCGGCCAGGGCCGGGAGCGCCGCCGGGTCGGGGTGGTGCCAGCTCAGCGCGCGGCGCTGCTGGTCGGCCGCCTCGCGCGCGACCTGGCGCACGTTGCCGAGGTAGCGGAGGTACTCCGACCGGGTGCCGGTGACCTGCTGCACGCGCTGCTTGCGCTGCCGGTCGAGCTGGACGACGACGAAGCCGAGCGTCGCGAAGAGGAACATGCCGGCGGCGATGTACTGGCGCCCGCCGGTGTTGGTGCCGGCCATCGTCGCGACGAGGACGATCGACCCGAGGCTGCCCAGCATCGGGATGGCGTTCATGAGCACGCCGCTCGCGCCCTCCGACTGGTCGATCCGCGGTGGGGGCTGGAGCTCGAGGCGGCCGACCGGGAGCTCGGGCTCGTCGACGCGGCCCCCGCGGAGCGTCGTCGGCGACGCCGTCACGTCACCTGCTGTCACTGCCACCTGCCTCCCGAGCCGGCTGCTGTGCGGCAACCATAGAACCGTTGCCCCCGCCGAACTATCGTCAGTCCCCTGGCAGCCGCTTCATCTCGGGAGGGTCGTCGTGCCTGGTGCCTCGGTG
This sequence comes from uncultured Actinomycetota bacterium, assembly GCA_963815335.1. Taxonomy (GTDB): domain Bacteria; phylum Actinomycetota; class Actinomycetes; order Propionibacteriales; family Nocardioidaceae; genus Nocardioides. The sequence continues at coordinate 55,016 of CAWFGL010000010.1, forward strand.
GCGCTGACCGTGCACGGTCGCGCCGGTGTGGTCGACCTGCTGGTCCCCGCCGGCGCCTCCGTCGAGGACGTCTCCCGCGAGTACGCCGCGCAGTGCGGTCTCGCCTTCGTGCCGGTGCTGCACGGGCACGACGGCCGCGAGCTCGGCCCGGACCGGGCGTTGACCGACGTCGAGGTCGCGAGCGGTGCGGTGCTGGTCGCGGCCGGGTCCGCGCCAGGGTCGGCAGCGGGTCCGGCGCCCACCGTCGTACGCCGCCACCTCGTCGACCCGCCGGCGTCGTTCGCGGCCGTCTGGTGCGCGGTCGCCGTCACGACCGCCGGGCTGGCCGGCTGGTTCGCGGCCCGCACGACCGGGGACGCGCACGACGCGGCGGTCCTCGTCCTCGCGGCGACGGCGGTCGTCGGCGTCCTGCCGTGGGGCGACCTGGCGGCGCCCCGGGCGGTGGCCGCGCCGGCGTTCGGCGCCGCCGCCGCGTTCGCGACCGTGTGGGCGCCGGAACCGGAGCGACTGCCCACCGTCGTCGGGCTCAGCGCCCTCGTCGCGGCGGTGGTCGCGGCGGTCGGTCGCGCGCTCGACCGCCGGGCGGAGGAGATGCTGCGGGTCTGGGTCGTCACGGGCCTCGGCCTGTTCGCGGTCACCGCCGCGGGCGCGCTGCTGGGCACCCGTCCCGAGGTGGTGTGGGGAGCACTCCTCGTGCTCGCGATGCTCGCCGCACGCTTCGTGCCGAGCCTCGCGGTGGACGTCCCCGACCAGCTGCTGATCGACATCGAACGGCTCGCGGTCACCGCGTGGTCGGCCCGCGACCGGCCGCGGGGACGGCGCGGGCGAACGGTCGTCCCGGCCGACGGCGTCGCCGTCGTCGCGGCTCGGGCGGCCCGGACGGTGACGGGTGCGGCCGGCGCGATCTGGGCCGTCGTGGCGGTCGCCGCCCCGATGCTGCTCTCCACCGCGGGCCTGCCCGTGGACCGCGTCGGGGCCCGCGTCCTCGTCGGGCTGGTCGGCGGCGCCCTGCTGCTGGCCGCCCGCAGCTACCGGCACGCCGCCGCACGGGCGCTGCTCCGTGGGGCCGGCCTCACCTGCTGGGCGACCCTGCTCGTCGTCCTGCTCGGAGCGATGGAGGACGACCGGCGGTTCACCGTGGCGGTCGCCGTCGTCCTGCTCGCGGCGCTGCTCGTCGTCGTCGCCGTGGCCACCGGGCGCGGCTGGCGCTCGGCCTGGTGGTCGCGCCGGGCCGAGGTCGCCGAGGGCCTGGCGGGGGCCGGCGCGATCGCCGCGCTGGTCGTCTCGTCGGGTCTGTTCCGGACCCTGTGGGAAATCAAGTTCCGGGTTTAGCGGCATCGAGCCCGGGTAGATCGGGGGGTGTCCGGACGGGGCGATCGACCCGGGTCAGGACAGACCGACACACACCTCTCGATCCGCCAAGTCTCGGGTGGCACGCGCCGCCTTCGGAGAAAGGAACGGCGACATGTACGGAGCGAACACCGTGAAGGCCGGCGAGGGCGTCCTCGCCCAGGCCGCCACCCTGGTGAGCGACGCGAAGGTCGACTTCGACCGGCTCGCGGCCAACCTCAACCACCAGCTGATCAGCGCGCAGAACCGCTGGCAGGGCGCCGGCGGGACGTCGTTCTTCGGCCTCGCGCAGGCCTGGGACGAGAAGCAGCGGACCATCGTGGCCGCCCTCGACCGGTTCCACGCCGAGCTGACCGGAACCCAGACCGTGTTCACCGGCGCGGACGACGACGCCGCGCACGGCGCGAACCAGAACATCCACCGCCTCGGCGGAATCCAGAGCTGACGGGAGACACGACCATGAACGCAGGGATGAACGGCGGCGGCCTCCTCGTCGAGCACGCCGCGCTCGAGCAGATCCAGAACGACCTCGGCACGGCGGTCCGGGCCATCGAGGACCGGATGGCCCGCCTCGACAGCGAGCTCGGCCGGATGCGCAGCGAGTTCGACGGTGACGCCCGCACCACCTACGACCAGGTGAAGGCGAAGTGGGACGCCGCCATCCACGAGATGCGGCTGCTCCTCAACGACAGCAGCACCCAGGTCGGCGACTCGAACGCCAACTTCTCCAAGGTCGACAAGCTCGCGGCGACCCGGATGGGCGGGGTCTTCTGACCCAGGGTCGTCCACAGGAAGGCCGGCGCACCTGCGCCGGCCTTCTGCACGTTCTGGATAGCATCCGAGCACGATTCGTCGCGTGCTCTCGGGAGGCACCATGACGCAGGCGTCGCTGGGCGCGTCCGGGCTGGTGCGCGTCTCCGTCTCCTCGGGCAGCCGCCGCGTCGACCTCGTCCTGCCGGGCTCCGTCCCGGTCGCCGAGCTGCTGCCCGAGCTGGCGCGCAGCGTCGGGCTGCTCGACGCCGCCACGGTCTACGGCGGCTACCGCGTCGTGACCGCCGGCGGCCGCGAGCTCGACAGCGCCAGCGGGCTGGTCGTGCAGGGCGTGGAGGACGGCGGCCTGCTCACCGTCACGGCCGGCGTCGACGAGCAGCCCCCGCGCGTCTACGACGACATCGTCGAGGCGATGACCGACGTGGTCGAGCGCGACCTGGAGCCGTGGTCGCCGGCCTCCGGGCGCCGTACCGCCCTGACCGCCGCGGCGCTGCTGCTGGCCCTCGGCGCCGTCGCCCTCGTCGTCCAGTACGACTCGCTCCTGGCCGGGATCGCTGCGGGTGTCGTCGCGGTCGCGCTGGTGGCCGGCGGCATCGTGCTGTCCCGCGCCCAGCACGAGCCCGAGGCGGCGGTCACCGTCGCGTGGACGGGCGCGGGGTACGCGACGCTCGCCGGGCTGATGCTCGCCCTGCGCGACGGGCAACCGTTCTTCGGCCCGGCCCTGGCGATGGCCGGGGCCGGCGCGCTGGTCGCCGGGCTCGTCTCGGTCGTCGGCCTCGGTGAGGGCCGGGTGCTCACCATCCCGCCGGCCGTCGTCGGGGCGATCGGCCTGGCCACGGGGCTGCTGCTGGACTCGGTCGACGTCGACGCGGCGGTGCTGCTGACCACGACGCTCACGCTGGTGGTGCTGGCCGGCAGCGTCTTCCCGTGGCTCGCGCTCGGCGTGACCGGCACGAGCGTCGACCAGCTCTTCACGACCACCGACATCACGGCGGACCCGGAGGTCATCGACCCCGACCGGGTGGGCGCGGACGCCCGGATCGCCCACCAGATCCTGGTCGCGACGTCGGCGACCGTCGGGATCCTGCTGGTCCTGGTCGCCCCGCTCTCGGTCAGCCTCGGGCTCGCCGGGACCCTCCTCGCCGTCGACGCGTCGTGCGTGGTGATGCTGCGGACCCGCCAGTACCGCACCGGGACCGAGGTCCTGGTCGGGCTCGGCTCCGGCATCCTCGGGCTGGCCTCGGTCGCGCTGTCGCTGCTGTGGATGCACCCCGAGTGGCGACCGACCGCCGCCGTGGTGCTGGCCGCGACCGGCGCCGTCCTGCTGACGGTGACGATGCTGCCGGGCGTCCCCTCGCTGCGCCGCGGCCGGCTGGGCGACCTCGCCGAGACCGCGTGCCTGCTCGGCCTGCTGCCGCTCCTCGTGCTGGCCACCGGGATCTACTCCTCCATCCGGAGCTGACCCGTCGATGGCGACCAAGAAGGACCTCGTCGAGGCGCACGCCTACAGCCGGCGGCGCCTGGTCACCGCGTTCCTCTCCGGCGCGCCCGGCGGACGCGAGGTCGAGCCGGCGCGGCCGGGCCGCACGATCGTGGGCGGCCTCGCCCTGGCGGTGCTCCTGATCGCGGCGGCGGCGATCGCCTCGGTGCTCGCGAGCAAGACCGAGGAGGACTGGAACAAGGTCGGCCTGGTCGTCAGCCGCGAGGAGGCGGCGCCGTACGTCATCCTCGAGGACCGGGACGACCCCGAGCTCGTCCCCGTCCTCAACATCACCTCGGCCCAGCTGATCCTGGGCGCCGACGTCGAGCCGACGTACGTCGAGCAGGACGTCATCGAGGAGCAGACGCCCGGCGAGACCATCGGCATCTTCGGGGCACCGCAGACGCTCCCCCGGCCGTCGCGGTTCATCGAGGACGGCTGGACGGCGTGCACCGGCGACGAGCACGGGGTGATGCTCGGGCTCCGGACCGACGCCGACGTCGAGCCGCTCGCCGACGGCGGGATCGTGGTCACCAACCAGGGCCGCGACTACGTCGTCGCGAGGTCGGGCGAGCTCTCGGACCACCCGCGGGCCACGCTCTACCCGCTGCCCGACGACCCGAACGTCGACGCGATGCTGAACGAGCTCGGGCTGCGCGAGCGCGCCGAGGCCCTCGAGGTGCCGGAGGACTGGCTGCAGCTGTTCCCCACCGGCGGTGAGCTCGGGTGGTCGAGCTTCGGCATCGTCGGGCCCGGGACCAAGCCCACCGTCGACGTCGGGAGCTACCCGCCCGGCGCGCGGATCGGCGACTACTGGGTCGACGGTGACGAGGGCCTGGTGATCACCGACCAGGGCCTGATGCGGCTGTCACCGTTCGCGCTGCGCGTCTACCGCTACAGCCTGGTCCCGAGGAAGGACCCGACGAGGCCGGGCCGCCTTCCCGAGCAGCTCGACGGCTCGTCACCGGCGACCGAGCAGGCGCTGCGGACCTACACGGGTGCGGTGTGGCCGGACTCGACGCTCGACCAGCTCACCGGCGACCCGTGCGCGCTCCTCGTGACCGGACCCGACGACGTCCCCGGTGTCGAGCTCGTGCAGGACCCCGGCGACACGATCGCCGCCGGACGGCTCGACCCGCTCGTCGTCGACTACGCGATCGAGGACGGCCGCGGCGCCTTCGTGATGACCGGCGACTGGGACGACACCGCGAGCGGGTCCGCGTTCGTCGTCGACCCGCGCGGGACGGCCTACTCGCTGGAGGACGCCGAGACGATCGAGAAGCTGGGCTACGACGAGGTCCCCGTCCCGCTCGTGCCCGACAGCTGGGTGGAGCTGTTCGAGCAGGGGGTCGACCTCTCGACCGACGCGGCCCTGTGCGCGCCGTCCAGGGACGAGGCCGCCGACCGGCGGTGTGAGGACCCGCCGGGCTGATGCGCCGGCTGGCCGCACTCCTCGTCGTCGCCGGCGTGGTCGTCTCCGTGGGGACCGCCGGCCCGGCGGCGTACGGCGCGGACGACGTGGAGTGCACGGAGGCGACGTCCCTGACCGACACCTATGCGACGACGCAGGAGAGCGACGCGCTGGAGGCGCTCGACCTCGTCGACGTCGTCGGGTGGCTGGCGCGGCAGAACGAGACCATGGGCACCGACGTCGTCGTCGCGGTGGTCGACTCGGGGGTGGGCCCGGACGCCCCCGTCGACGTGGTCGAGCGGCCGGTGGTGGTGCCGGGTCTGGAGCTGGGGCACTACCACGGCACCGCGGTGGCCGGACTGGTCGCGGGACTCCCGCGGACCGCGGAGGAGGGCGGCCTGGTCGGCGTCGCGCCGGCGGCCCGGGTGCTGGACCTCCAGGTGTACGACGACCCGACCGGCCAGACCGGGACGCCGATCCTCACCGGCAACGTCGTGAAGGCGCTCGACGTCGTGCTCGACCGGGTCCAGGCCGGGATGAACGTGCGGGTCGTGACGATCGCGCTCAACGTCGAGGCGGACGAGGCGCTGCAGGACCGGATCGACCGGCTCTGGCGGGCCGGCGTCGTCACCGTGGCGCCGACCGGCAACCGGCCGTCCAAGGAGACCGAGTCGTTCCTCGTGCCGCCCGACTTCGACGAGTTCGAGCCCGGCGAGAACGCCCGCGACGTGGTCCACCCGGCGGCGTACGAGCACGTGATGGGGGTGAACGCGTCGATGACCGGGACCGGTGGCGCCGACCCGCACGACTACGTGCTCGAGAACTCCGCCACCGACGTCGCCGCCCCGACCGCCGGCGGTGTGTCGTACACCGTCAACGGCGGCACCTGCCTGCTGTCCGAGCCGGCCACGTCGTGGGCCGCGGCGGAGGTGAGCGGTCTGCTCGCCCTGGTCTTCGGGCACTACCCGGACGACACCCCCGCCCAGGCCGTCGCCCGGCTGGTGCTCACCGCCGACGGCCGCCCGGACATCCCGAACCGGCTGCTCGGCGCCGGCGAGGTCCAGCCGTACGACGCCCTCACCCGGCCGCTCGCACTCGACGCGGACGGCGTGGCCCAGCAGACCGAGCCGAAGCCGACCACCCGGAAGCACTCCGCCCCCGAGCCGGAGCCCGACCTGCTCGCCGACGTCCGCCGCGACGCGGTCTGGTGGGGACTGCTCGGCGGCGGCGCGGTCGTGCTGGCGCTGGTGCTGCGGCCGGTGCTGAGCCGGCGGCGGTCGAGATGAGTGGCGGAGGATAGGGGATTCGAACCCCTGAGGGCTTGCAC
>CAWFGL010000011.1:0-147617 GCA_963815335.1 uncultured Actinomycetota bacterium
TTCTACTCGACCAGACCCACCGTCAGGAAGAAGATGGTCTGGAGGCGGCCCTGCGCCTCGGGCTGACGCGCGACACCCTCGATGTAGGAGGCACCGGCCAGGCCGTCACCCACACCAGCACCGATGGCGCCGCCCGCGAGGGCGATTCCGCCGCCGATGAAGGCACCGGCCAGCTCGACAGATCCTTCTGCAGCCATTGAGTTTCTCTCCTTGTTTGCGGCGCTTGCCTCAGCGCCTCGGTTTTACCTCTGATGCGGTGCCGACCGGGTGGTCGGCCCGCGAGCTCATGCGGGGACGGGAACCTTGTCGACCTCGGGTGAGTCGGCGTGCTTCTCGTCCTTCTCCTGGTCGTGCTCGTCGTGGTGCTCGTCGCCGTGGCCGGCCCCGGCCATCGCGAAGTAGAGGACGGTCAACAGGGCGAAGATGAAGGCCTGGATGACGCCGATCGCGGCGTCGAAGCCCTTCCAGAGCAGGTTGGGCGCCCACAGGATGTACGCCGGCATCAGCGTGATCAGCGCCAGCATGATGCCGCCGGCGAAGATGTTGCCGAAGAGTCGGAGGGCCAGCGTGATCGGCTTGATCAGCTCTTCGAGCAGGTTGAGCGGGAACATGATCGGGAACGGCTCGAAGAAGTGCTTGAGGTAGCCCTTCAGGCCCTTCTGCCGGATGCCGTAGGTCCAGACGCTGACGATCGTGACCAGCGCCAGGGCGTAGGTCAGGTTGGTGTCGGCGGTCGGGGCGGGCAGCAGGTGCGTCTCGTGGTTGAGCTCGGTCGGCAGGATCTCGAGCCAGTTGCAGAACAGGATGAAGAAGAACAGCGAGATGGCCAGCGGCGCGGCGTACGGGTGCACCTTGCCGAGGTTGTCCTCGACCTGCTTGTTCACCTCGCCGACGATCGACTCCCAGAGCAGCTGCAGCTTGGTGGGGACGTGGTCGTCGGGGTCCCGGGTGAGGGCGCGTCGCGCCAGGAACCCCAGGAGCAGCACGGCCGCACCGGCCACGAGGGACGAGATGATCGTGTCGAGGTTGAAGGTCAGCCCACCCAGCGTCCGGGTGGTGTGCTCACCGATCGTGATCTCGACGTCCTCGTGCTCCTCGGTGAACGTCAGCACGATGCCGGCCACGAGGGAGACGGCTCCCACGACGAGGACGGCGTTGCGCACCTTGCTCAGCGTCATTGGCTCTTGAGCTCCTTCAGCAGGGGGATCGTGGTCATCACCAGGGCGATGAGCCGGAAGACGGCCAGCCCGAGCAGCAGGCCGATGCCATCAGGCCACCACACCACGGCGACGGACACCGCGACCACGGTGACGACCAGCAGTCGGACAAGGGTGGAGCGCATCATCGTGGCCCGCGTGGGCTGGGCGCCGCTGGAGATGATGCGGAGCAGCCAGAACTCGGTGACGAGGTGGTTGGCCAGGCCGATGCCGACACCCACCGCGATCGCGCTCGCCAGGCGCCACTCGCCGAACTGGCCGGCGACCCAGAAGGCCGCGACGGCGAGCACCAGGGCGACACCGATGGTCTTGCGCTGGTCGCGCAGCACCCGGCCGACCGAGGCCCTCTCGGGAGTGACGGTCGGCCCGGCGATCGTGGAGTCGGTCATCGCGCTCACCTAGCCGATCGCCTGACGCACGCGCGCCCAGAAGCCGAGGCCGCCGGCGACCATGCCGGCGAAGACGCCGACCATCGTGAAGACCGGGCTCGTGTCGGCCGCGTCGTCCACGACGATGCCGAGGACCGTGCCGACGACGACCGCGCCCGCGAGCAGACCGCCGAGCCCGATGAGGTCGCGACCACGCAGCCCTTGCTCAGAAGGTCCGGTCGGCTCGGTCGGCTCATCGGCCATTCACCCGGGTCGCTTTCATTGGCTGCGAACAGAAAATCGCCGGGGCCTACGACACAGAGGAGGAGGCGCGGCGACCTCGCGAAGTTACCACAGCGGCTCAGGCTCGCGAACGGGGGGTTCGGCATCATTTCGGACCCCCTTCTCAGCGACTTTGCTGGGTGCTTGTGAAAACTAGCACAAAGTCCGGACCGGCCGAAAATCGCTCTCAGGAGTCCTGGAGAGCGCCCATCCGGGGCTTGCGCACGATGGGGATGAGGAAGGTCAGCACGACCGTCACCAGGGCCCCAGAACCCATCAGTACCCAGACGACCGTCCGGCCTGGGTAGAGGCTGATCAGCACGGCCGAGAACGAGACGAGCCCCGCCCAGAGCCACATGATGAGCACCGCCCGGCGGTGGCTGTGCCCGATCTCCAGCAGCCGGTGGTGCAGGTGCAGCTTGTCCGGGCTGAACGGCGAGCGCAGGCCCCACGAGCGGCGCAGCACCGCCATCAGCAGGTCGGCCAGTGGCACGACCAGGATGAAGATCGGCAGCAGGATCGGCAGCAGCGCCGGCAGCAGGCTCGACGCGGCCGAGCCCCCGAGGTTGGCGGGCTGGAACTGGCCGCTGAGGGTGACCACGCTCGCGGAGAACACCAGGCCGATCAGCATCGACCCGCTGTCGCCCATGAAGATGCGGGCGGGGTGGAAGTTGTGCACGAGGAAGCCGATGCAGGCCCCGGCCAGCGTCGCGCTGAGGAGGGCGGCGGTGGTGGCGCGCTCGAGGTCGTTGATCTTGGTGATCTGGTAGCAGAACAGGAAGAAGGACAGCGCGCCGATCGCGACCACTCCCCCGGCGAGCCCGTCCAGCCCGTCGACGAAGTTCACGGCGTTCACGGTGCCCACGACGAGCACGCCCGTGAGCAGCGTGGCCTGCAGCGGGTCGAGCGAGAAGACCCGCTCGTCGGTCCAGGTGAAGAAGTAGAACTGGATCCCGGACGCGATGAGCAGCGCGGCCGCCAGGACCTGCCCGCCCAGCTTCGTGAGGGCGTCCAGCTCGAAGATGTCGTCGAGCACTCCGACGGCGCAGAGCAGCGTGCCGGCGATCAGCACGACACCGGCGTCCCGGAAGACGAACGGGCCGCTCTCGGAGAGGAACGGCAGCTGGCGGGCGACGACGTACGCCGCCAGCATCCCGCCGAGCATGGCCAGCCCGCCCAGGTAGGGCACCGGCTCGTCGTGCACGTCCCGGTCCCGGACCCTCGCGACGGCGCCGGTGCGGATGGCGATCTCGCGCGCGATGACGGTCAGCAGGTAGGTGACCGCCGCGGCCACGAGGAAGACGAGGATGTACTCCCGCAAGGGATCAGTCCTCCGTCAGCGTGGCGCCGAGCGGTTCGAGGACCTCGTTCAGGCGCTCCAGGCTGAGCGCGCCCAGCCGCAGGACGCGGCCCTGCGTGCCGGTCACGTCGACGATCGTCGAGGCCTCGCCGCCCGGCGACGGGCCGGCGTCGACGAGGACGGCGCACTCCTCGCCCAGCATCTCCTCGGCCTGGTCGGCGTCGGTCGCGGCCGGGTCACCGGTCGTGTTGGCCGAGCTCACGGCCAGCGGGCCGGTCCGCTCGAGGATCTCGAGCGCCACGTCGTGGTCGGGCATCCGCACGGCCACGGTGCCCCGGGTGTCGCCGAGGTCCCACTGGAGCGAGGCCTGGGCGTGGCAGACGAGGGTCAGCGGACCCGGCCAGAACTCCTCCACCAGGGCGCGCGCGTAGCCCGGCACCCGGACCGCGAGGGCGTCCAGGGTGCTGGGGGCGGAGACCAGCACCGGCGGCGGCATCTCCCTGCCCCGCCCCTTGGCGTCGAGCAGGTCGGCGACGGCCTCGTGGTCGAAGGCGTCGGCGGCGATCCCGTAGACGGTGTCGGTGGGGAGCAGCACGAGCGACCCGCGCTGGATCGCCAGGCTCGCTGCCGCGACGGCGGTCTCCCGCTCCTCCGGGGTCCCGGTCGTGTGCCGCTCACTCACCCCGCGAGTGTGCCAGTCGCGCCGTCGTGAAGCGTGCTCGCCCTGCCAGGTCGGGATGGTCGCGGACCTCGGTCCAGCGTCCCGTCGCGGCGAACACCTCGGGCACCGATTCCCCCTGGACGTCGGCGTGCTCGACCCCGACCACTCCCCCGGGTCTCAGCAGCTCCGCGGCCCGGACCGCCAGGACCCGGATGGCGTCCAGGCCGTCGTCGCCGGAGAACAGCGCGAGGTGCGGGTCGTGGTCGCGCGCCTCCGGGGCCACGGACTCCCAGGCCTCGAGCGGCACGTACGGCGGGTTGCAGACGACGACGTCGACGGTGCCGAGCAGGTCGTCGAACGCCGTGAACGCGTCGCCCAGCCGGAGGTCCACGCCGGAGAGGTTGGCCTGCGCGTACGGGTACGCGTCCTCGCTCAGCTCGACCGCGTGCACCCGGGCGTGCGGCGCCTCGTCGGCCACCGCCTTCGCGATGGCCCCGCTGCCGGTGCACAGGTCGACGACCACGGGCGCCTCGAGCTCGAGGGCCCGGTCGATCGCCCAGCCGGCCAGCAGCTCGGTCTCGGGGCGTGGGGTGAAGACCCCCGGACCCACCATCACCGAGACGTGGCGGAACCAGGCGGTGCCGGTCAGGTGCTGCAGCGGCTCCCGCGCCGCCCGCCGGACGAGCAGGGCCTCGAAGGCGGCGAGCCGCTCGTCGTCCACCTGCTCGACGAGCGGCAGGCGGGACCGGTCGGTGCCCAGCACGTGCGCGAGCAGCTCGGCCGCGTCGTGCTCCGGGCTCGCGACCCCGGCCTCGCGAAGCCGGGCCGCCGCCGCCGCGAGGACCTGCCTCACGCGTCCAGGCTCTCCAGGCGAGCGGCGAGGTCGGCCTCGACCGAGGAATCGATGACCGGCTCGAGCGCGCCGTCGAGGACCTGGTCCAGGTTGTAGGCCTTGTAGCCGGTGCGGTGGTCCGAGATCCGGTTCTCCGGGTAGTTGTAGGTGCGGATCCGCTCGGAGCGGTCCACGGTGCGCACCTGGCTCCGCCGGGCGTCGCTCGCCGCGGCGGCGGCCTCCTCCTGCGCCGCGGCCAGGAGCCGGGCCCGCAGGATGCGCATCGCCTGCTCGCGGTTCTGGAGCTGGCTCTTCTCGTTCTGGCAGCTCACCACGATGCCGGTCGGCAGGTGGGTGATCCGCACCGCCGAGTCGGTCGTGTTGACGCTCTGGCCGCCGGGGCCGCTGCTCCGGAAGACGTCGATGCGGATGTCGTTCTCGTCGACGGTCACGTCGACCTGCTCGGCCTCGGGCAGCACCAGGACGCCGGCCGCGCTGGTGTGCACCCGGCCCTGCGACTCGGTGACCGGCACGCGCTGGACGCGGTGGACGCCGCCCTCGAACTTCAGCAGCCCGAACGGCGCGCGACCCGGCTCGACGGTGCCCCTGGCCTTCACCGCGACGGTGACCGACTTGTAGCCGCCCAGGTCGGACTCGTTGGCGTCGAGGATCTCGACCTGCCAGCCCTGGGTCTCCGCGTAGCGGGAGTACATCCGGAGCAGGTCGCCGGCGAACAGCGCCGACTCCTCGCCGCCCTCCCCCGACTTCACCTCGAGGATCGCGTCCTTGTCGTCGGTGGGGTCGCGCGGGACCAGCAGCCGGCGGAGCTGCTCCTCGGTGCCCTGCAGGCGGTCGGCGAGCGCCTCGGCCTCGGCGGCGAACGACGGGTCCTCGGCGGCGAGCTCCTTGGCGGCCTGGATGTCCTCGACCAGCGCGTCGTACTCGCGCTTGGCACCGAGGATCCTGCTGAGCTCGGCGTACCGCTGGTTGAGCTGCTTGGCCAGGCGGGCGTCCGCGTGCACCTCGGGGTCGCCGAGGCGCGACTCGAGCTCGGCGTGCTCGGCCTCGAGGCCGTCGACGGCGTCGAACATGGCTGCCTCTCCCGGGTTCGTGCGTGCGCGGACAAATGCAGAGCGCCGACCGCCCCGCTGGTGCGGGGGGTCGGCGCTCGGGAGGAGCTAGCTCTCGGCCGGCTCGTCCTTCTTGTCAACGGCCTTCTTGGCGTAGCGCGCCTCGAACCGGGCCACACGGCCGCCGGTGTCGAGGATCTTCTGCTTGCCGGTGTAGAAGGGGTGGCACTGCGAACACACGTCGGACTTGATGACGCCGCCGGTGTGAGTGCTACGCGTGACGAACGTGGAGCCGCAGGTACAGGTGACCTCGGTCTCGACGTAGTCGGGGTGGATGTCGCTCTTCATGGTGTCCTCTCATGGCGCCGGGTCGCTCGCCTGATGGAGAACGTGAACCGGTGCCGACGGGTCAGAATAGACAACACCGGACCCGCAGGTCACATTCCCGCGGGTCAGACGCCGCGGGCGAGCAGGGCCTCGACCCGGGATGCGAGGTCCTTGGGGCTGAAGGGCTTGGTGATGTAGTCGTCGGCGCCGGAGTCGTAGCCGATCTGGACGTCGGACTGCTGGGCGCGCGCGGTCAGCAGGATGACGGGGATGCCGGCCATCTCGGGGTCGGCGCGCATCTCCTTGACGGCCTCGAGGCCGGTCAGCCCCGGCATCATGATGTCGAGGACCGCGAGGTCGGGGTGCTGGGTGCGGCAGGCGTCGACGGCGGCGCTGCCGTCGCCGACGCTGACGATGTCGTGCCCGAGCGTGGAGAGCTTGAACTCGACCAGCTCGCGGATGTCCGCGTCGTCGTCAGCCACCACGATCCGAGCCACGGTGCACGCTCCTCTGGTCGATCAGCGGAAGGCCAGTAGAACAAAGATCCGGCCCGGTGGGGACCGAATCCCGGTGTCTATCGTCCGGCCTGGACCTGACGGAGCAGCTCGATGTTCGTGGAGGTGCTCGTGAGCCGCTCGGCGAGCGCCTCCTGCGCCGCCGCCGGCTCGAGGTCCGCGAGCGTGCGGCGGAGCTTCTGCAGGATCTGCAGCTCCTCCTCGCCCATCAGCAGCTCCTCGCGCCGCGTGCCCGAGCGGGCCACGTCGACGGCCGGGAACTTGCGGTCCTCGGCCAGGTCGCCGCGCAGCCGCAGCTCCATGTTCTCGGCGCTCAGGAACTCCTCGAAGATCACCTCGTCGGTGGCCGAACCGGTCTCCACGAGAGCGGTGGCGACGATGGTCAGCGACCCGCCGCCCTCGAGGTTGCGGGCGGCACCGAAGAACCGCTTGGGCGGGTGCAGGGCAGCCGCGTCGACGCTGCCGTTCAGCTGGCGGCCGCTGGCCGGCGCGGCCAGGTTGTAGGCACGCCCGAGCCGGGTCAGCCCGTCGAGCAGCACGACCACGTCGTGGCCCAGCTCCACGAGCCGCTTGGCCCGCTCGATCGCGAGCTCGGCGACCGTGGTGTGGTCGGCCGGCGCCCGGTCGAACGTCGAGGCGATGACCTCGCCCTTCACGGACCGCTCGAAGTCGGTGACCTCCTCCGGACGCTCGTCGATCAGGACGACCATGAGGTGGCACTCGGGGTTGTTCGTGGTGACCGACTGCGCGATCGAGCGCACGATCGTGGTCTTGCCGGCCGCCGGGGGCGACACGATGAGGCCGCGCTGGCCCTTGCCGATCGGGGCGGCGAGGTCGATGACCCTGCCGATGAGGTTGCCGGGCTCGGTCTCCAGGCGGAGCCGCTCCTGCGGGTAGAGCGGCGTCATGCTCGCGAACTCGACGCGGTTCTTGGCCGCCTCGGGGTCGGCACCGTTGACGCTGTCGACCCGCACCATCGGGTTGAACTTCTCCTTGCGCTCGCCCTCGCGGGGCTGGCGCACGAGGCCGACGATGGCGTCACCGCGGCGCAGGCCGTACTTGCGGACCATCGACAGCGACAGGTAGACGTCGTCGACGCCGGGGAGGTAGCCGCTCGTCCGGACGAACGCGTAGTTGTCGAGGACGTCGAGGATGCCCGCGGCGGGCACCAGGACGTCGTCCTCGAGGATCGTGGTGTCGGGCTCGTTGCGCTGACCGCCGCCGGTCGCACCGGGCCTGGGCGCCGTGGCGCGGTCACGGCCCCGGCGGCGCCGGTTGCGCCGGCCACCCTCGCCGTCGCCGTCGCCCTGGTCGCCCTGCTGGCCCTGGTTGGCCTGCTGCCGGTCCTGGGTGGGCTGGTTGTGCTGCTGCGTTGCTCTGCTGCTTGTCCTGCTGCTTGTCCTGCTGCCTGTCCTGCTGCCTGTCCTGCTGCTTGTCCTGGTTCTGCCGGTTCTGGCCGCCCTGCTTGTTCTGGCCCTGCTGGCGGTCCTGCCGGCTCTCGTTCCCGTCGCGCTGCGGCTCGTCGCCGACGGGCCTCTGCTCGGCGTGCTCGGCGCGCTCCTGCGGCTCCTGCCGGTCCTGGCGGTCCTGTCCTTCTTGGCCGGTCCTGCTTGTCCTTCTTGGACTGGCCACCGGACTGGCCACCGCGACTGGGCCGCCGTGATCGCCTCGACGAGCTGCGGCTTCTTCATGGCGCCGGCGCCGGCGATGCCCAGGCCACCGGCCATGGACTTGAGGTCGGCGACCAGCAGGGAGTTGAGACCCCCGCCCTTCTTCGCGCCCGCCTTGGACGAGGCGGGCGCGGCGGCGGTGGTGTCGGTCGTTTCCGTCACGAGTTCGTTCGTTCCTTCCAACGCACTCCCCGAACGGGGATCTGTGTGCGGGTGGCGGCACAGGCGAAGGCCTGCGCGATGAGGAGAAAGTGCCCCAGCTGATCGCCGGGTGCTGGACCGAATGTACCACCGGCGCTACGAGGTGGCCCGGACCCCGTCCGTCGCGACCAGCAGGGTGTGTTGCTCCCAACCCGTGGGGCAGCGGGTCGCGAGGTCGGCCGTCGAGACCGCGCCCGAGTCGGCGAGCACGAGCACGGTCGGGCCCGCGCCGGAGACGACCGCGGCCAGCCCGTCGGCGCGCAGCGCGTCGACCAGGTCCAGCGACGCCGGCATGGCGGCGCGCCGGTAGTCCTGGTGCAGGTAGTCGCGGGTGGCGGTCAGCAGGTGCTCGGGCGCCCCGCCCAGCGCGGCCACCAGCAGCGCGGTGCGGCCGGCGTCGGCCGCGGCGTCGGCGTGCGGGACGGTGGCCGGCAGCAGGCCGCGGGCGACCTCGGTCGAGACCGGGTCCGGTGGGACGTAGGCGACCGCCACGATCCGGGGGTCGACCTCGGCGCGCACGGAGAACCAGGCGCCGGCCTCGCGTCCGGAGATGGTGAAGCCGCCGTACGCCGCCGGCGCGACGTTGTCGGGGTGGCCCTCGATGTCGGCCGCGAGCCCGAACAGCGCGTCGTCGTCGAGCCGCTCGGCACCCCCGTCGACGAGAGCCCGGGCGAGCGCGAGGCCACCGACGATGGCGGCCGACGACGAGCCGAGACCCCGCGCGTGCGGGATGACGTTGTCGCAGGACAGCCGCAGGCCGGGCGGCTGCCCGCCGAGCGCGCCGAACGCCGCACGCATCGAGCGGACCACCAGGTGGCTCTCGTCGCGCGGCACGGTGTCGGCACCGGCTCCGTGGACCTCGACCACGAGGCCCTCCGCCAGCACCTCGGCCTCGAGCCGGTCGCGGAGCTCGAGGGCCAGGCCGAGCGAGTCGAACCCGGGTCCGAGGTTGGCCGACGTGGCCGGCACCTCGACCCGGACCGGGCCGTCCACGAAGGTCATGT
Organism: uncultured Actinomycetota bacterium; assembly: GCA_963815335.1. Lineage (GTDB taxonomy): Bacteria > Actinomycetota > Actinomycetes > Propionibacteriales > Nocardioidaceae > Nocardioides. The sequence goes on from CAWFGL010000011.1 coordinate 9,448, forward strand.
CAGACCAGCCCGGCGGCCTCGGCCGCGGCGGTCACGTCGTTGTCCACGACGTGGTCGACGATCGGGCCGACCCCCTCGAGCGCGGTGGCGATGTCCTTGAGCCCGTGGCCCGTGACCGTCACCGCGACCGTCGACCCGGCGTACGACTCCCCCGCGGCGACCCGTTGCAGGAGCCCGGCGATGCCGGCGGCCGACGCGGGCTCGACGAAGACGCCGTCGCGCGAGGCGAGCTCGCGCTGCGCCGCGAGGATCTGCTCGTCGCTGACCGCCTCGAAGAGCCCGCCGGACTCGTCGCGGGCGGCCTCGGCCAGCTTCCAGGACGCCGGGTTGCCGATCCGGATGGCGGTGGCCTTGGTGTCCGGGTCGGGGAACGGCTCGCCGGTCACGAGCGGCGCGGCGCCCTCGGCCTGGAAGCCGTGGATCCTCGGCAGCTTGGTCGCCATCCCGAGGTCGGCGTACTGCGTGTAGCCGAGCCAGTACGCCGAGATGTTGCCGGCGTTCCCGACCGGCAGCAGGTGGTAGTCGGGGGCGTCGCCGAGGAAGTCCACGATCTCGAACGCCGCGGTCTTCTGGCCCTCGAGACGGACCGGGTTCACCGAGTTCACGAGAGCGACCGGGAAGTCCCACGCCAGCTGCTTGGCCAGGCCGAGGCAGTCGTCGAAGTTGCCGCGGACCATGATCACGCGGGCGCCGTGCAGGATCGCCTGCGCCATCTTGCCCGCGGCGATCTTGCCCTCGGGGACGAGCACGACCGGGGTCAGTCCCGCCTTCGCGGCGTACGCCGCCATCGAGGCCGACGTGTTGCCGGTGCTCGCGCAGACGACGGCTCGGGCGCCGTCGGCCTTGGCGACCGAGATGGCGGCCGTCATGCCCCGGTCCTTGAACGACCCGGTGGGGTTGCTGCCCTCGACCTTGAGCCAGACCTCGGCGCCGGTGACACCGGACAGCCACTCGGACAGGACGAGGGGCGTGCCGCCCTCGCGGAGCGTGACCGCCTCGACGCCGGCCGGGATCTGGAGCAGCTCGCGGTACTCCTCGATGACCCCGCGCCACTGGTGCGTCCTCGTGGCGTTCACTCGTCGCCGCCCTCGACGCGCATGACCGAGGTGACCTCGCGGACGATGTCCATGCCGCGGAGGTGCTCGACGGTCGCCGCGAGCTGCGCGTCGGTCGCGGTGTGCGAGACGACGACGAGCTGGGCGTCGGCGCCGCGGCCCTCCTGGCGGACGGTCTGGATGGAGACGCCGTGCTCGGCGAAGGCCGTGGCGACCTGCGCCAGCACGCCCGCACGGTCGTCGACGTCGATCGCGACGTGGTAGCGCGTGACGGTCTCGCCCATCGGCAGGACGGCGCGGTCGGCGTACGCGGACTCGCCGGCACCGCGGGTGTTCGCGAGACGGTTGCGAGCCACCGTGACGAGGTCGCCCATCACCGCGGACGCCGTCGGGGCGCCGCCGGCGCCGGGGCCGTAGAACATCAGCTGTCCCGCCGCCTCGGACTCGACGAAGACCGCGTTGTAGGCACCGCGGACGGACGCGAGCGGGTGGCTGTTCGGGATCATCGCCGGGTGGACGCGGACGGCGACCGCCTGCTCGCCCCCGACCTCCTTGAGCTCGGCGATCGCCAGCAGCTTGACCACGCTGCCCATGTCCTTGGCGGACTGGACGTCGGCGGCGGTGACCTCGGCGATGCCCTCGCGGTGCACGTCGGCGGCCGTCACCCGGGAGTGGAAGGCGAGCGAGGCGAGGATCGCGGCCTTGGCGGCAGCGTCGAAGCCCTCGACGTCGGCGGTCGGGTCGGCCTCGGCGTAGCCGAGCTCCTGGGCCTCCTCGAGCGCCTCGGTGAAGCCCGCGCCGGTCGACTCCATCTTGTCGAGGATGAAGTTGGTGGTGCCGTTGACGATGCCGAGCACCCGGGTGACCCGGTCGCCGGCCAGCGACTCGCGCAGCGGCCGCAGGATCGGGATGGCTCCCGCGACGGCGGCCTCGTAGTAGAGGTCCCGGCCGGCCTTCTCGGCGGCCTCGTAGATGGTCGGGCCGTCCTCGGCGAGCAGCGCCTTGTTGGCGGTCACCACGCTGGCGCCGTTCTCGAGGGCGGCGAGGATCAGCGACCGCGCCGGCTCGATCCCACCGATCACCTCGACGACGACGTCGACGTCCTCGCGGGCGACCAGGCCCGCGGCGTCGGTCGTCAGCAGGCCCTCGGGCACCTCCACCTCGCGAGGCGCGTCGAGGCGGCGGACGGCGACGCCGACCAGCTCGACGGGTTGCCCGATCCGGGCCTCGAGGTCGCCGGCCTGCTCCTGGAGGAGTCGCACCACCTGGGAGCCGACCGAACCGCAGCCGAGCACGGCCACCTTCACACTCATTGCTGCACACCCATGTCCGTCGCCAACAGGTCGTCCTCAGTCTCCCGTCGGAGGAGCACCTGCGCCATTCCGTCCCGCACGGCGACCACCGGGGGGCGCAGCGCGTGGTTGTAGTTGGAGGCCATCGAGCGGCAGTACGCGCCGGTGCCCGGGACCGCCACGAGGTCCCCCGGAGCGATGTCGCCGGGGAGGAACTCGTCGCGCACGACGATGTCACCGGCCTCGCAGTGCTTGCCGACGACACGGGAGAGCACGGGGGTCGCCCGGGAGGCGCGGTTCGCCAGCGTGCACGAGTAGTCGGCGTCGTACAGCGCGGTGCGGACGTTGTCGCTCATGCCACCGTCGACCGAGACGTAGGTGCGCACGGCGCCGCCGTCCAGGGCGACCGGCTTGACGGTCCCCACGGTGTAGACGGTGCAGGTCGACGGGCCGACGATGGCCCGGCCCGGCTCGATCGAGAGCCGCGGCTGCGCGATCTCGAGCGCCTTGCACTCGTGCTCGACGATCTTGGTGATCTCGGTGGCGAGCTGCGCGGGGTCGCTCGGGTCGTCCTGGGTCGTGTAGGCGATGCCGAACCCGCCGCCGAGGTCGAGCTCGGGCATGGTCACCCCGATCTCGTCGCTGACCCGCGCGTGCAGGGCGAGCACGCGGCGGGCCGCGACCTCGAAGCCCGACGAGTCGAAGATCTGGCTGCCGATGTGGCTGTGCAGGCCGAGCAGGTCGAGGCCGGGCGCGTCCAGCACCCGGCGGACCGCGTCCCAGGCGTCGCCGCTCGTGATCGACAGGCCGAACTTCTGGTCCTCGTGCGCCGTGGCGATGTACTCGTGGGTGTGCGCCTCGACGCCGGCGGTCACGCGCACCATCACCGGCTGTGTCGCACCGAGCTCGGCGGTGATCTGCGCGAGCCTCTCGATCTCGACGAACGAGTCGAGCACGATCCGGCCGACGCCCTCCGCGACCGCGCGGCGCAGCTCGGCATGGGTCTTGTTGTTGCCGTGGTAGCCGATCCGCTTCGGGTCGAACCCGGCCCGGAGCGCGACCGTGAGCTCGCCGGCGGAGCAGACGTCGAGGTTGAGGCCCTCCTCGGCGACCCACTGGGCGACCGTCGTGCAGAGGAACGCCTTGCCGGCGTAGAAGACGTCGTAGTCGTGGAAGCCCTCCTTGAACGCGCGGGCGCGCGACCTGAAGTCCGCCTCGTCGAGCACGTACGCCGGGGTGTTCACGTTCGCCACGAGCTCGGGCAGCGGGAGGCCGCCGACGGTCAGCTCACCGGCGTCGTTCTTGTGCGCGGTCAGCGACCAGAGGTGCGGGACGAGCGCGTTGGGGTCGGTGGGCTCGCGCAGCCAGGACGGACCCCTCAGCGCACCCGGAGCGTGCGCCCAGCCGGCCTCGTGGGTCACATCCGCTCCGGGGCGGAGACCCCGAGCAGGCCGAGACCGTTCTCGAAGACGATGCGCGTCGCCTGCACCAGCACCAGCCGGGCGCGCTGGGCGTCCGTCGGGTCCTCGTCGCCCTTGGGCAGGACCCGCAGCTCGTCCTGGTCGTAGAACTTGTGGAACGACGCCGCGGTGTCCTCGAGGTAGCGCGCGACCCGGTGCGGTTCCCGCAGCTGCGCCGCGGAGGAGACGACGGCGGGGTAGCCCGCCAGGGCGCGCAGCAGCTCGCCCTCGTACGGCGACGTGAGCAGCGCGGGGTCCGGCACCGCCTCCATGCCCAGGTCGGCAGCGTTCCTCAGCAGCGACGCGGTCCGGGCGGCGACGTACTGCACGTAGTAGACGGGGTTGGCCCGGTCCGCCTTGGCCCACAGCTCGAGGTCGATGTCGATGGTGGAGTCGGAGCTGTAGCGCGCCAGGGCGTAGCGACCGGCGTCGACCCCGATCGCGTCGACGAGGTCGTCGATGGCGACGACCGTCCCGGCCCGCTTGGACATCCGCATGGGCGAGCCGTCCTTGAGCAGGTTGACCATCTGGCCGATCAGGATCTCCAGGTTGGCACCGGGTGTGTCACCGAACGCGGCGCACATCGCCATCATCCGCGCGACGTAGCCGTGGTGGTCCGCACCGAGCATGATCAGGCAGCGGTCGAAGCCCCGCTCCCGCTTGTCGAGGTAGTAGGCCAGGTCGCCGGACAGGTACGCCGGCTGGCCGTTGGACCGGACGATGACGCGGTCCTTGTCGTCCCCGAACTGCTCGGTCCTGAGCCACAGCGCGCCGTCGGCCTCGTAGGTGTTGCCGATCTCGGTCAGCCGGTCGATCGCCTTCTGCACGGCGCCGCTCTTGTGGAGGTTGTCCTCGTGGAAGTACACGTCGAAGTCGACGCCGAAGTCGTGGAGGCTCGTCTTCACCTCGTCGAACATCATCTCGACGCCCTCGGACCGCAGGATCTCCTGGGCCTCCTCGTCGGGGAGCCCGGGGACCTCGGGGCGCTTCGCGACGACCGCGTCGGCGATCTCCTTGATGTAGTCGCCGCCGTACCCGTCCTCGGGAGCGGGCAGGCCGCGGACGCTCGCCAGCAGCGAGCTGCTGAACCGGTCGATCTGGGCGCCGTGGTCGTTGAAGTAGTACTCGCGCGTGACCGCGGCGCCACTGGCCTCGAAGATCCGGCCGAGCGCGTCGCCGACGGCGGCCCACCGGACCCCGCCGAGGTGCAGCGGACCGGTCGGGTTGGCCGAGACGAACTCGAGGTTCACGTTCTCGCCGGCCATCAGGTCCGAGGTGCCGTACGCCGCACCGGCCGCCACGACCTGCGACGCGACCTCGCCCTGGGCTCCGGCCTCGACCGTGATGTTGAGGAACCCGGGCCCCGCGATGTCCACCTTGGCGATGCCGTCGACCGCGCTGAGACCCGCCTGGACCGAGGTGGCGAGGTCGCGCGGGTTCAGTCCCGCCTTCTTGGCCAGCTGGAGCGCGACGTTGGTCGCGTAGTCCCCGTGCTCCTTCTGCCGCGGACGCTCCACCGTGACCGTGGTCGGGACGCCGTCCGGCAGGGTGAGCGCACCCTCGTCGGACAGGGTCGTCAGCACGCCGACGATCGCGGTGGAGAGCTCTTCGGGAGTCACCGCCCAAGGGTATCGGCGGCGAGTCACACCACTCGCACCAGTTTCCGGGGCGGACAGACCCACGGGTATGGTTCGGCTGTTCCCGAGCCCCCGTAGCTCAGGGGATAGAGCACCGCCCTCCGGAGGCGGGAGCGTAGGTTCGAATCCTACCGGGGGCGCCACTGTGATGTCTCAGGACATCAGCAAGGGCCGGACCTGCAAGGGTCCGGCTCTTGGTATTTAGGGGTTCGTGGCCGAGTTGGCCCTTTGGGTGCTCCGGTCGGCTGGTAGTCGGCGTGCGGGTTAAGGATCAGCTCGCGGAGGACTTCGCCGGTGATGGCGTTGACGATGGTGATGTGCAGGTCCTGGACGAGCAGGATCACGCTGGTTCCTTGGTGGATCCGGCCGACACCGATGTGGTGCAGCCGGCCATCGTGACGGATGGTCACCGACCCGGCTTTGTCGACCTTGTCGTGGCGGACCCTGTCGTGGGTGTCGGGGTCGCGTGACTCTGAAGGGCTGGCTTTCGGCATCGTGGTGTAGCGGGCCGCGGGGGTCGCCCGGTGGGGCAGGGAGCGGTGCGGGCGCCGGTGGTTGTAGTCGTCGGCGAAGACGTCGATGAGTGCCTGTAGCTGGGCGACGGTGGCCGGTTGGTCGGGCTGGGCGCGCAGCCATTTCTTCATCGTCTGTTGGAATCTCTCGACCTTCCCGCAGGTCGTCGGGTGTCCGGGCCGGGAGTTCTTCTGCACGATGTGCAGCCGCCGCAGCTCGTTCTCAAAGGCGTTTCTCCCGCCGCGGCCGCCGGCCAGCCGGACGGTGAAGACCATGCCGTTGTCGGTCAGGGTGGATGCCGGGATCCCGTGCTGGGCAAGGGTTTGACGGAACGTGGTGGTCACGATGGGTCCGGTGACCCGTCGGTGGGCGGTGATCGACAGGGCGTAGCGGGTGCAGTCGTCGAGCCAGGTCAGGATCTCGGCGTCGGTGCCGTCAGCGAGTCGGTAGTGGGTGAAGTCGGACTGCCAGGTCTCGTTCGGCATCGCTGCTTCGAACCGGATGTAGGACGACTTGGGTCGCTTCTTCGGCTCGGGGACGACCAGTCCGTGCTTGGTCAGCTGTCTGGCGATGTTCGACCGGGACGTGACCACGCGATGGTCGTGCTGCAGGTGCCAGGCGATGGTGTCCGGCCCGGCGTCGTGGCCGGCGTCGTGGAGCTCTTTGCGGACCCGCAGGAACTACCGGGGGTGCCACTCAGCATGGGCGGTGCGCACCGCCGCTCTGTCACTCCTGCGAGGCGGGAGCGTAGGTTCGAATCCTACCGGGGGTGCCACTCAGCATGGGCGGTGCGCACCGCCGCTCTGTCACTCCTGCGAGGCGGGAGCGTAGGTTCGAATCCTACCGGGGGTGCCACTCAGCATGGGCGGTGCGCACCGCCGCTCTGTCACTCCTGCGAGGCGGGAGCGTAGGTTCGAATCCTGCCGGGGGTGCCACTCGTCACCCGCTCGGCCTGACCCTCACGTGGGTGGCCCCGTTCGCCTCCTGGATGGCGGTGACCCTGCCGCTGGCGAGATCGACGATCGCGGGCACCGTGGACTCCGTGCCGCTGTTCTGCGTCCCTGTGACCCAGGTGAAGACGACACCGCTGCCGTCGGGGAGGAAGGTCGGCTGGATCGCACTCTGCTCGCTCGACTCGAACGCCGTCAGCTTGGTCTTGGCCTCACCGTCCGGCCGGACGGTGAAGAGGTTGATCCCGTCGGTGTAGACGATCAGGTCCTCGGTCGGGCTCCAGTCCGGCGTCTGACCCCCGCGTGTGCCGCGAACGGACCGGGCGACACCGGTCGCCACGGACACGACCCGGAGCTCCGACGACAGGATCTGCTCCTCGCTCAGCAGGTTGCTCGCGAACAGGTCCCGCTCGAGCACCAGGGAGGACCCGTCGAACGACCACCGCGGCGTGTACTCCCAGACGTCCCCGGCTGTGTCCTCGTGGACGACGGTGGTCTCCCCGGACGTCGGATCCAGGGTCAGAACCTGTGCGGCCAGCGTGTGTGTCCCGTCGCCGAGGATGCGGACGAAGGCCAGGGTGCTCCCGTCCGGCGACCAGGCCGGCTCGAACACCGCCGAGCACTCGCCTGTACAGCTGACCAGCTCGGACTCGCCACTGCCGTCGACCCCGACCGTCCAGATCGCGTTGAAGTTGGTGTCGAAGGCGATCTGCTCGCCGTCCCTGGACCAGTCAGGGTGCTGGTTGTCGGTCGGTACGCCGGGCGCGGCGCTGCGACGCGGCTCGCCGGGTGCCTGGACCCAGATCGACCCGTCGGCCTGGAAGACCAGGTCCGAGCCCGACGACGGAACGGCGCTCGTCGGGGCCTCGGAGGAGGCGGGCGGTGTCTCGGCCGCGGACGGGGTCCCGACCGCACCGTCCGGCGCGTCCTCCTGGCACGCCGACAGGGCGATGGCGACGAGAAGGGCTGCGAGCACGGGATTCACGATCCTCATGGTGATCAAGAGACACCCGGCACCGCATCAGGGTGACGCCTGTCGCGGCGAGCTCATGGCCGAGAAGATGTCGATCTCGGCGTAACCCGGCCGGGCGACTCGATTGCTCCTGATCTCTGAGCCTGGCTTTCCGAACGGAGTGGACGATGGACGTCGACGCAGCCTTCTCCGAGATGGTGGCTGCCCGCTCCCCTGCGCTCCTCAGGACCGCCGTCCTTCTCGCCGGTAGCCGTGGAGACGGCGAGGACCTGCTCCAGGAAGCGCTCCTCGCCACCTACCGCAATCGCCACCGGGTGAGAGACCTGGCTGCCCTCGAGGCGTACGTACGCACCACGATGGTGAGGCTCCTCCTGCGCTGGCGCCGGCGCCGCTCGAGCTCCGAGGTGCCGTGCGAGGTCCTTCCCGACCCCGGCAGGCTCGAGACCGAGCCGTTCGTCATGGGCGAGATCTGGCCGCTGATCCAACAGCTGTCGGTGCGTCAGCGGGCGGTCGTCGTGCTCTCCTACTACGACGACCTCCCCGAAGCCCGCATCGCGGAGCTTCTCGATTGCTCGGTCGGCGCGGTCAAGAGCCACCGAGCCCGGGCCCTGGTCACGTTGCGGCGCGACATGTCGGCCCCCGTCGTGACAGCTGGTGAGCTCCTGTGACCTCTGACCTCGAGACACTCGTGCGCCGCGAGCTCGACCACGTCGCGGGACTGGTGCACCCGACGCCGGAGTGGACGGCAGGGATCCATGCCGGGCTCGACTCCCAGCGCAGGGCTTCGCGACGGCGACAGCTCGGTCTCGTCGCAGCCGTCGCGGCTGCCGTCGCGGCGATCACCGTCGTCGCGTCCTACCAGCCGAACGATCGGGTCCAGCCCGCGCCGCGGCCCGCGGAGAACGGGCTGCGGTTGGTGGACATCGGCGGCCGCTCCATGAGCGTGGACTGCCGGGGCCACTCGGCCGCCGGCGCGCCCACCGTGGTGCTCGATGCGGCCCTCGGTGGTCACCCGGAGGCGTACGACGACGTGCGGGCCGGCCTGGTGAGCGACATGCGCGTGTGCACGTACGACCGCGCAGGTACCGGTCGGTCACACGCCGCCGATCTCTTCCCGCGTACGGCGCGGACCGTCTCCGACGATCTGGCGCGACTTGTGGATGCCGGCGGGCTCGGACCGTCGATCGTCCTGGTGACCGACGGCTTCTCGGCCCTGTCGGCGGCAGTGTTCGCGGGCGACCACCCGGACCTGGTCAGCGGACTGGTCTTCATCGCTCCACGGGGCCCCCACGTCACGGACGGCGAGGTCGAGGCCCTGGGAGCGCGGCGGCGCGGCGAACCGGCGCTGGTGACCGACCTCCGGGTCGCCTACGCCTCCGACACCTTCTCGCGGAACGGCGAGCAGATCAGCTGGCCGCGAAGCGAGGAGGAGGTGCGGAGCCTGCTCGACACACCCGGTCCCGCCTTCGGTGGCACCCCCACCGTGGTCCTCGTGCCGGAGCTGGGCTTCGACGCGCTCCCATCACTCCCGACAGCCATGCGGCACCAGTGGTGGGACGTGTGGCGCGCGGACCAGCGACTGCTGGCCTCGGAGTCGGTCAACGGGCGACTGCGCGAGGTGGCCGGTGCGGTCCGCTCCCTGGCGACGACAGCCCCCGGCGAGGTCGTCCGTGCCGTTCGCGACGTCGTGGACCTGGCCGCGAGCTCCTGAGAGGGCACCGGAGCCCGCCACCGATCGAGGCGGTGACGGGCTCCCGTGGTGCGTGGTCAGACGAGGGCGGGCACCCTCGGGGCCGGCTCCCTCGCGGGGGCGTCCTGCCAGACCCGAGCCCGCGCCAGCAGCAGCACCGCGACGGCGGCGACCGCGCCCAGGGTGGCGAACCCGGTCTCCCCGGCGACGTACGCCATGCTCGCCGGCGAGGTCGCCACGACGCCGGCGGCGCCGAGGTCGAAGACCGTGTTGACGACGCTGTGCGCGAAGGCGACGGGCCAGATGCTGCCCGACCGGTCCCGCAGCCAGGCGTAGAGGACTCCTCCGGCGGTGATGACCACGACGGCTGCCGGAGCGGCGATCCAGCGCGCACCTTCGGCGTCGTACGTCGACGCGACCAGGATCAACGGCAGGTGGAACAGTCCGTGGGCGAAGCCGGTGAGCACCGCCGCGCGGCGCTTGCCGGTCACCTCCTGGACGCGGGGCAGCAGGAACCCGCGCCAACCGATCTCCTCGCCGAGCAGGACCACCGTCATGAGCAGGAGACCGATCAGGAGGCTGAGCGACCGGTCGCCGAGCCGGGACGCGTCGATGTCCACGTCGAGTCGGCCGGCACCGATGAGCAGGGCGGTGCCGTAGGCCGAGCCGCACAGGGCGATGGGGATCAGCAGCGCGGGGAGCACGCTGCCCATCCCGGTCCTGGTCAGGCCGAGGCCGCCCCAGAGCTCGCGCCGGCTGCCCCTCTTGACCAGGGTGAAGGTCACGACGGTGACGGCGATGACCGGCGCGAAGATCGTGAGCAGCTTGTTGATGTTGAAGTCGGGCATGGCCACGGCGATGGCCAGCGCGATCCCGTAGGTCAGGGACAGGTACGCGACGATCTCGCGGAGCGGCGAGCGCCGGGGTGATTCCTGGGTGAGGTTCATGACCTCAGGCTCGCCGCGGGAGGGGGTGTCTCGCGTCTGGCCCGAGACCCGTTCGAGAGGGTCTGCAGACAGAGTCAGGCCTGTCCGGGGACGGCGAGCCCGGACTCGTAGGCATGCATCACCAGCTGGGCCCGGTCGCGGTAGCCGAGCTTGGTCAGGAGGTGGCTCACGTGGGTCTTCACGGTCCCGTACCCGAGGTGGAGCCGGGCCGCGATCTCGTGGTTGGACAGTCCCTGCGCCACCGCGAGGAGCACGTCGCGCTCGCGGCCGGTGAGGCCGTCGTCCTGGGCCGGGTCGCGCCGGGTCGGCAGCGAGGCGAACCGCTCGATCAGGCGCCTGGTCACCCGCGGGTGCAGCAGCGCCTCGCCGGCCGCCACCACCTCGATCGCCTCGAGCAGCTGCTCGGGCCGGGTGTCCTTGAGCAGGAAGCCGCTCGCCCCGGACCTCAGTGCCTCCAGCACGACCTCGTCCTCGTCGAACGTGGTCAGCACCAGGACCCGGGTCGCCGCGCAGGCGGGGTCCGCCAGGATCGCGCGGGTGGCCCCGAGGCCGTCCAGGTGCGGCATCCGGACGTCCATGAGCACGACGTCCGGCGCCGTACGACGGCAGAGGGCCACGGCCTCCAGCCCGTCCCTCGCCTCGCCCACGACCTCGACGCCAGGGGCGGAGCGCAGGAGCATCATGAAGCCCGCGCGCACCAGGTCCTGGTCGTCGACCAGGGCGATCGTCGTCATCGACCGACCTCCACGGGGAGCCGGGCATGGACGCGGTAACCGGCACCCTCGGCGCCGTACGTCAGGGATCCGCCGAGCAGCCGGGCCCGCTCGTCGAGCCCCACCAGCCCATGGCCCGAGGAGTCGCCGTGCGGCACGCGCCGGGCCGGCCCCGGGTCGGTCACGTCGAGCTCCAGGAGGTCCTCCCCCGCGTCGACCGAGACCGTGGCGCTGGCGGCTGCCGAGTGCTTGAGCACGTTGGTCAGGGACTCCTGGATCATCCGGTAGGCCGCGAGGGAGACGGCGCCCTCCACCCCGACCGTCGACCCCGAGCGGACCAGGTGCACGTCGAGACCGGCGGCTCGCACGCCCTCCAGCAGCTGCCCGAGGTCGTCCAGGCCCTGCGTCGGCGGGCGGGTCGCGGGCTCCCGGTCGTCGCGCAGGATGCCCAGCATCGACCGGGTCTGGGCCAGGGCCTGCCGGCTGGTGTCGGCGATGACGCCGAGGGCCTGCTCGGCCGCCTCCGGATCGGTCCGGATCACGTGGGCACCCGCACCGGCCTGGACGGCGATCAGCGACATGCTGTGCGCGACCACGTCGTGCAGGTCCCGCGCGATCCGCAGCCGCTCCTCCGTGACGGCGGCGCGGACGGCGCCCGCCTGCTGCTCACGCCTCGCGCGGAGGGCCTCCGCCAGCGCCCAGGTCGCGACCAGCAGGGCGACGGCGAGCAGGACGTCCTTGGTCCGCAGGTCGGGGACGCCGGCCAGCCCCAGCACCGCGAAGCACGCGATCGCGGCGGCCAGCCCGGCCATGCCGTCGCGGCGGCTCCCGTACGTCGCCAGCGAGAACAGGCTCAGCAGCATCAGCAGGGAGAGGATGCCGATGTAGTGGAACGAGGCGCTCACCACGAAGGCCCCGCCCACGAACGTCGCGAACGACGCGACCGGCCGGCTCCGCCGCCACCCCAGCGACCCGGCGGCGACCGCCGTGGCGACGGTCGCGAGGGCGTTCGGCTCGTGGAGCCGCGGGTCGATCGCGTCCACGTCCACGGCGAGGAGCGAGGCGAGCGACAGCCCGGCCGCGAGGACGGCCAGGACCGGATCGAGCCAGGGGTCGAGCCGTCGTCGCCACGGGACCTTCGGCTCGGCCGTCATGGCCGCGAGGCTACGCGTGGTCGAGCGTCGCGACCTCTGTCTGCAGACGTGCATCGAATCGGCCCTGGCGCGGCGCGGCCAGCACCGACCAGAGCTGGTCGAACGTGTGCTGCAGGGTGACGTCCTTGCGGATCACCCCGCCGGCGCCGGCGTCGACCACCGCGTCGCGTGCCGCACCGCGGCCCATGGACATGGTCGCGATCACCATCGTGTCCGGGCAGCTCAGCCGGATCCCGCGGACGGCGTCGGCCGCGTCCAACCGCGGGTCGTCCACGTCGAGGAGGACGAGGTCCGGCTGCAGGTTCCGCACCAGGTCGAGGCCGTACGCCGCGTCGTCGGTGTCGCCCACGACGTCGAACCCGCCCTTGCGCTGGAACACCCGCCGGAGGACCCACCGCAGGTCGGGGGACGCGTCGACCACGACCACGGTCGTGGGCTCGTCGGCCGTCACGCCACGTCGTCCTCGCCCTGGGTCGGCTGCGGGCCGGGGTGCGGCGCCAGGATCAGGTGCGTCCTGGCGCGGTCGATGGGAGGCCGCATGATCCAGGAGCCCAGCTGGGTCCGGCTTCGGATGAGTCGGAGACGAAGTCGTGTCATGGGAGGCACCGCTCTCGAGAACTCGAGGGGCAGCCCGCCGATTGCTACGTCAGACCGAGATGGTGGAACGGGCTTCTCGGCAGGGTTTGTGCCTCGTGCGCCTGACTAGACCATACGTCAGGAGCCCAGGGACGGGAAGTCCTCGGACCCGTCGACCACCCCGGCCGCGACGTCGTGGACCTTCCGGCCGATCTCCTGGGAGGTGCGGCGCAGCACCTCGAACGCCTGGTGCTGGTCGAGCTGGTAGCGCTCCATCAGGATGCCCGTCGCCTGGCCGATGAGCGTGCGGCGCACCAGCCCGAACTGGACGGCCTCGTGGCTGGCCATCGCGCCGAGCGCGACCGCGGAGTTGGCCGCGATGCCGAGCACCTCGTCCGCCGCGTCGGCCTCGAAGGCGTTCGGCCGCTTCGACAGGAGCTGGAGGACGCCGAGCTCGTGGTTCTCGTGGGTGTAGAGCTGGACGCAGATCAGGCTGCGCACACCGAGCTGGTTCACGACCGCCGGCGCCCAGCGGGGCCACGCCCCGTCGTGCGGCAGGTCGTTGGCCATGACGAGCGGGGTGTCCCAGGCCGTGTCCAGGCACGGACCCTCGGCGCACTGGGTCTGGAGCTGGTCCGCCTGCTCCACCAGCCCTGCCCCGAACGAGGCACGCGTCTCGACCGAACCGTCGTGACGGGCGAGGCTGATCGCGACGTCGTCGCAGTTCTTCACCATCTCCGACGTGGCCGTGACGATGGCCTGGAGGGTGGTGAGCGAGGTCCGCTGGGACCGCAGGGTGCGGGCCAGCTCGGCCATCCTGGTGCCGTACTCGCTGACCTTGGACGGACCAGGGGTCAGGTCAGTGGCTGCGCGCGGCTCGTCGAGCTCAACGCGCCTCGACTCGTCATCCATGCGAGCTCTCCGAGGGTCGTGCCGATCGGTGCGACAGCGATTCTAGACAAGAACCCAAGCGTTTGCATCGTCGACGTGAGCCGTTCAGGTCCCGCGCGAGGCGTCGGTCTCCGCCACGAGCGGCTCGCCGTCGACGACGAGATCGACGCGGTCGTTGTAGAACGCCACCAGCCCGGCGATGGTCGCGACGGCGGCGAACGGCTGCCGGTACGACCAGGCGACGTCCTCCTCGACCCGGCCGGGCACCTCGGCCGTCCAGTAGTCACTGGTCACTCCCTTGTACGGGCACGCGCTCGAGGTCCCGGTACGGCGCAGCAGGCTCAGGTCGAGCGACGACCGGTCCAGGTAGTAGCGCGTCGGGAGGCCGGTCTCGAAGAGCAGCACCGGCGACCGGGTCTCGGCGAGGACGTGGCCGTCCAGCTCGACCCGCACGTGTCGGCTGGAGCGCAGGGCGTCGACGCGGGTGTAGGGGTTGCGGGGGTGGACGAAGACCTGCTCGTCCTCCTCGAACCAGTCGACCGCGTCCCAGTCGAGCTTCACGTAGCCGGCCAGCGCACCTGACCCGTCGCCGTAGACCCGGGCGACCGAGGCGCGGGAGGTGCTACCCGCGCTGAGGCCGTGCACCCGGACCACGCCCCGGCGCAGCCGCTGCTCGCGGCCCTCGTCGACCAGGCACCCGTCGACGACGTCCGCCTGCGGGACCAGGTAGTGCGGGTACTTGACGGTGTCCCAGACGTACAGGCCGCCCACGGTGTCGAAGACGGTCTCGCCGCCGACGAGGCCGCGGAGACGACGCGGGACCGGCTCCACCTCGCCGCGGACGTCGGCCATCGCGGGAAATCCCATCGCCACGTTCTCCCTCTGTCCGGCGGCCCGTGTAACGAGTCGCGCCGCGGTCCCTACTGACAGGGGATCGGTCTTCGACGGCAGCAGGAGCGTTACATGGACGACGACACCCAGACCTGGCACGAGGTGGACGCGGCCGACGTGCCCGACGAGGGGCGGGTGCGCAGCGTCACGGTGGACGGCAGGTCCGTCGCGCTGACCCGCTGCGGCGGGCCGGCTGGGCGCGCTGGAGAACCACTGCCCGCACCAGGGCGGTCCGCTCGGGGAGGGCTCGATCGAGAAGGGACTGCTGCGCTGCCCGTGGCACGGCTACGACTACGACCCGGTGACCGGGGCGCCGCCCGGCGACCTGGCCGAGCACCTGGACGACCGGGTGCCGGCGTACGACGTCGAGGAGGACGCGGACGGGGTGCGGGTGCGCCTGCCCGACCGCGCAGCCGCCCGCGCGGACCGTCGCCGACGTCCTGGTGGAGACGCTGGTCGCCCACGGCGTCGACACCGTCTTCGGGATGGTCGGCCACTCCAACCTCGGCTTCGCCGACGCGCTGCGCCGGGCCGAGGAGCGCGGCGAGCTGCGCTTCGTCGGCATCCGCCACGAGGGCGCCGCGGCGTTCGCCGCGAGCGCCTACGGCAAGCTGACCGGCCGGCCGGCGGCCTGCTTCGCGATCGCCGGGCCCGGGCTCGACCAACCTGCTCACCGGCCTGTACGACGCCAAGCTCGACAGCGCTCCCGTGGTCGCCATCTCCGGCCAGGTGCCCTCGAAGGTGCTCGGGCGCGGCGCCTTCCAGGACCTCGACCTCGGCGCGGTCTTCCGGGACGTCGCGATCTCGACGGCCACCGTGCAGGCGGGCAGCGACCACGCCGAGCTGGCCGCCCTGGCCGTCAAGCACGCCCGGGACGGCCGCGGCGTCGCCCACCTGGTGCTGCCCGACGAGGTGCAGGCGCAGCCGTCGGACGCGGCCGCCGGCTCACCCGACGGCCGCTACTCGCGACGGCCGGTGGGACCCGACGCCGGACGCGCTGGCCCGGGCGGCCGGAGCTCGTGGCCGGCGCCCGGCGACCGGTCGTCGTCGTCGGCCACGGCGCGCGCGGCGCCCGCGCCGAGGTCGTCGCGCTGGCCGAGCAGCTGGGCGCGCCGGTGCTGACGACGTTCAAGGCCAAGGGCCTGGTGCCCGGACACGCACCCGCTCGGCGCCGGCGTGCTCGGCCGCAGCGGCACGCCCGGTCGCGAGCTGGCTGATGAACGAGGCGGACCTGCTGCTCGTCATCGGCGCCTCGTTCTCCAACCACACCGGCATCGCGCCGTGCAAGCCGATCGTGCAGATCGACGACACCCCGACCGCGATCGGGCGCTTCGACGCGGTGACCGCCGACCTGCTCGGCGACGCCGCCGTCGTCGTCCCCGCGCTGGCCGCCGCCGTCGCGCCGCCGGGGCCAGCGCCGAGGACCAGCGCGCCGACGTCGCCGAGCGGTGGGCGATCTGGCGGGCCGAGAAGGCGCGCCGGGTCGGCGGACGACCGAGGCCGCGGCGTCTCGGCGGCCGCCGTCTTCGCCGCGCTGTCCGAGCACCTCCCCGACGACGCGGTGGTGGCCGTCGACGTCGGCAACCACGCCTACTCCCTCGGCCGCTACCTCGAGTCGAAGGGCCAGCCGGTGCTGATGTCGGGCTACCTGGGCTCGATCGGCTTCGGCTACCCGGCGGCGATCGGGCGCCTGGGCCGCCGACCCCACCCGCCCGGTCGTCGCCGTCACCGGCGACGGCGGCTTCGGTCAGTACGCGATGGAGCTGACCACGGCCGTCAACTACGGCATCCCGATCAAGCACGTGCTGCTCAACAACAACGCGCTGGGCAAGATCAGCAAGGAGCAGCTCGCCGCCGACTACCCGGTCTGGCACACCTCGCTGACCAACCCCGACTGGGCCGCGTACGCCGAGCTCTGCGGCGCGACCGGCATCAAGGTGACCCACCGCGACCAGCTCGACGCCGCGATGACGGCAGCTGTTCGCCGCCGACGGGCCCGCCCTGCTCTGCGTCGAGCAGGACGCCGAGCTGCTCTGATGCCGGACGTCGGCTTCACGAACCTCCTCGTCGTCACGGTCATCGCCCTGCTCGCCCCGCTGACCCTGGGCTTCGCGCCGCGCGTCCGGGTGCCGGCGGTGGTGCTCGAGATCGTGGCGGGCGTCGTGGTCGGCCCCAGCGGGCTGGGCTGGGTCGAGGCGGACGTGGTCGTCTCGATCGTCGCCGTCCTCGGACTCGCGTTCCTGCTGTTCCTGGCCGGCCTCGAGATCGACGTGCAGCAGCTGCGTGGCCCCGTGCTGCGACTGGCGGTGGTCGCGTACGTCGTGACCCTCGCCCTCGGCCTCCTGGTCGGCGGCGGGCTCGACCTGGTCGGGTGGGTCCAGAGCCCCGTCCTGGTGGCGGTGGCCCTGTCGGCGACGTCGCTCGGACTCGTGGTGCCCGTGCTCAAGGACGCCGGTCGGCTGAACAGCGGCCTCGGCCAGAGCGTGGTCGCGGCGGCGTCGGTGGCGGACTTCGCCGCGATCGTGCTGCTGTCCCTGTTCTTCTCGACCGGTGAGTCCGGGACCGGGACCCGCGTGGCTCTGCTCGCCCTGTTCGCGGGCCTCGTCGCCCTCACCGCCGTCGCCGCGCTCGCGGTCGGTCGGCTCCCCCGGCTCGCCGAGACGGTCACCCGCCTGCAGGACACCACCGCCGAGATCCGGGTGCGGGCCGCCGTCCTGCTGCTGGTCGGCTTCGTGGCCCTGGCCGCCCGCCTGGGCCTGGAGACGATCCTGGGCGCGTTCCTCGCAGGCGCCGTGGTCGGGCTCGTCGACAAGGACACCTCGACGCACCCGCACTTCCGGACCAAGCTCGAGGCCCTCGGGTACGGCTTCCTGATCCCGGTGTTCTTCGTGTCCAGCGGACTCCGCCTCGACCTCGACGGGCTCCTCGAGGACCCGTCCGCGCTGGCCCGCGTCCCCGTCCTCGCCGTGGCCCTGCTGGTGGTGCGTGGCCTGCCCGCGCTGGTGCTCGCGAGGCGCCACGACCCGCGGTCCGTCGCGGCCGCCGGACTGCTGCAGGCCACGTCGCTGCCGTTCCTGGTCACCGCGGGCCAGATCGGGGTCGCCACCGGGACGATGAGCGGGACGACCGCGGCAGCCCTGGTGTGCGCCGGCCTCGTCTCGGTCGTCGCCTACCCCGCACTCGCGCTCGCGCTGCTGCGTGGTCCCGGGATCACGGACCCAGCTGCAGCTTCTCCTCCAGCTCGTCGGTCAGGTAGTCCGCGTAGCTGACCGACACGTGGGCCCTGTCTCGGCGGGCGATGAACTGGCCGATCACCGTCGGGCACTTGCCGTCCGCGCAGAACCACTGCGTCGTCGGCACGAACTCGGCGCCCGCGGCGAGCGCACCGTCGCGCAGGGACTCGGCGAAGCGGATGGACTTCGCGTCACCGTCGGACAGGCAGCCGAGCAGCGTGGCGTCGCCGTCGTCGAGGCACCGGCCGGGATCGAAGGTGAGGTCGGGCGGGTCGCCGATCAGGATGACCCGGCCGGCGTGCGGCGACAGCCGCTCCACCTGGCGGGTCATGCCGGCGCCGTACATCTCGACGAGCTCGTCCTCGTCGGTGACGTGCTCGCCGTCGGGACCCTCGAACCCGTTGGGGTTCGCCTGGGACCCGAGGACGACGACGTCGGGCTGCATCTCCTCGACCTGCTCCACCGCCCAGTCCTGGAACGCCTCGCAGTCGACGACCGGGCCGGTGTTGTTGACGAGCCACGGCGTCACGTCGGAGCCGGGGCAGCCGGCACGCACCAGGAAGTACGCCGAGTAGCCGTACCGCTTGCCCAGCTCGTCGAGCGCGGGGATCCACTGGCGGGCGTGCGAGTCGCCGACCAGGACGATGGTCTTGGTGCCCTCCGTGTCGCCGCGTTCGCACAGCGGCCGGTCCTCGTTGATCTTGTAGTAGTCGCACTCGCCGATGTCGGGTCGGTCGTCGATCAGGCCGAGGATCGAGGGCTTGAGGTCCGCCGGGACGTCGAAGCCGTTCTCGGCGGCGAGCACGGACGCCTGGACCAGCGCGACGTAGGGGTCCTTGCTGAAGTCCGGGTCCGGGTCGCCGTCCTGCTGCCCGTAGTTCTCGACCGTGATGGCCGGGCCCCCGTCGGTCAGCTGGTCCTGGACCACGCGGTCCGCGCCGGCGAGCAGCGGCAGCGTCAGCACGACGACCGCCGGGTACAGCAGCACGCCGCGCAGCTTCCCGGCGGTGATGAACCGCGCCCGGCGGAACGGCTGCTCGACGAACGCGTACGTCAGGCCGGACAGAGCCGTCGCGGCCGCGATCACGGCGGCGCCGTACCACCCGGACGGCGTGCCCCAGATCGATCCCGCCAGGATCAGCATCGGCCAGTGCCAGAGGTACAGCGAGTACGACCAGTCGCCGATCGTGCGCACGGGTGCCAACGACAGGCCGGCCTGCGGACCCCACGAGGCCGCGCGGAGCCCCCCGACGAGCAGCAGGGCGGAGCCGACGACCGGCAGCGCCGCGGCGTACCCCGGGAAGAGCGTCGACTCGTCGAAGGCCAGGGCCGCGGCGACGACCATGCCGAGGCCGACCCAGGACGCGAGGGCCAGCAGGTCCGGCCGCAGCCTCGCGATCCGTGGCGACAGGCACGCCGCCAGTGCGCCGAGCGCGAGCTCCCACGCCCGCGTGAACGGCGAGAAGTAGGCCGTCACGGTGTCCGACCCCGTCTGCACGACCGACCAGGCGAACGACGCCGCGACGATCACGCCGAGCACCGGGACGGCGACGTCGCGGATCGGGCGGTGCGCACGCACGACCAGCACGCAGAGCAGCAGCACCAGGAGCGGCCACACCAGGTAGAACTGCTCCTCCACCGCCAGCGACCAGTAGTGCTGCAGCGGCGAGGGCGCGGCCTCCGCCTGGAAGTAGTCGGTGCCGTCGATGGTGAGCTTGATGTTCGCGGCGAAGAACGTCGCCCAGACGGCGTCCTCGATCGCCCGGGTCGACTCGACCGCGCCGAGCAGCAGCACCGACCCCAGGACGGTGGCGAGGAGCACGAGCGTCGCGGCCGGGAGGATCCGACGGGCCCGCCGCGCGTAGAAGCCCACCAGCGAGACGCGGCCGTCCTTCTCCGCCTCGCGCACGAGCAGCGAGGTGATCAGGTAGCCGGAGATGACGAAGAAGACGTCGACCCCGACGAACCCGCCGTGGAAGGGGCCGATGTTCGCGTGGTCGACGGCGACGAGGAGGACAGCGAGGGCACGGAGTCCCTGGATGTCCTGCCGGAAGCCGCGCTGCACCCGCACAGGCTATGGATCCGCGCGCCGCTTGCCGAAACCGCGCGGCCCGCGCCCTCGGCCCGTCGCAGCTAGTGGGCCGACTCGCACAGACGGACGTCGTCGGCGTAGTGCTGCTCGAGCAGCGCCCGCACACCGGGGTCGACGTCCACGTCGCGGGCCGGCGAGACGTTGGCGCGGTCGAGCGCGGGCGGCGCGATGCCGAGCCGGCCGGCCATCCAGCCGGCCGCGTCGGCGAGGTTCTCGTAGCGGTAGATGCGGTCGACGAGGACCTCGCCCTCCATGGTGGTGACGAAGTTCCAGGCCGTGCCGAGCGGCACCTCGCCCGAGACCAGCTGCTCGGCGAACTCCGCGAACGTCGTGTCGCCGGTCGACTTCTCCGCGGACGCCTCCGGGCGGGAGCGGTAGCGCCACCACGACAGCGCCCGGTCGACCGGGTGCCGCGCCAGGCACACGGTCTCGTAGCTGTCGCGCGGGTGGCCGTAGCGGTCGAGCCAGGGCGCCATGACGTTCTCGAACGTCGCCGCCGACATGTGCTTCATGCCCGGCGGCTGCCGGAACAGGATCTGCGCATGCCGGCTGAAGTGCTGCTGCATCGCGGTCGAGCCGGCCTTGGGCATCGAGAGGAACACGAACCCCGCGTGCGCCATCGCCATCACTGCAGGTAGCCGCCCTCTCAGCAGTTCTCGATGGTGGCGTCGTCGCGGGCCTCGTCGCCGTAGCGGCGCGCCTGGTCGAGTGTAGGGCAGCACGACGCTGGCCCCGCCGACGTTGCCGATCGCGCCCTGGACGACGCAGGTGCGTGAACTTCCGCGGCTGCAGCGAGGTGACCGCGTGCGCGATCCGGTAGAGCACGGCCGGCGACACGTCGGTCTCCATGTTGGCCATCGCGCTCAGCACGTCCGCGCTCGAGGAAGCCGCGGCTGCCGGCCTTCTCGCGGATCTTGGCGTGGATGCCGCGCAGGATCCGCTGCTGGTTGGCGGAGCGGTCGAAGTCGCCGCCGATCGAGGCCCTTGCGGACCCGCGCGTAGGCCAGGGCGGTGTAGCCGCCGAGCCGGATCCGGCCCGCTCTCGAAGCCCTGCTGCCTTGAGGTAGGGGTCGCTGAACGCGACGGGGTTGTGGACGTAGACGCCGCCGATGCTGTTGATCATCTTCTGGAACGTCTTGAAGCCGGTCACGAAGACGTACTCGGGCTGGATCCCGATCAGGTTGCCGACGGTCTCGCCGAGCAGCTGCGGGCCGCCGTAGTAGAGGGCGGCGTTGACCCGGTCGCTGCCGTGGCCGGGGATGGCGACGTAGGAGTCGCGGGGGATGCCGATCGCCGTCGCCGCACCGGTCTTGGTGTTGATGCCCGACCAGCTGCAGGGCGTCGCCGCGGGTCCGGGTCATCTCCTCGCCGGGACGGGCGTCGGAGCCGACGGCCAGGATCCACAGCGACGTCGGGGTTGAGGTCGACGCGTGGTCGCCCGCTCGACCTCGACGAGCATCATGTCGGCCGGCTTCACCGTCGAGTCGGGGACGGTCACGCGTCGCGACCGCGAGGACGAGGCCGAGGAGCATCGGGGTCAGCCAGCGGCGGCGGGTCCGGGTGCGGTGACGGGTCGCCTCACGAGATCACGCTCCGGATGACGTCGTAGCCGAAGACCTGCCAGTCGTCGTCCTCGTTGCTCAGCAGCAGGTAGCCCTTGACCCGCTCGCTGCGCTCCAGCTCGCCGGCGGTGTCGAAGTCCAGGGTGAACCGGGCCGTGACGCCCTGCGCCTTGCCCTTCACCGCGAGCACGTCGAGGGCGACCCTGCGCTTGGTGCCCGTCGCCTGCTCGATCTGGTCGGCGATCTCGGCGTTGCTCAGCAGGTCGGCGTCGCGCTCGGCGTCCTGCGCGGGCACCTCCGGTGAAGGACGCGTACGCCGCGTCGAACGACGTCGCGCGGGAACTCGCCGAGGTAGGCGTTCGTCGAAGAACTCGTCGACCACCGCCGACACGTCCTCCTTCAGCTGCGCCTTCTGCTGCGCGCCGAGCTTGCCGATCACCTTGCCGACCGTCGCCTTGGTCGTGATCGGGCCGCTCGGCGGGCGTCGGCGCTGGTCGCCGAGGTCGCTCGGTTCCTTGCCCGTGGACGGTGCCTGCGTCGTCGTCGTCGCTGCAGCCGCCGACGAAGGCGACCGACGTCACGGCGACGGCGCCCAGGACGGCCAGCGGTCCGGAGCAGCCTGCTCCGCGCCTGGTCGTGGTTCCTCTCATGGTCGAGTCCAGCCATCGTGTTGCTGACAAGCCTGCCTGACGACCCTTCGTTTCGCGGGTAACCCACCCGCTGCAATTGTGTGGATAAGAGGACTAGCCTGGATGTCCGTGGCGCCGTCCGCGCCGCACTCGGTCGAAATCTGTCAGCACCTCCAACGGGAAGAGGCGAAACCAGCCGTGCCGCAGTCAGGCAACCCATCCACCAGCACCTCGGGCACGTCCCCCGCGATCCCCGAGGAGTTCGGCGCCAACGAGTGGCTGGTCGAGGAGATGCACGACCGCTACCAGCAGGATCCGAGCTCCGTCGACCCTACGTGGGCGGCGTACTTCTCCGGCAACGGGTCGACGCAACGGGTCCGGCACGGGTCCACCGACGAGGCCAAGGCCGCCAGACCGAGGCGAAGACCGAGCCGAAGCCGAGCCCAAGACCGAGCCCAAGACCGAAGCCAAGGCCGAGACCAAGGCCGACGAGCCAGCAGCCGAGCCAAGGACCCGACGCCGACGCCCGGCCCCCGTGGCCAAGCCGCGTCCCGAGGCGAAGGCCGCCGAGCCCGCCAAGGGCACCAGCGAGCCGGTGCCGAAGGACGCGCCGCCGCGCCGAGCGCCCGGCCGCGAGCGACGAGCCGCAGTTCACCGTGCTGCGCGGCGCCCCGGCCCGGACGGTCAGCAACATGGACGCCTCGCTGACGGTGCCCACGGCCACGTCGGTCCGCTCGGTGCCGGTCAAGCTGCTCTGGGACAACCGCACGGTCATCAACAACCACCTCGCCCGCGCCCGCGGCGGCAAGGTCTCGTTCACGCACCTGATCGGCTTCGCCCTGGTCCGGGCGCTGCGCTCGATGCCGGAGATGAACGTCGGCTTCGACGTCGGTCGACGGCAAGCCCAACCTGATCACGCCCGGCCCACATCAACCTCGGCCTGGCCATCGACGTCCAGAAGTCCGACGGCACCCGGCAGCTGCTCGTGCCGTCGATCAAGGCCGCCGAGGCGATGGACTTCGCGGCCTTCTGGACCGCCTACGAGGACATCGTCCGCAAGGCGCGCGACGGCAAGCTCGAGGTCGTCCGACTTCCAGGGCACCACGATCAGCCTGACCAACCCCGGCGGCATCGGCACCCAGCACTCCGTGCCGCGGCTGATGAAGGGCCAGGGCGCGATCATCGGCGTCGGCGCGATGGAGTACCCGCCCGAGTGGCAGGGCGCCTCGGAGGACGCGATCGCCCGCAACGCGATCAGCAAGGTCATGACGCTGACCTCGACGTACGACCACCGGGTCATCCAGGGCGCGCAGTCCGGCGAGTTCCTCAAGCGGATGCACCAGCTGCTGCTCGGCCAGGAGGGCTTCTACGACGAGATCTTCCGCTCGCTGCGGATCCCCTACGAGCCGATCCGCTGGGCCAACGACATCGCGACCTCGCACGACGACGAGATCAGCAAGCAGGCCCGGATCCTCGAGCTGATCCACGCCTACCGGGTGCGCGGCCACATGATGGCCGACACCGACCCGCTGGAGTACCGCCAGCGCAGCCACCCCGACCTCGAGGTGGAGTCGCACGGCCTGACCCTGTGGGACCTCGACCGCGAGTTCGCCACCGGCTCGTTCGGCGGCGAGGGCCGGCGCTTCATGAAGCTGCGCCACATCCTCGGCATCCTGCGCGACTCCTACTGCCGCACCACCGGCATCGAGTACATGCACATCATGGATCCCGAGCAGCGCCAGTGGATCCAGGAGCGGGTCGAGCAGCCGCACAGCAAGCCGCCCCGCGAGGAGCAGCTGCGGATCCTGCTCAAGCTCAACCAGGCCGAGGCGTTCGAGACGTTCCTGCAGACCAAGTTCGTCGGCCAGAAGCGGTTCAGCCTCGAGGGCGGCGAGACGACCATCCCGGTGCTCGACGAGATCTGCGAGGCGGCCGCCGAGGCCGGCCTCGACGAGGTCGCGATGGGCATGGCGCACCGCGGCCGGCTCAACGTGCTGGCCAACATCGTCGGCAAGAAGTACTCCCAGATCTTCCGGGAGTTCGAGGGCAACATCGACCCGCGGACCATCCAGGGCTCCGGCGACGTGAAGTACCACCTCGGCGCCGAGGGCGAGTTCGTCGCCGGCTCCGGCGACACCATCAAGGTCTCCGTGGCCGCGAACCCCTCGCACCTCGAGGCGGTCGACCCGGTCCTCGAGGGCATCGCCCGCGCCAAGCAGGACGTGCTCGACCGCGGCGCGGCGTACCCGGTGCTGCCGCTGCTGGTGCACGGCGACGCGGCGTTCGCCGGCCAGGGCGTCGTGGCCGAGACGCTCAACCTGTCGCAGCTGCGCGGCTACCGCACCGGCGGCACCATCCACGTGGTCGTCAACAACCAGGTCGGCTTCACGACCTCGCCCGGCTCGTCCCGGTCCTCGCTCTACTGCACCGACGTGGCCCGGATGGTCCAGGCGCCGATCTTCCACGTCAACGGCGACGACCCCGAGGCGTGCATCCGGGTCGCCCGGCTCGCCTTCGAGTACCGCCAGGCGTTCAACAAGGACGTCGTCATCGACCTCGTCTGCTACCGCCGGCGCGGCCACAACGAGGGCGACGACCCGTCGTACACCCAGCCGCTGATGTACGACCTGATCGAGCAGAAGCGCTCGGTGCGCAAGCTCTACACCGAGTCGCTGATCGGTCGTGGCGACATCACGCTCGAGGAGGCCGAGCAGGTCCTCCGCGACTACCAGCAGCAGCTGGAGCGGGTCTTCACCGAGGTGCGCGAGGCGACCACGCCAGCCGTCGGAGTGGACGACCGTGCCCGACTACCCGGACAAGCCCGCCGGCGAGACCGCGACCGCGGTGGTGCCGGAGGTGCTCAAGCGGATCGCGGACGCCTACGTCACCCCGCCGGACGGCTTCACCGTGCACCCCAAGGTGATGCCGCAGCTGCAGCGCCGGGCGCCAGGCGATCGCCGACGGCCCGATCGACTGGGGCACCGGCGAGATCCTCGCGTTCGGCGCCCTGCTGATGGACGGGCGGCCGGTCCGGCTGGCCGGCCAGGACTCGCGACGCGGCACGTTCGCGTCGCGGTTCGCGACGATCATCGACCGGGTCAACGCCGACGAGTGGACGCCGCTGGCCAACCTCACCGAGGACCAGGCCAAGCTTCCACGTCTACGACTCGCTGCTCTCGGAGTACGCCGCGCTCGGGTTCGAGTACGGCTACTCCGTGGCGCGGCCCGAGGCGCTGGTCCTCTGGGAGGCCCAGTTCGGCGACTTCGTCAACGGCGCCCAGACGGTGATCGACGAGTTCATCACCTCCGGCAAGACCAAGTGGCGCCAGGAGTCCGGGCGTCGTGCTGCTGCTGCCGCACGGCTACGAGGGCCAGGGCCCGGACCACTCCTCGGCCCGGATCGAGCGGTTCATGACGCTCTGCGCCGACGACGCGTTCGTGGTCGCCCAGCCGTCGACGCCGGCGTCGTACTTCCACCTGCTGCGCCGGCACTCGCTCGGCGAGGAGCACCGGCCGCTGATCGTCTTCACGCCGAAGTCGATGCTGAAGCGCAAGGAGGCGGCCTCGCAGCCCGACGACTTCACCACCGGGCACGTTCCGGCCGTTCATCGGCGACGCCGACGCCGATCCCGAGACCGTCGACACCCTGCTGCTGTGCTCGGGGCGGGTGACCTGGGACCTGATGGTCGAGCGCGAGAAGCGCGAGGACAAGGAGCGCTTCGCGATCGCCCGGGTCGAGCAGCTCTACCCGCGCCCGATCGACGACATCAAGGCCGAGATCGCCCGCTTCCCCAAGCTCACCACGGTGCGCTGGGTGCAGGACGAGCCCGCCAACCAGGGTCCGTGGCCGCAACTACGCGCTCAACGTGGTGCCCGAGCTCGACGCCACGGTCGAGCCGGTCACCCGCACGGCGTCCTCGTCGCCGTCGGTCGGCACGGTCAAGCGGCACCTCGAGGAGCAGAAGGACCTGCTCGACCGCGCCTTCGCCTAGACCGCCGACGTGTACTTCACCGACCGAGGCATCGAGGAGCTCCTGGCCCGCCGGGGCGAGGAGGAGGTCACCCTGGCCTGGCTCGCCGACCGGCTCAGCGAGTTCACCGACATGCACCCCGAGTTCGAGACCGCGATCGAGCGGCTGGCCACCTGGCTGGCCCGGCTGGACGACCCCGAGGACTGAGCAGGGCCGTTACTAGGCTGGCGCCATGACCGTGCAGTGGGTGGAGTCCCCGAGGGCCGGCGTCAGCTACCCGGCCGCGCCGTGGCACATGGTGGGGTCGCTGTGGCTGACCCTGTTCAAGGTGGGCCGGCCGGTCGACGACCTGCGACCGGCCGGCATCTACGGCGCCGCCTTCGTGTCGTACGAGGAGGGCAGCCCGCTCACGTACAGCGAGTTCCTGGTCGCGCGCCCGATCTCCACGGACAAGGACGGTCGCCGGGTCTCGATCACCGACATCTGGGTCGACTCCCCCGCGTCGGTCGCCGGCGGGCGCGAGCTGTGGGCCATCCCCAAGGACCTGGCCGACTTCACGCTCGTGAGCGAGCACCAGGGACCGTTCTCGTCGACCGACTGGACCGTCACCGAGGGCCGCACCCCCATCGCGTCCGCGACGTTCAAGGACGTCTCCCGCGCCGCCGTCCGGCTGCCGTTCAAGGGCGGCACCTGGCAGCCCGGCATCGAGGACACCGACGGCCAGGAGCGCACGGCGACCCTCCAGGGCTCGTCCAAGGCGCTCCCGGCGCGGGCCCGCTGGGACATCAACCCGGACGGGCCGGTCGGGTTCCTCGCCGGCGCCCGCCAGCTGGCGTCGTTCCGGCAGGCGGCGTTCCGGATGTCGTTCGGGTAGGCGGCGCACGCGGCGTGTCGGTGCTCGCTGCGAGACTCGCCGCGTGCCGCGACGCATCGAACCGGAACCGGACCTCGTGCGTCGTCTTGCCGAGATAGCCCTTCCACTGCCGGAGGCCTACGAGCACGACGCCTGGACCGGCGCCGCCTGGCGGATCCGCACGAAGACGTTCGCGCACGTGATGGTCGCGCAGGCCGGCTACGAGTCGTCGTTCCGGGACATCACGGGCATCCCGGACCCGACGCCGATCCTGACCTTCCACTCCAGCGGTGACGAGCTGCTGGCCCTCGTCAACGCCGGCCGGCCGTTCTACAAGCCGCCGTGGTCGCCGACGATCGTCGGCATGGAGCTGCCCGACGATCCCGCGGACGCGGACTGGGAGGAGATCGCCGAGCTCGTCACCGAGTCCTACCGCGTGTGCGCGCCGCAGAAGCTGGTCCGGCTCCTCGACCGATGAGTCCGGCGACGTGGCAGGGTCGGACCACCATGACCCAGTACCTGCTGACCGTCCCGCACGACTCCGACGAGGAGCCGACCATGGAGACCATGGACCCGGCCGAGCTCGAGGCGGCCATGGCCGCCACCGGCGCGATCATCGAGGAGCTGGTCTCGTCCGGCGCCTTCGTCTTCGCCGGCGGGCTGCACCCGCCGTCGAGCGCGATCACCGTCGACAACACCGGCGACTCGCTGAGCACCGTCAACGCGCCGTTCGTCGAGGCTCCCGAGTACGTCGGGGGCTTCTGGATCATCGACGTCGCCGACGAGGCCACCGCCGTCGAGTGGGCCGCCAAGGCCTCGAAGTCGCTCGGCGGCCGCATCGAGGTGCGTGCCTTCCAGGACACACCCACCGACTGACCCGCGTCAGTCCTCGTGGGCCTTCCTGGCCGCGTCCCGGATCTCGAAGACCTCGGTCGCGAAGCCGCCGATGGCCGTCGCCACGTCACGCACCGCGGAGGTGATGATCGTGGCGACCTGGCCGACGGTGCCGGCCGCCGCCTCGACGGTGGCCTGGATGGTGTCCTTGCCGATCTCGGCGTCGCTGAGCCGCTCGACCTGGTCGCGGGAAGGCTGGTTCGAGAGCTCGCTCATGCCCTCAGTCTGACCGCTGGAGCTCAGGCGGCCA
Organism: uncultured Actinomycetota bacterium; assembly: GCA_963815335.1. Taxonomy (GTDB): domain Bacteria; phylum Actinomycetota; class Actinomycetes; order Propionibacteriales; family Nocardioidaceae; genus Nocardioides. Next base: position 37,674 of record CAWFGL010000011.1, read on the forward strand.
ACGCGTCGTCGGTCACAGCCGGCCGGGCGGTGGTGTGGGACCTGCCGTCGGGCAGGGCCATCCGGCAGATCTTCGCGGCGACGCTGAACAGCTGCTTGGAGAGACGGCCGGTGTTGTACTGCAGGCCGTAGCGCTCGCAGATCTCCTGCACCTCGACGGACAGCTCCGGGTAGCGCCGGGCCGGCAGGTCGGGGAACAGGTGGTGCTCGATCTGGTGCGAGAGGTTGCCCGACATCGTGTGGAACAGCTTGCCGCCGGTGATGTTGGCCGAGCCCAGGAGCTGGCGGTAGTACCAGTGCCCGCGCGTCTCGTCCTCGCACTCCTCCTCGGAGAAGGTCGCGACACCGGCCGGGAAGTGGCCGCAGAAGATGATGTTGAACGCCCAGATGTTGCGGACCAGGTTCGCCGTCGCGTTCCCCGCCAGCGTCAGCGGGAACAGCGGGCCCGTCAGGGCCGGGAACAGCACGTAGTCCTTGATGGTCTGGTTCCGGATCTTGCGGATCAGGCCCGGGTAGAGCGGCTTGTTGTCCGACAGCTTCCGCTTGCCGGCGACCAGGTTCTCGACCTCGAGGTCGTGCAGGGCCACGCCCCACTCGAACAGCAGCATCAGCAGCACCGCGTTCACCGGGTTGAGGAGGTGCTGGGGGCGCCACTTCTGGTCCTCGTCCATGCGGAGGATCCCGTAGCCGATGTCACGGTCCTTGCCGAGGATGTTCGTGTACGTGTGGTGGATGTAGTTGTGGCTGTACTTCCACTGCTCGCCCGGGCACACGGTGTCCCAGTCGTACATCCGCGAGTTCAGGCCGGGGTCGCCCATCCAGTCGTACTGGCCGTGCATGACGTTGTGGCCGATCTCCATGTTGTCGAGGATCTTGGACACGGAGAGCGACGCGACGGCGAGCGGCCAGAGCGGCGGGAGGTAGAACATCGCGCGGCCGGCGATCTCGAACTGCTGGCGGCGCTTGACGACGTTGCGGATGTACGCCGCGTCCTCCTCGCCGAGGTCGGCGAGGACGCGCTGACGGATCGCGTCCATCTCCTCCCCGAACTGCTCGAGCTGCTCGTCGGTCAGGCCGGTCTTGTTGGTCTTCATCTTGGTGGCGGTCTTGGTGGTCATCAGTGGCTCCTTAGAGGTCGACGACGCAGTCGCCCACGGGGGCGCTGACGCAGACACGGATCTCTTCTTCGGTCGAGGAGGACTCCTCGCCGGTGAGGACGTTCTTGACGACGCCGTCCTTCTTCACGGCGGTGCACGAGAAGCAGATGCCCATCCGGCAGCCGAACTCGGGCTGGAGCCCGAGCGCCTCGGCCTGCTCCAGGAGCGTCGCGCCGCTGTTGGGCGCCTCCCGGCCGGACCTCGCGAAGGCGACGTCGCCCTCGGCGGACGTGCCCGAGGTGCGCGGCGGCTGGAAGTACTCGACCTGCAACGCCTCCGACCCGTCGTACGCCGCCTGCACGGCCTGGATGAGCGGTGCCGGTCCGCAGGCCCACGTCGGCAGGTCGCGGTAGCCCGGGAGCAGGCGCTCGAGGTACGCCGGCGAGAGGTTCGGGTCGCCGAGCTCGGGGTGCAGCAGGTGCACGTCGATGCCGTGGCCGGATCGCCGGACGGTGTCGATCTCCTCGGCGAAGATCTGGTGCTCGGGGCTCTGCGCGTAGTGGATGAACGTGACCCGGCCGCGGTGCGTGCGGCGCTGGAGCGAGCGGAGCATCGACATCACCGGGGTGATGCCGGAGCCGCCCGAGATGAGGACGACGTGCTCGGGCACCTGGTCGGGCAGGACGAACTCGCCCTGGGCCTGCGAGAGGTGGACCATCGTGCCGGGCGCGGCGCGCTCGACGAGGTACCGCGAGACGACGCCGTCGGGGTTGGCGCGCATCGTGACCGTGAACCGGTCGCCGTGGCGGGAGTCGGGGCTGGAGATCGTGAAGACCCGCGTCGTGCGGCGCGAGCCGTCGACCTCGACGCCGAGCTGGACGTGCTGGCCGGCGCGGTGGCCCTGCCACGTGGACGTGGGCTGCAGCGTGATCGTGGCGACCGGCGGGTGGCCGGGGACGTCGACCTCGCGGTGGACGTCGACGATGCGGGCCCGGACCTCGTGGGCGGCCCACATCGGGTTGACCTGCTCGAGGTACCGGTCGACGCCTTGGGGGAACGTGAGCGCGGCGACCGCCTTCGAGCGGAGGATCGTGGTGGTGAGACCCATCGGGTGTGCCTCCTTCCGGTGAGAAGTTTCGGTGTACGTTCGTACACTCAAACGATGACGGTCCACCGATGTCACGGTCAAGCACTTCCGAGGTGATGGTGGACACGCGTGCACCGAGTAGGATTCGGGCGTGGCCGAGAGTCGTGTGGAGCGCAAGGAGCGCACCCGGCGGGCGATCCTGGACGCCGCCCTCTCCCTGTGCGAGGACAGCAGCCTGGTCGCCCTGTCGCTGCGCCAGGTGGCCAAGGAGGTCGGCATCGTGCCGACCGCGTTCTACCGGCACTTCGACTCGATCGAGTCCCTCGGACTCGCCCTCGTCGACGAGTCGTTCGTCTCGCTGCGGGCCATGCTCCGCGACGTACGGCGCCCGGACGCGACGGTGACCTTCAGCGGCATCGTCGACCAGTCCGTCGAGACCCTGCTGCGTCACGTGCGCGCGCAGCGGTCGCACTTCCTCTTCATCGCGCGCGAGCGCGCCGCCGGTCCCCCGGCTGTCCGCGAGGCGATCCGCCACGAGATCGAGCTGTGCGAGCGGGAGCTGGCCACCGACCTCGCCCGGCTGCCGGGCACCGAGCGCTGGACGGCCGAGGACCTCCGGGTGCTCTCGAACCTGATCGTGACCGCGATGGTCTCGACCGCGGAGCAGCTGCTCTCGTCGGGCGCCCGCCCGGACGCCGAGAAGGAGATCACCGAGACCGCCCGCACCCAGCTGCGGATGGTGCTGATCGGGGCGCTCAACTGGGAGTCGCGGCCCTAGGATCCGGCACATGGGCATCGCCGCCGACCTCGGCTACTCGTTCCGCAAGCCGAACCCGTTCCAGCGCAGCATGCAGGCGCTCGCCGGCACCAGGCCGGGCGCCTGGTTCTTCTCCAAGGCGCTGAGGCACCTGGACAGCGGCATGGCCCGGGTGACCGGAGGGCGCACGACCATCGCCGAGCTCCTCGCCGGCCTGCCGGTGCTGGACGTCACGACGACCGGTCGCAAGTCGGGTCAGCGCAGGACCTCCCACCTGATCGCGATCCCCCACGGCGAGACGCTGGCGCTGCTGGGCACCAACTTCGGACAGGCCTCCACGCCGGCGTGGGCGCTCAACCTCGAGGCCGACCCGTTCGCGCACGCCCAGTTCAAGGGCCGCGGCCTCGACGTGGTGGCCCGTGCCGCGTCCGACGACGAGATGGCGGCCATCTTCGCCGCCTCGCGCGAGTACTACGGCGGCTACGCGAAGTACCAGCAGCGGATCACCGACCGCCGGGTCCGCGCCTTCGTCCTCGAGCCGGCCCGGCCTAGCGCGGCCTCCCAGGAGACGGACGCAGCGTCAGGTCGCTGATCGTCGCGTCGTCGCCCAGGTCGAGGACCCGCAGGATCGCGTCCGCGACCGTCTCCGGGTCGATCCAGTCCGCGGCGTCGTACTCCTTGCCCTCCTGGCGGTGCACCTCCGCCTGCATCGGCGTGGAGGTCCGGCCCGGGTAGACGGACGTGACGCGGACCCCGTGCTCGTGCTCCTCGGCGCGGAGCGAGTCGGCGAGCGCCCGCAGGCCGTGCTTCGAGGCGGCGTACGCCGACCAGGTGGGGTGGGCCTGCAGACCGGCGCCGGAGTTGACGAACACGACCGTCCCCCGGGCGGCGCGGAGCGCGGGCAGGGCGACGCGCGTGAGGGCCGCCGGCGCCACGAGGTTGACCCGCAGCTGCGAGGCCCAGTCGTCGACCGAGAGCTCGGCCACCGGGCCGAGCTCGGACGATGCCCGCGGCGTGCACCACCGAGTCCAGCGACCCGGGCAGCTCCATCGACTCCACGGACTCCGGCCACGCCAGGTCGGCCACGAGCACCGTGGCGCCGGCGAAGTCGGCGCGGAGGTCGTGGGCACGCTCCGGTGAGCGGGCCAGCAGCCAGAGGTCGTCGCCGCGCTCGAGCAGCCGCTCGGCGACCAGCCGGCCGATGCCGGAACCGGCTCCCGTGACGAGGTGGGTGGCCATCAGCGGGTGAACACGATCTTGCCGAACACGTCGCCCTCGTCCATCACCGCGAAGCCGTCCCGCGCCTGGTCCATCGGCAGCTCGCGGTCGATGAGCGGACGGACACCGGTCGAGTCGAGCATCGTCACCAGGGCCGCGAGCTCGTCGCGGGTGCCCATCGTCGAGCCGATCACCGACAGCTGGAGGAAGAAGATCCGGGTGAGCTCGGCGTCGTCCAGGTTCGGCCCCGAGGTCGTGCCGGACGTGATGATCCGGCCGCCCGGCCGGAGCGAGCGGACGGAGTGGGACCAGGTCGCCCTGCCCACGGTCTCGATGACGGCGTCCGCCTTCTCGGGCAGCCGGGCGCCCGACTCGAACGCCGCGTGGGCGCCGATCTCCAGCGCCTTCGCCCGCTTGCCCTCGTCGCGGCTCGTCACGAGCACCCGCAGACCCGCTGCGCGGGCCAGCACGATCGCCGCGGTGGCGACACCTCCACCGGCGCCCTGCACGAGCACCGTCTCCCCCGGCCTGAGCCCACCTCGGGTGAAGAGCATCCGGTACGCCGTCAGCCAGGCCGTCGGCAGGCACGCGGCCTCGGCGAACGACAGGGACGCCGGCTTCGGGACGACGTTGCGCCGCGGGACGGCGACCCGCTCGGCCATCGCGCCCTGGAAGCGCTCGGAGAGCAGCGACCGCCGCGGGTCGAACGTCTCGTCCCCCGTCCACGACGGGTCGCTGATCACCCCGTGCACGACGACCTCGTTGCCGTCCTCGTCGAGCCCGGCGGCGTCCGTGCCGAGGATCATCGGCAGCTGCTCGTCCTTGAGCCCGACGCCGCGGAGCGAGAACAGGTCGTGGTGGTTCAGCGACGCTGCCTTGACCTCGATCGTGGTCCAGCCGTCGGGCACCTCGGGATCGGGGCGCTCGCCGACCACCAGGCCGGACAGGGGGTCTTCCGTGCTGAAGGACTCGGCGTAGACGGCGAACATGCCGACAAACCTAGAGCCGGGCGACACCCTCGGCGCGAGCGGCCTCGGCCACGGCAGCCGCCACGGCCGGTCCGACACGTGGGTCGAACGGCGACGGGATGATCATGTCCTCGGCCAGGTCGTCACCGACCAGCGCGGCCAGGGCCTGGGCGGCGGCGAGCTTCATGCCCTCGGTGATCGCCCTCGCGTGCACGTCGAAGGCGCCGCGGAAGATGCCCGGGAACGCCAGCACGTTGTTGATCTGGTTCGGGAAGTCCGAGCGGCCCGTCGCCACGACGCGCGCGTACTTGTGCGCGACGTCCGGGTGCACCTCGGGCGTCGGGTTCGCCAGGCCGAAGATGATCGCCTCCGGCGACATCCGGGCGACCTCCTCCTCCGGGACGGTTCCGCCCGAGAGGCCGATGTAGACGTCGGCGCCCGCGAGGACGTCGCCGAGCGAGCCGGTGCGTCCCGTGGTGTCGGCGGTCATCTCGGCGAGCGCGCGCTTGACCGGGGTCAGGTCGCTGCGACCCGAGTGCAGGACGCCCTTGCGGTCGGTGACCGCGAGGTCCTTGATGCCGAAGTTGAGGAGGATCTTGGCCACGGCGACGCCGGCCGCGCCGGCGCCCGAGATGACCACGCGCGTCGACTCGGGGTTGCGGCCGGTCAGCCGGAGCGCGTTGGTGAGCGCGGCCAGCGCGACGACCGCGGTGCCGTGCTGGTCGTCGTGGAAGACCGGGATGTCGAGCATCGCCTTGAGGCGGTCCTCGATCTCGAAGCAGCGGGGCGCCGAGATGTCCTCGAGGTTGATGCCGCCGAAGCTGGGCGCCAGCCGGGCGACGGTCTCGATGATCTCCTCGGTGTCGGTGGTGGCCAGGCAGATCGGGATGCCGTCGACGCCGCCGAACTGCTTGAACAGCACGGCCTTGCCCTCCATCACCGGCATCGCGGCGGCCGGGCCGATGTCGCCCAGGCCGAGCACCGCCGTGCCGTCCGTCACGACCGCCACGGTGTTGGGCACCCAGGTGTAGTGCCGGGTCATGCTCGGGTCCGCGGCGATCGCCTCGCAGACGCGGGCTACGCCCGGGGTGTACGCCATCGAGAGGGCGTCCCGCCCGTCGAGCGCGACCGTGGAGCGGACCTCCATCTTGCCGCCGACGTGCAGGTCGAAGACGGGGTCTCCGGCCAGGGGGTGACCCCCGTTGTTCTCTCCCTCAGACACCCGTCGAGTCTGGCACGCGTCCGCGCCAGACCCGGAACCGGACCACGGCCAGGACGTCGTCCTCGGGGACGACCCCGCGGTGGCGCGAGTCGACGCCGACGTCCGGCGCGTCGCTGAGCAGCCACCATCCCGGGTCACCGGTGCGCGTCGTACGGCGCTCCGCGGCCCGCTTCACCGCGACCGTGCCGTCGGCGAACCGGGCGACGACGACGTCACCCGCCCGGACGTCGCGGCGGTAGTCGACCAGGAGCCGGTCGCCCGGTCCCAGGCCCGGTCGCATGGAGTCGCCGGAGACCACGGCGAAGCCCCACCGGCGCGTGCCTCGTCCACGACCGGGTACCGACGTCGGAGCGGGAGCCACGCGGAGTAGTGTCCCAATGGCCCCAGGAACGACCGATCCCCACTCGAAGGAGACAACGCATGCTCGCTCGACTGTTCGCCCCCACGCTCGAGGTCTCCGCCCACTGCGACCTGCCCTGCGGTGTCTACGACCCGGCCCAGGCGCGCATCGAGGCCGAGTCGATCAAGGCGATCATCGCCAAGGTCGCCGACAACGACGACGCGGACTTCCGGACCCGCGCGATCCTCATCAAGGAGCAGCGCTCCGAGCTGGTCAAGCACCACCTGTGGGTGCTCTGGACCGACTACTTCAAGCCCCCGCACTTCGAGAAGTACCCGCAGCTGCACACCCTCGTGAACGAGGCCACCAAGCTGGCCGGCGCCTCCGGCACCAAGGGCGAGCTGGACGCCGGCAAGGCCGACGAGCTGCTCGCGAAGATCGACGAGATCGCGGAGATCTTCTGGGAGACGAAGAAGGCCTGAGGCACGAAGGCAGTCTTCGGGCGAATCTCCGCGCCGAAGGCGCCTCGGACGCGCCGGTCTGTCTGACAACCTGACCAGAAACCAGCTTTTTTCCCACCCTTAGGGGTGCGAATCCGCCGATTCTGGTTTTGGGCCCTCCCACGGGGGGAGTGGTCTAGGCATGAGCATCTCAGTGCTGGACAGGTCGGCGTCGCGTGCCGAGCGTCGACAGCAGACCGCGCGTCTCCTCAAGGAGGCCGCCCAGGCCAAGCCCGCCAAGCGCGACGACCTGCTGGAGCAGGTCATCGTCCTCAACATCGGCGTCGCCCACGCGATCGCCCACCGCTACCGGAACCGCTCGATCCCGGTCGAGGACCTCGAGCAGGTCGCCTGCATGGCGCTGGTGCGCGCAGCCCAGAAGTTCGACGTCTCCCAGGACCGCGACTTCCTGACCTACGCCGTGCCGACCATCTCCGGCGAGCTCAAGCGCCACTTCCGCGACCACGGCTGGACGATCCGTCCCCCGCGCCGGGTCCAGGAGATCCAGTCCAAGGTGATCAACGCCTTCCACCACGGGCAGGAGAGCGGCTCGCAGCCGTCGGCGGCCAAGCTGGCCGAGGAGCTCGGCCTGCCCGAGTCCGACGTGGCGGAGGCGCTCCAGGCCGAGGGCTGCTTCACCCCCGTGTCCCTCGACGTGCCGGTGACCGAGGACGGCCGCGCCGCGATCGACCGGCTCACCGACGAGGACGAGACCGACACCCGTGCCATGGAGGCGCGCCTGGTGCTGAGCCCGGCGCTGCGGAAGCTCAGCGCCCGCGACCGGCGGATCCTGCAGCTGCGGTTCGTCGAGGACAAGACCCAGCAGGAGATCGGCGACGAGCTCGGCGTGACCCAGATGCAGGCCTCGCGGCTCCTCAAGCGGATCCTGGAGACCCTCCGCAACGACCTCGGCCAGGAAGCCCTCCCCGCCTGACGTCCAGCCTGGGTCCCGCCAGACGCATACCCGGCTCCTCATCGGGCACCGTCGTCCTAGACGACGACATGGGGAGGCTCGGGATGCAGCACAGCAACCACCCGCTCGGCCGGCTCATCGACGAGATGGGCCTGACCCACCAGATCAAGCCGGACGAGAACGTGTGTGGTGCGGTGGTGCTGCTCGCCGTCGAGGAGCCTGACGGCCACCTGTCGCTGCGGTGCTCGTGGTCCGACGGGATGAGCTGGTACGAGCGGATCGGTCTGCTCCGAGCCGCCGAGCGGGCCGAGCTGCCCGCGGACGGGGCCAACGACTGGCGGGTGTGAATCACCCTCTTCGGGGTACGAAACCCACCGCGCTCACGGGTTACCCTCGGCGCACCGAACCTCAGCGAAGGACGACCCGATGACCGGAGCAGGCCGGGCGGACGTCGAGCTCCGCCTCCCGGCCGACAGCGCGTACGTCTCCGTGCTGCGGACCACCAGCGCCGGCCTGGCCGCGCGACTCGACTTCACCATCGACGACATCGAGGACCTCCGCATGGCGGTCGGCGAGGCCTGCGCCCTCGTCCTGCCGAGCGCCGGTGACGGGTCGGACCTGACCACCCGCTTCCACATGGAGACCGGTCGCCTGACCGTGGTCGTCGGCGTGGACTCCGGGTCCGCCACCGCACCCGACCCGGACAGCTTCGCCTGGCAGGTCCTCACCACCCTCGCCGACGACGCCTCGGTCGCCGTCGGCGACGGCCGCTTCGAGATCTCTCTGACGATGAAGTCGGAGCTCCAGGACGCCTCGGACTGAGCCATGGCAGTCGACGAGGACGCCGAACCGCCCACCCGCACCGAGCAGACCCGCTTGGACAGCGCTGCGCTCTTCGGCCGGTTGGAGACCGGGGACGCGGACGCCCGGGAGGGTCTGGTGCACCTGCACCTGCCGCTCGTGGAGCACTGTGCACGACGGTTCCGCAACCGGGGCGAGCCCTTCGAGGACCTCGTCCAGGTCGGCACGATCGGCCTGCTGAAGGCCATCGACCGCTTCGACACCGAGCGGGGCGTCGAGTTCTCGACGTACGCGACACCGACGATCCTGGGCGAGATCAAGCGCTACTTCCGCGACAAGGGGTGGGCGATCCGGGTGCCGCGGCGCCTCCAGGAGCTGCGGATGCAGATCGGCAGCACGAGCGCCGAGCTGACCCAGTCGCTGGGGCGCTCCCCCACCCCGCGCGAGCTCGCCGAGGCGATCGGCTGCTCGGTCGAGGAGGTCCTCGAGGGCCTGGAGTCGAGCAACGCCTACTCCACGCTGTCCCTGGACGCCGGCGACAGCTCGGACGAGGGACCCATGTCGATGCTCGACTCGATCGGCGTCGACGACGCCAACCTCGAGCACGTCGAGGTGCGCGAGTCGCTCAAGCCCCTGCTCGACCAGCTGGACCCGCGCGAGAAGCGGATCCTGCTGCTGCGGTTCTTCAAGAACATGACGCAGTCGCAGATCGCCGAGGAGATCGGGGTCTCCCAGATGCACGTGTCCCGGCTGCTGAGCCGGACGCTGGAGCAGCTGCGGAGCTCGCTGCAGGAGTAGGCCGGGGTATCAGTCGGCGAGCGCGCGGATCGAGCGCGGGTGCAGCAGGCAGAACAGGGTCGCGACCGAGACAGCCGCGAGGACGACGGCCACGACCGTGGTCTCACCGCCGACGAAGCTCCACGACGTCAGCAGCGTGATCAGCTGGACGACGACCACCGGGCTGCGCGCCCAGGAGCTCACGTGCCAGAGCCCGTAGGCGCAGACCACCAGAGCCCCGCCCACGACCGCGAAGAAGATCGACGTGGTCACGGCCAGCCCGACCCGTCCGCTGGTGGCGTGGGCGATCTCCAGGACGGCGTAGCCGAGCAGCACCAGCCCCTCCACGAGGGCCAGCCCCGCGCCGACGACGAGGTAGGCGGGCCGGTCCACAGGGGTGATGGTAGGCCGCGAGATCTTGAGCAATTCCACTCTGTGACCTACGGAACCAGCCGCGACCCTTGTTTCGCAGAGCGATTCTCGGCAACCTAGAGGGAGCGCGGAGGGCGATCCGCTTTTTCGCGCCTTCAATCGCGCCCACAAGGCCAGCAGCACCACCGCCGCACCACCCCGAAAGGCAAGGTTTTTCGCCATGGATTGGCGTCACCGTTCCGCGTGTCTCGACGAGGACCCGGAACTGTTCTTCCCGATCGGCAACACCGGTCCGGCCATCCTCCAGATCGAGGAGGCCAAGCAGGTGTGCCGTCGCTGCGAGGTGCGCGAGCAGTGCCTTGCCTGGGCGCTGGAGGCGGGTCAGGACCACGGGGTCTGGGGCGGTCTGAGCGAGGACGAGCGGCGCGCCCTGAAGCGCCGCAACGCGCGAGCGCGCGTGCGGACGGCGTAGGGCGGCTCCTAGACCAGCTCCACGTCGAACTCGGCCTTCGTCCCGCCGTCGTCCCCGGGACCCAGCCGCAGGCGTCCGCCCAGCTCGGACTCCACCAGCGTGCCCACGATCGTGAGACCCAGGCTCGTCGACTCGTCGAGAGCGAAGGCCTCGGGCAGCCCGGCGCCGTCGTCCTCGACCTGGACGTGCAGCCGTTCGGCGTCACGCTCCGCGCGGACCACGATGCCGGTCACGGACGGCTTGCCGTGCTCGACGGCGTTCTGGACGAGCTCGGTCAGCACCATGGCGAGCGCCGTCGCCGACTCGGACGAGATCACCCCGAACGATCCCTCCCTGCGCACCCGCACCCCGACACCGTCCGATGACGAGCCGACATCGGTGACCATCGCACCCAGCCGGTCGGCGATCTCGTCGAAGTCGACGTTCTCCTCCACGGCCTGGCTCAGCGTCTCGTGCACGAGCGCGATCGACCCGACGCGGCGGACCGCCTCCTCGAGCGCCGACTTGGCGTCCGCGGAGTCCATCCGGCGCGCCTGGAGGCGCAGCAGGGCCGCGACCGTCTGCAGGTTGTTCTTCACCCGGTGGTGGATCTCCCGGATGGTCGCGTCCTTGGTGACCAGCTCGCGGTCGCGTCGGCGCAGGTCGCTCACGTCACGGACCAGCACCAGCGCCCCGATCCGGTCGCCGTGCGGCCTCAGCGGGATGGACCGGACGATCAGCGCCACGGTGGACGTCGCCAGCTCGGTGTCGCGGTGCGCCCGGCCACCCAGCACCGCGCTGAGGGTCTCCTCGTCGGGGCGCTGACGGGGCGGCACCAGGTCGCGGGTCAGGTCGGAGAGCACCACACCGGTCAGGTCGCCGGACAGGCCCAGGCGACGGAACGCCGACAGCGCGTTGGGGCTCGCGTAGACCACCACGCCCGCCTCGTCGACGCGCACGAAGCCGTCCCCGACCCGCGGCGAGTCGGCGTGGTCGCTGCGCTGGCCCACCGAGGGGAAGTGGCCGGCCGCGATCATCTGGGTCAGGTCGGCCGCGGTCTGGAGGTACGACAGCTCCAGCCGGCTGGGCGTCCGGACGCCGAGCAGGTTGGTGTGACGGCCCACGACGGCGATCACCCGGCCGGCCCGGCGTACCGGGATCGTCTCGTTGCGGACCGGGACGTCGTCGCGCCACTCCGGGTCGCCCTCGCGGACCAGCCGGCCCTCGGTGTACGCCTGGTCGACGAACGGACGGCGGCCGGTCGGGGCGAAGCTGCCGACGATGTCGTCGACGTACGCCGTCGGGCCGGTGGTCGGGCGCATCTGGCCGCCCGCCCAGAAGCCGGTGCCGCCGCGGTCGGGCAGCCAGAGCACCAGGTCCGCGAAGCTGAGGTCGGCGATGATCTGCCAGTCCGCCTGGAGGAGCTGCAGCCAGGCGACGTCGTCCGCGTCGAGGTCCGTGTGCAGCCTGGCGAGCTCCGGCAGCGACATCACACGCCCGAGCGTATGGGTGCGGTGAGACGGAGGTTCCCCGACGCCCCATGCGTCGGCGGGGTTTGGCAGGATGGCCGCTGTGTCGGGTCACTACTGGAAGCAGGTGCACGCTTCCGGTCTGGCGGTCCCCTCCGACCGGCCCCTCGACGACCTCACGGCCGAGCTGACCCGGATGCTCGGGGACACCGACCCCGAGACCCGTGACGGCACCGCCTACCCGACCCTCGCCACCTGGGTCGAGCGCGGCGTCTACGACGACCTGCTCGCCGGCCTCGGCGACGGCATGGCCGCGGGACTGGGCGTCGGCCTGGGCGAGCGCGAGACCGACTCCGTCTTCCGTCGCAGCTTCTCCGCGCTGATCCTCGGCGAGTGCATCGGCCGCGACAACGAGCGGCCCCTGGTGGCCGGCGGCAAGGTGCTGGAGTGGGGTGACCGGGTCGCGACCTGGCTGCTCCGCGAGCGCGACCTGCGCGGGTTCGTGCCCGGCAAGGGCTGGGCGCACGCGGTGGCGCACGGCGCCGACGCGCTCGGCACCCTCGCGCAGTCGCCGCACGTCGGCGCCAACGAGCTGACCGTGATCCTCGACGTCATCGCCGACCGGGTCCTGCTGCCGGTGGACCGCATGTTCGTCAACGGGGAGCCGGACCGGCTGGCCGCGGCGACGATGGAGGTGCTGCGGCGCAACCGGCTGCCGCAGAAGGTCGTCGACCCGTGGATCGCCCGCATCCTGTCGGGCGCGACCACGCGGTCGACGTACGACGACCGCGACCCGCACCTCGCCGGCGGCAACGCCGAGTCGTTCCTGCGCGCGCTGCACCTGCAGCTCGCCCTGGGCCCGCGCCCACCCGAGGTCCGCTCGGACCTGCTGCTGGTCATCGTGGATGCTCTGCGCACCAGCAACCCCCACTACCTGCAGCAACGGAGCCCCTGACGTGACTGACGACATCACCGGCCACAGCGGCGAGCTCGCGGTCGCGGCGGCCCGCGCCCACGGCGTGGAGACGATGTTCACCCTGTCCGGCGCCCACGTCTTCCCGATGTACGACGGCGCCGTGAAGGCGGACCCGCCGATGCAGCTCCTCGACGTCCGCCACGAGCAGACGGCCGCCTTCGCCGCCGAGGCCACCGGCAAGCTGACCCGGGTCCCCGGCCTCGCCGTGCTGACCGCCGGCCCGGGCGTCACCAACGGGATCAGCGCGATCGCCCAGGCCCAGTTCGCCGGATCGCCGATGGTGGTCGTCGGTGGCCGTGCGCCGCAGAACCGCTGGGGCAGCGGCAGTCTCCAGGAGCTCGACCAGCCGCCGATCGTCGAGAGCGTCACCAAGCTCGCGACCACCCTGATGACCGCCGGTGACGTGCTGGGCGGCATGGACAACGCTTTCGCGGTGGCCGGCTCGTCGCACCGCGGCCCGGTCTTCGTCGACGTCCCGATGGACGAGTTCTTCAACTCCGCCTCGGGCCCGGCCCCGACCGGTGTCCGCTCGGCCGGGGCCGAGCCCGACACCGACGCGATCGACCGGATCGCCGCGCTGCTGGCCGCCGCCTCGCGCCCGGTCCTCGTCCTGGGCACCGACGTCTGGGCCGACGGCGCGGAGGTCGCGGCCCTGCGTCTCGTCGAGTCGCTCGCCCTGCCGGCGCTCACCAACGGCATGGGCCGCGGAGTGATCCCCGGGGGCCACCCGTTCCTGATGACCAAGGCCCGCGGCCTGGCTCTCAACAAGGCCGACCTGGTCATCGTCGTCGGCACCCCGCTCGACTTCCGCCTCGGGTACGGCATCTTCGGCGGCAAGGAGGAGGGGTCCTCCCCCGCGCAGACCGTGCACATCGCCGACTCGGCGGCGCAGGTCTCCGGCCACGCCGCCCTCGCCGCGTCCGTCTCGGGCGACCTGACGAAGGTCTTCGACGGGCTCCTCGCCGCGGTCGAGCGCGTCGCCCGGCCCCAGGGGTCGGATCAGTGGTCGGCGTGGACCACCGAGCTCCAGGACACGGTGAAGCTCGCCGCGGAGAAGGACTCCGAGCTCCTGACGGCCGAGGCCGACCCCGTGCACCCGGCGCGGATCTACGGCGAGCTGGTCCCCCGTCTCGCGGAGGACGCCGTGGTCATCGGTGACGGCGGCGACTTCGTCAGCTTCGCCGGCAAGTACGTCGAGCCGAAGCGGCCCGGCTGCTGGCTCGACCCCGGACCGTACGGCTGCCTGGGCGCCGGGCTCGGTGCCGCGATCGCCGCGCGCATCGCCCGCCCGAGCTCGCAGATCGTGCTGCTGCTCGGCGACGGGGCGGCCGGCTTCTCCCTGATGGACGTCGACACCCTGGTCCGGCACAACCTGCCGGTCGTGATGGTGATGGGCAACAACTCCGCGTGGGGCCTCGAGAAGGGCCCGATGCAGATGCTCTACGGCTACGACGTGATCGCCGACCTCGCCCCGCGCACGGCGTACGACGAGGTCGTCAAGGCGCTGGGCGGCGCCGGCGAGACGGTCACCGACCCGAAGCAGATCGGGCCGGCGCTCGACCGGGCGTTCGCCGCCGACGTGCCGTACCTCGTCAACGTGATCACCGACGTCAACGCCGCCTACCCGCGGGCGACGTTCGGCATCTGATGCGGATCCGCCGGGCCGAGCCGCGCGACCACGCGGCCATCGGCGAGGTCACCGTGGCCGCCTACGCGAGCCTGCCCGCAGGCCGCCGAGTCCGGCTACACCGACAAGCTCCGCGACGCGGCGACCCGCGACCGCGAGGCCGAGCTCTGGGTCGCGGTGGGCGACGACGACGAGATCCTCGGCACCGTGACCGTCTGCTACGACGGCTCGCCGTGGCGAGAGATCGGCCGTGGCGACGAGGGTGAGTTCCGGATGCTGGCGGTCTCGCCGGCGGCGCAGGGCCAGGGTGTCGGCGCTGCACTCGTGCGGCTCTGCATCGACCGCTTCCGCGAGGTGGGCGCCCCCGGCATCGCGCTGTCCACGCTGCACGCGATGTCACCCGCCCACCGGCTCTACGAGCGCCACGGCTTCGAGCGCCTGCCCGAGCGCGACTGGTCCCCGGTCCCCGGTGTCGACCTCGTCGCCTACTACCTGGATCTCCGTCCGTGAGCGAGGCGACGCTGACCTTCACGGTCACCGACGACGACACCGCGATCGCCGTCGGGTCGGGCAGCCTCCCGGTGCTGGGGACGCCGCGGCTGCTCGCCTGGTGCGAGGCCGCGACCTGCGCGGCCATCGAGGCGGAGCTGACCGAGGGGTCCACCAGCGTCGGGACGCGAGTGTCGCTCGAGCACCTGGCCGCCAGCCCGGTCGGCCAGCAGGTCGAGGTGACCGCGTCGTCCACCTACGTCGACGGCCGCCTGCACCGGTTCACCGTCTCTGCGCGGCACGTCGGGGACGGCAGGGCCGTCGGGTCCGGCGAGGTGACCCGGGTGGTCGTGGACGCGGCTCGATTCATGGCCCGGGTCGCCCCCGTGACAGACTGACGCGTTCAGCGAACCAGGAGGACTGTCACATGGGTAAGACCGGACGCAAGCGCCGCGGACGCAAGAAGAAGGCCGCGAACCACGGCAAGCGCCCCAACGCCTGAGGCTCGGCCTCAGCTGATGGCGGCGATCTGAGCGGCCATCCACGCCGTCGCCGCGGCCCTCTGGGCCGCGGGGATCGGCACGGGTGACAGGTCCGGCATCCCGGACGCCGCCCCGCGGGCCCACGCCCGCAGCACCGCCCGGCTCACCAGCCCGTCGCGCACCCGCTGCGGGTGCTCGCCGACGGGCACCTCGGTGATGACCCGGCCGCGCTTCTGGTAGCTGATGACGAGGACCAGGTCGCTGCCGGCCATCGAGACCCAGCAGTTGCCGTCGACCGCACTCGTCGTGGCCCAGTAGGGCTTGGCGTACTCGCGGCCCTCGACGAACCTCGCGGCGCCGTCGAACACCCGGTGGCGTCCGGTCCTCGGGTTCACCACCGCCGCGTAGTCCGACATCGTGCCCGCCACGCAGAGCTTGGTGCCGCGCTTGTTGACGGCGATGCCGTGGTGCGCCGAGTCGAGGACGTACTCCTCGCGCGTCAGCGCGGCCGCCTCGGGGCTGATCGGCAGCTCGATCAGCCGCTTGACCCGGCCGGACGCCGGCTCGGGCACGCCGCCGGTGACGTAGTCGCCACCACCGGTCCTGTCCTTCTGGCGCAGCTTGAACTCCACGATGCCGTGGAAGAACGACACCTGGAGGTACACCGTCTTCTCGTCGGGCGAGATCGCCATCGGGCGCACCGCGGAGCTCATGCCGGGGTAGCCCGCCTCGGCGAGCTCCTTGCCCATGTCCCACCGGCGCATGACCCTGAAGGTGCGGTTGTCGACGACCTGGAACCACCGGTCGGCCTTGACGGCGTCGTGCACGCCACCCACCGGCACCGGACCGAGGTCGGGGTAGTCGATCGGCGTGTAGACCCGGCCGATGCTGGCGTGGAAGATCCGGCGGCCGTTCTTGCTGTAGTTGCTCTCGTGCGGGGTGTCGCCCGACGGGAAGCTCCGCAGCTTCCGGCCGGTGCGCGGGTCGCCCTTGCCACCCATGGCGTACTCGTGGACGGAGCGGTCGGTCGAGTCCGAGACCAGCAGCCGGCGCCCGTTCCGGGACACGTTCATGTGGTCGGTGCGGTAGCCGTTCATCTGCTGCTCGGCGACCACCCTGCCGCTCGCCAGGTCGATCCAGACGACGTCGGAGAAGCTCGGCCGCGACACCGCGAGCAGGCGGCCGTCACGCGTGGTGAACAGGTCGTCGACGTACTGGTCGTGGCCCTCCCCCACGACCTGCTGGATCGCGAGGTAGAACGCCAGGCGGTCCGGGGCCGTGTAGATGTCGAGCAGCTCCTGCTCCCGGTCCGGGATGATGTCGAGCCGCTTGACGACCTTCCGGGTCCGCACGTCGATGACGCTGGCGGTGCCGTCCCAGTTGTTGCCGACGAACATCACCGACCGCGCCTTGCGCTTCGTGCGACGCGCGCCCGGGGCGTCGAGCGAGACGACGCCGGTGGCGGTCACGTCGGGCACACCGCGAGGTTGCGACGCGGACGGCGGCGTGGCCGCCTGACCCGCGCCCGGCAGCAGGACGGCGGCCGTCACGACCGCCAGGCACAGTGAGAGGGCGGACGCTCCCGCCGCGAAGATCCCCGTTCGACGCATGGCCGCAGAATAGTGCGGCGGCCGGGAGTCAGCTCTCGGTGATCCGGATCTGGACCTCGCGGATCTGGAACATGACCCGCTGGCGGAGCTCGGCGGGCGCGGCCTCGGTGCACGACCGCGCCACGATCGACTTCACGGTGCGCTGGAGGTCGTAGCGCTCCAGGCACGGGTTGCACGAGTCGAGGTGCGCCTGCACGACTGTGCAGTCGGCCTCGTCGAGCTCGTTGTCGATGAAGTAGACGATCCGGTCGAGGAAGTCGGCGCACTCGCTCGCGGTGGGCTCGTGGCTGTGGGTGTGCTCGCTCACGACTCGTCCTCCGACGTCACGGTGCCGACCCGCATCAGGTCGTTGGAGCGCACGTAGTCCGAGAGCAGGTCGCGCAGCTGGCGGCGGCCGCGGTGCAGCCGCGACATCACGGTGCCGATGGGGGTCTCCATGATCTCGGCGATCTCCTTGTAGGCGAAGCCCTCGACGTCGGCGAGGTAGACCGCGAGCCGGAACTCCTCGGGGAGCCGCTGCAGGGCGTCCTTGACCTCCGAGTCGGGCAGGTGCTCCAGCGCCTCCATCTCGGCGGACCGCAGGCCCGTCGAGCTGTGGGACTCGGCGCGGGCGAGCTGCCAGTCCTCGACGTCCTCGGACATCGACTGCTGCGGCTGGCGCTGCTTCTTGCGGTAGTTGTTGATGAACGTGTTCGTCAGGATCCGGTAGAGCCACGCCTTCAGGTTCGTGCCCGGTCGGAACTGGTGGAAGGACGAGTACGCCTTGGCGAAGGTCTCCTGCACGAGGTCCTCGGCGTCGGCCGGGTTGCGGGTCATCCGCATGGCCGCGCCGTAGAGCTGGTCCAGGAACGGCAGCGCGTCCCGCTCGAAGCGGGCGGTGCGGTCCTCAGGGGACTCGGTGGCGACGTCGATCTCCTCAGCGGGGTCGCCGCTGGGGTCGAGGTCGAGGTCGTCGAGGTTCTGGGTCATCGGGGCCAAGCCTACGCGTGGCTCGATCAGCCCGGCCGCGACGAGGTAGCGCGCGGACGGCGGCGCGACTCGGGGCTCCAGCAGGCTGATCACAAGGGAGGAACGTCGGCGACCTCGTCGGTCATTCCCGGGGTCAGCCGACGATGTCGCGGACCAGCCACTCGAGCACGGACTCGACGATGATGCCGAGTGCTTCCTCCTGGGTGACCGCCCCGCGCTTGGGCACCTTGAGCCCGTGGTCGGCCCCGGGCACGACGGTCAGGTCCAGGTCGGCCGGGAACTCGTCCGGCCGACCCATCGTGTCGTTCTCGCCCTGGATGACCAGCGTCGGCACGCCCGCCCGGCGGAGCTCGTCGAGCCGGGTCTTCTCCGGACGGCCCGGCGGGTGCAGCGGGAACGCCAGGGCGAGGCAGCCGACGGCGCCCAGCGCCTTCGCCGACCGGGCCGCGGACCGCGCGCCCGCCGACCTGCCGCCCACCACCAGCGGGGTCCGGGTCCGCAGCGCGTCGGCGGCGGCGCGCAGCCCGTCGTCCAGCGTCGGCGGGGGTGACGCGACCTTGCGGCCGGCGACCTTCCACGGCTGCTCGAGGAGCACGACGCTGACGCCGTGCCTCGGCAGGTGCCGGGCCAGCGCCTCGAGGTCCGCGGTGTCGATGCCGTTGCCGGCCCCGTGGCTGAGCAGCAGCGTCACCCGCGGCCTCTTCGCACGGCGGGTGACCAGCCGGGCCTCGCCGTGCGGGGTGTCCAGCCGCCGCTCGACCGTCACTCGGCGCCCTCCGCCGGCAGCGGCTCGACCAGCTCGGGGCCGTTGTTGCGGACGTTGCCGACCGCCTTCGAGACGGGGAACGCCTCGAGCATGCCCGGGGCCGCCGGAGTGAGCAGGCCGAGCAGCTCGTCCTTGGGCCGCCGCGGGTCCAGCCAGGCGCCCCACCGGTCGGGCTCGACCATGAGCGGCATCCGGTCGTGGATCATGCCGACCTCGTCCTCGGCCTCCGTGGTGATCACCGTGCAGGTCCAGCGGAAGGCCTCGGGGTCCTCCTCGTCGCGGGTCGGGTCGCGCCAGATCTCGTAGAGCCCGGCCATGGCGAGCACCCCGCCGTCGCGCGGCCGGATGAAGAACGGCTGCTTGAGCGGCTTGCCGGTCTTCCCCAGCTCCTCGGTGGGGTACCACTCGAAGTAGCCGTCCGCCGGCAGGAGGCAGCGCCGGGACGAGAACGCGCGGCGGAACGCGGGCTTCTCGGCCACCGTCTCCATCCGCGCGTTGATCATCCGGTTGCCGATCGAGGGGTCCTTGGCCCAGGACGGGATCAGCCCCCACCGCAGCGTGCGCAGCTGCCGGAGCGGCTCCGCCGACTTGTCCTCGGACGGCGGGCGCTCGACGACGGCGTAGACCTGCTTGGTCGGCGCGACGTTGAAGTCGGGGGCCAGCGGCTCCTTGACCTTGTCCTCGATGACCTCGAACTCCTCGATGAGGTCCTGCGGGCGCCGGCTCGAGGCGTAGCGACCGCACATGGGAGCAACCCTAGTCGCGGGCCAACCGGTCCAGCAGTGCCTGCGAAGGACTCGTCGCGCAGTGGGACCGGCTCCACCCACACGGTGCCGCGCCCTCGGAGCCGCGGGCGAGCAGGGCGACGCGCGTGCCGAGGTCCGGCCCGGCCGCGGTGAGCACCACCAGGCGCCGTACGCCGACGCGGGCGACCGCGCGGGCCGACGGGAAGACGCCCCGGCACAGCTCGCCCAGCAGCGACATCTGACGCGAGTGCGCCAGGAAGTCGTCGGGGCGCGGCACCTGGACCGCGACCATGATCAGGTCCGTGTCGCTGGGGACCCGCGCGAGCGTGAGCAGGTGCGCCTGCGACTCCAGCCCCGTCAGTGGGTCGGCGCACGTGAGCCGGTTCAGGTAGCCGAGCGTCGCGTCCGCCCAGCCGTCGACGAGCCCCTCACACTCCTCGAAGCTGGGCTCGCGGTCAGCGACGAGCCGGGTGGTCGACCGGAGCCCGTGCAGGGCGTCCCGGACCGGGACCCCCCGCTCGGCCAGGTCACGGCCGACCACTCGACACTGCTCGACGACGGCCCAGGACCGGGTCGCGAGTGCCTCCCCTACCGACTCCCACCCCGTGGGGACTGCTCCCCTGGTGGGTGTCGGCTCTGCACTCGTGTCGGCCGCGTGGCTCATGCTGGTCACTCCGCTCCCTGGCCCGTCGTCGCTGCTGGCTCGCCTTCGGGGAGGGAACGGGTCCGGCGACGAGGTCATGACGCGGTCCGGCGACTTTCTCGCGAACTGGTCCAGACCGGAGCGTGATCTTCCGGCCGGTTGCTCCGTTGTACCCTGTGTGACCGAGACGGGCTTCACTGGCGGCGCGCCCGACGACGGGCTCGGCGATGCGCCCGAGGGCCACCCGACGCCCGGCCTGATCACCGCCGTCCGGGGTGGCGACGTGGACGCCTACGGCGTGCTCTTCGCCCGGCACGTCGACTCCGCCCGCCGGCTCGCCCGCTCGCTGAGCAGCGACGGCGAGGCCGACGACCTGGTCTCCGAGGCGTTCGCGAAGGTGCTGGTCGTCCTCCAGCGCGGCGAGGGACCGGACACCGCCCTGCGCCCCTACCTGCTCACCGCTCTCCGCCGGCTGCACGTCGACCGGGTCCGGTCCGTCGCGCGCACCCGGCCGACCGACGACATGGCGGCGTACGACACGGGCGAGGCGTTCCAGGACACCGCGGTCGCCGGCTTCGAGAACGGCGCGGCCGCGCGCGCCTTCCAGTCGCTGCCCGAGCGCTGGCAGCTGGTGCTGTGGCACCTCGAGGTGGAGGGCCAGAAGCCGGCCGAGGTCGCACCGCTGCTGGGCATCAGCGCGAACTCGGTCTCGGCGCTCGGCTACCGGGCCAGGGAGGGCCTGCGCCAGGCGTTCGTCTCGATGCACGCCCAGGACGCCGACGACGAGCGCTGCGCCACGACGCGCGCGCACCTGGGCGCGTTCATCCGCAACGACATCTCCAAGCGCGACGGCGCCGCCGTCGAGGCCCACCTGCGCGACTGCCGCGAGTGCGCCGGCATCTACCTCGAGCTGGTCGAGGTGAACTCCGGCCTCCGGGCGCTGCTCGCACCGATCGTCCTCGGGGGCGCCGCCGCGGCGTACCTGGCCGGCACGGGAACCGGCGCGGTCGTGGGCGCAGGCGGCGCCGGCCTGGTCGGCACCATCACCGGCTTCGTGGCCGACAACCTCGCCAAGTCGGTCGCCGCCGCGGCCGCCGCGGGCGTCGCGGTGGCCGGCGTCGTCGTCGGCGTGACGGCGGTGTCGGGCGGCGGTGGCCACGAGCCCCGCGACTCCGCGCGCGAGTCCACGGTCAGCGCGTCCGCCGACCCGTCGGCCGGACCCACACGGGGCGACGGCACGTCGCGCACCCCGGGCCAGCCGCGCCCGTCGGGCGGCCCCACCCCGACCAAGCCGGCACTCGCCGTGCCGGACGTGGTCGTCGAGGGGACTCCAGACGACGTCGGGACGGAGCAGCCCGAGACGGACGGGGACGGCAGCACCAGGCCCACCCAGCCGTCCGAGCGCCGACCGCCGACCGAGCCCTCCGAGCCCTCCGAGCCCTCGGACCCCGAGCCGACGCCCACGGAGACGGCCGAGCCGGACGAGTCGATCTCGACGTCGGCCACCGGCACCGGCGGCCTGGCCTGGGTCGTGGACGTCGGGGCGAAGGGTCTCGAGGCCGGCGAGCGGGGCACGATCACCGTCACGCTCGACCGGCCGGCGCTCGGGATCCACCTCGACCCGCGCTGCGACCTGATCAGCCTGGGCCGGCTCACCTGCCGGGTCACCGGGCCGGGCACGGTCCGGCTGCTGGTGACGCCGCTCCCCGGCGCCGCGTCGACGCTCACCGCCGTTCTCCGGCCCGGCGACGACCGGAGCAGCGTCCGACTGGGGTGACGCGTCGTTCGGCCCGCGGGGCCGCGGTGCAAGATGGACTCATGAGCCTGAGCCGAACCGTCGCCCGACCGCTGCTGGCCTCGATGTTCCTGGTCGGTGGGGTCAACGCGCTGCGCAACGCGGACAAGCTCGCCGCCCGGGCCAAGCCGATCCTGGACCGGGTCGCACCCCTCGTGAAGCAGTCACCCCTCCCGATCCCCGCCGACCCCGAGACCCTGGTCCGGCTGAACGGCGCCGTGCACGTCACCGCCGGCCTGGCCCTCGCCACCGGCCGCGCGCCGCGGATCTCCTCCGCCGTGCTCGCCGCGACGCTCGTGCCGACCACGCTCGGCGGCCACCGCTTCTGGGAGGAGCAGGACCCGATGGTCCGCACCCAGCAGCGGCTGAACTTCTTCAAGAACGTGTCGATGCTCGGGGGCCTGCTCATCGCGGCCGGCGACACCGACGGCAAGCCGGGCGTCGCCTGGCGCGCCCGCCGGGTCGCCAAGGACGCGCGCCGCGAGGCCAAGCACCTCGCCGCGACCGCCCGGCGTGAGGCCAAGCTCGCCAAGGCGCAGCTCACCTGAACACCTCCACCGTCCTCGACCCCTGGCCCGCTCCGACCGCGAGCGGGCCGGTCGACGCCGTCGTCTCGCTGCCGGGCAGCAAGTCCCTGACCAACCGCGCCCTCGTGCTCGCCGCCCTGTCGGACGGTCCGAGCGTCGTCCGCCGGGCCCTGCGATCCCGCGACACGCTGCTGATGGCCGCGGCCCTCACCGGCCTCGGCGCGCGGGTCGACACCGCTGCAGACGACTGGGCGGTGACGCCGGGTGCGTTCGACCGGGACGCCGCCGTCGACTGCGGCCTGGCCGGAACCGTGATGCGCTTCGTGCCACCGGCCGCTGGTCTGTCGTCGGGCGACATCGCCTTCGACGGCGACGCGCACATGCGCAACCGCCCGGTCGGCGAGGTGCTGACCGCGCTGCGCGGGCTCGGCGTGACGGTCGACGGCGAGGGCCTGCCCTTCACGGTGCGCGGCACCGGGTCGGTCCCGGGCGGGACGGTCGTCATCGACGCCTCGGCCTCGTCGCAGTTCGTCTCGGCTCTGCTCCTGGCGGGCGCGAGGTACGACGCGGGCGTCGACGTCCGCCACGACGGCAAGCCGGTCCCCTCGCTCCCCCACATCGAGATGACGATCGCCATGCTCCGCGAGCACGGCGTCGAGGTCGACGACGCGGACGCGAACCGCTGGGCCGTCGCACCCGGCCCGATCAAGCCGGTGGACCACGTCATCGAGCCCGACCTGTCCAACGCCGCCCCGTTCCTGGCGCTGGCGGCGGTCACCGGCGGCACCGTGACGGTCCGCGACTGGCCGGAGGCGACCACGCAGCCGGGCGACCTGCTCCGCGACTACCTGGGCCTGATGGGCTGCCGGGTCTCGTGGGCGGTCGACGAGGGCCTCACCGTGACCGGCCCGGCCGACGGCCTCCAGGGCATCGACGAGGACCTGCACGACGCCGGCGAGCTCGCCCCCGCGATCGCCGCGCTGTGCTCGCTGGCCCGGACGCCCAGCGTGCTGCGCGGCATCGCCCACATCCGCGGCCACGAGACCGACCGGCTCGCCGCCCTCGCCACGGAGCTCGGCGGGCTCGGCGCCGACGTCCAGGAGCACGCCGACGGGCTCAGCATCCGTCCCGCGCCTCTTCACGGCGGTGTCTTCCACACCTACGCCGACCACCGGATGGCGCACGCCGGCGTGATCGTCGGCGCCGCCGTGCCCGGTGTGCTGGTCGAGGACGTCGCCACGACCAGCAAGACGTTCACCGACTTCCCGTCGTTCTGGGCCGGGCTGTTCTGATGGGCGCGGTCTGATGCCAGGGGCCGGTCGGTACTCGGACGAGGACGTCGAGCACTACGACCGCCCGCGCCGCCGCACCCGGCCGCGCACCAAGGACCGCCCGACCTACGAGGACGCCGTCGACGGCGTCGTCGTCACCGTGGACCGCGGCCGGTTCACGCTGCTGGTCGACGGCGCCACCGTGATGGCGATGAAGGCGCGACCCGCTCGGACGCAAGGGCGTCGTCGTGGGCGACCGGGTGCGGGTCGTGGGCGACGTGTCGGGCGAGGAGGGGTCGCTGGCCCGCATCGTGGAGGTGACCGAGCGCGTCACCGTGCTGCGCCGCACCGCGGACGACGACGACCCGGTCGAGCGCGTGGTCGTCTCGAACGCCGACCAGCTCGTCGTCGTCACCGCACTGGCCGACCCCGAGCCGCAGCCGCGGCTGGTGGACCGCGCCCTCGTCGCGGCGTACGACGCCGGGATGAGCCCGCTGCTGTGCCTCACCAAGGCCGACCTCGCCGACCCCGAGACGTTCCTCTCGACGTACCGGTCCCTCGGCGTGCCGTGGGTCGTCACCCAGCGGGGCGGCGACCTGGCGGGGCTGCGCGAGCGGCTGGATGGCCGGACCAGCGTGCTGGTGGGCTCCAGCGGCGTCGGCAAGTCCACGCTGGTCAACGCGCTCGTGCCCTCGGCCGAGCGCGCGGTGAGCCACGTCAACGCGGTGACCGGGCGCGGACGGCACACGTCGACGTCGGCGTACATGCTGTCCCTCCCGGACGACCAGGGCTGGATCATCGACACCCCGGGCATCCGGTCGTTCGGGCTCGCGCACGTGCAGCCCGAGGACCTGATCGAGGCGTTCCCGGACCTCGAGGAGATGACCGAGGACTGCCCGCGTGGCTGCACCCACGGCGAGGACGAGCCCGAGTGCGGGCTCGACGAGGCGGTCGAGTCGGGGCAGGCGGACCCGGACCGGGTCGCGTCGTTCCGCCGCCTGCTCGCCGCCCGCTCGGTCTCGGAGTACTAGCTCCAGACCGCCCGCGCGCCGGCGTCGCCGGTGAGCACGGTGTAGACGAGCGTCGCGAGCGCGGCCGCGACCAGGAGCGCGCCGAGGGCGTACCGCATCACTCCCTCGCGCTTGTGCTGCCAGACCGCGAGGCCGGTGACCACGAGGAACAGCGTCACGACGTTGCGGAGCATCTCGCCGAGCTCCTCGTGGTCCTCGATGTTCTTCTCGACCACCGAGCCCTCGATGCCCTTGAAGCGGTCGGACTCGTAGAAGTCCTCACCGCTCAGCGCGGCCGTCCAGATCGCGCCGAACGCGATGACGACGAGCACCAGGGTCACCCAGCGCAGCCGGTCGCGCTGGGACGGGAGCGCGACGTAGCCGATGGCACTGAGGGCGGCGAGGGGGCCGAACACGACGGCCGCGTGCACGACGAGGACGTGCAGCGGGAGCCCGTTGATCTCCATGGCGTTCACGCTATGGGTGTCGCGTGAGAATAGTGTGAGAGCCGTGCCGGACTACACCGACGACCTTCGTCTCGCGCACGTCCTCGCCGATGACGCCGACGCGCTGACCACGGACCGGTTCAAGGCGCTCGACCTGCACGTCATGAGCAAGCCCGACCTCACCCCGGTGACCGACGCGGACGAGGCCGTCGAGGAGGGGATCCGGCGCACGCTGTCGCGGGTCCGCTCGCGCGACGCCGTGACCGGCGAGGAGCACGGCACGACCGGCAACTCGCAGCGGCGCTGGATCGTCGACCCGATCGACGGCACCAAGAACTTCGTCCGCGGGGTGCCCGTCTGGGCGACGCTCATCGCGCTCGCCGTCGACGACGAGGTGGTCCTCGGCGTCGTCTCCGCACCGCAGCTCCAGCGGCGGTGGTGGGCCTCCGCCGGCAACGGCGCGTGGACCGGCCGGTCGCTGCTCAAGGCGACCCAGTGCCACGTGTCCGACGTCCGTCGCCTCGAGGACGCGTCGATGTCGTACTCCTCGCTGCACGGCTGGGAGGAGCGCGGCCAGGGCGACGACTTCGTCGCCCTGATGCGCCGCGTGTGGCGGACCCGGGCGTACGGCGACTTCTGGTCCTACATGCTGATCGCCGAGGGTGCCGTCGACCTGGCCGCCGAGCCGGAGCTCGCCGTGCACGACATGGCGGCCGTCGACGTCATCGTCCGCGAGGCCGGCGGTTCGTTCACCTCGCTCTCCGGCGAGGACGGCCCGTGGGGCGGCAACGCGCTCGCCTCCAACGGCCACCTGCACGACGCGGCGCTGTCGTTCCTCGGCTCCATGGACGACGGCGAGGACGACCCCGACTTCCGGCCGTCCGGTCCCGGCTCCGTCTCCGAGCTGCGTCCGCGGGCCACCCCGCCGCCCGAGGACTGAGTCGGACCCTGTTGCTCCGGCGGCTGCGCGGATACCGTGCGGGACATGCGCATCGCCGACATCCTCAAGGCCAAGCCCGACGCGACGGTCGTCACGATCGGACCTGACGCCGGCGTCCGTGAGCTGGTGGCACTCCTCGCCGAGCACAACGTCGGCGCGCTGATCGTCAGCTCGGACGGTGAGTCGCTCGACGGGATCGTCAGCGAGCGGGACGTCGTCCGGCACCTGCACAGCGACGGCACCGTGGTGAACAAGACGGTCAGCGAGATCATGACCGAGCTCGTCGAGACCGCCGAGCCGTCCACGTCGCTCGACGACCTCATGGAGGTCATGACCCGCCGCCGGATCCGCCACGTACCGGTGGTCGAGGGTGGCCGCCTCGTCGGGATCGTGTCGATCGGCGACGCCGTGAAGCACAAGATGGGCCAGCTCGAGTTCGAGCGCGACCAGCTCGACTCGTACGTGCACCAGACCTGATCGCGACCCTGCGAGGAACGAGCAGGGTCGCGATCGATGGTGGTTGAGCAGCGAGCACGGCTGAGCTTGCGAGGCCGTGACCGAGCGTGTCGAAACCTCGCAAGGGGAGGCTGGTACTGAGGTGCCCCGCACCCTCGTCACCGGCGGCACCCGCGGCATCGGTGCCGCGATCGCCGAGCGCCTCGCCGAGGCCGGCCACGACCTGGTGCTGGGCTACGTCCATGACGACGCGGCTGCCGAGCTCGCGTCGGCCGCTGTCGCGACCCACGGCGGCACCTGCGAGCTGGTGCGCGCCGACCTGCTGACGGACTCCGGGGTCGACTCGCTCTTCGCTGCGGCGGGGGCGTTGACCGGGGTCGTGAACAACGCCGGCGCGACGTTCCACATCGGGCCGCTCGCCGAGACCCCCGTCGAGGTCATCCGCCGCACGGTGGACCTGAACCTGACCTCCGCGATCCTCGTCGCCCGCGCCGCGGTGCGGGCCATGTCGACGTCGTACGGCGGCACCGGCGGTGTCCTGGTCAACATCTCGTCCGGGGCCGCGACCCGTGGCGCTCCGGGCGAGTACGTCCAGTACGCCGCCGCGAAGGCCGGGGTCGACGCGCTCACCCTCGGCCTGGCCGAGGAGGTCGCCCAGCAGGGCGTCCGCGTGGTCGGCGTCGCGCCCGGCATGATCCGCACGACCATCCACGCCGACGCCGGCGAGCCCGGCCGTCTCGAGCGGGTCGCCCCGCTCATCCCGCTCGCAGCGCGCCGGCGAGCCCGAGGAGGTCGCCGAGGCGGTCGCCTGGTTGATGTCGGACGCCGCGTCGTACGTGACCGGGACGACGCTGCGGGTGGCCGGCGGGCGCTAGGGCGCCGTCGAGTGACCCCAATGGCATCCGATTCGGGGCCCCCGGGCGTCCGAACGGGTCACTCGACGCCCCCGGGCCGCCCGCGACACCCGTCTCGTTAGGGTCGGACGCATGGAGAAGCCAGAGATCGACTTCGTCGACCCGACGCCGCCGACCGACCTCGTCATCACCGACCTCACGGAGGGCGACGGCGCCGAGGCGACGTCCGGCCAGAACGTGTCGGTGCACTACGTGGGCGTGGCCCTGTCGAGCGGCGAGGAGTTCGACGCGTCGTACAACCGTGGCGAGCCGTTGAAGTTCCGGCTCGGCATCGGCCAGGTCATCCAGGGCTGGGACCAGGGCGTGCAGGGCATGAAGGTGGGCGGACGGCGTCAGCTCGTCATCCCGCCGCACCTGGGGTACGGCGACCGCGGCGCCGGCGGGGCGATCAAGCCCGGCGAGACGCTGATCTTCGTGGTCGACCTGCTGGCGGTCGGCTGAGCTACGCCGAGCGGGAGGTCACTCCCACTCGCGCTCGCCGCCGACCCGGGCGGACTTGGCTCCGAGGTTGACGATGTCGCCGCGCTCGAGCTGGCGGCCGCGGCGGGTCTCGACGTCGCCGTTGACGCGCACGACACCGCCGGCGAGCACCTGCTTGGCCTCGGACCCGGACTCGACGAGGTCGGCGAGCTTGAGGAACTGGCCCAGCTTGATGCCGTCTTCCTCGACGGGGATGTCGTTGTAGTCGCTCACCCGGCCATTTTCCGTCGGGAACCGCTCCCCGAGCAAACTGAGGGGCCATCGCGGGTCAGTGGATCAGCACGCTCACCGCGTGGATCAGCACCCCCACCAGGCCGCCGACGATGGTGCCGTTGATCCGGATGAACTGCAGGTCCCGGCCGACGTGCAGCTCGATGCGCCGCGCGGCCTCGCGACCGTCCCAGCGCTCGATGGTCTGCGTGATCACCCCGGTCAGCTCGTTGCCGTAGCGGTCGACGACGAAGACGGCCGCGTCCGCCGCCAGCCCGTCGAGCCGGGTCCGCAGCTCCGCGTCGTTCACCAGGCGCTCCGCGAAGATCGTGACCTCGGTGTGCATCCGCTGCCGGACCGCCCCGGCCGGGTCCTCGAGCGAGGCGGTCAGCGCGCGGCGCAGGGCGTCCCAGAGGGAGATGAACGACGACACGACCTGCGGGTGGTCGAGGAGGCGGTCCTTGAGCGCCTCGGCGCGGGCCTGGGTCCCGGGGTCGGAGAGCAGGTCCTGGGCCAGCTGCTCCAGGACCGAGTCGAGGGCCTGGCGGGCCCGGTGGTGCTGGTCCTCGCGGATGTCGCCCACCCAGCGGACCAGCTCGAGGTGGATGCGCGAGGTCACGCGCTCGTTGAGCCGCGGCGGGGCCCACCACGGCGCCCGCTCCTCCAGCACCTCCGAGACCGTCTCCGGGTTCTCGACCAGCCACCCGTGCAGCTCGGTGAGCGCCAGGTCGATCAGTCCGTGGTGCAGGTCGTCGTCGAGAGCCTCGGACAGCAGCCCGCCGAGCAGCGGCGAGATCGGCTCCTCGCGGAACCGCGGGGTCAGGGCGTCCCTCACCAGCGACTCGATGTGCTCGTCGCGCACCTTGCTGAGGGCGATCGCCGCGACCTCGGCGACCTCGTCGACGACGCGCTGCGCGTTGGCCGGCTCGCAGAGCCACTCCCCCAGGCGCTGGGACGGCGCGGCCGCCGTCAGCCGCTCGCGGATGATGCCCTCCTGCAGGAAGTTCTCGCCGACGAACTCCTCGAGCCCGCGCCCGAGCTCGTCCTTGCGCTTGGGGATCAGCGCGGTGTGCGGGATCGGCAGCCCGAGCGGGTGCTTGAACAGCGCGGTGACGGCGAACCAGTCGGCGATCGCGCCGACCATGGACGCCTCGGCGCCGGCGTTGACGAACCCGAGGAAACCGTCCTGGCCGATCGTCGCGACGTACACGACGGCGGCGAACAGCAGCAGCCCGACCGCGATGCTGCGCATCCGGCGCAGGGCGGCGGCCCGGCGCAGGTCCGCCTCGGGGTCGCCCGCGACGAGGGGACCGGCAGGCGGCGGTGAGAGCGTCGTGGACATGCTCGCGATTCTGTACGACGCGGCAGGACTGGGAGAATCGCTGCCATGCCGCGCACCGTCCTGACCTTCGGCACGTTCGACGTGTTCCACGTCGGTCACCTCCGCGTGATCGAGCGCGCCGCCCAGCAGGGCGACCGCCTGGTCGTGGGGGTGTCGTCCGACGCGCTCAACCTGTCCAAGAAGGGCCGCGAGCCCGTCTTCAGCCAGGGCGAGCGCCTCGCGATCGTGGCCGCCCTCAAGCCGGTCGACGAGGTCTTCCTCGAGGAGAGCCTCGAGCTCAAGCGGCAGTACATCGAGCAGTTCGGCGCCGACGTCCTCGTCATGGGCGACGACTGGGAGGGCCGGTTCGACGAGTTCAAGGACATCTGCGAGGTCGTCTACCTGCCCCGCACGCCGGCGATCTCGACCACGGCCCTGATCGAGAAGATCTCCGACCTGGCCTAGTCGGGCCCAGGCTGCTGTCGGTGGTCGTCCCTACGTTCGGGACGTGACATCGGTCGTCCCGCCCACCACGCCCGAGACGGCCGGCCTCGGGCGTCTCGACGTGTCGCAGGGTGCCGCACTGACGATCGGCGCCGTGCTCGGCACGGGCGTGATCAGCCTGCCCGCGCTCGCGGTGCTCGAGGCCGGGCCGGCCTCGCTGCTGGCCTGGGCCGTCCTGCTCGTGCTGTCCGTGCCGCTGGCGACGACGTTCGCCGCGCTCGGCGCGCGCTACCCCGACGGCGGCGGAGTCTCGACGTACGCCCGCCAGGCGTTCGGTGCCCGGGCCGCGACCGTCGTCGGCTGGTGCTTCTACTTCGCGATCCCGATCGGGGCCCCGACGGCGGCCGGCTTCGCCGCGGCGTACGTCGCCGACTCGGCCGGCGGCGGACGACCGACCCAGCTCGTGGCCACCGGGGCGATCATCGTGCTGGTCGCGGCGATGAACTGGTTCGGCCTGCGGGTCTCCGGCCGGGTCCAGCTCGTCATCGCCGCGGTGCTCGCCGTGCTGCTGCTCGCCGCCACGCTCGTCTCGCTGCCGCACGCCGACGCGGGCAACCTCACGCCGTTCGCGCCGCACGGCTGGCTCGCGGTCGGCAGCGCCGCCGCGCTGCTCGTCTGGGCCTTCGCCGGCTGGGAGGCGGTGACCTCGCTCAGCGGCGAGTACAAGAACCCCGCCCGCGACATCACCCGGGCCACGGCCATCGCGATCGCGGTCATCTCGGTCCTCTACCTCGGCGTCGCCTTCGCGACCGTCGCTGGTCCTGGGTGACGAGCCCGGCAAGGCCCCGCTGTCGGACCTGCTGGTGCTCGGCTTCGGGGAGGGAGCCCGGCCGGTCACCACGGTGGTCGCGGTCCTGCTCTCGGTCGGCGCGATCAACGCCTACTTCGCGGGCGGCGCCCGCCTCGGGGCCGCCCTGGCCCGCGACGGGTCCCTGCCGACCTGGCTCGCCCGCGGCTCGACCGCCGGCGAGGTGCCGCGCCGTTCGCTGGCCCTGGTGACGCTGGGCGGGCTCACCTCGCTCGCGGTCATCACGGTCCTCGACCTGTCGCTCAACGCGCCCCTGCTGATGACCACCGGCACGTTCACGCTCGTCTACGCGATGGGCACCGCGGCCGCGCTCAAGCTGCTGCCCCGCGGGTCGTGGACCTGGCGTGGCGCGGCCGTCGGTTTCGTCGCCACGCTCGCGCTGCTGGGCCTGACCGGCGCCCACCTGCTCGGCCCCGCGCTGATCGGCGCGGGCGCCGTGGCCTGGACGGTGCTGGCACCGACCTCCCCGATAGCCTCAGCGCGTGTTGATCTCCGACTCGCACCGCTTCCTCTTCGTGCACGTGCAGAAGACCGGCGGGTCGACGATCGACAACAACCTCACCGCCTCGCTCGGCGACGTCCGGCGGATCAAGGAGGCGCACCGGCACGAGCCGCTCGACCGGCTGCTCCGGCTCGAGCCGGGCCTCGCCGACTACTGGACCGCCGGCTTCGTCCGGAACCCGTGGGCCCGGATGCTCTCCTGGTGGCGGATGGTCGAGAGGTTCCGCGACGGCGCGGAGCGCGGGGTCGAGCGCTACCTCGACCACCTGAGCCGCAACAAGTTCGTCGCCGGGATCATCGAGGACCACCCCGACTTCGAGTCCTTCATCCTCGAGGCGACCGCGCAGCACCCGCGGCTGCGCAAGCCGCAGGTCGAGTTCATGAACGACGCCGGGACGGGCCGCTCGGCGGACTTCGTCGGCCGCCAGGAGTCGCTCGAGACCGACCTGCGAACCATCTACGACCACCTCGGCCTGGAGTGGGTCGAGCTGCAGAGCGTGAACATCGACCCGGGCCGGCCGGACTACCACGACGTCTACACACCGATCACCCGCGACCGGATCGCCGAGCTGTTCGCGGCCGACCTCGCGGCGTACGGGTACGACTTCTGATCGCAGCCCCCGTGCGTGAGCCACCCCTGCGGGTGGCCCCATGGGTCAACCGCTCGGGTACCTGCACGACATGGCCGACGCAACCCCCGCTCGAACTGTCCGGAAAGCCGTCAAGAAGACCGTCGAGAGCGTCGCCGCCCGTGCGCTGGAGCTGGTCGACGACCGGACCTCGCCCGACGCGCCCGGTGCTCCGGGCGCCGGCACCCCGGCCCTCGAGGAGCCGACGAAGCCGACGGAGCCGCTGCCTCCCAAGCCGGACCAGGGCGCGCCTGAACCCCGGACGCCCACCGGCTCCGCGATCGACGGCGTCCCGAGCGACCTGGGTCAGCAGGGTGCCTACCTGACGACCGCGCACGGCGTCCGCTTGCGCGACACCGACCACAGCCTCAAGGCCGGCCGGCGGGGACCGACACTGCTGCAGGACCAGCACCTGCGCGAGAAGATCTCGCACTTCGACCACGAGCGCATCCCCGAGCGCGTGGTGCACGCGCGCGGTGCCGGGGCGCACGGCGTCTTCATCGGCTACGGCAACGCCCGGAGCATCACCAGGGCCGGCTTCCTGGCCAAGGGGGTCGAGACCGACGTCTTCGTCCGCTTCTCCACCGTGCTGGGCTCCCGCGGCTCCGCCGACACGGTGCGCGACACCCGCGGCTTCGCGACGAAGTTCTACACGGCCGAGGGCACCTTCGACCTGGTCGGCAACAACATCCCGGTCTTCTTCATCCAGGACGGCATCAAGTTCCCGGACGTCATCCACGCCGGCAAGCCGCACCCGGACCGGGAGATCCCGCAGGCGCAGAGCGCGCACGACACCTTCTGGGACTTCGTCTCGCTGCACACCGAGGCCCAGCACCACACGATCTGGAACATGTCCGACCGGGGCATCCCGCGGTCCTACCGGACCATGGAGGGCTTCGGCGTCCACACCTTCCGGCTCGTGAACGCCGACGGCGAGACGTCTCTGGTCAAGTTCCACTGGAAGCCGCTGCAGGGCGTCCACTCCCTCGTCTGGGAGGAGGCGCAGATGCTGGCCGGCAACGACCCGGACTTCCACCGCCGGGACCTGTACGACGCCATCGAGTCCGGCGCCCACCCGCAGTGGGAGCTCGGGGTCCAGGTCTTCCCGGACACCCCCGAGGAGACCTTCGAGGGCATCGACCTGCTCGACCCGACCAAGCACGTCCCCGAGGAGCTCGCGCCCGTGCAGCCGATCGGGCTGATGACGCTGACGGCCAACCCGACCAACTTCTTCGCCGAGACCGAGCAGGTCGCGTTCATCGTCGGCAACCACGTGCCGGGCATCGACGTCACCAACGACCCTCTGCTCCAGGCCCGGTTGTTCTCCTACCTCGACACGCAGCTGACCCGCCTCGGTGGCCCGAACCACCCGCAGCTGCCGATCAACAGGGCTCACGCGCCGGTGAACGACATGCTGCGCGACGGCTTCCACCAGCAGGCCGTGCACGGCGGGGTGGCGCCGTACAAGCCCGAACAGCCTCGACGGCGGGTGCCCGTTCCTGGCCGGGGACGCCCGCAAGGACGCCGCGTTCCTCGACATCCCGGTCGAGGTCGCGGAGTCGTTCAAGCTGCGCGAGAACCCGGCGTCCTTCGACGACCACTTCAGCCAGGCGCGCCAGTTCTGGCTGAGCATGTCGGCACCCGAGAAGGAGCACATCGTCGCGGCGTACACCTTCGAGCTCTCGAAGTGCTTCGAGCAGACCGTCAAGGAGCGGCAGCTGCTGGCCCTCGCCAACATCGATCCGGAGCTGTGCGCCGAGGTCGCCGCCGGCCTGGGACTGCCGGCGCCTGACCCGACGGTGGATCTCGACGACCCGGACCTCAGCCCGGCGCTGAGCCAGGTCGGCGGCACGTGGCCGACCGACGGCCGGACCGTCGGCATCGTCGTCGACCCGGACGGCGACCTCGGAGGTCTCGCCGACGCTGCTGCCGCCGTCCGCGCCGCGGGCATGCTGCCGCTGGTCGTGGCCCCGCACGGCGGGAAGCTCAGCGACGGCACGGCGGTGCAGCGGACCTTCGCGGCGACCCGCTCCGTCGAGTTCGACGCGCTGCTGGTCGTCGGCACGGCCCGCTCCCGCACCCGACGCGCTCACGGCACGGGACGCCAAGGCCGGCGAGCTCGTCCGGGCCCGATCTCGACCCGCGGGTCGCGCTGATGCTCGCCGAGGCCTTCCGTCACGCCAAGGCGATCGGCGCGTAGGGGCCAGGGCATCGAGGCCCTCGAGCTCGCCGGCATCCCCCTCGACGCGCTCGGCCTCGTCAGCGGGCGAGGTGCCGTCCGAGGTCGCCGAGGAGCTGCACGCGCTGATGGGCGCCCACCGCGTGTGGGAGCGCTTCACCACCCTCCTCGGCTGACGCACGACCTCGACCCGACCAACCATCAGGAGAACCACATGTCCACCGACGCCATCGTCATGCTCAAGAACGACCACAAGGAGATCCGCCGCCTGTTCCGCGACTTCGAGAAGGCGGGCGAGAACGCGACCGTCGAGAAGGGCCGCACCGTGGAGAAGATCATCGAGGTCCTCACCGTGCACACCTACATCGAGAACGAGGTCATGTACCCGCGCGTGCGCGAGCTCCTGCCCGACCTCGAGGACGACGTCCTGGAGTCCTACGAGGAGCACCACGTGGCGGACGTGCTCGTCATGGAGCTCGTCGGCATGAAGCCGGACGCCGAGCGCTTCGACGCCAAGACGACGGTCCTCATCGAGAACGTGCGCCACCACATCGAGGAGGAAGAGGAGGAGTGGTTCCCGAAGGTCCGCGAAGGGCTGGGCCGGAACACCCTGCGCGAGATCGGCGCGGAGATGGAGAAGGCCCGCGCCAAGGCACCGCGCAAGCCCTCGCAGCCCAGCGCCCTGAAGAAGACGATCGACGCCGTCGTCAGCTGACGACGAGCCTCAGCCGACCGCGACGGACTCGGTCAGCCGCATCAGCGAGTACTCGGTCACCCGGATCAGCGCCTCCTTGCAGGAGGCCCGCTCGCGCGCGTCGATGTTCATCATCGGCACCTCGGCCGGGATGGCCAGGGCGGCGCGGACGTCCTCGAGCTCGTAGCGCTGCGCGTTGTCGAACTGGTTGACCGCGACGATGAACGGCAGGCCCTTGGACTCGAAGTAGTCGAGCGGGGAGAACGCCTCGTCGAGCCGGTTGGTGTCGACCAGCACGATCGCGCCGATGGCACCGAGGCACAGGTCGTCCCACATGAACCAGAAGCGGCGCTGGCCGGGGGTGCCGAAGAGGTAGAGGACGAGGTCCTCGGCCAGGGTGATGCGGCCGAAGTCCATCGCCACGGTGGTCGTCGCCTTGGTGGGGACGGCGGCCAGGTCGTCGACGCCCTCGGACTCGTTGGTCACGAGGGCCTCGGTCCGCAGCGGCTGGATCTCCGAGACCGAGCCGACCAGGGTCGTCTTGCCGACACCGAATCCGCCGGCGATGACGATCTTGGTCGAGGCCGCGGAACGCTGGGCACTAGAGCGAGCGGAGTCCACGGAGGGTCCTTTCGATGAGGTCGCGTCGTTCGTCGAACGACGAGTCGTCTGTGATGGTCGCCTGGACCCTGACCTGCCCCTGCTGAACCAGGTCCCCCACCAGGACCCGGATGACGCCGATCGGCATCGAGAGGGCTGCGGACACCTCGGCGAGCGACTTCGTGTCGCACACCTCGAGGATCCGTCCGTGCACGCCACCGGGCACCGGGGTGTCGTCGACGATCGACAGACGTCGGATCGTCGCCTCCAGAGGGAGGTCGACATCGGTGTGGGCCCGGCCGGCCGTGAGCGTGAAGTGGCGCACCACCCGCGGGGCGGGGGCGGCCTCCTCAGGCTCCAGCCAGTCGGCTTCCGGGGGCGTCATGACAGGGGTCACCCAGGCATGCCGTTGGCAGGCACGCGCGCCTGCGCCTGGATCATCCGGCCGACGCGGTCGACCAGCAGGGCCATCTCGTAGCCCACCTGGCCGATGTCGGCGGAGTCCTCGGTGAGGCACGCGAGGTGCGAGCCGTCACCGACGCTCATGAGCAGGAGGTAGCCGTGCTGCATCTCGACCACGGTCTGGAGCACCGCGCCGCCGTCGAAGAGGCGCGCGGCACCGACGGCGAGGCTGGCCAGGCCGGACGACACCGCCGCCACCTGCTCGGCGCGCTCGCTCG
Source organism: uncultured Actinomycetota bacterium (assembly GCA_963815335.1). Lineage (GTDB taxonomy): Bacteria > Actinomycetota > Actinomycetes > Propionibacteriales > Nocardioidaceae > Nocardioides. Next base: position 73,918 of record CAWFGL010000011.1, read on the forward strand.
GGATGCTGGCGCTGGCCGCCATGAGGAGGCCGTCGGCCGACACCAGGATCGCGTGTGCCGCGGAGGGCACCTCGTCCACGAACTTGCTGACGACCCAGTCCAGGTTGCGCTCGTCCTCGAGCGCCTGACCCAGGGAACGCTGGTTCTCGGTCATGCGGGGTCAACTTCCTTCTGGGTGAGTGGATCACTGTGGTCCGGTTCGTCCGGGCCGTTGGCGACCTTGCGGCCGCGGTTGACGCCGGCCGCGTGGGCCGCGAGCCGGGCCCGGATGGCCTCCGGGTCGCGGACGAGGGTCGCCGCGGCGGGCGAGATGCCGCCGGGGACGACCCGGCTGCCCGGCCGGCGGACCGGGAGTCCGGCGTCGCTGACCTTGACCGGTGTCGCCTCGGCGACGCGGTCGGCGGTCTCCCAGCCGGCGTCGATCTCGTTGCCGGACCAGGGCTGCTCCATGGCGCCGTCGGCGTTGAACCAGTTCGACTTCATCGAGGCGAAGATCGTCGTGGCCTCGTCGACCAGCTCCGGCATCGGCGCCAGGGAGTCGAGGATGTGGAACGACGTCGCCGCGACCGGGATCGGGCTGATCGGCTCGACCTCGACGACCGGCTCGGGCACGACCTCGGCCACCACGGGCTCGGGCTCGACGACCGGCGCCGGCGCCTCGACCTCGGCGACCTCGGCCACCGGCTCGGGCTCGGGCTCCGGCTCGACGACCGGCTCGGGTGCCTTCGGCATCGACTGCGAGAGCGGCGTGATCACACCGGGCACCTCGGCCGTCCCCGGACGGCGCTGGGGCAGGCGGATCACGGCGTTGATCGCGGCCTCGATCGAGTCCTGGCTCTGCTCGCCGGGCTTGGTGTCGGACGCGACCGGAGCCGCCGGAGCGGCAGCCGACGCGGCCGGGGCGGCGGGAGCGGCCGGCGTGGTCGCCGGCGTACCGGCGTTGCCGAGCGATGCGGCCTCGCGTGCCTCCCGCATGCTCTGGAGACGCGCGGCCAGGCCGGCCGCCGGAGCGGGGGCCGGGGTACCCGCCGTGGCGGGCTTCTGGACCGCCGGGTGCTGGGCGGGCTGACGCACGGGCAGCGACGGGAGTCCCGTCGCTCCGGAGAACGCGGTCGGCGCGGACGCGACCGGCTCGGGCGCGGGGACCGGCTCGTCGACGCGCTCGACCTCGGGCTCGGCGTCGGGCTCGACGTCGGTTGCCGGCTCGTCGACCACGGTGGTCGCCGAGAACGCGGCCAGCGCCGACGGCGGGGCCTCCGGCTCCTCGACCGACTGGACGGACTTGAGCGGGGCCAGCGGCTTCTGCGGCATCGGCATCTGGCCGGGGACCCGCAGGATCGAGACCGGCAGGACGACGGACGCCGTGACGCCGCCGTTCAGGTTGCGCTCGAGCTCGACGAAGATGCCGTGCCGCTGGGCGAGACGCGCCACCACGAGGAGGCCCATCCGGCGCGCGGTGTCGGCGGTGATCGAACCACCGGACGCGAGCTCCTGGTTGAGGGCGACCATGTTGTCGTCCTTCATGCCCAGGCCCTTGTCGGCGACCTTGACGACGACGCCCTCAGGAGACTTCTTGGTGCTCACCAGCACCTGGGTGTTCGGCGGCGAGAACGCGAGCGCGTTGTCGATGAGCTCGGTGACCAGGTGCACGACGTCGGTCGTCGCCGGGCCGATGACGCGCTCGGAGGCGTTGGCGTCGATCTCGACGCGCTGGTACTCCTGCACGCCGGAGATCGAGGCGTGCAGCACGTCGCTGACGCTGAGGCCGTTCGGGTCGCTGGCCGCGGCGGGGGCGTCGGCGAGCACGCTGAGCGAGTCCGCGGTGCGGCGCATGCGGGACGCGAGGTGGTCGAGCCGGAACAGGCTCTCGAGGCGCTTCGGGTCCTCCTCGTCCTTCTCCAGCGTCTCGATGAGGCCGAGCTGCTGGTTCACGAGCGAGGTGCTGCGACGCGAGAGCGTCTGGAACATCTGGCCGACCTGGGTACGCAGCGCGGCCTCGCCGGCCGCCAGGTTGACCGCCTCGCGGTGCAGGTCGTCGACCGCGCGGGCCAGCTGGCCCATCTCCTCGTGCGTGGTGACGGCGATCGGCTCGATCTCGCCCGGGTCGCCACCGGCACGGATCCGGCGGACCGCCTCCGGCAGCTTCTCCTGGGCGACCTCGAGCGCGCCCTCGCGCACCCGGCGGATCGGGTCGAGCAGCAGGCGCGAGACGAGCAGCGCCAGGAAGATCGCGGCGAGCAGCGCGGCGAGCGTGATGAGGGCGTCGACCAGGGCCGAGCGCTGCGCCTTGTCGGCGGCGCTCGCGAGGCTGTCGTCGATGCCGTCCAGGATCGACGAGCTCAGCTCGTCGTACGGCGCGTAGGCCGTCTCGTCGCCCAGGTCGGTGCCGCCCTCGCGGACGGTGCCGAAGTGCGTGGCGTTCTGGGCGCGCAGCGCCGAGACGTTCTCGTCGTCGAAGCCGAGCACGGCCGCGATGCGGTCGATCGCCGACGCCTCGACGCCCACCTCGGCGGCCAGGTCGATGGGCTTGACGCCCTTGCCGTCCTGGTAGGCGACGGTGAACTGCTGGATGGCCAGCGAGACCCGGCCGTCGATGACGCTGCCGAGCAGCTCGAGGCGGAGCTCGGGCTCCTGCTGCTCGGCGATGATCGTGTCGATGAGGCTCGCGACGTCGGCCTGGAGCTGGTCGAGCTTGGCGATGGACTGGTTGGTGCTCGCGTAGCCCATCGGCTCGCGCAGCTGTCCGCTGCGCTCGAGCAGGGTGTCGGTGGCGGACTTCTGGGCCGAGGTCAGGTCGGCGGCGCCCACGGCCCTGGCGAAGTCGTCACCCGCGGCGACGACCAGCTTGATCGCGGCGTCGCGGTCCGGGTCGTCGGCCGAGGCCTTCTCCCGCGCGACGACGATGGCGTGCTCGACGGCCGCGAGGTACGCCACGGCCGGCCGCAGCACGGTGACCTGGCTGGCGGAGGCCGAGTAGCTGTCGGCGTCGGCGAGGTCGTTGCGCACGCGCAGGCCGCCGAAGACGGCCGCGAGGGCGATCGGGATGAGCACGGCGAGCGCAACCTTGCGCCGCAGCGACCACTCCCGAGGTGCAAGCGCGGAGAACAGGCGCCCGTTGGCACCCTCGTTGCGCGTGTCTGACATTCGTGCCACCCAATTGTGTTGTTCGGAGGAGGGAAGTCGCCGTGGGGGGGTCGACGACACCGAGCCCAGTAGGGCCTGCTGTCAAAGGTAAGCCGTCCCGGCGGGTGGGCGCCGGGAAACCCGTCAACTCAACCCCGTTGGGGGGCCGTGGCGCAAGTGGCGGGGGTGACGGACGTGGTGATCACCACTCCCAGAGGCCACAGTGGGTGGTCGAGAGCGATCAGCGCACGACGTCGTAGACGTGCTTGGTGACGCCGTTCGAGTACGCCGCGTGGTCGACCAGGCGGAGCTTCGACATGTCGGCCTCCCCCGAGAAGAGCCGCTTGCCGCCTCCGAGGAGCAGCGGGAAGACGAGCAGGTGGTAGCGGTCGACGAGTCCGGCGGCGAGCAGCCCCTGGGCCAGGGTCGGCGACCCGTGCACCGCGATGTCGCCGTCCTCCGGCGAGCCGTCCCGCTTGAGCTCGGCGACCTCGTCGAGCGACCGGAGCACGTGGGTGTTGTTCCACTCGGGGTCCTCGAGGGTGGAGGAGACGACGTACTTGGGCATCGCGTTGTACGTGGCGAACTCCTCCATCTGGGGCCAGACGGGCGCGAACTCGTCGTAGCTCTGCCGGCCGAGCAGCAGGGCGCCCGTGCTCTGCATCTCCGTGCCCTTGATCTCGTAGGCCGCCTCGTCGAACTCGACGTCCTTGAAGGTCCACCCGGCGTGCGGGTGGTCGCCGCCTCCGGGCGAGTCGTAGACGCCGTCGAGGGACATGAAGCCGGTGACGATGAGGTTGCGCATGACGTGCTCCTAGGTCGAGGTGTGGGTGCTTCTGCCCTCTCCACGAATGAGGGGCGCCCGATCCGACAGGTCTACCCTCGGACCATGGCCGACTGGGAGGACGGTCCGGTCGAGACTCCCCTGCTGCGCAGGATCCGGGAGTCGGTGATCGGCGACGACCACGTGATGACGGGCCCGTTCGGGCCGCGTCGCGTGACGTACGCCGACTACACGGCCTCAGGCCGCGCCGTCGGCTTCATCGAGGACTTCATCCGGCACGAGGTGCTCCCCCGCTACGCGAACACGCACACGGAGTCGAGCGGCACCGGCCTGCAGACCACGCGGCTGCGTGAGGACGCGCGACGCCTGATCCACGAGGCGTGCGGGGCGGACGACGAGTGCGCGGTGGTGTTCGCGGGCTCGGGCAGCACCGGCGCCATCGCCAAGCTGATCGGCATCCTCGGCCTGCGGATCCCCTCGACCCTCGACGACCAGCACCACCTCTCCGACCAGATCCCGCCGGACCTGCGGCCGGTCGTCTTCATCGGCCCGTTCGAGCACCACTCCAACGAGCTGCCCTGGCGCGAGTCGATCGCCGACGTCGTGGTCTGCCCGGAGGACGCCGACGGTCACATCGACCAGGCGTTCCTCGCCGCCCAGCTCGTCGAGCACGCCGACCGGCCGCTCAAGATCGGGTCGTTCTCGGCCGCCTCCAACGTCACCGGGATCCTCAGCGACGTCCCGGGCCTGTCGGCCCTGCTGCACGAGCACGGCGCGCTGGCCTTCTGGGACTACGCCGCCGCGGCGCCGTACGTCGACCTCTCGATGGCCGGCATCGACGCGATGTTCCTCAGCCCGCACAAGCTGATCGGCGGCCCGTCCACCGCGGGCGTGCTCGTCGTGCGCCGGCACCTGATGACCAACCGGGTGCCCGACGTCCCGGGCGGCGGCACCGTCGCCTACGTCAACGACGTCGAGCACCGCTACCTCGACGACCCGGTCCAGCGCGAGGAGGGCGGCACGCCCGCGATCGTCGACTCCATCCGCGCCGGACTGGTCTTCCAGCTCAAGGACGCCGTCGGCATCGACGTCATCCGCGCCCACGAGGAGCACCACCTGCGCCGCGCGGTGACCGCCTGGCAGGACGAGCCGGCGATCGAGATCCTCGGGAACGTCGAGGCCGAGCGGCTCTCGATCGTCTCGTTCGTCGTGCGCACGCCGTCGGGCCGCTTCCTCCACCACAACTTCGTGGTCACGCTCCTCAACGACCTGTTCGGGATCCAGTCCCGGGGAGGGTGCTCGTGCGCCGGGCCGTACGGCCACCGCCTGCTCGGCATCGACCTGGATCGCTCCCACGAGTTCGAGGCCGAGATCACCGGCGGCTGCGAGGGCATCAAGCCCGGCTGGGTGCGGGTCAACTTCAACTACTTCATCAGCGACGCCGCCCTCACCTACATCGTCGAGGCGGTCCGGCTCGTGGCCCGGCACGGCTGGCGGATGCTCGGCGACTACCGGTTCGACGTCGCCACCGGCCTGTGGCACCACCGCGACGGCCTGGTCGAGCCGCCGATGCGGCTCACCGACGTCTCGTACGACGCCGCGACCGGCGAGATGGTGCACCCGCACCACGCCGACACCGCGCCGGAGTCGGCGCTCAGCGAGTACCTCAAGGTCGGCGAGGAGATCATGCTCGCCACCGAGCCGGCCTCCGACGAGCCACCGACCGGTGTCTCGGCCGAGTTCGAGAACCTGCGCTGGTTCGACCTGCCCGGCCGCTGCGTCTCCTGACCGTCAGCGCAGCGGGATGGTGACCGCCGACGGGTAGGTGCTCGACGCGTGCAGCGTGAGCGGCACGATCTGCGGCAGGTCCGTCAGGGGTGGCAGCAGGTGCGGGACGTCGAACGCGGCGATGCTCAGGCGCAGCCGGTGGCCGGGCCTGATCGCGGCTCCGGTCGGGAACACCTCCACGTCGACCGGCACGACCTTGCCCGCCGGCACGCGGGCCTTCGAGGCCCGGGTGAACGGGTGGTACGGCTGGATCAGCTCGCCGTCGAGGTAGCGCGACCGCTTCGTGTCGAGCGCCCGCTGCGACAGCACCTGCCAGCCCCCGGTGAGCCGGCTGACGGTGCCGTTCGGAGCGACGTCCTCGACGGTGACCGAGAGCATGCCGTCGCCGCTCGGCGAGGCGACGTACAGCCGCGCGTTGATCGGCCCCTGCAGCCGGAGGGTCCGGGTGAGCCTCGGCGTCTGGAAGTTCAGGGTCGCGAGGTCGTTGAGCCGGTTGTCGCGCAGGCACGGGTTCTCCGGCCACGCGGCGTTGAGGATGCCGGCCGTCCACTGGTTCGCCGAGCGCGTGCAGAGGCCGGTGACCGGCAACGGCGGCAGCGTCGAGGTGCCGTTCTTGGCACCGGCGAGGGCAAGGCCGCCGTTCTGCCCGCCGAGCCGGGCCGACCCGGAGAGCCGGTATGACCTGGCGCGCAGGTCCTTGCTGACGTACTTCTTCGTGGTCACCCACCGGCCGGTGCCCTGCTCGTAGTAGGTGAACGGCTTGACGTCCGTGAGGAGGTGCCTGTCCTTCCTGCCCTTCACGTAGCGGTCGAACCAGCGCAGCCAGAGCTGCTGCAGCGAGCCGTAGCCGGCCCGACCGATCTCGTCGCCGGACGACGCCTCGAGGTGGTCCCAGGGGCCGGTGATCATCCGGACCGGGACGCCCTTCTTCTGGAGCGCCTCGAACAGCAGCGGCGTGCCGCGCTGGAACAGGTCGTACTCGCCGCTGACCAGGAACGTCGGGACCTTGACCCGCTTGATCACGTTGATGACGGAGCGGTCCCGGTAGAACGGCCCGTCGAACGCCGGGTCCTGGCCCAGCACCGCCTGTGCGAGCAGCGGCGCCGTGAACGTCGTCGCCGTGGTCAGGCGGTCGAGCAGCACCTGGAGGAACGACGCCGGGTCGTCGGGCCCGAACGCCGGCGGGACCAGGCCGGTCCCGGTGACCAGGCCCATCCAGAGCGGGATGAAGGAGACGTCGATCTGGCCGCCGGACGCGACGATGTCGCGGTAGACGTCGGCCCCGGGAACCTGCGGGAAGATCGCCTTGAGGCCCTTCGGCCGCCCGGACGCCGCCCACAGCTGCGAGATGCCCATGTACGACGGGCCGGTCATGCCGCTCTTGCCGTTGCTCCACGGCTGCCGGTGCGCCCAGTTCACGACGGCGGTCGCGTCCTTGTTCTCGCGAGGCGCGAACGCCTGCCAGACGCCCTCGGAGGAGCCGGTGCCGCGGGCGTCGACGGTCAGCTGGAGGTAGCCGCGCTTGACCAGGTAGTCGGCGCCGCCGGCGCCCAGACCGCCCGAGGCCAGCACCGTCTTGTTGTACGCCGTGATCGTGATGATCACCGGGAGCTTCCTGGTGACGACCGACCCGTCGGCCTTCGTCGGCCGCATCAGGTCGCCGCGCAGGACCGTGCCGTCGTCCATCGGGATCGCGATGTCGGTGACGGTCGTGGTGCCGGCGTACTGGGCGGGCCGCGGCTTCCAGTGCATCGTCCGCTCGGCGGCCGGCGCCGCTGGGGCGACGGGCACTGCCTCCACGGCCGGCGGAACCAGCGGCGCCGTGCCGAGGACGAGCCCCAGAAGTGCTGCGGACATGACTGAACGCGCGACCCCGTGCATCCGCCCAGTCTGGCCAGTCGGGTCGACGCCTGTCACTGATACCTGCGTCACGGTGTCACGCGCAGCGGCTTCACCCCTAGGTGTCGAATGTGGCCGCCGAGGGTTGACGGACGCACTGACGGGGCATCGGGAGGGAGGTGACCCCACCGGCCCGCTGAGAAGGATGTCGACGACAGTGACGATCGACCCGAACGCGACGGTCCGCATGGAGCTGGAGGTCCTCGACGGCAGGTACCGGCTCGAGGGCCTCGTCGCCACGGGTGGAGTGGCCACCGTCGTCCGGGCCACCGACCTCCTCCTCGACCGGCCGGTCGCCGTCAAGCTCCTGAGGGAGGCCACCGACTGCGCCGAGGACCGGGCCCGCTTCCTGCTCGAGACCCGGACCCTGGCGCGGCTCTCGCACCCCGGTCTGGTCACGATGCTGGACGCCGGCACGTCCGAGGGTCGGCCGTACCTCGTGATGGAGCTGGTCGACGGTCCCTCGATGTCGTCCTCGCTGAAGGCGCCGCTCGACCTCGTCCGCACCGCGGAGATCGGCGCCCAGGTCGCCCAGGCTCTGTCGTACGCGCACGGACAGGGCGTCGTCCATCGTGACGTGAAGCCCGGGAACGTCCTCCTGCGCAGCGACGGCCGGGCCAAGCTCGCGGACTTCGGGATCGCCCGGGTCGTCGGGGAGCGCTCCGAGTACACGCAGACCGGGATCGTGGTCGGTTCCGTCCACTACCTCGCTCCCGAGCAGGTGGCCTTCGAGGAGATCACCCCGGCCGTGGACGTCTACGCGCTCGGCATGCTCCTGCTCCGGGCCATCACCGGACGCCACGCCTTCGACGGACCGACGATCGAGACCGCGCTGGCACGGTTGTCGGCGGCCCCGGCGATCCCGGACGACCTGCCCCCGGGCTGGCAGGACCTGCTCGGCGCGATGACCGCGCGTCAGCCGGCCTCACGACCGACCGCGGCCGAGGTCGCCGAGCAGCTCACCATGCTGAGCACGCTGCCGACGACGACCGCGGTGCTGCCGGCCGCTCCCCTCGACGAGGCGCCGACCGCCCGCACCGTGCTCCACCGGCGGATCTCGCCGGTCGCCCTGGTCGCCGCGGCACTCGCGATCGCGCTGTACGTCGCGGCCGCCGTGGCTGGAGGGTCGGGCGACCCGGTGGCCGGCGACGCCGCGGCCGCGACCGAGTCGGACCCGCCGGCCGCCCAGCGGGTGCACGCCGCCGGCTCGGAGATCGTGCCGGTCGCCGACGTCCAGACCCCGACGCCGTCCACGACGCGACAGACCGCCCCGGCGCGCCCCCAGGCGAAGCGTCACCAGCACGAGAAGAAGCACCAGAAGCCGAAGCACCACGGCAAGCCCGGCAAGCCCGGAAAGGGCAAGCACTAGCCTCCGCTGCGTCAGGCGGCCGCTTCGGCGAGCAGCCCGAGGTAGTCGTCGATGCCCCACTCGATCGAGAGCGGCGAGGGGTTGGCCGAGGCGGCGAGGGGCGTCGAGTCCTCGAGGATCGCGACGTGTCCGGCCTTGACCGCCGGGATCTGCGACAGCACCGGGTCGTTGGTGATGGTCTCGAGGAACTCGCCGTCCGGGTCGCCGTACGTCACGAAGATGTCCACGTCCTCGAACGCGTCGAGCTCCTCGGCGCTGCGCGTCACGTAGAACTCCTCGGTCTCGGCGGACGCGTCGACGACGAGCTGGGGCATGGTCATGCCGACGTCGGCCAGGAACCCGGGACGGGTGTCGTGGGTCGTGTAGAAGCCGACCTGGCTCAGGTTGGCCGGGTCGATGTAGGTGAACATGATCGACTTCCCGGCCAGCTCGGGGTACGCGGCCAGGCTCTCGGCGGTCTTCGCGTCCAGGTCCTCGACCAGCTGCTCGCCCTCGTCGGCCAGGCCGAGCGCCTCGCTGTTCATCCGCACCATGTCCTGCACGGACGTGCCCCAGGCGACCTCCGGGTAGGCGATCGTCGGCGCGATCTTGCTGAGGGTGTCGTACTCCTCCTCGGTGATGCCGGAGTACGACGCCAGGATGACGTCGGGCCGCGTCGCGGCGACCGCCTCGAAGTCGATGCCGTCGGTCTCGTCGAACAGCGTGGGCGTCTCGGCGTCGAGCTCGGCCAGCTCGTCCTCGACCCACGGCAGGACGCCGTCGCCGTCGTCGTCGCCCCAGCTGACCTCGGCCATCCCGACCGGGACGACGCCGAGGGCCAGCGGGACCTCGTGGTTGGCCCAGGCCACCGTGGCCACGCGCTCGGGCTTCGACTCGATCGTGGTCTCTCCCCAGGCGTGCTCGATGGTCACGGGGAAGGCGCTCGTGGAGCCGGCGGTGTCGTCGCTGCCGGAGGATGCCGGCTCCTCGGCGTCGTCGCCGCAGCCGGCCAGGGCGAGCGGGGTCAGGAGGGCCGCGGTGGCGGCGATCAGGCGAAGTCGGGTCATGGTCGGTGCTCCAGTCGAGAGAGTAGGTAAGGCTTACCTAATCATACCTAGAACAGGTTCTAGTTCGCGGGGTACAGTCCTCCCGTGCCTCGCCCCCTGAACCTCGCCGACGTCCTCGAAGAGATCGCCGACGCGGTCCCCGACCGGGTGGCCGTGGCCACGATCGACCGCGACTACACCTACGCCGAGATCGACGATCGCTCCACGCGACTGGCCAACCACCTCGTCGGGCTGGGCATCGGGCCCGGCGACCACGTCGCCGTGCACTCCTCCAACCGGATCGAGTGGGTCGACGCCTGGTACGGCTGCCTCAAGGCGCGCGCCGTGCCGATCAACATCAACTACAAGTACCTGCACGACGAGCTGACGTACCTCTACACGAACGCCGACTGCGTCGCGGCGATCATCGCGCCCGAGCACGTCGACGCGGTCTCCAAGCTCGAGGTCCCGACGCTCGAGCACGTGATCGTCCTCGGCGAGGAGTACGACGCCGCGCTGGCCGGCGCCTCGACCGAGCGCCTCGGCGGACGGTCCGGCGACGACGTCTACGTCCTCTACACGGGCGGGACCACGGGCTATCCGAAGGGCGTCATCTGGCGCAACGAGGACCTGATCCTGGCCGCGCTCAACGCTGCCCGGTTCGGTGCCCCGATCGAGTCCGTGGAGGCCCTCGCCACGGAGGCCGCGGCGGTCGAGACGCCGATGGTGATGCTCGCCTGCGGCCCGATGATGCACGGCGGCAGCCAGTGGATCCTCGGCAACGCCCACGTCTCCGGCGCGACCGTCGCGCTCTACGACCAGCCGAACTTCTCCGCCGAGAAGATCCTCGACCTCGTCCAGAAGGCCGGCGTGAACTCGATGACCTTCCTCGGCGACGCGATGGGGCGTCCGGTCGCCGACGCCATCCTCGCCGAGCCGGACCGCTGGGACCTGTCCAGCCTGGTCGCCTGCTCCAACGGCGCAGCTCCCCTGTCCGAGGGGGTCCGCCAGCAGATCCGCGAGGCACTGCCCGGCCGCTTCATCCTGGACACCTACGGAGCCTCCGAGTCCGGCGCGACCGCGTCGCGGATCGACGACGGCACCGAGGGTGCGGTCGGCGCGCCGAAGTTCGCCGCCGGCCCGGACGTCGAGGTCTTCGACCCCGACATGAAGCCGTGCCCCGTCGGCGTCGACGGGATGGTCGGCCGCTCCGGACCGATGCCGGTCGGCTACTACAAGGACCCGGAGAAGACGGCGGCGACGTTCAAGGAGATCGACGGCGTCCGCTGGTCGATCCCCGGCGACTTCGGCCGCCGCGAGGAGGACGGGTCGATCACCGTCCTCGGCCGCGGCTCGGTGTCCATCAACACCGGCGGCGAGAAGGTGCACCCCGAGGAGGTCGAGGCGGTCCTGCTCCGGCACGAGGACGTCTTCGACGTCGCGGTCGTGGGCACCCCCCACGAGCGCTGGGGTCAGCAGGTCACCGCCCTGGTCCAGGTCCGCGAGGGGTCCGGCGTGACCGAGGACGAGCTCAAGGAGTTCGCCCGCGGTCTGATCTCCAACTACAAGGTGCCGAAGCTCGTCCACTTCGTCGACCTGGTGCCCCGCACCGCGGTCAGCAAGGTCGACTACCGCGCCAGCGCGGAGCTGGCGAACTCGCTCGTCGGCTGACGGAGCCACGCACACATGACCGGCCACTACGACGTCATCGTCGTCGGGTCGGGCTTCGGGGGGAGCGTGTCCGCCCTCCGCCTCGCCGAGAAGGGCTACCGCGTCGGCGTCCTCGAGACCGGCCGCCGCTGGTCCGACGAGGACTTCGCGGCGCAGCGCCCGCGGGACCTGTTCTGGGCGCCGCGGCTCGGCCTGTTCGGCCCGATGCGCCTGAGCTCGATGGGCTCGCTGTCCCTGTTCAGCGCCGTCGGCGTCGGCGGCGGTTCGCTGATCTACGCCAACACCCTCTACGAGCCGCACGACGCCTTCTACGACGACCCGGCGTGGTCCGGGATCACCGACTGGCGCGCCGAGCTGGCGCCGTACTTCGACCAGGCGAAGCGGATGCTCGGCGTCGTCCCCAACCCGCGGCTCTGGCCGGTCGACGAGGTCCTGCGCCAGGTCGCGGACGACCTCGGCGTCGCCGACACCTTCCACGCGACGGACGTGGGCGTGCTCTTCGACGAGGCGGACCCCGGACGGCCGGTCCCGGACCCGTTCTTCGGGGGCGCCGGTCCCGAGCGTCGTGGCTGCGTCCACTGCGCGCGCTGCACCAGCGGCTGCCCCTTCAACGCCAAGAACACGCTGCCCAAGAACTACCTGCACCTCGCCGAGCGCGCGGGCGCGGAGATCCACGAGCTGACCGAGGTCGTCGACGTGCGTCCCGCAGCGGGTGGGGGGTACGACGTGGTGGCCCGGCACCCCGCCCGCCGGCGGCGGGACCTGCGGACCTACACCGCCGACCAGGTCGTGGTCGCGGCCGCCGCCCGGGGCACGCAGGAGCTCCTGCACCGGCTCCGCGCCGGTGGTTCGCTCCCCCGTCTCTCACCCCGCCTGGGCTCGCTGTCCCGGTCGAACTCCGAGGCGATCGTGGCCGCCGTCGCGCCGGCCGCCGCCGACTTCGACCGCGGCGTGGCGATCACCTCGTCCTTCCACCCGGCACCGCACACGCACGTCGAGCTCTGCCACAGCAACGAGGCCCAGGACGGCATGGCGCTGATGAACGTGCCTCTCACCGACGGCGGTCCGCGTCGGCTGACCCGCTTCCTGCGTGAGGTCGCGCGGCATCCGCGCCGCCACCTGCTCTCGCGTCGCATCACGGGCACGTCGAAGCGCACCGTCTCGCTGCTCGTGATGCAGTCGCTCGACAACTCGCTCACGTCGTACCTGCACCGCGGCCGGCTGCGGACCCGGCCGGGCGACGGCGAGCCCAACCCGTCGTGGCTCCCGGTGGCGCACGACGTCGTCCGCCGCTACGCCGCCCGGATCGGCGGCGAGCCGATGAGCCTGGCCGGCGACCTCCTCGGGCGCCCGGCCACGGCGCACTACATCGGCGGCGCGGTGATCGGCACCAGTGCCGAGTCGGGCGTGGTCGACCCCTACCACCGGGTCTTCGGGCACGACGGCCTGCACGTCGTCGACGGCTCGACGATCGGCGCCAACCTCGGCGTGAACCCGTCGCTCACCATCACCGCGATGGCCGAGCGCGCGGTCGCCCTGTGGCCCAACCGCGGCGAGCCGGATCCGCGGCCACCCCTCGGGTCCGCCTACGCGACGGTGGACCCCGTGGCCCCGACCCGACCCGTCGTGCCGGCCGACGCGCCCGCGGCCCTGCGACCGCGGACGGTCACTTGAGCTTGAGCGTGTACCTCTTCGTCAGGGCCTTCGCGGCGCCACCGGACGGGGTGAACGTCACCACCACCGCCACCTTGAGCTTGCCGACCTTCTTGCCGGCCGCCAGCGCCTGAGCGAGCTTCTTCTTCAACTGCTTCTTGCCGGCCCTGGTCGGCTTGATCGTCAGCGAGGTGGTGCCCTTGGCGACCGTCCTGGAGACGACCTTGACCAGCGCCTTGCCCGACGGGCCGAGCTTCAACGTGCCCGCGCCGGGGAGCGCGACGCCGATCGTCAGCGTGCCCTTCCTGGTGTCCGCCTTGCCCTTCCTGGGCAGCGTGAACGCGTTGGACGGCGGCGTCACGGGCGGAGGCGGCGTGCCCTGGACGAAGCGGAACAGCTCGCGACCGTGGGCGTCGTCGAAGGCGCTGAACAGGAGCGTGCCGCCGGGCGCCACGGTCAGGTACGACGGATCGCTGCCCTCCGGGCCGGCGTTCACGTCCATCACGCGGGTGCCCGCCGTCGTGCCGTCGCTCGACCACAGCTCGCGGCCGGTGCTGCTGGTCGCGGCGAACACCAGCCGTCCGCCGACCGCGGTAAGCCCGCCGGGCTCCGAGCTGGTGGGGATCGGGTTGCCGTAGTAGTCGTCGTAGGTGCTCGGGTCGAGGTCCTGGACCAGCACCGTCCCGGCGGTGGTCCCGTCGGTCCGCCACAGCTCCTCGCCGTGCGTGCCGTCGTCGGCCGAGAAGAAGACCTTCCCGCCGACGGCCGTGAAGCCGGTCGGCCTCGACCCGTCGGGGCCCGGCCGCACGTCCTTGACCTGGACCGTGCCGGCGGCCGTGCCGTCGGACCTCCAGAGCTCGGCGCCCGCGGCGGTGGTCGCCGAGAAGAACAGGACGCCGTTCACGTTGACGAGGTCCGCCGGGTCGCTGCTCCGCGGATAGCCCCCGCCCGAGGAGCCCGTGTAGATGTCCTTCACCAGCACGGTCCCCTCCTCGGTGCCGTCCGACTTCCAGAGCTCGCGGCCGTTCGTGCCGTCGTCGCCCTGGAAGAACACGGTCCCGCCGATGGCGGTGAGGCCCTGCTCGTCGTAGTAGTAGTCGTACGACCCGGTCTCGACCTCCGAGACCTTGACGGTCCCGGCCTCGGTGCCGTCCGACGTCCAGAGCGTCTCGCCCTGCACTCCGTCGTCGGCCGTGAAGAACAGCGTGCCGCCCGCGGTGACGAACCCACCGGGCTCCGAGCCGTACGGGTACGCGTAGTACCCGTCGTCGTAGCTCCCGGGTCTGATGTCCTTGACCAGCACGGTGCCCGCGGTCGTGCCGTCGGACTTCCACAGCTCGAGGCCGTGCTCCTCGTCCTCCGCCGCGAAGAACAGCGTGTCGCCGAGCGCACCGAAGCCGGCGCCGTCGCTCGACACCGGGGCCACCTCGACGGTGCCCGGCCCGGTGCCGTCCGTCGCCCACAGGGCGCGGCCGCTGCCGTCGTCCGCCTGGAAGAACAACGTGTCCCCCGCGACCGCCAGGGAGCCCGGGTAGCTGCTGCCGCCGTCCGGGTCGATGTCCGCGACCAGGACCGTGCCGGCCGCGGTGCCGTCCGACTTCCACAGCTCGGAGCCGTGCGTCCCGTCGTCGAGCCGGAAGTAGACCGCACCGGCGAACGCCGTGAGGTCGGCCGGCTCGGAGGACCCCACGGGCCTGACGTCGGCGACGAGCTCGGCCGTGTCGTCGGTCCCGGCTGCGGATGCGGGCGCGAGAGGTGCTCCGGCGAGCCCCAGCGCCAGGGCGGTCGCCGCGGCGACGGACCCCGATCCGGCCTTCCGGGCGCGGCGGCGCTGTGCCTTCCGGGCGCTGCGCTGCTGACTGGTCTTCGCGCGCAGGCGACGCTGCTCTCCCCGACTCACGGGCGAACCGTAAGCCGCCGCGAGCGCCCCGACGAGGACAACCGGCCAGGTCGCGTCGAAATGACCCGAACGGGCTACCCGGAGTGGCCTCTGCGTGGGTACCGGGCGGGCGTGATCGACGATGCGCACCGCCGGCCCGAGGGCGTCCCCGACGAGACCGTCGAGGCGATCGGCAAGTTCTCCGCCGCTCTCGACCACATCGAGGACGCCCGCGGACACCTCTACGCGTTCCACCGCCTCATGGGCAGCGGCGAGAGCACGCTCGAGGAGGCCTACGACCTCATCCGGAGCGCGTCAGGACTCGAGGAGTACGCCGAGGCCATGGACCGCGACGTGCTCGGCCGCAACCCGTTGCCGGGGATGTGGTCGTTCCAGATGGTCGAGGCGTACGACGACGAGTTCTACGCCGTGATCAAGGGCCTGCACCAGCGGATGCTGGACGAGCTGCTCGACGGCAAGCGGCACATCTTCGAGGCGGAGATGAAGGAGCTGCGTCGGACCCGTGGCAACGACGGCCACGAGAAGACCCCCGAGGACGCCGTCGGCTGACCACCCCCGAGTGACGGTGGGCACGCATAACGGCGATGTCTGACAATCGTTGAGGGGCCGTGCTGATCCGTCGACTCCTGCTGCCACTGATCGTGGTCGCGCTCGCCGCCATGGCCGTGCCGTCCGCCCTCGCCGGTCCCTCCGACACCTACGGGCAGGCCCACTTCGGGGACGGCAACGTCCCCGCCGGGTGCATCGTCGACCGGGACCCGATCAACCCCGACAACCTCTGCTACCACATGAAGGTCGGGCTCAACGCGCTCGATACTCCGAAGGTGGACGTGGACGTGCTGCTGCCGGTCTCGCCGGCCGCGGAGCGCGACATGCGCATCGCGACACAGGCGGTGCAGATGTGGGACGACGGCCTGCACTACCTGGCGAAGCAGATGGACCTCGACTGGCTGGACGAGGGTCTCGACATGAACGTCCGCACCCACCTGGTCGGCGTCGACGCCGAGGGGCTGCCCGAGGACCCGATCGACCTGCTCGACCCGGAGATCGTGGTGGTCGTCTCCAACCCGGCCGGCGGCATCGGCATCGGCATCGACCCGGTCTCGTTCGTGGGCGAGCTGGGCATCATCGACGGCGACGGCGCCCCGTGCGCCGGCATCTCGAACCCGTTCAGCATGGATCAGTGGCAGGCCGAGAAGGGCTTCCAGCAGCACGACGGCGAGCCCGGCGGCGTCTACGTCCAGGACTGCGACGGCGTGGGCGGCAACGTCTGCTTCGCCGTCAACGGCGCGGTGGACCCGATCCCGGGACTCAGCGACTTCTTCCCGCTCTTCGACCTGGTCAGCCACGAGTTCGGCCACTGCCTGACGGTCGGCCACGTGGGCGACGGCGCCGACGGTCCGTGGGGGCCCACGCCGACCAACGACATCATGGCGTACAGCACCGACCCGCCCCTGCTGAACAAGTGCGTCTCATCGCTCGACGTCGAGGGCTTCGCGCTCCGCATGAGCCGCTACCTCGACGTGAACGGCGACCGCAAGGTCAGCAAGGCCGACGTGCTCGTCCCGAACGACCTCGAGGGTGACGGCACCAGCGCGTTCCAGGTCCAGCACCCGGCGGACCACGTGTACGCCTCCAGCACCGGCGCTCCCGGCGACTGCCCGCAGCCCGACCTGTCGATCATCCCCGGCGCGGAGGCCGACTTCACGCCGACCGCGCGGTCGACGACGAAGCCACGGCTCAGGATCGGCAAGGTCACCGTGAAGGGCGGCAAGCTCAGGCTCCGGGGTGTCGCGGCGCGCGTCCCCAGGGTCAAGGCCCCCACGCGGACCTCGGGCAGCGCCTCGGACAGTGCGAGCGACGGGCTCACCCCGCTCACCGACATCAGGGGCATCTCGGTCAGGACCTCGCGCACCGCGATCGACGCCACCGTGAGGTACGGCAAGGTCTGGCCGGTGCCGTACGCCACCTCCCTGGCGGCGTACAGCCTCACCATCGACGGCCGCCGGCTCGACTCGTTCATCCCCACCGGGGGCACGGACGGCAGGCCGGTGGTCCTGGACAACGGCACCGGGTACCTGCTGCCCCCGGGCACGGCCACCTGGGACGCCGCGACCGACACCGTGCGGTTCCACGTCCGGCGCGACTACCTCGCCGACCAGCAGATCACCGCGCCGTACAACGTGTACGCCGTCACGGGCGTCCACGCCCGGACGAACGACTGGGTCGCCACGGCCGACATCGCACCCGACAGGCGCAACCTCGACCTCGCCGCTCCGAGGCTCGGCAAGGAGACGCGCGACGCGCCGAAGGCGAAGAGGAAGTCGACGAGGACCTACCGGGCCGGGGCCGGCTCGTTCACGCCCGCCGACTCGACCCTCGGCCTCAGCGGCCTGGTCAGCGCGGTCGACAACAAGGACTACCGGTCGATCCGGATCGACAAGCAGTCCTCCGCGCTGGTCACGCTGAGGTGGCAGGGCGACGCCTCCCTCGACCTGACCGTCGGCGGCGGCTCCTCGCAGCGGGTCGTCTCCCCCGAGGACGCCGAGAACGTGCTGCAGGTCCTCGTGCCGTGGGCCCGTCGGGACCTCCAGGTGGTCGTCGACCCGACGGAGGTCTTCGGCCCCACCGACTACACCCTGACCGTCAGGCGGACGACGCTCGTCGCCGACCAGGACCGGGACGGCGTGCCGAACGTCGCGGACGACTGCAAGAAGGCGGCCGGCCCGAGCGCCGGCGGAGGCTGCCCCGACACCGACGCGGACTCGCTGTTCGACAAGGACGACGCGTGCCCGAGGGTGCCCGGCGACGGCTCCGACGGCTGCCCGACGAGGGCCGGCGAGAAGGTCGTGCTCTACATCGACGGCACGAAGGTCGACGCGGAGTCGGTCGTCACCGGGCGGGGCGCGTACGTCGTCGACCTGGCCGCCAGGATCCGGCCGGGCAAGCACCGGCTCGTCCTCAAGTGGCTGGACGGGGGCAAGGTCGTCTCGAAGGTCTCGAGGACCGTCTGACCACGAGCACGGACGAGCGCCCGGCTCAGCGGCGGATCCGCACCGCGAACCTCGCCGACCGGGAGGTCTGGGCGTCGACGGAGCCGGCGTACACGGCGCGCAGCCGGTGCTTGCCGGGTCTCAGCCGCTTGGTGATGCGCACGCGTGCCACCCCGTCGACGACCGTGGCCCGGCCCACGACCCGCGAGCCCCGGACGAGGGTCACTCGGCCGTCGAGGCGGGGAGCCTCACCGGTCACCGAGACCTTGATCCGGATCCGCTTCCTCCGCGCCTGGGCCGCCGAGTACGACGACTTCGCCTTGGCGCTGGTCGTGGACGCCGCCGCGGTGTAGGCGAACAGGTGCACCTGACCGTCGACGGTCGCGAAGAACAGCACGGTCGCACCCAGGGCTCCCACCGCGGTCGGGGCCGAGGAATCCGGCCCGGGCTGGAGGTCCTCCAGCAACCGGTGGCGTCCCGTCACCGGGTCGAGGATCCAGGGCTCGTAGCCCGCGACCTCGGTGGTCGCGCCGAACAGGAGCCTGCGCCCGACTGCCATCAACGGCAGTCCCGTGCCGCTCGCGGGACCCGGCCTCGCGTCCACCACCACGTCGGTGCTGGAGGTCGTTCCCTTGGTCTTCCACAGCTCGAAGCCGTGCGCTTCGTCGCGCGCCTGGAAGTAGACGGCGTCACCGACCCGGATCAGGTTCCATGGCTCGCTGCCGTCCGGGGGCTTGACGTCGTGCACCATCTGGGTGCCGCCGTTCGTCCCGTCGGTGGCCCACAGCTCTCCGCCGTCATCGGTCCTCGCGGTGAAGAGGGCCCTGTCCCCGAGGCGGACGAACCGCTTCGGGTTCGAGCCGTCCGCACCGGGACGGATGTCCTTGACTCCGCGGGCGTCTCCGACGTGTCGGTCGGTCCGCCAGAGCTCGTCGCCGCTGAGCTCGTTGCCTGCCGCGAAGACGACCGTCGAGCCGATGTCGGTGAACCCGGACGGATCGATGTCCGTACCGGGCAGCTCGACGTCCAGCCGTCCTGTCGTGGCGGCGGTCCCCCTGCTGACGAAGGCATGGCGGACGCCGTCGACCGACGCCGCGAACACGACGCCGTCCCCCGTCGCGGTGAGGTCGTAGGGGTCGGAGCCGGTAGCGCCCGGAGCCAGGTCGGTGACGAGATGTGCACCGGTCCCCACCTCGAACGTCCAGAGCTCGCGCCCGTCGGCGGCTGTCAGGGCGTCGAAGTAGAGACGGCGGCCGACCGAGACGAGCTCTCCAGGTGAGCTAGAACCGCTTCCGGGGACGACGTCCGCCGCGATCCTCGTCCCGGTTGCAGTCCCGTCGGACGACCAGATCTCGATGCCGTGAGCGACGTGGCCGGCCGCGAAGTAGACGCGGTCACCCATGACGGTGAACCCGTGAGGCGTGCTGCCCTCCGGCCCGGGCTGGATGTCTCGCAGGATGCGCGTCCCCGCCGGGGTGCCGTCGGTGGTCCATACCTCCGAGCCGGAGGTGGACGTCCGCGCCGCGAAGAACAGCCGGCCTCCCGCGACCGCCGAGTCGGCGGCAATGTCGGTCCCACCCGGTGCGAGCACGGGCATTCCGTCCGCGACGACACCGAGGTCCACGACGCCGCGCCCGAACGGTGTCGAGTACGGGCGGCGCTGCCGGTGGCTGTGACGACGACGCCTGGGCAGGCATCGACAGGTGCGACGGCCAGCAGAGCTCCGGCCGCGGCCGCAGTGAGAGTTCGCTTCATGCTCGCAAGATCGTCGACAGCCCTGTCGCCGGTCTGTCGCGCGCGGCACGGACGCTGACCCGGCCCTGGCCGACCGCGCACGTGACCCCGTCCGCGGTCACGGCCACCCGGCAGACCGCGTGCCGGAGCGTCGCGTGCTCGACCGCGGCACGGGCGACCAACGGGCCGCATCGCGCCGGGGCGACGTACTCGACGCTGACGGCCGCGGTCAGGACGATCGCGCCGAGGACGCTGCCCGCGGCGAAGGTCATCGCGTTGTCGGCGAGATAGGCGAGCACCCCGCCGTGGACGATGCCGTCCTGCTGCCGGAGGTCGTCGTCGAGGTCGAGCTCGAGCGTGGCGGCGCCGTCGCCGAACGCGGTGATGCGGGTGCCCAGCAGCCGGCTGAACGGCTGGGCGTCGAGGACCTGGCGCGCGGTCTCGAGGTCTGGTCTGTCCATGGCGGTTTCTCCTTGCCTCGGTGGGACGCCCAGCGACGGTGCACCCCCGACCTGACGCGGATCTGTCGCGACGGGAGGTGACAGGACCGCGACAGGACGGTCGGCCACGATCGCGGGGTGGATCGCGCCGGACTCATGGGGGGACCCACGTGCTTGGATCGGGGCATGGAGTTCGGCGTCCTCGGGCCCGTCCTGGTCACAGGCGAGGACGGCGACCGGACGCCACGCGGCCAACGGGCCCGCGACCTGCTCGCGGTCCTGCTCCTGCGCCGCGACCGCGCCGTCACGCCCGAGGTGCTGCTCGACCTGGTGTGGGGCGAGGAGGCCGCCGGTCTGGACGTGTCGGTGGTGCACACCCAGATGGCTCGGCTCCGGCGGGCGATCGGGGCCGGCTCGATCGCCACCACGTCCACCGGCTACCTGCTCGAGGACCCGCTCACGGACGCCGACCGGTTCCTCAGGTTGGTGGGACAGGCGCGCTCCGGCGGCGACCACGAGCAGGCCATCGCCCTCCTCGAGGAGGCACGTGCGCTGTGGCGCGGGCCCGAGCCGTACGCCGACGTGTCGGACGGGATCGCGCCGGCCGAGGCCGCCCGGCTGTGCGACGCGCGGCTCGCGGCCGACGAACGGCTGATCGAGGCCCTGCTGGCGGAACCACGGCGCGAGGCAGCGCTCCGAGCCCAGGAGGTGGCCCGCGAGCTCGTCGAACGCGAGCCGCTGCGCGAGCGGGCGCACGAGCTGTCCATGCTCGCGGCAGCCCGCCTCGACGAGCAGGCGGAGGCACTCCGGATCTACGACGCGCTGCGCCACACGCTGCGCGACGAGCTCGGGGTGGACCCGGGCCGTTCCGTGCAGCAGCTGCACGCCCGCGTGCTCGCCCAGGACGGCTCGCTGCTCCTCCCCCGAGAGTCGGCGGAGACCGACACGCGGTCCGCCACCCTGCCGCCGGTGCCGGTCACCTGCCTGGTCGGCCGCGAGGCGGAGCTGGCCCAGCTCCTCGAGGCCGTCGCGACCCGGCGCATCGTCACCGTCACCGGCCACGGCGGTGTCGGGAAGACGCGCCTCGTCCTCGCCCTCACCGACACGCTCCTCGGAGAGCGTGACCTCTGCTTCGTCGACCTGTCCACCGTGGTCGACGACGAGCCGCACGCGATCCCGGCCGCCGTGGCCCGCGCGCTCGGTGCCGGGTCGGTGGACCACGTCCCCGGCATCATCGCCGCCCTGGGCACCCGGTCGCTGCTGGTCGTCCTCGACGAGGCCGAGCACCATCCCGAGGTGGTCGCCGAGCTCGTCACCGAGGTGACCGCGGCGTGCGCGGGCGTCGTGTTCCTCGTGACCTCGAGGGTGCCTCTCGACGTGGTGGGCGAGGCGCGACTGCCCCTCGGACCGCTGCCCGTGCCCGACGAGGACGCCGACGCGTCGGCCATCGACGAGTCCCCGGCCGTCACGCTGCTGCTCGAGAGGCTGCGGGACCACACGCCCGGTCTGGTGGTCGACGCCGACGGCCTGGCCCTGGTCGCCGAGTTCACGAGGCGGCTCGACGGCCTGCCGCTGGCCATCGAGCTGGTCGCGGGCTACGCCGGCTCCCACGCCCTCGGCGAGATCGACCAGATGCTCGACTCGCCGCTCGACCTCACCACCGCCGATGTCGGCCGACCGGCCCGGCACCGGTCGCTGCGGCAGGCGCTGCTCTGGACCTACGACCGACTGCCCGACCACCGCCGCACGGTGCTCCGCCGGCTGTCGGTGTTCGCCGGCCCGTTCGACCTGCGGGCCGTGCGGTCGGTGGTCGGGCCGGAGTGCGGCACCGACGCCGAGATCGACGCCGCCGTGCGCGCCCTCGTCCGCGACTCCCTGATCCAGGTGGACCGGCACCGTGGGGAGCTGCGATTCCGCCTGCTCCGCACCGTGCGGGACCTGATGCTCGAGACGCTGGGCAAGGAGGACGACCTGCCCGAGATGCGCGCGCGGCACCGCGAGTGGTTCGCCGCTCCGTCCTCCCCCGGCTCGGCACCGATCGTGCTCGCACACGTCCAGCAGCACTACGACGACTACCTGGTCGCCCTCGAGTGCGCCTTCTCGGTCGGTGCCGCGAGCGACACCGTCGCTCTGCTGATCCGGCTCGGGGTCTGGTGGGAGGCCCGCGAGATGAGCGAGACCGCACGACGGTGGACGACGCGGGTCCTCGACGGCGTACCCCTCGACGTCTCGCAGTACGCGCGGATCCTCGCCCTGCGGGGCTCCCTGGTCTCCAACGCGGACCCCGAGAGCGGGCGCGCCGACATGCTCGCCGCACTCCCGCAGCTCGAGATCGACGCGGACGGCGAGGCGCTGGTGATCACCCACGCCGGGCTCGCCTGCGAGCTGACCACCAGCGGGCTCCATGACGACGCACTGCGCCACGCGGCCGCCGCCGTCGCCTCGGCCCGCCGCTGGATCCCGTCCCGGCTGGCCGTGGCCCTCTCCGTCCAGGCCGCGACCTCGGTCGAGGTCGACCCCACGCTCGCGGAGCGGAGCGCCGGCGAGGCCTTCGACCTGCTGCTCGGCACCGACGTCGGCGACGACGTGGCCCCGGTCGCGGCCAACGTCGCCTGGACGCTGTTCGCCACCGGGCGCCCGCACGACGGCCTGGCCGTGGTCGAGCACGCCCGGAGCAGGCTCCCGGCCGATGCCGTGCCCCGGTACGTGACCATCCACCTCGGCTGGGCACGGCTCCTCACCGGCGACGCGACCGGTGCGCTCACGTGCTTCGCGACGGCGCTCGAGGGTGAGGTCGAGTGTGAGACCCGCTGGCACGCCGACGTCCTCACGGGCGCAGCCTGCGCCCTGGCCGACCTCGGCCACGCGGACGCGGCCACCCTCCTGGACGGCGCCGCCGCGCTCGTCGACCGCACCGGTCACGTCCTCGCCGGATGGCAGGTGGTGACGCGGGGCCGCCGGGGGTCCTCGACCGCCCAGCCCGGCTCCTGGGCCGCCACCCGCGACGGCTCGGGCGCGATGCTGGCGGGCCTGGTCCGCGAGGCGGTGGCATGAGCGCGCCGCCCGACGACCTGCCGCGCTACCGCCTGCTCACCGGGGTCGACGACGCCGACTTCTGCCGCCGGGTCAGTGCGGCCCTCGACCTCGGCTACCGGTTGCACGGCGGCCCGAGCATCGCCGTCGACGGCGCCGTCGTGCGCTGCGGCCAGGCGGTCGTGTGGCCGGAGGACGCATGACCGCCACCCCCGACCTCGCGCCGATCGCACCCGACCTCTACCGGCTCCGGATCCCGGACGGTCCGGCGCACGCCCTCAACTGCTACCTCTGGCTCGGACCCGACAGCGTCGCGCTCTTCGACACCGGGTGGGCGCACAGCGCTCCGCTCGTGGAGCAGGCGCTGAGCGAGCTCGGGCGCACGACCGCCGACGTCGGCCACGTCGTGCTGAGCCACTTCCACGAGGACCACGCCGGCGCCGCGGCCGAGATCTCGGGGTGGCCGAACACGATCGTCGTCGCCAGTGCGCTCGAGGCCCCGGCCCTCCGCGGCGACGTGCCCGGACCGCTCCCGGTCCTGACCCCGGCGGAGACCGCCCTCCACGAGCAGCCGACGGAACCACCGCGCGCCGCGGCCTGCCGGGTGGATCTCGAGGTCGCGGACGGCGACGTGCTCCCGATCGGGGGCGAGGCCAGGGTGCTGGTCGTCCCCGGCCACACCGACGGCAGCCTCGCGCTGCACCTGCCCCGGCTCGACGCCGTGCTGACCGGCGACACGGTGGCGGAGCTCGGCGGCAACGTCATCCTCGGTGTCTTCGACGTCGACCGGGACCGCACCCGGCAGTCGCTGCTGCGGATCGCCGACACCGGCGCCGCGATCGCCGGCGTCGGTCACGGCGAGGCTCTGCTCGCCGAGGCGCACCTCCGGATCAGGGACGCGGACGACCCGTTCGCGCCGTGAGCGTCAGGGTCACGCGAGGCCCTGGCGCGCGAGCTCCACGGCCTCCGCGAGGACCGTGCGGGGCGTAGGACCGCCCGCCGACGCTCAGCCGGCGGCGAGCCTCGTCTCGAGGTGGCCGAGCGCCATGACCCAGCCCGACTCCCCGGGAGAGCCCGCCGGGATGCCGTGGTGGACCAGCTCGAGCGTCGTGGCCCCGCCGGTCTCCAGGAACACGACCTCGACGACCGTGTCTGGCCCGGTGGCGGTGCCGCTCTCGTCGGCGTGGGCCTCGGTGTAGACGAGCCTGTGGGGTGCATCGACCTCGCGGAACTCCCCCGTGAAGGTCATCGTCATCGGGCCGCCGGGGGTCTCGACGTGCATCGCGAGGACCCGACGACCACCGGGTCGCAGGTCGTGCTCGATCACGTCGACCGTCGCACCGTCGGGGCCGTACCAGGCGGCGAACTCGGACGGGTCGGTCCAGGCCTTCCAGACCGTCTCGCGCGGCGCGTCGATGGTCCGGGTGAGGCGAACTGCACTGCTCGTCCGGTCGGTCTCCTGCGTCATCGGGGTGCTCACTTCTTCTTGGTGGGTCGGGTGACGTGCGACTCGAGGCGGTCGAGTCGCCGGTTCCAGGTCTCGGTGCACGACGCCGCCCAGCTGACGGCCGCGTCCAGGACCTCGGGGTCGAGCACGCACGGTCGGAACTGCGCTCGGCGGGCGCGCTGGATCAGACCCGCCTCCTCCAGCACCTTGAGGTGCTTGGACACCGAGGGCAGCGACAGGTCGAACGGCTCCGCGAGCTCGTTCACCGTGGCCTCGCCATGAGCGAGCCGGGCCAGGATGGCCCGTCGCGTCGAGTTCGCGAGTGCCGCGAAGGTCGAGTCCAGACGTTCGTCCAGCGTCGTGGTCATTCCCATACTTTCTATATCGGTTAATTAACCAATACAGAAAGTAGTGTCTGAGGCCAACGGGGTCAACCCCGTCTCAGGGCCTGATCGTGTTCCGCCCGGCTCCCCCGTCCAGCACGTCCCTGCCCGCGTTGCCGACCAGCAGGTCGTTGCCGCCCTGGCCGAAGATCCGGTCCCTGGCGGTGCCGCCGAAGAGCTTGTCCGCCTTGCCGTTGCCGCAGATGACGTCCTTGCCACCGCGACCCTTGATCCGGTCCTTGCCGCCGAGCCCGACCAGCACGTCCCGGCCGGACGTGCCCCTGATCCGGTCCGCCCTGCTCGTGCCGAACTGGGTCGCGAGCCGACCGTCGCACCGCGGCGTCCTGGTGCCCCGGAGCGCGAGCAGCACCGTGTCGGCGGTGGCGCTCGGGCGGTACGCCGCGACCAGGCGTCCGGTGGGGTCGAGCCCCACCTGGACCGAGCTCTGCGTGCCGGGGACCGTCAGGATGCCGTCACCCGACCAGGTCGGGTCGAGGGCGCCCGCCGGGGTGAGGCGCGCGACCGCGCCGGTGGTGCTCGGGGTGGGCGGCACCGTGCCGCCGACGACGAGCGACCCGTCGCGCTGCAGGGCCGCGCTGGCCGCGGTGGTGTGCAGGCCGGTGAACACGTGCGTCCCGAACGCCGGGTCCGGGACGCCCGTGGACCTCAGGCCGGCGACGAGCATCGCGTTGCGGAAGCCGCCGTCGTTCTGGTTGAGCCCGGCCACGGCGACGAGGCGGCCGTCGGGGCGGATCTCGAGGTCGGCGTTCCAGACCGTCGACGTCGTGACTCCGGGCGAGCTCGGCTCGACCACGGTCCTCCCGTCGCCGCTGAACGAGTGGTCGAGGGCCCCGGCCGCGGTGACGCGGTACACCGACATCGTCGAGGTGGTCGGGTTGTAGTGCGACCCGGCCACCACGAAGCGGCCGTCCGGCTGACGGAGGACCGCCGTCGCATCGTCGTTCACGTCGGTCGACAGGACGAGACCGCCGCCGGTGCCGAAGGCCGGGTCCGGTGCACCGGTGGCCGTCAGCCGCCAGATGTTGGCGGTGTTGGCCTGGAAGTCGTTGCCGACCATGACGAGCTTGCCGCCCGCGGCGGGCGCCAGGTCGTTCACCAGGCGCTGCTCCACGGTGACCCCGCCCGTGCCACCGCCGAACGTCGGGTCGGGCGATCCCGTCGCGGTGAGGCGCCAGACGAAGGTCGGGAACGGCATGCCGTCCTGGAACGCCGTGACGTACGACTTCCCGGTGGCCGGGTCGACGGCCAGGTGGAAGTCCTCGTAGCTGCCGGCGCCGCCGAAGGCCGCGACCCCGTCGCCCCCGCCGTACGTCGGGTCGGGCGTGCCGTCCTTCCGGAGCCGCCAGACCTCGATCGCCGGGTCGGCGCCGGTCGACGTGAGCACCATGACCCGGCCGTCGCCGAGGACCGTCAGTGCCGCCAGCGACTCCGCATGCGTGTCCGAGTGCAGGGTGACCACGCCGTCACCGCCGAACCCCGGGTCCGGGGTCGTCGGTGCGGCCGTCGCGGGGGCGGCCACCGCCATCGTCAGCAGGAACGCTGTTGCCACCCTCGCCCGGTACGCCATCTGTCGACACTAGGCGCGGACGCTACCGTCGGGGCGTGTTTCCGGAAGGCTACGAGGTGCGTCCTCTCTGCGAGGACGACGCTCCGGCGCTGGCGGCGACGTACGTGCGCAACCGCGAGCACCTCGCGCGGTGGGACCCGGTGCGCTCCGAGGAGTTCTACACCGAGGCCGGTCAGCTCGCCTCGGTGCAGGCCAAGCTCGCCGCGATCGCCGCCGGCCAGGTGGACACGTGGCTGCTGCACCACGGCGCCGACGTCGTCGGGCAGATCAACATCAACAACATCATCCGCGGGGTGCTGCAGAGCGCGAGCATCGGCTACTTCGTCGACCGGGAGCACCTCGGGCGCGGCCTCGCCACCGGCATGGTCGAGCACGCCGTCCGGCGGGCGGGCGAGCTCGGGCTGCACCGGCTCGAGGCGGGGACCATCGTCGACAACCTGCCCTCGCAGGGCGTGCTCCTGCGCGCCGGGTTCGCGCACTACGGCACCGCCGAGAGGTTCCTGTTCATCGCCGGTCGGTGGCAGGACCACCACCTCTACCAGCTGATCCTCAACGACGACCCCGCCGGCGAGGCGGTGCCCTGAGCCGCTCGGGTCAGGCGTCGCCGAGAACGCGGACGACGAGACAGTCGGGCTGGACCACGAAGCGCAGCCGGCTCGCCTCGACGAGCACGTCCCCGTCGACCTCGCACAGCTGGGCCGGGTCGACGCGCACCGTGAGGTCCCGGCCGCGATCACGCTGGAGGGACGGTCCGTCGCCGCGCTTGGCCAGCACCCGCGAGGCGACCGCGACCCACTCGCGCAGGCTCTCGGGGCTGACCGTCGCCACGTCCAGCAGGGCGTCGTCGACCTCGGCGTCGGGCAGCAGCACCATGCCGCCGGTCAGCTCGCCGCAGTTGCCGACCACCACGGTGCGGACCGGCCCGGCGGCCGCGGTCCGCCCGTCCACCACCAGGTCGAGCACGAACGGGTCGTCCATCAGGTGCTGGCCGCCGCTGGCGACGTACGCCGCCCAGCCGGCCTTGTCCTTCACGTCCTCGGGAGCGTCGGCCATGATCTGGGCGTCGAAGCCGACACCGGCCATCACGGTGAAGCAGTGCACGTTGTCCGCCGCGGTGGTCAGGTCGCCCTCGGTCTGACCCTCGTCGGGGTCGACGACCAGCCAGCCGACGTCGATCGTCCGGTCCGCCCCTGAGAAGGCCACGGCTGCCGCGTCGGTCAGCGAGTCGATCGGGAGGCCGAGGTTGCGGGCCAGCAGGTTGCCCGTGCCGCCCGGCAGGAGGCCGAGCGGGACACCGGTGCCCACGAGCTCCTGCGCGACGGCTCGGACCGTGCCGTCGCCTCCCAGCGCGCACACGAGCGACGCCCCGGAGCGGACGGCGTCGCGGGTCTGACCGAAGCCCGGGTCGTCCTCCGTGGTCTCGACGAGCGTCGGCGCCTCGACACCGGCCTCGGCGGCCGCCCGCTCGAGGTCGTCGCGCACCTCGTCGAGGTCGACCTTGGTCGGGTTGACCACCACGACGACGTCACCGCTGCTCGACTCCACGCCGTACTGTCGCACGCCGCCCGTGCTTGACGGGCGCGCGCGTGGGGTACCACCGCCGCGGGAGAGGGAGACCAACGTGAACAGCATCAGTGACCGGCCCAACATCAGCGGCTCGGCGAAGAGCACAGCCTCGAGGGCGAACGACCACCCCGTGATCGAGTGGGGAGCCCGTCTCGGGTACGGCGCCAACGGCGTCCTGCACCTGCTGCTCGCCTGGCTGACCGCGCAGCTCGCGCTGGGCGGCGGCGGCAAGCAGGCGAGCCAGTCGGGAGCGCTGGCGACGCTGGCCAAGGAGACCGCCGGGCAGGTGCTGCTCTGGGTCCTCGCGGTCGGCTTCGTGCTGCTCGCCGTGTGGCAGCTGACCGAGCTCATCACGCGGCACGAGAAGTTCGACAAGGCCAAGGCCGGCGGCAAGATGGTGCTCTACGCAGCGCTCGCCTGGACGGCCTTCACGTTCGCCCACGGCGGACGCACGTCGAGCAACAAGCAGACCAAGGACTTCACGACCACGTTGATGGACGCCCCCGCCGGTCGGCTGCTCGTCGGCCTGGTCGGCGTCGGGATCCTCGGCATCGCCGCGTACCACGTCTACAAGGGCTGGACGAAGAAGTTCCTCGAGGACCTGCAGGAGCACCCCGGCCAGTGGGCCGTCGTCGCCGGCCGGGTCGGCTACATCGCCAAGGGCGTCGCTCTCGGCGCGGTGGGGATCCTCTTCATCACGGCCGCGGTCAAGCAGACCGCCGGCAAGGTCACCGGCCTGGACGGCGGTCTGCGCTCGATGCTGGACCTGCCCTTCGGTCCGTTCATCCTGCTCGGCATCGCGCTCGGCCTCGCGGCCTTCGGCGTGTACTCGTTCGCCCGCGCCCGCTACGCGCGCGTGTGAGCGGGGGTCTCTCGGACCTCGGTGTCGACAGCGTCGTCGCGGCGCAGCCAGCACCACGCCAGCACGGCGGCGATCGAGCCGTTGACGAGCGCCACGACGAGGTCACTGATGTGGTGCATGCCGCGGTAGAGCCGCGCGCTCGCGACGAGCAGCGGGATGGCCACGCACACGGCGACGACCACCCGGCGCAGCGCCGGGTTCGGGATCCGGAAGGCCATCAGCGCCAGCGTGAGGTAGAGCCCGGTCGCGGCGCCGGTGTGCCCGCTCGGGAAGCTCGAGGTGGGCGGCGAGTCGTCCAGCTTCTCGACGTCGGGGCGCTCGCGGTCGATCAGGAGCGTGGTGAAGAAGAAGACGGCCGCCTGCAGGCTGATCGCGATCAGCGGGACGACCGCGAACCACCACTGCTTGGTCCGCCACCACACCAGGGCGACGACGACGAGGCAGACGCCGATGATGCTCACCGTCGCGCCCGTCCACGAGAAGAAGAGCGTGACCCCGTCCCACAAGCTGGTCCGCGACGACTCCAGGTCCTTGCTGATCCTGTCTTCGGTGGGGGCGATGTCGTTCAGCGGCCCGTCGGTGATCAACCAGCCCATCGCGAGCACGGCCAGCCACCACACGACGACCGGGGCCGCCGCACGGACAGCCAGGTCGCGGCCCGCCTCCTTGCCGGTGGGTCGCGTCGTGTCGTCCTGCCATCGGGTGAGGAATGCCATCAGTCCGTGCCTCTCGTCGTACCAGTGGTGCCAGTGGTGGGGGTCGGCGGTCGCCAACCCACGTACCCCGCGTACGACGCCATGGTCAGCCCGCACCCGAGCAGCACCCCTGCCGTGACGTCGGACAGGAAGTGCGCCCCGGCGAAGAGCCGGTCGGCACACGTCACGACCACCCAGGCCGTGCCGACGCCGACCAGCAGCCGTCGCACCGCGGTACCCACGATCGGCCAGAGCAGCAGCACGACCACCGTGACGACGATGGCGTTGTTCGTGGCGTGGCCCGACGGGAACGAGTACCCGTCGTGCTGACCGAACGGGTCGTCGATCACCGGACGCGCACGCCGGACGAACAGCTTCAGCAGCGCGGCGATGCCCCAGCCGGCGGCCATCGTCCCGAGGCCCCACCAGGCGCGGGTGCGCAGGTGCCGGCGGAACCAGACGTAGAGGCTCACCGGGAGACCCAGCAGCAGGTACATGACGAACGGCTGGCTGATCGTCTCCCAGATCTCGACGAGCTCCCGGAACGTCTCGTGGGCGCGGGTGTAGTCGGTGGCCGCGACGATGACGTCCTGGTCCAGCCGGGCGAGGGGCTCGAACTTGGTGCGCACGAGGAACGCCAGCAGGCCCAGCGGCACGACGACGACCACCCCGTAGACGAGCGCCCTCGTCAGCCGTCGCGCCCGCCCGCCACCGACCTGGATCATCTCCGCAGACCCTCTCTCTCGTTCCCGCGAAACCGCAGGGCAGCCCACAGTTCACCAGTCAGCCCGAGGTACCCACGATGAGCAGTGTCGATGTCCGCGAGTGGTTCCTGACCCACGAGGAGAGGGAGAACCCGCACACCCGGATCGACGAGGTCCGCGGCGACGGCACCGCGTGGAGCAGCGGCAACACCGTCCGCGCCATCGTGCACGGGCGGCCGTACTTCGCCGAGCTCCACGAGCGCATCGGCGAGCTGGGCGCCGGGGACCGCTTCTACTTCGCCGACTGGCAGGGCGACCCCGACCAGCTGCTCACCGACGACCCCGGCTCGACGCTCAGCGCCGTGCTCGTCGCAGCGGTCGGGCGCGGCGTCGAGGTCCGTGGGCTGCTGTGGCGCTCCCACTGGCACCGCCTCGGGTACAGCGCGCACCGGCACCGCCAGCTCGGTGAGGAGATCAACGAGGCCGGCGGCCAGTGCCTGCGGGACATGCGCGTGCGCACCCGCGGCGCGCACCACCAGAAGTTCGTGGTGATCCGCCACGCCGACGACCCGAGCCGCGACCTCGCCTACGTCGGCGGGATCGACCTGTGCCACGGCCGGCGCGACGACGCGGACCACCACGGCGACCGCCAGGTGGTCGAGCTCGCCAAGGCCTACGGACCGACGCCGGCGTGGCACGACGTCCAGGTGGCCGTCCAGGGCCCCGCGGTCCACGACGTGGAGACGACGTTCCGCGAGCGCTGGGAGGACAGCACCCCGCTCACGGTGAACCCGGGTCGGCTCCTGTCCAGCCTGTTCCACCGCGAGGACCTGGTGGCCGAGCCGCTGAGCGCCCAGACGGCGCCACCGGCTCCGCGGCCGGACGGGAACGACGTGGTGCAGATCGTCCGCACGTTCCCGGTGATCATGCCCAAGGGCTTCGACTTCGCACCCGAGGGCGAGCGGTCGGTGATGCTGAGCAACACCAAGGCGATCGCCCAGGCCGACCGGCTGGTCTACGTCGAGGACCAGTACCTGTGGTCGGACGACGTCGGCGAGCACTTCGCGGCCGCGCTGCGACGACAAGCCCGACCTCCGGCTGGTCGTGATCCTGCCGATGGTCCCCGACCTCGAGGGGGTCCTCGCCGAGGTGCCGCAGCTGTACGGCCGCTCCCGGGCGATGGAGACGATCATCGAGGCCGGCGGCGACCGGGTCGCCGTGTTCGGCCTGTGCAACGACGAGGGGCTGCCCGTCTACGTGCACTCGAAGACGTGCGTCATCGACCATCGCTGGGCCAGCGTCGGGTCGGACAACCTCAACCGCCGTTCGTGGACGGGCGACAGCGAGATCGCGTGCACCGTCGTCGACGCCCGGGGCGACATGGACGAGGCGGCTCCTGCGGATGCGTTCCCGCGCGTGCTCCTGCGGACGCTCGTGGCCGAGCACCTGGGCTGCGACCCCGACGACGTGCCGGAGGACCCGCACGAGCTGTTCGACGCGATGGTGGCCAGCGCGGACGCCCTCGACGAGTGGTACGACGGCGGCGAGCACGACGAGCAGAGCGGCATCCGGGGTCGGCTGGGCGGCCGCCTGCCGCACCGCCTGGCACCGCTCCCCCGCTCGGTGGCGACGCGCGTCCCCGGCCACCACAAGCGCCGCGAGCGGGTGCTCGCCGGGCCCAGCGCCGCGCCGAGGCAGAGGGCCGCCCGCCCGGCCGGCTCCGCCGGCTCGCGGCGCCCGAGCTCACGGCCACCCAGCTGACCTGGGCACCGCGCCTCTACGACCTGCTGTTCGACCCCGACGGTCGACCCGATCCCGGAATGGGGAACTGACATGGGCAAGAAGAAGGCCGGCAACGGCGCGTGGAAGACGGATCCGCGGGAGGCCCTGGTCGCCGGCCCGGACTTCGACCTCGACCGCATGGACCGGGGCGGCGCCCCCGGGTGGAAGGCCGGCAAGCGGGCCGCCACGGACTTCTGCGACGACCGCGGGGACCTGCTCAGCGAGCTGCAGGAGCGGCTGTTCGCCGAGGGCCGCGCGGGCGGTGAGCGGTCGCTGCTCGTCGTCGTCCAGGGTCTCGACACCGCGGGCAAGGGCGGGGTGGCCCGGCACGTGATGAGCAAGGTCGACCCCCAGGGCGTGGCCCTGCGCTCCTTCGGGCCGCCGACCGAGCAGGAGCGTCGCCACCACTTCCTCTGGCGGATCAAGAAGGAGCTCCCGGAGCCGGGGATGATCGGTGTCTTCGACCGGTCGCACTACGAGGACGTGCTCGTGGCCCGGGTCGACGAGGTCGTCGCGCCCGACGTGTGGGAGAAGCGGTACGACGAGATCAACCGGTTCGAGGCCCAGCTGGTCGAGGCGGGCACCACCATCGTGAAGGTCGCGCTGATGGTCAGCCACGACGAGCAGGGCATGCGCCTGATGAAGCGGCTCGACCGCCCGGACAAGCACTGGAAGTACAGCGCGAACGACCTGCCGACCCGCCTCCAGTGGGACGACTACCAGGCGGCGTACGCCGACGTCTTCGCGCGCACCTCGACCGAGGTCGCGCCGTGGTACGTCGTCCCGGGCGACCGCAAGTGGTACTCGCGGCTGGCCGTCACCGAGATCCTCACGCAGACCCTGGTCGACATGGACCCGCAGTGGCCCAGCGTGCGGTGGGACCCGATGGTCCAGCGCCGCGAGCTCGCCGCGAGCCTGAGCACCGGTGCCCTCGCCCGCTCCCTCGCGGAGACGGACAGGCAGGTCAAGAAGGCGATCAAGGACGACCGCCGGGTGCAGAAGGACGCCGCCCGGGCGGGCAGGGTCGGCGAGGGCTCCGACCCCGTGGCCACCGCCGAGGCCGACGCCCGGGCCGCCGAGGCCGCGGCGACCGCCGCCGCCGCGATGGCCGAGCTCCGGCGCACCCGGCAGCAGAAGGCCGATCTCCTGGCCGAGCGCGAGGACGCCTGAGCCGTCAGCCGAGGCCGGGACGGTCGGCGGCGTCCCGCACCTTGACGATGGCTTGCGCGCGACCCGGCACCTCGAGCTTGGTGAGGATGCTCGACACGTAGTTGCGCACGGTCTTGAGGCTCAGCGAGAGCTCGTTCGCGATCTCGGCGTTCTCGCGACCCTCGGCGACGAGCGTCAGGATCTGGTTCTCGCGGTCGGTGAGGTCGGGGAAGTCGGCCGCGGCCGCCGGCGTCGCGGTGAGCAGCGCGGGCAGCCGGTCGGCGACCTCGGCGGAGAGCACGGCCTCGCCCGCGGCGACCGCGTGGACGGCCCGGATCACCTCGGCCCGGTCGGCGCCCTTGAGCAGGTAGCCGCGCGCCCCCGCCCGGAGGGACGCGGCGAGGGCGGCGTCCCGGTCGACCATCGTGAGCACGAGGACGCGGGTCGCCGGGGCGTGGCCGAGGATCCGGCGGGTCGCCTCCACGCCGCCGAGGTCGGGCATGTTCAGGTCCATCAGCACCACGTCGGGAGAGGTCGAGGCGGCGAGCTCGACCGCCTCCACCCCGGTCGTCGCCTCCCCGACCACGGTCAGGCCGGGATCGGCGTCGAGGATCGCGCACAGCCCCGCCCGGAAGACGGGGTGGTCGTCGACCACCAGCACCCGGCACGTGGTCACTCGGCACCCACCGGCAGGACGGTGTGCACGCGGGTCCCCGACGTGCGCTGCTCGACGGTCAGGGCCGCCCCGAGCTCGTCGGCGCGCTCGCGCATCGAGGTGATCCCGACCCCGGGCCGGAACTCCGTGCCGGTCGGCCCGCCGTCGTCGCTGACCTCGAGCTCGAGACCGCCGTTGACGGAGATCCGGACGTGGCAGGTCTGCGCGCCCGAGTGCCGCGTCGCGTTCGCGACGGCCTCCATGGCGATGCGGAAGGCGGCGGACTCCACCGCGGGGGTGAGCCGGGGCAGGTCGTCCGGGGCCGGTCAGCGTGACGAGGGGGCCGGAGCCGCGTGAGTTGATCGACGACACCTGTTCGGCCAGCGCGGGGACCAGCCCGTGGTCCAGCGCCGGGGGACGCAGCGCGTAGGCCATGCCGCGGATGCTCTGGACAGCCTCCTGAAGCTCGTGCCGAGCGCTCGCAGCCGGGCGTCGACCTCGACCGCGTCAGCCGGCAGGGCGTCGCGTGCGAGGTCGACCTGGAAGACCGCGCCCGCGAGCGTCGGACCGAGACCGTCGTGGAGGTCGCGGCGGAGGCGGCGGCGCACCTCCTCCTGGGCCGTGACGAGCCGCTCGCGCGAGGCCTGCAGCTCCAGGGTGAGCCGGGTCGCGTGCACGACCGCGCCGGCGTGGCGGGCGAGGTCCTCGAGGAGCCGCCGGTCGGCCGAGGTGAGGGTCTCGCCCGGGTCGAGGGCCGACGACGAGCGCCCGAACGCGCTCCCCCTGGAACGACAACCGGACGACGAGGGCGTCGTCGGGTTCGGGGCCGCCGTGCACGGCGACGCGCTCGAGCTCGTCACCGCGCGCGAGGTCCACGCAGACGAACGGGACCCTCAACGAGTCGGCCACGGTGTCGACGATGGTCCGCAGCGCCATCGCGGGCGTGAGGCTCGCCTCCAGCCGCGAGGCCAGGCGGGACAGACCGGCGTACGGGTGCGCCCGGTCGCCGTACATCAGGCGGTCGACCCGGCGCTGCAGCCACCCGCGGATCGGGTTCACCGCCACCACGACGACGGCCGTGGACACGAGCGTCACGGCGACGGACCCGCCGTCGTCGACGAGCCCGCCGACCACGACGACCGCGAGGTAGTACGCCGCCAGGACCAGCGCGGTCAGGGCGCCGTAGACCAGCGTCCGGTTGACGACGAGGTCGAGGTCGTAGAGGCGGTAGCGCAGGAGGGCGACGGCGATCGAGGCGGGCACCGCCGTGATCGGTCAGGAGCAGCATGCCGAGCACCAGGACGTCCAGGTCGGCGTCGGCGACCGCGTCGACCAGGCACACCGCGAGCGTGACCGGGATCAGCCAGGCGCTCGAGGCCAGCCACAGCAGCTGCTGCCGCTGCGGCTGCTCCGACCGGACGAACCGGCGGCGGGCGACGACGCCGGCCGCGACGACGCTCGCCGCGACCCCGGCCAGCAGCACGAGCTGCAGCGGCACGAGCGCGTCGGGCAGCGCCGGCAGCGGGTTGGCGACGCCCTGGAAGGGCTCGTCGAACGGTTCCGGGGTGAACAACCCGGTGACGACCGTGCCGACCAGGCAGACCGCGGCGACCCACGCGACCGGTCGCCAGCGGCTGGAGAGCAGCCGGCCGTCGGGGAAGACGAAGGCCAGGGCGACGACGCCGCCGAACATCGTCACCCAGCTGGCGTTGGCCCACAGCACCGCCCAGTCACCCGCCGGGAGGTCCGGGTGACCGGCGAGGAGGACGTACCGCGCGTAGGACTCGGCCGCGGCACCCGTGCCGTAGAGCAGCGCCGACAGCGTCAGGACGAGGCCGACCAGGTGGCCGGGCACCCGCCACCCGATCAGGGCACCGACGCCGGCGGTCGTCAGGATCGCGACCGACATCACCACCACGGTCGCCACGTCGGTCGCGCCACCCGCCGCGGACGCGAACCCGACGGCGACGCCGACGAGGACGAGCGCGCCGACGGCCGAGGCCGTGGTCGCCGCCGGACTCCCGTCATGGCTCATGGTCGCCCACGCGCGCGGCGGTTGTCAGTGCCTGGGAACGAACCTCCCAGACCTCTGGGACTGCTGCCTCTCACGCCGGGACCCGCTCGGTGCCGAGGCTGGAGCGACGTCCCCGAACCGCGAAGGAGCAACCGCATGTCCACCACGATCACCCGGCTGGTGCCGCTCTCCGGCATCGCCTTCGTGCTCACCATGATCGGCGTCATCGCCTGGAGGGCGAGGAGCTGCCCGACGGGGCGTCCGCCAGGAGGTACTGGCGCACTGGGCCGACCGGTCCGACAGCCGCCTGGTGCTCACCACGCTCGCGGCCGTCGCCGCCTCTTCCTCGTCGTCTTCACCGCCTCGCTGCGCAGCACGCTGCGTGCGCACGAGCCCGCCGAGGCCACCGCGTCGGCGGTCGTCGCCGGGGGCGGAGTCATCGCGGCCGGTGGGCATCGCGGTCTCCGGGATGGTCAGCCTTGCCGCCGCCCGCGCCGGGGGCGACGGGGACGCCGCGTCCGTGGTCCCTCTCGACCACCTGGCCCAGTCGACGTGGGTGCCGGTGACCGCGGGCCTCGGCGTGATGCTGCTCGCGGCCGGCGCCGGCGCGCTCACCTCCGGAGCGCTGCCGAAGGCGCTCGCCTGGCCGGCCGTCGTGCTGGGTCTGCTGCTCCTGACGCCCGCCGGGATCGCCGGCTTCATGCTGAGCCCGCTCTGGATCATCGCGGCGAGCGTCGTGATGATCCGCCGCTCGGCCCGGACGACCGCGGCCGGCGCGCCGGCCTCGGTGCCCGCCGGACGCTGACCTGCCGAACGCCGTCCCGGGGCTCGGCTCGCCTCAGCGCCAGCCGAGCTCCGGCGCGACGTAGCGGACGATGCTGTCCAGCAGGTGTGCGTTGTAGTCGACGCCCAGCTGGTTCGGGATCGTGAGCAGCAGCGTGTCCGCGGCCGCGATCGCCTCGTCCTCGGCCAGCTCCTTGACCAGCTGGTCCGGCTCGCCGGCGTACGTCTTGCCGAAGCGGGCCGTGCCGCCGTCGATGAACCCGACCTGGTCCTCGCTGCGCCGCTCGGCACCGAAGTAGGCACGGTCGGTCTCGTTGACGATCGGGAAGATGCTGCGGCTGACCGACGTGCGCGGCGTGCGCTCGTGGCCGGCGGCCTTCCACGCGTCGTGGAACATCTGGATCTGCTCGGCCTGGAGCTGGTGGAACGGCACGCCGGTGTCCTCGGTGAGCAGCGTCGAGCTCATCAGGTTCATGCCCTGCTCGCCGGTCCACACGGCGGTCTTGCGGGTGCCGGCGCCCCACCAGATGCGGTCCCGCAGGCCCGGCGACTGCGGCTCGATGCCGAGCAGGCCGGGCGGGTTGGGGAACATCGGCCGCGGGTTCGGCTGCGCGAACTGCTGACCGTCGATCACGTCGAGGAACACCCGCGTGTGCTCGCGGGCCATCTCGGCGTGGTCGTTGCCCTCACCCGGGTCGTAGCCGAAGTACTTGTAGCCCTCGACGACCTGCTCGGGTGATCCCCGGCTGATGCCGAGCTGCAGCCGGCCGCCCGCGATGAGGTCGGCGGCGCCGGCGTCCTCGGCCATGTAGAGCGGGTTCTCGTAGCGCATGTCGATGACACCCGTGCCGAGCTCGATCCGGCTGGTCCTGGCGCCTGCCGCGGCGAGCAGCGGGAACGGCGAGGCGAGCTGGCGGGCGAAGTGGTGGACGCGGAAGTACGCGCCGTCGGCGCCGATCTCCTCCGCCGCGACCGCGAGGTCGATCGACTGCAGGAGGACGTCGGACGCCGACCGTGCCTGCGACTGCGGCGACGGCGTCCAGTGACCGAAGGACAGGAACCCGATCTTCTTCATGTTTCAACCAACCGTGCTCGTCGGACGTTTGTTCCACCGGGCCCGGCCCCGTAGTCATCGCCGCGTGGATGTGGTTCAGTCTCACATCGGCACGGGGACCACTGCTGAGAGGTCGTCATGCGCACACCGTCACGAGTCAGGAACCTGCTCATCGCGCTGGTCGCGGTCACCACGGTGGTGGCCACCGCCGGCAGCTCCGACGCGACGGGCGGCCACGGGCATGGGCACGGACACGGACACGGGCACGGCAAGCACGACCTGACGTTCATGTCGTACAACCTCTACCTCGGCTCGAGCCTCGACCCGGCGCTGGACGTCGCCCAGCTGCCGCCCGAGCAGCAGCCGGCGGCGTTCGTCGCCGCGGTGGCGAACATCTACGGCACCGCCGTCTTCACCGACTTCCCGACCCGCGCGACGGCGATCGCGGACATCATCGCGGCCGAGGAGCCCGACGTGATCGGGCTGCAGGAGGTCACGAACTGGATCGCCCAGCCCACGGATCCGGCCTCGGCCGCGAACCCGCCCAGCTACGACTTCCTGACGATCCTGACCGCCGAGCTCGCGGCGCGCGGGCTGGACTACGAGGTCGCCGGCATCTCCGAGAACGCCGACATCGGTCCCGCGCCGCTGGTCGCTCCGGCGTTCGGCTGCACCGTCGTCCAGCCGGTCCCGAGCTGCGTGGTCACGCTCCAGGACCGCGACGTCATCCTGGTCAACGACGACACCCGCGGCCTGCGGTGGGGCAACCCCGAGTCCGGCACCTACGCGGCCCAGCAGACCGTCGCCCTCCCCGGCGGCCCCCCGGTCTCCTTCGGCCGCGGCTGGGTGACCGTCGACCTGAAGTTCCACGGCCGTCGGGTCCACGTCGCGAACACCCACCTCGAGGTGTCCGGCTTCGCCGCGGTGCAGGAGGCGCAGGCGCAGGAGTTCCTCGACGGACCCGCCAACGGCCGCGGCTCCGACGTCGCGCTCGGCGACTTCAACTCCGCCGCCGACGGGAGCAGCACCGCGTCGTACGACATCCTCACCTCCTGGTACCGCGACGCCTGGTCGGTCAACGCCGGCGACCCCGGCTACACCAGTGGGCAGAACGGGACGCTCACCAACCCGGTCACGGGGGTCGACCAGCGGATCGATCTCGTCCTCACCCACCGGCGAATCCGCGCCGTCGAGGCCCACGTCGTCGGCGACGCGCCGTTCCGGGCGCAGACGTCACCCCCACGGCCGATCTGGCCCTCCGACCACCTGGGAGTGGTGGCCACGCTGCGTCTGCGCTGACCCACCACCGGGTGCTGTGAGACTGGCCCGGTGACCGAACGCAACGTCCTGGGTGGCGAGCTCGAGCCGTGCGGCACCGAGCCGATGACCGGCTTCTTCCGCGACGGCTGCTGCCACACCCAGGGTGAGGGCCAGGTGATGCACACGATCTGCGCGATCGTCACCGACACCTTCCTCGCGCACCAGTCCGCCATCGGCAACGACCTCTCGACGCCGCGGCCCGAGTACGGCTTCCCCGGCCTCCACCCGGGCGACCCGTGGTGCGTGACCATGCACAACTGGGCGCGCGCGCACCAGGACGGCGCCGCGGCACCGGTCGTGCTGGCCTCGACGAACGAGGCGGTGCTGCGGCTCGTGCCGCTCGAGATCCTGCGGGAGTACGCCGTCGACGTCCCGGAGGACCCGCGCGACCTAGAGGTGTGACTCGAGGCGCGCGACCGCGCCGTCGACGTCGGTGAGCTTGTCGAGGCCGAACAGCCCGACCCGGAACGTCGAGAAGTCCTCGCCCTCGCCGCACATCAGCGGCACGCCCGCGGCCACCTGCATGCCGGCGGCCTTGAACCTCGCGCCCGACTTGACCTCGGGATCGTCGGTGTGGACGACGACCACGCTGGGCGCGGCGAACTCCGGCGTCGCGACGGACGGGAAGCCGCGCTCGGCCAGCAGACCGCGGACCCGGGTGCCGAGGTCGACCTGGGCGGCCCGCAGCACGTCGAGGCCGATGCCGACGCTCTCGCGCATGAGCGCGGCGTTGTGCGTGAGCGAGTCGGTCGGCATCGTCGCGTGGTACGGCGTCTGGCCCTGGACGTAGGCCTCGCTGATGGTCAGCCACTTCTGCAGGTCGACCGCGAAGCTCGTCGAGGTCGTGGACATCACCGCCTCGCGACCGGCGGCGCCGAGCATCACGTAGCCAGCGCACGGCGTGCCGCTCCAGCCCTTCTGCGGCGCGCTGACCAGCACGTCCACGCCGAGGTCGGCCATGTCGACCCACAGCGCGCCGGAGGCGATGCAGTCCAGGACGAACAGGCCGCCGACCGAGTGCGTGGCCGCAGCGACCGCGCGCACGTAGTCGTCGGGCAGCACCATGCCGGCGGACGTCTCGACGTGCGGCGCGAACACGACCTCGGGCCGGTCGCGCTCGATCGTCTTGAGGACCTCCTCGACGGGCGCGGGTGTCCACGGCGCCTGGTGCTCGCCCGACACCGGTCGCGCCATCAGCACCTCGGTGGACGCGGCGATCGAGCCCGCGTCGAGGATCGCCGACCAGCGGAAGGAGAAGAGCCCGTTGCGGACCACCAGGCAGCGCTTGCCCGTCGCCAGCTGTCGGGCGACGGCCTCCATGCCGTAGGTGCCACCGCCCGGGACGACGGCGGCCGTCTCCGCGCCGTACGTCGACGTCAGGATCTGGACGATCTCCTGCATGACCCCGGTGAAGCGCTGGGACATGTGGTTGAGGGAGCGGTCGGTGAAGACCACCGAGTACTCGAGCAGGCCATCGGGATCGACGTCGGGGCGAGGCAGGTCCACGTCCGGCAGACTGCCACACGTGACCGACCTCGAGCCCACCCGCTTGTCCCTGCACGCCGTCGCCGAGCTCCTCGTCGCCGGCCCCCAGAAGCGAGAGAGCGACACCGTGCGCCTCCGCTACGTGCCCGGCGGTTTCGCCACCGTCAAGACGCCCGAGGCGAGCGTCGTGAACGGCGACCTCGTCACCGAGTCGGCGTCGATCGCGCTCGACGGGCAGACCGTCGCCGACGTCGCCGCCGCGGCCGGCATCACCCCGTCCGACCTCCGGGAGTTCCACCGGGACTACACGGCGTTCACGCCGGAGAGCGTGCTGACGGTCGATCCCGCCGCGGTCGCCGTGTTCGACGAGGCCTGGCGCGTCGGTGTCGACGCCCTGACCGCCTTCGCGCCCGAGGCCGAGCTGGTGCTGTGGCCCGAGCACTTCGACGTGGCGGTCGCGGTCGACGAGGTGACGTACGGCGTCTCCCCCGGCGACGACCTCATCGGCGTCCCGTACGCGTACGTCAGCCCGTTCACCAAGGACGGCCTGGACGACCCGTTCTTCAACCAGGCGTTCGGCGCGGCCACGCCGCTGGCCGACATCGGCGACACGGCCGCCGTCACGGCGTTCTTCATGCGCGGGCGGGCGCTGACGGGACAGCGCTGACGGATCGAACCCGCGTCACCGGTGCCGCACGGACACCAGGACGAAGGACTCGTCGCCGCCGGACACGTCCATCTCGCGGACGATCCCGAGGCCGGGGGCGTAGAGCTTGAGGGACAGCACGTCCTTCTCGAGCCGCGTCCACTCGAAGCTGCCCTCACGAGGTGCCGCAGCCTGCCGTACGGCACGGTGGTGACGGCGTCGCGCTGCACGATCCAGGCCTGGTCCTCGGCGTGGCCGCGGTAGAGCTCCTGGCGGTACGCAGCGGTCGGCCGCGGGTCTGCCGGCATGATCACGCCCGCGACCGCTCCGT
Source organism: uncultured Actinomycetota bacterium (assembly GCA_963815335.1). Lineage (GTDB taxonomy): Bacteria > Actinomycetota > Actinomycetes > Propionibacteriales > Nocardioidaceae > Nocardioides. Next base: position 115,794 of record CAWFGL010000011.1, read on the forward strand.
CGACCCCGGCCTGCCGGACCCCTCCCGGCTCTCGACGCCACCGTGCTCGCCGTACGTCGCCGTGGCCTCCCCGAAGTACCAGACGTTGCCGTCGTGGTCGGTGGCGTACCAGTCGCGGGTCTTCTCCACCAGGCTCCCGTCCGCGCGCCGGACGACGTCGCTCACGACAGTGGTGGTCACTCCCTGGATCGTCCTGGTCCGATCCGTGACCACGACGCGCTCGCGGAACCTCTCCCCGTCCTCGGTGCCGCGGTAGGTCGACACGGTGCCCGGGACGAGCGGAAGTACGGGTTCGGCTGAGGCGCCGTGAAGTCGGTGCGGTCGAACGACCCGCCGACTCGGGCCGCGGCCTGACCGCCGGTCGACGCGACCGATGCCCCTCCGAGCACGGCGCGCAGAGGTGGTGATGACACTGAGCGTGGTTCCCTTCACGGTGATCTCCTCGGGTGGTTTCCGCCAGGCTGCGCGCACGGCGCTGAAGCCAGGCTGAACCGTTCACGCCGCTGGTCTGACATGCGGAGACGCCGGCCGAGCCGCGCGCCCTGTGACACCCGCCCGGTGGAGGACGCTCAGCCGCGCGCGGGAAGCAGGACCCGGAACACCGTCTGACCGTCGACCCGCTCGATGGTGATGTCGCCGCCGTGCCGCTCCACGATGATCCGGCGCGAGATGTCGAGGCCCAGACCGGTGCCGCGGCCGACGTCCTTCGTGGTGAAGAACGGCTCGAACACCCGGGCGAGGACGTCGTCCGGGATGCCCGGCCCGCTGTCCGCGATCTCGACGACGACCCCCTGGTCGGTGCCGCGGCACGAGACCCGCAGGGTGCCGGCGCCGTCCATCGCGTCGACGGCGTTGTCGATGAGGTTGGTCCACACCTGGTTGAGCTCGCCGGCGTACGCCTCGATCTCGGGGACGTCGTCGGCGAGCTCCCGCACCACGGTGACGCCCTTGAGCCGGTTGGCGAGCACGAGCAGCGTGCTCTCCAGGCCCTCGACCACGTTGGTCCGCTGGATCGAGGCGCGGTCGAGCTGCGAGTACGAGCGGGCGGCGCCGACCAGCGCCGACACGCGTCGGGTGGACTCCTCCACCTCGCTCAGCAGCGCGGCCATCGTCATGGAGTTGGCGAGCCAGTGCAGCGCCGGGCCCAGGCACGGCCCCGCGAGCAGCTGCGCGACCCGCTCGCACCAGTCCACGTCGGCACCGGCGGCGGCCAGCGCCGGCGCGACCAGCCAGTCCTCGGTGACGTCGTGGTCGGCGAGCCAGTCGGTCAGCTCGTCCTCGCGGTCGGCGAGCGCCATCGGGTCGTCGCCCAGCAGGGTCGCGCCCAGCTCGTTGCCGAGGGTGTCGAGCGCGACGTACTGCTCGGCGGTGAGCCCGGCCTCGGCGAGGCCGAGGAGCGCGTCCTTGAGCCGCGTCGTGGTCTCGCGCAGCGAGTCGGCCGCCCGGGTCGCGGCCGACGCCGGGTTGTTGATCTCGTGGGCCAGCCCCGCGGCGAGCGTGCCGAGCGCGACGAGCGCCTCCCGCTGCCGGGCGGTCTGCTCGATGGTGCGCACGGTCTGCATCAGGCCCTTGATCATGTGCACGCCGAAGGGGAACCACTCGTTGGCCTTCTCGCCGAGCGCCTCGGCGGGGACGCGGAGGTAGCGACCGTCCTCGGCGGCGCTCCCGGTCGCCATGTAGACGCCGTTCGGGTCCCAGGCCTTGAAGCCGCCCGCCCACTGGCCGGGGTTGCGCATGGTGCCGAGCACGGTGTCCTCGTGGCCGACGTGCCGGATCAGGTCGACCGCGCCCTCGAGGAGCAGCCACCAGTAGTCGGCCGGCTGGCCGCTGCGGAACAGCACGTCGCCCGGGACGAACGCGACCTCGTCGCCGGCGTCGGCGAGCGCCCGCACCTGGTCGTCGTCCAGGCCGTCGAGCAGGGCGATGGCCCGCAGCTCGTCGAAGGTCATCAGATGGTCGCCAGGTAGCGGTGCACGAGGTAGACCGACATCGCACCCTCGCCGACGGCCGAGGCGACGCGCTTCATCGAGTCCAGGCGGACGTCCCCCGCGGCGAAGACCCCGGGGACGCTCGACTCCAGGGCGTACGGCGCGCGGGTCAGCGGCCAGTGCGCACCGTCACCGGTCGCGAGGACCTCGGGGCCGGTGACGATGAAGCCCTTGTCGTCGCGCGCGACGGCCTCGTCGAGCCAGTCGGTGCGCGGGGAGGCGCCGATGAAGACGAAGAGCCAGTTGGTGTGCAGCTCCTCGACGTCGCCGCTCGGGCCGTGGCACAGCTCGAGCACCTCGAGGTGGCCGTCGCCGCGCGCGGCCGCGACCTGGCTCTGGAACCGCACCTCGATGTTCTCGGTCGCCTCGATGCGGGAGACGAGGTACAGCGACATGGAGTCGAGCAGGGTCGCCGCCCGGACGACCATGACGACCTTCTTCGCGTAGCGCGACAGGTTCAGCGCCGCCTGTCCCGCCGAGTTGGCGGCCCCGACGACCACGACGACCTCGCCGACGCACTGCGACGCCTCGCTCGCCGTGGCGCCGTAGTAGATGCCGCGGGCCCCGAGCTCGTCGAGCCCGGTCGCCTCGAGCCGGCGGTAGGACACACCCGTCGCGATGAGCACGGCGCGCGCCTCGACCTCTCCCCCGCCGCTCAGCTGGACGGTGCGGACGGGCCCCCGGGTCTCGAACCCGGTGATCTCGCGGGCCAGCACCATCTCGGCGCCGAACCGCGAGGCCTGGGCCACGGCCCGGCGCGTCAGGTCCGCACCGGAGAGGCCCTTCGGGAAACCCAGGTAGTTCTCGATCGACGCGCTGGTCCCCGCCTGGCCGCCCGGGGCGTCGCGCTCGACGAGCACGGTGCTCAGGCCCTCCGAGGCGGCGTACACCGCGGCCGCCAGCCCGGCCGGGCCGGCGCCGACGATGCAGAGGTCGTAGAGCGGCTGCTCCGCCTGGGTGTGCAGGCCGAGGGCGTCGGCCAGCTCGACCGTCGTCGGTGTGCGCAGCGCGGCGCCGTCGGGGACGAGCACCAGCGGCAGGTCGTCCACGTCGGCGTTCGCCAGCTCGACCAGCTGTCGCGCCTCGTCGTCGCGCTCGAGGTCGAGCCAGCGGTACGGCACATGGTTGTGGGCCAGGAAGTTCTTGGTCTCCACGCTCTTGTCCGACCAGCGGTGGCCGATGACGCGGACCTCCGCCGACCGGTCCGGGTGGGTGCCCTGCCAGTCACCGAGCAGGTCGTCGATGACCGGGTAGAGCCGCTCCTCGGGCGGGTCCCACGGCTTGAGCATGTAGTAGTCGAGCCCGATGTCGTTGATGGCCTTGATCGCCACGTCGGTGTCGGCGTAGGCGGTGAGCAGCAGCAGCTTGGTGTCCGGCGAGCGGCGGCGTACCTCGGCGAGGACCTCGATCCCGGTCATGTCGGGCATCCGCTGGTCCGAGGCCACGAGCGCCACGGGCCGGTCGCGCAGGATCAGCTCGTCGAGGACCTCGATCGCCTGCGCGCCCGAGGTGGTGCTGACGACGCGGTAGTCGCTGCCGTACCGCGACCTCAGGTCACGGGTCACCGCCCGGGACACGACCGGGTCGTCGTCGACGGCCAGGATCGTCGGCTTGGTCGCCATGCCCACCCTTCCCCCACAAAAAGTTGACCCGACCGTACTTCCGATGTCGAGAACCCGTCCACGGCTCCGTCCCTGGGTTGAACGCGACCACAATGGGTCGCACCACACAAGGGAGTCCCACCGTGAAGTACCTGCTGCTGAAGCACTACCAGAGCGCTCGCCCCATCGACTGCCCGCCGATGGACCAGTGGACGCCGGAGGAGATCACCGACCACATCCAGTTCATGCGGGACTTCGCCGCCAAGCTGGAGGAGACCGGCGAGTTCGTCAGCGCGGACGCCCTCCAGCCCGCCGGCACCTGGGTGCAGTACGGCGGCGAGGGCAAGCCGCCGGTCGTCGACGGCCCCTTCGCCGAGACCAAGGAGCTGATCGCCGGCTGGATGATCATCGACGTCGACACCCAGGAGCGGGCCTACGAGCTCGCCGGCGAGCTCTCGGCCGCACCCGGCCCGAACGGCGAGCCGATCCACGAGTGGCTCGAGGTCCGGCCGTTCATGAGCGACGTCCCCGCCACCGACTTCCACGGTGGCTGACGGGTGGACGAGCCCCTCCTGAGGCGCCTCACGCCTGAGGTGATCGGTGTCCTCGTCCGGCGCGGAGCAGACTTCGCGTCGGCCGAGGACGCCGTCCAGGAGGCGCTCGTCTCGGCCTGGTCCACGTGGCCCGACGACCCGCCGCGTGACCCGAAGGCCTGGCTGGTCACCGCCGCGTGGCGCCGGTTCATCGACCTGGCCCGCTCCGAGTCCTCCCGGTCCGCCCGCGAGACGTCGTACGAGCTCGAGCCGGCACAGGGCCCGACCGAGCACAGTGACGACACCCTCTCGCTCTACTTCTACTGTGCGCACCCGTCGCTCTCCCCGTCGGCCGCCGTCGCGCTGACGCTGCGAGCGGTCGGCGGCCTCACCACCCGCCAGATCGCGGCCGCCTACCTCGTGCCCGAGGCGACGATGGCCCAGCGCATCACCCGCGCCAAGCGCGCGCTGGTCGACGTCCCCCTCGACTCCCCCGGCGACCTGCCGACCGTGCTCCGCACGCTCTACCTGGTCTTCAACGAGGGCTACACCGGCGACGTCGACCTGGCCGCCGAGGCCATCCGCCTGACCCGGCAGATCGCGTCGCTGACCGACCACCCCGAGACCCACGGCCTGCTGGCGCTGATGCTCCTGCACCACGCCCGCCGAGCCGCCCGCACCTCGGCCGACGGCGCACTGGTCCCGCTGGCCGAGCAGGACCGATCGTTGTGGGACACCGACGTCATCGCCGCGGGTGTCGCGGTGCTCCAGGCCGCGCTGGGCCGTGACCGGCTCGGCGAGTACCAGGCCCAGGCCGCGATCGCCGCCCTGCACGCCGACGCGAGGTCCACCGGCGAGACCGACTGGGTCCAGGTCCTCGAGTGGTACGACGAGCTCGTCCGCCTCACCGACAACCCCGTCGTCCGCCTCAACCGGGCCGTCGCGGTGGGCGAGGCCGACGGCGCCCACGCCGGTCTCCGTGCGCTGGCCGAGCTGCCGACCGACCTGCCCCGCCACACCGCCGTGGCGGCGTACCTGCACGAGAAGGCCGGCGACCTGACGGCCGCTGCCGACCTCTACGCCGAGGCGTCACGCTCCGCGCCGAGCGAGGCCGAGCGCGAGCACCTCCTGCGTCAGGCCGCACGCCTGAACCGCCTGGCTACGAGGCCAGGGTGAAGTCCGCGGCGAGGTAGATCTCCATCGGGAGGGATCGCCGCACCACACCCACCTGCGGGGCGACGCTGGTGTAGACGTGCCCGGTCGGAGTGACGGTCTCGATCGTGTGCGGCGTGTGGTGGTCCTGCAGCCCGGCTGGTCCGGGCCGGGCTCTGACTCGCCAGCCGACGGCCTCCTTGGCCTGGTTGCAGGCCTCGCAGGTGCCCTGCCCGTTGAGGTAGCTCGTGCTCCCGCCGTCCGCCTGGCGCTGGGCGTGGTCGGAGTTGCGGATCGGCGCGTCGCACCACCGCTGGCGGCAGATCTGGTCGCGCTTCCGGATCAGCGCCGCGAGCATCGCGGGGAACTCCTGCGCCACCGACTCCATCGCGACCAGGCGGCCGTGCTTGGGGTGCGTGTAGAGGCGGCGCAGCATCGCCAGCCCCTGCTCCTGCGCGGTGAGGAGCAGCGCGATCGCCACGGCCGCCGGGATCGGGCCGTAGCCGGCCACCACGGCCGGGTCGTCGTCGACGCCGAGCATCGAGGTGTCCGGGATCATCACGTCCACCGAGACCGGCACACCCTCCGCCGTCGCCTGCCCGGTGAGCAGCTCGACCGCGCGGTCCGACATCAGCTGGCCCATGGCGCGCGGGTCTCCCGCGTTCTTCGCCGCCATCGCCCACCGGTGGAGCGAGGCGTACGACGCCACACCCTGGACGACCGGCAGCAGCATGGTCAGGTACATCATCGTGTCCGGCGCCGGACGGCTGGTGACACGCCGGTCCGAGACCGCCTTCGCAGCGCGCTCGACGAACGACCGCGGGTCGAACCGGTAGGCGAGCTTGGTGACCTCCGCCTCGAGCTCGCGGTTGCCGAGCGACTCCAGCCAGTCGGGGTCCCCGGCGATCGCCAGGTCGACCCGCTCGCGGAGGTCCGGAGCCAGGCACTCGCTCGCCCTCGCGATGATGGCGCCGCGCTCCTCGCTGAGCACGCCGTGGATCAGGGCGGCGAACGTCTCCGGCATCCCCGCGAGCCGGTGCCCGAGGTGCTGGAGCCGCTTCGCGCGGTGCGGGGAGACTCGACGAGCCAGCGCTATCTGGTGCGTGACGCCCAGCGCCTGCTTCTCGGCGCGCACACCCCGCCGCGCCGCCTCCCTGCGCTGGGACGCCTCGAAGTCGAGCCCGACCCGCAGCTGCGCGCCGCTGACGGTGTTCTTGAGCGTCTCGCCGGCGTTCAGCACGTCGATGCGCTGCTGGTCGTCGAGCCGGCTCCAGTCCGCGTTGGCCATCCGGTGGGAGAACGCCCGGATCTCGTCAGGGGACGGCGGCAGGTCGGGTGCGGCGACACCGCGACCCGACCCTGCGTCGTACCCGAGATCCTTCATGCCGACCACGCTAGGCACGACCACCGACAGCCCGGACCCGCGCGAACGGCTACCTGTGGACAGACGGGTCGAGCGTCTGTGGTGCCAGGGCCCGGCAGCGGGTACCGAGCCGACCCAGGACTTCACCGAGGAGAGGATCACCCGTGTCGGACGACAAGGACGTTGCCAAGGAGCTGGTCGAGACGTTGAGGGACGGCGAGCGTGGCTACACCAGCGCCGCTGAGAAGGTCCGCGGCGGCGAGCACTCCGAGTGGGCGACGACGTTGCAGCACTTCGCGGAGCAGCGGGCCGACTTCCGCCGCGAGATCGTCAAGCTCGGACACGAGTACCAGGACGACGTCGACGAGAGCGGCTCCGCGACCGCGATGCTGCACCGCGGCTGGATCGCCCTCAAGGACGCCCTGAGCGGCGACGACCCCGAGGGCGTCCTCGCCGCCGCGGTGACCGGTGAGGACCACGCCGTCTCCGAGTACGACAAGGCGCTCGAGGCTGACCTGAGCGCCGGGTTCCGCGAGGTCGTGGTCCGGCAGCGCGCTGCGATCGTCGCCGCGCGCGACGAGGTCAAGGCCCTCGAGACGGCCAGCTGATCACGAGGCCGGGGTGAGGGCCTCGGCGAGGTAGATCTCCCTCGGTCTGTCTGCGACCGTGGGGACGGCTCTGTCCTCGACTCTCGGCACCGGATTCGCGTCGTCACCGGAGAAATCTCCGCACGCGGACGAACCGGATGGCACCTCCACGGCGCTACAGGGGTGACTCGGCCGGAGGAGGTCACCCATGAGCATCGACGAGGACTTCGCGGAGTTCGTCGGTGCGCGCTGGGGATCCCTCTACCGGCTGGCGTACCTGCTCGCCGCCTCGCCGACCGGCGCGGAGGACCTGTTGCAGACGACCTTGGAGAAGGCGTACGTGAACTGGGCCCGCATCGGCCGGATGGACTACGCCGAGGCCTACGTGCGTCGGATGCTCGCCACCACGCTGGTGTCGAGCCGCCGCCGGGCGTGGACCCGCGAACGGGCGACAGACCAGCTGCCGGAGGAGTGCTCGGACTCCGTGGAGATGCCGGTCCTCGACCGGTCGCTGCTCTGGCCGCTGGTCTGCGCGTTGCCCGACCGGCAGCGCGCGGTGATCGTGCTCCGCTACTACGAGGACCTGACCGAGGCGCAGATCGCCGACGTCCTCGGCTGCGCGCCCGGGACCGTGAAGTCCCAGGCGTCGGCGGCGATCGGGGCGCTGCGTCGTGCCGTCGCAGCGGCGGGCGTAGGAGAGGCGGTGGACGGGTCATGAACTTCGGCGACCAGCTCAGAGACGTACTCGACCAGGAGGCAGACATGGTGAACACGACGCGCCCCGACGTGGAGCGACTGATCGTGGGTGGGCAGACCCGCAAGCGCAGCCGCACGCGTGCCCAGGCCGGCGGCGCGGTGGCCGCGGTCGTGCTCCTGGGCGGCGGGCTCTTCGGGCTCAGCCAGCTGGACCGCGACGACGCCGGTTCGCCCGGCCCGGCGGACCAGCCGACGACCACGCCGGAGCCGTCCGGTGCCACGACCCCACCGACCCTGGCGGACGAGGCGACGGCGGACTTCCTCGAGGCGGGCACGTACCGGGTCCTCGTGGGCGACGGCTCGACCGGCGCCGAGATCGAGGCGGACCTCACCGTCGCAGGAGCGGGGTGGAGCGCCGGGAACTTCCCGACCGTCCAGGACGCCGAGAGCGTCGGCGGGTTCGGCGTCTACCAGCCGTTCGCGTTGGCAGCGGGGTCGGGCTGCACGAGCGACGTCGTGACGACGAACCTCGGGCAGAGCATGTCCTCCCTCGCAGGGCAGCTCGCGGACCTGCCGGACAGCACCGTCGTACAGCCGGTGGAGGCGAGTCGGTTGCTCGGTCAGGACGCGTACCACGTGCGGTTGCGGATCCCCCAGACGTGCCCGTACAACCAGGCCTACCGCCCGGCCGAGACGCCACGCGGCGGCCGGGGCGTGACCTACGAGCGGCCCGACGGCACGCTCCCTGCGGTCATCATGGACTTCTGGGTCCTGGAGCACGACGGGGTTCCCGTGGTCATCGACTCCTGGCACCAGCAGGGCGCGTCGGCGGACCTGGTCGCGCAGATCTCCGAGGCCCGCGAGTCGATCGTCTTCGTGTCGGACGAGTAGCCGGGTCAGGCAACGCTGGCCCGGCGGAGCAGCTGCTCGAACGGCGTGGGGTCGCTCAGCTCGTCCTCGACCGTGCGGCGGGACGTGGGCTCGGTGGCGACACCAGCAGGGGGGACGACCAGGCGGGCGAGCTCGCCGGCGGCACGGGCGATCCGGGCGTCGAGCCCGGCGTCACCGAAGTCGTCGGTGGCCGCGAACACGCCCGTCGGCACGACGACGGCGTGCAGGTAGGAGAACAGCGGACGCAGCGCGTGCTCGAGCACCAGCGAGTGGCGGGCGGTCCCGGCCGTGGCCGCGACGAGGACCGGCTTGCCGTCCAGGATCCCCGGCTCCAGGACGTCGAAGAACGTCTTGAACAGCCCGGAGTACGACGCGGAGAACACCGGCGTCACGACGACCAGGGCGTCCGCGCGGCGTACGTCGTCGACCACCGCGGCGAGCCGGGGCCCCGGGAACCCGGTCAGCAGGTTGTCGGTGAGCTCGTGCGCGAGGTCGCGGAGCTCGACGTGCGTGATCTCGGCGTCCTGGAGCGCGTCCGCGGTCGCGGCGGCGAGCCGGTCGGCCAGCAGGCGCGTGGACGACGGGACGCTGAGCCCGGCGGAGACGACCACGACGGAGGTCATGCGAGCACCTCCTCGCGGTCGGTGCTGCCGGTGACGTCGTCGACGGCGTGCACCGTGGTGTCGTGCGCGCCACCCGCGGCGGCGACCAGCGACGCGTGCGTCGGGGCGTCCGGCACGTGGGCCGGACGGCCCTCGGCGAAGCCCTTGCGCAGCTCGGGCAGCAGCTCGCCCAGCAGGTCGAGCTGCTCGAGCACGGTCTTGAGCGGCAGGCCGGCGTGGTCGACCAGGAACAGCTGGCGCTGGTAGTGACCGACGTAGTCGCGGAAGCCGAGCGTGCGCTCGAGCACCTGCTGCGGCGAGCCCACGGTCAGCGGCGTCTGCGAGGTGAAGTCCTCGAGCGAGGGGCCGTGGCCGTAGACCGGCGCGTTGTCGAAGTACGGCCGGAACTCGTCCACGGCGTCCTGGCTGTTGGGCCGCATGAAGAACTGGCCGCCGAGCCCGACGATGGCGGTGTCGGCCGGTCCGTGGCCGTAGTGCTCGAAGCGGCGCCGGTAGAGCTCGACCATCTGCTGGCTGTGCGAGGCGGGCCAGAAGATGTGGTTGTGGAAGAACCCGTCGCCGTAGAAGGCGGCCTGCTCGGCGATCTCGGGGCTGCGGATCGACCCGTGCCAGACGAACGGCGGGACGCCGTCCAGCGGGCGGGGGGTCGAGGTGTAGCCCTGGAGGGGCGTGCGGAACCGGCCCTCCCAGTCGACGACGTCCTCGCGCCACAGCCGGCGCAGCAGCGCGTAGTTCTCGACCGCCAGGTTGATGCCCTCGCGGATGTCCTTGCCGAACCACGGGTAGACCGGGCCGGTGTTGCCGCGGCCCATCATCAGGTCGACGCGGCCGTCGGTGAGGTGCTGGATCTTCGCGTAGTCCTCGGCGATCAGCACCGGGTCGGTCGTCGTGATCAGCGTGGTGGCCGTGGACAGGATGATGTCCTCGGTCTGGGCGCCGATGTAGGCGAGCGTCGCGGTCGGGTTCGAGGCGACGAACGGCGGGTTGTGGTGCTCCCCCGTGGCGAAGACGTCGAGCCCGACCTCCTCGGCCTTCTTCGCGATCGCGACCGTGGCCTTGATCCGCTCGTGCTCCGTCGGCGTCCGGCCCGTGGTGGGGTCGGTGGTGACGTCTCCGACGGTGAAGATCCCGATCTGCATTGCTGTCCTCCGGTGAAGTGCTGGTGCCGGGTCAACAATGGATGAAGTGTCAACTATTCCTAGAGGAGGTCGGCGATGAGCGCCGCGGCCCGGTCCGCGCCGTCGGTCTCGACCGGCCGGTAGGAGGGCTCCGCGACGATCTCCTCGGCGATGGCCCGCGCCAGGGTGTCCGGCGTGAGCTCGTCGTACGGGAGGCAGCGGCCGGCGCCGTACTGGTCGAGGCGGTGCCGGACGTGGATGTTCTGCTCGAAGTGCCGGCGCAGGGGCACGTAGATGAACGGCGTGCCCGCGGCGGTCAGCTCCATGGTGGTGGTCAGGCCGCCCTGGACGACGGCGAGGTCGCAGGCGGCCAGGTGCCGGTAGAGGTCGGGCACGAACCCGTGCACCTCGAGGCCGTCCCGGGCCCGGACGACGCCGTCCAGGCGCGGGCCGGTGACCACGACCATCCGCAGGCCGGGCACCGCGTCCCGCGCGGCGTCGTACGCCTCCTCGACCCGGCGGAGCAGGTGGCTGCCGACGCCCGAGCCGCCCACGGTGACGACGCAGACCCGCTCGTCCTCCCCCCACCCGAGCTCGGCGCGGATCCGTCCCTTGTCGGCGAGGGCGCCGGGGTCGATGCCCGTGACGTACCCGCTGAAGTCGTAGTGGCTCTTCGTCCACGCCGAGATCTCGGGCAGGTCGTCGCCGAACCGCTCGGGGACGATGTCGCCGGGGTTGCCGACGAAGACCGCCCGGTCGCGCAGCCGCGGGAAGCGCTCGACGTGCTCGATCATCTCGGCGTTGTAGTCGGCAGTGATGAGCCGCGCGCGCTCGTCGTCGCCGGGCATCGGCAGGAAGCCGACGAAGTCGGTCAGCCACACGTAGCCGAACCGCTTGAGCTCCGGGTTCTCGTGCAGGAAGTGGTCGACCTCCCAGGCCTCGTCCCCGATGACGAGGTCGTAGTCCTCCTCGCGCACGACGTCGTCGAAGACCATGTAGTTGTTGACGAGCACCTCGTCCATGCGGCGGATGGCGTCGAAGCAGTGCAGGTCGTGCTCGCCGGACTCCTCCTCGATGTGCCGGGACTCGTTGGCGAGCCAGCGGCTGGCGGGGTGGATCCGCTCGCCGGCGCCGTCGAGCACGCGCGTGACCGGGTGCTGGGCGAGCCAGTCGATCTGCACGTCCTCGTGCCGCTGGCGGAGCGACCGGGCGATCGCCACGTCGCGGCGGGCGTGGCCGAGGCCGATCGGCGACGAGAGGTAGAGGACCTTCTTCGGACGGCGCAGCGAGCGGACCCACGTCCGCGGCGGGGTCGGCGCCCACCGGCTCGCGAAGTCGCGGATCAGGTGGTTGACCTGCACCGGGTCGCGGGCGAGCGGGATGTGGCCGGCGCCCTCGAGGGTGACGAGCTCGCCGCCGGTGAGCTCGGCGATGCGCTGCCCGCAGGCCAGCGGGCTGATCAGGTCGCGGTCGCCGTGCACGACGAGGACGGGGCTCGTGATCGCGGCACACCACTCCTCCGCCTGCTCACGACTCGGGGACGGAGCACCGCGCTGCGCGGTCAGCACGTCGGGGGTCGTCTCCAGGCCCCACTCGACCGCCTCCTCGATCTGCCGCGTCGAGTGCGGCTCGGGGAAGCACATGCCGAAGAAGAACCAGAGGAAGTCCTCGTGGTGCGCGGACCAGTAGTCCGGGCTGTACTTCGCCCAGTGCTCGAGGGGGTCGCGCCCGAGCAGGGGCACCCCGGACGCCGGGAGCGCCTCGGCGCCGCCGGCCCCGCGCGGCGCCCGGTCGAGCAGCGGGACGGTCGCGCCGATGAGGACCGACCCGAGCACCCGGTCGGGGTGCTCGGCCGCGAGCTGGAGCGCGCGGCAGCCGCCGAGCGAGAGGCCGGCGACGACGGCCCGGTCGGTGCCGGTCGCGTCCAGCACGGCGACGGCGTGGGCCACCTCCGCGTCGTGCCCGTACGCACCCGGGTCGAGCGGCCGGTCGGAGAGACCGTTGCCCGGTCCGTCGTACGTCACGACGCGGAAGTGCCGCGCGAGGTAGGGCACCTGCGCCTTCCAGAACCGCTTGTGGACGATCGTCCACGTCGGCAGCAGCAGGATGGTCGGCACGCCGTCGCCGTGGTCCGCGCCGTGGACCTCGTAGTGGACCGCGACGCCGCCGGTCGTGACGTGACCGTCGGCGTCGGGCTCGCGTGCCCTCACGCGCTCAGTGTGCCGCGTCGGCGGACGACCGGCACCGCGGGAGCGCCCGGCACGAACTTCGGCACCTGCTCGGCGTACGCCGCGTACGGCTCGCCCAGCGCCTCGACGAGGTCGCGCTCCTCGAACCGGACGGCGACCACGACCCAGCCGGTCATCGACGCCGCGAACAGCAGCCGCCCGGCGCTCATGTCGGGCGCCGCCCAGAACGCGATGATGAAGCCGACGTAGAGCGGGTGCCGGACGAGCTTGTAGAGGCCCGGGACCTTGAACGCCGGCTCGGCGTACGGGTGCTGCTGCCACCGGGCGAGGACCTGCTTGAGCCCGAACATGTCGTAGTGGCCGATCAGGAAGGTGCTCGAGACCACGACCGCCCAGCCGGCGGCGAAGAGGACCCACAGCAGGCCGCGGGCCCAGTCCGGGCCCACCGACCAGACCAGGTCCGGCAGCGGCCGCCACAGCACGAGCAGCAGCGCGAGGACGGCGCTCGCGACGAGCACGTAGGTGCTGCGCTCGACGCTGGCCGGGACGACCCGCGTCCACACCCGCTTGAACCCGGGGCGGGCCATCACGCTGTGCTGCAGCGCGAAGACGGTGACCAACGCGAGGTCGACGACGACCGCGAGGGCCGCCGAGCCGGCGGCGCCGTCGTCGATCCCCTTCGGCACCACGACGTCGCCGACGAACCCGATCAGGTACGTGAAGGTCGCCAGGAAGGCGAGGTACGCGCCGCCGCCGTACGCGACGGCGGCGACGCGCCTCGTCATCGCCGGACCTCGAAGACCCTGTTGAAGGGCGTCTCCGCGACGGCCTGGAAGCCGGTGAAGCCGGCCGCCGTCGTCACGTCGCGGATCCGGGCGGGGCCGGCCTGGGTGCCGAGCGCGAGCCCGACGTCCTGGGCGAGCGAGCTCGGCGTGCACAGCAGGGTCGAGAACCCGTAGTACGCGCGGCCGACCGGGTGGAAGTTGTCCTCGACGCGGTCGCCGGCGATCGGCTCGACGACCATCCAGGTCCCGTCCTCCGCGAGCGCCTCGCGGACGTGCCGGGCGGCGCCGACCGGGTCCCCCATGTCGTGGAGGCAGTCGAACATGGTCACCAGGTCGTAGCCCTCGCCGCTGAACGCGGACGCCGGAGCGACCTCGAACGTCACGCGGTCCGCGACGCCGGCCGCGGCGGCGCGCTCGCGCGCCGTGGCGATGGACGCCTCGTGGTAGTCCGAGCCGACGAACCGGGAGTTCGGGAACGCCTGCGCCATCAGGACGGTCGACGCGCCGTGGCCGCAGCCGACGTCGGCCACGGTGGCGCCCTTCTCGAGCTTCGCCGCGACCCCGTCGAGCGCCGGCAGCCACTCGGCGACCAGGTGCGCGTGGTAGCCGGGCCGGAAGAACCGCTCGCAGCCGACGTGGACGTCGGCGTCGTGCTGGTGCCAGCCGAAGCCGGAGCCGGCGCGCGCCGCGTCGATGATGTGGTTGGTGCCCTGGACGGTGCCGAGCGCGATCTGGAAGAAGCCCGGCAGGAACGCGGGGCTGTCCTCGACGGTGAGCGCGATGGCGTGCTCCGGGGGCAGCGTGTAGCGGCCGGACTCCGGGTCGTAGGTGACGTACGCGCCGGCGGCCTGGGCGTTGAGCCACTCGCGGGCGTACGGCTCGGCGGTGCCGGTGCGGTCGGCGAGCTCGGTCGGGGTGGTCGGGCCGTGGGCGGCGAGGTCGCGGTAGTAGCCGAGCTTGTCGCCCATCACCACCAGCGCGGCGTTCAAGGTGGCGCCCACCTCGTCGACCGCGCGGAACACGAAGCCCATCAGCTTGTCGGTGTCGATCTCGGGCGTGGCCGAGGTCCTGTCGTCATCGGTTGTGGTCATGGCAGGGACGCTAGGAACGCCGGCCACCTGGTCGCATCAGGTGACCCACCTGGTCTGCGGCACCTAGGTGGGCGGCGACTAGGTGGGGTCCCGGATGCGGTCGCGGAGCGCGCTCAGCGGCACGGTCTGCTCGTCACCCCACCCACCTGAGGAGCAGACCGTGCCCACCGCGACCACCCGCACCCTCGCCGCCGTCACCGGCGCGGTCACCCTGTCCGTGCTGGCCGGGCCCGTGCCCGCCGCCACCAGTCCCGTCAGCACCCCGCCGGCTCGGATCCTCGTGGTCACCGACACCGGCGTCGGCAACGCCGCACTGTCCCCGGACGGCACGGTCTTCAACCTCGTCGCCCCCGAGCTCCACGTCTACGGACCGGGGACGGCAGGGGTCGCACCGCCGGACAAGGTGATCACCGGCCTGAACGCCCCGAGTCTCTCGCCGCCCAGCTTCGACCCGTCGGCGGGGCTCGCGACGGCCATCAGCCAGCCTGAACCGGCCGTCGTGGTCATCGACCCACGTCAGCCGGCCGGACCCGCCGTCCCTGTGCGCACGATCGTCGGTCCACAGACCAGGATCGAGGCCCCCACCGCGGTCACCTGGGCGCCCGACGGCTCCCTGTGGGTGGTCGACCAGGACGCCGACGGCGACCCGGGTCGCGAGCTGCTGCACTTCCCGCCGGGCGCCGACGGTGACGCGGTGCCCGACCGGGTGATCGTCGGCGGCAGCACGAGGCTGGCCGACCTCGGCGGCGGGCCCGTCCTCGACTCGCTGCCCGACGGCTCCGTGGTCGTGGGAGCGATCAGTCTGCAGTCGGGGGTGCTGGTCTTCGGCCCGGCCCAGAACGGCAACGTGGCACCGGCTCGGCGGCTCACGCCGGTGCTGCCGGGGACGAGCCACGCACAGTACGGCGCGGCCGCCGACTCCCGCGGTCGGATCTACGTGGCGATGGCCGACCTCGACAACGACGACTGGGGGACGGTCGCTGTCTACGCGGCCGGGGCCACGGGGGCAGCGGCGCCCGTGTTCGAGCTGACCGGCCCGGCCAGTGGTCTGCACACCGTGCTCCTGCCGAGCGTCGCCGCGGACGGCGGCCTCCTCGTCGGCGACGTGCAGCTCTTCGGCAGCAACGCCACCGGGGCCCAGCGCCTGCTCGAGTTCGCTCCCTTTCCGTACGCGCCCTCGGCCGCCCGGGCGTTGCGGGCCAAGTTGAGCAAGACCAAGGTGAAGTTCCGCTGGCGGCACCCGGCGGACACGGGTCGCGCGGCGATCAGCCGCTACCTCGTCACGGTCACGAAGGGGAAGCGCACCCTGGTCCGCGCGTCCCTCCCCGGCTCCAAGCGGAAGTACGTCGTCGCCCGGTCGCGACTGCCGAAGGGTCGGGTCACCGTCACCGTGACGGCGGTCAACGTCGCCGGCCCGGGAGCGGCGACGGTCAAGAAGTTCCGGCGGCTCGGCACCGGGCCCGGGTCCTAGACTCCGCAGGTGCTCGTCGGACGAGGTGCCGAGCAGCAGGTCCTGGACCGGCTCTTCGCCGGCGCGCGGATCGGCCGGGGTGGCGCCCTGGCGATCACCGGCGACCCCGGCGTCGGCAAGACGGCACTGCTGGCCGACGCGCTCGACCGGGTGGACGGCGTCCACGTGCTGCGCGCCACGGGGACTGAGGCGGAGCAGGCCATCGCGTTCGCGGGTCTCCACCTCCTGCTCCGCCCGGCGCTCCACCTCCTCGACACCCTGCCCGGGCCGCAGGCGGACGCCCTGAGCAGCGCCCTCGCGCTGCGGGCCGGCGTGGCCGGGGACCGGTTCGCGATCGGCGCGGCCACGCTCGCCCTGCTGTGCCGGTACGCCGAGCGGACGCCGATCGCGGTGGTCGTCGACGACCTCCAGTGGCTGGACCGGCCGTCCGCCGAGGCGCTGGCGTTCGCCGCCCGACGTATCGACGACGACCCGGTCGTGGTCCTGCTCGCCGGCCGGACGGGTGCCTGCGAGGACCTCGTCGACGGCCTCGCCGTCCTCGAGCTGGCCGGGCTGGACGCCGCGTCGTCCCGGCAGCTGGTGCACTCGCTCGACACGACGGCCCCGACCGAGGAGCAGGTCGCCCGGCTCTTCGAGGCCACGGGCGGCAACCCGCTCGCGCTGCTCGAGCTCGGCCGGAGCGTCGAGCTGCTCGACGACCGCGCCCCCGGCCTCCCGCCCGCGCTGCCCGTCGCGCTCGCGGCCGCGTTCTCCCGGCGGCTCGCCCAGCTCGACGCGGGCACCCGGACCGCCCTGCTCGCCGCCGTCGTGGCCAACGGCGACCTCCAGCAGACCGCCGAGGTGTGCCGGCGGCTCGGCCTCGACGTGTCCGGTCTCGGCCCCGCCGAGCAGGCCGGTCTGGTCTCCGTCGCCGGGGGTCGGGTCGAGGTACTTCATCCGCTGGTCCGTGCGGCTGTCTACGCCGAGGCCGACGAGTCGCTGCGCCGCGTCGTGCACCTGACCGTCGCCGACCTCCTGCCGGACGACGCCGAGCGGCGGGCCTGGCACCTCGCGGAGGCGACCTGGGGGCCCGACGCCGAGGTCGCGCAGCTGCTGGAGGTCGCCGGCGACAACGCGGCGGCCCGCACGGCGTACACCGTGGCGAGCACGGCGTACGAGCGGGCGGCCCGGCTCAGCCCGGAGACCGAGCGGTGGCACGTGCTGCTCTGCGCGGCGGCCGAGGCGGCGTGGACCGGCGGGCTCCGCCCTCGCGCCCTCGCCCTGCTCGACGAGATCGAGTCGCGGCCGGTGCCCGAGAGCACGCGGTCGCGGACGCTGCGGATCCGCGCGCAGATCGCCGCCCGCAGCGGCTCGGTCGCCGACGCCGTCCGCATCCTCGAGCGCGCCGCCCCCGACGCGCCCTCGCCCGACGACACCGTCCTCCTGCTCGCCGAGGCGCTGCACGCGGCGTTCTACCTCGCGGACGCGGCGGTGATGACGCGCCTCACCTCGGCCCTGCCCCCGCACGTCGAGGCCGCCACGTCGCCGCGGGCGCGGGCGATCGGCCTCACCGCCGTCGGGATGTCGAAGGTGCTGGCCGGCGACGGCGGCTTCGACGAGATCCGCGCCGCCGTACCCCTGCTCGCCGAGCACGCCGACCCGGTGGCGCACCCCGAGGCCCTGCCGTGGCTGCTCACCACTCCCCTGTTCCTGCGCGACGCCGAGTCCGGTGCCGACCTCCGCCGGATCGTCGACGCGGTGCGGTCGCGGATGGGCGTCGGGCTGCTGCCCAACGTGCTGTTCCACGTCGCGCGCGACCAGGCGACGTCCACGGCGTGGTCGCGGGCCACCGCCAACTACGAGGAGGGCATCCGCCTCGCCCGCGAGACCGGACAGGGCACGGACCTCGCCATGTCGCTCGCCGGCCTGGCCTGGCTCGAGTCCCGGCAGGGCCGGGGCGACGCCTGCCGCAGCCACGCGTCGGAGGCCGTCGGGCTGTGCTCCGAGCGCGGCATCCGGATGGGCGAGGCGTGGTGCCTCTTCGCCCTCGGCGACCTCCAGCTCGCGGAGGGCGACGCCCGCGCCGCCACCGCCACGTTCCTCGACCTGTCCCGGCGGCTGGAGGAGTGGGGCATCGCCGACCCCGACCTCTCCCCCGGCGCCGAGCTGGTGGACGCGCTCCTCCGGGTCGGCCGCACCGCCGACGCGGAGGCCGAGGCGGCTCGATACGCGGCGGCTGCGCAGGCGAAGGGACGGCCGTGGTCGTCGGCCCGGGCGCACCGGGCCGAGGGCCTGGTGGCCGACGACGCGTCGTTCGACGAGCACTTCGCCGCCGCGCTCGCCGGCCACCTCGACACCCGCGACCTCTTCGAGGCCGCCCGCACCCACCTGGCCTACGGCGGCCGCCTGCGCCGCGCCGCCCGCCGGGTCGACGCCCGCGTGCACCTGCGCGCGGCGCTCGAGTCGTTCGAGGAGCTCGGCGCCGATCTCTGGGCCCGCACCGCCGCCGCCGAGCTGGAGGCGACCGGCGAGACGGTGACCCGACGCGAGGCCACGGGCACGGACTCGCTGACCCCGCAGGAGCTGCAGGTCTCGCTCCTCCTCGCCGAGGGCCGGACGACCCGCGAGACCGCCGCGGCGCTCTTCCTCAGCCCGAAGACCGTCGAGTACCACCTGCGCAAGGTCTACACGAAGCTCGGCATCCACTCCCGGACCGAGCTCGCCGAGGTGCTCCTAGGCTCGTCCGCATGACTGCTCGGATGGGATCGGCCGAGCCGCGCATTGGCTTCGTCCTCTGAGAACCCCAGACCGGCAAGCGTCACAGCGCCGCAACGGGAACGCACTCAGCGACATGAGTGCGCACTCGAGTCCGGGCCGGTCATCACGAACGGGATAGGTTGCCAATCGACCCTCGGGAAGGACTCGGATGAAGGCCGTCGACTCACACCTGCTCACCCTGCTCAAGGCGAGCAGCCAGTTCATCGTGCCGATCTACCAGCGTCTGTACTCCTGGCAGGAGCCTGAGTGCGCGCAGCTGTGGGCCGACATCCTGCGGGCGGGCTCCAGCGCCAAGCTCGGAGCCCACTTCACGGGCTCGATCGTCTACGTCGCGCGTGACCAGGCCACGAACACCTCCGCCGAGCCAGACCTGATCATCGACGGCCAGCAGCGAGTCACAACCGTGACCCTGATTCTCGCCGCGCTCGCCGCCCGGCTCGAGGAGCTGCCCGCGGACGAGCAGGAGCCCTGGGACGGCTTCTCGCCGAAGAAGATCCGCAACCGCTACCTGCTCAACGACGATGAGGAGGGCGAGCGGCAGTTCAAGTTGATCCTGTCCCAGAGCGACAAGGCCGCTCTCATCTCGCTTCTCCAAGGGGTCGCCCCATCGGGCGGCATGGTCGACCCGCGTCATCGACAACTTCGCCTTCTTCCAGCAGAAGCTCGCCGACCCGACGGTCGACCTTGGCGACGGTGTGCAAGGGGCTCGACAAGCTCGTGGTCGTCGACGTCAAGCTCGAACGAGGGACGTCGACAACCCGCAGCTCGTCTTCGAGGCGATGAACTCGACCGGCAAGAAGCTGTCCCAGGCCGACCTCATCCGGAACTACGTCCTGATGGACCTGCCGCCGAAGGAGCAGGAGAAGGTCTACACGGCGTACTGGCGCCCGATGGAGCTGGAGTTCGCCGGCGCCGAGGAGAGCCAGTTCGACGAGTTCGTCCGTCACTACCTGACGATCAAGACCGGCGAGATCCCCCGACTCGACGACATCTACGAGGCCTTCAAGGACCACGCGGTCGCGCTGCAGCGACGCCGGCGAGACGATCGACGTCGCTCGTCATCGAGCTCCGGCAGTACGCCCGCCGCTACTGCGCGATGGCCCTCGGCAAGGAGAACGACCCCAAGCTCGCGCGCAGCCTTCAAGGACCTGGACCAGATCAAGGCCGACGTCGTCTACCCGTTCCTGCTCGAGGTCTACACCGACTACGAGCTCGGCACGCTCGATCGCGACGAGCTTCACGAGATCGTGCAGATGGTGACGTCGTACATGTTCCGTCGGGCGGTGTGCCGCGTCCCGACCAACTCGCTCAACAAGACGTTCGCCGGGTTCGGCGCCGCCGTCCGCAAGGACCGCTACGTCGAGAGCGTCAAGGCGCACTTCCTCGTCACTGAAGAGCTACCGGGCTTTCCCGACCGACGCCGAGTTCAGCGCTGCGCTCGTGACGACCGACCTGTACAACTTCCGTCGACGCTCGTACTTCCTGCGAATGCTCGAGAACCACGGCCGCAAGGAGCACGTGACGATCGAGGACTACACGATCGAGCACATCCTCCCGCAGAACGAGAACCTGTCGACGGAGTGGCGGACGGCTCTCGGCGAGGACTGGGCAGACGTGCAGCAGCGCTACCTGCACACGCTCGGCAACCTCACACTCACGGGCTACAACTCGGAGTACTCCGACCACCCCTTCGTCAAGAAGCGCGACATGGAGGGCGGCTTCAAGGACAGCCCGCTCCGGCTCAACAAGGGCCTCGGGCAGCTCGAGACATGGAACGCCCACGAGATCGAGACGCGCGCGGAGCGCCTGGCCGAGCGATGCGCTCAAGATCTGGCCACGACCCTCGCTGCCCGACGACGTGATCGCCGAGTTCCAGGTGCAACGAGCCGATTCGGGCTTCTCCATCGAGGACCACCCCCACCTGCTGCCAGCCGCCCGCCGGGAACTGTTCGACCGGTTCAGCACCGAGACGCTGGCTCTCGACCCTGGGATCACGCGGCACTTCCTGAAGCTCTACGTCGCCTTCAAGGCCGAGACCAACTTCGTCGACGTCGTGCCGCAGAAGGCGCGGATGCGACTCAGCCTCAACATTCCCCTCGAGGCGCTGCGCGACGAGCGCGGGCTCGCGTGGGACGTCAGCGGCAAGGGCCACTGGGGCAACGGACCAACCGAGGTCGGACTGGACGAGACGTCGGACTTCGCCTACGTCATGGGCCTCGTGCGGCAGGCGCTCGAGTACCAGATGGGCGGCGACTGAGCGAGGCACGGGCACGGTTGTCGCAGGCTACGCGGCTCAAGCGCCCGCTCGCGGGGCGCTGTCAGATCGCGGTTCTTACGGGCTCGCATCGCTGCAACGGGGCCGCCGGAGGGCGGAGTAGGGAGGGCCCGGCCAGTTCGCCCCCACAATCAGCCTTCGACCCGGATGACGTCTTCGCGTGCCCGACTTCTGATCGCCGATATCGAATCCATGTGTCGGACAGGTGGTTCATCATGGGAGTACTCATCAAGGAGCGGGTGTACCAATGGGACGAGCAGACCACATCTACGTCAGCCGTGGGCTGTACACGCACCACGGCATCGACGCTGGTGACGCGACCGTCATTCACTTCACAGGTGAACCGGGCCAGCAGAAGATCAACGCGGGAATCGCTCCGCACGCCTATGGACGAGTTCCTCAAAGGCGGTGAACTCAAGATCCGTCGATACGGGGTGCGCGACGACGCTGACACGACGATGAGCGAGCCGAAGTCTGGCTCGGTGAAACTGGCTACCACCTTGTAATCAACAACTGCGAGCACTTCGCCAGGTGTGGTGTACTGCACAGGCAAGAAGGCGAGCGATCAGGTTCGGGGGGGTCGGCACGTTGACCGCTCACGGTGCGGTAGCCGGCACCGCTGCGGCTGCGACCACAGGCGTGATTACGTCGACCGGGGCCGTCGCGGGATTGAGCGGCGCGGGGATTATGTCCTCACTCGCTTCGATGGGAGGTGCGGTCGGCGCAGGCGCAGCGGCCGGGCCGGCCGTTATTGGCGCGGTTCCCGGCCGTAGTCAGTGTGGGGATCACTCAGGTAGTACTACGCGATGATGACTCTCTACCCAGTGACGAACGAGCGGTTCGCATGACGGCCGACTCGCATCTTCGTCGGGGCAAGCGGCGGCATGGCGGGGGCCTACAGCCATAAGTGCCGCCGTAGAACAGGGCTATCGGCAGCCGGCATCACGAGCGGTCTGGCAACGATAGGTGGCACTGTCGGTGGCGGCATGGTCGCTGGAACAGCGATCGTGGCCGCGGCCCCCGCCGTGGCAGCTGCAGGAGTGGCTACCGGTGTTTATCTCCTCGCGCGTCGATGGAGGAGGCCGTTCCCCGAAGAGCGCTGGTCGAGAAAATACGTAGCAGCACGGATACCTGCGGGCTTCCGATACATGCGTGAGGTCCGTGCGTGTGCTGAGCGATCGATCCTCCCGCAGCCACACACAAATGCCAATGGATCACGGTGCATCAACGCGGAGATTTGGATCTAGCTATCGGTATCGGTGTGAGCATGCGAACCATGAGCTCATCTCCAATTCTCGGCCGTACTCACGGTCGCATTTCGGGCACGCGAGGTGTGGCCGAATTGGCACCGCGAGTCTTGGGGCGCCTTGACCGGCGTCCCGTAACCCCTCAGCGCGGCAAAGAGATCGCTGAACGCGTGATCGACTCGCTGGTGGGCGGGTAAGCCTTACGGGAGCTTGGCTTCTACATTGCAGTACTCGCAGGCGACGATCGTTCCGCTGATTCCGGCGAGCGATGCACCACAGCCGGCGCACGTCGAGGATGACTTCAGGGGCTGCGCCGCGTTCGCGGCGCCGCTGCCGCGCGAGCCGAATGAGGCCTTGAACTGGCTGAAGGTGTCTCTGAGAGTTTCGGCGACCAACCCGGTCCCCGGAAGGGCCATGTCAGCGGAAGGGGCACCACCGGCACCGTTCCCCGTGACACGCCGTTGATAGCCTCGATCCACTTCAGGACGCCGCTTGCCGCCGGTCTGGAACTTGAAGACTTCCTCACCGTTCTGGAAGAACACCTCGAGCTGTGGGAGTGCCGTTGCGACTCTTCGTCAGGCGCGCCTGCGCCTGATCGTTGAAGACCTTGACCAGGGCGAGCGGGAAGTACTCGACGCTGCTTGACGTTGCCGAGCATGCCCTTGTTCACCCAAATCAGGTGCAGATTCGTCAGGACCAGCTCGTCGTGTGTACGCGAGAAGAGCCCGTTGCCACGCTGGACACCGCTCTCATGACGTGAGCAGAACCGCTTCATTGGGCTGGAGGATGTAGTTGAGCCATGGCCTCAGTTACTCTCCATGCTGAACTAGACATGATCGCCGTCGTCGAACGGGATCTCCGCACTCCGGGCAGAACTTCGTCGGCTTGGTCGGGTCGGGTGGCACCCAGCCACACTTGTCGCACCGGTACTGGGGCTCGCCCGCAGGCTTGGCGGCCCCGCACTCGGCGCAGAACTTGCCGGTGCTGGTCGCACCGCACGTCAGTACAGGTCCATCCTGGTGCCGGCAGACGCGAGGTCTCGGGCCGTCCGCGTCGTCCTCATCGGGGACGCTGCGGGGGCTGCTTGGCCCATGGCGTAGAGACTGGCGGGTCCATGCCGCCCGTCGCGCCGTGGGCCATGCCGAGGCCCATGAATCCCATCATCGCACCCGCTTCGTTGGCTGCTGCTGCCTCGAGGGCTCTTGCGTGGCTGCCGGCCAACGTGGCGGCCGCCATCGTGGGGTCACGCAAGACGGCGGTTCGTTGCAGATCTTTGATCATCTGCTCGTCTTCGGGGCTTGCGTTGACGGAGGCGACGCCGAAGGACACGATTTCGAGGCCGCGCAGGTCCCGCCACTTCGGGGAGAGCACCTCGTTGAGCGCCTCGGCGAGTTCGGCCGTGTGACCTGGCAGAGCGCGGAGTAGCGGACGCCGAGCGCTGAGATCCTCGCGATGGCCGGCTGCAGGGCAGTCAAGCAGTTCCGCCTTGAGCTGGCCCTCGATCTGCTGCCGCGTGTAGGCGGCGGGGAAGTTCCCGGCGACGTTCGTGTAGAAGAGAATGGGATCGCAGATGCGGTACGAGTACTGCCCGAAGAAGCGGATCGCGATGTCGACGTCAAGGCCGATGTTCGTGTCGACCACACGGAACGGCACGGGGTTAGGAGTGCCGTAGTTGTTCCCGACGAGTTCCTTGGTGTTGAAGAAAGTAGACGCGGGTGTCCTTGCCGGGCTGGCCGCCGAACTTGAAGCGCTCCCAGGTGTTCTTCAGCGCACCGAGGGCGTTGTCGTGAAGGTGCCCCCGCCGAAAATGACGGCTCGGAACCGAGGTCGAAGGTGTACTCGCCAGGCTCTGCGCAGACGTCAAGGATGCGTCCCTGCTCAACGATGATCATGCACTGCCCGTCGGCGACGGCGATCTTCGAACCGTTCGAGATGATGTTGTCGTTCCCGGGAACGGCTCGCCCACGGGAGTTGACCCACTTCCGTCCCTTGACCGCCAGGATGGTCTCGGGCAGAGCCTCGCAGTTGAAGTACTCCAGCCACTGATCGGCGGCCACGCCACTTGCGGCCCCGAACGCCGCCCGTATCAGCCCCATCGGTCCCCCTCGAGATGCTCTTGACTTCGGCGGCACCAACGTATCAACCCAGAAGGGTCAAATCGTTTGGATAGCGAAGCTCGCCAAGCCTGCCGTCAGTTGGCCCGGTGGGGTTCGGCAGCATGGCATCCACCTAGATGCGAAGCCGACGATCAGGCCCACTTCGGGCAGCCTGGCAGAGGATTGGATGCGAGATGGCATTTTTCCGCTCGGTAGCCATCCGTCGACGTGCGTCCTTCCGCTGCGAGCAGCGTGCGCTCGCGGCCGTGCTGCGCCGTTGGCCGTCCGATCCGCGCAGGTAGGGGCGGCACCGGTCGGCTTCTCCCTTGACGGCGTCGCGAGATCGACCTCTCCGCCAAGCACCGGCGGGAAGTCGAGCAAGTGCTCGCCCTCCTCATTGACAACGGTCGGAAGATCAAGGGGCTAGGAAAGCGGATTAGGCGGTCCCACCGTCGCGCGTGCTCACTGTCATCGACAAGCGACAACCAGCCGGTCCACGCGGGGGTGCTCAGCTCGCCTGGATGTGATTGACGTCACAGCTCATCGGGGTCACGATGAGGCACCGGGACGCTGCGGCCGGCCCGGTGCCGTTCTGGTCGCCGGGCCGCGGTTGGGGAGATCATGAAGCGTTCACTTGTCGGGATCATCGGTGCCGGAGCGCTCGTCCTGGCCGCGAGCGTGCCAGCGGTCTCGCAGCCTCCGTCGAACAACAACAACTCCGCGAAGCTGACCCGGGCGGTGACGGTCGGCGGCATCCTCGAGCACGAGCAGGCTTTCCAGGCAATCGCCGACGGGTGGGGTGGCGGCAACCGGCTGTCGGGAAACCCGGGCTACGAGGACTCCGCGGAGTACGTCCATGACCGGCTCGCGGCGGCCGGGTACGACGTCACTACCAGAACTTGAGTACAGCTCGGTTTCCTGGCCGACTGGAAGGCGCCGATCCTGGACGTGGTCGGCGGCCCATCGCTCGTTCCCGGAATCGCCGCAGCGCAGCTTGGCGGAGACTTCGGCAGCATGTTCAAGAGCACCGCCTACGGGATCGACACGACGGCGCCGGTCTGGGCGATCGATCTCGCACTGGACGACCCCACCACCACGACCTCCGGGTGCGAGGCGACGGACTTCGACGGGGTGCCCCCGGGAGCGATCGTCGTCGTCCAGCGCGGCAACTGCGCCATCATCAACAAGTTCCTCAACGCAGAGGCGGCTGGTGCCGCGGCCGTGGCCTTCATCAGCGCGGCCCCGGGAGACGACGGTGCGGTGTTCTTCAACTTCGACGGGATCGACATCCCCACGGCGGGCATCACCCTGGAGGCCGCCACCACGCTGGTCGGTGGAGTCGCCAACGGTGACACCGGCCGGGAGGCCCGGTTCCGTATCGATTGGCGACCCGGCACGTACACCACGCGCAACGTGATCGCGGAGACCCCCACCGGCGACCCCGACAACGTGATCGCCGTCGGCGCCCACCTGGACAGCGTCGGGGTCGGCCCGGGCATCAACGACAACGGGTCGGGCTCCGCCTCGATCCTCGAGATCGCCGAGCAGATGCAGAAGGTCAAGCCTCGGAACAAGGTGCGCTTCCTGTGGTTCGCCGCCGAGGAGTCCGGGCTGCTCGGGTCCGAGGCGTACGTCGACAGCCTGAGCGAGGAGAAACTCGACCGGATCGCGGCGATGCTGAACTTCGACATGGTCGGCTCGCCCAACTTCGTCCGGTTCGTCTACGACGGTGACCTGTCCGACTCCGTGCCGCCGCCCAGCGCGCACCGGAGGGGTCGGCGGCGATCGAGGAGATCTTCGTCGACTGGTTCGACTCCCAGGGCCTGGCCTCCGAGCCGACCGAGTTCAGTGGCCGGTCCGACTACGGCCCGTTCATCGAGGCGGGGATCCCGGCCGGCGGCCTGTTCACCGGCGCCGAGGAAATCAAGACCGACGAGCAGGCGGAGATCTACGGCGGAACCGCGGGGGAGCAGTACGACCCGTGCTACCACCTCGGCTGCGACGACATCGACAACCTCAGCCTGGAGGCCCTCGACCAGATGAGCGACGCAGCGGCCCACGCGACGATCACGCTGGCCCAGAGCACCCAGGCCGTGAACGGCGAGCGTGGCAAGGGCAACTTCAACACTCCACCGGGTCACGACGACGTGCCCGAGCCGGCGGCGCTGACGGGCCGCTGACCGGCCGCTGACCGGCGCAGGCGAGGGTTTGTCCCGCACTACCCCGCCCGCCGGTCGGCACGGTCGATGACGGACTCGATGTCACCGCCCACTTTCGGGGAGACTGTCCAGGTGTCCGAAGGCAGAGCCGCAGAGATCGCCTGGAACCGGGAGCTCTGGGCGATCGTGAACGAGCGCTTCACCGACCGTGCGGCAAAAGCATGTGGGGCATGCCGGAGGTGGTGTGGGGCCTGTTCGCCGTGCCCGAACGGGAGCTCGGCGTCCTGGGTGACGTTCAGGGTATGGACGTCCTGGAGCTCGCCTGCGGAACTGCGTACTTCGCGGCCTGGCTCGCGCGCGCAGGCGCCCGCCCGGTCGCCCTGGACTTCTCCGGCGAGCAGCTCGCCACCGCGCGCCACCACCAAACCCGGCTCGGGCCCACCTTCCCCCTCGTCCACGCGGACGCCGAGCAAGTCCCGTTGGCCAGTGGGCAATTCGACCTCGTGGTGAGCGAGCACGGTGTGGCTGCCTGGTGCGACCCTGAACGCTGGTTGCCCGAGGCCGCAGGCTGTTACGGCCGGGCGGACGCTTGGTCTTCTTGACGAACAGCAATCTCTCCACGCTGTGCGTCCCGGCCGATGGCGGGGTTGCCGGAGATCGGCTGCTTCGCGGCCAGCGGGAGACCCAACGAGTGCAATGGCCAGGCGGCGGCATCGAGTTCCATCCCTCGCACGGTGAGTGGGTGCGAGTGCGGGTGACGAAGAGCCAGATCGCGTTCCGACGTGACAAGGGTTTCGCCTACGTCTGGCGCCCCGGCCAGTACGTGAGCAGCGACGTCCCGGCGGTCCTGTCCATCGCATTGCCCCGCAAGATCTCCTCGAGCCGCTTCAAGTCCCGTCGCGCATCCCTCCGCCCGGGTGTGGATGCACCACATCGAGCTCACCGACGCAGCGCAGATCGACGACGAGGTCCGCGACTGGTTGGTGGAGGCCTACGAGAACGCGCAGCGCGTCTGAGTCCACAGCGAGTTGAACCACGGATCCATCAGCGGAGCACCGCTGTGGCGGGACGTGCTGTTCGGGGCGACTTGGTCTCGTAGTCCAGGTCGAGCACGGGGCGCCGAATCGCAGTGACCGGGGACGTCGGTCATGCACACCGACCAGATCGGCACTGTCTCGTTGCTCACCGTCGCTGTTGCGCGTCGTGTGCGGCATCCGTCATGCGGCAATTCCTTCGCGGAGCAGTGTCGCTTCGGTGGGGTTCGGTGGTTGACTCAGGAAGGAGCAGACGGGGGGTGCTCTGATGCGTCGGTGCAATTGGTTCGGCTTGGGGTGGTGTGGTGGAGAGCTGGTCGGGGGGCGGACTTCCGGGCCCCGCTCCGGCCGGTCGGCGAGGAGGCAGTCGTACTCGGGGCTGGCATGGCCGGGCTCCTCGCCGCGGCGGCGTTGGCCACCAGCATTCGGTCGGGTCACGATCGTTGAACGCGACCGACTCCCGACGACGGCTGCGTCACGCCGAGGGGTGCCGCAAGGCAGACACGTGCATGTACTGCTTGCCAGGGGCGCGCAGGCGATCGAGGACATCCTGCCCGGGTCTCTGGAGGAGCTGACCCGTGCCGGCGGGTTGACCGTGGCCAACCTCAACCAGTTCCACCTCGAGTTCGGCGGCCACCTACTGTGTCAAGACGACTCCGTGTCAGATCCCGCCCCACCTGCAGAGCAGACCCTTCCTCGAGACTCTCGTCCTCGAACGAGTCAGCAACCTGCCCAACGTTCGAGTGGTGGACGGCCACGATGTGGTCGACCTGCTCTGGAACGGCTCCGGCAGTCGGGTCGTCGGCGCCAGTATCGTTCGGAAGCCGCACCCGAGGAGAGCCTCGAGCTGAGCGCGGACCTCGTCGTGGCGGCCCTTGGACGCGACGGCCGCGTCGGTGCCTGGCTGGGGAGTCACGAGACGAGGAGCCGAGAGGAAGACGAACTGCGGGTCGACCTGAAGTACGTCAGTCGCCTGGTTCGACTCGACTCACAGCTCACGCACGGCCTGCGAGGGGTGGTGGTGAGCGCGAATCCGGACCGACCCACGGGCGTCGCGGTCCTGCAACAGGAGAACGACACGTGGATCGTCAGCCTCGAGGGCTTCGCCGGCCACCATCCCCCGACCGATCCCGACGCGTGGCTCGACATGGCCTCTGGTCTCGTGCCCGCGCAGTTCACCACCGCCCTCCGCGAGGCCGAGATGGTGTCGCGCATCAGCGCCCACCGCTTTCCCAGGAAACCGGTGGCGTCGGTACGACCGCCTCGGCAGCTTTCCCGAGGGTTTGCTGGTGACCGGCGACGCGGTGTGCAGCTTCAATCCGGTCTATGGGCAGGGGATGACAGTTGCCGGCATCGAAGCACAGGCGCTGCGCGACTCGCTGCGACGCGGAACCAGCAACCTGGCCACCCGATTCTTCAAGCAGACGTCGAAGCTCATCAAGGTCGCGTGGGAGTCCGCCATCGGAGCCGACCTGTCCATGCCACGGAGGTGGTGCCGGGCCATCGGCCCCTCCCGGTACGAATGGCCAACGCCTACATCGACCGGTACCTGCAGGCAGCCGAACGCAATGCCGCCATGTCGTGGACCTTCCTGAAGGTCACCGGCTTCGAGGAGCCGGCCCGAGCGCTGTTCACTCCCTACGCGCTCCGTCGCATCCTGACCTCCGGTAGCGCAGGCAACGGGCCTGGCCATTGTAGACGTGCGAACCCTTGCGGCCGTTGTCGAACAACACGCGATGTCATCGGGCACGTTTGAGCCCCCGGGGTCACCAAGGTGCGTCACACCGCCGCGTATCGGTCGGGATCACTCGCCCACATGCCGATCAGCGGAAGCCGACAGGTGTGTCCCCCGCGTAGCGATCGAATGTTTCTTGGTGATACAAAGTTGCCAGCCTGCATCCTGGTCGCGTCTCCAGATTGACGGCGCCTAGCACGGCGACCAGCGGCATCGGACACGTAGGTGAGCAAGCCGATACCCTCGGCGAGGATGGTCCCTCCAACTCCTCACGAAATCTGTCCGCGAGATCGAGTCGTCCTGGAAGCGTACCTTCTCCCGCTCCCATAGGTCGGAAGTACAACTGCGACTCTTCGCGGCCAAATCGTCCTAGCCAGTCATCCAGCCACTTCGTCGGCCAAACTCGTCCTACGCTTGCTGGTGCTTGCCCTCGGGCAGCCCGGTTACTTGATGGAGGCGTCTCCTGGCCGATCTCGCGGAAAGAGTTCATCCGCCACTTGGCTGAGGGCTTCGAGCGCTTGACCGGATGACATCCCTCCACCGGCTACACCCCTCGAACCAGGCGTTCCGGGCGTTTGCTGTCCGGAAGAATCCGTCGTCGACGTGGCCTTTGCCAGGCCTCTCGCTGTCGCCGCCATCGTTCGACCCTTCTGAGCATCTTCAGAGGAAAGCCGCTCACTTTTCTTTGCTTCTGAGGCTTCTTGCTCTGCCTGCTCCGCCCGCACGTTCGCCGCCTTGGCCTCGCCCCGCTTCACCTGAACTCCGAATAGCG
Source organism: uncultured Actinomycetota bacterium (assembly GCA_963815335.1). Classification (GTDB taxonomy): domain Bacteria; phylum Actinomycetota; class Actinomycetes; order Propionibacteriales; family Nocardioidaceae; genus Nocardioides. Next base: position 145,957 of record CAWFGL010000011.1, read on the forward strand.
CACCAGCCGCAGCGAAGACGATGGCCTCGACCGATGCGTAGACATAGACTTTCCGCTGCCAAACGTCGTCGGACACGTCGCTCGTGACGATCATGTAGAGCGCTAAAGCGCCGAAGAACACAAGCGCACCTATGGCGGCAATGCTGGCGCGCGTTGTCATTTCAGTCTCCCCCGCACCCGGTTCGGAGGCTGAGGCTTCAGAGGTCCATGACATATCTACTCCTAATCTTCGGGGAAAGGATGGCTTGAAGCTCACGCGCCAAAGCAAGTGGCACGGTTGTCCCAGTCACGAGTCGCCCAGGTCTCTCGTTGGCCAGCGTCATGGCGGGGGATCGCCTTAGGTGGTGCGCCAGCACGCTGGCCTGCGTCACCAAGCGGCTCAGCGCAACGTTGGTTAGCGCGCGCGCCGCGTCGGCGGCGCGTCGGCTCGCTATACCCCAACGGAAACGCTCAGGAGCAAGCAGCTGAGCCGCCACACAAGCGCGCTCACGCCGACCCTCAGGCCACGAGCGCTGGAGACACGCAACTGGCTCAGGGCGGACGACTCAAATTCCGAGAGCGAGCGCCCGAGTAGGTCAACGCCTTCGGGCAGGTGCATGCTAGTCCCCTTGTCTGGGGCACTGGTGGGCGCCATCCAGCGCGACCAGATTCCACCATCGAATGCCGCCCCAGCCGCCAAAGCAGCGTAAGAACCGGCCTTCAAGTCACAATTGATACGCTGCGACGCCGCTAGCATCGGAGGTTCGCTCGCTGGAGCTGCTGTGGATGCAACGTGACTCGCATGCCTCCGAACATCCGGGTGCTGAGGCATGATCGCCATTAGCAGACGCAGTAGAACCTGACCGTCTTTGGGCTCGAAGCCGTCCTTGTCTCCAGACATGATTTGCGAGACCGCAAGGACCGCCAGCATGGGGTCCTCTAGCACATGACGCTTAAGGAGATTGGATTGATCTCCCACGAAAGGCGGACGGCCATCGCGCAGTGCCGCAAAGGCCGACTCAGCAAGCAGAAGCCGTTCGGTCTGCGTGTCGTCGTCGAGGGCAGACTTGAGCCGAGACATAGTTACGAGCGCGTGCGCCGGCGAGGCGCCTGTCGACGTTGCCGGTATCACGACGATTGTGCGCCAGCCGCGATTCATGTATATGACTTGCTCTACCAGCCCCTCCCCAGGCGCAGCGTGCTGAAACGTATAGAGCCCGGGAACCAGATTCACACTTCTCGCACAGAAGTCTGAGGCCGACATCAATCGGCGGGCACTGCCGAAGCGCCGAACGCGTACCCGACCGGGGTCGAGCAGGGCGAACTGTTGGCCAGGCACATCACTCTGCCCTCCGGAACTGCTTCGCATCACCACAGTCAGCGCGGATGTTCGCGGCCACCTCGCAGACTTGAGATCCGACAGCATGCCTGAGAGGTCTCGGTCGCGCAAAGCGTGGCTGTCGCCGAGAGAATCGAGCGGCAGCAGTGGGTGAGCGGGCTTGCCCACCTGGCAAAGCACTCGGCCTTCGGGCGGTGCCTCGACTATTCGTGTGTCGTCGCCATCGGAACCATGCGCCGAGACTCTGTACAGCCCTACTTCAACCTCAGTAGTGAGGTTGTCACGCCCTGAGGCCACAAGACCAAGCTTGGCATCGTAGACAGAGATGTCTGCTCCAGGGGTT
>CAWFGL010000012.1:0-16383 GCA_963815335.1 uncultured Actinomycetota bacterium
ATCAACCTGCCCAACGTCCCCCTCCCCGACCTGCCCTCGATCCCCTGGCCCGACATCTCCTGGCCGGACTGGTCGCTGCCGGGGTGGGTGCACGAGGCCGTGGACACGGCGAAGTTCGTGGTGCCGGTGGTGATCGCCTTCGCCCTCGCCCGTGCCGAGATCCGGCGCCGGCGGAAGCAGGACGAGCTGAGGGCGGAGCTGCGGCAGGAGGATCCCCGCGCGGACTGAGGTTCGCGATCCGATCCCCGGCGTCCGCACTCCGGCATCTCGGCGGCAGGTCCACGACACGCCGTCCTACTGCGTGAAATGGTCCGCGGTCGATTTGAAGTGCCCCGGGCTCTTCGGCACGGTGGCGAAGGTAAAGAAGCACGAACCACGCGAACCTCCTGGAGGTAGACAGTTCATGCGGAAGCACGCACCACCCTGCTCGCTCCCCTCGCCGCGCTGGCGGTCGCCGGCACCGTCGGCGCCGGCACCGGCCCAGGCGCACGGTGACGAGCCAGCGGCGACCAGTACGGCGACCACGGGGACACCCGGTCGGCCGAGATCGTGACCGACGAGGATGCCGCGACGGCGCTCGAGGACGCGGGCGTGACCCTCGACGCCGTCGACCCGGCCACGGCCGAGGAGCAGGACGACGGCCTCACCGAGCTCACGTTCCCGCAGGACGAGGAGAGCGACCAGAAGGACAGCGAGGTCGAGTTCCTCGGCGGCATCGAGTACTCCTCCGAGGCCGGCACCGCGACGTGGGAGGACCCGTCGGTCGACACGTCCGACTGGCTCGTGAGCTTCGACGTCGACGGCGAGCGCACCGACCTGCTCCAGGTCGTGCCCGCCGACGAGGAAGGGCGACGACGAGTCCGGCGAGGAGTCCGCGACGAGCGGCTACGAGCGACGAGCGGCTACGAGCACGGTGACGAGGGCGAGCAGGCGACGACGAGAGCGAGTACGACCTCGCCCTGACCGCCGAGGGCGCGGACGCGCTCAACGAGGTCGCGGGCGACGACGCCTTCGCCGAGGGCGACGTGTTCGCCAGCACCGACGACGGCCAGGACTGCTGACCGGCTCAGCGTCCTGAGGAGGGCGCCGGCGGCCACGGGGCCGTCGGCGCCCTGCGTCTACTCCCGGTCCTTGACCCGCACCATCCCGCCCAGCGTCGCGATGTACGCCGACCCGTCGGGGCCGAGGGTGATCGCGGCGTAGTGGTTGTTCATCAGCGTGCCGGTGCCGGTGCGGACGCTGAAGACGTGCCGGCCGGTGCGGAGGTCGAGGGCGGTGAGGTACCACGCGCTGACGCCCCACCAGGACGGCCGCTTGGTGTACGCGTAGACCAGGCCGGTGGCCAGGGACGCCTTGGCGACCGAGGTCGGGGCGACCACGTCGTCGTTCGTCCAGCGTACCTCGCACTCGCCGTCGACGACGTCGACCCGGGCGAGGCCGGGGTCGGTGGCGCGGCCGAGGAAGGTGCTGAGCGGGCTGGAGTAGCCGTGGTTGTTCTCGACCACGACGCCGGCGGGCCCGACGGCGACGAGCGAGTTGTCGGTGGCGCTCGCGTCGTCGCCGAACACCGCCGCCGCGCAGACCTCCTCGCCGGTGTCGCGGCGCAGGAACACCACGTGCATCCGTCGGGTCGGCGTTGTCGGTGATCGCGACCAGGCCGTCGGCGAGCAGGGTGGGCGTCGTACCGCTGCCCTGGCTGAGCTGGCCGGGCTTCTGCTCGCTGCCGCGGTCGTACGTCGCCCGCCAGTCGACCGCCGGCTTGCCGGCCCGGTCGGCGGAGAGCCGGTACAGCGCCTCGACGGTGACGACGTACACGCCCTGCTCGTCGACGGCGAAGGAGTTGGCGATCTCCTCGCCGAGGTCGAGCACCTGCGCCTCGCCGGTCTTCGGGTCGACGGCGCCGACCAGGCCGCCCTGGGTCTCGAACCAGATCCGGCCGTCCCAGTCGGGCATCAGCGCGATCAGGCAGTCGTCCTCGGGGACCACGTCGGTCACGTCGTAGGCCTCGTCGGTGGTCAGGTCGGGGTCGCCGTCGGCGTCGGAGGTCTCGATGGCCGAGGATCCGGCGGTCGGTGGTCGCGACCATGGCCCGGTCGTCGCTCGTCGAGGTAGAAGTAGGCGCCGCCGCAGAGGTTCTCCCACGGCTTCTTGCCCTCGACGTCGACCCGGTCGGGCAGGTCCTTGGTGACGATCGGCCGCATCGAGTCGGGGTCGAGGACCCGCAGGGTCGGCCCCTCGAGGTCGCCGCACAGGGCGACGATCCGGTCATGGGAGTCGAACGCCAGGGTGGCGCACTCCTCGACGCCGAACCACGCGGTGTCCACGTCCGGCCGGTCGCCGGTCGGGCCCGGCCCAGGTGTAGGCGTCGCTGGCGTAGGCGTCGTTGTGCATCGAGCTGGCGCCGTTGCGGGCGAGGTGCGGGTGCTGGGGTACGTCGACACCGGTCACCGGCTGCGCGACGGCGGCGCGGCCGACGTACTGCGGGCGTGACCAGCAGGCCGGGGCCGGGCGGGATCGGGAGCCAGGCGTCCGGGATCACGACGACCAGGCCGGCGAGCAGGGCGATCGCGCCGGCGGTGATGCCGACGACCCGCCACGGGCGCTCCGGACGCAGCCACCAGCGCACCTGCGGGATCGCCAGCGAGGCCAGCGCGAGGAGCAGCACCCACGGCCCGAGCAGCAGCCAGAGGAGGAACACGGCTGCGAGGGCGGCCGCGCGGTACATGGGCGGAAGCCTAGGCGGCTGCCGTCGGCTCAGGCCCTGCGCAACTCACCGGGTTTCGAGGCTCGACCACCGGCGGTCGAGCATGGTTGCGAGCACCGCTCGAACCAGCGGCGGCTAGGTGTTGTCCTTGACCCACATACCGAGCAGGCCGCGGAAGTGGGCGAGGAACTCCTCCTGCTCGTGCGGCGGGTACGTCGCCGTCACGGTGTCCCGGAGGAGCCGGTCGAACTCGTCGGAGGCGACCCACTCGAGCACCTGCTCGTCGAGGTGGGGGAGGTTGGTGGAGCACCAGTCCCAGTACCGCTCGGACTCGAAGTGCCCGTCGGCGAGGGCGAGGTAGGCCTCGATCTTCGCCTCGTAGTCGAGCGCGGTGTCGTCGGCGATCTCGAAGTACTTGCTGCGTCTCGAGGTCGACGTTGGCGCGGCGCCCCGTGACCACGGAGTAGACCGACCAGCGCACCAGTGCCTTGATCGCCCACGGGAAGTAGTAGTGCAGCGAGGTGACCGCGACGTCCGGGCAGGCGTTGGCGTAGTCGATCGGGTAGACCTCGTCACCGGCCACGAGCATCTCGCAGGAGTTGAACTCCCACTGGAAGAAGGCGTTCACGATCCGGCTGATCGCCGCCGCCTGGTGGCCGGCCGACTCCGACAGGAAGCCGTGGGACACGGCGTACCGGTTGTGCATCGGCTGGTCCGGCCGGAAGTCCATGACCATCGTCTCCGGGCCGATCGACAGCGCCCGCGCGAAGTGCTCGTACTCGACGGTGGCCTGGAGGTGCATCAGCATCTCGCCGGACTCGTCGTACGCGCGGTGCAGGTCGCCGCGGTCGTTGACCCGTGAGACCCCGCGCCAGCCGCCGCCGTCGAACGGCTTCATGTACAGCGGGTAGCCGAGCTCATCGGCGAGGTGGTCGAGGTCGAAGGGCTGGTTGTACTTCTCCGACGTGTAGGCCCAGCGGACGTTGTCGACCGGGTTCTTGTACGGCACCAGCGTGGTCGGCGGGACCTTCAGGCCGAGCCGGATCATCGCGCAGTAGGCGCTGTGCTTCTCCATCGACTGGAACGTGAACGGGCTGTTGAGCAGGTAGGTCCCGTTGACCAGTGACGCCTTCTTCAGCCACTCGCGCGGGTGGTAGTACCAGTACGCCAGCCGGTCGATCACCAGCTCGGTGCGGACCGGGTCGGTCAGCCCGAACGGCTCGATGGTCAGCCGCTCGCTGCTGACCGTGTGGTCGTCGCCGTCGTGCTTGATGGTGCCGACCCGGCGCAGGATCGACTCGAACGCGCGCGGCCAGTCCTCCTCCGCTCCGAGCAGCAGTCCGATCAGGTGGTCACTCATGCGTGCTGTCCCCTTCCGGGTCGACGACTTCGAGGCGGATGCGCTTGTTGTCCTTGCCCTTGCTCTCGGTACCCACGACGCGTACGGCGCCAACCTCCGCGGTCGAGAGCACGTGGGTGCCGCCGTCGGCCTGCCGGTCGAGGCCGACGATGTCGATCACCCGGAGCGGGTCGATCTCCTGCGGGATCAGGTTGGCGGAGGTCCGGATCAGCGCGGGGTCGGTGTCGGCGACCGAGCGGGGCAGGAAGTCGACGACGATCTCGTGCGCCTTCGCGATCTCGTCGTTGATCCGCTTCTCGACGGCGGCCCCGAGGTCGGCCGACATCGCCGGGAACGGGAAGTCCAGGCGGCCCTTCATCGGCTCCATGTTGCCGCCGGTGACCGGGATCTTGTAGTCGGCCCAGATCACTCCGCAGAGGATGTGCAGCGCGGTGTGGGTGCGCATCAGCCGGTGCCGGCGGTCCCAGTCGATGGTCCCCTGGACCTCGTCGCCCACGTCGGGCAGGTCGCCCTCGACGGTGTGCCAGATCGGGCCGCGCTCACGGCGTACGCCGGTGACGGTGAGCGTGCCGGCGGGAGTGAGGATCGTGCCGAGGTCGCTGGGCTGGCCGCCGCCGACGGGGTAGAACGCGGTCCGGGAGAGCCGGACCCGGCTCCCGTCCCGGTCGACCTCCGCCACGGTGGCGTCGAACTCGGTCCGGTAGGCGTCCACCGCGAACAGCTCGGTGGCCGCCAGCTCGGCCGGGGCGGGGTTTCCGGGAACGCCCATGCATACGTCCCTAGCAGATCCAGCAGAACCTGGGCAGGTGGTGGGCGATCTGCTTCTGCCACCAGGGCCAGTCGTGGGCCGAGTCGTGGCCCCAGACGTCGAGGTCGTGGGAGATGCCCTTCTCGGCCAGCAGCCCGCCCATGTGCCGCGCGGACGGGAGCGACCCGGTGGGCTCGGTCTCCCACGGCGCCCTCGCCAACGGTGAGCACGAGGTGGACCCGGCTGCGCAGCCACTCGAGGTGGTCGCCGTGGAGGTTCGGGACGTAGTTGCTCGGGTTCGTGAAGTACGCCGCGTCCCCGCGGTCGCCCCAGGCGTGCCACTGGGACGGGTCGTAGTTGCCGCTCTGGCAGATCGCGACCGGGAACAGGTCGCCACGGGTGAGCGTGAAGTTGAGGGCGTGGTAGGCGCCGAGGCTGCAGCCGGTCACGATCACCTCGGCGACGCCCGGGGAGTCCTCGCCGATGAACCCGGCCACCTGCTTGGTGATCCAGGACTCGTAGGCGCCGTGCCGCTGCGCTCGTGCCTCCAGCGGGATCGAGCTGTTCGACCAGGTGTGGGCGTCGTACGAGTCGACGCAGTAGAGCTTGACCCGGCCGGCCTCGACCAGGTCGGCGACGGCGCCCACCATGCCGTTGTTCTCGTAGTCCCACGCCCGGCCCTGCTCGCTCGGGAACACCAGCACCGGGCGGCCGTAGTGGCCGTAGCGGACGACGGTGCCGGGCCGGTCGAAGCCGGGTGCCGGGAGCTCGATCTGGAAACGGTCCATGACGCGCTCGACACTATCGCCGCCCGATTTCGACCCCGGAGGCCGGGACCAACGGGACCGGGAGACGCCCGTTAAGTCAGTGGCAAGAGGGGGGCAAGTGGCCGCCGTGAGGCTGAGGCCGTCACCACCACCACCGACGTCCGAAGGAACACCACCATGTCCCGCTTCCTCTACCGCCTCGGGCACGGCTCTGCCGCGCATCCGTGGCGGACGATCTTCGCCTGGGTGCTCGTCGCCATCTCCGTCGTGGCGCTCTCCGCCACGCTCGGCGGCACGCCCCAGGACGACTACAACGTCCCCGACGCCCGCGCCCAGAAGGGCGTCGACCAGCTCCGCGAGCACCTCCCCGAGGCCGGATTCGCCTCGGCCCAGGTGGTCGTGCACGACGAGTCCGGCGCCCAGCCCGGCCAGGCGGAGCTCACCGAGCTCTCCGACCGGCTCGCCGACATGCCGCACGTCGCGACGGTCTCGCCGGCCCGGTTCTCCGAGGACGCCGACACCGCGCTGTTCGACGTGCAGTACGACGTCCCGGTCACCGACCCGGACCTGATGGGCAACCTGACCCCGCTCGAGGACGCCGTCGAGCCCACCCGCGACGCCGGCCTCCAGGTCGAGCTCGGCGGGGAGGTCCCCGGCAGCGCCGCCGCCCCGATGGAGGGGTACGGCGAGCTGATCGGCATCGTCGCCGCCCTGTTCATCCTGGTCCTCGCGTTCGGCTCCGTCGTCGGCGCCGGCCTGCCGATCGCCGTCGCCCTCACCGGCCTCGGCGTGAGCAGCGGCGCGATCCTGCTCCTCGCCGCCACCATGGACGTCAGCACCGCCGCCCCGATGGTGGCCACCATGGTCGGCCTCGGTGTCGGCATCGACTACGCCCTGCTGATCGTCACCCGGTTCGTCGAGTACGTCCGCGGCGGGCACGCGGTCGCCGACGCCGCCGGTCGCGCCGTGGCCACCGCCGGACGCTCCGTGGTCTTCGCCGCGGTCACCGTGCTGGTGTCGCTGATGGGCCTGCGCCTCTCGGGCCTCCAGGTCTACGCGTCGTTCGGCTTCGCCACCGCGCTCGCCGTCGTGGCCGTGATGGCCGCGGCGCTGACCCTGGTGCCCGCCCTGTGCCGCCTCGCCGGTCGCAAGGTGCTGCCCCGCAAGGTCCGCAAGGGCCACGTCCCCGGCGTCCGCGAGGTCGCCGACGCCACTGCCCGCCCGAGCCTGACCGCTCGCTGGGCCGCCAAGGTCGGCCGCACGCCCCTCCCGTGGGCCGTCGGCGCGGCGCTGGTGATGATCCTGCTGGCGCTGCCGGTGCTCGACATGCGCACCTGGCCGCAGGACCCGTCCACCCAGTCGTCCGACCTGACCACGCGCAAGGCCTACGACCTGGTCACCGACGAGTTCGGCGCCGGCTTCACCGGCCCGTTCGTGTTCGTCGTCGACCGCGACCAGGTGAGCGACTCGGCCACCCAGGCGCTGGCGACGGAGCTCGACGGCCGTGCCGACATCGTCGCGGTGACCGAGCCGGTCGTCTCGCCCGACGGCGCGATCGCCACCTTCAACGCGGTCCCGTCGTTCGGTCCGACCGACACCCGCAGCACCGACCTGGTCGAGTCCGTCCGGGCCCAGGTGCCGGACGGGGTCGAGGTCACCGGCAACACGCCGATGTTCTCCGACATCGCGGAGCTGCTCGCCGGCCGGCTGTGGCTGGTCATCGGGTTCGTGGTCGGCGTCTCGATCCTGCTGCTGGCGATGGTGTTCCGGTCCGTCGTGATCCCGATCAAGGCGGCCGTGATGAACCTGCTCAGCATCGCGGCGGCGTACGGCGTGATGGTCGCGGTCTTCCAGTGGGGCTGGGGCACCGAGCTGCTCGGGCTCGACCACGCCGTCCCGGTCTCGAGCTGGGTGCCGATGCTGATGTTCACCATCCTGTTCGGCCTGTCCATGGACTACGAGGTGTTCCTGCTGTCCCGCATCCGCGAGGACTGGGAGAGCACCGGTGACGCCCACGGCAGCGTGGTCCGCGGCCTGGCCGCGACCGGCAAGGTCATCTCCAGCGCCGCCGCGATCATGGTCGCCGTCTTCCTCGGCTTCGCGACCGAGGTCGACGTGGTCGTGAAGATGCTCGGCGTCGGCATGGCCGTGGCGATCCTGCTCGACGCCACCGTCGTCCGGATGGTCCTGGTGCCGGCGACGATGTCGCTCCTCGGCCGCTGGAACTGGTGGGTGCCCGCCTGGCTCGACCGCGTGCTGCCCGGCGTCCGTGCCGAGATCACCGACGAGGACCTCGGTCTGCTCGCCCCCGCCCGCTCCGACGCGTCCGACGAGCGCGAGCCCGTCGGCGCCCGCTGAGAGGAGACGTCATGACGACCAACACCCACGCCGTCTGGCCGGAGCAGATCCGGCTTCCCGGCCAGGCCGCGGCCCACCCGGGCCCGGTGGACATGGCGATGATGTACCTGATGCACCACGCGTTCCGGCGCGACCTCGCCGGGTTCGCGGCGGCCGCGGGCAGCACGCCCGTGTCCGACCGGGAGTCCTGGCGGGCGCTGGCGGAGCGCTGGGAGCTGTTCTCCTTCGCGCTGCACCACCACCACACGGGCGAGGACAACGGCCTCTGGCCGGCGCTCCTCGACCGGGCGGACGAGCCCGGCCGGGCGGTGCTGGAGGCGATGGAGGCCGAGCACGAGGAGATCGACCCGACCCTGGAGGCCTGTTCGGCCGGGTTCGCCCGGCTCGCCGGCCACGCCGACGAGGACGCCCGCTGCGCCCTCGCGGTGCGGCTGGTCGCCGCCCGGGAACGACTCGGCGACCACCTCCGGCACGAGGAGACCGAGGCGATCGAGCTGATCCAGGCGCTGCTCACCCAGGAGGAGTGGGAGGCGATCGAGAAGGAGCACTTCGCCTCGGGCGTCGCCTTCCGCAACATCGTCGCGCTGGTGCCGTGGGTGCTGCACGAGGTGCCCGGCCCGATCCGGCGCGAGCTGTTCGCCAAGACCGGTTCCATGCACCGGCTGATGTGGCGGTTCTCCCGGAAGGGCTTCGAGCAGCGCGAGGCGATCGCGTTCCGGTACGTCGCCTGAACCGACAGCTCAGAAGTCGAAACGCTCCCGCTGGTCGCGCAGCCACTGCGCGGCCAGCGGGATGTTCCACTCGTCCATCAGCCGCATCGCGTCGTCGGCGTGCCGAGACGCGAGGTCACGGTCACCGACCGCTGCCGCGGCGTGGGCCAGGAACGCGTCGACCGGCCCGTTGGCGTTTCCGGAGCCCGACGAGGCCACCCGACCGGCGTACGGCGCGAGCTTCTCGTAGGCGGCCGCGGCGGTCTCGTGGTCCTGCGAGCCAGAGCGACGCCTCGGCGGCCGAGGCCCAGTTGAGCATCGAGAACCAGTCGACCGCGTCGAGCACCATCGGGTACTCGGCGGCGTGCGCCTTGGCCGCCTCCAGGTCGCCGGCGCGGATCAGGAACACCAGCAGGGTCGAGGTGATCGGCATCGGGCCGCCCTCGAACGCCATCAGCGCGGGCGCGACCTCGTCGGCCCGGCCCTGCCACAGCCGCAGCGTGATCATGGCGCCGGCCACGGCGTCCTCGGTCTGCGGCGTCGCCATCTGCTGCGAGAGACGGATGACGTGCGCCAGGCAGGCCTCGCCCTCCTCGAAGTTGCCGGCCATCACGTACCAGGGCAGCAGCAGGTTGTCGATCACGACCAGGCCGTACGGCAGGTGCAGCCGCTCGGCCTGGGCGCGGGCCTCGGCGGCGACGCTTCCACATCTGCGCGACGTTGCCGAGCTCGCCGTGGGACACGGCGGTCAGCGTCGCGGCCACCACGAACGCCCGCTCGTTGCCGATCCGGGCGGCGATGTCCATCGCCTCGCTGGCCAGCTCCAGCCGCAGCTCGGCGGTCTCCGGCGCCCAGAGGGAGACGTAGCCGACCTCGCAGGCATCGAGGACCAGCGCGTCGTCGCCCAGCCGCCGGGCCATGGCGAGCGCCTGCTCGACGAGCGCACGGCGTTCCTCGAAGCTGGCGCTGTAGTAGAGCTCGTTGGCCAGCCCGAGCATCACCCGGCAGCGCAGCGGGTCGTCCTTGGCCGGGAGGCCCGTCCAGGGCGCGGCGCAGGGCCGCCGACGACGGTCACGTGGGTCTCGCCGTGCCCGGCGGACTGCCAGAGGGCGCCGATGGTCATCGACGCGGCAGCACGCCCGAGCAGGCGTACGTCGCCGAGCTCGTCGGCCGTCGTCGATCGCCTGCTCGATCACCTCGAGCAGCGTGGTCCAGGCACCTCGCCAGCGATGGGCGTCGGCGAGGTCCATGAGCAGGTCGTAGCGGTCCTCGAGGGTGGCGTCGGGGTCCTGCGCCTGCGAGTCGAGCGCCGCGGTGAGCAGCTCGGCGGCGGGGTCGTGGGCGTGCATCCTGCGGGCGACCCCGGCGGCGCTCCTGGCCGCGCGCCACGCCTGGCGGCATGCGCCGGGCCGGCGGCCAGCCAGTGCCGCGCGGTCTCGCTCTCCCGGTCCGGCTGCCCCTCGAGCACCTGAGCGACCCGGGCGTGCGCCCGGGCCCGCCGGGTGGCGCTGAACGAGCCGTAGATCGCGTCCCGGACGAGCGCGTGCCCGAACAGGTAGCTGCCGATGCCCTCCTCGCGGACCAGGCCGGCCTCCAGAGCGGGATCGAGCCGGTCCAGCACGTCGTCCTCGCTGACGTCGGCAGCCGCGGCAGAGGGTGGGCAGGTCGAAGAACCGCCCGATGACGCCGGCCCAGCGCAGCACGGAGCGACTCTCCTCGGGCAGCCGCTCGAGGCGACGCGCCAGCACGTCGGAGACGGCCGTGGGCGGATCGGCCTCGGCCATCAGCCCGGACAGGTCGCCGCCGTCGTGGGCGAGCCGCGCGTACTCGACGAGGAAGAACGGGTTGCCGTCGGTGCGGGAGGCCAGCAGCCCGGCCTGCTCCTCGCTCGGCATCACCTCGGCGACCGCCTCGACGACGGTGGCGGCGTCGGCGGCGCTCAGCCCGGTCAGCTCGAGCCGGGCGGCGTGCCGGCGGGCCAGCGACTCGGCGACGTCGGCCAGGGCGCCGGTCGGCTCGGGGTGCGTCCGCCAGGTGCCGAGGACGAGCAGCCGGCCCGACTCCACCGTCTCGGACAGGAGTCGCAGCACGCGGAGGGTGGGCACGTCGGCCCAGTGCAGGTCGTCGAGGACCACCACGATCGTCTCGTCCTGCGCAGCGGCCGCGGAGACGGACGCGACGACCGCCTCCCAGGTGCGGAACTCGGCGCCCTCGTCCTCCCCGCCACCCACGTCGAGGTCGGCTCCGAGGCCGCGCAGCACCTGCTGCCACGGCCAGAGCGGGGGCGCGCCGTCGTCCTGCGAGCAGCGGCCGACCAGCAGCCGCGCTCCGCGGTTCACGGCGAGGACGCCGAGCTCGCCGCACAGCCGGGACTTGCCGATGCCGGGCTCGCCGGTGATCGCGGCGAACGCCGGCGTGCCCTGGTCGGCGAGGTCGAGAGCGGCCTCCAGGGCGGTGAGCTGGTCGTGCGGCCGACGAGCGGCCAGGCCGGGAGGGTCGGGACGAATCGCTCGGGCAGCACCAGCTGGCGGGTGCGGCGGCGGCGCCGCCGGCGACCGGGCGCGCCGGCGGGGTTTGCGGTGGTGCGGTGACCGTGGTGCTGCCGCGGGGGCTGCTCCAGGCCAGGGCAGGGTCCTGCCGGAGCACCGCGGTCTGCACGTCGCGCAGCTCGGCGCTCGGCTCGAGGCCGAGCTCGGCGTCGAGGACCTCCCTGACCTGGCGCAGCACCTCGAGGGCGTCGGCCTGGCGTCCGGCCCGGGCCAGCGCGACCGCGCGCAGGCCCCACAGCCGCTCGCGGAGCGGGTACGCCGCGGTGAGCGCCTCCAGCTCGGCCGCAGCGGTGCCGTGGTCACCGAGGGCCAGGGCGGCGACCGCGCGGTCCTCCAGGGCGACGCTGCGCAGCTCCTCCAGCCGGGCCCGCTCGGCCACCGCGGCGGCGGCGTCCTCGAGCTCGACGTACGGGATGCCCGCGCCAGAGCGCCAGCGCCTCGTCCAGCTCGCGCGGTCGCCGTGAGCTCGTCGTTGGAGAGTGCGGGCGGCGCCCAGAGCGAGGCCCGTTGCCCGACCCGCCGGTGCACGTCGCTGACGGTGCGGTCGAAGCGGGCCGCGTCGAGAGCCCCGTCGGGGAGGTGCAGCGCGTACCCGGGTGCGACGGTGACCAGGACGGTGGCGGGCGCGCGCGGCGCGCGGTCGGGCTCCAGGGCGCGGCGCAGCCCGGAGACGTAGACCTGGAGCGTGCCGGCGACGCCGTCGGGTGGCGAGTCGGCCCAGAGCAGGTCGACCAGGGCGTCCACGGACACGGGGCGCCCACCCGACAGGGCGAGCGCCGCCACCAGGGCTCGGCGCTTCCGGGTGCCGAGGCTGACTCGCTGATCGTCGCGCCACACCTCGGTGGCGCCCAGCACGCTGACCCGCACGGCTCAGACAATAAGACTCCGCGGCCGAATCACGGGCAGAAAGCGTGCACCACCCCCGGTTCGCGGTACAGCCAGATGCCGAAGCCGACGTCGGCCGACATGACCCGCGGACGGCCTCCGGGCAGCGTCACGACCGCGTGGCCGGGGATCGGGGTCTCCTTGGGCGTCGCCCCACTCCAGCAGTGGTGCTGGTGGATCAGGTGCGTGACCCGGTCCAGACCAGGCTCCTGGAACGGCTCCCCGGACACCACGGCGCCCGCGAGCCCGGAGCTGAACGACCAGCTCGCCAGCACCACCGTGACGGCGGCGATGTTGGCTGCCAGCGTCCGCACGAGCGTGGAGCGGAACGTCCGGGTGCGGCTTCTCGGGGGGCTGAACATCGCGGGTGTCCTTCAGTCGGGTGTGCCGCCCGGGTCGGGCGACAGGAAGAGGGCACCAGCAGTCGCCTACTCCTTCCTTGGGCCCGGGTTGAGCGCGCACCCGGCGTACGGGTAAGTCGACCGAAAGGCGGTGACAAGTGGTCCCGGCGACGGTGGTTCCCACAACCCGAGACCCCACGAAGGAGCAGAACCCCATGACCACCTCCACCCTCACCGCGAATCCCGTCGGCAGCCTGGACTGGGACGCCCTGCGGGCCGCCGTCGACGGCCGCCTCGTCACCCCCGCCGACGCCGACTGGCACGAGGTCCGGACGCCCTGGGTGGTCAACGTCGACCAGCAGCCGGCCGCGGTCCTCGAGGTCGCGAACGCGGCGGACGTCGTCACCGCCGTCCGTTGGTCGATCGAGTCCGGCATCGCCGTCACCGCGCAGCCGTCCGGCCACGCTCCCCGCACCACGCTGAACGACACCCTGCTGCTGCGCACCCGCGCGATCCGTGCCATCGCGGTCGACGTCGAGGAGCGCACCGCGATCGTCGGCGCCGGCGTGAAGTGGGGCGAGCTCATGCGCGAGCTCGACGGCACCGGCCTGATCGCCCTCTGTGGCAGCAACCCCGACCCGACCGTTGTCGGGCTGCTGCTGGGTGGCGGTGTCAGCTGGTTCACCCGGGCCCACGGCTTCACCGCGAACAGCGTCGTGTCCGTCGACCTGGTGAACCCCGAGGGCGAGCTGGTCCACGTGACCCAGGAGTCCGACCCCGAGCTGTTCTGGGCGCTCCGCGGTGGCGGTGGCGACTTCGGCATCGTGATCCGGGTCGAGATACGGCTCTTCCCCGCGCCGGAGCTGTACGGCGGCCAGCTGCTGTGGTCGATCGAGGACGCCCCGAAGGTGCTGAAGGCCTTCCGTGACCTGTCCCTCGTGGCTCCCCGGGAGCTGACGATGTGGGCGCACATCCTGCACTTCCCGGACATGGACATCGTTCCGGAGCCGATGCGCGGCCGGTCGTTCGTGAACGTCGCGTCGACGTACATCGGCTCCGCGAAGATGGCCGAGATCCTGCTCTGGTCGCTGCGCGACGCCGCTCCCGTCGTGATCGACCTGATGGACGAGATCACGCCCAGCGGGATCGGCGACGTGGCCGCCGAGCCGACCGACCCGATGCCCGCGATGGAGCAGTCGACGCTGCTGACATCGCTCGACGACGAGGCGATCGACGCGCTCGTGGCCGCCGTCGGCGACCGCAACACCTGCCCGCTGACGATCATCCAGATCCGCGGCCTGGGCGGCGCGTTCGCCGAGGAGCCCGCCCTGGGTGGCGCCGTACGCACCGTGGTCGAGCCGTTCAACGTGTTCGTGCTCGGCATCCCCGCGGTGCCCGAGCTGGCCGAGGCGATCCCGCACGGGTTCGCGGCCGTCGACGCCGCGATCGGCCACCTGGCCTCCGGCCGGCGGATGCCCAACTTCGTCGGCGTGAGCCAGGACGACGCCTCCGGCTACGACACGGCCGCCCTCCAGCGGCTCCGCGCGATCAAGCTGCGCCGCGACCCGTTCGGCGTGATCCGCAGCAACAAGCCCGTCCTCGGGAACTGAGACTGATAGTCCGAGACGTTCGGCATGGGTTGACCTGCCCCTGGGCAACCCGAACGTCTCGGACTATCCCCTCGATCCCACACACCGACCGGCGCCCCGCCGGCCGGTGTGGGCGGCCGCCACCCCCCGTCCCCCACGGGTGGCGGCCGCCAGGGTTGTCGATAGTCCACGACGTTCCTGCTGCATACGGGCTCGATCGACGACACATTCGTCGTGGACTATCGCTTGTGCTCCCCGGGGGTCAGTCGGGCGCAAGTGGGTGGCAAGCGGTCCGGTGTCCACTGGTTCCAGTCGCCGACCCCGGCACGGTCCCAGAACAGGAGCAAGGCAATGAACTCACGAACCCGGAACAGCTCGAGCACCTACTCGTCCCGCGTGCGGCCGCACATCCGGCGCCGCAACGGCATCGTCGAGCCTCCTCGTGAGGACCCGACGAGCTTCACCCCGCGCGTAGCAATCATGTACGGCTGGCGCGCGTTCGGCTGACGCGGCTCGACGTTCAGGGGTGTCTAGAGCGCGACCGGCTCGGTGTGGGTGAACAGCCGCTGTACGCGTTGAGCGCGGGCTGGCCGCCCAGGTGCGCGTAGAGCACCGTGCTGTCCTTGGCCGATCCGGCCGTCGCGCACCAGGTCGAGCAGGCCTGCCATCGACTTACCCTCGTAGACCGGGTCGATGATCATCCCCTCGAGCTGGCCGGTGAGCCGGATGGCGTCGAGGGTCGACTGCACCGGGACGCCGTAGAGGTCGCCGGCCCAGCCCTCCAGCACCGTGATCTCGTCGTCGCGCAGCTCCCGGCCGAGGCCGATCAGCTCGGCCGTGCTGCGCGCGATCCGCTCCACCTGGTCGCGGGTCTCGTCGAGCTTCGCGCTGGCGTCGATGCCGATCACCCGGCGCGGCCGGTCCTGGCCCGCGAAGCCCGCGATCATGCCGGCGTGGGTCGATCCGGTGACCGTGCAGACGACGATGGTGTCGAAGAAGACGCCGAGCTCGCGCTCCTGCTGCGCGACCTCCTAGGCCCAGCTCGCGAACCCCAGGCCGCCCAGGCGGTGGTCGGACGCACCGGCCGGGATGGCGTACGGCGTGCCGCCGCGGCGCTCGACGTCCTCGAGGGCCTGGCGCCACGAGTCCTTGAACCCGATCCCGAAGCCGGCCGGGTCGAGCCGCACCTCGGCGCCCATGATCCGGCTCAGCATGATGTTGCCGACGCGGTCGTTGAGCGCAGTCCGGCCAGTCGACCCAGTTCTCCTGGACGAGCACGCACTTGAGCCCGAGCTTCGCGGCGACCGCGGCGACCTGGCGCGTGTGGTTGGACTGGTAGCCGCCGATCGAGACCAGCGTGTCGGCTCCCTGTGCGATGGCGTCGGGCACGAGGTACTCCAGCTTGCGGACCTTGTTGCCGCCGTACGCCAGGCCGGTGTTGCAGTCCTCGCGCTTGGCCCAGATCTGCGGCGCCGCCGAGGTGCGCGGTCAGCCGGTCGAGCGGGTGAACCGGGCTCGGTCCGAACGTCAGCGGGTAGCGCGGGAAGTCGGCGAGTGCCATGTCAGTCCTCGGTGTCGTCGGTGGTGAGGGAGTGCCAGGTGTCGAAGGCGAGCGCGGCGGCTCTCGGGAAGTCGCCGGCCGCGCAGAGCCGGATCAGGGCGTCGTGCCTCGCCGACGGACTCGAGTCCGCCCGGGTGGAGAACCGGAGCCGCTCGGCCCGCCGCAGTACCGGCGTGTACTGGTCGAGGACGGTCGCGACCGCCCGGTTGCCGCCGGCGCCGACCGGCACGCGCGTGCAGGTCGTCGTCCGCGGCGATCGCCGCGTCCAGGTCGCGGCCCTCGAGGGCGCTGCGGAACCGGTCGTTGGCCTCGCGCATCCGGTCGAGGTCGGCCGCGACGAGCCGGTCGGCCGCCTCCCGGACCGCCAGCTGGTGCATCGCGGCGACGACGTCCCGTGCGTCCCGGACCGCGTCGGACGTCGAGCGCGCTGACCACGGTGGAGCGGCCCGGGCGGGCCACGACCAGCCCCGCCTCGCCGACCGCAGCAGCGCCTCGCGTACCGGCGTGCGGCTGACGCCGAGCCACTCCGCCAGCTCCTGGTCGCGGAGCTGCTCGCCGGGCGCCAGGGTGCCGTCCACGATCGCGTCGCGCAGCCGGGTGAACACGTCGTCGCGCAGCAGGGTCGCGGGGCAGCGCGGGCGCATCCGGCGGGATCGGCATGCAATATATTGCACACGGGACGATGACACCGTCAAGGTCGTGGACGCGCGAAGGGTCTCGACAAGCTCGACCGACGTCGGTCGAGCTTGTCGAGACCCTGTGAAGCTGCGAGCCGGTCAGGCGGCGACGCGGCGGGCCAGCTGGTTCAGCC
>CAWFGL010000013.1:0-737846 GCA_963815335.1 uncultured Actinomycetota bacterium
CCCAACCCGCTTTCCAAGCGAGCGCCATAGGCCACTAGGCGAATCCTCCGCGGAGGAGGTTACCGGCCACTTCTGCGCTCGACCCAATCGCCTACGATTGCCGATAACCCCCCGCGTGGCGGCACCTCGCCCAACTCCCCCAGGGCCGGAAGGCAGCAAGGGTAAGTGAGCTCTGCTCGGGTACGCGGGGGGCCTTTGTCTGTCCGGGGTCCACCGGGGTCGGCCGCCCCTGTCGGCTGTCGGGACCGCCGACTAGGGTTCAGAGGACATGGACGCCCCGCTCGCGCTCTACCGCCGCTACCGACCGGAGACCTTCGAGGAGGTCATCGGGCAGGAGCACGTCACCGAACCTCTGCGCGCCGCCCTGGCGGGCAACCGGGTCAACCACGCCTACCTGTTCTCCGGGCCCCGTGGCTGCGGCAAGACGACCTCGGCGCGGATCCTGGCCCGCACGCTCAACTGCGCGAAGGCGCCGGTCTCCGACCCGTGCGGCGAGTGCGACAGCTGCGTCGAGCTGAGCCGCGGCGGACGAGGGTCGATCGACGTCATCGAGATCGACGCGGCCTCGCACAACGGCGTGGACGACGCCCGCGACCTGCGCGAGAAGGCCTTCTTCGCCCCGGTGCGCGACCGCTACAAGGTCTACATCATCGACGAGGCCCACATGGTCACGACGCAGGCGTTCAACGCCCTGCTGAAGCTCGTCGAGGAGCCGCCGGAGCACCTGCGCTTCATCTTCGCGACCACCGAGCCCGAGAAGGTCATCCCGACCATCCGCTCGCGCACCCACCACTACCCGTTCCGGCTGATCCCGCCGCGGCTGCTGTCGAGCTACCTCAGCGAGCTGTGCGAGCGCGAGGGCGTGGCGATCGAGCCGGCGGCCCTGCCTCTCGTCGTCCGCGCCGGGGCCGGCTCGGCGCGCGACACCCTCTCGGTCCTCGACCAGCTCATGGGCGGCTCCGGACCCGGCGGCGTCACGTACGACCTGGCTTCCGGTCTTCTCGGCTACACCCCCGACACCCTGCTCGACGAGGTCGTCGACGCGTTCGCGGCCGCCGACGGCAGCGCCGTGTTCGGCGTGGTCGACAAGGTCATCGAGACCGGCCAGGACCCGCGCCGCTTCACCGAGGACCTGCTCCGCCGGCTCCGCGACCTCGTGGTGATCGCCGCGGTCCCGGAGGCGACCGCGACCGGACTCATCGACGTCGCCGAGGACCAGGGCGAGCGGCTCGTCGCCCAGGCCGCCCGGTTCGGCAGCACCGACCTCAGCCGCGCGGCTGACCTCGTGGCCACCGGCCTGACCGAGATGCGCGGGGCCACGGCGCCCCGGCTGCTGCTCGAGCTGATCTGTGCCCGGGTGCTGCTGCCCGGAGCCGACCACACCACGCTCGGCCTCGGTGCCCGCCTCGACCGGCTCGAGCGCCGGTTCGACATCAGCGGTACGCCGACGCCCGCCGCCGTCGGCACCTGCCCCCGCGCCGCCTGCACCCCGCCACCCCGGCGCCGAGCCCACCCGGCACCCGAGCCGGTCGTCGAGCGGCCGGCGGCCGCACCCGAGCCCGAGCCACCCCGGAGCCCGTCCCGGGCCACTCCCGAGCCCGTCGCGGCCGCCGCCGAGCCGGCACCGGCGCCAGCCGTCGCCGAGGCGGAGCCCGCACGCGGCACCGACCGGGCGCTCAGCCTCGTCGACGTCCGCCGCCTCTGGCCCGACATCGTCGAGGCCACGAAGCAGCGCCGCCGGATGGCCTGGATCCACCTGAGCCAGAACTGCCAGGTCGTCGGCCTCGAGGGCGGCACGCTGACCCTGGGCTTCGCCAACGCCGGCGCCCGCGACAGCTTCGTGAGCAGCGGCTGCTCCGACATCGTCCGCGAGGCCGCCCTCGACGTGGTCGGGGCGACCTGGAAGATCGACACGATCGTCGACCCTGGCGCCCAGCCGCCGGCCAGGCCGAGGCGCCGGTCGTGGTCAAGGAGGCCACCGACGACGAGGTGGCGCCCGCGGCCGTCCGGGAGCCCGAGCCGGCACCGGCCGCCAGCCCCGCCGGCCGCCGGAGCCCGCGAGCCCGGAGGCCCGCAACGCCGCCCGCGACGCGATCCAGGAGACCCGCCACCGGGCTCCGACGCACCCCGCGAGAACCCGCTCGCGGCCGCCGACGCCGACGCCGACCCCGACGACCTGACCGTCGACGAGGAGTCACTCGGCTCCCAGGACCTGTTGGCCCGCGAGCTCGGGGCCACGATGATCGAGGAGATCCCCCACCCATGACCCAGAACCCCTTCGACGCGCTCGGCGGTGCCGGCGGCTTCGACATGAACGCCCTGCTCCAGCAGGCGCAGCAGATGCAGGAGCAGCTCGCGTCCGCCCAGGAGCGGCTCGCCGAGGCCACGGCCGACGGCACGGTCGCCGGCGGTGCGGTGACGGTGACCGTGAACGGCGTCGGCGAGGTCGTGAAGGTCGCGATCAAGTCCGGCCAGTTCGACGGTGCCGACGCCGACGACCTGTCCGACCTCGGCGACATGATCGTGGCGGCGTACCGCGACGCGAAGGCGCAGGCCGACGCGATGGCGTCCGAGGCGCTCGGCCCGCTCGCCGGCGGCATGGGCGGCCTCGGCGGCGCGCCTGAGCAGCCGCCGAGCCAGCTGGGCTTCTGATAGCCCCATGTACGAAGGCGTTGTCCAGGACCTGATCGACGAGCTCGGCCGGCTGCCGGGCGTGGGTCCGAAGGGCGCCCAGCGGATCGCGTTCCACCTGCTCCAGGCCGACGCGGCCGACGTACGCCGGCTCGCCGAGGTCCTGGTCGAGGTGAAGGCGAAGGCGCGCTTCTGCTCGACGTGCTTCAACGTCTCGGAGGAGGAG
Organism: uncultured Actinomycetota bacterium; assembly: GCA_963815335.1. Classification (GTDB taxonomy): domain Bacteria; phylum Actinomycetota; class Actinomycetes; order Propionibacteriales; family Nocardioidaceae; genus Nocardioides. The sequence continues at coordinate 2,858 of CAWFGL010000013.1, forward strand.
CAGTGCCGGATCTGCCTCGACCCGCGGCGCGACGCGACGGTGCTGTGCGTGGTCGAGGAGTACAAGGACGTCGTCGCGATCGAGCGCACCCGCGAGTTCAAGGGCCGCTACCACGTGCTCGGCGGGGCGATCTCGCCGATCGACGGCATCGGCCCCGAGCAGCTGCGGCTGCGCGAGCTGATGACCCGGCTCGCGGACGGGACCGTGACCGAGGTGATCCTGGCGACCGATCCCAACCTGGAGGGTGAGGCGACGGCCACCTTCATCACCCGTATGTTGAAGGACATGGATCTCACGGTGAGCCGGCTCGCGAGCGGACTCCCGGTCGGTGGCGACCTGGAGTACGCCGACGAGGTCACCCTGGGCAGGGCGTTCGCAGGAAGGCGGAGCGCACGATGAGCGACGACACCGTGGACGGCACGGTCGACCTGGAGGGCGACATCGCGGTCGGGGCGATGCTCGACTCCGCGACCGAGGACTTCGCCCAGCAGATCGCCAACTCGGTCGAGAGCTTCCTGCTCGCCCTGCGCGCCATCGCCGAGGAGAACGACGTGGGCAGCGCGATCCCGCTGCTGCTGCTCGAGATCACCCAGATCTCGCTCGCCGGCGCGCGGCTCGGCGTCCAGACCGACTTCACCCCGCGCGACGAGTACCAGCCCGACGTCGGCCCCGAGGCCGACCTCGAGGACCTGCGCCTGCGGCTGGCCGAGATGCTCGACCCGATCGACACCTACAGCTACGTGTTCGACCCCTACGTGCCCGGGGCCGTGGAGAGCCAGCTGTCCGACGACATCACCGCGATCGCCAGCGACCTCGAGAACGGCCTGCGGCACTACCGCTCGGGCGACGTCGACGAGGCGCTGTGGTGGTGGCAGTTCTCCTACGTCGCCTCGTGGGGCAACCTGGCGGGAGTCGCGCTCAACGCGCTGCTCTCCGTGGTCTCGCACAACCGGCTCGACGTGGAGTTCGCGGTCGACGCCGAGGACCTCGCCGTGGCCGATGAGATGCTGGAGGAAGGCGTCACCCCCGCGAACTAGACTTCCGGGGTGGGAATCGTCGTCCAGAAGTACGGCGGCTCGTCCGTCGCGGACGCGGCCGCCATCAAGCGCGTCGCCGCGCGGATCGTCGAGACCAAGCGCGCCGGGCACGACGTGGTCGTCGCCGTCTCGGCGATGGGCGACAGCACGGACGAGCTGCTGGACCTCGCCGCCCAGGTCTCCCCGCTCCCCCCGGCCCGTGAGCTCGACATGCTGCTCACCGCCGGCGAGCGGATCTCGATGGCCCTGGTCGCGATGGCCATCGCCGACCTCGGCTTCACGGCCCGGTCGTTCACGGGGTCCCAGGCGGGCGTGATCACCGACTCGGTGCACGGCAAGGCCAAGATCATCGACGTCACCCCGGGCCGGATCTCGACCGCGCTCGAGGACGGCCACATCGTGATCGTGGCCGGGTTCCAGGGCGTCAGCCAGGACACCAAGGAGATCACCACCCTCGGGCGCGGTGGCACGGACACCACGGCGGTCGCCCTGGCGGCGGCGCTCGAGGCCGAGGTCTGCGAGATCTACACCGACGTCGACGGCGTCTTCACCGCCGACCCACGGCTGGTGCCCACCGCCCGCAAGCTCGACCGCGTCACCTACGAGGAGATGCTCGAGATGGCGGCGTGCGGCGCCAAGATCCTGCACCTGCGGTGCGTCGAGTACGCCCGCCGCTACGACATCCCGGTCCACGTCCGCTCGTCGTTCAACAAGCTCGACGGCACGGTCGTGGCAGGCAGCATCAACGACGTACCTGAGGAAGGTTCCATGGAAGCCGCGATCATCTCCGGCATCGCCCACGACCGGAGCGAGGCCAAGATCACCGTGGTCGGGGTCCCGGACAAGGTCGGCGTCGCCGCCCGCGTCTTCGAGGCGCTGTCGACGGCCCAGATCAACCTCGACATGATCGTCCAGAACGTGTCCGCCGCGGCCACCAACCTGACCGACATCTCGTTCACGCTGCCCCGCACCGACGGGCAGACGGCGATGACCGCGCTCGCCAACCTGCAGGGCGAGGTCGGCTTCGAGCGGCTGCTCTACGACGACCAGATCGGCAAGGTCTCCCTGATCGGCGCCGGCATGCGCAGCCACCCCGGCATCACCGCCAAGTTCTTCTCGGCCCTCGCCGAGGCCGGCGTGAACATCGAGATGATCTCCACCTCGGAGATCCGGATCTCGGTCATCGTCGACGAGGCGGACGTGACGGCCGCCGTCCAGGCCACGCACACGGCGTTCGACCTCGACTCGGACGAGGGCGAGGCCGTGGTCTACGGAGGTTCCGGACGATGACGCGCCTCAACGTCGGCATCGTCGGCGCCACCGGCCAGGTGGGCGTCGCGATGCGGCAGATCCTCGAGCAGCGCGATTTCCCCGTCGACCAGATCCGGTTCTTCGCCTCGCCGCGCTCGGCGGGCACCGTGCTGCCGTACGCCGGCCGCGAGGTCGTCGTCGAGGACGCCGCGACCGCCGACCCCGCCGGGCTGGACGTCGCGCTGTTCTCCGCGGGTGCGACGACCTCCCGGGCGCTGGTCCCGGTCTTCGCCGATGCCGGCGTGATCGTCGTCGACAACTCCAGCGCCTTCCGCAAGGACCCGGCCATCCCGCTGGTCGTCTCCGAGGTGAACCCGGGCGACGCCGCTGCCGTGATCGCCGCCGGTCACGGGATCATCGCGAACCCGAACTGCACCACGATGGCCTTCATGCCGGTCATGAAGCCGCTGCACGACGAGGCGGGCCTGGTCCGGCTCGTCGTGTCGAGCTACCAGGCCGTGTCCGGCTCCGGCGTCGCCGGCGTCGAGGAGCTGTCGACCCAGATCGAGGCGGCCGGGGACAAGGCCGTCGAGCTCGCCTACGACGGCTCGGCCGTGCACTTCCCCGAGCCGCAGAAGTACGCCCGCACCATCGCCTACAACGTGCTGCCGATGGCCGGTTCGCTCGTCGACGACGGGTCGGAGGAGACCGACGAGGAGCAGAAGCTCCGCAACGAGTCCCGCAAGATCCTCGGCCTGCCGGACCTCAAGGTCTCGGGCATCTGCGTGCGCGTGCCGGTCTTCACCGGCCACTCGCTGTCGATCAACGCCGAGTTCGAGCGGGCCCTCACCCCGGCCCGGGCCCGCGAGATCCTGGCGACGGCTCCCGGCGTCGAGCTCTCCGACATCCCGACGCCGCTCCAGGCGGCCGGCCAGGACCCGTCGTACGTCGGCCGGATCCGTCAGGACGAGGGCGTCGACGGCGACCGCGGCCTGGCGCTGTTCGTCTCCGGCGACAACCTGCGCAAGGGCGCGGCGCTCAACACGATCCAGATCGCGGAGCTGATCGCGAAGGCCTGAGGTACGAAGGCCCCTCGCGGTCAGCTCATCGGTGGTTGAGCAGCGAGCGCGACCGAGGAACGAGGTCGCGACCGAGCGTGTCGAAACCAGCTGGTGGTGGCTGCGCGCTCCTGACCCGCCCTAGCGGACGTCGTGGTCGACGGCCTCGGGCTCCGTGGCCAGGACGGGCTCCGGCTCGGTGTCGACGAACGTCGTCGGTGACCCAGTACGACAGCAGGAACGTCGCGACCGACACGAGCGGGATGGCGATGACCATCCACCAGTCGAAGAGCTGGTCCACCAGGAACAGCAGCGCGATCACGCTGGTCAGGCCGACCGCGAGGAAGCTGGTGGTGCCGGACTCGGCGACACCGCACAGCCGGAGCGTCAGCGAGCCGAGCACGACCGCGAGCACGAGGATCGCGACGAGCAGGAAGAAGCCCGGGCCGCCGCAGCTGTCGGTGCCCTGGATCCACTCGCAGAGCGAGAACGCCGCCTTCGTGAGGCCGACGATCACCGCGGCGGCGACCAGGCCGGCCAGCACGGCGGCCACCCGGCCCGACACGAGCGGACCCTCACGGGGAGGCCTCGGCGCCCGCCCTGGGGCGTCGAGTGACCCATCCGGACGGCTTCGGGGCGCCTCGGACGAGCCGTTCGGGTCACTCGACGCCGGGAGCGGGGCGGGAGCAGGGGCCTCGTCGGCGAACAGCGGCGGCGCGGCGGGCTTGGGGCCGGGTGCCTGGGCCACCGGGCCGACGTCGTCGAGGATCGTGGTCGGGCTCTCGTCGACAGGATCGGCGGCCGTGGCGGGGGCGACGGGAGCGGCGGCGCGGCAGGCGCGACGGGAGCGCGGCGCGAGGGACGGCAGGCTCGGGAGCCTTCTTCCTGCGCCGGAACAGCGTCGGCGGCTCCAGCGACGGGCCGTCCTGCTCCTGGTCCTCAGCCATGCCCGCAGTCTCTCACCACGCAGAAGCTCCCGGCCGCACACGTGCGACCGGGAGCCCTGATCGGTCGGGCTGACAGGATTTGAACCTGCGGCCTCTTCGTCCCGAACGAAGCGCGCTACCAAGCTGCGCCACAGCCCGATGTGGTCCCACCGGAGCAGGTCCACCAGCCGGGAAGACTACCCGACCGGGCCGGGCGCTCCCCAATCGGTCAGGGCGCCTGAGACACCAGCGTCAGCAGCGTGGCCTCCGGGCGGCAGGCCACCCGGATGCGGGCGAACGGCGACGTGCCGACGCCGGCGGAGACGTGGAGCCACGACGAGCCCGGGTCGCCCGGCCGGGAGTCGGCCGGGTGCCGGTGCAGGCCCTTGGCGCGCGCGGGCTCGAGGTCGCAGTTCGTGGTCAGCGCCCCGACGCCCGGCACGCAGACCTGGCCGCCGTGGGTGTGGCCGGCCAGCACGGCGTCGTACCCGTCGGCGGCGAAGGCGTCGAGCACCCGGAGGTACGGCGCGTGCGCGACGCCCAGCCGGACGTCGGCGGCGGCGTCGGCGGGGCCGGCGACCTCGCCGAGCCGGTCGTAGCCCAGGTGCGGGTCGTCCACGCCGGCGAACGCGAGCACCAGGTCGCGGACCTTCACGGTGTCGCGCCGGTTCGTCAGGTCGACCCAGCCGGACGCGGTGTACGTCGCGCGCAGGTCCTCGAACGGCAGGTGCGGGGTGTCGGTGTGCCGCTTCCCGTTGTCGGGGAGCAGGTAGCGGAACGGATTCCGGATCGTCGGCTCGAAGTAGTCGTTCGACCCGAACACGAACACGCCGGGGACGTCGAGCAGCGCCCCGAGCGAGCGGGTGACGACCGGCACCGAGTCACGGTGCGAGAGGTTGTCACCGGTGTTGACGACCAGGTCGGGCTTGAGGACCGCGAGGTCGCTGAGCCACTCCTGCTTGCGGCGCTGGCCCGGCGTCATGTGGATGTCGCTCAGGTGCAGCACCCGCAGCGGCCGGGATCCCGACGGCAGCAGCGGCACCTCCACCCGGCGCAGCGTGTACTGCCGGGCCTCCCAGGCGGCGTACGCCGTCAGCCCGGCGCCGGCCAGCGCACCGGTGCCCGTCAGCCGGCCGAGAACTCGCGTGAGACCCACGTCGCCAGACTGACACAATCGCCCACATGAGCACCCTCAAGGACCGCCTCCGCGCCGACCTCACCGCCGCCATCAAGGGTCGCGACGAGGTCCGGTCGTCGACCATCCGGATGGTGCTCACGGCGATCACCAACGCCGAGGTCGCCGGCAAGGAGGCCCGCGAGCTCACCGACGACGACGTGATCGGCGTGCTCTCCTCGGAGGCCAAGAAGCGCCGCGAGGCCGCCACCGCGTTCGACGACGGCGGGCGCACCGCGATGGCCGACAAGGAGCGCGCCGAGGCCGCGGTGCTCGCGGAGTACCTCCCCGAGGCGCTCAGCGACGAGGACGTCGCCGCGATCATCACCGCCGCCATCGAGCAGACCGGTGCCGCCGGCGAGGGCATGAAGGCGATGGGCAAGGTGATGGGCCTGGTCACCCCGCAGGTCAAGGGCCGTGCGGACGGCGGCGCCGTCGCCGCGGAGGTACGGCGCCAGCTCGGCGCCTAGCACCTACGGGTTGCGGCCGCCGCCCCCGCCGTTGCCGTTGCCGTTGCCGTTCCCGCCGCCGTTGCCGTTCCCGTCCCCACCGCCTCCGCCGCAGCGCTTGCGCTTGCACGGCGGCGGTGCGGCGACGGTCTCGCCGGCGCCCTCGACGGTCGACGGGTAGACGAACTCCATGTAGTCCATCGCGTCGTCGTAGATCTTCATCGCGTCACCCCAGATGGGGGCCGCGAAGCCGGACCCCGACGCCGAGGAGATGTAGCTGCCGCCGATGGTCTGGCCGGCCAGCGGGATCGGGACGCCCTCCTGGTTGGCGCCGCCGATCATCGCGGCGGCCGCGAGCTCGGGCGTGTAGCCGACGAACCAGACGGACTTGCCCTCGTTGGTGGTGCCGGTCTTGCCCGCGGCGGGCTGGTCGAGCGCCTGCGCCGACGCGAAGCCGCCGGAGATGACGCCCTTGAGCACGTCGTTCACCGCGTCGGCCGTCGTCTCCTCCATCACCTGGGAGCAGCTCGAGTCGTACTCGCGGATGACGTTCTTGGCGGCGTCGAGGATCTTGGTGACCGGCCGTGAGTTGCAGTGCAGCCCACGGGCGGCGAAGGTCGCGTACGCCTCTGCCATCTCCAGCGGGCTGGCGCTGGCGACGCCGAGGGTGAAGTAGGGGATCAGCTCGGCGCCGATGCCGCTCCGGTCGCCGTTCGGGTTGGTCAGGTCGACGCCCATCGCCTTCGCCATCTCGAACGGCGCGCAGACGCCGGTCTCCTTCTCCAGCTGCATGTAGAAGGTGTTCACCGAGAGCCGGGTCCCGGAGTACAGGTTCATCCGGCCGCTCGACGTGGAGTTCGGCGTCACGAACGAGCCACCGAACGGGTCCGAGCCCGGGCAGCTCGAGAACTCCGACGCATCGAATGTCATGGGTGAGGGCGAGTCGAAGACCTTGTTGAGCGGGATCCCCTTCTCGAGCGCGGCCGCGAGCGTGAAGACCTTGAACGTCGAGCCGGCCTGGCAGCACTGCGAGTCGCCGAACTTCTGGGGCACCACGTAGTTGATGTAGGTCTCGCCGCGCTTCTTCACGCGACCCATCGGCCGGGACTGGGCGAGCGCCTTGATGTTGCCGGTCTTGGGCTCGACGACGGCGAGGGCGCCGATCGCCTGGTCGCGCTGGTAGACGTGCGCGCGCACGGCGTTGTCGGCGACGGCCTGCATGCCCACGTCGACCGTGGTCTGGATGGTGAGGCCGCCGGTCTTGAGCAGGTGCATCCGCTCCTCGGGCGTCGCACCGAGCCGCGTGTCCTTGGAGAGCCAGTCGAGGACGAAGTCGCAGAAGAACGGCGCCGCCGTCGAGACGCAGCCGTTCTGGCTGTTCTGCACCTGCAGCCCGAGGCCCTGCTCCTTGAGCTTCGCGGCCTTCTCGCGCGTGATGACGTTGAGCTCCGCCATCCGGTCGAGGACGACGTTGCGGCGCTCGATCGAGGCGTCCTCGCTGTTCGTCGGGTCGTACTTGGTCGGGTTCTTGACCATCCCGGCGAGCATCGCGGCCTGCTTCGCCTTGAGCTTGCCGGCGTTGATGCCGAAGTAGTGCCGGGCGGCCATCTGGATGCCGTAGACGCCGTCGCCGAAGTAGGCGGTGTTGAGGTAGCGCTCCAGGATCCAGTCCTTGGAGTGCAGGTCCTCCAGCGCGGCGGCGTAGCGCAGCTCGTTGAACTTGCGCGCGTACGTGTCGTCGGCGGCGGCCTCGGCCTCCTCCGGTGAGCCCGCCTGCTGCTGGAGGGTGAGCTTGACCAGCTGCTGGGTGATCGACGAGCCGCCCTGGACCACGCCGTCGTTGGCCTGGTTCGTGATCAGGGCACGGACGGTGCCCTTCAGGTCGAGCGGGCCGTGCTCGTAGAACCGGTAGTCCTCGATGGCGACGATGGACTTCACCATGATCCGCGAGACCTGGCGGAGCGGCACCTCGACCCGGTTGCCGCCGTCCTCGTAGATCGTGGCGAGGACGTCGCCCTTCACGTCCAGGATCACGCTGCGCTGGGCCAGGCGCTCGGTGTCCAGCTCCTTCGGGAGCTCCTTCATCGTGTCCGCGAGGTTCTGGGTACCCACACCGGCCAGCCCCGCGAAGGGGATGGCGAGGCCAGCGACGACGACGCCGAGCACCAGCGACACAGCAGCCATCACCACGAGATGCGAGAGGACCTTGTGTGCCGGCAGACGCTCGCTGCGGGGCATGGACACGGCCCCAATGTAATAGAGCGGGCCCAGGGAGCCCTTTTCGGTAAATCCAGGGGTATACCCCAGGGGGTAATTGCCGTCACACACCGAATTCCCGGCTAAACCCGCCAACGGGCCTCCGTGGAGCGTCAAACAGGCCCCTGACCTGCGGTTCCGATGCCTGAACGGCCCCTCCCGAGGCCTACTTGGGGTGCCGGCGCCTAGTCATTTCGGACTATATGAGTCGAAACGATCGCCCGCTGCCGCGAGTCGTGTTGACTTCGTAACTTTCTTTCCACGGGGAGGGAGCACCCCGGAAGAAGGACCGCCAGTCCGGCGGACAGGTGGAAACGACTTCTCGGAGATCAGGTGGGCAGAGGAATGTGGATCGAGGACTGGACCCCGAAGGCGGTCTGTCGCACGGCGACACCCGACGAGCTCTTCGTACGTGGGGCCGAGCAGAACAAGGCCAAGCAGATGTGCACCGGTTGCCCGGTTCGCACCGAGTGCCTCGCCGAGGCCCTCGACAACCAGATCGAGTGGGGCGTCTGGGGTGGCATGACCGAGCGTGAGCGCCGGGCGCTCCTCCGTCGCCGTCCGAACGCCTCGTGGCGCTCCGTCCTGGAGGCCGCACGCACCAAGGCGACCGAGACCGTGGTCTCCGCCTGAGGGCAGCTCCCCCAGCACGACCAGCACCACCCGCACCACAACTCCACAGTCCCGTTCTGGCGGGGGCTCAGCCCGCGTCAGGACGTAGCGCTCGCGGCCGGCTGACGTCACCGATGGTGACCTTCAGTCGGCCGCCAGCACGTATGGCCGGCATCCCCCGGCAGCGGTGAGCCAGAGTCCACCTCCCCAGGCGGGGGTCGACCCTCGCTCACCGCTTCTTACGTGGTGGGTGTCCCGGCCAGGAGCTCGCCGACCCGGCGGAGGCCCGCGAGGTCGTGCACGTCGCCCGCGAGGGCCGGTACGACGGCCGTCGGGACCTGCGGGTGCGCGGCGGCGAACCGCTCGCGCAGCGCCGTCTCCCGGTCCCGCATCCGGGCCTGGTCCGCGTGCAGCTTCAGCAGCCCGGCCGTGAGCGAGCCCCGGTCCGTCTTCTGGAGGCGGGCGGCGGCCGACATCGCCTCGTCCCCGGACAGCGCCCCCTCGGGAGCCGGCGTCGCCCGGTTGACCACCAGGCCGGCGAGCGGCATCCGCTCCTCGCCCAGCCGCTCGACGAAGTACGCCGCCTCACGGAGCGCGTCCGGCTCGGGAGCCGCCACGACGAGGAACGCCGTCCCCTCCGCCTGGAGCAGCGCGTAGGTCTGCTGGGCCCGGGCCCGGAAGCCGCCGAAGACCGTGTCCAGCGCGGCCACGAAGGTCTGGAGGTCGGTGATGAACTGGCCGCCCAGGATCTTGGACAGCGCGCCGGTCACGATGCCGAGCCCGGCCGTCATCAGCCTCGCCGGGCCCCGGGCCGGGGCGAGGAGCAGACGGACGAACCGGCCGTCGAGGAACGACGAGAGCCGCTCGGGCGCGTCGAGGAAGTCGAGGGCGGACCGAGACGGCGGGGTGTCGACGACGATCAGGTCGTAGTCGCCCGTCTCCTGGGCGTCGCGCTGGAGCTGCCCGAGCTTCTCCATCGCCATGTACTCCTGCGTCCCGGCGAACGAGCTCGACAGCGCGATGTAGAAGGGGTTCTCGAGGATCTGCTTGGCCTTCTCCGGGGTCGCCTGGCTCTCCACGACCTCGTCGAAGGTCCTCTTCATGTCCAGCATCATCGCGTCGAGCGAGCCCCCGTGACCGCCGGAAGCGTTGACGCCCGTCGACCGGCCGCGGGGTGTTGTCGAGGGCCTCGATGCCCATCGACTGCGCCAGCCTCCTGGCCGGGTCGATCGTCAGCACCACGACCTTGCGGCCACGCTCGGCGGCGCGCAGGGCGAGCGCCGCGGAGGTCGTGGTCTTGCCGACCCCGCCCGAGCCGCAGCAGACGATGATCCCCGTGCCCGGGTCGTCGAGCAGCGCGTCGACGTCCAGCAGCTTCGTGGCGCCGGAGCGGGCCGCGAGCGGGCCGACGCGGGGATGGGAACGCGTCATGCGAGCCCCTGCTCCTTGAGAGCGGCCGCCAGCTCGTACAGGCCGCCCAGGTCGACGCCCCCGGACAGCCGCGGCAGCTCGTACGTCGGCACCCCCAGCGCCTTGACCAGCTTGCGCTGCGAGTCCTCGAGCATGCGCCGCTCGGCGTGGTCGCGCGCCTCCGAGAGCAGGCCGTCGACCAGCGCGTCATCGACGTCGATCCCCGCCTTCACCAGGTCGGTCTCGATGCCGGCCCGGTCGAGCGCGCCCTTGCGGGCCGCGGCGAGGTCCTTGACCTTGAGGTCGCGCGCCCGCACGAGGTTCACGACCACGCCGCCCACCGGGAGGCCGGCCTCCGTGAGCTGCGTGATGCCGTCCGCGGTCTCCTGGACCGGCATCTCCTCGAGCAGCGTGACCAGGTGGATGGCGGTCCGCGGGGAGCGGAACAGCGTCATCATCGTGTCGGCCTGGTGCTTGATCGGGCCGACCTTGGCCAGGCCGGCCAGCTCGTCGCTGACGTTGAGGAACTGGTTGATGCGCCCGGTCGGCGGCGCGTCGAGCACCACGGCGTCGTACTGGCGGGCGCCCTTGTTGCGGCTGTTGCGCTGCACGGCCTCGAAGACCTTGCCGGTCAGCAGGACGTCGCGGACGCCGGGCGCGATCGTGGTCGCGAACTCGACGACGCCGAAGCGGTCCAGCGCCCGGCCGGCGCGGCCGAGCTTGTAGTACATCGAGAGGTACTCGAGCAGGGCCGCCTCGGGGTCGATGTGCAGCGCGTGCACCGTGCCGGCCGACTGCCCGTCGGTCGCGAGTCCGGTCGCGAGGCGGCGCTCCTCGTACGGCAGCGGGTCGACGTCGAACATCCGGGCGATCCCCTGGCGGCCCTCGACCTCGCAGAGCAGCACGTGCTTGCCGTGCGAGGCCAGCGCCAGCGCGAGCGACGCGGCGACCGTGGACTTGCCGGTGCCGCCCTTCCCGGTCACCACGTGCAGGCGCACGCGCGGGAAGTCACTGCTCACCGGTCAACCCTACGGGGCTGGCTAGTGTGCTCGGCATGGACAAAGTTGTCTCGTCGGCGGCCGAGGCGGTCGCGGACATCCCGGACGGCGCGACGATCTCGGTCGGCGGGTTCGGACTCTGCGGGATTCCGTCGGTCACCATCAAGGCCCTGCTCGACGCGGGCACCCAGGATCTCGAGGCGGTCTCCAACAACGCCGGCGTCGACGACTGGGGTCTGGGCATGCTGCTGGCCGCCGGCCGGCTGCGACGGATGGTGGCGTCGTACGTCGGGGAGAACCAGGAGTTCGCCCGGCAGTACCTCTCCGGTGAGCTGGAGGTCGAGCTGACACCGCAGGGGACGCTGGCGGAGCGGATGCGGGCCGGTGGGTCGGGCATCGCGGCGTTCTACACCGCGACCGGCGGCGGCACCCAGGTGGCCGAGGGCGGCCTGCCGTGGAGGTACGACGCCGAGGGCAACGTGGTCCTGGCGTCGCCGCCGAAGGACACCCGGACGTTCGACACCAAGGACGGTCCGAAGGAGTTCGTGCTCGAGGAGGCGATCGTCGCGGACTTCGGGCTGGTGCGGGCCTGGAAGGGCGACCGGCACGGCAACCTCGTCTACCGGGACTCGGCGCGGAACTTCAACCCGCTCGCGGCGATGTGCGGACGGATCACGATCGCGGAGGTCGAGGAGCTCGTCGAGCCCGGCGAGCTCGACCCCAACAACGTGCACACGCCCGGGGTGTTCGTGCAGCGGGTCGTGGCGCTGACCCCGGAGCAGGCCGCGGACAAGCGGATCGAGAAGCGGACGGTTCGTCCTCGAGGGGAGTCCTGATGAGCTGGACGCGTGAGGAGATGGCCGCCCGGGCGGCCTCGGAGCTGACCGACGGGTCGTACGTGAACCTCGGGATCGGGCTGCCGACGCTGGTCCCGAACTACGTCGCGGACGACGTCGAGCTCGTGCTCCAGTCCGAGAACGGGATCCTCGGTGTGGGGGCCTACCCGTTCGACGGCGAGGAGGATCCCGACCTCATCAACGCCGGCAAGGAGACCGTCACGCTGCGTCGCGGAGCGTCGTTCTTCGACTCCGCGACGTCGTTCGGGATGATCCGCGGCGGCAAGATCGACGCCGCGATCCTCGGCGCCATGCAGGTCTCGAAGACCGGTGACATCGCGAACTGGATGATCCCCGGGAAGATGGTCAAGGGCATGGGCGGTGCGATGGACCTGGTGCACGGCGCCAAGCGGGTCATCGTGCTGATGGAGCACACCGCCAAGGACGGCGCCTACAAGATCGTCGACGAGTGCTCGCTGCCCTACACCGGCCGAGGCGTCGTCCAGCGGATCATCACCGACCTCTGCGTCATCGACATCACCCCGACCGGCCTCACGCTCGTCGAGCTCGCCACGGGTGTCACCGAGGACGAGGTCCGGGAGAAGACCGAACCCGAGCTGGTGTAGCGATGGCGATCGCACGCTGGCAGGACCTCTGCATCGACGCGGTCGACGCGCAGGCGCTCGGGCGCTTCTGGGCCGACGCGCTCGGGCTGACTTTCATGCCCCACGACGACGGCGACGCCCAGCTGGACGGACCGACCCCGGAGCACCGGGTCTGGATCAACACCGTGCCCGAGCCCGTGACCGTGAAGCAGCGGGTCCACCTCGACGTCCACGCCGCCTCGGTCGACGAGGTGCTCGCGCTGGGCGCCACGCCGGAGGACCTCGACAGCTTCCGGTGGAAGGTCCTGCGCGACCCCGAGGGCGGCGAGCTGTGCGTCTTCGAGCGCCCCGCCGACGACAAGCGACTGCGGAGCGGCTACCTGCTGTACGAGATCGTCGTGGACTCGGCGGAGCCACAGGCCGTCGCACGGTGGTGGGCCGACGTGCTCGGCGCGACGTACGGCGACGAGGGTGCGGACGAGGCCTGGGTCGAGGCGATCCCGGGAGCGCCGTTCGACTGCATCGTGTTCGGCCGGGTCCCGGAGCCCAAGACCGTCAAGAACCGGATCCACTGGGACGTCCGGACCGACGACCTCGGACTGCTGCTCGACGCCGGCGCGACGATCCTCGACCGGCAGCCGCGCTGGACGGTGCTGGCCGACCCCGAGGGCAACGAGTTCTGCGCGTTCGTGCCGCCGGAGGGCTGATGGCGGCCGAGCTGCCCGAGCTGCTGGTGCCCGACCCGGCCGCGCTGAGGGCGTGGCTCAAGGACAACCACGCGACCTCGCAGGGAGTGCGGCTGGTGCTCGGCAAGAAGGGTGGCTCGGCCACGTCGATGACCTGGGAGAACGCCGTCGAGGAGCTGCTCTGCTACGGCTGGATCGACGGACAGGCCGGCAAGCGCGACGACGAGTCCTTCACCGTCCGGATCACGCCTCGCCGCCCCCGCAGCATGTGGTCGCAGCGCAACGTCGACCTCGTCGCGCAGCTGGAGAAGCAGCGCCGGATGCGAGCGGCCGGCCGGGCGGTCGTCGAGGCGGCGAAGGCCGACGGACGGTGGGCGGCGGCGTACCGCGCCGCGGACGCCGAGGTGCAGGACGACCTGCTCGCGGCGATCGCGGCCGAGCCCGAGGCGCAACGGATGTTCGACGTGCTGACCAAGACGAACAGGTTCGCGCTCTACCACCGGCTCAACTCGGTCAAGAGGGCCGAGACCCGGGAGCGGAAGATCCGCGAGTTCGTGGCCATGCTCGCCCGGCACGAAGCCCCGTACCCGCAGAAGGCGCGGCCCGAGTAGGTTCGGGCGCATGACCAAGTGGCAGTACCAGGTGGCGCCGATCCCGCTCCACAACGAGGCCCTGATGCTCAACAACTTCGGCGCGGACGGGTGGGAGCTCGTCGCGATCCACACGAACGACCAGGGCGGCCTGGTGGCCTTCCTGAAGCGCCCGGAAGAGGGCTGAGCCATGAGCACCCCTGAGGAGCGGCTGGCCGAGCTCGGCCTCGAGGTCCCCGAGGTCGCGAAGCCGGTGGCGGTCTACGTCCCGGCCGTGCGCTCGGGCAACCAGGTCTTCACGTCGGGCCAGCTGCCGATGCGGGCCGGTGAGCTGATGTCCACCGGCACCGTCGGCAAGGACGTCACCCCGGAGGAGGCCTACGCCTGCGCGCAGCAGTGCGCGCTCAACGCCATCGCCGCGGTGAAGTCGGTCGTCGGCGACCTGTCGAACGTGAAGCGCGTCGTCAAGGTCGTCGGCTTCGTGGCCAGCACGCCCGACTTCACCGGCCAGCCCGGTGTCGTCAACGGCGCCTCCGAGCTGCTCGGCAAGGTGTTCGGCGACGCGGGCGTGCACGCGCGGTCGGCGGTCGGCGTGGCCGCGCTGCCGCTCGGTGCCCCGGTCGAGGTCGAGATCCTCGTCGAGGTCTGAGGCCGCGTGAGGATCCCGATCCCGCCGATCCCGCTGGCGGCGCGACCTGGTCGAGGCGGCAAGCGAGTACTAGGACGGCACCAAGACCCCCGTCGAACCTCGCGACGCCGCGACCGTGATCCTGCTGCGCGCCACGGATCGTGGACCGGCCATCTACTACCTGCGCCGCCAGGTCTCCATGGACTTCGCCGGCGGCATGTGCGTCTATCCGGGCGGCGGGGTGGATCAGCGCGACTTCGACCAGGACGTGGCCTGGGCCGGGCCCGCGCAGGACGGAGTGGGCCGAGCGGCTCGGGTGCGACAAGGAGAAGGCCCGGCGCGCTCGTCTGCGCCGCGGTGCGCGAGACGTTCGAGGAGTCCGGCGTGCTGCTCGCCGGGGCCGTCGGCGGACGACGTGGTCGCGGACACCACCGGCGATGACTGGGAGGCCGACCGCGCGGCCCTGGAGTCGCGCGAGCTCGCGATGACCGACTTCCTGACCCGACGCGGGCTCGTGCTGCGCACCGACCTGCTCGGGGTCTGGGGTGCCTGGCTGACCCCGATCTTCGAGCCGAAGCGCTACCGCACCTGGTTCTTCGTGGCGCTGCTGCCCGAGGGCCAGCGCACCCGGGACGTGTCGACGCGAGTCCTCCGAGGTCACCTGGCTGCCTGCCGCCGAGGCGGTGGCGATGGCTGAGGCCGGAGACATGCTGATGTTGCCGCCGACCTACCTGACCTCCCTGGAGGTCAGCCAGTTCGCCGACCCCGCCTCGGTCATCGACGACTGCGCACGGCCGGACCGCCGAGATGTACACCCCGTTCATCGAGCCGCTCGCCGGAGGCTAGACCCTCTCCATCCCCGGCTACCTGCAGCCGGTGCTCGCGGCCGGCACCGCGCATGAGCGAGACGTGGGCCGGCGGGCCCTACCCGCCCGCGCGCCGAGTGCCTGCTCGCGCCGAACCCCGGCCTGATGACCCTCGACGGCACCAACACCTGGGTGCTGCGCGAGCCCTCCGCCTCACAGTGCGTGGTCGTCGACCCGGGCCCGGTCGAGGAGGGCCACCTCGAGCGGCTCGACGAGGAGCTGGGCGACGTCGGGCTCGTGCTGGTCACCCACCACCACTTCGACCACTCCGAGACCGCCGAGGAGCTCGGCCGCCGCAAGGGCTGCCCGGTCCGCGCATGGGGCCCGACGTTCACGTTCGACTCCGACCCGCTGACCGACGGCGAGGTGCTCGACGTCGGCGGGCTGAAGCTCGAGGTGGTGTTCACGCCCGGCCACACCGACGACTCGGTCTCGCTCCTGATGCCGTCACAGAAGGCGCTGCTGACCGGCGACATGGTCCTCGGTCGCGGCACCACCGTGATCGCGTGGCCCGACGGCGACCTGGGCTCGTACTTCGCCTCCATCGAGCGGATGCGCGACCTCGCGGCGACCGGTGCGGTCGAGACGCTCTGGCCGGCGCACGGGCCGGTGCTGGACGACGCCCTCGGCGTCCTCGAGTACTACCTGGTGCACCGCCGCCAGCGGCTCGCCCAGGTCGAGGGCGCCCTCCAGCAGCTGAACGTCGCGGCCATCGACCTCGAGGACGAGGAGCTGCCCCGGCAGGTCGTCGAGATCGTCTACCAGGACGTCGACGAGTCCCTCTGGGGCGCCGCCGAGTGGTCGGTCCGGGCCCAGCTCGCCTTCCTGGCCCACCGCTGACCCCGAGTCGCCACTTCCTGACTCCCGAGTCGCCAGTTCCTGACTCCCGAACCGCCATTTGCTGACCCCCGGCTGTGCACAGCCCGACCTCGATCGTCGTCCTCCACAGGAGCCTCGCTTCGACCACTGCCTGCCGGTGCCCGCGCGGCAACCTGCGGGCGTGATCATCACCAGGGCATGGCCGAGTCAGCCGTTCACGCTGCGCGACCTCCCACTCCTTCGCCTGAGCGAGGGACAGCTGCGGCACGCACTGCGCTGCGGCGTCGTCCGGACCGTGGTTCGCGGCGTGTTCGTGGCGTCCGAGGTTCCCGACAGCATCGAGCTCAGGGCGGCTGCGGTGTCCCGTGTCGTGCCCCCGCACCACGTCGTCACCGATCGCACCGCCGCCTGGCTCCACGAGGTGGACGCCTTCGTGTGGGCCGAGCTCAGCGGCTCCCCGCCGATCGAGATGTGCGCTCTACGAGGTCACCAGGCCACGCACCTCGGCGGAGTCGACGGCCGCACCCGGGACCTGCGCAGCGACGACGTGACGTCCGTGCACGACGTCCTCGTGACCACGCCGTTGCGCACGGGTCTGGACCTCGGTTGCTGTCTGCGCCGACGCGAGGCGTTCGCGGCGCTCAACGCGCTGGCCGGCAGGCACGACCTCACCCGCGAGGACTACCTGGTGGAGCTGCCGCGCTTCCGTGGGCGACGCGGTGTGCGCCAGCTGCGCGTCCTTCTCCCTCTCGTCGAGCCCCGGGTCGAGTCGGAGCGGGAGTCATGGGTCCTCCTCGCGATCGCGGACGCCACGCTCCCGCCACCCGAGCCGCAGCTGTGGATCGAGATCGACGGCGTGCCGACGTTCCGCCTGGACTTCGCCTACGAACGGCTCCGCGTGGCCGTCGAGTACGACGGAGCGGAGTGGCACGAGCGAACGCCCGAGCAGTGCGCGCACGACCGGGCCCGGCGCCGGTGGCTGCGCGAGCAGGGCTGGACCGTCATCGTGGTGCGCGCCGGTGACTTCTCCGGCAGCAGGCTGGAGGCGTGGACCGGCGAGCTTCGACGCGCGCTCCGCCCGCGGTACACCAACCGCCGCTGGTAGTGGCGACTCGCGGGTCAGGAACTGGCGACTCGCGGGTCAGGAACTGGCGACTCGCGGTTAGCGGGCCCGGCGGGCGAGGCGCTCGACGTCCATGATCACGACCGAGCGGGGCTCGAGACGCAGCCAGCCGCGCGAGGCGAAGTCCGCGAGCGCCTTGTTGACCGTCTCGCGGGAGGCGCCGACCAGCTGGGCGAGCTCCTCCTGGGTGAGGTCGTGGTGCACGTGCACGCCGTCGTCCGCGGTCCGGCCGAAGCGGTCGGCGAGGTCGAGGAGCGCCTTGGCGACGCGTCCGGGGACGTCGGAGAACACCAGGTCGGCGACGACGTCGTTGGCCTTGCGGAGCCGGCCGGCCAGCTGGGCGAGGAGGCCGCGGGCGACGACGGGGCGTCCCTCGAGCCAGCGGAGCAGGTCCTCGTGCGAGAGGGACGCGAACGTCGTGTCGGTGACGGCGGTGACGGTCGCGGAGCGCGGGCCGGGGTCGAAGAGCGACAGCTCGCCGAACATCTGGCCCGGGCCGAGGATCGCGAGCAGGTTCTCGCGGCCGTCCGACGAGGTCCGGCCGAGCTTCACCTTGCCGTCCAGGACGACGTACAGCTTGTCGCCGGTGTCGCCCTCGTGGAACAGCACGTCGCCGCGCCGCAGCCGGCTCTCGGCCATGGACGACCGGAGCGCCGTGGCGGCCTCGTCGTCGAGCGCGCTGAAGAGCGGCGCCTGACGCAGTACGTCGTTGTCCACCTTGGGTCCTTCCGACCTGGCCTGCCATGACACGGGCGTGAAAGCAGAGGCGTCCGTGACGCCGCTGCGAATCCTAACGAGTGGGATGGATCACAGTCACCATCGGTCGGGGTGACGTCGGCGGCGAGCCGTACATTTGCGGCGTGCCCCCCGCCAGCGATGCCGCTCCCGCCGCCGCGGAGACGCACACCTCGCTGGTCCGCCGCGCGCGCAAGATCGACCGGGTCCTGGGTGCGACCTACCCCGACGCCAAGTGCGAGCTCGACTTCGACAACCCCTTCCAGCTGCTGGTCGTGACGGTGCTGAGCGCCCAGACCACCGACAAGCGGGTGAACGCCGTTCGCCCCACCCTGTTCGCGGCGTACCCCGACCCGGCGGCGATGGCCGCCGCCGAGCGCGAGGACCTCGAGCGGATCATCGGCCCGCTCGGGTTCTTCCGGGCCAAGACCGAGTCCCTGCTCAAGCTGAGCGCCGCCCTCGTCGAGCGGTACGACGGCGAGGTGCCGCCGAAGCTCAAGGAGCTCGTCACCCTGCCGGGTGTCGGCCGCAAGACCGCGAACGTCGTCCTGGGCAACGCCTTCGGCATCCCCGGGATCACCGTCGACACCCACTTCGGGCGGCTGGCCCGCCGGTTCGGCTGGACCGAGGAGACGGACCCGGTCAAGGCCGAGCACGCGGTCGGCGCGCTGTTCCCGAAGCGCGACTGGACGATGCTGAGCCACCACCTGATCTGGCACGGCCGCCGCTGCTGTCATGCGCAGAAGCCCGCGTGCGGCGCGTGTCCGATCGCCCGGATCTGTCCGGCGTACGGCGCCGGGCCGACCGACCCGGAGACCGCCGCGAAGCTGCTGCGCACCGAGGGCCGCGCATGAGGCGGCTGCTGGCGGTCGGGGCCTGCCTCGTCGCCCTCGCCGCGTGCTCCGACGACAAGGCGCCGATGCTGACCGGCGACGGTCCCGACCAGGTCAACACGTCCGTCGACGTCGACACCCCCGAGCTGCGCGACCTCAAGGCCGACGCCGGCGTCGAGGACTGCGCCCCCGGTCCCGGCGACGGCGCGCTGCCGGCCGTGACCCTGGCCTGCCTCGGCGGCGGCACCGCCGTCGACCTGTCGTCGCTGCGCGGGCCCCTGGTGATCAACCTGTGGCAGTCCGCGTGCGAGGCCTGCGAGCACGAGATGCCGATCCTCCAGGCCTTCCACGAGGAGTACGGCGACCGGGTGGCCGTGCTCGGCATCGACTCCACCGACGTGCGCCCGGGCGAGGCGCTCGAGCAGCTCGGCCAGCGCGGCGTGACGTACCCCCAGCTCGCGGACCCCGACGGCGACCTCCAGGAGACGCCGGTCTTCGCGAAGGTGCTCGGCTACCCGCACCTGACGTTCGTCGACGCCGACGGCGAGGTCGCCTACGAGAAGGCCGGTGCGGTGCAGTCGGCCGACGAGCTGCACGATCTCGTCGAGGAGCACCTCGGGGTGGACCTGTGAGCTCCCTGCCGGACTGGCTGCTCCCCGTCGAGGAGGCAGCCCGCTCCATCACGGTGCACGACCTCACCCGGTTCATGCCGCCCGAGGACGAGGAGACCCGGCAGTCCGCCGTCCTGATGCTCTTCGGCGAGCACCCCGACCACGGCCCCGACCTGCTGCTGACCGAGCGCAACCACACGATGCGCTCGCACCCCGGTCAGGTGTCGTTCCCGGGCGGTGCCGTCGACCCGGGCGAGACCGCGGTCGAGGCGGCCCTGCGCGAGGCCCTCGAGGAGACCGGGCTCGACCCGGCCGGCGTCGACGTCTTCGCCGAGCTGCCGGCGCTCTGGATCCCCCCGAGCGGGTTCGCGGTCGCGCCGGTCCTCGGCTGGTGGCGCGAGGCCACGCCGGTCCACGCCGTCTCGCCGGACGAGGTGCACGCCGTCTACCGCGTGCCCCTCTCCGAGCTCCGCGACCCGCAGCACCGGATCCTCGTCCAGGGGCCGGTGCCCGGCTGGACCAGCCCCGGCTTCCTGATCGGCGACGACCACGACGTCATCTGCTGGGGGTTCACCGCCGGCGTCATCGCCCGGCTCTTCGAGTACCTCGGCTGGATCGAGGACCTGCCCGACGCACCCGTCCAGGAGCTGCCGGACTACATGCTGGTCGGCCGCCGCGTGCTCTCCCCCGAGGACCTGGACGACCTCCCGAAGCCGAACACCGACTTCATCTCGCGGCGCGGCGAGTGAACGTCCTCGACTGGCTGCTCGTCGTCCTCGTCCTCGCCTACGCCCTCTCGGGCTACTGGCAGGGCTTCGTCACCGGGGCCTCCGCCACCGTCGGGCTGCTCGCCGGCGGGCTCTTCGGCGTCTGGCTGGCCCCGATCGCGCTCGGCGACGCCGACCCGTCGCTGCTGGTGTCGCTCGGCGCGCTCTTCATCGTGATCCTGTCGGCGTCCCTGGGGCAGGGCCTGTGCCAGTTCCTCGGTGCGAGGCTGCGGGACAAGATCACCTGGCAGCCGGTCCGGGCCATCGACGCGATCGGCGGAGCGGCCCTCAGCGCCGCGGCCGTCCTGATCGTCGCCTGGGCGCTGGGCGTGGCGATCTCCGGCTCGCGGATCGAGGGCGTGACGCCGATGGTGCGCAGCTCGACGATCCTCGCCAAGGTCAACGACGTCCTGCCCGACAGCGCCGGCAACGTGCTGACCGCGTTCAACGACGTCGTCGGGACGTCGTTCTTCCCGCGCTACCTCGAGCCGTTCTCGCCGGAGAAGATCATCTCGGTCAAGCCCGGCGACCAGCGGATCCTCCGCGACCCCGACGTCGAGCGGGCCGGCGAGTCCGTGCTGAAGGTCCGCGGCACCAACGACTGCGGGCGCGGCGTCGAGGGCTCGGGCTTCCTGTTCGCCGACGGGCGGCTGATGACCAACGCGCACGTCGTCGCCGGCGTCGACGACCCGGAGATCGAGGTGGGCGACGAGGACGTGAGCGCGACCGTGGTCGAGTACGACTCCGAGCTCGACATCGCCGTCCTCGCCTTCGACAGCGGGTCGCTCACGCCGGTGCCCTTCAACGACGCGGACAGCCCCGCCAAGCAGCGCGACAGCGTCGCGATCCTCGGCTACCCCGAGGACGGCCCCTTCGACGTCCAGGCCGCCCGGGTCCGCGACGAGCAGCGGCTGCGCTCCCCCGACATCTACGGCGAGGGCGCGGTGATCCGCGACGTCTACTCCCTGCGTGGGCTGGTCCGCCCGGGCAACTCCGGCGGCCCGATCGTCAGCTCGGCCGGCGAGGTCGTCGGCGTCGTCTTCGCGGCGTCGGTCACCGACGAGGACACCGGCTACGCCCTGACGACCGCCGCCGTCGCGGAGGCCGCCGCGCTGGGCGTCACCAACGACGACGCGGTGTCGACGGGTGACTGCGCCCGCTAGCGACGGTTCCCCCGGTCGACGCTACGACTTGCCCTTGAGCGCCCGCGGGATCTTCTGACCCTGCTCGATGGCCTTCTCGGGCGCCTTCACCTGCTTGATCTTGCGGTAGCCGATGAAGCCCAGCAGCGCCGCGATCAGCAGGTACAGCACGAAGACCAGCAGGAACGACAGGCCGAGCCCCAGACCGAGCCAGTGGATGAAGAACGCCAGGGCGATCGAGGCGAAGATGACGCCCAGGAGCACGAGGAACCCGGCGGCCGCGAACAGCGCGATACCGGTGCCGCCGGCCTGGACGCTGACCTTGAGCTCGGACTTGACGAGCTCGATCTCCTTCGACAGGAGCGTCGAGATGTCGCGGCTGGCGTCGGCGACCAGTCGACCGATGGTCGGGTCGTCCTTGCTGGGCGGCAGCCGGTCACTCACGCGGCCGACCCTACCGATCACCCGTAGACGTCCGGCACCCCGTCGCCGTCCAGGTCCTCCTCGTCCGCCTCCGCCATCCGCCGGTAGGTGCGGTTGCGCAGCCGCAGCAGCACGGCCGCCAGCAGCGCAGCCGTCGTCGAGCCGACCAGCACCCCCACCACGACGTGCTCGTGCTGGGGCGTCCCGGCGAACGCCAGCTCCCCGATCAGCAGCGACACCGTGAAGCCGACCCCGGCGAGCATCGCGAGTCCGATGACGTCGATCCAGGCCAGCTCGTCGTCGAGGTCCGCGCGCGTGAACGTCGCGAGCAGCCAGGTGGAGCCCGCGATCCCGACCACCTTGCCGACCACCAGCCCCACGGCGACGCCGAGCGCCACCGGGTCCCTCAGCGAGTCGGACAGGCCACCGAAGCCGCCGACCGTCACCCCGGAGGCGAAGAAGGCGAAGACCGGCACCGCCACGGCGGCCGACAGCGGCCGCACCCGGTGCTCGAGCCGCTCGGCGAGCCCGTGCAGGTCCGTCCGGCCGTCGAGTCGCCGGACCGGCACCATGAAGGCCAGGAGCACCCCCGCCACCGTCGCGTGCACCCCGGACGCGTGCATGAGTGCCCAGGCCACCGTGGCGATGGGCACCAGGACGTACGCCGCCTCGACCCGCCGCCGGACGAGCAGCGCGAACACGGCGATCGGCAGCAGCGAGAGCGCCAGGTACGCCAGGTCGAGGTCGTCGGTGTAGAAGACCGCGATCACCGTGATCGCCAGCAGGTCGTCGACCACCGCCAGGGTGAGCAGGAACGTCCGGAGTGCGACCGGCAGGTGCGTGCTGATCACCGCCAGGATCGCCAGGGCGAACGCGATGTCGGTCGCGGTCGGCACCGCCCAGCCCCGGAGCGAGCCGTCGCCCGACGACGCCACCGCGACGTAGATCAGCGCGGGCACCGCCATCCCACCGACGGCCGCGACGACCGGCAGCGCGGCGCGGCGCGGGTCGCGCAGGTCGCCGGCCACGAACTCGCGCTTCAGCTCGAGCCCGGCCACGAAGAAGAACACGGCCAGCAGCCCGTCCGCGGCCCAGGTGCCGAGGCTCAGGTCGAGGTGCAGCGCCTCGGGCCCGACGACGAGGTCGCGCAGGTCCGCGTACGACGACGACCCGGGGCTGTTGGCCCACACCAGCGCGACCACGGCGGCCGCGATGAGCAGGAGGCCGCCCGTGGTCTCGGCCCGCAGGATCTCGCCGACCCTGGCCGCCTCCGGGAAGGTGCCGCGCGAGAACAGCCGGGTGCGCTGCTGCTGCTCCACAAGGGCTCCTGGCGGGTCGACGACGTCATGCCGACCAGACTTCCCGGCGCACCAGGGGTCAGGCTACCTGCGCGGCCGCACCCGGACCGTGAACCGCGGTGAGACCGAGGCGGACGCGTCGATGGTGCCGGTCCAGGCGGCTCGCAGGTGGTGCCGGTGCCCGGGTCTCAGGCGTACCCGGATCCGGACCCGGGCCACGCCGTCGACCAGTCGCGCGCGGCCGACGACGCGGCCCTTCTTGGTCAGCGTGACGAGACCACCGGTGAGCCGCTGACCCGTGGACGTCCTGACCCGGACGGGGACCCGGATCTGCTTGGACCTCGCCACCGCCGCGGCGTACGACGGCCTCGGCTTGGCCCTGCTGCTCGATCCGGCCGCGGTCCATGCGTACAGGCCCTGAGGTCCCTTGTCGGGCAGGGTCGCGACGAGCTGCGTGCCGCCCAGCGTGCCGATGCCGTAGGCCTCACCGTCGGGACCGGGCCCGAGCTCCGGCAGGACCCGGGTGCCCGACGCGGTGCCGTCCGTGGTGACCACGACCATCGAGTCGGCCGTGTGGGCGAGCACCGTCACCTGGCCGGCGGCGCTTCCGATGATGTGCTCGATCTCGGTCACACCCGGGGGCAGCGCGACCTGACGCGTGGACTCCGGAGTGCCCCGCGTGAGCCAGAGGCGGTCGACGTCCGAGTCACGGGCTTCGAAGAACACCCCGGCCGGGGTCGCGACGAAGCCCGCGGGGTCGCCGTCCGCGGCGCCTGGCTGGATGTCGCGGAGCAGCACCGTGCCGTCCGGCGTGCCGTCCGACACCCAGGGCTCGCGGCCCTCCGTGCTCGTGTCGGCGGAGAACACGACTCGCTCGCCCACGTGGGTGAGGTCCTCCGGGGCGCCGTTGGCGGCACCGGGGTCGATCTCCTTGAGGATCCTGGCGTCGCCCGCGGAGCCGCGGCTCTCCCAGAGCTCCTCGGCTGCGAGCAGCACGCGGTCGCCCAGCAGCGAGAACTCGGTCGTGGGGAAGTTCACGTCCATCGGGCCGGAGTCGAGCCTGTCGATCACCCCGGGGACCGGAGTGGTGACGTAGGGCTTGGTCACCGTCTCCGACACGAAGGCGCTGAACAGCACTCTTGCGCCCAGTGCCACGAGGTTGTGCGGGTTGCTGTTCAGCGGCCCGGGACGGACGTCCGTGTGCAGCCGGGTCCCGGCCGCCGTGCCGTCCGAGACCCACAGCTCCAGCCCGTTCGCGGGCGTCTGCGCCCGGAAGTAGAGCAGGCCGCCTGCGACGGTCAGGTAGCGCAGGTCGGACCGTCCGCTGCCCGGCCAGATGTCCTTGACCAGACGGGTGCCGGCCGCGGTGCCGTCGGTGACCCACAGCTCCTCCCCCTGCTCCCGCGTGTAGGCCGCGAAGTAGACGCGTCCTCGGTACGAGGCGAAGTAGTGGGGCCCGGAGCTGTCCGGCCCGGGTGCGATGTTGAGCAACCGATGGGTTCCCGCGGGCGTGCCGTCGGTCACCCATGGTTCGTAGTCACCGCCGACGACGCCGGTGAACACCAGGAGGTCGCCGACCCGGGCACTGCCGGCGTACTCGTCGACGCCGACGTCGGCGAGTCGCACCGGCGTGTCCGGACGGACGTCCGGAGCGGCGTCCGCCGGCTGCTGGACGCCGACGAGCACCCCGACCGTCAGGGTCAGGAGGAGCAGAGCGGTACGGAGGTTCATCGCAGGTCGGCCTCGAGCGGGGAGTCGGTGGAGCGCAGGCGCACGGTGCCCTGCGCTGTGGCGGTGAGGTGCTCGGTCCCGGCGTCGCTGACGAGGACGTCGCAGTGGCACACGGCCCTGGTGGCGCGCGACGCGACGACCCGGGCGACGGCGCGGACCACCTGGCCGCGAGCGGGCCGGATGTGGTCGACGGTGAGCCCACCGGTCTCGACCGAGGACCCGAGCACGGAGCCGCCGGCGACCGCGAGCGCGGTGTCGGCGACGAACGCGAGGATCCCGCTGTGCACGTAGCCGTGCTGCTGGAGCAGGGCGGGGCGCACCGCCACCCTCAGCTCGGCGTACCCGTGGGAGAACTCCACCAGCTCGACGCCGACGAGGTCTCCTGCCGGCTGGAGGGCGAGCACGGCGCGGGCGGTGGCGAACGTCGGCGCGCTCATCCGCACGGGACGTACGTCGCGCCGGCCCTGAGCGGCTTGCGCGCCTTGTCGAGGGTGACCTCGACCCGGACGTCGGCACCCGACTCCCGGACCAGCCGGGCCTTCAGGAGGCGCCCCGCACGCGGGTCCGTCACGGTGGCCGCGACCCGGCCGTTGACGAGCAGCCGGACCCGCTTGATCGCCGCGGCGCGCTTCGCCTTGGAGGTCACCGCGACGCTCAGCGATCCGCGCTCGCAGGCCCGGGAGGCCGGCAGGGCGACGTACCTCTTGCCCTGACCACGCGGACCGGCCGTCCGCGCGCCCGCGAGCACGAAGTCGGCCCTGGCCGAGACGCGGACCGGCGTGCGCGCGATCGCGGTCTTCGTCAGCACCGTGGTGTAGCCGTAGAGGTGGATGGCGTAGACGTCGGCCGGGAGGAAGATCCTGCTGGTGTTCGAGAACCTCGGTCCGCTGCCCTCGAACTCGAAGGTCCTGGTCTCGGTCGCGACGTCCTCGAGGTAGAGGTCGGTGGTGGTGTGGGTGCTGGCAGCCACCGTCACGGTCAGGAAGCCGGGGCGGCTGACCGTCATCCGGTGCTCGGCCTCGAACTCGCCGGAGAAGTACACCGTGCAGGCGGCGACGGCCCTGGTCGGCGTCACCTCGACGCTCCCGGTCACGGACAGGTCCACGCGGCGGGGGTCGGCCCCCGACGACGTGGCGCTCGTCCTCCCGGTCCAGCTCGCCTCGTAGCCGATCACGTCGGCGGGGTCGGCGTTCCGGGTGAACGTGCCGCTCGCCGCGGTCGTCACCGTGGTGGCTGCGCCGTTCTCGACCACCGGTGTGTCCGCGTCCTGCGTGCTCGAGCGCTGGGGCGTGCAGCCGGGGTCGGCGAGCGTGTAGTCGACCTCGCTCCTCAGCGAGGACGCCTCGTAGACCGGGACCGCGTCGGCGGCCGGTCCGGCGAGCGTGGTCGTGGCCAGGAGGCCGGCGATCGCGAGCACGCGTCGTGGGCGGGGCATGGGAGGCCTTTCGTGGACGGGTCAGGTACGGGACCAGGCAGCCGGCTGCGCCGCGTCGAGGCGGGCCGCCAGCCAGTCGAGCGCTGCGGGGGCGGCGACGTAGCCACCGGAGAGGTGGTCGGTCGCGTCGACCTCCACCCAGGTGACGTCGGCACCGTGCGAGCGGTACTGCAGCGCCAGCTCGCGGCCGAGCCGCGCGGGGACGAGGTCGTCCTCGGTCACGTGGTACAGGTACGTCGGCACCTGCGGCGCCCGCTCGCCGTTGCGCTCGGCGGCGAGCACGGCCCGCCACGCCTCGTCGTCCCAGGGCTCGTCGCGGCGGGTGTGCGCCCGCATCGGCTGCGGGTGCTCCACCACCAGGCCGACGACGTCCAGCGACGCCGCGCGACGGGCCGCGCGGTACCCGTCGAAGCTCAGGATCGACCAGAGGTCCGGGTCGTCGTAGGCGTGCGCGAGGCCGACCAGCACCGCGAAGCCCAGACCGCTGTACGGGCCGGCGTCGATGGCCTTGGCGGTCTCGTAGAGGTCGGCGGGGACCCCGCCGGCGGCGACCGCGACGAGCGGCAGCTCCGGCGCGTACGACGGGTGCAGCTCGGCCGCCCAGGCGGCGTTGCGGCCGCCCTCGGAGTACCCCCACAGGACGCACGGGCTGTCGGGCGTGACGTCGGACGCGACGACCTGGGACGCCCGGACGACGTCGAGCATCGTGTGACCGCCGGGGCGGCCGGCGCCGTACGTGTGCGGGCCGGGCATGCCGAGGCCCTCGCCGTCGGTGACCGCCACCGCCCAGCCCTGCTCGAGGGCGGCCGAGACGAGCGGCAGCTCGGGCTCGGTGCCCTCGACGAGGAGCCGGCTCGGTGCGGCGTCACGGTCGAGGCCGTGGACACCGACGCCGTAGCTGAGCACCGGTCGCGGACCGCCGGCCGCCCAGGGCTCGTCGGGGACGAGCACGGTGCCCGACACCGCGGTCGGCCCGTGGCTGCCGGTCGACCCGTGCACCAGCTGCCAGGCACTCGCGTGCACCCCGGTGGGCACGTCGACCCGGCGGAACCGGACCGGCACACCCGGCTCGGGTGGGGCGGGCACCGCGTCGTAGAACGGGTCCTGCGACGGGAGGGTGCTCATGCGTCACCTCCGCGCTGCCGCTTGGGAGCAGTGGCCAGAGCGACCACCAAGGTGGACGCGGCCAGCGCGGAGGTGACGACGAACCCGAGGCCGAAGCCCGACAGCAGGGACTCGCGCGCAGCATCGAGAGTCACTGGAAGGTCTGCCGAGCGGAGCTCGGCCTCGGTCCGGTAGGCGGCCAACGACGCGACGACGGCGACGCCGAGGGTGCCGCCCACGGCCTGGAAGGTGCTGAGGAGGCCCGAGCCGATGCCGATGTCCTCCTCGTCGACACCGGTCATGGACAGCGCGGACGTGGCGACGAAGGTGGTGCCGACACCCGCGCCGAGCCCGACGAGGCACGGCAGCAGCAGCAAGGCGTAGCTGCTGTCGCGGTCCAGGAGGACCAGGAAGGCCGAGCCCGCCGTCGCGGCGGCGGCGCCGCCGAGGACGAGCGGTCGGGTGCCGGTCGACTCCATGACCCGCCGGGTCAGGAGCGCGAAGACCAGCACGCCCACGCCGATCGGCAGGAAGCGCAGCCCGGCCGCCAGCGGTGACAGCCCCAGGACGTCCTGCAGCAGCCGGCTGAGCAGGAAGAACGACGGGTAGAGCGAGGCGAACAGGAGGCCGGCGACCAGGTAGGCGCCGAGACGTGTCCGGTTCCGCAGCAGGTGCAGCGGCAGCGTCGGCTCGGCGACCCGGCCCTCGACCGCGACGAACACGGCGAGGAGGACGGCGGCCGCGACGAGGGCGACGGTGGAGCCCGTCTCGCCCCACTCGTGGGTGCCGGCCCGGATCACGCCGTACACGAGGGACAGGAGCGCCGCGGTGCCGATGACCGCGCCCGGGACGTCGATGCGCCGCCGGCGTCCCCGCGTGTCGGGCAGCACCCGGGGTGCGGCGACCAGGACCAGCAGGCCGATCGGGATGTTGACGAGGAAGACCCAGCGCCAGGACGCGAACTCGGTGAGCACGCCGCCGAGGACCAGCCCCAGGGTGATCCCGAGCCCGGCCATCGAGCCGTACGCCACCATCGCCCTGACCCGTCGCGGGCCGGCCGGGAACAGCGCGGTGATGAGGGACAGGGTGGTCGGCGTCGCCAGCGCGGCTCCGAGTCCCTGACCGGCTCGCGCCGCGAGCAGCATCCCCGCGTCCTGCGCGAGGCCGGCCACCACAGAGGCCGCGGTGAAGACCCCGATGCCGATGACCAGGGTGCGCCGGTGACCGAGCAGGTCACCCAGACGACCACCGACGAGGAGCAGGCCGGCGTACGCCAGCGTGTAGGCGTCCACCACCCACGCGAGTCCGGCGTTCGACATGTCGAGGTCCGACTGGAGGGACGGCAGGGAGAGGTTGACGATGGTGACGTCGAGGGTCGCCATCAGCTGGGCGACGCAGATCAGGGGCAGCGCGAACCGCGCCACCTCGACGGTGCGAGACGGGGTCTCGAGCACCTCCGGGCGGGTCTGTGGATCCATGGAGAGAGGTTCGTCGGGAGGCCTGTCACCGACCTTTCACCGACCGGTCGAGGACGTCGCGGCGTGGGAGGATCGGGCCCATGGAGGTGGCGGCGCTCGGCGACCTGTGCGTCACCGTCCAGGGGCGGGACCGGACGCCGGGCGGCCAGCGATCGCGCGACCTCCTCGTCGCTCTCGTGCTCCGTCGCGACCAGTCGGTCGACGCCTCCGTGCTGCTCGACCAGGTCTGGGGGGAGGAGTCCGCCGGGCTCACCGTCGCCGTCGTGCACACCCAGGTCGCCCGGCTCCGCAAGGCCGTCGGCGACGAGCACGTCCTCACCACCGTCGGCGGCTACCGGGTCGCGGGCGCCGACGTCGACACCGACCGGTTCACCGAGCTGCTCGGACAGGCACGGTCGGCCGACCCGTCGGCCTCCGTCGTGCTGCTGCGGGACGCCCTGTCCCTCTGGCGGGGGGACGTCGCGTACGCCAACGTCTCCGAGGACCTCGTGGCGGCCGAGTCGAGCCGGCTCCACGCCGTGCGCGTCGACGCCCTCGAGCTGCTCGCCGAGCGGCTCGTCGAGCGCGGGGACTCGGCGTCCCTGGAGGAGGCGCTCGCCCTGGCTCGTGAGCTGGTGGCCAGGGAGCCGTTGCGCGAGCACGGGCACGAGCTCGGCATGCGGGCCGCGACGGCCGCCGGACGCCGGGCCGAGGCGCTGGCGTGGTTCGACCGGCTCCGCGTCACCCTGCGCGACGAGCTCGGCATCGACCCGGGCCCCGGGCCCCGTCGGCTGCACCTCGAGCTGCTCCGCGAGGAGCCCGTCCCGTCCGCGGAGATCGTCGCCGCGGCCACGAGCGCGCCACCCGCTCCGACCACGCGGACCATCGGCCGCGACGACGACCTCGCCGTCCTCCGCGACCTCGTGGCCGGCAGGCGGCTGGTGACGGTCACCGGGCTCGGCGGCGTCGGGAAGACGCGCGTGCTCGGCGAGCTGTACGGCGTCCTCGACCCCGAGGCCGCGTGCGCCTACGTCGACCTCAGCGGGTTCGACGGGGCGACCGTCGAGGAGCTGGTGGAGGCCGTCGGGCAGGCACTCGGTCTGGGCCTGTCGGGCGGCGACGTGCTCGAGTCCCTGGTGCTGTCGCTGGGCGGGCGCGAGGTGGTCCTCCTGGTCGACGAGGCCGAGCGCAGCATCGGCGAGCTCGCCCGGCTGGTGGAGCTGATGCTCAAGCGGTGCGCCGGGCTGACGGTGGTCGTCACCTCGCGCCGCCCCCTCGGCCTGGTGGGCGAGGCGGTCCACGTGCTGGCCCCGCTGACGGTGCCCGGCGGCGCGGACGACGCGACGACGTCCCTCCGGTCCCCGGCGGTCAGGCTGCTGCGCGAGCGGATCCAGGACCGGGCACCCGACCTCGTCGGCGACGAGGCGGCACTGCTGCGTCTCCGCGACTTCGCGCGCCGCGTCGACGGGCTCCCGCTCGCGCTCGAGCTGCTGGCCGCGCAGTCCCACACCCGGTCGCTCGACGAGCTCGCGGAGCTGCTCGACGTCCCGCTCGCCCTGTCGTCGGACGACGCCGGGCTCGCGGAACGGCACCGGACGCTGCACTCGACGATCGCCTGGAGCGTCGACCGGCTGCCGCCGCCCCTGGCCCTGGTGCTCACCCGCCTGTCGGTGTTCGCCGGCCGCTTCGACGTGGACGCCGCGCGCGCCGTCGCCGGGCCCGGCGAGCACATCGACGCCGCCGTCCGGGCGCTCGTCCGCGACGCGCTGGTGCACGTCGAGCGCACGCCGCAGCGACTCGAGTTCCGGCTGCTCCGGCCGGTGCGGGACCTGGCCCGGGAACGGCTCGAGGCGACCGGCCGCCACGAGGCCGTCGCCGCTCGGCACCGGCGCTGGCACGCGGAGAAGTGGCGGGGAGCCCAGCGCAGCGACGCCATGCTGGTCGACGTCCGCGAGCACTACGCCGACTACCTGCAGGCGCTCCGCGGTGCCCTCGAGACCGACGACCAGGAGACCGCGGGCGACCTGGTGCTCACCCTGGGCCGGCTCTGGAACTACACCGAGATGCTCGTGCCGTGCCTGAGGTGGACCGACCGCGCGCTCGGGTCGGGGCTGCTGTCACCGCTGGCGACGGCGCAGGTGACCGTGCTGCGCGACACGCTGCGCCTCTGGAAGGCGCCGCTCGAGGTCCGGGCGGATCTCGAGGTGGCGATCCCGGTGCTCGAGGCGCACGAGGACACGGCCACCCTGACGACCGCGCACGGGCTGGCGTCGTTCGAGCTGTCGCTGAGCGGCGAGCACGAGCGCGCCGTCGAGCACGCCCGGTCCGCCGTCAGCGCCGCGCGCCGCTCGGGCGAGGACCGGACCGCCGACGCCCTCGGGATGCTCGCCGTGACGGCGGCGACCTCGTCGCTGCCCGGCACGGCCGACGAGGCGGAGGCCGCGGCGAAGGAGGCCTGGGACCTCGTCAACCGTGGCGGCTCGGCGTTCGCCGTCGCGTACGTCGCGACCAACCTCTCGTGGGCGCACTTCGCCCTCGACCGGCCGGAGGTCTCCGCCGACCTGCTCGCCCGCGCGCAGACCAGGCTGGCGCCCGACGAGCTGCCGCTCTTCTTCCGGTTCGCCCTGGCGTGGTCCCGGCTGTTGACCGGCGACCCGGTCGGCGCCCTGACGGAGTTCGCCCGCGTCGTCGCGGTGAACACCGAGTCGCTCGAGGACCGCAAGAGCGCCGAGGTGTACCTCGGTTGCGCTGTGGCGCTCGTCGAGTGCCACGACCCGGTCGCGGCCGAGCTGCTCGCGGGCGCGCAGGGTGTCATCGCCCGGACCGAGCTCCAGCTGGCTCCCTGGCTGCGCCGCCTCGAGGAGCGCGCGGTCGACAGCCTGCGGGACGCCGAGCCGGCGCCGTGGGGCGCCGACGTGGCGACCGGTGAGCGGCTGGCCGACCTCGTCGCCGAGGCGGCCCGCCGGCTCACCACCCCGCCGTACGACGGGGACCGCTCGATCGCCTCGTGACTAGGTGGCGCAGGCGACCAGGTCGGCGGTGACGCCCTCGATCGCCTTCTCGTCGTCCGACGAGCCCTCGTAACCCTCGTCGCCGTCGACGATCGCCTGCAGGGCGTCGTCGGACAGGTCGGAGTCGTGCAGCGCCTCCGCCATGCACGCGACCGCGTCGTCACCGGCGTCGGTGGTGAACGCGTTGAAGACGTTGTCCTCCGAGGCGATGGCCTTCTCGATGTCGGCGACGGACGGACGGCCACCTCCCCCGCAGGCCGACAGGGTGAGGGCGACAGCGGCCAGGGCGAGCGCGACGTTCTTCATGGATGACTCTCTCCGTCAGTGGGGTACGACGGGGCCCAGGCTGGGCGGCCCACCTGTCACAGGGCTGTCACGTCGGTCGGCCGGAAGGTGACAGGTGGATGACAGGCCGGGATCCGAGCGTGGGCCGCATGAAGCCCCGCACCAGACTGCTCGCGTCCGCAGTGACCGGCGCCGTCGTCCTGACCTTCGCCGCCTGCTCCGAGGACCCGTCCGGCGGCGCCGATCCTGCGCCGTCGTCGACCCCGTCGGTCGACGTGAGCTCGCCGCCGGAGGGCCCGGAGTTCACCGACGACGTGTGCGGAGCTGCTGCCACGAGCGCCGACAGCTTCAAGGTGGCCGGGATCCTGCCGATCACCGGCAGCCTCGCCTACCTCGGCCCGCCCATGATCGCCGGGGTGGGTCTCGCGACGTCCGAGATCAACGCCGCAGGCGGCGTGAACGGCGCCCAGGCCTGCCACGCGATCGAGGACTCCGGTGACGCCAACGACCTGTCGATCTCGACCGGCTCGGCCAAGAAGATCGTCAACGGCAAGCCCTCGGTCGTCATCGGAGCCGCCTCGTCCAGCGTCACGCTGAACGTCGTGGACACCTTCGCCGACAACAAGATCACCGAGGTCTCCCCGGCCAACACCGCCGTGGACCTGTCCGGCTACTCGCCGTACTACTTCCGCACCGCACCGCCGGACGGCGTCCAGGGCTCCGCGCTCGGCACGCTGATCTCCTCCGACGGCTTCAGCAAGGTCGGCTTCCTGGTCTTCAACGACACCTACGGCACCGGCCTGCGTGACGCGACCCAGGCGACCATCGAAGGTGCCGGCGGCTCGTGCGTCTACGGCTGCAAGGACGCCGGCGAGGAGTTCTCCCCGGGTCAGACCACCTTCTCCGCCGAGGTCCAGGCCGTCACCGCGGCCCAGCCCGACGCGATCGTGATCCTGGCCTTCGACGAGACCAAGTCGATCGTCCCCGAGCTGGCCCAGTCCGGCTTCGACATGACGAAGACCTACTACTCCGACGGCAACACCGCGGACTACAGCAAGGACTTCGACCCCGGCACCCTGGAAGGCGCGCAGGGCACCATCCCCGGCGCCGACGCCGCCGACGACGTGAAGACGCTCCTCTCCGGCTGGCACGAGGCCACGCAGGGGGACCCGCTCACGGACTACGCCTACGCGGCCGAGTCGTACGACGCCACCATCCTCGCGGCCCTCGCGGCCATCAAGGGCGGCGACAACGACTCCACGACGGTGCAGAAGAACTTCGCCGCCGTCTCCGGTGCCACCGACGGCGAGGAGTGCAGCACCTTCGCCGACTGTGTCGCCCTGCTCGAGTCCGGCAGCGAGATCCGGTACACCGGCCCGTCCGGCATCGGCCCGATCGACGACGAGAACGACCCGTCCTCGGCGTTCGTCGGCGTCTACGAGTTCGACGCCACCAACAAGAACGTCCTGACCGGCACCGTCGAGGGTGCCAAGCCCTGATCCCGGGGTGCGGGGCGCGGCGACGCTGTGTGGGCATGGCGTCGTCGCGCCCGCATCCCGACTCCTGACGACCTGGAGCAGCCCGTGAGCCCGTCCGACGCCGACTACCTCGCCTCGCCACAGGCGCTCGACGACCTGCGCGCGATCAACGCCCGCTTCATCCACAACTTCGTGACGAACGACGTCCGCTCGCACGACGCCCTGCTGCATCCCGACTTCGTGACCATCCAGAGCAACGGCGCGAAGCTCGACCGGGCGGCGTACCTCACCCAGTGGGCCACCGGCTTCGCGCCGGACGTCATCCCCTACTGGGACACCCGCGACGAGCACATCACCCTGGTCGACAACGTGGCGCTGGTGCGGTCGACCAACAGGTTCCTGACCGTCGCGGACGGCGTCGCCACCGAGCGCGTCGCGACGTACACCGACACCTACGTCTTCCGCGACGGGGCCTGGACCTGCCTCCAGGCGCAGATCACCCCGGTGCAGCCGGAGCACCACCCCGGTGAGGAGACGATCGTCAGCGTCTACCTCGAGGGGGTCCGGCAGCCCTGACTGCCGCTACGCCGCGGACCCGGCGGCCTGGACCCGCCCCCGGACGGGGAACGAGTACGTCACCGTCGATCCCTCGCGCACCGGGACGGCGCCCGGCGACCGGCGCGCGACCATCCGGGCGACGGCGCGGTTGCCGGACTCGCTGAACGCCTCGACCGTCTCGATGCCGCGACGGCCGGCCGCGGCGACCAGCAGATCGGCCAGGGCCGTCCCGACGCCCTGACGCTGGTGGCTGTCGGCGACGACGAGCGCGACCTCGGCCGACCGCGAGTGGCCGAGGCGCACCCACACGCCGTGGCCGACCAGCTCGTCGCCGTCCCAGCCGAGGACGGTCCCGCCGCGCACGCCGTCGGGCAGGAGGGCGTCGACGACGGACGGCGGCGGGCCGGACCCGATCGCGGTCTGGAACCGGGCGTACGAGGACTCCGGGGTCAGCCCCGACAGGAGTCGTGCCAGCGCGGCCCGGTCGCACGCCGAGCCCGGCCGGTAGGCGACGGCGGTCACGACGCCCCGCCGACCAGGAAGCCGACCGACGCGGCGACGACGTCCGGGTCCCGCAGGATCCGCCCGTGCCCGAGCCCGCTGGTCCCCAGCACCGTGGCGCTGGAGCCGTAGGCCGCGGCGACCAGGTCCGCCTGGGCGCGGTCGACGACGCGGTCCTCGTCGTCGTGCACGACCAGCAGCTCCCGGCCCGGCGCCGGGTGCACCGAGAACCGGTCCCAGATGCCGGTGTCGCCGTCGAACCAGCGCCGCTCGATGGCCCGGCGCAGCTCGCGGTTGACGACCGGACCCGCACCCAGTTGGGCGCAGAACGTGTCGACCAGGTAGCCGAAGTCGGCCATCCCGCTGATCACCACCAGCCGCCGGGCGGCGAGGCCGTGCCGCGCGGCGTACAGGGTGACCGGCACGCCGAACGAGTGGGCGACCGCCGCCTCGAACGGGCCGTGCCGCTCGCCCAGCGTCTCGATCACGCGCTGGTGCTCGAGGATCGTGCGCACCGGACCGCGGCTGCCGCCGTGGCCCCACGCGTCGTACGCCACGGGGCTGAGGCCCTCGGCCAGCAGGGCGGCGACCAGGTCGGCGAAGCGCGACGCCCGGGCCGCCCATCCGTGGACCAGGAGGACCGGACGGGCGCCGTCGCCCCAGGCGTAGGTGACCACCCTGCTCCCCTCGGACCCGACGGTCGCGAGCCTGGCGTCCGCGAGGACGGCCCGCTCGTCGGGATGCACGGGCGCGGGCCTGCCCGGGCGGCGCCAGAGCTCCACGGCGGCGAGCCCCGCCAGCCGGGGCGAGACCCGGGCGAGCCCGTCGAGGGCGGAGCCGAGACCGGCGGCGAGCCCGGCCGGCGCGCTCGGGGTGGTGGGGCGGACGAGGTCCTGGCTGTGCGTCATCGGGCTCTCCTCGGGTCGGGTTGAGAAACAATACGAACGATCGTACTATTTGTTTCGACACGACACCAGACCCGGCAACTACGCTGGTCGCGACATGGAGGACGAGGACGTGCAGGAGCCCACCGACGGCCGGATCCGTCGTGGCGACCGGACCCGCCGCGCCGTGCTCGCCCGGGCGGTCGACATCGCCTCGATCGAGGGACTGGACGGGCTCTCCATCGGCCGGCTGGCCGCCGACCTCGAGATCAGCAAGAGCGGCCTGATCGGCGCCTTCGGCTCCAAGGAGGAGCTCCAGCTCGCGACCATCCGGGCCGCCCGGGCGATCTTCGCCAAGACGGTCGTCGAGCCGGCGCTGCAGAACCCCCCCGGCATCGGCCGGGTGCGCGCCCTCCTCGACGCCTGGATGACCTACTCCAGCGACCGCCGCTTCCCCGGCGGCTGCTTCTTCGCGCGCGCGTCCCACGAGTACGCCGCGCGGCCGGGCGCCGTGCGCGACGCCCTCACCGTCGTCGACGAGGAGTGGCTCGGCCTGCTCTCCTCCTCCATCAAGGAGGCGCAGGACGTCGGCGAGATCGACCCGGGCGTGGATGCCGCCCAGGTCGCGTTCGACCTCGACGCCTACCTCGACTCGGCCAACCTGCGCTCACTGCTGGGGCGCACCGACGTCTACGAGCGCGCGGAGCGCGCCATGATCGACCGCCTCGAGTCCGTCGCGACCGTTGCTGCGCGCTAGCTAGTCCTCACCTTTCCCGGAGTCGATCCCCTTCGAGATCAGGTCCATCACCGAGCTGTCGGCGAGCGTGGTCACGTCGCCGACCTCGCGGTTCTCGGCGACGTCCTTGAGCAGCCGGCGCATGATCTTGCCCGAGCGGGTCTTCGGGAGCTCGGGGACGATCATGATCTGGCGCGGGGTCGCGATCGGGCCGATCTGGGTGCGGACGTGCTTGCGCAGCTCCTGGACGATGTCGTCGCCGCCGTCGCCGGCCTCGTCGCGCAGGATCACGAAGGCGCACACGGCCTGGCCGGTGTCCTCGTCCTTGGCCCCGACGACCGCTGCCTCGGCGACCTTGGGGTGCGAGACGAGCGCGGACTCGATCTCGGTCGTGGAGAGCCGGTGGCCGGAGACGTTCATGACGTCGTCGACGCGGCCGAGGACCCACAGGTCGCCGTCCTCGTCCTTCTTCGCGCCGTCGCCGGCGAAGTACCAGCCCTGCTTCTTGTACTTGGACCAGTAGGTCTCCTTGAAGCGCTCGTCGTCGCCCCAGAGGGTGCGCAGCATCGAGGGCCACGGCCGGGTGAGGACGAGGTAGCCGCCGGAGCCGTTCGGCACCGGCTCCCCCTCCTCGGTCACGACGTCGGCCGCGACGCCGGGGATCGGGATCATCGCCGACCCGGGCTTGCCGGCCGTCACGCCCGGCAGCGGGCTGATCATGATCGCGCCGGTCTCGGTCTGCCACCAGGTGTCGACGACCGGGGCCTTCTCGCCGCCGATGACCTCGCGGTACCAGATGTAGGCCTCCGGGTTGATCGGCTCACCGACCGAGCCGAGCAGCCGCACCGACGACAGGTCGTACCGGTCCGGGATCTCCCGGCCCTGCTTCATGAACGAGCGGATCGCGGTCGGCGCGGTGTAGAAGATCGAGACCTTGTAGTCCTGGACGATCTTCCACCAGCGGCCCTTCTCGGGGCTGTCCGGCGTGCCCTCGTAGAGGACCTGCGTCGTGCCGTTGGCGAGCGGCCCGTAGACGAGGTAGCTGTGGCCGGTGACCCAGCCGACGTCGGCGGTGCACCAGTAGACGTCGGTCTCCGGCTTGAGGTCGAAGACCGCCCAGTGCGTGTACGCCGCACCGGTCAGGTAGCCGCCGGTCGTGTGCAGGATCCCCTTCGGCTTGCCGGTCGAGCCGGAGGTGTACATGACGTAGAGCGGGTGCTCGGAGTCGAAGAACTCGCACTCGTGATCGGTGGACGCCTGCTCGACGGTGTCGTGCCACCACACGTCGACCTCCTCGTCCCAGTCGACGTCCTGCCCGGTCCGCTTGACGACGAGGACCTTCTCGACCTCGCCACCCTGCTCCTTCACCTTGCCGCGCGCCTCGTCGACGGCGGGCTTCAGCGCCGACGCGGCGCCGCGCCGGTAGCCACCGTCCGAGGTGATGACGACCTTGACGCCGCAGTCCACGATGCGGCTCGCCAGGGCGTCGGAGGAGAACCCGCCGAACACCACCGTGTGCGGTGCGCCGATGCGGGCGCAGGCCAGCATGGCGACGACCGTCTCGAGGATCATCGGCATGTAGATCGCGACCCGGTCGCCCTTCCCGACCCCGAGCTCGGTCAGCGCGTTGGCCGCCCGGCAGACCTCGTCCTTGAGCTCGGCGTAGGTGACCGTGCGCTTGTCGTCCTCGGGCTCCCCCACCCAGTGGATGGCGACCCGGTCACCCAGACCGTTCTCGACGTGCCGGTCCACGCAGTTGTACGCCGCGTTGAGCCGGCCACCGACGAACCACTTCGCGAACGGCGGGTCGTCCCAGTCGAGGACGCGGTCCCACGTCCGGTCCCAGTCGAGGCGCCCGGCCTGCTCGGCCCAGAACGCCTCGGGGTCCGCCTCGGCCCTGGCGTACGCCTCCTCCGTGAGGTTGGCGTTCGCGGCCAGCTCGGCCGGCGGCTCGAACCGGCGCTCCTCACGCGACAGGTTCGACAGGGTCCCACCGGATGAATCTGTGCTCACGGACTACTCCTGGGGTCGGACGAGCGGGGGATCTCAAGACAACAACATCTACCGGACAGGGTTGCCGGGGGGTTGCCCCCCGGCAACCCCCCGGCAAGCCCCGAGAGGGCTGGTGGCTGCTAGTGACTCACAGCCTTCTCCGACCCGGCACCGGTGAGCGCCCGGACCTCGAGCTCGGTGTAGCGGTCCGCGGCCTCGGGCTCCTTGCTCGTGACCGACCCGATGTAGCCGAGCAGGAAGCCCAGCGGGATCGACACGATGCCCGGGTTCTCGAGCGGGAACCACGAGATGTCGATGCTGGTCGGCAGCAGCGACAGGTTCTTGCCGGTCGGGTCGACGCCCTTGCCGGACACGACCGGGCTGAAGATCACCAGGCCCACCGACGAGATCAGGCCGCCGTAGATCGACCACAGCGCCCCCCGGGTGTTGAAGCCCCGCCAGAACATGTTGTAGACGATCGCCGGCAGGTTCGCCGACGCCGCGACCGCGAACGCCAGCGCCACGAGGAACGCGACGTTGAGGTTCTTGGCCGGGATGGCCAGCAGGATCGCCACGGCGCCGATGACGAACGCCGAGATCCTCGCGACCTTGAGCTCGTCCTTCTCGGTGGCCTTCCCGCCCTTGATGACGCTGTTGTAGACGTCGTGCGCCACCGACGTGGACGACGCCAGCGTCAGGCCCGCGACCACGGCCAGGATCGTCGCGAACGCGACGGCCGCGATCACCGCCAGGAGCACGGCGCCTCCGGTCGACCCGGCTCCACCACCGACGGCCTCGGCCAGCAGCGGCGAGGCCAGGTTGCCGCCGGACGCGGCGACCTCGGCGTACTTGCTCTCGCTGAGCAGGGCCGCGGCACCGAAGCCGAGGACCAGCGTGAACAGGTAGAAGGTGCCGATCAGGCCGATCGCCCACAGCACCGACTTCCGGGCGTCCCGCGCCGTCGGCACGGTGTAGAAGCGGATCAGGATGTGCGGCAGACCGGCAGTGCCGAGCACGAGGGCGAGACCGAGGCTGAGGAAGTCGATCTTGCTGGTGCCCGAGAGGCCGTACTTGAGGCCCGGCTCCAGGAACGCCCCGCCCTTGCCGCTGTTGGAGGCGGCGGTGCCGAGCAGGTCCGAGATGTTGAAGTTGAACTTGGCGAGCACCAGCACCACGATCAGCGCCGAGCCGATCATCAGCAGGCCGGCCTTGACGATCTGCACCCAGGTGGTGCCCTTCATGCCGCCGACGGTGACGTAGAAGATCATCAGCGCGCCGACGCAGAGGATGGTGATGTTCTTGGCCGCGTCGCCCTCGACGTCGAGGAGCAGCGAGACGAGCGCACCGGCGCCGACCATCTGGGCGAGCAGGTAGAAGATCGAGACGACGACCGTCGACGACGCCGCCGCCATGCGGACCGGCCGCTGGCGCATCCGGTACGCGAGCTGGTCGGCCATCGTGTAGCGGCCGGCGTTGCGGAGCATCTCGGCGACGAGCAGCAGCGCGACGAGCCAGGCCACCAGGAACCCGATGGAGTAGAGGAAGCCGTCGTACCCACTGAGCGCGATGGCGCCGGAGATGCCGAGGAACGACGCGGCCGACATGTAGTCGCCGCCGATGGCGAGACCGTTCTGGAAGCCGGTGAAGCCGCGGCCGCCGGCGTAGAAGTCCGCGGCGCCCGCAGTCTGGCGGCTGGCCCAGATCGT
Source organism: uncultured Actinomycetota bacterium (assembly GCA_963815335.1). Classification (GTDB taxonomy): domain Bacteria; phylum Actinomycetota; class Actinomycetes; order Propionibacteriales; family Nocardioidaceae; genus Nocardioides. Next base: position 42,869 of record CAWFGL010000013.1, read on the forward strand.
GATGCCGACGGTGACCGCGACGACGCTGAGGAAGAGGACCGTCGTGAGGGCTTGGTGATCCATGTCAGGCCCCCCGGCTCATGTCGCGACCCTGCTCGTACTCCGCGTCGAGCTTCGAGGCGAGCGGGTCGAGCCGTGCGGTCGAGAACCGGCTGTAGAGGTACGCGAGGACGAACGTCGTCACGAACTGGAGGATGCCGAAGACCAGCGCGACGTTGACGTTGCCGACGACCTTCGTGTCCATGAAGCCGGTGGCCCAGTTGCTCATCACGACGTAGAGCAGGTACCAGGCGAGGAACGCGACGGTCGCCGGGATGACGAAGCCGCGGTAGCGCTTGCGGAGCTCGACGAAGTCCGCGGACTCGTGGAGCCGGTCGTAGACGGGATCGTGCCGCTTGGCCCGATCCGGTTCGGTGCTGGTCATGGCCGAGACCTCTCGTTCGTCCCGTCGGCACCCCCCGACGGTGTGGTGGCCGTCACGTTAGGGACGGTCGCCCGGGCGGTGACCACCCTCGGTTCGCGCGGTCGGCGAGTGGGGCGCGGAGATCGGTGAGCGGTCGGTTCAGAGCGACGAACGGTCGAGAGCGAGGCTCTCCGGGGCGTGCAGCCGGGCCAGGAAGCGGCGGGTGTGGGCCGGCACCCGCTGCGGAGTCGCGAGGCTGACCGCGACCATCGTCACGAACGCGAGCGGGACGGACCAGGCCGCCGGCTGCTCGAGCAGGACCGCCCAGCCGTCCGTCGGCCGGGAGGTCAGGGCCCACACGACGGCGCTGCCCGACCCCAGGAAGCCGGCGGCCAACCCGGCCATCGCGCCGACGTCGGTGAGCCGGCGCCACCAGATCCCGAGGACGAGCATCGGGCAGAACGTCGACGCGGCGACGGCGAACGCCAGGCCGACCGCCCGGGCCACCCCGACGTTGGGCAGCGCGAGGGCGACGAACAGCGGGACGACGACGGCGACGACCGCACCCAGCCGGAAGCCCGCGACGCCCGACAGCCGCTTGCCGAACACGTCCTGGCCGATCACGCCGGCCACCGCGATCGAGAGGCCCGACGACGTCGAGAGGAACGCGGCGAACGCGCCGGCGGTGACGAGGCCGGTCAGCACGTCGCCGAGGGCGCCCCCGACCATCAGCCGCGGCAGCTCGAGCACGAGCGCGTCCGACCGTCCCGACCTGGCCAGCTCGTCGGCGTAGACGCGGCCGAGCGCGCCGTACACCGGCGGGAGCACGTAGAAGATGCCGAGCAGGCCGAGGACGACGAGCGTCGTCCGCCGGGCGGCCGGTCCGTCGGGGTTCGTGTAGAAGCGGACCACGACGTGGGGCAGGCCCATGGTGCCGAGGAAGGTCGCCACGATCAGCGAGTACGTCAGGTAGAGACCGCGGCCGCCGCCGTCGGCCGCGAGCGGTCGCGACCACTCCGCGAGGTCGGTCGCCGCGCCGGTCGCGCCGGGTGCGCCGTCCCCGGCCCACACGGCGAGCAGGATCGCCGCGGGGAGCAGGAGCGCGGTCAGCTTCAGCCAGTACTGGAAGGCCTGGACGAACGTGATGCTGCGCATCCCGCCGGAGCCGATGTTGGCGAGCACGACGAGAGCGACGACGACCGGCCCGACCCAGACGGGTGCGCCGACCGCGGACCGGAGCGTCAGGCCGGCGCCCTGGAACTGCGGGAACAGGTAGAGCCACGCGATCGCGACGACCAGCAGGGAGCACGCGGCCCGCGCGCCCCTCGAGCCGAGCCGGGCCTCGGCGAAGTCGGGCAGCGTGTAGGCACCCGACCGACGCAGCGGCGCCGCGACGAGGGCGAGCAGCACGAGGTACCCCGCGGTCCAGCCGATCGGGTACCAGAGCATCTCCGCGCCGAAGGTGAGCAGCAGCCCCGCGACGCCGAGGAAGGAGGCGGCCGAGAGGTACTCGCCGCCGATCGCGCTGGCGTTGAGGCGCGGGTTCACGCTGCGGGAGGCGACGAAGAAGTCGCTGGTCGTGCGGCTGAGCTTGAGGCCCCACGAGCCGATGACGAGGGTGGCGACCGCGACGACGCTGACCGCGATGACGCCGGGTGCCGCGTCGAGGTTCACTCCCCCTTCACCGCGACCCTCTGGTCAGGTCGACGAAGTCGCGCTCGTTGCGCTCGGCGCGGACGACGAACCGCCAGCCGAGCAGCACCAGGACCGGGTAGACGCCGACGCCGAGCAGCAGCCACGACAGCGGCAGCCCGAACGGCGTGACCGCGGCGAGGTCCGGGACGACCAGGAAGACCAGGGGCAGGGACCCGACGGTGAGCACCAGCACGAGGAGGATCCGCCCAGCCAGGCGCAGCTGCGCGGCCAGCAGCGAGTCGAGGTACACCTCGCTCAGCGGCGACTCGGCGTCGATGTCGACCGGGCGCTGGGGAGCCTGCCGCCGGCGCGGCGGCCCGGTGACGCGGACCCGTTGCGGCTGGTCGCTCACTGTTCCCCGCGGCGCAGGTAGAGGTCGCGCAGCTCGCGCGTCTGCCGGCGGCTCACGCCGAGCTCGGTGCCGTCGCTCAGCCGGACCGAGCAGCGGCCGCCGTCCATCCGGAGCTCCGCGACGTGCGCGAGGGCGACGAGGTGCGAGCGGTGGATGCGGACGAAGCCGGCGCTCGCCCACTCCGACTCGAGCTGGGTCAGCGGCACCCGCAGCAGGTGGGACGCGCTGGCGGTGTGCAGCCGCGCGTAGTCACCCTGCGCCTCGACGTACGTCACCTCGGAGCGCCGTACGAAGCGGGTCACCCCGCCGAGCTCGACCGGCACCTCGAGGTCGTGGTTGGCCGGGGCGTGGTCGCCGTCGTCGACGACCCGGCGGATCGCCTCCGCGAGCCGGTCCGCGCGCACCGGCTTCAGCACGTAGTCGACGGCGCGCACCTCGAACGCGTCCACGGCGTGCTCCTCGTGGGCCGTGACGAACACGATCGCCGGCGGCCGGCGGAAGCGGCTGAGCACCTGGGCGAGCTCGATCCCGCTGAGGCCCGGCATCTGGATGTCGAGGAAGACCGCGTCCACGTCCTCGGACTGGAGCGTCACCAGCCCCTGGGTCGCCGAGTCGCTGGTGAGCACCTCGCCGACCCGGTCGTCCTGACCCAGGAGGAACGCGAGCTCGTCGAGCGCCGGCCGCTCGTCGTCGACGACCAGGACGCGGAGGGCGCTCACGCGTGGACCCCGGGGGCGAACTTGGGCACCCGCACGATGACCTTGGTACCGGCGCCCGGAGCGGTCTCCACGACCAGGCCGTAGTCGTCGCCGTACGCGTTGCGCAGCCGGCTGTCGACGTTGCCGAGTCCGACCGAGTCGGAGTCGGTGTCGCCGGCCAGGGCCCGTCGGACCTTCTCGGGGTCCTCGCCGACGCCGTCGTCCTCGACCTCGATCAGGCACTCCTGCCCGCGGTCCTGGGCGGTGATGACGATGTGGCCGGTCCGCTCCGACCCGGCGAGGCCGTGCCGCACCGCGTTCTCGACCAGCGGCTGGACGCAGAGGAACGGCACCGCCACCGGCAGCACCTCGGGGGCGATCCGCAGGGTCACCTGGAGACGGTCGCCGAACCTCGCCTGCTCGAGCAACAGGTAGCGCTCCACGGACCGGAGCTCCTCGGCGAGCGTCGTGTAGTCCCCGTGGCTGCGGAACGAGTAGCGGGTGAAGTCCGCGAACTCCAGCAGCAGGTCCCGGGCGCGGTCCGGGTCGGTGCGGACGAAGCTCGCGATCGCGCCGAGCGAGTTGTAGATGAAGTGCGGGCTGATCTGCGCGCGCAGCGCGCGGACCTCGGCCTCCATCGCCCGGGTGCGGCTGGCGTCGAGCTCGGCCAGGTCGAGCTGGCCGGAGACCCACCGCGCCACCTCGTCGGCGGCACGCGCCAGTCCCGCGGTCTGGTGCGGCGAGAACACCTGGAGGGTCCCGACGATCCGCTCGTCGGCGACCAGCGGGGTGACCACGGCGGTGCGCACCGGGCAGCCGGTCTCGTCGCACGGCAGGTCGGCGCGGCCGAACACCCGGGTGGCGCCGCGGTCGACCGCCTCGCGCGCCAGCCGGTCGGCCTGCGGGCCGTGGTGCTCGCCGTCGCCGTCCCAGGCCAGCAGCGCGTGCGTGTCCGTGAGCGCGAGGGCCGGGCTGCCGAGCAGGGCGCGGAGGTGCTTGATCGCGCGGGATGCGCTGTCCGTGGTGAGACCGGCGCGCAGGGCCGGGCTGGCGAGCGAGGCCGAGTGCAGGGTCCGGAACGCCGCACGGTCGGCGTCCGTGCCGAGGTGCGTGCGTCTCCAAGCGCGGGCCACGGGCACATGGTGCCCCAGGCACTCCGCCTACGGGACCATCCAGCCGAGCACGCTGGTCGACTGCAGGCCGACGATCACGCACATGAGCGCGAGCAGCAGCAGGCTCCAGCCGACGACCTTCCGGAAGATGTCGCCCTCCTTGCCGGCCAGGCCGACGGCCGCAGCGGCGATCGCGAGGTTCTGGGGGCTGACCATCTTGCCCAGCACGCCACCGGACGAGTTCGAGCCGGCCATCAGCACCGGGTCCAGGCCCGCCTGTGCCGCGGTCTGCACCTGCAGCGCCCCGAACAGCGCGTTGGCCGACGTGTCCGAGCCCGTCACGGCGACGCCGAGCCAGCCCAGGATCGGCGACAGGATCGCGAACGCGCTCCCAGCCCCGGCCAGCCACGCGCCCAGCGACCCGGTCTGCCCGGAGAGGTTCATGACGTACGCGAGAGCGAGCACCGCCATCACCGTCACGATCGCCGACCGCAGCTCGACGTAGGTCCTGCCGTACGCGCGCAGGGCCGTGCCCGCGGAGACCTTGAGGATCAGCGCGGTGATGATGCCGGCCAGGATCATCAGCGTCCCGGCGGCCGGCAGCCAGTTGAGGTTGAAGTCGGTGGTCGCGACCGGCTCGCCCTGGGTGTTGAGGACGTCGAGGCCGGGCCAGGCGAACAGCTTGGTCCACGGCTCCTCGGCCAGCCGCTCCTTCACAGCCGTGATGTTGGTGACCGAGAAGATCGCGATGATCACGAGGTACGGCGCATAGGCCCGGGCCACGTCCGCGCGGGTGTCCACGTGGTCGGGGCTGCTCAGGTCGTCAGCACCGGTGCCGGCACCGGACCCGCCGCCGGCGGGGACCTTCTCCCTGACGTCCGCCGCGGTGGCCGTCAGCACCTCCGCCGGCTGCCAGACGCGGACGAGCAGCACGACCGCGCCCGCGGCCGCGAGCGACGCGATGATGTCGGTCAGCGGGACCGAGATGTAGTTGGCGGCGACGAACTGGGCCACGGCGAACACGGCGCCGCACACGAGGGCGGGGAGCCAGGCGTTCCGCAACCCGCGCCGGCCGTCGACGATGTAGACCAGGATCAGCGGGACGACCAGGGCCAGCAGCGGCGTCTGCCGGCCGACCATGGCGCCGAGGGTCTCGGTGTTCAGGCCCGGGTCGTCGGCGGCACCCGCCGTCACCGTGCCGAGCGTGACGATCGGCGTGGCCAGCGCACCGAAGGCGACGGGCGCGGTGTTGGCGACGAGCGCGACGACCGCGGCCTTCATGGGCTCGAACCCGAGCGCCATCAGCATCACGACGGTGATCGCGACCGGGGTGCCGAAGCCGGCCAGCGCCTCGAGGAGGGCGCCGAAGCAGAACGCGATGATGATCGCCTGCACCCGCTGGTCGGGGCTGACCTTCTCGAACGAGCGGCGCAGCACGTCGAAGTGCCCCGACGCGACCGTCAGGTTGTAGACCCAGATCGCGTTGACGACGATCCAGAGGATCGGGAAGAAGCCGAAGGCGGCACCCTCGGAGCCCGCGAGCAGCGCCGTCCCGGCGGGCATCTCGAAGAGCGCGACCGCCACGACGAGCGCGACGGCGAGCGAGATCAGCCCGGCCACCCAGGCCTTGAGCCTGAGCCCGCCGAGCAGCACGAAGAGGGTGATGAGGGGCAGCGCACCGCACAGGGCGCTGAGGGCCAGCGAGTCGCCGACCGGGCGGAGGTCCTGCTGGAACTGGTCGAACATGCGGCTGCCGGTACCCCAACCGGCAGCGGTTGCTACTTGAAGTCGATGAGCAGCATGTCGGTCTGCGACCCGTCGGACAGCTGGACCGGCTGGGTCTCGTCGGTGACGGAGGAGGTCTCGGTCGTGCCCGAGTACGACGCCGGGCGGTCCAGGACCCGCGACCGGAAGCAGCGGGCGATGTAGGGCAGCTGCATGCCGTCCATCCCGCGGCCGTACTCCTCGTAGAACGCGGCGACCTCGTCGAGCTTCGCCTCGCGGTCGGCGGGCGGGAGCGTCGCGATGTTGGAGCGGGACAGCACGAGGTCCTTGATCGTGACCTTGTCGACGAGCTGGCGCGACTTGAACTCGGCCTCCTCGACATCGCCGAACAGCTTGCTCAGGTCGAGGACCGCGGCGGGCTCGCGCAGCTGCTCCTGGGTGCCGATGATCGCGCCCAGCCGGCGCACCCACGGGACCCGCTCGTCGCGCTGGTTCCACACGAGCGAGAGCACGCCGCCGGTCGTGAGGACCCGGGCGATCTCGGGCAGCGCGCGGTCGTGGTCGAACCAGTGGAAGGCCTGGGCCGAGACGACCACGTCGTACGACCGGTCGCCGGCGGGGATCTCCTCGGCGGACGCCTGCGAGGTCCGGACGTCGGGCAGCCGCTCCTGGAGCTTGGCGAGCATCGCGGCGTCCGGGTCGGTCGCGTGCACGTCGTGCCCGAGGGCGACCAGCTGCTCGGTGAGCTTGCCGGTGCCGGCGCCGAGCTCGAGCACCGTCAGCGGCTGGTCGGAGGTCAGCCAGGCGGCGGCCTCGCGGGGGTACGTCGGGCGGCCGCGGTCGTAGGCGTCGACCACACCGCCGAAGGAACGGGCGGGATCCGGGGCATCGCTGGTCATCGCAGTCGAGCGTACGTGCCCCACTAGCGTGGGGCGGTGACCTCGACCGTGGTGTCCTCGCTCAATGCGCTGGCGACCCTCGAGGGCGTGCCCTCGGCGTACGCCGCCGCGCGGGACGGCATCGACGCGATGCTCCGCGACCGCGGCCTGAGGAGGACGGCGCCGGAGACGACCGCCGAGTCGCTGCTCCGCGGCGCCCACGCGTCGGCGGTGCTCGAGGGCTCCGCGTCCTCGCTCGACGAGGTGCGGACCGGGGTCGCCGACGAGGTCGCCCAGGACGCGGTCCGCGTCTCGGCCGAGCTGCTCTCGTGGGCGCCGACCCTGTCGCGCTCGCCGCTCCAGGTGCTGGCGCGGCTGCACACGGTCGCCGCCGCGAGATCCCTGAGCGACGACCAGCTGGGCAGGCCGCGGGACGCCGACTCGGCCACCAGGCTGCGCGCGGTGGCCGAGGTGCTCGCCGCGGACCGCGACCTGCCGGCCATGCTCGTGGCCGCGGTGGCCCACGCGGAGCTCGCCGACGCGGCGCCGTTCGCCTCGCACAACGGGGTCGTCGCGCGCGCGGTCGAGAGGCTCGTGCTGGTGTCGCGGGGGGTCGACGAGAAGTCGCTGGTCGTGCCCGAGGCGGGCCACCTGGCCAACCGCGCGGCGTACGAGTCGAACCTCGCGGCGTACCGCTCGGGGGGCCCGTCGGGGGTGCACGCGTGGCTGCTCTACACCGCCGAGGCGTACGCCGCCGGGGCCGAGGCGAGCCCGCTCAAGGACGCCTGAGAGACCCCTCCGGACATGGCTGATGCGGCCTCGTGGAGGCCGCACCCACTGCTCACAGTCCTCTCATCGACCCTGGATTTCAAGGCCTTGTCTGGCGCCCGGAACCGGCGTAGACATGAGGCAACACAACTTCACGAGCAACACGCGAGTCGGGTACCCACGCGGCGATCTACCTCTCGAAGAGGTCGCTTGCACACCGGAATCTGTCCGGGGCAGCAGTTAGATGTTGCACGCCTGGTAGCCCACGACTCACGTGTCAGCGGTGGCACTCGAGGTCCTGGAGAACTCGGGTGCCACCTGCACGTGGAGGGCGTCTAGGCCCCGAGCCGCTTCTTCCGGGCGTTGGCCCACATCACGCCGCCGACCGCCAGCACGCCGCCGACGGCGAGCGCCGCGATCGTCTGCCTGGCCGGCGGCAGCGACACCCGGCTGCGCAGGGCGACCGGTTTGGTGAACACCAGGACCGGCCAGTCGTTGGCGACCGCGGCCCGGCGCAGCTCCTTGTCCGGGTTCACGGCGTACGCGTGCCCGACCGCCTCGAGCATCGGCACGTCGGTGACGGAGTCGCTGTAGCCGAAGCAGTCCGCGAGGTCGTACCCGCGGAGCTCGGCGAGCTCGAGGATCGCGCGGGCCTTCTCGTCGGCGTACGCGTAGTACTCGATCTCGCCGGTGTACTTGCCGTCGACCACCTCGAGCCGGGAGGCGACCACGATGTCGGCGCCGAGCATCGCGCCGATCGGCTCGACGACCTCGGTGCCGCTGGTCGAGACGATGACGACGTCCCGGCCGGCGGCCTTGTGCTCCTCGATCAGGTTCACCGCCTCGTCGTAGACCAGCGGGTCCACGATGTTGTGCAGGGTGTCGGCGACGATCTCGCGGACCGTGGCGACGTCCCAGCCCGCGACGAGCGTCGACATGAACGCCCGCATCTTCTCCATCTGGTCGTGGTCGGCACCCCCGAGGACGTAGACGAACTGCGCGTACGTCGAGCGCAGCACCGCCCGCCGGGAGATGAGGCCGCCGGCCTGGAACGGCTTGCTGAACGCCATGGTGCTCGACTTGGCGATGATCGTCTTGTCGAGGTCGAAGAACGCCGCGGTACGGCGCTGTGGCGGCGCGGTCTCCCCCGTCGCGGCCATGGCTCCATCGTAGTGAGTCGACGGCTCGTCCACAGGCGGCAGGCGGAACGGGTCCTCCACAGGAGGAACGTCGCCGGCGACCCGACCGCGGCGGACGCACGCACGCTCGGTCCATGACCTCCGTCCTCGCTCGTGACCCGCGACGGCGTCCTGCTCGACGAGCTGGGCCGGCTGGCCGCGGCCGCCGGTGCCGCCGTGACCGCTGCGGGAGAGGCCGGGGCGGCCCTGCGCGGCTGGACGCCGGCGGACCTGGTGCTGGTCGGCACGGACCTCGCCGAAGAGCTCGCCGGGCTCGCGCCGCCGCGGCGGCCCCACGTGCTCGTCGTGGTGGCGGGCACCGGCGACGGCGACGCGTTCCGGCTGGCCCTCGCCGTCGGCGCCGAGCAGGTGGTCGAGCTCCCCGCGGGCGCCGGCCGGCTCTCCGGGCTGATGGCCGACCTGGGCGACGAGCGGTCCGGGCCAGGCCGGCTGATCGGCGTCCTCGGCGGCTCCGGCGGCGCCGGGGCGACCACGTTCGCGTGCGCCCTCGGCCAGGTGGCCGCCCGGGCCGGACCGACGGCTGTCGTCGACACCGACCCGCTCGGCCCCGGCGCCGACCGCGTGCTCGGCCTCGACGACGTCCCCGGTGTCCGCTGGGACGACCTCGCCCTGAGCACCGGACGCGTCGGCGCCCGGTCGTTCCGCGAGGCCCTGCCGTCGCGCGACGGACTGGGGGTGCTGACGTGGACCGCCGGGTCGAGCTCCGGCGTGCCCGCCGCGACCCTGCGCGAGGCGCTGTCGGCGGCGCGGCGCGGGCACGACGTCGTCGTGGTGGACCTGCCGCGCTCCACCGCGTCCGTCGCCGAGGAGCTGGTGCTGCGCTGCGACCTCGTGGCCGTGGTCGTGCGGGCCACCGTCTCGTCGGTCGCCGCCGCGGCCCGCGGTGGTCGGCCGCTTCCCCGACACCGGCCGGCTCGGCCTGGTCGTGCGCGGACGCGGCGTCGACCACGAGGACCTCGCCGAGCTGACCGGCCTGCCGCTGCTGGCCGGCATGGCCGACCAGCGGGGCCTGGTCGAGTCGGTCGACCTCGGGCTGGGACCGGTGCGGGGCAGCCGGGGACCGCTCGCCCGCGCGGCCGCCCGCGTGCTCGAGGAGGGCGCCGCATGACCACCGAGGTGCTGGTCGAGGAGGTCCGCGACCGGCTCGCCCGGTCGCCGGGCGAGCTGACTCCGCACCGGGTCGCGGAGGTGCTCCGCGAGTCCGGCCGGCCGGTCGGCGACGCCACCGTGCTGGCGGTCTACGAGGCGCTCCGGCGCGACGTCGTGGGCGCGGGTCCGCTGGAGCCGCTCCTCCGAGAGCCCGGCGTCACCGACGTCCTCGTCAACGGACCCGACGCCGTCTACGTCGACCGCGGCGACGGGCTCGAACCCGTCCCGGTCCGGTTCCCGGACGACGACGCCGTGCGCCGCCTGGCCCAGCGCCTGGCCGCGCTCGGCGGCCGGCGGCTCGACGACGCGGCGCCGTGCGTCGACCTCAGGCTCCCCGACGGGACCCGGCTGCACGCCGTCCTCGCCCCGGTGGCACGGCCCGGCACGCTGGTCTCGCTGCGGGTCCCGCCCACGACCGTGTTCACCCTCGACCGAGCTGGTCGCGGCCGGGACGCTCACCGCCGCTTCGGCCGACCTGGTGCGCCGCCTCGTCGCGGCCCGCCTGTCCTTCCTGGTCAGCGGCGGCACGGGCAGCGGCAAGACGACGCTCCTCTCGTCGCTGCTCTCCCTGGTCGACCCGGCCGAGCGGGTGGTCCTGGTGGAGGACGCCGCGGAGCTGCGGCCCGACCATCCCCACGTGGTCGGCCTCGAGGGCCGTCCCGCCAACATCGAGGGCGAGGGCGCGGTCGACCTGCGCACCCTCGTCCGGCAGGCGCTCCGGATGCGGCCCGACCGCCTCGTCGTCGGCGAGGTCCGCGGCGGCGAGGTCGTCGACCTGCTGGCGGCCCTCAACACCGGCCACGAGGGCGGCTGCGGCACGCTGCACGCCAACTCGGCGGCCGACGTGCCCGCCCGGGTCGAGGCACTGGCCCTGGCCGCCGGCCTGGGCCGGGCCGCGGTGCACAGCCAGCTCGCGTCCGGCGTGGACGCCGTGGTCCACCTGCACCGCGGCCGCGACGGTCTCCGGCGGCTGGAGGAGGTCGCCGTCCCCGTCCGCGACGGCGCCGGCCTGGTGGCGATGGCCACGGCGGTCACCTCGTCCGCGGACGGCACCCTGCACGAGGGGCCCGGGGCCGAGCGCCTCGCCGCCCGGCTGGCCCGGGCGGACCGGTGATCGCGGCCCTGGCGCTGGTCGCCGCCGTGCTCGTCTGGACGGCGCCGGTGGCGAGCGCGTCATCCCGCCGTCGACGAGGGGTCCCGGCCGTCGCGGCGCTCGCCGGGGTGACGACGGTCCTGCTCGTCGCTGGGCGCGACCGCGTCGTCCCCGTCGCGGTGGCTGCGGTCGCGGGCTGGGCGGGCTGGGCCCTGTGGCAGCGGAGACGGCGACGGCAGGAGGAGCAGGAGGACGCCGAGCGCGTGCGCGAGACGTGCGAGCAGCTCGCGGCCGACCTGCGGTCCGGCCGGCCTCCCGGCGACGCCCTCGACCAGGCGGCCGCGTCCTGGTCCGTGCTGGCCCCCGTCGCCGCCGCCTTCCGCGTCGGCTCGGACGTGCCGGCGGCGTTCCGTGCGATCGCCGGGGACCGGGCGGGCGCCTCCGACCTGCGCCTGCTCGCGCGGCGCCTGGCAGGTCTCGCACCGCACCGGCCAGGGCCTCGCCGCCTCGGTGCAGCGGGTCGCGGAGGAGCTGGTCGCCGCCCGGCGGACCCGGCGCGTGGTCGAGGGCGAGCTCGCCTCCGCGCGCGCGACGGCGCGGCTCGTGGCCGGGCTGCCGGTGCTGGCGTGGGCCATGGGCTCGAGCGCCGGCGGCTCGCCGCTCGGCTTCCTCCTCGGCTCGCCGCTCGGCTGGGCGTGCCTCGCGGGCGGTGCCGGCATCGGCCTGGCCGGGCTCTGGTGGATCGAGGCGATCGCCCGCGACGTCGACGGGCGCACGTGACCGCCCTGGTGGTCGCCGCCTGCCTCGGCGCCGCCGTGGCGTGCGGCTTCCGACCCGGCGGCTCACGTCCACGGGTGCCGACCCGGGTGGGCCGGCCGCGCGACGACGGATGGATGCGCCGCCGCCGTCCGCTGTGGTCAGCGCTGGCCGGGCTCGCGGCGGTCGTGGTCGTGTCACCACCCGTCGGCTGGGTCGCCGGCGTCCTGGCGTCAGCAGCGATCTGGACGATCATCGGCCGCAGCGAGAGCCCGGCGGAACGGCGCGCCCGCGAGGCCGCCCGTCGCGAGCTCCCCCACGTCGTCGGGCTGCTGGCCGACGCGCTCCGGGCGGGCCAGGCACCCGTCGATGCGCTGGAGCTCGTCGCCGACGCGCTGCCCGGGCCGGCGAGCGACCGACTCGCCGCCGTGGTCCCCCGGCTGCGCCTGGGCCTGGACCCCCAGGCGGTGTGGGCGGACCTCGCCGCGGACCCCGCGATCGCCCCGCTCGGACGGACCCTGGAGCGGACGCGCACCACGGGCGGCTCCGTCGCGGTGTCCGTCGAGCGGCTGGCCGAGTCCCTCGCCGAGGACGCCCGGGGGACGGTCGAGGACCGGGCCCGCGCCGTCGGCGTCAAGGCCGCTCTCCCTCTCGGGCTGTGCCTGCTCCCGTCCTTCGTGCTGCTCGGGATCGTGCCGGTGGTGGCCGGGATGCTCGGCACCCTGGGCCTCTAGGGCGGCCAGCACCCGTCCCCAGCGGCGCGCGGCCGGCCACCGTCCACAGGTTCACTGCCGGGCCCGGCCGGCGGGGGCCGGTCCCGCCGAGAGTCGTGAGGACCGGTCGCACCCCGCGGCCGCCACGACAGGAGGAGCCCATGCACACCCGTTTCGCCAGCCGACGTCCCGAGGACGGGATCACCACCGCCGAGTACGCCGTCGGCACCGCCGCGGGCGCGGGACTGGCCGGCCTGCTCTACACGCTGCTCACCGGTGGGTTCGGCGACCGGCTGCTGAAGACGCTGTTCGACCACGTGCTCGGGCTGCTCGGCATCGGATGAGCCCGCGCGCAGGCCGGGGCCAGCGCGGTGCGGTGACGGCCGAGCTGGCCCTGGTGCTGCCGCTCCTCGTCGCCGTCACCCTGGGGCTGGTCTGGCTGCTCGCGGTCGGTGCGGCTCAGGTGCGCACCGTCGACGCGGCGCGCGAGACCGCGCGGGCCGTGGCGCGGGGTGACGCGACGGAGGACGCCGTCGCCCGAGGTCAGCGCGTCGCCCCGCCGGGCAGCACGGTGACCGTGAGCCGCGGCGGCGGCGAGGTCCGGGTCACCGTGACGGGCGCGGTCGCCGGGCCGGGCGGGCTGTTCGCGCACCTCCCGGCGGCCCGGGTGCACGCCGAGGCGGTGGCGGCCGACGAGTCGGAGGCGCCGCCGTGAGGGACGAGCGCGGCGCGGCGACCGTGCTGGCCGTCGCCTTCCTCGGCGTCCTGCTGCTCGTCGGCGCGGCCCTGGGCGTGGTCGGCGCCATCGTCCGTGCCCACCGGGCGGCCCAGTCGGCCGCCGACCTGGCGGCCCTGGCCGGGGCGGGAGCCGTCGGTGACGAGTGCGCGGCGGCGTCGAGGGTGGCCGCGGCGAACGACGCGACGCTGACCGGCTGCGTCGTCGCCGGGCGGACCGTGCGGGTGACGGTCACCGTGCCGGGCCCGCACTGGCTCGGCCAGACGAGCGACCTCGTCGCGGAGGCGAGGGCGGGACCGGGCTAGCGGCTAGAGGGTCGGGCGGTCCCGCTCGGCGTGGTCGTCGATGTCGTGGTCGTCGCGACCCTCGACCCGGCCGAGCTTCTCGGACAGCTCCTCCATCTTCTTCTGCTCCTTGCGCCGCGCCCAGCCGCGCTTGGTGCCCCACTTGACGAGGGAGAACCCCCAGAGGACGGCGACGCCGGCACCGACGCCGAGGAGGAAGAGCGCCAGGGCACTGAGGTCCTGACCGAGGTACTCGATCTTGCCGTCGCTGAGCTCGACGGTGAGGACGGCGGCGACGATGGCCAGTCCGCCCGCGGCGATGAGAATCAGTCCCAGGAGCACCATGAGGGGACACTAGCGCCCGGTGCGGTCGCCCGGCAGGGCCGTGCCGGAGGGGTGAACCTGTGCCGAGCCTTTCCCGGGCTCCGCGCACGCGTGGTTACATAGTCTCGGCGGGGCCGCGGGGCTCTGCGACGACAGGGAGCACGCTCGTGGATCTGACTCTTTCGACCCGAGAGGTCGACGGCACCACCATCGTCGCGGTGGGCGGGGAGATCGACGTCTACACGGCACCCAAGCTGCGCGACCGCATCACCGGGCTGGTGGCCGACGGGGTCTACACGATCGTCATCGACATGGAGGCCGTCGAGTTCCTCGACTCGACCGGTCTCGGGGTCCTGGTCGGCGGGCTCAAGAAGGTCCGCGCCCACGACGGCTCCCTCGAGCTGATCTGCACGCAGGACCGCCTGCTCAAGATCTTCCGCATCACCGGGCTGGCCAAGGTGTTCGTCATCCACGACTCCGCCGACGGGGCCCTCGCCGCGCGCTGATCCCAGCCGCTCCTCACCCCCGCGTGCTCCAGGTCACACCGGGTGCGGGCGCACGCGCGCGCATGCGTAGACTCCGGCACGTTCCGCGCCCTGTTCACCCGTCTGGGGGACCGCCGGCGCGGCGTTCTCAGCTCATCCCTGATCTGCATGGAGGAAACGCATGGCCGGGATCATTCCCGCTGTAGCCAGCCCCCTCGTCGTCGAACTGAAGGACGGCAACCTCGTCCTGGTTCTCGTCGTCGCCCTGATCGCGCTCGGCGCGCTGGCGATGGCGGCTGTCTTCCGCAAGGAAGTCATGTCGGCCGGCGAAGGCACCGACAACATGAAGAACATCGCGCTGGCGGTGCAGGAAGGCGCCGACGCCTACCTGCAGCGCCAGTTCCGCACCCTGGCGATCTTCGCCGCGGTCGCGTTCTTCGCACTGCTGGCCCTGCCGGCCGACGAGGGGGTCGTCCGGGTCTTCCGGTCCGTCTTCTTCCTCGTGGGTGCCGGCTTCTCGGCCGCGGTCGGGTACCTGGGCATGTCCCTGGCCGTCCGCGCCAACCTGCGCGTGGCCGCGGCCGCCAACTCCGAGGGCCGCGAGCGGGCCATGAACATCGGTCTGCGCACCGGTGCCATGGTCGGCATGCTGACCGTCGGACTCGGCCTGCTCGGCGCGAGCCTCGTCGTCCTGTTCTTCCAGGACGAGGCCCCCGACGTGCTCGAGGGCTTCGGCTTCGGCGCAGCGCTGCTCGCCATGTTCATGCGGGTCGGCGGCGGCATCTTCACCAAGGCCGCCGACGTCGGCGCCGACCTGGTCGGCAAGGTCGAGCAGAACATCCCCGAGGACGACCCGCGCAACGCCGCGACGATCGCCGACAACGTCGGTGACAACGTCGGTGACTGCGCCGGCATGGCCGCGGACCTCTTCGAGTCGTACGCCGTCACGCTGGTCGCCGCGCTGATCCTCGGCTCGCAGGCCTTCGGCGACGCCGGTCTCGTCTACCCGCTGCTGATCCCGGCCATCGGTGCTCTCTGCGCCGTGCTCGGCGTCTACATCACCAAGCCCCGCGCCGGCGTGAACGGCCTGACCACGATCAACCGGGCGTTCTACATCTCGGCCGCCATCGCGGCGGTGGCGAGCATCGTGCTGTCGTTCGTCTACCTGCCCGGCAGCTTCTCCGAGTTCAACAACGTCACGGGCGGCGACATGGCCGGCGCCGAGGGCGACCCGCGGTTCATCGCCTCGGCCGCCGTCGTCATCGGCATCGTGATGGCCGCCGGCATCCTGGCGCTCACGGGCTACTTCACCGGCACCGAGTACAAGCCGGTCAAGGACGTCGGCAAGACCTCGCTCACCGGCGCGGCCACCGTCATCCTGTCCGGGCTCTCGGTCGGCTTCGAGTCCGCGGTCTACACGACCCTGGTCATCGGCGGCGCCGTGTTCGGAGCGTTCCTCCTGGGTGGCGCGACCGTGACGGTCTCGCTGTTCGCGGTCGCGCTGGCCGGTTGCGGTCTGCTGACCACGGTCGGCTCGATCGTGGCCATGGACACCTTCGGTCCGGTCTCCGACAACGCCCAGGGCGTGGCGGAGATGTCCGGTGACGTGAGCCCCGAGGGCGCGCAGATCCTGACCGACCTCGACGCGGTCGGCAACACGACCAAGGCGATCACCAAGGGCATCGCGATCGCGACGGCCGTGCTCGCCGCGACCGCGCTGTTCGGCTCGTACTCCACGTCGGTCATCGAGGCGGTGAACGACGCCGGTGTCCTCAGCGACGACGACATCAGCTCGCTGAACTTCCTCGTCTACAACCCCGGCGTGCTCGTGGGCGTGCTGCTCGGTGCGGCCGTGGTGTTCCTCTTCTCGGGTCTGGCCATCAACGCCGTTGCCCGCGCGGCCGGCGCCGTGGTCTACGAGGTGCGCCGCCAGTTCCGCGAGATCCCCGGGATCATGGAGGGCACCGGTCGTCCGGAGTACGGCAAGGTCGTCGACATCGTGACGCGCGACTCGCTCCGCGAGCTGATCACGCCCGGCATCCTGGCCGTGCTGGCCCCGATCGCCGTGGGCTTCGGTCTCGGCGTCGCCCCGCTCGCCGGCTTCCTCGCCGGCGCGATCGGCACCGGCACCCTGATGGCCATCTTCCTGGCCAACTCGGGTGGCGCCTGGGACAACGCCAAGAAGCTCGTCGAGGACGGCAACCACGGGGGCAAGGGTTCGCCCGCCCACGAGGCGACCATCATCGGTGACACCGTCGGTGACCCGTTCAAGGACACCGCCGGCCCGGCGATCAACCCGCTGATCAAGGTGATGAACCTGGTCTCGCTGCTCATCGCCAGCGCGATCGTGTCCATGAGCGTCGGCGACGACCAGAACGACGCCCTGCGGATCACCATCGCGCTGGTCGCGACGGCGATCATCGTCGTGGCGGTCTACATCTCCAAGCAGCGCGAGGTCGTGCTCGGCGACGACGAGCCGGCTCCGGCCGCACCGGCGTCCGCCTAGCCACACCGCTCCACCACCGACCCGCCCGTGACCCACGGGCGGGTCGGTGTCATTTCGACGGGTTCGGCCGCGCGGGCTCGACGTCGGTGTGCGTGAAGTCGTCGCCCTTGAACAGCAGTGGTTCGCCGGTGACCTTGGCCAGGGCGTAGGTCATGCAGTCACCGAAGTTGAGCTGTGCCTTCGAGCCGGACCTCTTGCCGTACTGCGCAAAGGCATCGCGTGCGATCTTGGCCTGGTCGCGGTCGAACGGCACCACCGTGATCTCTGCATCCTCCAGAAGCTGGTCGAGGTCGATGAAGCGTGACGGCTTGATCACCATGGCGGACTCGAGCATCGACGCTGCCGACACCTTGGTCACCTCGCGTGAGATCACGGCCATGAGATCGGCTGCCTCGGGCTCGTCCTTGAGGATCGCCACGATTGCCGATGAGTCGGCGATCAATGGGGCAGCCCCCACTCGTCATAGAGGTCGTCGTCGGTGAGGAACGGCTCCGGCTTCGCTGCCGAGCGCTTCGCGATCTCGGTCATCCGGCGCACCTTCTCCTCGGGCGTCAGCCGGGTCCGCTCGAGTGCCTCGGTGAGGGCGTCCCGGACAGCTCCGGTCATCGACGTGTCCCGCCGCCGGGCCAGCTCGTGCGCCAACCGGTAGACCTCGGGGTCCTTGATGTTCAGCGTGGGCACGACGGCCATTCTACCGTGCACGGTAGAAGCTAGGCCGCGGATGCTCGCTGCGCCTCCAGTGCCCGGTCGCGAGCCCGGCACAGCGTGCGTCGGGTCGACCCGACCAGGAGGTCGGTCCGGCCGAGCGGGAGCAGGTCGGGCAGCTCGTAGGTCCGCCCCGTCCGCTGCGAGTCGAAGTCGCGGTAGCCGACGAGCGCGCGCTGGACGACCTTGCCGTAGGTCGTCGGCGACTGGTGGAGGGCGAGCGCGTCCCTGAGCTGGGTCACGGTGATCCGGCGCTGGGCACCGATCTCGTCGTTCGCCTTGGCCACGACCCACGCGACCCCACCGGCGACGTGCGCGGCGGTGGCGGCGTCGAGCACGACGTCGGGCTCGTGGGTCCAGAGCACGAGCAGGCAGCGGCGGAACGCGACCCCGAACTCCGGGTCGAGGCGTCGAGAGGCGACCGCGTCGAGCAGCTCGGCCACTGCGGTGAGCCGGGCCCGCGCCTGGGGCGCCTCGACCTCGGGCAGCTCCGGCCCGTCGACGAGGACCTCCGGTCTCAGGGACACGAGGGCGTCCCGGTCCCCGCACACGTCGTCGAGCCAGCCGAGGACCCGTTCGTAGGTCGGCACGGGCGGTGGCGCCGGCGGCAGGGTCACCCGCTCGTTCTCACGGTCGAAGCGTCGGGCGACGTCGGCCCACGCGGACTCCTCGACCCGCTCGGTCCACGTGCTCACGAGCCTGCCGTCGACGTACGCCATGAGCCGCAGCCGCTCGCGCGGGGTCGGCTCGTCGGGTTCCGGCGGGTAGTGGTCGCGAGAGGAGTAGAGGTCGTAGCCGTACACGGGATCGCCTTCCGAGAAGAGGTGGTGGTGCGTCCACGCTGGCACGTCGCGGGGACCGTCCGCAGTGCTCATCCACAGCCTCGTGGCGGGACTCCTGCGGATCACGCGCTACCGTGACCGACCGTGACCCCGCCTTCGTGGGGCGCGACTACGGGAACGGACAGGCAGCAGTGGCACACAAGTTGGTGATCGTCGAGTCCCCGGCGAAGGCCCGCACCATCGGCGGGTACCTCGGCCAGGGCTACGTCGTCGAGTCCTCCATCGGCCACATCCGCGACCTCCCGCAGAGCGCGGCGGAGACCCCGGCCAAGATCAAGGACAAGCCGTGGGGCCGGCTGGCCGTCGACGTGGAGAACGGGTTCGAGCCCTACTACGTCGTGCCGCGCGACAAGAAGGCGCACATCTCCAAGCTCAAGTCGCTCCTCAAGGACGCCGACGAGCTCTACCTCGCCACGGACGAGGACCGCGAGGGCGAGGCGATCGCCTGGCACCTCCTCGACGAGCTGAAGCCGAAGGAGGGCATCCCGGTCAAGCGGATGGTCTTCCACGAGATCACCAAGGCCGCGATCCTCGAGGCAGCCGAGAACCCGCGCGAGCTCGACATGGACCTCGTCGAGGCCCAGGAGGCCCGGCGCATCCTCGACCGGCTCTACGGCTACGAGGTCAGCCCGGTCCTGTGGAAGAAGGTCATGTCCGGCCTCTCCGCCGGCCGCGTGCAGTCCGTCGCGACCCGCCTGGTCGTGGACCGCGAGCGCGAGCGGATGAAGTTCCGGGTCGCGTCCTACTGGGACATCGAGGGCACCTTCGACGCCGGCGCCGACAAGGAGCCCCGGATGTTCCCGGGCAAGCTCCACTCGATCGACGACGTCCGGGTGGCCGGCGGGTCCGACTTCGGCGACGACGGGCGGCTGAAGGAGCGGAAGAGCGGCAACCTCCGCGTCCACCTCGACCGCACCGCGGCCGAGTCGCTGGTCCGGGCGCTCGACGACACGACCTTCGAGGTCCGCTCGGTCGAGGCCAAGCCCTACAAGCGCTCGCCGTACGCGCCGTTCCGCACCACCACCCTCCAGCAGGAGGCGAGCCGCAAGCTCGGCATGTCCGCGTCGGTGACGATGTCGGTCGCCCAGCGGCTGTACGAGAACGGCCACATCACCTACATGCGCACCGACTCGACCACGCTGTCGGGCGGAGCCGTCGAGGCGGCCAGGAGCCAGGTCCGCGACCTGTACGGCGCCGAGTACCTCCCGGACACCCCCCGCACCTACACGAGCAAGGTCAAGAACGCGCAGGAGGCGCACGAGGCCATCCGCCCCGCGGGCGAGACCTTCAAGACCCCCGCGCAGACCGGCCTCACCGGCGAGCAGTTCCGCCTCTACGAGCTGATCTGGATGCGCACCGTCGCCTCGCAGATGAAGGACGCCGTCGGGCAGTCGGTCTCGGTCCGGATCGGCGGCGCCGCCGCCGACGGCCGCGACGTCGTGTTCTCGGCGAGCGGCCGCGTGATCACCTTCCACGGGTTCCTCAAGGCGTACGTCGAGGGCACCGACGCCGGCAAGCGCAGCGACGACGACCAGGTGCCGCTGCCCGACCTGACCGAGGGCCACCGGGTCACCGCCGCGTCGCTCAACGCCAGCGGTCACGAGACCAAGCCGCCCGCCCGCTACACCGAGGCGACCCTGATCAAGGAGCTCGAGGAGCGCGAGATCGGCCGCCCGTCGACGTACGCCTCGATCATCGGGACGATCATCAACCGCGGCTACGTCTACAAGAAGGGCACGGCCCTGGTGCCGGCCTGGATCGCGTTCTCGACGATCCGGCTCCTCGAGGAGCACTTCCCGCGGCAGATCTCCTACGAGTTCACCGCCGGCATGGAGGACGTCCTCGACGACATCGCCGGCGGCCGCAAGGACCGGGTCAGCGAGCTGCACGAGTTCTACTACGGCTCCGACCGCGTCCAGGGCCTGCACGTCCTGATCACCAACCTCGGCGAGATCGACGCGCGCGAGCTCGCGACGTTCCCGATCGGCGACCCCGAGCTCGGCATCAACCTGCGCGTCGGCCGCTACGGCCCCTACCTCGAGGGCCCGGACGACGAGGGCAACCCCACCGGCAAGCGCGCCAACGTCCCCGACGACCTGCCGCCGGACGAGCTGACGATGGAGAAGGCGAAGGAGCTCTTCGCCAACCCGGCCGGCGAGGAGATCCAGCTCGGCGTGCACCCGGACACCGGTCTGGAGGTCGTCGCCAAGAACGGCCGCTACGGGCCGTACGTCACCGAGGCGCTGCCCGAGGACGCGAAGAAGAACGACAAGCCGCGCACGGGCTCGCTCTTCAAGTCGATGTCGCTCGACACGATCACCCTCGACGACGCGGTCAAGCTGCTGTCGCTCCCCCGCGTCGTCGGCGAGGACCCGGAGTCCGGCGAGGAGATCACGGCCCAGAACGGCCGGTACGGGCCGTACCTGAAGAAGGGCACCGACTCCCGCTCGCTCACCGAGGAGAGCCAGCTCCTCACCATCGGCCTCGACGAGGCGCTGCGGATCTACGCCCAGCCCAAGCAGCGCGGCCGCGCCGCCGCGGCACCGCCGCTGAAGGAGCTCGGCGCCGACCCGGTGTCCGGCCAGCCGGTCGTGGTCAAGTCCGGTCGCTTCGGCGAGTACGTCACCGACGGCGAGTACAACGCCACGCTCCGCAAGGACGACACCGTCGAGTCGATCACCCTGGAGCGCGCCGCGGAGCTGCTGGCCGAGCGCCGCGAGCGCGGACCGGCGAAGAAGACCGCCAAGAAGGCTGCCAAGAAGTCGACCAAGAAGGCGGCGAAGAAGACCACCAAGAAGGCCGCGGCCAAGAAGTCCTGAGCCCGGCTCACCACTCCCAGGAGAAGCCGACCAGTCCCGACCGGGCCACCGCCCACGTCGCGGCGACGCTGTTCGCGTGGTCCAGCTCGACGACCACCGACGTGGTCGGGCTGATGTCGCCGACGGTCGCCCAGGTGCTCAGGTACACCGCGCGGGGCAGGCGACCAGCGTCGAACTCGACGACGATCTCGACCTCGCCGTCCCGGCCGGGGGCGGTCCGCCGGTAGAGCGGCGGCGGCGCCGTCGCGTACTCGAGCGTCGACTCGTAGGTCAGGTCCCCGAGCTGGCCCCGCCGCAGTGGGCTGTCCAGCGTGATCACGACCGCCCACACGTCGGGCCCGACCTGCTGCGGGCTGCCGGCCGAGCCTCCCTTGCTGACCTCGACGACGACGTCCCCGGTGTTCACGAGGTAGAGGTAGGCGTCCACGTCGTCGGCGAGCGCACGCATCGTGAGGCTGGTGCGGCGGTACGTCGGGAGCCCGGTCGGTCCGATGACGTGCTCGTCGACGCTGCGGTCGAGGGCGTACCGGCTCCGGTCGGGCAGCCCGTCCAGCTGGAGATCGTCGGGGAGCCGCGGTGGCTCGCCCAGGTCGAGCAGGTGCCGCAGCCTCTCGCGGTCGGCGATCTCGAACGCGAAGGCGTTCATGAACACCTCGAGCTCGAGGTGGGTGAGCAGGTCGCCCGCCAGCCGGGTGCGCACCCAGTCGCGGCGGGACCGCGGCCACTCCACCTCCTCGAACTCGGCGAGCACGCCGGCGTCGACGAGGAACGACGCGACCACCTTGTTGACCGAGGCCTGGTTGAGGGCCCGACCCCGGTAGGGGGCACCTCGCCGCTCCCACATCTCGCGGTACGGCAGGGTGGGATCCGCCAGGAGACGGCAGAGCTCACGCCCTGCGTCGACCCGAGACATCCCACCAGTGTGACGGACGGGTCCTGGTCGCACAGGCGCTCGACAAGTTTCGACATCTGCCTACTTAGGGTCGCCTCAGCGACCATCTCGCGAGAATGGCCATGCAGTAGTGCTCCAACCGAGCGCCGGGCCTGGGGGGACCTTTCTCGGAGGTGGTCGCGCTACGTCCGGGCGGAGCTGGGTCAGCCCCACCAGAACGCGGTCGCGATGATCCCGTAGAGCGCCACCAGCGCGGCCCCCTCGAGCCAGGTGGACTCGCCGTCGAAGGCGATGAACGCCGCCAGGATGATCGCCAGCAGCAGGCACACGACGAGCAGCGGGCTGAGCACCAGCGTGAGCGAGGCCAGTCCGAAGACCTGGGACACGATCACCAGCACCGGCGCGAGCACCAACGCGATCTGGATCGGGCTGTTGAGCACGATCGAGAACGCGTACTCCGACTTGCCGGCGGCGGCGAGCTGGATGCCGACCACGTTCTCCACGGCGTTGCCCGCGATCGCGACGATGACGAGGCCGGCGAAGGCCTGGGAGATGCCCAGCGAGTCCATCGACGGCTCCAGCGCCACCACGAACCAGTCGGACACGAACGCGGCCAGGACGGCAGCGACGGCGAGCAGGCCGACCGCCAGCGCGAGCGGCCAGCGAGGTGCCTCGTGCCCGGCGGGCTCGCCTCCCTCGTCGTCGGCGTCGCGGCGTAGGGAGAACGGCAGCGACATCGCGAACAGCGCGAGCAGCACCACGGAGACGATCACCGAGAACGTGGTCTCGTGCTCGGAGGCCGGGGCATGCACGAAGTGCGCCAGCGACGGGATCACCCACGCCGTCACCGAGAGCAGCATCAGCACCACGATGGTGCGGGCCCGCGCGGACCCGAGCTGCTGGGTGCCGTGCCTGAGGCCGCCGACGAGGAAGGCCAGACCGAGGACCAGCAGCAGGTTCGCCAGGATCGAGCCCACCAGCGCGGCCCGGACGACGTCCACCAGCCCGGCCTTCAGCGCGAAGATGCAGATGAACAGCTCCGGGAGGTTGCCCAGAGCCGACTGGAGGACACCGGTCGCGCCCGGGCCGAACCGGTCGCCCAGCTGCTCGACGGACCGACCGACCAGCGAGGCCAGGAGCGCCATCGCCCCGGCGGCGACCGCGAACGCGAACACCGAGTTCCAGCCGCCGAAGTGGGCCAGGCCCGCCAGGACGACGAGCGCGGCACCGCCCCCGACCACGATCTTGTCGGACCTGACGAACATCGCTGCCGGGGCGTGTGACTCCGTGGCCTCCATGTTGCGCACGGTATCCACGGACCGCCTTGGGCAGTGTCGACGGCTCCCCGTAGTTTCACCCTGTGAGGTTCCACGGGACGTACCTGCCGCGTGGCGTCTTCGTCTGCTTCGAGGGCGGTGACGGCACCGGCAAGTCCACGCAGTCCCGCCTCCTCGCCGAGCGGCTCGAGGCGCTCGGCCACGTCGTCCGCCTCACGTTCGAGCCGGGCGACACCCCGGTCGGGGCCGAGATGCGCCGCATCGTGCTCTCCCCCGAGACCGGCGAGCTCTCGCACCGCACCGAGGTCCTCCTGTACGCCGCGGACAAGGCCGAGCACGTCGACACCGTCGTCATCCCCGCGCTGGAGCGCGGCGAGGTGGTGATCACCGACCGCTACGTCGACTCGACCCTGGCCTACCAGGGGGCGGGCCGTGACCTCGACGTGCGCGAGGTCGAGGAGGTCGCGCGCTGGGCCACCGGCGACATCCGGCCGCACCTGACCGTCGTCCTCGACACCGACCCGCGCGCCGGGCTCGAGCGGTTCGAGGGCCGCGACCGCATCGAGGCCGAGGGCCTGGACTTCCACGAGCGCGCCCGGCAGCTCTACCTCGACCTGGCAGCCGCGGACCCCGACCACTACCTGGTGGTCGACGCCCGCGCCGACCGCGAGGCGATCGCCGTCCAGGTGCTCGCCCGGGTCGAGCCGCTGCTCCGGCAGGCCACGGCGCGCACTGAGGCCGGCACATGACCGTCTGGGACGACCTCGTCGGCCAGCACCACACCGTCGGGCTGCTGCAGACCGCGGCGGGCGGCCACGGCATGAGCCATGCGTGGCTGTTCACCGGCCCGCCCGGGTCGGGGCGGTCCAACGCCGCCATCGCGTTCGCGGCGGCCCTGCAGTGCCAGGAGGCGGACCGGGGGTGCGGCGCCTGCCAGCAGTGCCGGACGGTCCTCGCGGGGTCGCACCCGGACGTGACGATCGTCAGCACGGCGCTGCTGTCCCTCGGGGTCAAGGAGGTCCGCGAGCTCGTCCGGCGCTCCGCGATGCGGGCGGTCGGGACCGGCTGGCAGATCATCGTCATCGAGGACGCCGACCGGCTCACCGAGCAGGCGATCAACGCCCTGCTCAAGGCGATCGAGGAGCCGGCCCCGCGGACCGTCTGGATGCTCTGCGCGCCGTCCATCGAGGACGTCCTGCCCACCATCGTGTCGCGCTGCCGCATGGTCACGCTCACCACGCCGACCGCCGACGACGTCGCCGCCTTCCTGGTCCGCGCCGACGGCGTCGAGCCCGGCCTCGCGGCGTACTGCGCCAGGGCGAGCCAGGGCCACATCGGCCGCGCCCGGGCCCTCGCCCGCGACGAGTCGACGCGCAACCGGCGCCGCGAGATCGTCGGCTACCCCGCCAAGCTCACCACGCTCGGTGCCTGCCTGACCGCCGCGGCCAACATGGCCGAGGTCGCCAAGGAGGAGGCGGAGATGATCACCGGCGAGCTCGACGCCCGCGAGAAGACCGACCTCGACGCCTCCTACGGCATCGTCGAGCGCGGCCGCCGGCCGCGGGAGTACGGCCCGGCGCTCAAGGAGCTCGAGAAGACGCAGACCGCCCGGGGCAAGCGCCGGGTGCTCGACGTGGTCGACCGCGGCCTGATGGACCTCGTCTCGGTCTACCGCGACGCGATCGCGATCGGCACCGGCGCCCGCGGCGCGCTCGTCAACGAGGAGATCCGCGGCGACGTCGAGACGGTCGCGCGCACCTCGACCCCCGAGCTCAACCTGCGCCGGATCCAGTGGATCTTCGACGCCCGCGAGCAGATGCTCGAGTTCAACGTGCAGCCCGCGCTGGCGCTCGAGTCGATGATGGTCGCGCTGAAGGTGCCCGAAGGCCGCCAGTAGATGTGGGTGGACCAGCCATGATGTGCGGGTGAAGGACTCGACGACGCGTGCCGTCGCCGCTCTCGTGGTCGTGGCCATGCTGCTCGCCGGGGCCGGCCTGGCGTTCTCGTTCCTCGGCGGCGACGACCCGGACGACGACGACCCGTCGTCGACGCCCTCCGCGACCGTCGAGCCGACGCCCGAGCCCGGGTCGTCGGAGGCCCCCGACCCGTCGCTCCAACCGTTCTACGAGCAGGACCTCGCGTGGGAGGACTGCCGCGGCCGCTTCCAGTGCGCCGACCTCAGCGTCCCCGTCGACTACGCCAAGCCGGGCGGCGAGACCATCGAGCTCCAGCTCCTCAAGGACCCGGCCGACGACCCGGCCGAGCGTGTCGGGTCGCTGGTGGTCAACCCCGGCGGTCCGGGCGCGCCCGGCACGTCGTACGCCGAGCAGGCCTCCGACGTCTTCCGCTCCGCGATCGTCGACCACTTCGACGTCGTGGGCTTCGACCCGCGCGGCACGGGCGAGTCCGCTCCGGTCGACTGCCTCCCCGACGAGGAGATGGACGAGTTCCTGGAGGCCGACCCGGTGCCGGACGACGCGGGGGAGACCTCCGAGCTCGTCGACGGGCTCGCGGACTTCTGGGCCGGCTGCGTCGCGAACACCGAGGGCGGCGCCGGGGGCATCGTCAGCCACGTCACCACGATCGAGGCCGCGCGCGACATGGACGTGCTGCGCGCCGCCCTCGGCCAGGCCCAGCTCGACTACTTCGGCGCGTCGTACGGCACCAAGCTCGGCGCGACGTACGCCGACCTCTTCCCGGAGAAGGTCGGCCGGCTCGTCCTCGACGGGGCCGTCGACGTCTCGCTCGACTCGGTGTCGCTGAGCCTCGGCCAGGCCGAGGGGTTCGAGCGGGCCCTCACCGCGTACGTCGACGACTGCATCGACGGCGGCGACTGCTTCCTCGGCGACACGACCGAGGACGGCCTGGAGACCATCAAGGACCTCCTCGCGGACATCGACGCCGAGCCGCTCCCGACCGCGGACGACCGCGAGCTCACCGCCGGCACCGGCTTCCTGGGCGTGATCACCCCGCTCTACAACCGCGACTACTGGTTCCTGCTCGACCAGGCGCTCGAGGAGGCGATGGACGGCGAGGGCACCACCCTGCTGCTGCTGGCCGACGCCTACGCGTCGCGCAACCCGGACGGGTCGTACGGCGACAACTCGACCGAGGCGATCTACGCGATCAACTGCCTGGACGACCCGTTCGCGGTCACGGCCGCGGAGGTCCCCGACTACCTGCCCGACTTCCTCGAGGCGTCCCCGACCCTGGGCGAGGTCTTCGCGTGGGGTCTGCTCGGCTGCGGCGACATCGAGGTCAAGTCCTCCGAGCCGCCCCGCACGATCAGGGCGGCCGGCGCCGCGCCGATCGTGGTGGTGGGCACGACGCGCGACCCGGCGACGCCGTACGAGTGGGCGGTCTCGCTGGCCGACCAGCTGGAGTCGGGGGTGCTGATCAGCCGCGACGGCGACGGCCACACCGGCTACAACGCGGGCAACAACTGCGTGAACGAGGCGATCGAGTCCTACCTGGTCGACGGCACGGTCCCGGACGACGGTCTGGAGTGCTGAGCCGCTAGGCCAGGCACTCGACCCGGGTCGCCCACGGAGGCGTGGGCGGCAGGTGCGAGCGGTCCCGGCCGAGCAGCGCGGCGATCACCGCGCTCCCGGGCGGGGCGGAGTCCGGCCACGGGGTCTCGCCGTCGGTGAAGACCACGATCACGTCGGGACGCGGGCGCTGGTCGTGGGCGACCTTGATCCCGACCCGCATGTCGGTGCCGCCACCGCCCGCGAGCCTCGCGTCCCGGGCCCGGCGCACCCGCTGGACCTGGTGCACGGCGGCGTCGCAGCTGAAGACCGTGACCGAGGAGTCCGAGACGCCGAGACCGCGGAGCGCGCCGTCGACCTCGCCCAGCGCCCGGCCCAGGAGCACGTCGTCGACGCTGGCGGAGGTGTCGACGACCACGGCGATCCGAGGGACCGGTCGGCGCATGCCGGGCAGCAGGATCCGCGGGGTCGAGCTCTGCCGTCGCGACGGCCGCGCGTAGGTGTAGTCGGTGCGGCCGTTGGCCCAGCCCGCCGCGCGTCGTACGGCGCCGGCCAGCAGGGGCTCCCACCGCACCGTCGGCTCGAGGATCCGCTTCGCCCAGCGCCAGGCGTCCCCGGGCTCGTCGCCCCGCCCGTTCCGCCTGAGGTGCTCGTCGTACTCGATCGCGACCCGGCGCCTGATCTCGCGACCGTCCTCGGGGAGCACCTCGCCCACGTCGACGTCCGGCGGCAGCTCGTGCTCACGGCGGATGCCGTCGGCACCGCTGCCGCACCCCTCCTCCGGTCCGAGCGGGCTCTCGTCGGGCTCGAGGTCGACGGGCATCCGGCCCAGGATCGCGAAGTACTCCTCGGCCGACCGGTTGTCGGGCAGGTCCAGGTCGTCGGCCGACGAGAGCGTCGCCGGGCACAGCCCTCCGTCGGCCAGGGTGTGCGCCACCGTGGCGTCGCTGGCCTCGGTCCACGCCTTGCTCGTCGTCTTGTCGACGTGCTGGTCGCGCGCGCGGCCGGCGTGGTCGAGGAGCAGGTGCCAGGTCACGTGGGCGAGCTCGCGACCGATCTCGGGCACGGCGGCGGAGGTGAGCCAGTCGGGGTTGACGTACACGCGCCAGCGTTCGTCGCAGGCCAGCCGCGGCACGGCGGGGGCCGCGACGGGGACGAGGGCGTAGAGCGCGTGCGCGAGGTAGGGCTGGTCACGCGGGGTGTCCGCCGCGGTGCCCGACCCGGTCGGCTCGCTGATCAGCCACAGCTTGGCGGCGGCCAGCTTGTCCAGGTCGAGGGGCCCCCGACTCACGACGGCTCCGGGAGGAGGCCGGCCAGCGCCAGGGCCGGGGCGAACACGGTGATCTCGCTCGGCACGGCCGCCCCGCTCGGTCGGACGCCGCCGCGGAGGAGCGCCCGGACGACCGGGACGGCCGCGTCGATGCCGATCGCGGCGCCGACCTTGGCGCACAGCCGGACGGCGTTGGTCCACCGCTCGGCCGACCGCTCGCGGGACACCGCCCCGAGCACGGCCTGCAGCAGCACGTACGCGCGGTCGGGCCGCAGCCCCTCGGGGTCGAAACCCTCGACGTCAGCCAGCAGCAGCTCGGGGTCGGGCAGGTCCTGGGCGTCGGTCCACGCGAGGTACTCGTGCGCGACCGCCTGGCCGAGGCAGCCGGTGACGAGCAGGCGCCGGACCGCCTTGGGTGCGCCGATGGCCCGGGAGTACGCGGACAGGCGGGCGGCGTAGTCCCAGGTGCGCGGGGTCGGGAACGCCCGTCCCCGCAGGGCGGCGTCCTGCGGGATGACGCTCAGCTGGGTGTCCCGGATCCGCAGGAAGCCGGCGACGAGCGCGAGCTCGCGCTGGACCGCGGTGCCCAGGTCGGGGACGTCGTCCTCGACCGGCATCGCCGGCCAGTCGCCGGTCACCAGGCACTCGGCGTACACCTCCACCGGCAGCGCCCAGTCGAGGTGGACGAACCGGGACGCGGTCGGCGCGGCCAGCTCCCACCCGGCCGCGGCGACGTCGGCCGGGTTCGCGGCGGCGACGAACGAGACCGTGTCCGGCAGCTTCAGGGACCCCACCTCGTAGTGGGTGAGCGGGCGGAGCGCCGCAGCCTGCAACGCCGGCGAGGCGGTCGAGAACTCGTCGAAGAACGCGATCGACGGCCCGTCGACCGCGGCCAGGCGGGTGGCCCAGCCCGGCGGTGCGAGGTCCACCGAGCCGGCGGGCCCGACCACCGGGAGCCCGGCGAAGTCGCTGGGCTCGTAGTGGCTGACGATCAGCGTCTCGACGTGCCAGCCCTGCTGCGCCGCGGACTCGACGACCGCCGTCTTGCCCTCACCCGGGTTCCCCCACAGCAGCACGGGGATCCGGTTGCTGACGCAGATCCCCAGCGCCTGCAGGGTGTGCTCGTAGTCGTCTCGGGTGCGGATGGGCACGGCTGTCGCCTTCTCTCGGGTGGTGTGGGTGTGGGTGGTTCGCGCTCAGAGCGCGGCGAGGGCGTCGTCGGGGGTGCAGAGCCCGCGCTCGAGCAGGTCGAGCACGGCGGTCCGGGTGCCGGCGATCGCGAGCATCACGGCGAGGTCGGTGCGGCTGGGCTGGGCGCCGAGCTCGCCGGCGGTGACCTCGAGCAGGTTCACGGCGGTGACCGCCGGCCGGTAGGCACGGCTGACCCCGCGTCGCTCCAGCAGCGCCACGTGGGCCGGGGTCGGCTCGCAGCCGGCCTGGGCCCAGTTCGCGAGGTACATCGCCGCGCTGCGGTCGCTCATCCCGGTGAGGCGTCCGAGCTCGCGGGCCGCCGCCGGCGTGGTGCGGGCAGCGAGCAGCTCCTTCACGTCCTGCAGGGGAACTCCGAGTCCGAGCCACGCGCCGCAGTCCTCGCCGGTGGTCGGGGCCACCGCCTCGGCGGACCACACCAGCCACGTCGCCACGTCGGGGTCGGGGCGGCGCGTCAGGGTCGCTGCCACCCACGCCTCGTCCACGTCTCGCGTGGCGGCCCCGAGGTAGAACGCGGTGGGCAGCGGCTCGTCGCACCCGGGCACGAGGGCCGCGAGCTCCGGGATGCGGTCGGGGTGCACGCCGGCGCTCCAGAGCACGGCCGGGCCGCCGTCCTCGCGCACCAGCCGGGCGGCGACGCGCACCGAGTCCGGGGGCGCGGAGAAGCCCCCGTGCGCCCGGGTGGACTCGGTGGCGAGCACCTCGAGCGCGCGGACGTCGGCGTCGTACTTCCGGGCGAGGTGGCGCAGGTCCCGAGCGTGCCGGGCCGCCTCGCCCGGCCCGCGGAAGAACCGCCGCATGCACACGCACCCCGCGACGGGGGCAGCGACCATCCACCCGCGACCCGACACGGCGGTGATCGGTGCCCGGCCCTCCCGGCCGAGCAGGAGCACCGTCTCGCGCAGGGCGGGGACCACCCGGTCGGCGACCCCGAGGCACGAGGTGAAACCGCCGAACGCCGCGGCCACCCGCTCCGCCGCGAGGTCGTGGTGGCTGTCGAAACCCCAGTCGGCCGTGATCGTCACCGGGTGTCGCTTGCCGCGTCGCGCGTCCCTGCTGGTGCGGCACTCGAGGTCGACCTCGAGCGCGCGCCCGGGCCCCCCAGGTCCGATGCCCACTGCCACAGCGCGCCCCTCCCACCGGCTGCCGACGACCCTCGGTGCCCGCTGGATCTCCCGCTGCGCCGGTGGAACGTATGTTCGAACACACAAGCCGACGGTCTCGGCGTGGCGCAACCCCTCCCGGGGCATTGGGTTCGGACTTTTTCGCGGAAGCCCTTGTTTCTAGCGGTTCTGGCGTCCGGGAAGGAGGTGGCCGAGCCCGAGCATGCTGCCCTTGAGGAGGTTGCCCCAGCCGAACGCGTCGTCCCAGAGGATGATCCGGCCGTCCTGGACGCGGAACGTGCCGCGCACCCAGAACGACGTGCGGTAGCGCTTGAAGGTGATCGTGTCGGTGCGGTCGGTGAGCACGATGTCGCCGGACGCGGCGCAGTGGTGGGTCTCGATCACGACGCCGATCCCGCGCTTCTCGAGGTCGAGGAGCGAGCCACCGACCCGGCGGCCGCGCAGCGTCGGCAGGCCGGTGTTCTTCCACTCGACGTCCGGGTGCAGCAGCTCGACGGCCGCGCGGGTGTCGGGCACGGCCAGGAGGTTGAGGAAGTCGCGGACGAGGATCTCGGCGTCGCTCATCCCCAGAACGCTAGTGCTCAGATCGGGGTGGCGATGGACTGGATCCGCTTGGTGGCCAGCTCGATCATCAGCTGCGCCGCCGGCGAGAGCGTGGCGCCGGCGCGGTGCACGATGGCGAACTGGTCGTAGAGCTTGGGGCGCATCGACACCCAGCCGGCATTGGGCGCGAGCCGCGGCAGCAGCTGGACGGCGGCGCCCCGGGGGATCACCGAGTCGGCCAGGCCGAGGCCGACGAGCTCGACCGCGATCTCGACGTCCTCGACCTCGATCCGGGTCGGCGGGTTGCTGCCGGTCTCGTGCAGCAGCTGGCGCAGCAGGATCCGGATCGAGTCGGTCGAGCGCCACGTCGTCTCGGGCATCACCAGCTGGGCCTGCGCGAGCTTCTTGGCGGTCATCGGGCTGGCGAGGGTCTCGTGGTTGGCGCTGATGTAGACGATCTCGTCCTGGGCCACGGGGACGACGTGCATCCCCTCGCTCTCGACCTGCGGCATCGCGATGATCGCCGCCTCGAGCCGTCCTCGGCGCAGCTCCTCCTGGACCTCGGTCGAGTTCTGGCCGACGAGCTCCACGCGGACGCCGGGGTGCCGCTCGAGCACGTCGGCCACCAGCCGCGCGCCGGCGTACAGGCGTGCGGTGCCGAACATCCCGAACCGGATCGTCCCGGTCTCGAACCGCTTCACCCGCTGCGCCGCGAGCCGGGTCTCCTCGGCCGCGGCGAGGGTCTTCTCGGCGTGTGGGCGCAGGGTGTCGGCGACCGTCGTCGGCACGACGCCGCGACCGACCCGGCGGAACAGCGTGACCCCGAGCGACTTCTCCAGGGACCGCAGCTGCTCGGACACCGAGGGCTGCGCGTAGCCGAGCTGCTCGGCCGCCCGGGTCAGCGACCCGTGCTCGTAGACAGCGAGGAACACGGTCAGCTGGTGCAGCGAGAGCATGCCGACAATCTATAGGCATGACCTTGGGTTCGCATCGGAAGATGAGGCTACCCCTATGCCTACCGGCCGGTCACACTTGACCTGTCGATCCCATTGCCGACACATCCGCCGGCGCCGACACGAAGCGAGGAGGGACCCTCATCATGTTCGACCACACCTGCACCGAGTGCGAGCGCCGTCAGCTGATCTTCCCGAGCCAGGTCACCTCGCTCGTGAACACCGACCACGGCATCATCGTCGCCTTCACCTGCTGGTGCGGCGCCGACCAGACGATGGCCACCGGCCGCCTGGTCGACGCCCCCGTCGCTGCCTGACCGCAGACGCGGTCGTCGCGTGGGCGCGACACCGCAGATCGCCCCGACCGTCCCCCTGACGGCCGGGGCGTTCCGCATTTCATGGGGACCGCCGAGCCTCCGTATACTTCCGCGGGTTGCCCGGACCGTGACACCACAAGCTCCGGGCAGCGCGCCGCCTTAGCTCAGTCGGTAGAGCGAATCACTCGTAATGATTAGGTCGTCGGTTCGATTCCGACAGGCGGCTCCACGTCAGTGCCCGACCTGGGAAGCTCTCACAGGAGCTCGAGCTCGTCGTACGGCGACAGAGCCAGCGCGGTCGCCGCTCCTGACACCAGGATCTCGGGACCATCGGCACGCGGTGCCACCCGGATCAGGCTCGGCGAGCCCATCTCGATCCCCTGCTCGATGACGAACGAGCGCCCGGACGGACAGGGCCGCGAGGTCGCGCAGGTAGCCACCGAACGCCGCGGCGGCGGCGCCGGTGGCCGGGTCCTCGTGGACACCACCGGGCGGGAACGCGTTGCGGACCCGGAACCGGTCCGGACCCTGCCGCACGAACGCGTGGACGGTCGTCCATCCCTCCCGGGCCATCAGCGTGTCGAGAGCGCCGAAGTCGTAGGCGAAGTCGGCCAAGGTATCGAGACCGGACACACCGAGGATCAGGTGGTCGTTCCCCGCGTTCGCGACGTGCACGGGGTAGGACCCGTCGAGAGCATCCGGGGTCCACCCGAACGCAGCGAGTGCCTCGGCCACGACCGACTCCTCGGCCGGGCTGGTCGAAGCGGGCGGCGAGGTCAGCGTCGCCTCCACACCCTCGGCACCGAGCAGCGTCTCGACGGAGACCGTCCCTGCGGCCGTCTGCAGGTGGCGTCGTCCCGGCCCTTCGCGCTCGGCCATCGCCACCGCGGCAGCAACGGTGGCGTGGCCACAGAAGGCCACCTCGGCCAGTGGGCTGAAGAAGCGTAGGCGTGCGCGGTCGCCGCTGACGAACGCGGTCTCCGAGTAGCCGATCGCCGCGGCGATGGCCAGCATCTGCGCGTCCGACAGTGCGTCCGAGTCGAGGACGACGCCGGCGGGGTTGCCGCCGGCGCCGTCTGCGGTGAAGGCGGAGTACCTGAGGACCTGGGCGCTCATCGCGCGGCCTGGGTGCGGGTCGTGGTCATGGATAGATCCTGGCTCGGGGGGCTTGAGGCCCGGTTGTGCATCTGTTGGGTCAGCCAGCGCCGCGAGTCACCGGTGGACCAGGTCAGCATCAGCTCCGGGTACGGGCCAGGTGGGGAACGCGCCTCAGCACGCGCCCGCCGTGCGTTGGCGAGGCAGGCCCCTGGAGTCGCGAGAAGTGGCAGCAGAGGTTGAAACGAGATGTGCCAGGTGGCGGCGACGAGGTGTGGAGAGTGTTGAGGAGGTACGCGCGTGTGCGGAGCGCCTCGGTGCGCGTCGGTCACGCCAAGATGCGCATGGGCGAGCGTGGCGAGCCACTCGAACGCGAACGCTCGTGCAGCTCGACAGCGGATGCGCGAGGTGTGGAGGCGACGGGGTGTCGAGGTACACGGTGCTGGTCGATGCTGAGCGTCCGCGCGACGGCAACGGGGGAACGGGCGGCGTCGGCGTCGGCGAGCGCGATGGCGCATTGATCGCGGCGCGTGCGCGGCGCGTCTCGTGCAAGGCCGCCCAGTAGCCTCGATGATCAGCAGCATCACGTGCAGGTGCTCGTCGAAGGCGGCCAGCTCCTCGTTCGCGCGGACTCCACTGCTTCGCGCCTCGCGGAGGTGCTCCCCGGCCGACAGGTAGTGTGTGCAGCGCGGCGAGCAGTCCGCCAGGTGGATATGGCTAGGGTGGCGAGGGCCCACGCGTTAGCTCGGCAGCGACGTCTCGTCGATGGTGGAGAAGAGGTTGACGGACGACGTAGACGTAGGAGGGGTGTCCAGGTACAGCAGGAAGAAGAACAGCGACCACCAGAGCTGCGCGTCTCGTCGAGTACGGCCCGGCCTCGAGTGAGCGCCATCGTCTGTCGACCACGTCGGACCTCGCCGTCTCCCCAGCCCCCGCACGATGATCAACCGGAACAGGCTCAGCAGGACCGTCAGCTCGGTCTGCGGGTCGGCCGGCTTCGCGCTCCGCGCAGCTCGAGGGCACGTCGCAGGTAGACCTCGGCCCGCTCGTGATACACCGGGCCGCGAGCCTGGCTGCGCTCAGCTGGGCAGGTACGGCGTGGCTCCGACGATGTCTCGTGCGGCCAGAGGTGCTCTGCCAGAGAGCTGGGTGAAGTCCGTGTCGATCTCGGAGCTGGGCGGCCACCTCGGCGTGCATCCGGGCGGCGGTGTGCTGGACAGCTGGTACAGCACCACCTCCTGCACGAGGGCGTGCGCGAACCTCCGGGTACGGCGGGCCCGCTGAACGGCTCCAGGAGTCAGTGCCTTGCCGCCTCGTAGAGGGCGTCGAGAGCGTCCTCGATCCCGAGCGCGGCGGTGTCGCCGCCAGCCTCAGGTAGAAGTCGCGACGGATGACCGCACGGGCGGCCAACAGGTCGCGGGTGGATGCGCGGAGCGGCTTCAGCCGGCTGGCGATCACGTGCAGGACTCCCGCGGGCACAGGCGCGGTGGTCGGGTCCACGGCGCCGTCCTCCGCGTCCAGCAGCAGACGCGCGAGCTGCCGGACGAAGAACGGGTTGCCGCCGGTGCGTTCGTGCAGCAGCGACGACGAACCGCATCCGTGCCTGCGGGTCCGCATGCCCTCGCCGGGCAGGTCCTGGGTCAGCGACGGCGATGTCATCGGGCCCCATCCCGGCGAGGGCCAGCTCGAACGCCGACTCCTCGCGGGACACCGTCGCCAGGGTGTCTGCGAGAGCGTCGGTGCGATCGGCCGGCAGGTCGCGGTAGGCGGCGACCACCAGCACGGGGCGGGCCCCGAGGGTGGGCGTCAGGTAGGACAGCAGCTCAGCGATGGCCTATCGGCCCAGTGGATGTAGTCCAGGGTGATCACCATCGGCGTGTCATCGGCGGCCTGTCTGACGAACGCCGAGACGGCCTCGTACAGGAGGAACCGGAGCGACTCGAGGTTGTGGCCGGTCAACGGGAGAGGGCAGTCCGTTCCTCTCGGCCACCGATGGGTGAGAGCTGGGCGACGGGGCGCGCCGGCCCGGCAGCAGCCCGCTCGAGTGCGTCCGCATCCAGTGACGTCGCGATCGACTCGGCGACCTGCGACCAGGGCCAGAACGCCGGCGCCCAGCGGCCGAGGGTGCACGGCCGCTGTGCACCGCGACACCTCGTTGGCGGGCGGTGGACTCAAGTGACTCGAGCAACGTCGTCTTCCCGATGCCGGGTTCGCCGGCGATGAGGAGCAGAGCACCCGTCCCTGTCCTGACGAGCGCCTCGAGGTGCTCGTCCAAGGCCGCAGCTCCGCCGCCGGCCGACGAGCTCACGCGGTGATCCGCGGCCGGCACGGGTCCGGCCGTGCGAGTCACCTCAGCGACCGTGGGCCGACGTCTCCGGCGGTTCGGGCACCGGTCGCGTCGTGACGGGCGGGGCGGCAAGCCCGGGGTCCTGTTCGAGGATGCCGCGGGTGAGCTCGTCCAGGCGAGGGGACGGGTCGATCCCCAGTTCCTCCTGGAGCAGCGTCCGGAAGCGGCGGTGCACATCGAGCGCGTCCGGTGCCCGTCCCGACCTGTGGAGGGCGAGCATCAGGAGCGCGCGTGGTTCCTCGCGGAGGGGGTGGTCGGCAGCGAACGCCTCCAGCGCCGGTACGGCGTCGCGGTGGCGGCCGAGTCGCCAGCAGCGCCTCGAACCTGCCTCGGCGGCGTCGAGGTAGGTCTCGGTGAGCTGGGTGATCGTGCTCTGCGTCACCTCGTGGTCGGAGACCTCGGCCAGCGGGTCGCCGGACCACGAGCGCACGGCCTCGTCCAGGGCGGTCAGCGCCTGCTCGGGCTCCCCGCGACGGAGGTGTTCGCGCCCCGCCTCGGTCAGCGAGGTCAGCCTGACCGCGTCGACGCTGTGCGGCGGGACGTCCAGGCAATAACCCTGGCTCCGCGTCGCGAGCGCCGCGCCCAGCGCGTCCTTCCCGCCCAGAGCCTGGCGCAGGTACGAGATGTACGACCGCAGGGTCACCGACGCCTGCGGAGGCGGCGAGCCGTCCACAGTTGGTCGATGAGCCGGTCGGCGGACACGACCTTCCCGACGTTCATGAGGAGCAGCACGAGCAGGGCGCGCTGGCGACGTGTGGCGATGTGCACCTCGGCGCCGTCCAGGACGACGCGCAGCGGCCCGAGGATCGAGAAGCTCGCTGTTGGCCGCGACATCACCCTTCCTCCCACCCGGGTCGCGAGTGGTGAGACACCTAGCTCGAGGGAGCAGCTCCGACGTACGAACCGCGGACCAGGTCAGAGACGATGTCGAGCTGCTCCGGAAGCCAGCCGAGGTCGAAGGCGCGCTGGGCGAGAACCCGTTGCGACGTAGCGAGGGCACCGGCGAACTCCGGACCCATGCTCGGACGCCTCCACGAGGTCCCACGCCTGGGCAGTTCCACGGCCGCCGGCTGCGAGATCCGCGGCCTCGGCGATCTCCACGACGGGAACGGCGGCCTGAGTCACCCCGTGCAGGATGTCGCCCGGTCGGGCCTTCTCGAGGGCGAGCTCGACGAGCCGAGCCAGGTCGTCGACGTGCACGACGGGCCACGTCACGGTCGTGCCGCTGCCCACGAAGCGCCCGACGCCGTGCTCCCGCGCCCAGGCCGTGAGCATGCCGGGGATGCCGCCCCCTCGTCCGTGCGCGATCCCCGGGCGCAGGACGACGCCCGTGACCGGGCTCGTCGTGACGAGCCCCTCGACCGTCTCGCGTCCGGCGACCAGTGGGATGGGTCGCACGGGCGAGGTCTCGTCGAAGCCGGTGGCCGCGCCGTCGAGTTCGGGGCCCTGACCGAGCACCCAGGCCCCGCTGATGTAGACCAGCACCTTCTCGGGTGCTCCGAGGGCCTCGATCATGGCCTGCACCGAGGCGCGCTCGAGCTGCCAGTCCCCCAACGGAGCGGCCGCATGGACCACGGCGTCGATGTCGGGCGTGAGTGCCGCCCTCAAGGAATCAGGGGACGCGAGGTCAGCGATCCGCGCCTCGGTCCGCGGGTCCGGCTCGTCGCCCGTCCGGACGACGGCGACGACGTGGTGGTCGGAGAGGAGCCGGTCGGTGATGGCCGATCCGAGATATCCGGTGGAGCCGAGGAGCAGGACCTTCATGAGCGTTCCTTCCGCATTGAGGTTGATGGGGCCAGCGTCGGTGGCCGGTGTTGTGCCGTCGTTGGCTCCGCGTTGGGTCGAGTTGATGTGGGCCCCGGCGAACGCGGCTGCGGTCAGGCAGAGCAGCGCAGGAACGAGGAGCGCCGCGCTGAGCGACGTTCCCTCGGCCAGCCAGCCGACCAGCGCCGGACCCGCGAGCAGACCGAGGTAGCCCGCACCCACGACGCGCGACATCAGGACCCCGGACGCCTGGTGCGACAGCCGCCCGGCCGCCGAGAAGATCTGCGGGACGCTTCCCGACAGCGCGAAGCCGAAGAGCAGCCAGCCGCCGAGCGTCAGGGGCAGCGCGGACGACGTCACCGCCACGCCCAGCCCGACGGCCGCGACCGAGGCGCCGTACCTCACCACCCGCGCGCCACCGAGCCGAGCAGAGACGCGGTCGGCCACCAGCCGGCCGAGGGTCATGGCGACCGCGAACGAGGCGTACGTCGACGCGGCCGCGGCGCCTGACGCGTCGAGGTGCTCGCGAGCGTGCAGCGCGCTCCAGTCGGCGGCCGCTCCCTCGGCCAGCATCAACATGAACGCCAGGGCGGCCAGGGTGACCACCCTCGACCGGTCGTGAGCAGGAGACGGCCTGACGTCCGATGCACCCTGGGTGCGCGAGGCGTGGCGTCGGGGCTCGAGCTGCAACTCCGTCGGCAGGTGCCGCAGCGTGGCCGTGCCGAGGGCGAGCGCCAGTCCTGCGGCCAGGAGAAGCATCGTCAGGAGGGGAAGGCCGACGGCGTGGGCCGCCGCTCCGTAGCCCGCGCCGACTGCTCCGCCGATCGAGAAGAAGGCGTGGAAGCCGGCCATGAGGGGACGGCCGCTGAGCTGCTCCACACCAGCGGCGCTGGCATTCATGGCGACGTCGAGGACACCGTTGCCGATGCCGACCAGGAGGATCACCGCGGCGAGCCCTGTGGCACTGCTGGCGAGTCCCGGGAGGACGGAGGCGACGCCCAGGGTGATCGCCCCGACGACGGTCACCGACCTGCTCCCGAGCCGGTCGACCGCCCAGCCTCCGACCTGCATGGCCGCGAACGAGCCGAGGCCGAGGAGGAGCAACAGGCTGCCGAGCACGGCGTGCGAGATCCCGGCCCGGTGCTCGACGCCGGGGATGTTCACGACCCAGGAGGCGAGCAGGAAACCGTTGAGGAAGAAGGCCGCCGACGCCGACGCCGCCCGACTAGGCATCGACCGGCACCCTCGTGGTGGTCGAGGACGCGGCCGCGATGCGGGGAACGACGGTGCCGCGCCAGGTTTGGGCGTACCTGGCCAGGAAGAAGCCGTGGTGCCCCACGTGGGCGGCTCCGAGGTCGGCGGGTGCCAGGGTGATGAGCTCGGTGGGCGCGGCCACCAGCTGGTCGAGCATGGCGCGGGTCCCCCGCTCCACGAGGATCTCGTCGTCGGCCAGGTGGATGGCGGTGACCGGTGCCTGCACAGCGGCATGCCGCTCGAGGATGTCCGGCACGTCGGCGGCCCAGTAACCGGGGTGCAGGCACCAGCGCCGCCACTGCCACATGACGCCGGCCGGGAGGTCCGACAGGAAGCGGAGCCGCCGACCCGGGTAGTAGCCCAGGACACCCACGGACACGGGCACGACGAGGTGCCAGAAGAGGCGGACCCAGCGCCGCAGGCCGGGCGGGTTGTGACGCCAGTAGCCGTGACCGCTGGCCACCACGATCGCCCTGTCCAGGAGGGAGTGGTCGATGAAGGCCAGGACCTGGCCCCCGAGGCTGTGCCCGATCCAGGTGAGGGGCAGGTCCGGCCACCTCGAAGCCCGGACTGCGTGCACGGCGTCGAGCACGGCGGCGGCGTCGTCCGCCCAGGTTCTGAGATCAGCCTGCACCCGGCGGATGTCGCCGCCCGGTTCGACGCCGCGGTAGTCGAAGGTCAGCACCGCGAACCCCTGATCGGCCAGGGCGCGCGCGAACGGCCCGTAGTACGCGGACCGTGTCGCCATCGCCGGCGCCACGACGACGACGCCGTGCACGGGCCCGGCAGGGCGGAACCAGGTCGCGGCCAGCGCGCGTCCGTCGTCCGCCAGGACGTGTGTGTGCTCGATGGTGGTCATGAGATCTCCTCGGTGTCGATGACGACCTTCCCGATGCGTTCCGGGGCGTCGAGGCGCTCGAACGCGGCGCCGATGTCGGACAGGGCGAACTCGCTGTCGACGGTGGGCGCCCAGCGATGGCGACCGATGTGGTCGACGAGTCCCGCGAAGTCGCGCGGGCTGCCCATCGACGATCCGACGACGTCGACCTGCTTCCAGTAGACGGACTGGACCCGGAGCGTGGCGCTCGGCGCCGCCATCTGACCGACGACGACCAGCCGCCCTCCGGGGCGCAGCGCATCCACGAACGGCTGCCAGAGTGCTGCCGTGGGGTCCACGGCGAGGTCGGCTCCACCGGCGGTCTCCGCGAGTCTCCGCGGGAAGTCAGGGTCGGAGCGGTCGACCACCGCGTGCGCGCCGAGCCTGAGGGCGTGGGCAGCCTTCCGAGTCCCGGAGGTGACGGCCACGACCTCGGCACCCGATGCCGCAGCGATCTGGACCGCCATGCTGCCGACACCGGACGAGGCCGCTCCGATGACGACCTTCATCGAGGACGTCAGACGACCCCGGGTCGACAGCGCTCGCCATGCAGTGAGCCCGGCGAGCGGCAGGGCCGCGGCCTCCGACCACGACAGGTGGGGCGGGATGGGATACAGGTTGGCGGCGGGGACGGCGACGTACTCGGCGAAGGTGCCGTGCGTCGGGGAGCCGAGGATCTCGTAGGCGTCGCCCGGTGTCTCGTCGCGATCGCCCCAGAAGAGGGACGGGCTGATCAGGACGGCGGCGCCGAGTGCCAGCCCGGCCTCGTGGGTCACCGCTTCGCCCAGGTCCACGACGACGCCGACGCCGTCGGAGCCGTAGACCTGTCCCCGGGCTTCGGTCGCACGGTCCGCGAGCATCATGGCGTCGAGCCGGTTGAGTGCGGCGCGACGGAGCCGCACCACGACCCAGTGCGGAGACGGGCGAGGACGGGGCACGTCGGTGACGACGAGTGCGGGACGGGTCAGGTCGGTGACGACCACAGCTGCCTTCA
The DNA here is from genome assembly GCA_963815335.1 of uncultured Actinomycetota bacterium. Classification (GTDB taxonomy): domain Bacteria; phylum Actinomycetota; class Actinomycetes; order Propionibacteriales; family Nocardioidaceae; genus Nocardioides. The sequence goes on from CAWFGL010000013.1 coordinate 83,515, forward strand.
TGCCAGCAGAGGCTCGTCCGTCGCTGTTGCGCCACTGTGGTGGCTCGGTTGAGCGAGGCTGAGCGCCACGCGGACGCAACCAGCGTTCAACGACGGGGAACGACGCTCGACTCCCACGAGAGACGGGAATGACCATGGACCGCACCACCCACGTCGCGGAGCCGGGTCATGCCGGCGCGCTCGTCTCCGTCGCGGCGGCGTCATGAGTGCCGGGGCGAGGCCAGGCCGCGTCCTCCAGATGCGCCTGGTCGTCGAGACGGCCGACTACGACGAGGCCATCGCCTTCTACCGAGACCTCCTCGGCACCGACACGGAGCTGCAGGTGCACGGTGATGCCGGCGAGAAGGTGACGATCCTCGACCTCGGTCGCGCCACGCTCGAGCTGTCCAACAGGGAGCAGGTCGAGATGATCGACCGCGTCGAGGTGGGCCGACCGGTGAGCCCGCACCTGCGGGTCGCCTTCGAGGTCGCCGACGCGGACGCGGTGACGCAAGACCTGGTCGAGGGCGGAGCCCATCTCATCGCGCCGCCGACCCTGACCCCGTGGAACTCGCTGAACGCACGGCTCGAGGGCCCCGCGGGGCTGCAGATCACGGTCTTCGAGGAACGGGACGCCGGCGGATCCTGACCGGACTGCTAGTCGGAGCCGATCTGTGCCAGGAGGCCGAGCCGGTCGAGCTGCACCCAGTACTCCACGATCCGGCCGTCGGCCACGCGGTACACGGCCGAGCCGACGTCCGTCACCGGACGGCCATCTCCTTGGAGCAGGTGACCGTGCTGCTGCCAGCGCACATAGATGCGATCGTCCTCGCTGATGAGCTCGGCGACGACGAACCTGAACGGGCCGAACTGCTCCCGCATGTCGCGCACGTGCGCGGCGTACGCCTCGGGCGTCCGCTCGACCGTCTCCGGGGCCTCGGAGACGACCTGGTGACACAGCACCACGGGCGCGAGCACGCGCCGCGCGGCCACGGGATCGCCCGTGACACGCACCCGCGCGAGGAACTCGGCAACCACCCGTGCGGCGGGTGACATGCCGGCCCACTGGGGAATGACGGACTCGACCACCTCGAACGACCTCATGTGATGCTCCTTCGTTCGGCATCGATGCGTGGGAACACGAGCAGCACGCCCCCGGCCGCGCCAGGGGTCGGGACGCACGAGGCGTCCCGACCCGGGTGGACGAGCGTGCGTCGCGGTCGCACTCAGGCGACCGGGATCCAGTGGCTCCACGAGTGCTCGGCGGCCAGGTGGTCGACGACCGGCTCTGCGAAGAGCCGGTAGGGCTCCAGCACGCCGGCGTTGACCGTGGTCGCCGCGACGCGGACCTCGTCCGCCTCGAAGCAGCCCTCGCTCTTGACCACGACGTACTCGAACCAGCGCAGCTTGCTCTGCTTGTCGCTCTTCACCCCGGCCGTCGCGACGCACCGACCCTCGGGCGAGTGCGCCCAGTCGGCGGTCGGGCTCTCGGTCCAGCCGTTCGTCACCGCGAAGCGGTAGTCGCTGAAGAAGTCCATGAAGTGGCCGTACTCGGGGCCGGAACGCTGTGCGTCCGTGTCCAAGTAGACGCTGACCGCCCCCAAGGGGAAGTCGTAGGTCCTGGCCACGCCCGGGAAGTACACCCGGATCTTGAGCACCTCGGGCTTGTTGACGACACGGATCGTCCGGATGTCCAGCTGGGGCTGGGCCACCTCGTCGCTCATGTCGGTGAGCACCACGTTGGTATCGGTCGTCCCGTCGGTCGGGGACGCCGTCGGTGGTGCCGGCGGGTCCGCGTGGTGGTCGTCGCCTGACGCGACCGCCGAGGCCGCCCCGACACCGACCACCAGCAGCAGCCCCACGGCGATCGCTGCGCGCTTGAATCTCATCTCGTTCTCCTTCGTCTGGTGAGTGGACGCGATCACCGTCCCGGGGCGACGTTGTGCCGGGGTGGCACGCGCGTTGCGGCCGCCGAAGCGACGCATCCACCGACTCGCAACCCGGGCACAACGCACGCGACCGACGCTCGGCACATGACCATCGCCGTCGCTGCAGAGCTCCCGACCAATCCGCTGCAGCTGCCGTGCGCGCGCTGCTCGAGGACACAGGCCGCGCACGCCGGTCGACCGCCCGACTGCGGCGGGTTCCTCCGGCCAGCGCTGCCGGTGGGCCACGCCTACGTCGAGGACCTGCGACCGGGCGACCGGTTCAGGTTCCTCAGCAGCGTCGGGCCGGCATCGGTTCGCGTGGCCCACGACCGACCCGGCGTGCTGGACGTGTCGATGGGGCTCCTGCAGCTGCGCAGCGGCACGCCTTCGTCACCCGAGTCCGTGCACCTCGTCCAGCAGCACGCGGTCGTCCTCGTGCCACCTGCCTGGACCCCCCTGACTCCCTGATCGCCGGCCCCGGTTGGGCCAAGGGATCCGCAACCAGCCCTCAACCGGGCCTTGCGAGAACTGGCACACCACCTTCCGAGATCGCGATACGCCGCGATCCCTCACGAAAGAGCCACCACCATGTCCCAGCTCCTGTACCGGGTCGGCCACGGCGCCGGCTCCCACCCCTGGCGCGTCCTGGCCGCCTGGATCGTCATCGCCGTGTCCGTCCTCATGCTCAACTCGTCGGTCGGCGGCGAACCCGACGAGACCTTCCGGCTCCCGGGCTCCGACTCGCAGCACGCCGCGGACCTGCTGACCGAGCGGTTCCCTGGCCAGACCCTCTACACCTCGAACGTCGTCTTCCACTCACCCGACGGTCTGGACGACGCGGAGGTGAAGGAAGCCGTCCAGACGACCGTGGCCCAGCTCGGCGACGGCGCCCACGTGCTGTCCGTGACCGACCCCTACGACCCACGGTCCCCCACCATCAGCGACGACGGGACGACCGGCATCGCCACGATCGGCTACGACGTCGAGCGGACCACGTCCGCGATGTACGACGAGGCAGAGCGGGCCACGCAGGTCGCACGGGACGCCGGCGTCCAGGTCGAGTACGACACCGGACTCGGGTATGCCAGCGGCGATCAAGGGGGCGACGGTAGCGAGATCATCGGGGTCGCGGTCGCCGTCGTGGTGCTCGCCGTCGCCTTCGGCTCGATCGTGGCCATGGGCCTGCCCATCGGGGTCGCGCTGCTCGCGATCCTGATCGGCTCCAGCACGGTCGGCGTCCTGGCGGGGTTCGCCTCCGTTCCCCAGATCGCCACCATCGTGGGACTCATGCTCGGTCTCGGGGTCGGCATCGACTACGCCCTCTTCATCCTGGCCCGGCACCGGCAGAACCTCGACGACGGCATGGAGGTGTCCGACGCCATCGGTCTGGCCAACGCCACGGCGGGCCTGTCGGTGGTGTTCGCCGGCGTCACCGTCATCCTGGCCCTCGTCGGCGTCCAGATCTCGGGCATCCCGATGCTGGCGATGATGGGCTGGGGCGCGGCCATCATGGTCGCGGTCACCATGCTCGCCGCGGTGACCCTGTTGCCGGCCCTCCTCGGCATCTTCGGTCGGCGTGTCAACAGCCTGCGCATCCCGTTCGTCCGCCGGGCACGGGCGGACAACCCGCGGTCCGCCTCGGCCCGGTGGGTCGCACTCGTGCTGCGGCACCCGGTGGGCGTCGGACTGGGAGCCGCGCTGGTCCTGGCCGTCCTGTCGGTACCGGTGGCGTCGATGCGGCTCGGCTTCGCGGACGCCGGCAACGACGCACCCTCCATGACCACGCGCAAGGCCTACGACCTCCAGGCCGAGGCCTACGGGCCGGGGACGAACGGGCCCTTCTGGGTCGTCCTCGAAGGCGGACGCGAGCCGCTGTCCGACGAGGTCGCCCAGCAGGTGGTCGACTCGACGGAGGACACCACGGGGGTCGCCGCGGTGACGCCCGCGGTCTTCAACGAGACCCGCGACCTGGCCGTGTTCGTGGTGACTCCCACGACCGCACCCCAGGACGAGGAGACGTCGGAGCTCCTGTCGCGGCTCCGGGACACGACGTTGCCGGATGCCCTGGCCAGCAGTGACGTCGACGCCTACGTGACCGGAGGAACCGCGCTCGCCGCCGACGTGTCGGACCAGCTCGGGAGCCGCATGCCGCTCTTCCTCGGCGCGGTCATCGGACTGTCGTTCCTCATCCTCACGGTGGTGTTCCGCTCGGTGCTCGTCCCCCTCAAGGCCGCGATCCTCAACCTGCTGGGGATCGGCGCGTCGTACGGCGTGGTCGTCGCCGTCTTCCAATGGGGTTGGGGAGCCGCCCTGATCGGCGTCGAGGAGACCATCCCGATCATGCCGCTCGCGCCGATGCTGATGTTCGCGATCCTCTTCGGACTCTCCATGGACTACGAGGTGTTCCTCCTCAGCCGGGTCCGCGAGCAGTACCGCCAGCACGGCGACTCCCGCCGGGCGGTGGTCGAGGGGGTCGGCGCGACGGGCCGGGTCATCACGAGCGCGGCGCTGATCATGATCGCGGTGTTCGGGTCGTTCGTGCTCGCCAGCGACCCGACCACGAAGCTCTTCGGCATCGGTCTCGGCGTCGCGGTCCTGCTCGACGTCACCCTGGTGCGGATGATGCTCGTGCCGGCGGCGATGAGCGTCCTGGGCGACCGGGCCTGGTGGCTGCCCGGGTGGCTGGAGCGGTTCCTGCCGCGCATCGACCTCGATGCGGGTAGTGCCGGCCACGCCACCGAGGACCACGAGGACGTGGCCGTGCACATGTGAGGCCGAGCCGCGCAGGGTGGCATGAGGGCCGCTGGCGTGCCAGCGGCCCTCAGTGCACCGCGCGAGCCGACTCCAGGTCGCGGACCTCGTGTGGTGGGGCCGGCCTGCTCGACCGCTCGCGGACGGCAGTCGCCTCGTCGATCAGGCTCCTGGCGTCAGCCGAGCTGCCGGTCGATGCGGCGACCCGGGCGAGACCCTCGAGCGAGGTGGCGATCAACCCGGGCTCCCTGGCAGCCCGGCCGGTCGCGAGAGCCTGCTCGTACAGCTCACGGGCCGAGCGGTCGTCGCCCTCCGCCTCGCGGCAGCGGGCCAGCCCCGCCAGCGCCAGACCCTCGGGAACCGGGGTGCCCAGGATCTCGAAACCGGTGCGGGCAGCGGTGAACCGCTCACGAGCCTCTCCCCAGTCACCCCGGACCTGCGCGGCGAGCCCGTAGCCGTAGCCGGCGAGCACGGATCCGGCCCCGTCGCCGACGTACTCCGACGCAGCGCTGGCCCTCTCGAAGAGGTCGCGTGCCTCGTCGGTGTTGCCGAGGTGAAGCTGAGTGACGCCGAGGTCCGCCAGTGCCCACTGCGCCGTGTTGTGGAGGCCGGCGCTGGTGGCGACGTCGATGGCTTCCTCAAGAACCCGTGCGCCCTCCTCGTAGCGACCGAACTGCCGCAGGCCCCAGCCGAGGTGGTACAGGATCGCGGAGAGCCCCCACGGGTCGTCCAGCTCCCGGAAAGCGGCGGCGGTCGCGCGGCCAACGGTGATGGCGGTCTCCTGATCGCCGCTCTTGAGGGCGGTCTCCATGCGGACGAACCCGATCACCGCCTCGCCCCATGGGTCTCCGTCCTGGGTGAACTGCTCGTGCGCCTCGTTCAACAACGTCTCGGACCCCTCGGTGTCGGCGCCCGTCACACCCTCGACGGCCAGCAGCACCCGCGACAGGGCCGCTCGCGACGCGTCGCCCAGATCCTCGAAGATCGCCAGGCTCTCCCGGGCCGTCTCCGCGCAGCGTGGACTCGGATGCACCAGGCACGCGCGGGGTCGCTCCACCAGGGAGACGGCTTGCAGCGCCCGTGCACGAGCAGCAGGAGAGGCCTCACCCCGTCCGAGAAGTCGGGAGAGGATCTCGCGCCCCTCCAGGTGGCGACCCAGGTGCCAGAAGAGACCGAGCGAGCCGGCCATGATGAGCGCTGAGTCGAGATCCCCCGGTCGGGCCTCGAGCCAGGTGACAGCGGCACGCACGTTGGTCTGTTCCTCACGGAGGCGCTGCAGCGCCTCTCGCTGACCATGCCCACGCAGCTCCATCTCAGAGGCCTGGACGAACTGACAGAAGTACTCCGCGTGGCGCTGCCCGAAGTCTTGGTCCTCGCCCGTTGCGACCAGCTGTTCGAGGGCGTACTGACGCAGGGTCTCCAGCATGCGGTAGCGCGTGGTGGCTCCCGGCTCGACGACCACCATGGACCGATGCACCAGCCGGCCGACCGTCTCGAGCACCTCCCCGAGGTCCATGGAGGAATCACTCACGACGGCTTCGGCCGCGGTCAGCGTCCACCCGCCCTGGAAGGCCGCGAGCCTGTTGAAGACCTTCTGCTCCACCGTGCTGAGGAGCGCGTAGCTCCACTCCACGGTGGCCTTCAGTGTCTGCTGCCGGGCTTCAGCCGTCCTGGCTCCGGAGGTCAGCAAGGTGAAACGCTGCGTCAACCGCTCGGAGATCTCTGTGGGCGACATGGCAGAGACCCGCGCAGCCGCGAGCTCCAGCGCCAGCGGCATCCCATCGAGTGCGCGGCAGATCCGTCCGACGTCCTCCAGGTCCGACGCGGAGAAGACGGTGCCCGGTCGCACCGCCCGAGCACGTTCGACGAACAACTGCGCGGCGGGATAGTCCAGGACGTGGCCGGCATCGACTCCCTCAGGAGGTGCTTCCAACGGCCCGACTGCGACCTGCACCTCGTCAGGGACGGCCAACGCCTCGCGACTCGTCGCCAGGACGGTGACCCCTGGGCACCGACCGAGAATGTCGTCGATGAGTGACGCGGCCGCGTCCACGACGTGCTCGCAGTTGTCGACGAGCAACAACATGCGGCGCCGCGCGAGGTAGGCCATGACCCTCTCGCGCACGTCCTGGTCCACGGCGGCTCCATCGAGAGGGACCCCGAGCGCGTCGGCCAGGGCAAGTGGCACCTGGTCGGGAGCGTTCACCGACGCAAGGCGCACCCGGATGGCGCCGTCGGCGAAGGAGTCCCTGAGCCGGACTGCCGTGGCCAGGGCGAGCGACGTCTTGCCCGCCCCACCCGGACCGATCAAGGACAGCAGGCGCACCCCGACCAGCAGCCCGACCAGGGAGTCGAGCTGTTCATCCCGGCCGATGAGTGGACGCACCACCGTCGGCAGGTTGCTCGTCGCACCCCTCTGCTGTTCGTCGGTACGACGCTTTCCGCTGGGAACCACGACTGGCGCGGGGGCATTCAGCTCTGGCTGAGTACCCAGGGAGGCATCCTGCCGCAGCACGCGCTCATGGAGCGAGCGCAGTGACGCGGACGGCTCGAGCCCGAGGGAGTCATCGAGAACCGTGCGAGACCGGGTGTACACCTCGAGCGCCTCGGCCTGGCGGCCACTGCGGTACAGCGCGATCATCAGCATTCCGGCCAGGGACTCCAGGGTCGGGTCAGCGGCGACCAGAGGCTCCAGGTCGCCGACCACCTCGTGGTGCCGGCCGAGCGCGAGCGCGATGTGGGCGCGCTCCGTCAGCGCAGCCAGTCGCAGCCCGGTCAGTCTGGCCGCCTCGATCGTCGCCCACTGGTCGTTCGAGAAGTCCGCGAGGGGCTCTCCGCGCCACAGCGACAGTGCGTCGTCGTACCGCTGGAGGTGGGCTTCGCCATGGACCTCCCCCGCCGCCGCAGCCTCCGCGCGAGCCTCTCGGAGACGGATGCTGAAGTCGACGGCGTCGACGGCGGACGGATCCACCGACGCGCGGTAACCGACCCCTTCTCGGCTGACGAGGTCCTCGACCCCGTGTGCCTTGAGGCTGCGCCGCAGCTTCGACACGCGGATCTGCAGTGCGTTCATGGGGTCCACGGGGAGTGCGGACTCCGACCAGAGCCTGTCCACCAGCATGGTCGCCGGAACGGTGCGGCCAGGCGTGAGCAGGAGCTGCACCAGCAACGCCCGCTCGGCGGCACCCGGGACCACGACGGGCGTTCCGCCCACCGTCATCTCCAAGGGCCCGAGCAGCCGGAAGGCCACCTGGACCCCTGCCTCGCTGGTGCTCACACCTTCGATGCTAGGACCGTCAGGTCGCCCGGACAGTGAACGGCACAGTGATGACGTGGCCGTCAGCGAGCCGGAACTGCCCCCACAGCTGATAGGTCCCGGGGGCGTCGAACTCCGCGTGCACGTCGAGCTCGGGACCGAAGGTCTGTCCTGGAAGCGCGAAGACAGGTCTGCCCCGGTCGTCCTCGACCTCGGCGTGCTCGTGGGCGAACGTGGCGCCGTCGGCGCGCATCACGACCACGTGGCCTGCGGCCGCGAGGTACGGCCGCAGATCGTCGATCGGCAGGCCGGTGGCAGCATCGGTGAACTCGAAGTGCAGGTCGCTCGCGGACCCGACCCGAGCCTGCCCACCCAGCACGACCCTGATGCCATCGACCGTGGCGGACCTGGGTCCGACCTCCAGCGAGATCGGAGCGGGCGCACTCCCCGTGACGGTGACCAGCTGACGTTGGTGGACATCGCTCATCTCACCGCGCTGACGGAACTCCGTGTTGATGATGTAGCGACCCGCGGTCGGGAAGGTCACGTCCACAGCCAGCTCGCCGGCCCGCCCTGTCGGCTCGGGGTGGACGTGGGCGAAGGTGCCCAGGTCCTCCCGGGTTGCGATGAAGTGCATCCAGGCCTCGTGGCTGCGCGTGAGGTCCTTGATCGGCTCGCCCGTCTCGGCGTCGACGATGGTGGCGGTCAGGCGGGTCGGCATGCCCGCACGGGTGGCGTCGGGAACGTGGAGCTCTACGTCCAGCCCTGCCTCGGCCGCCTCGGTCGGCGATGCGTCGGTGGTCATCATGACGCTCATCGCGGGTCGCATCGGCATCCCTGTCGACTGGATCCAGGCGAGCTGACCGTTCATGCCTCGCTCTGCGAAGTCCATCCGGCTCACGGCTGTCAGACCACCGCCGATGGCGAGCGCCACCACCGCCACCCCGCCGAGGTAGGCGTACTGGCCGACCCTGCTCCGCAGGGGTGGGTGCAGGATCTCCCGCACCGACGTCGGCCGGCGGAACCGCCGCAGGCGCAACGCGTTGCTGAGGACGCTGACCGAGCTCATGACCATGGCGGCGGAAGCCAGGACGGGGTCGAGCAGGAGCCCGTCCCAGGTGTAGAGCGCACCGGCGGCGACCGGGATCAGCAGCACGTTGTAGCCGAACGCCCAGACCAGGCCCTGCTTCATGGTGCTCACCGTCCGTCGGGACAAGGCTATGGCGGCGACGATGTTGCGCAGGTCGCCGCCGATGAGCGTCACGTCGGAGGCGGCGATGGCGACGTCGGCGCCGGTGCCGATAGCGATCCCGAGGTCGGCCTGGGCCAGCGCCGCGGCGTCGTTGATGCCGTCACCGGCCATCGCCACGACATGGCCCTGCCTCTGCAGCTCCACCACCTTGGCGGCCTTGTCGGCGGGCAGCACGTCGGCGAGGACCCGGGTGATGCCGACCTGCGCAGCCACCGCGTGCGCGGTGCCCGCGGTGTCGCCGGTGATCATCCACACCTCCAGGCCGAGCGCCTCGAGCTGGGCGATGGCGTCGGCGGACTCGGGTTTGACCGTGTCGGCGACGGTGATGACGCCGGCGGCGCGGCCGTCCACGGCGACGTACATCGGGGTGGCGCCGCTGGAGGACGCCGACTCCGCGACGGCAGTCAGCTCGCTGACGTCGACCGCTCCGCGGTCCATCAGCCTCTGGTTGCCGACCTGCAGGCGGTGACCCGCCACGCTCGCCTCGAGTCCGTGGCCGGGTACCGAGTCGAACGCCTCCACTGCCGGCAGGGTCAGTCCGGTCGATCGTGCGTGGTCGACGATGGCTTGGGCCACCGGGTGCTCGCTGCCGGTCTCAGCGGCCGCGACCAGGGTGAGGATGTCCGTCTCGTCCCACCCGCCCACGGTGGTGACGCCGGTCAACGCCGGTCGGCCCTGGGTGATGGTGCCGGTCTTGTCGAGCACCACGGCAGTCAGCCGCTGTGCCTGCTCGAGAGCCTCACCGTTCGAGATCAGGATGCCCAGCTCGGCGGCGCGACCGGTCCCGACCATGATCGCGGTCGGCGTGGCCAGACCGAGCGCGCAGGGGCAGGCGATGATCAGCACCGCGATGGTGGTGGTGATCGCCATGGTCAGGTTCTCCGTGTCCGGTCCGAACAGCGTCCAGAGCACGAACGTCGAGACCGCAGCGACGATGACGGCCGGGACGAACACCGAGGTGACCTTGTCTGCCAGTCGCTGCAGGGGAACCTTGGAACCCTGGGCGTCCTCCACCAGCCGGACGATCTGGGCCAGGGCGGTGTCGTCGCCGACCGCGGTGGTGCGGATCAGCAGGGACCCGGTCGTGTTGATCGTGGCGCCGATGACCGAGTCGTCGACCGACTTGTCGACGGGAAGGCTCTCGCCAGTCAGCATGCTCTCGTCGATGCTGCTGGTCCCGCTGGTCACGACTCCGTCGACGGGGATCTTCTCGCCGGGGCGGATCCGCACGACATCGCCGACCACGACCTCCTCGACCGGGATGTCGGTCTCCACGTCGCCGCGCAGGACCCGGGCTGTCTTGGGTGCGAGGCCGACCAGGGCCGTCACGGCCTCGGCGGTGCGCTTCTTGGCCCGCGCCTCCATCCACTTCCCGGCGAGCACCAGGGCCACGATGATCAGCGAGGTCTCGTAGTACACGTGCAGCGGGAGGCCCCAGCTCTCGGCGAGACCGGGCCACAGGGTGACGAACGTGCTGTAGCCGTAGGCCACCCCGGTTCCCAGGGCGACGAGTGTGGTCATGTTCGTGGAGCGGTGCTTGGCCGCGGCCCACGCGGAGGCATAGAGGTCCTTGCCCGCCCAGAACTGCACCACCGTGGCGACGACGAAGATCGCCGGCATCAGCCAGTCCATGGTGTCGATGTAGAGCGGGACGTACATCAGGACCATCAGAGCGAGGCCGGTCGACAGAGCGACCTGCCACTTGCGCTTCATCCGCAACAGCTCGCCGGCGCGCCGGTCACTGCCGTCCGCGACCGGCGCGGCCGGTGCGCTGGGCTTCGTGTTCCTCGGGGTGGCGGTGTAGCCGGCCTTGGTGACCGCCGCGGTCAGGCCGTCGACCTGGATGCGCTCCGGGTGGTAGGTGATGGACGCGACCTCGGTCGCCAGGTTCACCCGCGCCTCCGCGACGCCGTCGAGCTTGAGCAGCGCCTTCTCGATGCGCCCCACGCACGAGGCGCAGGTCATCCCGCCGATGTCCAGGGTGCAGATCTCTGCGACGTCGGTGGTCTCGGGGGTGTCGGCGATGGTGTGCGTTGTCATGGTTTCCTCCGGTCGGGCTGCCATCGGTAGCAACGCTGCTCTGCGCTGCTGTCCTGACGCTGTCCACCTGGTGTTCGCTCTGAACGCAGAGGGAGCCGTGCCGGTGGTCGACCGGCACGGCTCCTCGGGTGGAGTCCGCGCCCCGGAGAGCGGTACACGCCCGCCGGGGCACGGGGTTCACGGGGCCAGCTGGTAGCCGGCCTCCTCGACCGCTCCTCGGACCTGGCTGATGTCCAGTCCCTCGGAGGTCACGACGACCCGGCCCGAGGGCAGGTCCACGTGCACATCGCTGACGCCGGGCAGGGCGCCTACCTCGGCGCCGACGGAGCGGGCGCAGTGGTCGCACGTCATTCCGACGACGGAGTAGGTCTCGGTGCAGGCCATGGTTCTTCCTTTCGTTGAGCCGGGTGGATCCCGGCGGGTGAATCCGGATGGAGCGGGGTCAGGCGTTGACGGCTTCGGGAGCCTCGCTCGGTGCGGCCGCGGGCTGACCCCTGAGCAACACGCCGGAGAGGACGGCTCCGACGAGGGCGATGACGGCCGCGCCGAGCAGTCCGGCCGAGAAGCCGTTCGTGAGGGCGTCGGCGTCCCCGATCTGGTCCGCCCCCGCTGCGGCCGCCACCGCGGTCATGGCGGCCAGGCCGAGTGCCGAACCGATCTGGTAGCTGGTGTTCACGATCCCGGCCGCAAGGCCGCCTTCCTCGGGAGCGGCCGCGGAGAGCGCCGTGCCCAGGGAGGGGATGAAGGCCATGGCCATGCCGGCCGCGGTGACCAGCGTGGCTGGCAGGACGTCGACGCTGAAGGTCCCGTCCGACCTGACGAACGACAGCCAGACCAGCCCGGCGGCAAGGGTCGCCAGACCGCTGACCGTCATGGTCTTCGGGCCGAACCGCTCGATGAGCCTCGGCGCGGCCACGATCATCCCGACCATGATCGTCACCGTCAGGGGCAGCAGTGCCGCTCCGCTCTCGAACGCCCCGAGGCCCAGGACCTGCTGCAGATAGAGGTTGATGAAGAAGAACATCGGGATCCACGCCGCACCCAGCATGAACTGGGCCACGTTGGCCGCAGCCAGGTTGGGCGCCCGGAAGATGCCGAGTCGCACCAGGGGCGCGGACAGACGGGCTTGGAGCAGCACGAACCCAGCAAGAAGCGCGAGCCCGCCAGCTGCGACCAGGACGGTCGAGGCTGAGGCCCAGCCCTCCTCCGGGGCACGGACCACGGCGAAGACCAGGGCAGCGAGACCCGCCGTGGCGGTGACGGCTCCGGCGAGGTCGATGGACCCTCGGCGGGTAGCGCCGGCGGGCATCACCGACGGGGTCAGCGCCAGCACCGCCGCGGCGAGCGGCACGTTGATGAAGAAGACCCAGGGCCAGCTCGCGTACTCGGTCAGCACACCGCCGAGGAACACACCAGCGGTCCCCCCTGCGGGCGCTGCAGCACCGTAGAGGGCCAACGCCTTGGTCAGCTCCTTGGGGTTGGCGCCGAATGTCATGAAGAGCAACGTGAGCGCGGCGGGCGCGATCAGTGCCGACCCGGCGCCCTGGATCGCGCGACCGGCGAGCTCGACCCCGACGTTGCCGGCGAACCCGGCAGCGAGGGACCCTGCGGCCAGGACGACCCAGCCGAGGCCGAACATGCGCCGTGCGCCGTAGAGGTCGGAGAGCCGGCCGCCGAGCAGCAGCAGGCCACCGAAGGCGACGACGTAGGCGTTGAAGACCCAGCTGAGGCTCTGGGGGCTGAAGCCCAGGTCACCCTGCATCTCGGGCAGGGCCACCCCGATGATCGAGGTGTCCATGATGACCATGAACTGGGCGGCGGCGATCAGAACGAGGGCCAGCCAACGCCGACTGCTCGGAGCTGCCGCGCTGGAAGCGGTGGAAGACATGGGTGCCTCTCTTCAGTCTCAGACATGCAGCCGGTCGGCTGCTTCAGGAAGGCTCCGCGCGGGGGCTGTTCATCCGCTGTCCAAGACCTGTTCTGCCCGGTCGGCCGCCCCTGACAGGGCCGGCGCTGCTGTCGCGTTGCGGCGCGACGCCGTCGACCACCAGCCGACCGGGCGTGCGCCGGACAGCGTTGAGACAGATGAGTGCCACACCGTGGCCGTGTACCGAGGACCCACAGGGAGGAGTGACCGTGCGTGAGGTGACGGTGGCGGTGCAGGGCATGGGTTGCCGACGCTGCGTCCGCGAGGTGACCGGTCGTCTGCGGGACGTCCCCGGCGTCACCACGGTCACGGCCGACATGGCGACCCGGACGGTACGCCTCGCCGGCTCGATGACCGACGCGGACATCCTCGCCGCCCTGCACGGCACGACCTACGTCGCACGGATCCAGTAGGCGTCCGACATGAGATGTGCCGAGGGTCATGCGAGCGCACGCAAGCTACGCGGGTGCCGCGCAGACAGTCGGTGGACAGGCGGCGGCAAGAGCGCCATCGGACGCTCGGCACGTCGACCAGATCGTCACGGAGGCGGTGACACCGATGGACTCGAGCGCAACCCGCGTGACCGCGCGCTTCCCGAAGGCACACCTGGATGGGCCACAGCCGGCGTGCTGGTGTGGACAGGACCTCCAGGCCGCTCATGCTCACCGTTGCCCGCGCTGCGGCAGGGCACCCGCACAGCTCTCCCGCTCCCTCCCACATGCGCAGACAGCCTGAGCAGCCCGATCACCCGTCGCCCGTCCAGCCTCGATCCGCAGGAGTGACCATGCACGGCACCGTCGCCGAGATCAACGCCGACTTCAGTGTGCTCGGCCCCCTTCGCGTCATGGCTGACGGCCACGAGATCGAGATAGCGACCCGCCGGCAACGGGCTCTGCTCGTGCTCCTCCTGATGAGCGTCGGCCGGGTCGTCTCCGCCGAACGGCTCATCGACCAGCTCTGGGACGGCGCGCCTCCCCCGCAGGCCACGGTCACCCTGAGGTCCTACATCTCGAACCTCCGGCAGTCACTCGGCGGCAAGGACGGGCTCGGCGGGTCCCTGACCACCCGCGGTCAGGGATACAGCCTCGAGGTGCCACCCGAGAGCATCGATGCCTTCCGTATGCGACAGCTCACCGAGCGCGGCCGGCAGCACCTTCGTGCGGGCCGGGCCGACCAGGCACTGGCCGATCTCACGGCCGCGGTGGAGGCCTGGGCCGGCGATCCGCTCGCTGAGGTCGCCGATCACGAAGCCGCCCAGAGCTCGATCGCCCAGCTCACCGAGACCTACCTCGGCGCCGTGGAAACGAGGTTCGAAGCGCTTCTCGCCAACGGCCGCCACCTCGACGCGATACCTGGTCTCGAAGCGTTCGCCGCCGACCATCCCCTTCGAGAGGAGCCGCGAGCCCTGCTCATGCTGGCCCTCCATCGTGCGGGACGCGCACCAGAGGCGCTCGAGGTACACCGCAGGTTTCGCACCCTCCTGCAGGACGAGCTCGGGATCGATCCGACTCCGCGACTGGCCAAGCTGGTCCAGGCCATCCTGGAGCAGGACCACTCCATCGACGCGCCGGCGGCCTTGGCGCCGACCCGATCGGTTGACTCCGAACCCACCGTCAGGATCGAACCTGTCGATGCGCAGACCGGCACCACGGGACTGGCGAGGCAGGTGGTCGGACGTGGCGCCGAGACAGAGCGCCTCCTCACCCAGCTCAGCCAGGTCGTGCGGTCCCGCAAGGGATCGCTGGTCCTGCTCGCCGGCGAACCCGGCATCGGGAAGACCACGATGCTCGAGCTCGTGGAGGAGCACGCCACGGCGCGTGGGGCGCAGGTACACGTGGGACGAGCACCGGCCTCGCCCGGCGCGCCGACGTTCTGGCCCTGGACCCAGGTGCTGGAGTCGATCGCAGCGACGATGGACGACGAGACACTCGCACGTGCCACGTCCGGTGTCGCCCGCCCGGTCGCCCAGCTCTCGCCGTCCATCGCCGAACGCATGGGGGGACATGTCCCGCTGACGGGCGACAGTCCTCAGGCATTGCGGTTCATCGTCTATGAGGCAGTCTCGACGTTCCTGCGTCAGGCGGCCGGCACTCAGCCCTGCGTCATCACCTTGGACGACATCCACTGGGCAGACCTTCCCAGCCTCGAGCTGCTCTCCTATCTGACGCCGACTCTGGAGGCCCGTCCTCTCCTCCTCGTCACCGCCTACCGGAACCTGCCTGCAGATCGCAGCGAGGCACTGGACGCGACGTTGGCAACGGTCTCGCGCGAGGACGCGGCCCACGAGATCATCCTGAGCGGCCTCGCCGAGGAGGACATCGCGGCTTTCACCCAGGACATCTTCTCGAGCGAGGGGTCCAGCGTCGACCAGGAGCGGTTCGCTTCCGTGCTCCATGAGCGCACAGGAGGTAACCCCTTCTTCGTCCGTCAGCTGGCGAGATTGATCCTCGAAGGCGACAAGGACCCTGATGTCGCGGTCCTCTCCGTACCGCCCGGAGTCGGGCACGTGATCTCTCAGCGGGTGAACCGACTCAGCGCCGCCGGGAAGGACTTCCTGAGCGCGGCGGCGGTAGTGGGGCGCGCGTTCGATCTACGGATCGCCGCGGTGGCAGCAACCATGGACCCCGACCTGGCGCTCGACGCCTTCGACGAAGCCGTCCGACACGGCCTGGTCGAGCCTGCGTCGAGTCCTGGAGGGATGCCCCACTTCGTCCATGCCCTGGTACAGGAGGTGCTCCTCGAGCGACTCGCGGCCGGGCGGTCGTCCCGACTCCACGCCCGTGTCGCCGACGAGTACGAGTCCAAGTCAGCAGTGGCACCGGGCACCCTTGCCGAGCACCTGTGGGCCGCACGCGAGGTCGTGGGGGCCAGGGCGGTCCCCGCGCAGCTCGCGGCGGCCGAGGCGTCAGCGGCGATGTTCTCCTACGCGCAGGCGGAGGTCTATCTCAGGCGGGCTCTGCACCTGGTGAGAACCGCAGCGCAGCACGACCCGCACACGGAGCTGATGGTGCTGCTCAGTCTCTTTCGCCTCATCGCGATCGATCGTGGGTGGGGCGACGAGGATGCGAGCGAGGTGGTCAACCAGGCGACGACCCTGACCCAGGCCGGCGCGCTGGCGGACGACACGGCGCGGCTGTGGTGGTCCTTGTTCTTCTCGATGCTCGACCGCGACGACACAGAGGGCTACGTCCAGGTGGCTCGAACGCTGAGCACCACGTTGGCCGACCGTGCGGACACATCAGCCGGAGCGGGCGACGCGGACACGGTCCAGCCCCTGGGCCACGCGGCTCACGCAGCCGTCCATGTCATGACCGTGTTCGAACGTCTGGCTGACGGAGACGAAGAAGGCGCCGAGGCTCAGCTGCGCCTCGCACGCGAGCACGTCGACGCTGCTGCCCCGGCGGAGCTGGCAGCCTACGACGAGCACCTCCACGTGATGCTGCTTCTGATGGAGGGGTACTGGTCGGCAATCCTCGGAGACCCAGAGACGAATCGCGCGGCGACCTCCGCCGCCATCGCGCTGGCCGACGCAGACGGGCGGCCCTTTCCTCGGGCGATCGCGCGCACCCTCGCGGTCGCTGGACTTCCGTACCTGGACGATCCGCTCGCCGAGGATGCTGTCGCGCGCGTCACCGAGGCCCTCGAGTTCGCCCACCGCTTCGGATTCGGGTGGCTGGCGTGGTCATCGAGCGCGTTCCACGCGTGGGTCCAAGCCCTCGACGGAGGAGACGCCGCGGAGGCTGCGCTGTCGATCGAAGCCTTCATCGAGGAACTGCGGAACGCCAAGCGCTACGGGAACCTGTCCATCTGTCTTCTCCAGCTGGCCGACGTCTACCTGATCCAAGGCCGGACCGAGGACGCGCGGAGCGTCTTGAGGGAAGCCCTGGATCGCCCGGGCCCCTACCGCGGCATGGTCACGCGCACCTACCAACGGCGACTCGAGCGGCTCACCCCGTAGTCGTCCGGGCTCGACGGGTCGCCGGCATCGAACAGGGAGAGTCGGGGTGCTTCTGATCCGTGCACAGGTGAGGCCAGCACCATGGAGCAGCGGGCGCGGGGTCGATCCGGCCTACAGTGACCCGCATGCCGCTCCGGGTTGTTTTCGCCGACGACAACTACCTCGTGCGCGAGGGCGTGGCCGGCCTGCTCACCGAGACACCGGAGATCGATCTCGTCGCGGCGGTCGGCGACCCCGTGGACCTGCTCGCGGCGGTCCGCGAGCACCGACCGGACGCCGTGCTCACCGACATCCGGATGCCGCCGACGTTCACCACCGAGGGGATCGACGCGGCCAAGCAGATTCGCGCGGAGTTCCCGGACGTCGGGGTCGTCGTGCTGTCGCAGTACGTCGAGGAGGACTACGCCTACGACCTGCTCGTCGACGGCGTGGCCGGTCTCGGCTACCTGCTCAAGGAGCGCGTGACGCAGGTCGACGACCTGGTGCGGGCCCTGCACGACGTGGCGCGCGGCGGCTCGGCGCTGGACCCCAAGGTGGTCGAGGGGCTGATGGCACGCACCTCGAAGGACGCCGGCTCACCGCTGCTCGGCCTGACCGAGCGTGAGCTCGAGGTGCTGGCCACGATGGCCACCGGCCGCAGCAACGCCGCCATCGCCGCCACCCTGTTCATGAGCGAGCGAGCCGTCGAGAAGCACATCAGCTCGGTCTTCCAGAAGCTCGACGTCGTCAACGAGTCCGACGTCAACCGCCGGGTGATGGCGGTCCTCGCCTTCCTCGACGCCCGTCACTGAGCGGCGGTCATCCGCCGCGCGACATGCGGCCAGCCCCACTGTCCCCGCGACGCACATTTGGCACGCTTGGCTCGGAGGTGAAGCACCATGCGTTCAGGCGACGCCGCGGTACGGGTCCTGGTCGTCGACGACCAGGAGACCTACCGCCGCGCCATGACGGCCGTGGTGGAGGCGACCGCCGGCTTCGTGGTCGTCGGCGCTGCCGCCACCGGTGAGGAGTCGCTGGAGGCGGTGGCGACGCTCACGCCCGACCTGGTGCTGATGGACGTGAACCTGCCCGGCATCGACGGGATCGAGGCGACGCGCAGGATCACCTCCGCGGCCGGCGGTCCGGCCGTCGTGCTCCTGTCGACGTACGACGTCGACGAGCTCGACATCGCTGGCAGCGGCGCGACCACCTACGTGCCCAAGGCGGCGTTCGGCCCCGAGCGGCTCGTCGAGGCCTGGTCGGCCGCCGCCGGACGGCTGAGCCGGCACCGACACCACGAGCGTGTCGGCCTCCCACACCACGGTGCCGCCCACGGCGGCCACCCGGTCCTCGAGGGCCGCGGCGTCGACCTCCTCGCGTGCGACGCCACGCAGCGTCAGTCGCAGGGTCGCGTCGTCGGCGGACGCCGACACCGAGGAGGACGGCGGTCATCGCCCGGACGGTCTCGGCGCAGCAGAAGTAGGCGGCGGTCTCCACCCGCGGCGCGAACCGCCGGCCGGCGAGCGAGTCGTCGACGTCGAGGATCGACGCCAACCCCGAGTGCGCCAGCAGCGACCTCAGCGTCGGGGCCAGCCCGGCGCGGGCGAGCTGGGTGGGGAAGAGGCCGCGGGTCAGCTCACGGAGCGACTCCAACGCCGAGCTCGCGTCGTCCAGGAGCTCGCCGATCCCGGGCTCGGCGGATCCGTCCACCACCAGGCTTCGGGCGACCTCGATCCGGGCCGGCAGGGCGCGCAGCTGCGGCAGCACCTCCCGCGAGATGGCGGCCTCCAGCGCGCGCCGGGCATCGAGGTTCGCGTCGACCAGCCGGTCCCGCGACTCCTGGAGCTGCCGGGTGGTCCGGTCGAGCTCCGCGACCCGGTTCGCCAGCTCGGCCTCGAGCGCGGTGTTGCGCAACGCCATGGCCGCCTGGTCGGCGAGCGCCTGGAGGAGCGTGGCGTCGGCCGGTCGCAGGGTGCGGCCCTCCGGGAGCCGGACCATGACGCCACCCAGGACCTGCCCGCCGCTGCGGATCGGCACGTCGTACGGCGCTCCGGGCGTCTCGTCGCTGCTCCCCCACCGTGCGGCCAGCTCCCCGAGACCTGGCACCTCCATCGTGGCCACCGCGGACTGTGCGGAGACCGCGCGGCCGGCCGCGTCCGCGACGGCGGGCAGCAGGGTCTCCGGCGTCGGGGACTCGACGAGCGCACCGCTGAAGTCGGACAGGGCGACGTAGGGCCGGGCCCGCGGTCCGTGGGCCAGCCGGTCGGCCACGTGCACCACCCACCGGCGCAGCGGCTGGAAGGCCAGCGCCACCACCGTCGCGCCCACGAGGGACAGCGCCCACCCGCCGGTCCGGCTGTCCACCTCGCCGCCGACCACCACGACCAGCGCGACGTAGCCGACCGCGGCGAACGCCGTCCCGACGGCGACCAGCACGGCGGCGCTGACGATCACCTCGACGTCGTGGAGGCGGTAGCGCAGCACCGCCGCGGTGTGCAGCACGGGAAGCAGCAGGAAGGACGCGAACAACGGCACCCCCGCGGCGAACGTCTGGTGGCCGCCGTTCAGGGACGCGACGACGAGCAGGTTCGTCACCCCGAACAGCACCAGCGCGGCGCCGATGGCGACGAGGCGCAGCTGCTGGCGGCCCGGGCCGTCGCTGCGACGCAGCCGCAGGACCATCGAGACCATGGCGGCACACAGACAGAGGACGACCGTCACGAACCCGACGGCGACGAAGATGTCGCGGACCCCTCCGAGCGAGGAGCGCTCGATGTCGAACTCGGTCGGGTCGCCGGCACTCAGCCCGACGGCGTACGCGAGCTCGCCCAGGGCGATCATGACGACCACCACCCGCCAGCGCGGGGAGGGGAGCCGGCCGTCGGGGGCCAGCAGCTGGATCATCGCGATCCCCCCGATGGCGAGCTGGCCGCCGGTGAGCGCCGACAGCCACCCGAGGACCCCGGCCAGTGAGTCGGTCCCCGGGCCGTCCGCCGTGAGCACCCAGATGCTGTAGGCCTCGGTCAGGACGGAGAACGCGCTGGTGAGCCCGAGCAGCACCAGCAGCCAGCCGATGGGGTGGCGCTCGTACCGCGAGACGATGACCGCACCGAGCAGGGCGGTCAGCACCACCGCACCGCCGAGGAACGGGAAGCCGTGCTCGGCCACCGACTCCTCGGAGAAGAGCGTCCGGTACGCCGCGGTCACGGCGACGTCCGCCACGGCGAGCACGCAGGTGAGCACGGCCAGGGTCCAGGCCAGCCGGGCGCGCACCTCAGGCCTCCACTCCGGCAGGCGCCGGGACACGTGCCGGGACCGGTGCCGCGACGGGCATCCGGGCCACCAGCCGCACGCCGTCCGCCGACGAGGTGATCTCCAGCGTGCCGTCCAGCGACTCCACCCGCTCGCGCATGTTGGTCAGGCCGGTCCCCGCCGGCGCCTCCCCCGGAGGGAGTCCGCGGCCGTCGTCGGCCACGCTCACCACCAGCGCACCGTCGACGGAGCGGCTCAGGTCGACGACGACGCGGGTCGCCCGGGCGTGCTTGACGACGTTCTGGAGCGCCTCGCTGCAGCAGAAGTACGCCGCGGCCTCGACGCGCGGCGGCAGCCGGTCGACACCCACGGCGCTGACCGTCACCGGCACGGGGCTGGTCGTGGCGACCGCCTCCAGGGCCGCCACCAGCCCGTCAGCGGCGAGGAGGCTGGGGTAGATCCCGCGCATCAGGCTCACCAGGGTGTCGACCGCGTCCCCGGCGGCGTCCTCCTGCTGGGCCAGCATCGCCACCGCTCGATCGGGCGACGAGCCCGCCAGCGTCTGGGCGAGCCGGAGGTTCACGGCGAGAGCGACGAGGTGCTGCTGGGCGCCGTCGTGGATGTCCCGCTCGAGACGGCGACGCTCGTCGTCCTGGGCGTCGACGAGGCGTTGTCGCGAGCCGCGCAGCTCCTCGGCCCGGGCGGCCAGCTCCACGGCCCGCTGCCTCCAGCTCGGACCGCAGCGCGGCGGCCCGCAGCGCCAACCCGGCCTGGGCGGCGAGCCCGGCGAAGAGCCGCTCCTCGACCGCCGTCAGGGGGACGTGCGGGCGCTCCTGGAGCTCGAGAGCACCGAGCAGCTCACCGCCGTGGCGGACGTCGAGCCAGTGCCGGCCGGGCCGCGGCTCGGCGCGCGAGGCCACCTCCGCCGTCGCGCCGTCCGGCCACTGGGCGGCGACGACGAGCCGGTCCCCCACGGACAGCCACACCCGCGCCCAGGCGGCGCCGGTGCCTTCCGCGAGCACCCGCGCCATCTCGGCCGGGACCTGCTCCGCGGCGTACTGACCGGTGACCGCGCCCGAGAACCGGCGCAGCACCTCGAACGGCTCGACGACACCGGTGGGCAGCACCCGCGCGGCGAGCTCCGCGCAGCGCAGGCCTGCACGGAGTCGAAGGCCAGGGCGACCACGGCCGTCGCGACGACGGCGGGCAGGACGCCAGGGAGCGACGTGCGGCCGAGCAGCCACGTGCCGCCCACGACGATCACGGTGTAGACG
Organism: uncultured Actinomycetota bacterium; assembly: GCA_963815335.1. Lineage (GTDB taxonomy): Bacteria > Actinomycetota > Actinomycetes > Propionibacteriales > Nocardioidaceae > Nocardioides. Next base: position 105,111 of record CAWFGL010000013.1, read on the forward strand.
ACGAGCACGAACGCCGCGAGGCCGCCCAGGACCAGCCACCTGGCCCGCCAGTCCGCGGCGCTGGTGGCGCAGCGTCCAGGCGGTCATGGCTGCAGTCTGCTGTGAGTGTCCGGGGAAGCGGGAGGCGCCTACCCGCACCCCGGGGTGGGGGTGGCCGCACGGTTCGACCCGCGCCGAGCAGACGGTCACCGCCGACGGGCGTGCGCCCAGCCCATGTCGGGGGACCTGCTCCGTGCCGTCTGCTGGGGAGCACGTCGCTCGACCGAACGCGACGCCCTACCTCAGGAGAACCCATGTCCGTCCTCACCAGCGCCGTCCCGAGCCCTGTCCACCGCCACACGTCGTCCGCCGCGCGGGTCGAGGGTGTGAGCAAGCGCTACGGCACCGGCGACGCCACCGTCGCCGCGCTCGACGACGTCAGCGTCGACCTGGCTGCCGGCGAGTTCACCGCCATCATGGGTCCGTCCGGCTCCGGCAAGTCGACCCTGCTGCACCTGCTCGCCGGGCTCGACCGGCCCACGTCCGGCGAGGTCTACCTCGGCGACACCGAGATCAGCTCGCTCAACGACAAGACGCTGACCATGCTGCGGCGGGACCGGATCGGCTTCATCTTCCAGTCGTTCAACCTGCTGCCCGACCATGACCGCGGCGGAGAACATCGTGCTGCCGCTGCGCATCGCCGGCCGCAAGCCCGACGACGCGTGGGTGGCCTCGATCGTCGAGACCGTCGGCCTCACCGAGCGCCTGGGCCACCGGCCCTCGCAGCTCTCGGGTGGCCAGCAGCAGCGTGTCGCCGCGGCCCGGGCACTGGCCTCGCGGCCGCAGATCGTCTTCGCCGACGAGCCCACCGGCGCCCTCGACTCCAGGTCCGGCGCGGAGCTGCTGGCCTTCCTCCGCACCGCGGTGGACGAGCTCGGCCAGACCGTCGTCATGGTCACCCACGACGCCAACGCGGCGGCGTACGCCGACCGGGTCATCTTCCTGGCCGACGGCCACATCGTCGACGAGCTGCGCTCGCCGACCTCGGACAGCGTCCTCGACTACATGAAGAAGCTAGGAGCCTGAGCCGCCATGTTGACGTCAACCTTCCGCGGCATGATCGCGCACAAGCTGCGCCTCGTGCTCACCACGGCCTCGATCTCGCTCGGCGTCGCGTTCCTCGCGGGCACGCTGATCCTGACCGACACCATGAACCTCGCCTTCGAGCAGCTCTTCGGCAAGGTCTCCTCCGGCACCGATGCGGTCGTCCGCACCGAGGCCTCCTACACCCAGTCCTCCGGCGTCGGCACCAACCGGCCGCCGATCGCCGCCTCGGTGCTGGACGACGTCCTCGACGTCGACGGCGTGCGGACCGCCGAAGGTTTCGTGACCGGCTACGCGCTGCTCACCGACACCGAGGGGAAGGCGGTGCTCACCAACGGCGGCGCCCCGACCATGGGCTACACCATGGCCGAGGACGAGACCCTCCGCGGTGAGGTCCAGCTGCGGTCCGGCACGGCCCCGGCCGGGCCCGGCGACGTGGTCATCGACGCCGCCAGCGCCGAGGAGAACGACATCGACGCTCGGCTCGCACATCAAGGTGCTGTTCCAGGGCCCGACCCGGGAGTTCACCGTCGTCGGCACCGTCGGGTTCGGCGACGAGAAGAGCCTGGGCGGCAGCACGGCGGCGTACTTCGACGCCGAGACCGCGCAGGAGGTCCTCGGGGACGACGGCCAGTTCGACTCCATCGGCGTGGCCGCCGAGGACGGCGTCTCGCAGACCGTCCTGGCCGAGCGCATCGACGAGGTCGTCCCGGTCGGCACCGAGGCCGTCGACCGGCGCGGAGGTCTCGAAGGAGAACTCCGACGCCATCAAGGAGGAGCTGAAGCTTCGTGGGCATCCTGTTCACCGTCTTCGCCGGCATCGCGCTCTTCGTCGGCGCGTTCATCATCTGGAACACCTTCACGATGATCGTGACCCAGCGCTCGCGGGAGATCGCGCTGATGCGTGCCGTCGGGGCCACCAGGCGGCAGGTGCTGCGTGGGCTGCTCGTCGAGGCCACGGTGCTCGGTGCGGCCGCGTCGGCCCTCGGTCTCGCGCTCGGGCTCGGGGTGGCCAAGGGCCTCACCGTGCCTGATGGGCGCGGCCGGCTTCAGCCTGCCCAGCACCTCGCTGCAGCTCGAGCCGCGCACCGTCGTGGTGGCGATGCTCGTGGGCGTCCTCGTGACCGTCGTGTCGGCCCTGGTGCCCGGCACGGCGCGCCACCAAGGTGCTGCCGATCGAGGCGCTGCGTGAGGCGACACCGGGCGGCGAGAAGCTGACCGGTCGACGCGCCGTCGCCGGTGTGACGCTGCTGGCCGGCGGCACCGCCGGAGTGCTCGCCACGCTGTACGGCGACGCGCCGATGTCGGTGTTCGGGCTCGGTCTGGTCGCCGCGCTGGGCGGCGTGCTCGTGTCGCTGCCCTACGCGGTCCGTCCTCTGGCCGCACGTGATCGCGGCGCCGATGCGGCTCCGCGGTCTGCCCGGCGAGCTGGCCACGCAGAACGCCGTGCGCAACACGCGGCGTACGGCCTCCACCGCGGCCGCGCTGATGATCGGGCTGACCCTCGTGGTGAGCATGAGCGTCTTCGCGTCCTCGCTGAAGGACTCCTTCAGCGACGTGATCGGCGACAAGACGAGCGCGGACCTGTTCGTCATCGCCGGCGAGCGCCCAGGGCTCGGGCTTCAGCCCGTCGGTCGTGGACAGCGGTCGCCGACGTGCCCGGCGTCGAGGACGGTCTCGGCGAGCGGTTGGGGACAGGCCCGCTTCGAGGGCCAGGACTCCAGCTACTCCGCGGTCGACCCGGCCACGGCCGGCGACCTGATGAGCCTCGACCTGTCCGCAGGGCTCGCTCGGCGGACCTCGGCGCCGACGCGGTCGTCGTGTCGTCCAGGCTGCCGCGAAGGCGAACGGCTGGGAGCTCGGCGACACCGTGGACGCGGACTTCGCCGCCACGGGCAGAGCACGCGCTCGAGATCGTGGGCGTCTACGACGTCGAAGGGATGGGTGGCGGACGACTACCTGCTCAGCCTGGAGGCGCAGAGCGCCTTCGCGGGTCCGCAGCTCGTCTCGTCCGCGCTGGTCGAGCGTGACGTCCGCTGCCGACGTGGAGAGCCGTCCAGGAGGCCATCAAGGCCGCCCTGGCCGACCACCCGGACGCGAAGGTGATGGACCAGGAGGAGTTCGAGGCGGACGCCAGCGGCTTCATCGACAGCCTGCTCACCTTCGTCACGGTGATGCTGCTGCTGGCCGTCCTCATCGCCCTCCTCGGCATCGTCAACACCCTCGCGCTGTCGGTCTTCGAACGCACCCGGGAGCTCGGGCTCCTGCGAGCGGTCGGCATGACCCGCGGCCAGGTGCGGTCGATGGTGCGCTGGGAGTCCGTGGTCATCTCCTGATCGGTGCCCTGACCGGCGCGGGGCTGGGGATCGGCATCGGTCTCGCGCTCTCGAGGGCCTCGAGGACGAGGGCATCACCGGGATCTCGGTCCCCGGCGCCGCAGATCGCGCTGTACGTCGGCGCTGGCCGCCGTGGCCGGTGTGCTCGCCGCCGTCGGCCCGGCCCGCTCCGCGGCGAAGGTCGACGTCCTCAAGGCGGTGGTCCACGACTGATCCATCTCGCCCCGACCACCACGGCCGGGCGGTGTCCACGACACCGTCCGGCCGTGTCGTGCTCTCCGGCGCCGGGCCCCCGGGGACTGGCCCCCGCCGACCGTGGTGCTGGCACTCGTCGGCGTGCGCCCAGCCCGATGTCGTCGCGGCCGCGCAGCCGGTGTGCTGGTGGCAGGCCCGGAAACGGCCACCAACCGACACCTCAAGGAGCACCACGATGAGCACCACCACCCCGCACCCCGTCGCACCTGCCGCAGAGGGTCCCGCCCCGATCCCCGCGAAGCGGTGGCGGCCACGGCACGTCGTCGGCGTCTGCCTCGCGTCCGCCGCGATCCTCGTCTCGGGAGCATCGGCCGTCACGGCCGGCGTCATCCACGTCGTCGACGAGGACCGCCGGGTCGGCGACTACCTGACCAGCGACGCCGTCGACGCCCGATCCGCCGGCCACGCCCTCACCGTCGAGGAGATCGACCTCGACGGGCTGAGCGGCGACTGGCTGCTCGGCACCGCTCGCGCGCGGGTGACCGGCGCCGACGGGGGTGCCCTCTTCATCGGGGTCGCGTCCACCGAGGACGCGAAGGCGTACCTCGACGGCGTCGCCTACTCCACCGTCGACGACGTCGACGACATCGCCTATGTCGAGCACGCGGGTGGTACGCCGTCCGCGGCACCCGGCGAGCTCGACATCTGGACCGTGCAGGCCAGTGGCGCCGGCACCCAGACCGTGCGCTGGGAGCCCGAGGGCGGCGACTGGACGGTCGTCGTCATGAACGCGGACGGCTCGGCCGGTGTCGACGTGCGCGCGGACGTCGGCGCCACGGCCCCGATCCTTCCTCGAGCCGTGCGCTGGCTGGTGGCGGCGAGCGTCGTGTCCGGGACGTTCGGCGCCCTGACCCTGATCTGGGTGGTGGGCTCGCTGCGCCGCCGCCGGGCCGGCACGCGATGAGCACCGCGCTGCTCAGCCGAGCCCCGGCAGGGGTGGGGATCGACGTGGTCCTCGAGCACATCAGCGCTGGTGAGGCGCTCTTCAGCACCGAGGTGCTGGCGGGGGTCACCCCGGACGGCCTCTGCTCGACGATGCTCGACCTCGCGCTCGCGGCGGCGGCGCAGTCCGTCCTCCCGCCGGGGAGCGGCTACCGGCGGGTCGAGCGGACGGTCAGCCAGCTGCACACCGCGGAACCGCTGTCGGGTCGGCTCACGGCAGAGGCCCGTCTGGCCCGCCGGACCTGCGGCCTCCTGGTCGCGCGGGGAGAGGTTCGCGACGCCGCCGGCGTCCTCCGGGCGACCGGTCGTCTCACCGCGCGTCCGGTTCAGCAGCAGCACTGACCCGCCCGACCGATCGACCCGAGCACGGAGACCGTGCTCGGGTCGATCCGCGTCTGCGACCAGCGTCGGGAGGACAACCCCGGCGGCCCTGGGGCCAGCCCCCGAGGAGGGGCGGGAGAGCCCCTCACGCAGCTGCCTCGGACCGGGCGGAGGACCACCTCGAGAGGGCGGTCAGCGCACTGCCGACGCACCCCTCGCGCTTCCTACCTTGGCGTGGACAGAGCAACAACCACCCCGGTCCCGCTGACCGGATCCAAACGAAGGACTACCACCATGTCTCGTCTCCTCTACCGACTCGGTCACTTCTCCGGACGCCACCCGTGGCGCGTCCTGGCGGCGTGGCTCGTGGTCGGCATCTCGATCTTCATGCTCAACTCCACGGCCGGCGGAGAGCCGGACGAGAGCTTCAGCATCCCCGGGGCGGAGTCGCAGCGCGCTGCTGACGCCGTCGCCGACCGGTTCCCGCAGGAGACCCTCTACACCTCCAACGTCCTCTTCCACTCCGAGGACGGTCTCACCGACCCGGCCGTCAAGGCCGCCATCGAGCAGACCGTGGCCGAGCTGGCCGAGGGCCACGGCGTCGTGGACGTCAGCAGTCCCTACGACCCGCGCGGACCCACCCTCAGCGAGGACGGCAAGACCGCGTTCGCCACGGTCGCGTTCGCCGAGAACGAGATCGGCGTCGAGGAGTTCGAGCACGCCGAGAAGGCCGCTCAGCACGCCGTCGACGCGGGCGTCCAGGTCGAGTACGACAACGGCCTCGGCTACGCCAAGGGTGACGCGGAGCCCAGCAGCGAGAAGATCGGCATCCTCGTGGCCGTCGTGGTCCTCGCCGTCGCGTTCGGCTCGCTCGTCGCGCTCAGCATCCCGATCCTGACCGCGCTGTTCGGCATCCTCGTCGGCTTCAGCGCGATCGGCTTCATGTCGGGCGTGGTGGACGTGCCCGAGATCGCCACGATCGTGGCCATGATGATGGGGCTCGGCGTCGGCATCGACTACGCCCTGTTCATCCTGGCGCGGCACCGGCAGAACCTCGACGAGGGCATGACCGTGCCCCAGGCGATCGGCCAGGCCAACTCGTCAGCCGGGCTGTCGGTGCTGTTCGCCGGCTTCACGGTCATCGTCGCCATCGCGGGCCTCCAGGTCTCCGGTGTCCCGATGATGACGATGATGGGCTGGGCCTCGGCCCTGATGGTCGCCGTCGTCATGACGGCCGCCGTGACGCTGCTGCCCGCGATCCTCGGGATCGTCGGTCGCAAGGTCAACGCCGGCCGCATCCCGTTCATCAAGCAGCGCCCGGCCAACGACCCCAGCTCGGGATCGGCCCGCTGGGCGGCGCACGTGGTCAAGAACCCGGTGCGGTTCGGGGTCGCCGCCGCCATCGTGCTCGGGCTCCTCGCGGCGCCGGTGTTCTCGATGCGGCTCGGCTTCCCGGACGCCGGCAACGACGGGCCGTCGACGACGACCCGCAAGGCCTTCGACCTGACCGCCGAGGCCTACGGTCCCGGGACCAACGGCCCGTTCCAGGTCGTCCTCGAGACCAACGGCGCGAAGGACACGGACGCCGTGGTCGCCCGCATCACCGAGGCGCTCGCCGCCGACAAGGGTGTGGCCTCGGTCGGACAGGTCGTGTTCAACGAGGGCAGGGACCTGGCCATGGTCGCCGTCACCCCGACGAGCGCGCCCCAGGACGACGAGACGTCGGCCACGCTGGACCGGCTCCGGACCGACGTCCTGCCCGACGCGATCGGTGACAGCGACGTCGACCCGATGGTCACCGGCAGCACGGCGATCACCGAGGACGTCTCGAGCCGACTGCAGGACCGCATGCCCTACTTCCTGGGTGCGGTGCTCGGCCTGTCGTTCCTGATCCTGATGCTGGTGTTCCGCTCGGTGCTGGTGCCGTTGAAGGCGGCTGCGCTGAACCTCCTCAGCGTCGGGGCCGCGTACGGCATCGTCGTCGCGGTGTTCCAGTGGGGCTGGGCGGCCGACCTGATCGGCGTCCACGAGCAGGTCCCGATCATGCCGCTGGCACCGATGCTGATGTTCGCGATCCTGTTCGGGCTGTCGATGGACTACGAGGTGTTCCTGCTGAGCCGGGTGCGGGAGCAGTTCGTCCGCCACGGTGACGCCAAGAGGGCCATGGTCGAGGGAGTCGCCTCCACCGGCCGGGTCATCACCAGCGCGGCGCTCATCATGATCAGCGTCTTCGGTGCCTTCATCCTGTCGAGCGACATCACCACCAAGATGTTCGGTGTCGGCCTCGCGGTCGCGGTCTTCCTCGACGTGACGCTGGTCCGGATGGTCCTGGTCCCCGCGGTCATGAGCCTCCTGGGTGCACGTGCCTGGTGGCTGCCGGCGTGGCTGGACCGCATCCTGCCCACGATCGACCTCGAAGGCGGTCACGTGGAGGCCGAGCTCGGCGAGCTCACCGAGCGCGACCAGGAGCTGCTGGACGAGGAGGCTCGCGTGCTCGTCTGACAGGTAGCAAGCTCCACGACCCGGCGCGGTCGGTCCCTCCTGGGACCGACCGCGCCGGCGTGTCGAGACGCACCGGGTGTTTCACTGACCCCACGCCAGCCACGTTCCGCCATCTCGGCTTGCCGGGGGGCTCGCGCGGGTAACGTTGGGCAGTCAACCGAAGTCAGTCGAGGGGTAGCAGTGACGCGCAGGCGGATCGTGTACGGGGCGACAGCGCTCGCCGTTGGTCTGTCGATCCCGGTGGTCGGGTTGACGGGGGTCTCCGCGGCAGGAGCCGACGGGTCGCTGACCATCAACTCGCCGAGCTCGCCCGTGGCCGGGCCCGTGACGTTGACCGGGACCGTGGGGGCCGGGCCGGGCGAGGTCACCAGCGTCCTCTACGTGCTCGACGCGACGCAGTCGACGGCCGCACCGACCGGGGCCGACTGCTCCGGGAACGGTGTCGTCACAGCGGCGGACGACCTGAACGACGACGGCATCGTGGGTGACGTGCTCGACTGCGAGATCGCGGGCGTCGCGGCGTTCAACAACGGGCTGGAGTCCACGAGCGGCCTCAAGGTCGGCCTCGTCGCCTTCGCCAACCAGGGCGCGGCAGCCGACGTCGACCCGGCTCCGGGCGACACGGCCCTGGTGTCACCCGGCTTCACCGGCGGCGACCCGCAGCCGCGCATCGACAGCGTGACGGGCAGCGTCGTCCGGAGCGAGATCGGCCTCTACACGAACAAGGACCTCGGCGGCAGCGGTGCCGGGACCGCCTTCAACAGCGCGATCCAGACCTCCCTGGCCACGCTCGCCGCGGCACCCGCCGGCCCGAAGTGGATCATCTTCCTGTCCGACGGCCAGTCGCCGATCGACGACAGCCTGCTGACGCAGCTCGCCGGGTCCGGCATCCGGCTGCGCAGCTTCGGCATCGGCCAGGACGCCACCTGCGCCAAGAGCGGCAGCCTCTACAAGATGGCCTCGGCGACCGGGGAGGCCTGCGTGCTGGTCAGCAGCCCGGCCAGCCTGGCCGCGGACCTGACCGGGTCCGAGCCGGACGCGGTCAACGGGGTCACGGTCACGATCGCCGACGTCTCCGTCGCCGCCGACATCGACCCGGTCGGCGGCTGGAGCGCCGCCTTCACGCTGGGCCAGGGCACGTACACGGCCAAGGCCCGTGCGGTCCTCGCGTCGGGCTCCACCATGACCAAGAGCCGCACGTTCACCGTCGCGGCCGCCCCCGGACCTCCGCCCGGATCGGTCGCCCCGGGGCCGGGTGCCCTCAGGGCCAGCACGATCAAGGTGGACCGGCCGCGCGCGACGCGGACCGTCACACCGGCCAAGGTGACCGGCCGCGTGGGCCGCGTCCAGCGAGGCCTCCAGCCCACCCGGCGGCTCAAGGGGGCCACGGTCCTGCTCCAGGCTCGCAAGACCGCGGGCGACCCCTGGACGACCGTGGACCGGGACAAGGTGAACAAGCGCGGGGAGTTCGCGCTCGCCTGGAAGCCCCTGGTCCGGCTGCCGCTGCTCCAGGTCGCCCTCCAGCCGTTCCGCAAGTACGCCGGCAGCTCGGCCGCCGTCCCGAAGCCGCCGATCTCGTCGTGCAAGGTGAAGCGCCGCGGCACCGACGGTTGGTCGGTCACCTGCCTGACGACGGCCAAGAACGGCAGCGTGGCCCGGCTCCTCGACGGCAGGACGGTCCTCGACAAGTCCAAGGTCAAGAAGGGCTCGCTGCGCCTGCACGGGACCGGACCCGTGTCGAAGCGGGTCATCGACGTGACCGTGCGCGGGCGCCACGTGAAGCTGGTGCTCTGAGCCGAGGTTCGGCACACGACGCACGATCGCCCGGGACCTGAGTGGTCCCGGGCGATCGTCGTTGGGGGGTCAGGCGGGCTGGAGAGCCTGCTTGGGAACGGTCCCGTCGGAGGTCTGCGCAGCCTTGCGCGAGTGCCAGATCCCGAGGGCGAAGAGCACCAGCAGGAGGGCACCGGCTCCGAAGGAGACGATGGCGGCGATCCCGGCGATGGTGCCGATCGTGGCGAACGCGTAGCCGTAGAGGAGCAGGCCCCGCAGCGTGTTGCCCATGAAGAGCGACTGCCGGAGCTGACCGAGGGCCTGGCCGTCGGGGCTGGCCTTCTCCTCGTCGGACAGCTGGATGAACTCGCCGCTGACGTCCTCGTAGGTGCGGCCGTCGCTGGACGCGTTCATGTGCACGAGGATGTAGTGGTCGGCGAAGGCCTTGGCCTCGGGGCCGGTGTCGAGGACGCTGCCGGCGTAGGGCTCGAGGGCCTTGCGGTCGGCGTCGGACATCTCGGCGATGGCCTCGTCGGTGGGCATGGTGATGTCCTGCATGACGAGCTGGTCCTTGACCTGGTCGCCGATGAAGGTGTTGGCCCAGGTCAGAAGACCTCCGGCCACGATGAGGACGGCGGCCAGTGCCAGGCCCGTCCACGAGATCAGCTTGTCGAATGCCGAGCGCATGATGACTCCTTGTCCTGGCGGGGAACCTTCGTCTCCGCTTCGCTACCGACGCTATGAGCGGAGGGTGGGTGCCGATCAGAGTCGGACGTCTCGCTTCGGCGGGCGGATGGTCCCGACCTCGCGGGACCTCTGGCTGAGCGACGCCGGGAGGCGGAGGACACGCGCGGAGGGCCCGTCGGTGCGTGACCGACGGGCCCGGCGCCTCGGGGGGACGGCGCGCTCGGCAGTGCCCGCCCCTCGGGTCAGAGTGAGCGCCTCACGCGCTGTCGAGATGCTCGAGGTCGTGCTCGCCGACGACCACCACGGGGCACTCGATGCGGCGCCGGCAGACCTGGCTCAACGGAGCGAGTCCCAGCCGGTGGTGCTCACGGGACGCACCCAGCACGAGCAGGTGGGCACCGGCGGCGTGGCGGTCCAGCGCCTGGATCGGCTCCGCGTTCTCGACGTGGACGGTGACCGCCGGACCGTCGAGCTCGACGCCACAGGTCTCCAGCGCGGCCTGCAGTGCGGCCACGGCCCTGGCACGTGGCGCGCAGAAGTGGCCGGGGACCTCCTGGACGCGGATCTCACCGCGTCCCGGCCACGCCGTCACCACCTCGAGGGACCAGTCGTTGGTCCGACAGGCGTCCTGCGCCCAGGCGAGTGCGGCGACGCTGGCCGGGGAGTCGTTGACTCCCACCACGACCCGGGGCCTCCGGACATCCACGGTCTCCATGCGTCCACCACACTCCCCGGACGTGCCGGGGAACAGGTGCCAAGGCCCCGGGAGCCAGGGACCTCAGTCCCACCGCGGACGGCGCCGCATCACGGCGACCGCGAGCGCCGGGACCGTCGACAGTCCGGCGGCGACCAGCGCGGAGGAGGCCTCCAGGGTCTGCGTGCCCAGGAGGTCCATGAGGCCGGGGACCGTGGCCCCGGCCACCTGGAAGGCCCCGGCGAGCAGCACGGCGAGCTCCAGCGTGCGTTCCCGCCAGTGCCACCGCCACGCCGGTCCGCTCCGCGGTGAGCGCAGCGCCAGGGCCACGACGAGCTGTCCGAGCCCGAGCGTCATGAAGGTCGCCGTACCGACGTGCGCGCCCTGCGCGTGCGCCCAGAGACCGGACGCCAGCGACACGACGGCGAGGACCACGCCGGCGACCCCGATCTGCCTGACCAGCGAGCGGTCGAGGACGGGCCGGGACGGCGACGGAGGCGGCCGCCGCATCAGCTCGGGGTCCAGCGGCTCGCTGCCGAACGCCACGCCGGGCAGGCCGTGCGTGACCATGTTGACCCAGAGGATCATCGCCGGCGTGAGCGGCATGGCCAGGCCCACGAAGGGCGCGGCGAGCAGGACGAGGACCTCCGCGAAGCCACCGGCCAGGCCGTAGCGGAGGAACGTCCGGATGTTGGCGTTGATCCGTCGTCCCTCGGCCACGGCGGTGACCAGCGTGTGGAGGTTGTCGTCGACGAGCACCAGGTCGGCGGCCTGCCGGGCGACCTCGGTGCCGCGACCGCCCAGCGCGACGCCGATGTCGGCGCGGCGGAGCGCGGGGGCGTCGTTGACGCCGTCCCCGGTCATCGCGACGACCGCACCCGTCGCCTGCCAGGCGTCGATGATCGCCATCTTCTGCTCGGGTCGCGTGCGTGCGTAGACGTCGATCGACTCCACATGGTCGCGGTGCTCGCCCCGCTCGACGGCGTCGCCGTCGACGACGGTCCCGGTCCGGAGGATGCCGACCTGCTCCGCGACGTCCCGCGCGGTCGCCGGGTGGTCCCCGGTCACCAGCACGGTGCGGATCCCCGCCTCGCGACAGCGGGCGACGACCTGCGCGGCGTCGGGATGGGGCGGGTCGCTCACCGCCACGAGACCCGCCCACCGGCGGTCCTCGACGACAGCCAGCACCCGGCGTCCCGTCGCGGCCAGCCGACCCGCCTCGGTCCGGACCTCGTCGCGGCCCGGACCGGGTGGGAGGAGGTCGAGGACCGTCTCGGGGGCGCCCTTCACCACCTCCAGACGGGAGCCGTCCGGGTCCACGTGGGTGGTGCTCGCGAACCCCTGCTCGCTGTCGTAGGGCGTCTCCGCGACGCGGCGCCACCCGTCCAGGTGCTCGCGCGTCACTCCGGCCTTCGCACCCGCCACCAGCAGCGCCACGTCGAACGGGTCGCCGACCGGCCGCCACGTGTCGCCGTCCCGCACGAGGTGCCCGTCGTTGCAGAGGGAGGCGTCGCGCAGCAGCCGGACCGCTGAGGTGCGGCCGGCACCGGACGCCGCGAGGTCTCCGAACACCTCGTACCCCGCGCCGGACACGTCGCAGCCTCCGTCGGGTGTCCAGACGTGACGCACGGTGAGCACGCCGGGCGTCAGGGTCCCGGTCTTGTCGGAGGCGATGACGGTGACCGACCCGAGCGTCTCGACCGCGGGCAGCCGGCGGACGACCGCGTGCTGCTGGGCCATCCGGTGGGCGCCGAGCGCGAGCGAGATGGTCACGACCGCGGGGAGGGACTCCGGCACCGCGGCGACACCCAGGCTCACGGCGAGGACCGCCGCCTCGGTCCAGGACTGTCCCTGGGCCATGGCGAGTGCCAGGACGACGAGGCACACCAGGGCGGTCACGGCCACCAGCTGCTTCGACAGCGCGGTGAGCCTGAGCTGCAGCGGCGTCGGCCGGAGGCGGTCGCTCACCAGCCCGGCGATGCGGCCGAGGGCGCTGTCCGTCCCGGTGCCTCGCACCAGGCCCTCGCCCCGGCCCTTGGTGACGACCGTGCCAGCGACGAGCTCGCCGCCCGCCTGCCTGGCCACCGGCAGCGACTCGCCCGTCATCGTCGACTCGTCGACCTCCACCCCGACGGCGGACCGGAGCACGAGGTCGGCGGGGACGACGTCGCCCGCCTCGACGCGGACGAGGTCGCCGGGGACGACCTGCGAGGACGGCAGGCGCTGCCAGGCGCCGTCGCGTCGCACGGAGGCCTCCGGTGCGGCCAGCCGCTGCAGGGCGTCGATCGCCCGCGCCGCCCGGACGTCCTGCACCACGCCGATGAGCGTGTTCAGCACGATGACCGTCGCGATGATGGCCGCGTCCGCGAGGTCACCGACCGCGACGACGAGCAGCAGCGCTCCGCAGAGCAGCAGGATCATCGGGTCGCGCAGCTGGTGCAGCACGCGGCCGGCCACCCCAGGCGGCCTGGGTCGAGGCAGCTCGTTGCGACCGTGCTGCTCGAGGAGGACCGCCGCCTCGGCCGTGCCGAGTCCGGGATCGCCGTCGCTGCGGCGCGCGCCGGTGGAGACCGGGCTGGTCATCCCGTCGCCGTGGCCGCGCGTCCGGCTAGCCGGACCGGCTCGCCCAGGGTCGGCTCGACGACCATGACCGGGCAGGAGGCCTCGTGCAGCAGCCGCCGCACGACCGGGCCCAGGTGCGAGGCGAACGGCAGCCGGGGGTCGCGCCGTCCGAGGACGAGCAGCGACGAGGTCGTGGACAGGTCCACCAGCTCGTCGGCCGGGTGCCCCCACCGCGCCTCGAGCTCGCAGGGCACGCCCTGGCTCACCTCGAGGGGGACGGCCGCGTCCCGGCGGAGCTCGGACACCGTGCCGTCGAGGAAGTCCTGCTGCCTGACCTCGCGGCGGAGGATCTCCTGGTAGGCCTCGGGCAGGTAGGTCACCCGGACGACACGGACCGGGCGATCGGTCGCCGCGGCCAGCCCGAAGGCCGTCCACAGCTCGGCGGCGGCACGTTGGCTCTCCTCGCAGCCCACGCTGATCGGCAGGTGAGCCGACGCCGGGTCCCAGTCCGAGGGCACCACCACGACGGGTGCGTGCGCGTGGGCGGCGACCCGGGCGACGGTGGCGCCGCCGAGGAGCCGCGCCCATCGGGGCTCGTCGTGCCTCTCCACGACGACCACCCCGGCATGGCGGCTCCGGTCGACCAGGCAGGGACCGGGCAGTCCGTGGTCGAGATGTCCGGACACCGACTGATGCGGGGCGACGAGGGCTCGGATCTGGTCGACCGCGGCCGCGAGGGTCGCCCGGCCCGCCTTCTCGAGCTGCTCGAGGACGATGCCCGCCTCGACGGACGCGGTCGGCGACCCCAGCACCGGGCGTACGGCGTGCACGAGCGCGACGTCGAGCCCGAGGGCGAGGGCCAGCTCGGCGACCAGCGCCGCCGTGCCGCCACTGAGACCGTGCGGACCGACCCCGACGACGACACTGTTCCTCTCGGCAGCCATGGCCACTCGCTCCTCTGCGTCTCGTGCTCGTGTTCGCGCCGCTGGGTCCAGCCGGCGGGGCCCGACCCGGCCGGGAGCTCCCTTCCCGGCCGGGCGGACACTCCCTTTGTCCCGCAGCGCTCACCGCGGCGGCAGGGCCAGGCGTCTCGCGCGGCCGGGACCAAGGGCCCGGATCGGGGGGCACGGCGGCCCTGTGACCTGGGGACCGGGCCTGCCCAGGCTGGACCCATGACCACCGCACCCGTGCCGCCCGGCAGCATCGTCGTCGGCGTCGACGGCTCCGAGGACGCCGACCGCGCGCTCGTCTGGGCCGTCGATCACGCACGTCTCGTCAACAGGCCACTCGCCCTCGTGCACTGCGCACCCCACACCGAGGCACCGGGCATCCTCACCGACGCGGCGCGCGTGGTCGAGGCCCTCGACGAGCAGCTCGAGCTGTCCGTGCACCGGGTCGAGGACGACCCCCGTGACGCCCTGGCCGAGCTCTCCACCCGTGCCCCGCTGCTGGTGATGGGCTCCCGGGGACGAGGGGTCTTCCGCTCCGCGCTGCTCGGCTCCGTCAGCGCCTCGGTCGCGCGTGCGGCCGCCTGCCCGGTGGTGGTCTGCCGACCCGATGCCGAGATCCCGGCCGACTCGGACGAGCCACGGGTGGTCGTGGGGTCCGACGGCAGCGACCAGGCCGGACCCGTCCTCGACTTCGCCTTCGAGCAGGCCTCGCTGCGCGGCTGGCCGCTCACGGTCATGCACTGCTTCTGGGACGTGACCGCCGCGACCGTGGGCCGCGGCGTCGTCCCGCCCCTGCCCGACGACGGCCTGGACGACCTCCGGCTGCTCCTCGCCGAGTCGGTGGCGGGGTTCGCGGAGACCTACCCGGACGTCGAGGTCACCCGAGAGCTCGCCCGCGGCCTGGTGGACGAGTGCCTCGCAGGGCGGTCGACCGGGGCCTCGCTGCTGGTCGTCGGTCGCAGCGACCCGCAGGGCATCGACCGGTTCCTCTACAGCTCGTGCGCCGTCGCCGTCCTCGAGCGGGCGGACACCACCGTGGCCGTCGTCCCGGAGCGCTCGTACGACGAGGCGGCCCGGTGACCTCGCCCCCGCCGGAGGAGCTCGAGCTCCTCGACGCCTGGTGGCGTGCGGCCAACTACCTGTCGGTCGGGCAGATCTACCTGCTCGACAACCCGCTGCTGCGGCGACCCCTGGTCGCCCGGGACATCAAGCCGCGGCTCCTCGGCCACTGGGGCACGACGCCCGGCCTCAACCTGCTGTGGGTCCACCTCAACCGGCTGATCCGCCGGCGCGACGTCAACGCGATCTTCCTGGCCGGGCCGGGCCACGGAGGACCGGCGGCTGTCGCCAACGCCTGGCTCGAGGGCACGTACAGCGAGGTCTACCCGCACGTGGGCCCGGACGAGCACGGCATGCAGGAGCTGTTCCGCCAGTTCTCCTTCCCCGGTGGGATCCCGAGCCACGTCGCGCCGGAGACGCCGGGCTCCATCCACGAGGGCGGCGAGCTCGGCTACGTCCTCTCCCACGCGTACGGCGCGGCGATGGACAACCCGGACCTGCTCGTCGCCGCGGTCGTCGGCGACGGCGAGTTCGAGACGGGCCCGCTCGCCACCTCGTGGCACGCGAACAAGTTCGTGGACCCGGTCCGCGACGGCGCCGTGCTGCCGATCCTGCACCTCAACGGCTACAAGATCGCCAACCCGACGATCCCCGCACGCATCCCGCGCGAGGAGCTCGAGAGCCTGCTGCGGGGCTACGGCCACCGCGTGCTCACCGTCGAGGGCGACGACCCTCGTCGACGTGCACCGCCAGCTGGCCGAGGCCATGGAGATCGCGCACGACGAGATCCGCGAGATCCAGCGCGCCGCCCGCGAGGACGGCGACCTCACGCGGCGGCCCTGGCCGATGATCGTGCTGGTCACCCCCAAGGGCTGGACCGGGCCGCGCGTGGTGGACGGCGTCCAGGTCGAGGGGACGTGGCGCGCCCACCAGGTGCCGCTCGCGAACACCCGGGAGGACGCCGACCACCGCCGTCAGCTCGAGGAGTGGATGCGGTCGTACCGCGCCGACGAGCTCTTCGACGAGGACGGCCGGCTGACCGCGTCGCTGCGCGCCCTGTCGCCCGTCGGCCCTCGTCGCATGAGCGCGAACCCGCACGCCAACGGCGGACTCCTGCGGCGTCCTCTCGAGCTGCGCGACTTCCGCGCCCACGCGGTCGACGTCGAGCACCCGGGTGCCACGCAGCACGAGGCCACCCGCGTGCTCGGCCACCTGCTGACCGACGTGGTCCGGGACAACCCGGACAACTTCCGCATCTTCGGTCCGGACGAGACGGCGTCGAACCGCCTCGACGCGGTCTACGCGGTCACCGACAAGGTGTTCGCCGGCGAGATCGAGCCGACCGACGAGCACCTGGCGCACAGCGGCCGGGTCGTCGAGATGCTCTCCGAGCACACCTGCCAGGGCTGGCTCGAGGGCTACACCCTCACGGGCCGGCACGGGGTCTTCAGCTGCTACGAGGCGTTCATCCACATCGTCGACTCGATGGTCAACCAGCACGCCAAGTGGCTCAAGACCACGCGCACCCTGGACTGGCGCCCACCCGTCGCGTCGCTCAACTACCTGCTCACGTCGCACGTCTGGCGCCAGGACCACAACGGCCTGTCGCACCAGGACCCCGGTTTCATCGACCACCTGGTCAACAAGAAGCCCGAGGTCGTCCGCGTGTACCTGCCGCCGGACACCAACACGCTCCTGTCGACGATGCGGCACTGCCTCGACTCGCGCCACTACATCAACGTCGTGGTGGCTGGGAAGCAGCCGTCCTTCGACTGGCTCGACGCCGAGTCCGCCGACCTGCACTGCGCCCGGGGCCTGGGCATCTGGGACTGGGCGTCGAACGACGACGGCGACCCGGACGTGGTCGTGGCGTGCGCCGGCGACGTGCCGACGATCGAGGCACTGGCGGCGACGTCCATCCTCCGCGACCGGCTCCCCGAGCTGCGGGTCCGGTTCGTGAACGTCGTCGACCTGATGCGCCTCGAGGACGACACCGAGCACCCGCACGGCCTCTCCGGCCGAGACTTCGACAGCCTCTTCACCACCGACAAGCCGGTGATCTTCGCGTACCACGGCTACCCGTGGCTGATCCACCGGCTGACGTACCGCCGCACGAACCACCCGAACATCCACGTGCGCGGCTACAAGGAGGAGGGCACCACGACCACGCCCTTCGACATGCTGATGATGAACGACCTCGACCGGTTCCACCTGGTCATGGACGTCATCGACCGGGTGCCCTCGCTCGGCTCCCGGGCCGCGGCGCTCCGCCAGGAGATGGTGGACCTGCGCCGCCAGGCGCGCTCGTGGACGCGGACGCACGGCGACGACCTGCCGCTCGTGCGTGACTGGAGCTGGGAGCCGCGCTAGCCGCAGACCGGGTCAGCGGCCGGCGCCGATGTCGCGCCGCGACCACAGCGGCAGTCCGACGAGGACGACCGCTAGTGCGACGAGCAGCGGGTAGGCGAACGACACGGGGAGGTCCGTGGACAGCGGCCCGGAACGCAGCACGTGGTCGAACGGGGACAGTGCTCGCCATCCTGCGAGCGAGCCCACGAACAGGCCGCCGACGTACAGCAGGTAGGCCGCCATCGCGAGGCCTCCCGCGACCTCCATCGCCGAGGCCCGCCGCCCGGTGAGCGCACCCGCGACCAGGGCGATGCAGCCGAACTCCATGCCGAGGAGCACCTCGGCGAGCGCACCCACGAGAGCGGCCCCGACCGAGATCCGGAGGTCGAACACGAGGCTCCCGGCCACCGTGGAGACGACCAGCGCCAGACCCAGGAGCAGCACCCCGAGCACGAGCCCGCACGCCTCCTGGACCAGGAGACGGGTGGTCGACAGCGGCGTGACGAGCAGGAGGTCGAGAGTCCCGGCCTCCTCCTCGCCCGCGAGCGACCTGGCGCCCCGCGAGACGCCGTACACCAGGAAGAGCAGGGGCAGCATCAGCGTGAAGAGCTCGGCGTTCAGGAAGCCCCGGCCCGTCGCCATCTCGTCGAGCCCGAAGAGCTCGCGGAGCCCGGCCGGGAAGTCCGCCAGGTACTCGTCGAGCCCGGCCATCGAGTCCATCGACGACCACATCGCCGACTCGAGGAACACGAGGGCCGCGATGGCGCTAGCCCACGCGAGCAGACTGCGACGCTGGTCCCAGAGCACCTTGCGCACGATCGTCATCGCTGCCGTCCCCCTTCTCCGGGTAGTAGCTGAGGAACGCCTCCACCAGGTCTGCCTCGTGGGTGCGCACGTCCTGGACGCCGTACGGCGCGACCGCACGGAAGAGCTCCGTCATGGGCCCGGTGACGGCCAGCCGGACCGCGCGGGCGCCGGCCTCGACGACCTCGGTGCCGGGTACGGCGCGGATGGCTTGGAGGGGCACGTCCGCCTCGAAGCGCAGGTCGACGCGGCTGACCGCCTCGGCGCGGAGCGCCTCCATCGTGCGCACCGCCACGAGCCGGCCGCCGGCCAGGATGCCCACCTCGTCGGCCACCGCCTCGACCTCGCTGAGGACGTGGGACGACAGGAAGACCGTCCCGCCGCCGTCCCGGTGCTCGCGCACCAGGTCGAGGAACACCCGTTGGACCAGCGGGTCCAGTCCCTGGGTGGGCTCGTCGAGCACGACGAGATCGGGGCGGTGCATGAAGGCCTGGATCAGTCCGAGCTTCTGCCGGTTGCCGTGCGAGAGCGTGCCGATCCGGCGGGTGAGGTCCACGTCGAGCCGCGCGGCGAGGCTCGTCGTGGCCGACTCGGGCACCCCGCCTCGCAGGGAGCCGAGCAGCTCCAGGAACCGGCGGCCGGTCAGGTCCGGGTAGCCCACGAAGTCGCTGGGCAGGTACCCCAGCCGTGCCTGGACACGGTCGGCGTCGGTGCCCACGTCGACACCCAGGACACGTGCCGTCCCCGACGTGGGCCGGTACAGGCCAGTGAGGAGGCGGATGGTCGTCGTCTTGCCGGCCCCGTTGGGTCCGAGGTAGCCGAAGACGGTGCCGCGCGCGACCTCGAGGTCGAGACGGTCCAGGGCGACGCGACGACCGAACCGCTTGGTGAGCCGGTCGGTCCGGATCGCCGCGTCGCGTGACACGTGCGCGTCGCTCACGTCAGAACTCGAACACCAGCCGGGCCGGCGTACGGCCCGACAGGACCTCGTAGATGGCGTCGTTGACCTGGTCGATCTTGCGGGTCTCGGCCACCACGCGGGTCCGACCGAGGGCGTGGAGCTCGAAGACCTCGGCGAGGTCCTCGCGGGTGCCGACGATCGAGCCGATCACGGAGATGCCCTTGAGCACCGTCTGGAAGATCGGCAGGCTCATCGGCCCGTCGGACTCCGGCGGCAGACCGACGCACACGAGCCGCCCGCCGCGACGCAGCGAGGCGAAGGCCTGCTCGAAGACCTCCGGGACGACCGCCGTGACGACGGCGACGTCGAGGCCGCCCAGCTCCTCGATCGCGGCGACCGGGTCGCACGTCCGGGCGTTGACCGTGTGGTCCGCCCCGAGCTCGGCGGCGAGGGCGAGCTTCTCGTCCTCGATGTCGACCGCCACCACGGTGCCGCCCACCAGCCGGGCGTACTGCACGGCCAGGTGGCCGAGGCCTCCCACGCCGAAGATGCCGACGCGCTCGCTGGGCTCGATGTGGGCGACCTTGATCGCCTTGTACGTGGTGACGCCGGCGCACGTCAGCGGCGCGGCGTCCAGCGACGACACCGCGTCGGGGACCGGGACGACGTAGTCGGCGTCCGCGACGGCGTACTCCGCGAAGGCCCCGTCGACCGAGTAGCCGCTGTTCTGCTGCTCCTCGCAGAGGGTCTCCCAGCCGCGGACGCAGGCGCGGCAGCGGCCGCACGCGTGGCCGAGCCACGCGATCGCGACCCGGTCGCCGACCTGGCGGACGGTCACCCCTGCGCCGACCTGCTCGACGATCCCCACGCCCTCGTGACCGGGCGTGAAGGGCGGGCTGGGCTTGACCGGCCAGTCGCCGTGGGCGGCGTGGATGTCGGTGTGGCAGAGGCCGCAGGCCTCCATGCGCACGAGCACCTGGCCGGGGCCCGCGGTCGGGATCGGGAGGTCCTGGACCTCCAGCGGCTGGGTGAAGTCGGTGACGACGGCTGCCTTCATCGGGCGCTCCTGTGGTTGCGGGTCGGTGTTCTCCGACCACAGGCTTTCGCGATGCCGACCTGGTCGTCAGAGGCCTAGGTCACGCTCGCCCGGGACGGCGGTCCCTCGGCCGACCGACCGAGGTCAGACCTCCTCCGGGACCATCACGATCGCCCCGGCGGGGCACTCCTCGACACAGATGCCGCAGCCCTTGCAGTAGTCCAGGTCGATCTCGTAGGCACCGGGCGCGCCGATCTTGAGCACCGCGTTGTCGGGGCAGAGGGCGTAGCAGTTGTCACACGAGAAGCAGCTCCCGCACGAGAGGCACCGCCGGGCCTCGAAGAGCGCCGTGTCCGCGTCGAGGCCGCCGACCACCTCGTCGAAGGTCGACCGGCGGCGGGCGAGCTCGAGCCGGGGCCGGTGGCTCCGGGGCGCGTCCTCGAAGTACCAGGTGTTGAGGGCCTCGTACGGCGCCAGGTCGGCGTGCTCCTCCGGGCGCGGCACCTGGCCTGCCAACCACGCGTCGATGGTCTCGGCGGCCCGACGTCCGTGCCCGATGGCAACGGTGACCGACCGGTCCCCCGCCACGACGTCCCCACCGGCGAAGACCCCGGGGATCCCCGTCGCGAGGCCGTGGTCGGTGTCGACCGTGCCGTCGGTGACGTGGCACCCGCTCCCCGCGCCGATCAGCGAGAGGTCGGTGTCCTGGCCCAGCGCGAGGACGACGGAGTCCGCCGCGAGCCTCTCGGTTCGGCCGGTGGGGCGGGGGAAGCCGTCCTCGCCCAGCTCCATCTGCTCCACGACGACCCCGTCCGGATCGACCCGCTCGATGGTGGAGAGCCAGTGGAACTCGACGCCCTCCTCCTCGGCCTGGGCGACCTCGTCCTGGTGCGCGGGCATGCGTTCCCGCGTGCGCCGGTACACGACGAGCGCGTCGGAGGCACCGAGTCGCTTCGCGGTCCGGGCCGCGTCGACGGCGGTGTCGCCGCCGCCGTACACCGCCACCCGGCGACCGAGCAGCGGTCGGTCGCCTGCTTCCAAGCCGTGCAGCAGGGAGACCGCGTCGACCACCTTCGCGGCCGAGGCCGCCGGCAGGTAGGTGCGGCGGCCGAGCTGGGCACCGACGGCCAGGAAGACCGCGTCCCAGCCCTCCGCCTTGGCGGCCCCGAGATCCGTGACCGGCGTGTCCAGCTCCAGCTGCACCCCGAGGTCGAGCACCCGGGCGACCTCGGCGTCCAGGACGTCGCGGGCCAGCCGGTACCGCGGGATGCCGTAGCGCATCATGCCGCCCGGGGCGGGCGCGGAGTCGCGGATCGTCACGTCGTGGCCACGCCGCACCAGGTGGTACGCCGCGGACAGCCCGGCCGGGCCGGACCCGATGACGAGGACGCGGCGGCCGGTCGGGGCTGCGGTGACGGCCGTGGTCCAGCCGTGCTCCAGGGCCTGGTCCCCGAGGAACCTCTCGACCGAGTTGATGCCGACCGCCTCGTCGAGGTTGCCGCGGTTGCAGGCTGTCTCGCAGGGGTGGTAGCAGACCCGTCCGCAGATCGCGGGGAACGGGTTGACGTCCATGATGGCCCGCCACGCATCCTCGTAGCCGCGTCCGCCGCTCTCGGCGAGGTAGAGCCAGGACCGGACGTCCTCGCCGGCGGGGCATGCGTTGCCGCAGGGTGCGACGAGGGTCTGGTAGACCGGCCGCTCGGTGCGCCAGCTGCCGGTCAGGTCGGCGATGCTGGAGCCGGGGCCGAGGGTGACGGCGAACGGGAGCTTCATGGTGTGACCTCCGGGGTCTCGTCCGGGTCGGCCGCCTCGACCAGGTCGAAGCGGTCCACGTTGCGGTCGGCCCGCTCCTGGAGCGCGGCGACCACGTCGGGCCGACCCTCACCCCGGAACAGGTGGTCGAACCGGGTCTGGGGACGCAGGTAGTCCTCCACCGGGACACGGGCGCGGATCCGCGACGAAGCGGTGACCGTCCCGTGCTCGGCCTCGAAGACCGGGAACAGCCCGCACTGGGTAGCCAGCCGGGCGATCCTGATCGTCTCGGCGGACGCGGAGCCCCAGCCGAGCGGGCAGGGCACGAGCACGTGCAGGTAGCGCGCCCCGTGCATCGACATCGCCGTCACCACCTTCGCCTCGAGGTCGTGGAGGTCGGCGACGGTCGCGGTGGCGACGTACGGGATCTCGTGGGCCATCGCGATCAACGGCAGGCTCTTGCCGGTCCCGAACGCGTTGCCGACCGAACCGCCGACCGGTCGGGTCGTGGCCGTGCTGGCCGCGGGCGGCGTGGCGCCCGAGCGCTGCACCCCGGTGTTCATGTAGCCCTGGTTGTCGTAGCAGACGAACAGCACGTCGTCGTTGCGCTCGAACATGCCCGACAGGCAGCCGAGCCCGATGTCGACCGTGCCGCCGTCGCCGGCCTGGCACACCACACGGACGTCGTCGCGACCGGTGGCGCGCAGGGCGGCGGCCACCCCGGACGCGACCGCGGCCGCGTTGCCGAACAGGGAGTGCAGCCACGGCACCTGCCAGGCCGACTCCGGGTACGGCGTGGAGAAGACCTCGAGGCACCCGGTGGCGTTGACCGTGACCATCCGGCCGCCGGACGCCCGGGACGCGGCGTCGAGGACGACGCGGGCCGCGAGGGCCTCGCCGCAGCCGCGGCAGGCGCGGTGGCCCGAGGTGATGGCGTTGCCGCGGTCGGTGCTCGACTGGACCGCCCGCTGCTCGGGGTCGAGGAGCCGGTTGCCCGCCGCGAAGGTGCCGATCTGGTACAGCGTGGTCATCGCGGGGCCTCCTCGAGCTCACGCGCCAGCTCCCGCTCGACGGCGGGCCGATCGAGGTCGGCGAAGTGGAGCGAGTGCTCGGGCACCCGCCCGCCCACGACGTCGAGGACGAGCTCACGCAGACCCGACCGGGTGACCGGCCGGCCGCCCAGGCCGAGCACGACGTCGTGCACGGTCGTGCCCTCGGGCACGCTGAGCCGCACGTCGCGGCCCAGCACGCTCCCGGCCCCGACCGAGATGGCCCGGTTGAGGACGGTGACCCGGGGGATCCCGGCCAGCGCGGCCGCCACCTCGTCGTAGGGCCAGGGCCGGTAGCAGGTGATGCCGACGAGCCCGACCGCGAGGCCGTCGTCGCGGAGCTCGTCGACCACGTCCTCCGCGGAGCCCAGCATCGAGCCCATGGCGACCAGGACCAGCTCGGCGTCGTCGGTGCGGTACCGGCTGACCAGCCCTCCGGACCCGCGACCGAACGCGGCGCGGAAGCCGTCCGCCACGTCGACCACGGTGTCGAGAGCCCGTAGCTGCCGGTCGGCCATCAGGTACTTCACCTCGGTGAAGGCACCGGGGCCGACCATCGCTCCGATGGTGACCGGGTCGTCGGGGTCGAGCCACTGCTGGGGCCGGAACGGCGGAAGGAACGCGTCCACCTCGGCCTGCTCCGGGACGTCGATCTGCTCCATGGCATGGGTGAGCACGAAGCCGTCCATGTTGACCATGACCGGCAGGGAGAGCCGCTCGGCCAGGGCGAACGCCTGCACGTGCAGGTCGACCGCCTCCTGGTTGGAGGAGGCGAAGAGCTGCACCCACCCGGCGTCGCGCTGGGACAGCGCGTCGGAGTGGTCGTTCCAGATGTTGATCGGTGCGCCGAGCGCGCGGTTGGCGACGGTCATCACGATGGGGAGTCCGAGACCCGGTGCGTTGTGCAGCGCCTCGGCCATGAACAGCAGTCCCTGGCTCGCCGTGGCGGTGTAGGCGCGGGCCCCCGTCGCGGACGCGCCGATGCACGCGGACATGGCGCCGAACTCGGACTCGACCAGCAGGTACTCGCAGTCCTGCAGCTCCCCGGTGAGCACGAGCTCGGAGAGGCCCTCGACGATGTGGGTCTGCGGTGAGATCGGGTACGCCGCCACGACGGCCGGCCGGCACCGTGCGACGGTCTCGGCCACGGCGCGGGAGCCCTCGAGCTGCCTAAGCACGGCCGTGCTCCAGCCCGGTGAGGACCAGGGCGTGGCAGGTCTCGGCCAGTCGCAGGTTCCCCGCGGTCACGTCGTCGCCGCGGCCGGCGAACCGCTCGGCGATGGCACGGAGCACCGCCGGCAGTCCGACGACCCCGGTCGCGGCGGCCACGGCCCCGAGCAGGGCCGTGTTGGGCAGCGGACGACCGAGGACGGTCCGTGCCAGGTCGGTGGCGGGCACCGTGATGGCCCGTTGCCCGGGGCGCAGCCGCAGCCCGTGCGACTCGAGGTCAGACACCGAGCGGGTGGAGTTCACGATCACGAGCCCCGTGTCGGTGAGGCCGTGCAGGACGTCACCGCCGCGCAACAGCGTCGGGTCCTGCACCACGACGACCTCTGGCGAGTCCACGGGGTCGTGGGCGCGGATCCGGTGGTCGTCGATCCGGCAGAACGCCACGACCGGTGCACCGGTCCGCTCGGAGCCGAAGCTGGGCAGCGCCTGGGCGTGCAGTCCCTGGTCGAAGGCGGCGAGGGACAGCAGCTCAGCGGCGGTCACGACCCCCTGGCCGCCGCGACCGTGGATCCGCACGTCGAGGCTCATGAGCCCGGCGCGACCAGGCGCACCAGCTCGGCTAGCCGGCAGACGTAGCCCCACTCGTTGTCGTACCAGCCGAAGACCTTGACGAAGCGACCGCTGGCCTGGGTCAGCGAGGAGTCGAAGACACAGGACGCGTTCTCGCCGATCACGTCCGAGGAGACGAACGCCTCGTCCTCGTACCGGAGCCGGCCCGCGAGGGGGCCGGAGGCGGCGGCCGCGGCGAAGGCGGCGTTGACCTCGTCGACGGTGACGTCCCGGTCGAGCAGCACCGCGAGGTCGACCAGCGACCCGGTGACGACCGGCACCCGGAGGGCGACGCCGTCCAGCCGACCCGCCAGCTCGGGCAGCACCTCGGCGACCGCCCGCGCGGCACCCGTGGTCGTGGGGATGATGTTCACGGCGGCTGAGCGGGCGCGGCGCAGGTCCTTGTGCGGCCCGTCGAGCAGGTTCTGGTCTCCCGTGTACGCGTGCACCGTGCTCATGAAGCCCTGCCGGATGCCGAACGCGTCGTGCAGGACCTTCACCATGGGCGCCACGCAGTTCGTCGTGCACGATGCGTTGGACACGACGTCGTGCCGGACCGGGTCGTACACGGAGTCGTTGATGCCCATCACCACGGTCGCGTCGACGCCCTTGCCGGGTGCGGAGATGACCACCTTGCGTGCGCCCGCCTCGAGGTGGCCGCCGGCCGTCTCCGCGGTGCGGAAGCGTCCCGTGCACTCGACGGCGACGTCCACGGCGAGCTCGCCCCAGGCCAGGTCGGCCGGCGACGTCACGCTCGAGCACGGGATCTTGCGCCCGTCGATCACCAGGAAGTCGTCTCCCGCCTCGACCTCGCCCGGGAACCGCCCGTACGTCGAGTCGCGGCGGATCAGGGCCCGCAGCGTCCGTGGGTCGGTGACGTCGTTGACGCCGACGACCTCCAGGTCGTCGCTCAGCTCCGCCTGGCGCAGCAGCGCGCGGCCCACCCGGCCGAGCCCGTTGATGGCGATCCTCGTGGTCATGACGTTGCTCCTCGGTCGCGGTGGACGCTGTCGCGTCCAGCCTCGACAGCGCCCGGCCTCGGCGTCAGACCCGAAGGTCCCGTCCGGTCCCGGCCCTTGGGCCTGGTCGGCCGGCGTGCTGGTGGACGAGGTCCCACCACGCGTGCTCGACGCCCCGCACGAGCACGTCAAGATCGGTGACGTCGTGGTCGGCGGTGATGCCGAAGGTGAGCCGCCCGGCGTAGGTGAACATCGCGACCGAGATCCGGACCCGGTCGGCGATCGGCACGTAGGGCAGCATCTGCTCGACCTCGCGGCCGAGGCACGACAGCGGAACGCGAGGGCCGGGCACGTTGGTCGTCACCGTCGAGATGTGGTGGTGCGGCAGCTGCAGCGCCACGCGGGTCACGGCCTCCACGAGCGGGTACGGCAGGAGGCCGACCAGCTGCTGCCCGACCACACCGGCCACCGGCTCACCCGCGTTCCTCAGTCGCTGCACGGTCTCGTGGACGGCCTGCAGCCGGGCGTCGGGAGCCGCCAGGTGCACGGGGAGGTCGGCGAGCACCAACGTCACCCGGTTGTCGGGTTCGTCCGTGGACGAGGAGTCCCAGGCCGAGACCGGCACCAGCGAGCGGACCGCCCTGGCGTGCGGCTCGATCCCGCGGTGCTCCAACAGGGCGCGGAACCCCCCGCTGATCGCGGCGAGGGCGACGTCGTTGACCGTGGCGCCGCGGGCCCGGCGGACGTCGTGCGCGGAGGACAGCGGCACGGTCGTCCAGGCGTAGCGGCGGCGCCCGGGGGTGACCGCACCCGTGACGGACGGGCCGTGCACGGGGAGGACGGCCGCGCCGAGGGCGAGTCCTCCACGACCGGCCGCCGCCGCCGTGGAGACGACACGACGGACGCCGGACCCGTTGCCGCCCGGGGTCACCACCGGTGGGGGCACCGCTTCCTCGGGGACGTCGTAGAGCACCCGGAGCAGCGCCGTCCCGGACACCCCGTCCGCGAGTGCGTGGTGGACGCGGCACAGCAGCCCCCACCGCCCACCGGCCAGGCCGTCGACGAGCGTGATGTCCCACAGCGGATGGCTCCGGTCCATGCGGGCGGCCATGACCCTGCCGATCAGGTCGGCGACCTCGGCGTCCCCGCCCGGCGCAGGCACCGACACCCGGGTGACGTGGCGACGCACGAGGAAGTCGGGGTCCTCCTCCCAGTGCGGGGCGCGGAGGTGGAGGGGGCTCGGGCACAACCGTTGGCGGTAGCGGGGAGCGAGCGGGAGGCGCGACTCGACCAGACGGCGGATCTCGCCCACGGTGGGGGCGGCCCCGCCCAGCACGGCGAAGGAGCCGATGACCATCGAGCTGTCGGGCTCGACGTCCTCGGCCGAGAGGAACGCCGCGGACAGGGCGCTCAGGTGCTGCTTCCTGGTCATGACTGGAGCCTCACCGCGCGGGGCCGGCGGGTGGAGGGTCCGCCGCCCCCATCGCGGAGGACCAAAGACCGGCACCGCTTCGGCGGTTACTCGGTGGTGATGGCCTTGAGGACGTCGACCCGACTGGCGCGTCGGGCCGGACCCAGGGCGGCCAGCAGGCCCACCGCCACGGCGACGAGGAGATAGATGGCGAGGGTGGTCGCCGGCACGGTGATGGTGGTGATCCCCTCGTCGGCCAGCGCCCGGCTGAGCGCGACACCCACCAGCGTCCCGAGCCCGACGCCGGTCAGCGCCCCGAGCAGCGACATCAGGACGGACTCCCGCCGGATGACTGCCTTCACCTGGCGACGGGTGCTCCCGACGGCACGGAGCAGGCCCAGCTCGCGCGTGCGTTGCACGACGGACAGCACGAGGGTGTTGACGATGCCGAGGATCGCCACGACCACGGCCAGCAGCAGCAGCGCGGTGACGATGCCGAGCAGCGAGTCCACCGACGCACGCGCCTTCGCGGTGATGTCGCCGGGGTTGTTGACCGAGACGTTGGGGTAGTCGGCCAGGGCAGTCTCGATCGTCGCCTTGGCGCCGTCCGGGTCCACCCCCGGCGCGTTGGTCATCAGGATCGCGCCGTCGAGCTTGGAGGTGACGTTGGCCGCGTAGTCGGGCAGCGGGACGACGTACGACGCATTGATCAGGCTCCCCTTGCTGAACGTGCCGGCCACCTCCATCGAGGTCGCCCCGGTCTCCGCCCAGGTCACGGTCACCGTGTCGCCGGTGCGCACCCCGAGCTCCTCCGCCTCGGCGGTGCTGACGAGCAGGTGACCTGGACGCAGGGCGTCGAGGCTGCCGCTCTCGACTCCCAGGTCGATGACGTCCTCGATCCCGGCGGTGTCCAGGCCCGTGACGAGGGAGTCGCGGCCGTCGACCTGCGCACCGGTCTCCCGCAGCTCGACGACGACGCCGACGTCGTCGCGTGCACGCAGGACGTCCGCGACGGCCGGGCTGATCCCGATGCCGGCGCCGACGGGCTCCAGGATCAGGTCGGAGCGGTTGCCGCCGCTGACCGCCTCGGTCACCGAGTCCTTCAGCGAGGACGCGGTCACGGCGACGGCCGAGACGACGGTCAGCCCGATCGTCAGCGCCATCGCGGTCGCGGCGGCGCGCCGCGAGTTGCGGCTGAGGTTGCGCGCCGCCATCCGCCAGCCGCCGCCCCGTGGCCCGCGGTCGGCGACTCGGGCGATGCCGCGCGCGAGGCTCGGTCCCACCGCCACGAGCCCGGCGAAGGCCACGAGGGCGGCGACGGCCGTCCCCCAGCGCTGGTTGCCCACCACGGCGCAGATGACGAGGGCCCCGACGCCGGCGCCGGTCAGCACCCACCCCGCGGCGTGCCGCATCCGCCGCGACCCGGAGACGGTGGGGAGCACGTCGCGCAGCGCCTCCATCGGCGCGACCCGGGTCGCCGACCAGGCGGGGAGGGTCGCCGCGACCACGGTCACCCCGAGCCCGACGGCGAGACCCACCAGCACGGTCCGCGGCTCCACCGCGGGCGAGGTGGTGGGCATCTCGAGCCCGACGACCTTGAGCATCGAGCGGATGCCGGCGGCGAGGCCGATCCCCGCGAGCAGGCCGAAGCCACCCGACACCAGTCCGATGCACGCGGCCTCCAGCAGGACACCGGTCAGCACCTGGCGGCGGGTGGCGCCGACGGCGCGGAGCAGCGCGACCTCGCGACGACGCTGCGCGACCAGCACGTTGAAGGTGTTCCAGATGACGAAGGACCCGACCAGCAGGGCGACCCCGGCGAAGACGAGCAGGACCGTGGTGAAGATGCCCATGGCGTCGCGCACGGCGGCCGTTCCGTCCGCGGCGACCTGCTCACCGGTCAGGGCCTCGGCACCCTCCGGGAGCACCGCGGCGATCCGGTCGCGGAGCTCGCGGGCGCCGACGCCCTCCTCGGCCAGGACGTCGACCTCGTCGACCACCCCGTCCTTGCCCAGCACCGCCTGGGCCGTGGGCAGGTCGAAGCCTGAGAGCGTCGCTCCCAGGATGCTGTCGGTCTCGCCGAACCCGACGATGCCGACGAGGGTGAACGTCCCCCGGCCCTCCTCGAACACCACGTCGACCTGGTCGCCGAGAGCGAAGCCGGCCTGCTCGACGGTCCGGGCGTCGATCGCCATCTCGTCGGGTCCCGCGGGTGCCCTGCCCTCACGGAACGACACGTCCCCCAGGAGTCGCTCGTCCCCGCCCACGGTGGTGCCGAACGTCGGGGCGCCTCCGGGCTGGATGGGCTCGCCGTCCGGGTCGATGATGATCGCGAAGCCGAAGACGGAGCCCTGGGCCACGTCGACACCCGGCACGGCCGCGACGGTGTCGACCATCCCCTCGTCGAGCGGGAGCACGGCTCCAGCGTTGGTGGTGACGTCCGCCTCGTAGGCGGCCTCGGACTTCACCACGACGTCGGTGCCGGAGCTGATGCCGGAGTAGAGCTCGTCGAACGCCTTCACCATCGTGTCGGAGAGGACGAAGGTGCCGGACACGAAGGCGACGCCCACCGTCACGGCCGCCACCGTGAGGAACAGGCGCAGCTTGTTGACCAGGAGGTTGCGGAGCGAGACCTTGAGCATCGCTCAGCCGCCCAGCCGGCCCATGACCTCGAGCACCTGCTCGCGCGTGGGCTCTCGGAGCTCCTCGACGAGGGCTCCGTCGGCGAGGAAGACGACGCGGTCGGCGTACGCCGCCGCGCCCGGGTCGTGGGTCACCATGACCACCGTCTGGCCGAGCTGGTCGACGACCGAGCGCAGGAACTGCAGCAGCTCGGTGCTGGCCTTGGAGTCGAGGGCGCCGGTGGGCTCGTCGGCGAAGACGACCTCCGGGTGCGAGATCAGGGCTCGGGCGACCGCCACGCGCTGCTGCTGGCCCCCGGACAGCTCGGAGGGGCGGTGCTGCAACCGCGACCCGAGGTGCAGCTTGTCGACGACCGTGTCGAACCAGTCCTGGTCCACGTCGCGCCCGGCGAGGTCGACCGGCAGGGTGACGTTCTCCTCCGCGGTCAGCGTCGGCAGCAGGTTGAAGGACTGGAACACGAAGCCGAGCCGGTCGCGCCGGAGGATGGTCAGCTCCCGGTCGGAGAGGCTCGCGAGGTCGGTCCCACCGACCAGGACGTGGCCACTGGTCAGGGTGTCGAGGCCCGCGAGGCAGTGCATCAGGGTGGACTTGCCCGAGCCCGATGGCCCCATGACCGCCGTGAACTGACCCGTCGGCAGGTCGAGGGTCACGTCGTCGAGCGCGGTCACGGCGGCGTCGCCGGTCCCGTAGACCTTGCTCGCGTGATGGGCCCTGGCGGCGCACGCGACCCCGACGGCGGTCGGGTCCGGCGGACGGAGCCCAGGGCTCTCGTGAGCTCGCTGCGACGTCATGGGTCCAGCGTCTCGACGCCGGTCCGCCGTCCCCAGGGTCCAAGGCCACCCGCGAGGCAGACCAATGTCCGCTCGCCGGCGCAGCACGAGGCCCGGGTGCCTCTCGGTCCCCGGGCCTCGCCGACCTCGTCGCGTACGCCGCTACAGCGCGGCCCCGATCGCGACGAAGGCGGTGCAGAGCACGAACAGGATCCCGACCAGCGGAAGCACGAACCGCAGGTACTGGTCGTAGCGGACCTTGGCCAGGGCCAGGCCACCCATGACCACCGCCGAGGTCGGCGTGATCAGGTTCACGATGCCGGAGGCCGACTGGTACGCCGTGATGACCATGGCCCGGCTCGACGCCGGCGAAGTCGGCCAGCGGCGCCAGGATCGGCATCGCCAGGGCCGCGTGGCCGGACGTCGACGGCACCAGGAACGCCAGCGGGATGTTGATCAGGAACATCCCCGCGCCGAACAGCGCGTTGGAGCTGTCGTTCACCAGGTTCTCCATCGAGTGCAGGATCGTGCCGGTGATCTCGGAGTTGTTCATGATCACGGTGACGCCACGGGCCAGCACGATGATGAGCCCGACCCCGATGAAGTCGCCGGCACCCTTGACGACGGTGTCGGTCAGGCCCTTCTCGCCCAGGCCGCCGATCAGGCCGACGACGAGCGCCATCACCACGAACAGCGCGGCGAGCTCGGGGAAGTACCAGTCGAGCTGCCAGCCGTAGCTGGCCGGCGTCCGGGCCGTCGATGACCTGGGCCCACGGCACGATCGCGAAGATCATGAAGGCGAAGGTCAGCGCCGACGATCGCGAGCACGGTCTTCTCGCGCCCGGTCAGCGCCGCTGCCTCCCGCAGGCCGTGGGCGCGCAGCTCGTCGTCACCCTCGACATCGGCCGACGCGTGAGGTGGTCGGGTCGGCGTGCACCTTCCGGGCGTAGCGGAGCGACCCACCAGACGCCGACGGGGACCAGCACGAGGTACATGAGGAAGCGGAAGCCGATGCCGTCGCCGATCGAGATGCCGGCCGCGTCCGAGGCGACGCCGGTCGCGAACGGGTTCACCGTCGAGGCGAGCACGCCGATGCCGGCGCCGACCAGGATCGTGGCCGCCGCGACCATCCGGTCGTAGCCGAGGGCCAGCATCAGCGGGATCAGCAGGGCGTAGAAGCCCAGCGTCTCCTCGGCCATGCCCTCGGTGGTCCCGCCGATCGAGAACAGCACCATCAGGACGGCGATCAGCACGGTCCCGCGGCCGCTCATCCGGGTGGCGATCCGGGCGACGCCGTTGTCGATGGCGCCGGTGCGCATGGCCATGGTGATGAAGATCGCCGATGGCGATGACGAACAGGAAGACGCCGGCGGCGCCGTACAGCTCACCGGACTCGTAGGGGCCGATGTAGCCGTCGGCGTTCATCACGCCGTACAGGCCGTTGATGGGTGCCAGGAACAGCTCCATGAGCCGGTCGCCGAACGAGAGGACGCTGTCGGTGCCCTCGTAGCTGCCCGGGATCGGTGCCGCCGGTCTCCGCGTCGGTCGCGTACTTGCCGGTCGGGACGACGAAGGCGAGCACCCAGACCGCGATGGTCACCGCGAACAGCACCGTGAAGGCGCTGGGGAAGCGGAACGACCGCTTCGTGTCGGTCCCCTTCTCCGTCGCGCCGTCGAGACGTGACGGAGAGGTCTTGATCTGTGCGGCCACGATGGGCCCCCTCTCGTGAACGGCGATCTGCCTGACGATCCACGCAACCAGCGCGGCGAGCCGCGCGAGACCTGTCGCGAGGCCCCTCGCCGTGGGGACCTTCGACTCTCTCGATCGCGGCGACCCGCACGGCGAGGCTCGACGGGCATCCCGGATGAGAGAAGGACACATGACCCTGCACGTCGACTCGGAGGTCGGCCGCCTGCGACAGGCGATCCTGCACCGGCCGGACCTGGAGCTGAAGCGGCTGACGCCGACCAACCACGACGAGTACCTCTTCGACGACGTGCTCTGGGTCAAGCACGCCAAGCAGGAGCACGACGCCTTCGCCGAGGCGCTGCGCGACCAGGGCGTCCAGGTGCACCTGCTCGACGAGCTGCTCGCCGAGACCGTCGCGATCCCCGAGGCCCGCAGCTACATCCTCGAGCGGACCTTCGACGAGCGCGTCTACGGGCCGATGGCCCTCGACGCCCTGCACAGCGTCTTCAGCCGGCATGGACGACGACCGAGCTCGACGACCTACCTGATCGGCGGCATGACCAAGCGCGAGCTGCTCGAGCGGACGCCGCGAGCCGGCCTCGGTGCGTGATCCAGGCGCTCGACCTCGACGACCTGCTGCTGCCCCCGCTGCCCAACCACCTCTTCACCCGGGACACCTCCGCCTGGGTCTTCGACGGCGTCTCGATCAACTCGATGCGCAAGCGGGCCCGGATGCGCGAGACCATCCACTACGAGGCGATCTACCGCTGGCACCCCGCCTTCGCCGACGCGGACTTCCAGGTCTGGGCCGAGGGCTCGGCCAACGGCATGGCGACCACCGAGGGTGGCGACATCCTGGTCCTCGGCCGCGGCGCGGTCCTGGTCGGCATGAGCGAGCGGACGACGCCCCAGGGCGTCGAGCGGCTCGCCACCCGGCTGTTCGAGGCCGGCAGCGCCACCAAGATCGTGGCCCTGTCGATGCCGCAGAAGCGGGCCTTCATGCACCTCGACACCGTGATGA
This sequence comes from uncultured Actinomycetota bacterium, assembly GCA_963815335.1. GTDB lineage: Bacteria > Actinomycetota > Actinomycetes > Propionibacteriales > Nocardioidaceae > Nocardioides. The sequence continues at coordinate 138,439 of CAWFGL010000013.1, forward strand.
CGATGGTCGACGAGGACACGTTCACCAAGTACGTCGGCCTCGGGATGCTGCCGTCGTACACGATCGAGCCGGGCGACACCGAGAAGGAGCTCAAGGTCACCGCGCACCCGGCCGAGGACATGCACGGCGCCATCGCCGCCGCCCTCGGGCATCCCGTCGATCAACGTGCTCACCGCCACCCAGGACGTCCACGCCGCCGAGCGCGAGCAGTGGGACGACGGCTGCAACGTGCTCGCCGTCCGCCCCGGCGTCGTCGTCGCCTACGAGCGCAACGTCACCACCAACACCTACCTGCGCAAGAACGGCATCGAGGTCGATCACCATCCAGGGCAACGAGCTCGGCCGCGGCCGTGGCGGCCCGCGCTGCATGACCTGCCCCATCGAACGAGAAGGGATCTGAGCGTCATGGCCTTCAACCTCCGCAACCGCAGCTTCGTCAAGGAGATCGACTTCACCCCCAAGGAGTGGAGGTTCCTCCTCGACCTCGCCGCCGAGCTCAAGGTGGCGAAGTACGCCGGCTCCGAGCAGCCGCGGCTGACCGGCAAGAACATCGCGCTGATCTTCGAGAAGACCTCGACCCGCACCCGGTGCGCCTTCGAGGTGGCCGCGTTCGACCAGGGCGCCCGGGTCACCTACCTCGACCCGGCCGGGTCGCAGATCGGCCACAAGGAGTCGATGGAGGACACCGCGCGCGTGCTGGGCCGGATGTACGACGGCATCGAGTACCGCGGCTCGGCCCAGGCCAACGTCGAGACGCTGGCGACGTACGCCGGCGTGCCGGTGTGGAACGGGCTGACCGACGAGTGGCACCCGACCCAGATGCTCTGCGACATGCTCACCATGCGCGAGCACGCCGGGAAGCACGACGAGGACATCGCCTTCGCCTACCTCGGCGACGCCCGCAACAACGTCGGCAACTCGCTGCTCGTCGCCGGCGCGATGATGGGCATGGACGTGCGCATCGTCGCGCCGCGCTCGCTGTGGAACCACGACGACGTCGTGGCCAAGGCCCGCGGAGATCGCCGAGGTCACCGGCGCCCGGATCACGCAGACCGAGGACGTCGAGGCCGGCGTCGCCGGCGTCGACTTCCTCTACACCGACGTCTGGGTGTCGATGGGCGAGCCCGCCGGAGACCTGGGAGGAGCGGATCCAGCTGCTCAAGCCGTACCAGGTCAACATGGACGTGGTGAAGGCGACCGGCAACCCGAAGGTGAAGTTCATGCACTGCCTCCCGGGCTTCCACGACCGGCACACCAAGGTCGGCGAGGACCTCTTCCAGAAGACCGGCATGGAGCGCCCTCGAGGTGACCGACGAGGTCTTCGAGTCGCGCCACTCGATCGTCTTCGACCAGGCCGAGAACCGGATGCACACCATCAAGGCGGTGCTGGTCGCGACGCTCGGGGGCTGAGCCGACCCGCGACGGCGAGGCCGGCACCCCACCCCGGGGCCCGCCCGCCGGCGGGCGGCCGCACCGCGTCGACGTCGTGCCCGCTGGTGGCCAGCACCCAGGCCACCAGCGAGTTCGAGTTCCACATGTCTCCCCCGCCCAGCTCGTCCCGGCCCCAGGTGGCGGTCGGGACGGCGGGGACGACGTCCAGCACCCGCTGCGCCCTGGTGGCGTCCGAGCTGAGCCGCTGCGGGCTCGCGACCGCCTCGTCGAGGTCCGGGATCACGCCGCCGCGCCAGCAGCGCACCTCGTAGCGGAACAGCCGGGAGGCGCCCGAGCAGGCGCAGGCCGACGGGACCCTCGGCGACGACGCCGCGGTCGGGATCCGCGCTGCCCCAGGCCGGCCCCATCTCGATCGCGTACCTCTCGCCGTCGACGTCGACGACCAGCGCCGCGTGGTAGAGGTCGCTCCGTTCGCGCCGTTCCCGGGCGGCCCGCCACGCCTCGTAGAGCCGCCCGTTCACCCGGACGCAGTGCGTGTTGTCGCCGGCCCCCAAGGGGAGCCAGTAGAGATCGACGCCGCCCGGCCGGGGCGTGGTGCTCACGTCGTGCCGGCGGACGCCGCTGCCGCGGGGTGCGGTGGTCGCGAGGCGAGCGGCCCGGCCGGCGAGGGTTCGACCACGAGCACGGGGCACGTCGCCTCGCGAAGCACCTGGCGCACGACGGGACCCAGGTGCGCCCCGGCCGGAGTCGTCGGGCCGCGGCGGGCCATGACCAGGATCGACGAGTGGTGGCTGGCCTCGACCAGCACGTCGCCGGGCCTGCCCCACCGCACCTTGTAGCTGCAGCTGAGCCGCCGGCGCACGTCCTCGGGCAGCTCGGCGTCCCGTTCCAGCTCCAGCCGCGCCGAGCGGAGGATGCGGTCCCGGCTGAGCGCGTGTCCCACGAGCTCCTCGATCGCCGGCGCGAGGTACGTCGCGCGGAGAGCGACCACCTGCTGCTCGGACCCTGCGGCCAGCCCGAGGCCCGTCCACAGCTCGCCCGCGGCACGCGGTCCCTCCCCGACGGCCACGGTCACCGGGAGTGGCCGGCCGGAGGGCCGCCACGAGGCGGGGACCGAGACGACGGGAGCGCGGGACCTGGCGACGACACCTGCGGTCACGGACGCGGAGGCCCACCGGGACCAGCGACCGACGTCCCGGCGTTCCAGCACGAGGAGGGGTGCCCGAGCGCTCTGCTCCACGAGGACATCGACCACCCGGCCGTCCAGGAGCCGTCCGGTCACCGGCCGGGCGCCGCCCATGCGCTCGCGGACGCGCGCGACGGCGCCGTCCACGGCGTCCCGGCCCTGGTGGGCCAGCTCGTCGGCGGTGGCGCCGAGCTCCCACGTACCGAGCGGCCCGGTGTCGATCGTGGGGACGACGTGCACGACCTCGATGCCGAGATCCAGCCGGCTCGCCATGGTGACCGCGAGCTCCACGGTGCCGTTCGCGAGGTCGCCGGCGCCGACCCCCAGCAGCAGGGTCTCGTCGGTCATGTCGGCTGCCGGACGACCGGTGGGGCGGTCACCAGGACCGGGCAGGTCGCGTCGCGCAGCACGTGCCGCGTCGCCACGGACAGACGACCCGCTCCGGACGGGTCGGCCGGGCGTCGGCCGAGGACGATCAGGTCGGAGCTGTCGGCCGCATGGAGCAGCGCGGCCCCGACGTCGCCGTCGACCAGCTCGACGGCGACGTCGCAGGCGTCGCCTCCCAGCTCCGCCAGGCGGACGTCGACGTCCTCCCTGGTCGCCGCGGGGTCCTCCCCCGCGGCGACGACGACCCGCAGGACCCCTCCGAGGAGCCGCGTGCGGGTGATGGCGACGAGCGTCGGGTGGGTGTCCGACGGGGAGGAGTCGAGACCGAGCGTGACGACGCGCCGCCCGTCCCCCAGCCACTCCGCGGGCACGACGAGGACGGGCACGTCGCACGCGTCGGCGAGAGCCAGCGTGGTCGACGCCTCGCGTCGGCGACGGTCCGAGGCGCGACCCCGCTCGACCACGAGCAGCGCACCGGGAGCAGCCGCCTCGACGAGCGACGGGAGGAGGCTGCCGTGGTGCAGCCTGGCCAGGACCTCGAGAGCCGGCCCGCCGAGGCCCCGCGCCCGGTCGGTGGCCACGCGCAACGAGTCGCGCCCGAGCTGGGCCGGCCACTGACCCTCGTCCGGTGCGACGTGCACCAGCTCGAGGGAGCGGCCGGACCGGTGCGCCTCGGCGGCGCCCGCGCGGACCGCGGCCTCGGAGCCGCCCCTGGCCACGCCGACGACGATCGGTGCGCGGCTCGGCGTCGAGCCGGCCGGGACGCCGGCGAAGGCCCGGTCCGGGAGCAGGATCGCCCGGGTCATCGGGTCACCGACCTGTGGGGGTCAGCGTGTGGTCGGCCTCGGGGCGCTGCAGCCGGAAGCGCCGGCCGGTGATCACCTCGGCGTCCAGCTCGACGACCTCGTGCATCAGCGTCGGGACCCAGGGCTGCAACGGGAGGTCGTCGGCACGGTGTGCCTCGTCCTCACCGAGGCGGCGCAGCCGACCGCGGGCGACGACGGACCACGCCGTCAGGTCGTCGTGCCAGTCGATCTCGAGGGCGACGTCCGAGTGCAGGGCCGCAGCCAGGAGCTTGTTACCGGACGCGGTGCGGAACACGAGTGACCGCCCGTCCGTCACGTAGTTGATGGGGACCAGGTGCACCTCGTCCACCAAGCGGTAGGCGAGCCGGCCGAACTGCTCGTCCTCCAGGAGTGCCCAGCACTCCTCGCTGGTCAGCTCGACCACCGGTGCGTCGTCGGCCATCGTCACCACCGCCCTCCCACGTCGACCCGGCGCGTCCGAGTCCCTGGCGTCGACGCTAGGCGGGTCACCGCGCGGTGATCAGGGCCGTTGGTCCTCCGCGGGCAGGGCTTCAGGACAGGTGCCAGGCGCTCAGCCACTCCCGCATCTGTCGCATCTCCGCGGTCTGCTCGACGACGATCGACCGGGCGAGGACTGCGACTCGGGGGTGCCGGACCTGGCCACCCGTCAGCAGCCTCCGCGACATCATCACCGCCATCATGTGGTGGTGCACCATCTCGGTCAGGAACGTGCGGTCGAGGTCGTCGCCACTCAGCGAGGTGAGGTCGTCCATCATCGGCACGTAGTCCCGGGGTGGAGTCGCGTCCGGGTACCAGCGGTCCACCCAGCGAGCCATGAGCACGATCTGCCGGGACTGGCCCCGCCGGATGCTGCGACCCAGTCGCCGCATCTCGGGACGGTCGGAGCGTGACAGCGACTCGGCCGCGGTGACGGCCTCCTCGTGGTGGGCGATCATGATCGCGAGGTAGTCGGCCTCGTCGGCGGTCATCATGCCGCTCGACGTCGCTCCCGACCGGCCGGTGGCCGTGCCGTGACCGTGCATCGTCCCCCCGGTGCCGCAGGCCCCGAGGGCGAGCACCGTGACGACCACCGTGGCGGCCGCGGCGAGCCGTCCGGTCCGGGTTCTCGTCACGACGCACCTCCCACTCGGGGTCGAGACAACTCCCCCCACGGGGTCGCGGACAGGGTCATTGGTCACCGGGCCGAGCGACCTGCGACCCGTGCCAGGCAGGCCGTCCCGGACCAGCATCGACCCATGGAGACCTACGTCCACGACTTCGCCGACGGCACCATGGAGCAGCGCGACCTCCTCGGGGGGAAGGGTGCGAACCTCGCGGAGATGACCCGGCTCGGCCTCCCGGTGCCGCCCGGCTTCACCGTGACCACCGAGGCGTGCCGCGCCTACCTGACCGCCGGCACGTCACCCGACGGTCTCGAGACCGAGATCGACCTGCACCTGGCCCGGCTCGAGGAGCGGATGGGGCAGCGGCTGGGCGACGACCTCGACCCCCTGCTGGTGTCCGTGCGGTCCGGGGCGAAGTTCTCCATGCCCGGGATGATGGAGACCGTCCTCGACGTGGGCCTCAACGACGTCTCGGTGCTGGGGCTGGCACGGCGGAGCGGGTCGGACAGGTTCGCCTGGGACTCCTACCGCCGGTTGGTCCAGATGTTCGGTGCGACCGTCCTCGGCATCGACGCGCACCTCTTCGCGGCCGCGCACGACGAGCTGAAGGCGTCACGCGGCGTCACCCTGGACGTGGACCTGACGACCGACGACCTCGTCGCGCTGGTGGCGACCTACGGCGAGCTCGTGGAGAAGGAGAGCGGACGGCCGTTCCCCCAGGACCCGCGCGAGCAGCTGGGGCTGGCCGTCCACGCGGTCTTCGACTCGTGGAACACCGAGCGTGCGCGCCTGTACCGGCGCCAGGAGCGGATCCCCGAGGACCTGGGCACCGCGGTCAACGTCCAGGCCATGGTCTTCGGCAACCGCGGCCTCACGTCCGGGTCCGGGGTCTGCTTCACCCGGGATCCCGCCACGGGCCGACCCGGGGTGTACGGCGACTACCTGACCGACGCCCAGGGCGAGGACGTCGTGGCCGGCATCCGCAACACCATGCCGCTGACCGACCTCGCAGAGCTGGACCGGGTCTCGTACGACCAGCTCCTGGAGGTCATGCGCACGCTGGAGCAGCACTACCGCGACCTGTGCGACATCGAGTTCACGATCGAGTGCGAGCGCCTGTGGGTGCTCCAGACCCGCGTCGGCAAGCGGACGCCCGAGGCGGCGTTCCGCATCGCCGCCGACATGGTCGCGGACGCGACCATCGACCTGGACGAGGCGCTGTCCCGGGTGACCGGCGCACAGCTGGCCACCCTCATGTTCCCGCGCTTCGACCCGGACGCGACGCGCGCCCTCCTGACCCGGGGGATGAACGCGTCGCCCGGGGCCGCCGTGGGGAAGGCGGCGTTCGACTCGGCGACGGCCGTCGCCTGGGCCGCCCGCGGCGACGCGGTCATCCTGGTCCGCCAGGAGACGGATCCCGACGACCTGCCCGGCCTGATCGCCGCGCGCGGCGTGCTGACCAGCCGCGGAGGGCGGACGTCCCACGCGGCCGTCGTCGCCCGGGGCCTCGGCCGCACCTGCGTGTGCGGGGCCGACGACCTGGAGGTCGACGTCGACTCCCGGCGGGCGACCCTCCGCGGCAGCGGGTCCGTGATCGCCGAGGGCGACCTGCTGTCGATCGACGGCACGACCGGTGAGGTCTTCGCCGGCGCGGTGCCCGTGGTCGACTCCCCGGTGGTCCGCTGGTTCGAGGGCGGGCCGGTCGAGGACGACCTCGTGGCCGCGGTCGCCCAGCTCGTCGCGCACGCCGACTCCCGCGCCCGCCTCGAGGTCCGCGCCAACGCCGACACCCCGGACGACGCTGCCCGCGCGCGACGCTTCGGCGCCGAGGGGATCGGCCTGTGCCGCACCGAGCACATGTTCCTCGGTGCTCGGCGGACCCTGGTCGAGAGGCTCATCGTCGCGGAGGACGACGTGGAGCGGATCGACGCCCTCGCCGCACTGCTCCCGCTCCAGCGTGCGGACTTCACCGGGATCCTCGCCGCCATGGACGGTCTGCCCGTGACCGTCCGGCTGCTCGACCCGCCGCTGCACGAGTTCCTCCCCGACCTCACCGAGCTGTCCGTACGGGTGGCCGTGGCGGCGGAGCGCGGCGAGCAGGACGACCACGACGTGCGCCTCCTCGCGGAGGTACGCCGGCTCCACGAGCAGAACCCGATGCTCGGCCTGCGCGGGGTCCGGCTCGGGATCGTGGTCCCCGGCCTGTTCGCCGTCCAGGCGCGCGCACTGCTCCTCGCGGCCGCCGACCGGCTGGCCGCGGGCGGTGACCCGCAGGTGGAGATCATGGTCCCGCTCGTCGCGTCCGTGCGTGAGCTGGACCTGGTGCGCCGCGAGCTCGAAGCCGTCCGGGCCGACGTCGAGGCCGAGGTGGGTCACGTCGTCCCGTGCCGGATCGGCACCATGGTGGAGGTCCCCCGAGCGGCGCTGACGGCCGACCTCGTGGCCGGCTCGGCCGACTTCTTCTCGTTCGGCACCAACGACCTGACCCAGCTGACCTGGGGCTTCTCCCGCGACGACGTCGAAGCCTCGTTCTTCGGCGAGTACCTCGACCGAGGGATCTTCCCGGTCTCGCCCTTCGAGTCCCTGGACGTCGAGGGCGTGGGCGCCCTGGTCCGCACCGCGACCGAGGCAGGGCGGCGCGCCAACCCGGCACTGCACGTGGGTGTCTGCGGCGAGCACGGCGGGGACCCGCGGTCGATCCACTTCTTCGACGAGGTGGGCCTGGACTACGTGTCGTGCTCACCCTTCCGGGTCCCGGTGGCCAGGCTCGAGGCCGGCCGGGCGAGGCTCGCCTGACTCAGAGGCCGAGCGGACCCGCGACGTGGTTGCCGAACGGGTCCGCGTCGCACAGGTCGTAGCTGTCGCCCGGGACCGAGTCGACCCAGCCGACCTCGTCGACCCATACCAACGGGCACCCGCAGCGCCGGCACCGGTGGGTCGGGGTCAGGTGGACCCGGTCGACGTACCAGTCGTGGACGTGGCCGGTCATCGGACGGCCGAGCGGGTCACGCCCGCCACGGTCCGCAGGCACGAGGCGTCCACGACCTGGGTCCCGGCGGTGCCGGCGACGAGCTGGGGCAGCTGGGAGAGCGACCCGATGACCGCCCGGCCACCGTCGCGCGCGAAACGGGCCGCCGCCTCGACCTTGGGACGCATCGAACCGGCCGGCAGGGCGTCCAGGTCCAGGTCCGCGACGTCCACGAGCCTGAGCAGATGCGCGTCGGGGGTGCCCCATCCCTCGTACACGCCCTCGACGTCGGTCGCGATCACGAGGAGGTCGGCGTCGAGGCGCTCGGCGATGAGGGCGCTGACCGCGTCCTTGTCCACCACGGCCTCCACGCCCTCGAGTCCGTCGGCGCCGGTGGCGACCGGGACGCCCCCACCCCCACCGCAGATGACGACGTAGCCGAGGTCGAGCAGCATGGCCACCGGGGCCATCGGCTCGACGGCGATCGGGGCCGGGGACGGGACGACGCGCCGGAACCATGAGCCGTCGAGGGCGAACGTCCAGCCGCGGTCGAGCTCGAGCCGCCGGGCCTGGTCCGCGTCGTAGACCGGACCCACGAACTTCGTGGGGACGCCGAACGCCGGGTCACCGCGGTCGACCAGCGTCGTCGTCAGGACGGTCACCACCGACTGGCCGTCGGGCAGGCGGTTGCCCACCTCCTGCTCGATGACGTAGCCGATCAGGCCCGCGCTCTCGGCGTCGATGAGGTCCAGGGTGACGTCGTTGTCGGCGTCGTACGCCGCGGCCTGCATGGCCAACCACCCCACCTGCGGGCCGCTGCCGTGCGTGATCACCAGCTGGTGGTCGACGGCCTCGCGGGCGAGCGCCCCGCTCGCGGAGCGGACCGCCTCTCGCTGGTGAGCCATGGTCAGGGCCACTCCCCGGGGCAGCAACGCGTTTCCGCCCAGGGCGACGACGATCCTCATGCCGCCAGCCTCGCCCGACCACCGACCCCGGGACCGGAGGAGAAGGCCACGAGCGCACGGGACCAACGCCCCTGACCCCGCCGCCGCGTGACCGGCACGGTGGGGGCATGTCCACCCTGCGCGCACTGGTCGTCTACGAGTCGATGTTCGGGAACACGTCACAGGTGGCGGACGCGGTCACCCGCGGGCTGCTGCTCGAGGGCGTCGACGCCGGCATGGTCGACGTCGGCTCCGCGCCCGAGTCGGTCGACGACCTGGATCTCCTGGTCGTCGGGGCCCCGACCCATGCCTTCTCGCTGAGCCGGCCGAGCACCCGGGCCGACGCGGTGAAGCAGGGCGCCGGCCGGGAGAGGGCCCGCACCGGGCTGCGGGAGTGGCTGGCCGCCGTCGACGTCGACCCAGCGCGGCCACCGCTCGTCGCCGCGTTCGACACCCGCGTGACGAAGGTCCGCCGCCTCCCGAAGGCGGCCGGCCCGACAGCGGTCCGACTGGCGCACAAGCACGGCCTCACCGCGCTCACGAAGCCGCACGGCTTCCTGGTCGACGGCGTCCAAGGTCCCCTGGTCGACGGTGAGCTGGAGCGGGCCGTGGCGTGGGGACGCGAGGTGGCCGCGACCTGCGCCGGACGGGTGGTCAGCCCGCGCTGACGGGCACGGCCCAGGTCAGGCTCGTGCCCGCCTGGACCTGGGACGTGATGGTGAACGAGCCACCGTGCTTGTGAGCGCGCTCGCGCATGTTCCGCAGACCGCTCTCCGCGACCTGCTCGTCGAACCCCTGGCCGTCGTCGGTCACCTTGACCACGACGTGGTCACCCTCCACGGAGACCAGCACGTCGACCGCGGTCGCGCGCGCGTGCCGGCTGGCGTTGGACAGGGCCTCGCCGAGGACGGCGAGCAGGTCGGGCGCCACCGTGTCCTGGATCGCGGTCCGGACCGCGCCCTGGAAGCGCAGCGTCGGGCGGAACTTCAAGGTGCCGGCCGCCCGGTCCACGATCCGGGTGATCTCGGTCTGGACGTCCGCCGAGGAGTCCAGCGTCCCCAGCGCGAAGATGGTCCGGCGGATGTCCTTGATGGTGCCGTCGAGGTCGTCGACCGCCTGCTCCAGGCGACCGGCGAGGTCCGGGTCCTTGGCCGCCATCCGCGCCGCTCCCTGCAGGCTGAGCCCGACGGCGAACAGGCGCTGGATGACCAGGTCGTGGAGGTCGCGGCCGATGCGGTCGCGGTCCTCGAACAGGGTCAGCCGCTCCTGGTCCTCGCGTGCCCGCGCCACCTGGAGGGTCAGCGCCGCCTGCTTGGCGAAGCTCGCGGGCAGGGCGGCGTCGACCGTGTGGAAGCGCTCCGCGCGGTCCGGTGTCCACGCCAGCGCGAGCACCCCCTCGACCCCGCTCCGCGAGCCGAGGGACACCATGACGGCCGGGCCGAGCTGGGGCCACCCGGGGACGACGGACGGGTCGACGGCGCGGGCGTCCGTCCGGAGGTCGGGCACGGTCACCGCCTCGCCCGTCCGCGCCACGATGCTCGCCAGGGAGTGCTGCATGGGCAGGGCCCTGGTCTCCTCGAGGTCGGCGTCGACACCCGAGACGACCCGGAGCTCCAGGTCGTCGGCGTCGGACCCGGCGACGATCCAGGCGACGTCGGCGCCGGACACGTCGCGAGCCCGGTCGGCGACGTGCTGGAGGGCCTCCTCGCTGCTCGCCGCGTCGGCGAGCAGGGCGGTGATCTCGGCCGTGGCGCTCAGCCACCGCTGCCGCTGCTCGGCCTCCTCGTACAGGCGCGCGTTCTCGATCGCCACACCCGCGGCGGCGGCGAGGCCGATCACGATGGTCTCGTCCTGCTCGGTGAAGTCCCCGCCGCCGGCCTTCTCGGTCAGGTAGAGGTTGCCGAACACCTGGTCCCGGATCCGTACGGGAACCCCGAGGAAGGAGCTCATCGGCGGGTGGTTCGGTGGGAAGCCGTACGACGCCGGATGGGCGGCGATGTCGTGGAGCCGGATGGGGCGGGGCTCGTCGATCAGCAGGCCGAGGAGCCCGTGCCCCGTCGGGAGGTGACCGATCTCGACCACCTTCTCCTCGGTCATCCCGTGGTGGATGAAGGTGCGCAACCGGCGTTCGGGACCGACGTCGAGGACTCCCAGGGCGGCGTAGCTCGCGTCGGCCAGCGAGCTGGCGATCGCGACGATGCGGGACAGCACCCCGTCGAGGGTGAGGTCCGCGGCCATGGTGACCACGGCGTCGAGCAGCAGCCGGAGGCGCGCCTGCTCGTCGAGGACCCCCTCGACCCGGGCCAGCACCTCCCGGAGCAGGTCGTCGAACTCCACGTCGCCGAGCACCTGCGGCGCGGAGTCGTCGCGGTGCTCTCCCGGTCCGCTCATCCGGCCTCCTCCCGATCCCCCGTCCAGGAACCTAGCAACGTGCCGACCGGGACGTAGGTCCCTGCCGCGTCAGGTCTAGCGGATCTGGGGGACCCCGGCTCCGGACACCGATGCTGGGACCCACGACCGAAGGAGCCGTCATGACCACTCCCCACGCCCACCCGGGCCGACTGCTGGACATCGAGCCCGACGAGTGCTGGGACCTGGCCGCCTCCCAACCCGTCGGTCGGCTGGCGTGGACCGGACCGGACGGACCGACGGTCGTGCCGGTGAACTTCGAGGTCACCGGTCAGCGCGTGCACCTGCGGACCGCGGCCTACTCCGTCCTGGCGCGCGAGTGCGACGACAGCGTCGTGGCCTTCGAGGTCGACACCTACGACGAGGAGACCCGGTCGGGATGGAGCGTCCTGATGCGCGGCCACGCCCACCTGGACTACGACAGCGACGGCAACGACGACCCCGACGTGTGGCCGGCGGGCTCGCGGGCCCTGCGGGTCAGCATCGACGTCGACACGATCACCGGCCGCCGCGTCTCCTAGGCCGGCGGGTGCTTGGTCGCGAAGATCGCGGCCTGGGTGCGGCTCGTGAGCCCCAGCTTGGCCAGCATCGAGGAGACGTAGTTCTTCACCGTCTTCTCCGCGAGGAACATCGCCTCGGCGATCTGCCGGTTGGTCATCCCCTCGCCGATGTGGCCGAGGATCTTCTGCTCCTGCTCGGTCAGCGCATCGAGCTCCTTGTCCTTCGGCGGCCCGGTCCGGACGCGCTCGAGGACCTGGGCCGTCATCGACGGGTCCAGCATCGACTGGCCCGCGGCCACGCGGCGCACGCTGTCGACGAGGTCGTTGCCCCGCACCTGCTTGAGGAGGTAGCCCGCCGCGCCGGCCATGATCGCGGCGAAGAGCGCGTCGTCGTCGTCGTACGACGTGAGGATCAGCGCCTTGATGGACGGGTCCTGCGAGCGCACCTCACGGCACACGTCGATCCCGGACCCGTCGGGCAGCCGCCCGTCGAGGATGGCGACGTCGGGTCGCAGCGCCGGCATCCGGCGGATGGCCTCCTGGGCGAGACCCGACTCACCGACGACGACGATGTCGCCCTCGGCCTCGAGCAGGTCCTTGATGCCGCGCCGCACCACCTCGTGGTCGTCGAGGAGGAAGACCTTGATCGGCTCACCTGCGGGCGCGGCGGAGGTGTCGGTGGCGTCGTTCACGGGACCAGCGTAGGGCGGCGGGCCGGGACGCGACCGGGCTCATCGCCCCGGGACCACGGGACCTTCGTCCCTCGTCCCGGAGGGCGACGAGGGCGAGGGTCGAGGTGAAACGCACTGCCACGAGAGGAGCTCGCCATGCTGGTCCAGGACCTGATGACCACCGACCCGGTGACCGTCTCGGAGAACACCCGCGTCAAGACCGCGCTCGGGCTCCTCGCCCGGCACCAGATCACCTCGATGCCGGTCCTGACCAGGACGGGCACGATCTGCGGCGTCATCAGCGAGGCCGACCTGATCCGTGACCTCGTCGCCGAGGACCCCCGCACCCACGAGATCCCCCACGAGGACCACTGGCACGACCGGCCGAAGGTCGTGGGAGACGTCATGTCCGCCCACGCGGTCACCGTCCGGCCGGAGACCGACCTGGCGCAGGCGGTGGAGCTGATCACGTCCACCACGGTGAAGAGCGTGCCGGTCGTCGACACCGACGACCGCGTGGTCGGCATGCTGAGCCGCAGCGACGTCGTCCGGGTGCTGGCCCGGTCGGACGACGAGCTCGCCCGCGCGGTCGACACGATGCTGGTGTCCGTCGGCCTCTCCGACTGGGTCGCGGACGTCAGCGAGGGCACGGTCTCGCTCACCGGCCCGCAGGGCTCGTACGAGCGCACCCTCGCCCACCTGATCGCTGGCACGGTCCCCGGTGTGCTCGACGTCCGGCTCGACTGACCTTCCGGTCGGCGGTCCTGCCACGTCGGGACCAAGTGCCCTGGAACGGCCCCTCCTCCCGGCGCAGCCTGGTGGAAACGATTTCTCACCCCGCGACCTGGAGACGTCCGTGATCACCGAACCCACCTCGGCCCCCGACCAGCACCTGCTGGCGGCCGCCGGGCGTTCGTACCCCGAGGCCGGTCGCCTGGTCGTGGGCGGGTTCTTCCTGGTGATGGGCGGGGTCCACCTCGGGCTCGTCTCGTCGGACCCGCAGGTCTACCGGGACTTCGCCGACAACGGCCTCTTCGACTTCGTCCGCACCGGCTGGCGGGAGATCGTGATGGCGGCGCCCGCGGTGTACGGGCTGCTGCTGATGGCCGGGGAGGTCCTGGCCGGCGCCCTGCTCATCGCCGGCGGGCACGCGGCCCGCTTCGGCTGGGCCGCGGTGATCGTCTTCCACCTCCTGCTGCTCGTCTTCGGCTGGTGGGTCTGGGCCTGGGCCGTGCCCGCCCTGTTCCTGCTCGTCACCCTCGCCCGTCACGACCAAGGAGCTCGGACATGAGCACGACGGAACTCGCGGACGACGTCCGCCGGATCGTGGAGCTCGCGACCAGGGCGCCCAGCATCCACAACACGCAGCCCTGGCGGTGGCGGGTGCTGGACGACGGCCTGGAGCTGCACGCCGACCTCGGTCGTCAGCTGGCCGCCGCCGACCCGGGCGGTCGCAACCTGACCCTCAGCTGCGGAGCCGCTCTCCAGCACGCGCTGGTGGCCGCTGCGGCACTCGGCTGGGACGCGACCACCGACCGGCTGCCCGACGGGACGGACTCCACGCTCCTGGCACGCATCACCCTCACGCGCGGCACCCCGTCCGAGAACGCCGAGGTCGAGCTGGAGACGATCCGCGAGCGGTGCACGGACCGCCGCCGGTTCACGTCGTGGCCCGTGCCCGACACGGTGCTGCAGCACCTCGCGCGTGCTGCCGAGCACTTCTCCACGCGCGCCATCCCCCTCCTGGACGTCACCGAGAGGTTCCGCGCCGAGATGCTGATCGGTCGCGCGGCCGAGCTCCAGCTGGCCGACGACACGATCGTCGAGGAGCAGCGGAGCTGGGTCGAGCACAGCCCCGTGGACGGCATCCCCACCGCGGCCCTCCCCGCCGAGCGTCCGGCCATGGCGACGGGGCGACCGACCCGCTTCGCCTCGGGATCCCTCGAGGACCACGGCCGCGAGATCGAGAGCTCCGACGGGCTCCTCGTGCTGTGCGGCGGCCACGACGACCCGGCGAGCTGGCTCGCGGCCGGCGAGGGCCTGAGCGCCCTGTGGCTCGCCGCCACCGCCCAGGGCCTGTCCGTGGTGCCGTTGAGCCAGGTGGTCGAGGTGCCCGAGACGCGCGACGCGCTGACCGAGCAGGTGCTCGGCGGTCTCGCGCACCCGTTCATCCTGGTCCGGATCGGCTGGCAGCCGATCAGCCGCAACCACGTGCCGCGCACGGCCCGCCGACCGCTCGAGGACGTGCTGGAGCTCGCGTGAGGACACGCTGGGTCGTCGCCTGCGCGACCGCCGAGACGGTGGGCATCGCCGCCGCCGCGGCGGCCGCACGCTCGGCCGACTCCCTGTCGCCCGGCCTCGGGTTCGCGGTGGTGGTCGCCGGCGGGCTCGTCGAGGGCGCGGCCCTGGGCCTCCTCCAGGCGGCCGTGCTCGGCCCCGTCCTGGGGCGGGCCCGGCAGCAGGCCTGGGCGCTCCTGACCGTCCTCGTGGCGGGAGTCGGCTGGGCCGCCGGGTCCGCCCCGGCCACGCTGGGCGGCGGCGGCAACGACGCGGACCGACCCGCCCTCGGGATCGTCCTGCTCGTGGCGGCGGCACTCGGCCTCGGCCTGGGAGCAGTGCTCGGTTCGGTCCAGGCCGTCGTGCTGCGCCAGCGGGTCCGGCACCCGTGGCGCTGGGTGCCGGCCAACGCCCTCGGGTGGGCGGTCGCGATGACCGTCGTCTTCGGGGGCGCGACCACGGCCGGGTCCGGCTGGGACCTGCCCACGCTCGTCGCGTACGGCGCGGTCACCGGCGCCGTGGCGGGCACCCTGCTCGGCGTCGTCACCGGGACCTGGCTCGGCGCCCTCGACGGTCCGCCGCTGCGACACCGCCTCGTGCTGGCCGCCCTGGTCGCTCGCAGCCGGCCGGCGACGGCGGGACTGACGGCCCTCGCGGTCACGGGCGCCCGCTCCGGGCACACGTTCCGGTTCCCCGTCATGTGTGCGCCGATGGGCGGCACCTCTCTCGTCGTCCTCCCCGGTCACGCCGACCGCAAGACCTGGTGGCACCAGATCCACGACGAGCCCTCCGTGGAGGTGCTGGACCGGGGCCGCTGGGTGCCGGCCCGGGCCGCGGTGCTGGAGCACGGCTCGTTGGGGTGGGCCGTGGCCCGCGCCGCGTACCGCGACCGCTGGCGCCGGACCCCGATCACCGACGAGCCGCTGGTGGTGGTCGAGCTCGGCAGGGACGAAGGTCCCGTCGGCGGGGGCCAACGTGCCGTGGGAGCGCGCGCCGCGTCTTCCTAGCGTGGCAGGGACACTCGACCACGCCCCTCAGGAGCGCCCTCCGTGGACCCGACCGACATCGCCCGGTGGCAGTTCGCCATCATCACCGTCTACCACTTCCTGTTCGTCCCGATCACGATCGGTCTCTCGGCGATCATCGCGGGCTACGAGACGGCGTGGCTGCGCACCGGCAACGAGCACTGGCTCCGCCTCACCCGGTTCTTCGGGAAGCTGTTCCTGATCAACTTCGCGCTCGGCGTGGTGACCGGCATCGTCCAGGAGTTCCAGTTCGGGATGAACTGGAGCGACTACTCGCGCTTCGTCGGCGACATCTTCGGCGCACCGCTCGCGGTCGAGGGACTGCTCGCGTTCTTCCTCGAGTCGACCTTCCTCGGCCTCTGGATCTTCGGCTGGGACCGGCTGCCCGGCAAGGTGCACGCCGCCTGCATCTGGCTGGTGCACCTCGGCACGCTCTTCTCGGCCTACTTCATCCTCGCGGCGAACTCGTGGATGCAGCACCCCGTCGGCTACCGCTTCAACCCGGAGACGGGTCGCGCGGAGATGAACGACTTCGCCGCGGTGCTGTTCAACAAGGTGCAGCTCGTGACCTTCCCGCACGTCGTCCTGTCGGCCTACATGACCGGGGCGGCGTTCGTCGTCGGCATCGCGTTCTGGCACCTGCGCAGGGCCACGCGGGCGGACGACGTGACCGTCTACACCCGCGCCGTGCGCACCGGTGCCGCCGTGCTGCTCGCCGCCGGCCTCGGCGTCGCGGTCTCCGGCGACGTCCAGGGCAAGATCATGACCGAGGTCCAGCCCATGAAGATGGCCGCTGCCGAGGGGCTGTACGACACCGAGACCTCGGCGGACTTCTCCGTCCTCACCATCGGTTCGCTGGACGGCAGCGAGGAGAGGTTCTCGATCAAGATCCCCGGGCTGCTGTCCTTCCTCGGGACGGGAAGCACCACGGGTGAGGTCGAGGGCATCAACCAGCTCCGGGAGCAGTACCAGGAGACCTACGGCCAGGACCCCGGCGAGAAGTACTACTCCCCCGGCGACTACACGCCGATCATCCCGCTGACGTACTGGACGTTCCGGATCATGATCGGTCTCGGACTCCTCGCGGCCGCGGTCGCGGGCTGGATCCTCGTGGCCACCCGACGCGGCCGGGTCCCGCAGGGCAAGCTCGTCCTCTGGGCGGCGATCGCCCTGCCCTTCCTGCCGCTCTTCGCGAACTCCTTCGGCTGGATCTTCACCGAGATGGGCCGCCAGCCCTGGGCGGTCTTCGGCCTGATGACCACCGCCCAGTCGGTGTCGCCCGGCGTCAGCACCTTCGAGGCGGCCACGTCGCTGATCGTGCTGACCCTGCTCTACACCGTCCTCGGCGTGGTCGAGGTGCGGCTGCTGCTGACCTACGTCCGCCGGGGTGCGGACCGGATCGAGCCCCCGAGCGACTCCGACTCACCGGCGCCGACAAGCCGCTGGCCTTCGCGTACTGACCACGAGACGAGAGACACGACCATGGAACTGACCACCGTCTGGTTCGGCCTCATCGCCGTCCTGTGGATCGGCTACTTCTGCCTCGAGGGCTTCGACTTCGGCGTCGGCATGCTGCTGCCGGTCCTGGCGAGGAACGACACCGAGCGCCGCGTCCTGATCAACACCATCGGCCCGGTCTGGGACGGCAACGAGGTGTGGGTGCTGGTCGCCGGCGGCGCCACCTTCGCGGCCTTCCCCGAGTGGTACGCCACGCTGTTCAGCGGCTTCTACCTGCCGCTGCTGCTCATCCTGGTGGCCCTCATCGTCCGCGGCGTCGCCTTCGAGTACCGCGCGAAGCGGGACGACGACGCCTGGCGTCGCAACTGGGACCTGGCCATCATCATCGGGTCCTTCGTGCCCGCCCTGCTCTGGGGCGTGGCCTTCGCCAACATCCTGCGCGGCGTGCCGATCGACGCCGACATGGAGTACACGGGCGGCTTCTTCAACCTGCTCACGCCGTACGCCCTGCTGGGCGGCGCCACGACGCTCCTGCTCTTCCTCACCCACGGCGCGATGTTCATCTCGCTCAAGACCGACGGCCGGATCCGCGTGGCCGCCCGCGAGCTGGCCGTGCGGCTGGGGCTCGGGGCCGCGGTGGTGACCGTCGCCTTCCTGCTGTGGACCCAGATCGAGACCGGCACGGTCGCGTCCGCGGTCGCGTTCGTGCTGGCCGCGGTCGCGCTGCTCGCGGGCCTGGCCGCGGTCCAGGGGGGTCGTGAGGGGTGGGGCTTCCTCGGCACGTTCGTCGCCATCGCCCTGGGGGTGGCCGGGCTGTTCCTCGGGCTGTTCCCCGACGTGATGCCCACGACGCTGTCCGACGGAGTCTCGCTCACCACGACCAACGCCTCGGCCACGGCGTACACGCTCAAGATCATGACCGTCGTCGCGGTGGTCTTCACCCCGGTCGTGCTGGTCTACCAGGGCTGGACCTACTGGGTGTTCCGCAAGCGGATCGCCGTGCACCACATCCCGGTGACGACGCCCGACCCGAGTCCCGCGGCGAGCGGGACGTGAGGCCGTCCGACCCCTGGCTGCGCGGACAGCTGGCGCCCGCCCGGCGCCAGCTGTTCGCCGTGGTGACCAGTGGCGCCCTCACGTGCGCCCTGGTCATCGCCCAGGCGTGGGCGGTCGCCGCCCTGGTCGTCGCCGTCCTGCAGGGTCGTGACCTGGTGCCGCCGGCCGTCGTCCTGGCCGTGCTGCTCGC
Organism: uncultured Actinomycetota bacterium; assembly: GCA_963815335.1. Lineage (GTDB taxonomy): Bacteria > Actinomycetota > Actinomycetes > Propionibacteriales > Nocardioidaceae > Nocardioides. The sequence goes on from CAWFGL010000013.1 coordinate 156,832, forward strand.
CGGGCGCGGACTGGTCGGGTGGCTGGGCGAGGTGGCGGCCGCGGCGGCCGCCGCGGTCGTCGGCACGTCCCTGCGCCGCCAGCTCGCCCGGGCCGTCGTCGACGGGCACGCGCCGGGTCCCACCGGAGCAGTCTCCGTGCTCGCCACCCGAGGCGTCAGCGCCGCCGAGCCGTACCTCACCCGCTACGTGCCGGCGCTCGTGCTGGCGACCGTCCTCCCGCCCCTGACGCTGGTCGCGATCGCCACGCAGGACCTCCTGAGCGCCCTCATCGTGGCGTGCACCCTTCCCCTGGTGCCGGTGTTCGGCGCGCTGGTCGGGCTCGCCACCCGGGACCGCGCGGCCGAGCAGTGGAGGGAGATGTCCTCGCTCTCCGGGCACTTCCTCGACGTCGTCCGGGGGCTCCCGGTCCTCGTCGCGCACCGTCGCGCGCGGGCCCAGTCCTCCCGGATCGCCGCCATCACCGACCGCTACCGGATCGCCTCGCTGCGGACGCTGCAGGTCGCCTTCGCCTCGTCACTCGTGCTCGAGCTCGTGGCCACGCTCTCCGTCGCGCTCGTCGCCGTGACCACTGGCGTGCGGCTGGCCGGCGGCTCGCTCGACCTGCACACGGCTCTCGTCGTGCTGCTGCTCGCTCCCGAGGCGTACTGGCCGCTCCGTCGCGTCGGCGCGGAGTTCCACGCGGCGGCGGAGGGTGCGGAGACGTTCGAGGGGGTGCGCGCCCTCCTGGAGCAGAGCGCGGAGCCGGGCACCGACGCGGCTCCGCCCGCGCACACCGCGATCCGGCTGCGCGACGTGGCGGTCACCCATGCCGGGCGGACGGCGCCCGCCTTCTCCGGGCTCGACGCGAGCATCCCGGCGACCGGCCTCACCGTCGTGACGGGTCCGTCGGGGTGCGGCAAGTCGACGCTGCTCGACGCCCTCGCCGGGCTGCTCCCGCTCTCGTCCGGGGCGATCACGGCGGACGGCCGGAGCATCGGTGGCCGACGCTGGCAGGAGCAGGTGGCCTGGCTCCCGCAGCGGCCGCACTTCGTCCAGGGCTCGATCGCGGCCAACCTCCGGCTCGGAGACCAGGCGGCCTCCGACGACGTCCTCTGGTCCGCGCTGCGCCAGGTGGCCCTCGAGGAACGGGTCCGCGACCTCCCCGGAGGCCTGGCGGCGGCGCTCGGCGAGGACGGCGCCACGCTCTCCGCCGGGGAACGTGCCCGGCTCGCTCTGGCGCGGGTCGTCGTCGCGGACCGCCCCTGGGTGCTCCTGGACGAGCCGACCGCCCACCTCGACGAGCTCACCGAGCGGGTCATCACCGACACGCTGCTCGCGCTGTCGCAGCGGTCCGCCGTCGTCGTGGTCGCGCACCGCTCCGCGCTCGTGGACGTCGCCGACCACCGCATCGACCTCCCGGCTCCTCCCGTGGCGTCCCGCGTGCCGCGGTCACCCACCCGGCCGACGACGGCGACGACACCCCTGCCCGATCCGGTCGCCGGAGGGCTCCCCGAGCCCAGGTTCGCCCTCAGCACCGTGCTCGGTGCCCTCGCCTCGGCGTCCGGGGTGGCCCTGACCGCGACAGCGGGCTGGCTCATCGTCCAGGCCTCCACGCACCCGGCGGTGCTGACCATGCTGGTCGCCATCGTCGGCGTGCGCACCTTCGGCCTGGCCCGGCCCGCGCTGCGCTACGCCGAACGGCTGCGGTCCCACGACGCGGCGCTCCGGCTCCTCGCCCGTCCGGCGGGTCCAGGTGTACGACGCCGTCGTCCCGCTCACGCCCGGGCGGCTCGGTCGCCGGAGGGGTGACCTGCTCACCTCGATCGTCGACGACGTCGACAGCGTCGTCGACCGGGAGCTCCGCGTGCGGATGCCGGTGCGGAGCTACGTCCTCGTGGGCCTGCTCGCGATCACGGTGGCGGTGCTGCTCCACCCGCTGTCCGCCGTCGTCGTCGCCGGCTGCCTGCTGGGCTGGCCGGTCGCCTACCTCCTCGGCCGGCTCGGGGCGGCGCGCGCCGAGCGGGCCGCGGTCAGCGCCCGCGCCGAGCTGTCGACGCAGGTCGTCGACGTGGTCCAGGTCGCCCGCGAGCTGCGGATGTGGCAGGACCAGGACCGGGTGGTCGAGCGCGTCGGCGCGACCAGCGACCGCCTCGGCGACGCCGCCCGCACCGCGGTGGTGTGGACCGGGGGCGCCCGCGCCTGGGTCCTCCTGGTCGCCGCCGCGGGCATGCTCGCCGTCGCCGCGGTCACGTCGGGTCCCGTTGCGGACGGGTCCGTCTCCGGACCCGTCATGGCGCTGCTCGTGCTCGTGCCACTCGCCCTCGTCGACGTCGCCCTGCCGCTCGCGGACGCCGGCGCCCTGTCGGTGCGCACCGACGCCGCCGCGGCCCGCCTGGCCGCGCTCGAGCGCACCGCCCCGGCCGTGCGCGACACCGTGTTCCGCCCCCTTCCCGACGTCCACGACGTCTCCCTCGACGGCGTGCGGGGCCGGTGGCGCGCCGACGCGCCGTCCACCGACGCGTGCACCTGGACCGTGGCTCCCGGCGACCGGATCGCCCTCGTCGGCCCGTCGGGCTCGGGCAAGAGCACCCTCGCGGCGCTGCTGATGCGGTTCCTCGACCCGGTGTCGGGTCACGTGCGGCACGGTGGCACGGACCTGCGCTCGCTGTCCCTCGACGACGTCCGCCGGGTGACCGGTCTGGTCGACGACGACCCCCACGTGTTCGCGACGACGGTCGTCGAGAACGTCCGCCTGGCGAAGCCCGGTGCGACGGACGACGAGGTCGACGGCGCGCTCCGTCGGGCACACCTCGGCGCCTGGCTGGACGGGCTGCCCGAGGGGCTGCACACCTGGCTCGGTGACGGCCACGCGGGTCTGTCCGGCGGCGAGCGGGCCCGGCTCGCGGTGGCCCGGTCGCTGCTGGCCGACCAGCCGGTGCTCGTCCTGGACGAGCCGGCCGCCCATCTCGACCACGCCACCGCCACCGAGCTGGCCCACGAGCTGCTGAGCGGTCCTCGGGCGCGCTCGGTCGTGTGGATCACCCACACGCCGGTCGGGCTCGAGCTCGTCGACCGGGTGGTCGACCTGGGCGCGAGGGTTCAGGAACCGACCGGCCGGAGCTGACGGGGGCCCGCGCCGTCCGGGCCGACCGGGCGGGCGAGCCGGACCCGCGCGTCGACGACGACGCAGCCGTCCGGCCCCACCAGCACCGGGTTCAGGTCGAGCTCCGCGACGTCGGGGAGGTCGACCGCCAGGCGGCCCAGGGCCTCGAGCATCCGCTCCAGGCCCGGGACGTCGGCCGGCGGTGCGCCCCGGAAGCCGTCCAGCAGCGGCCAGACGCGCAGCGACCGGATGGCACGGGCAGCGTCCGCGTGCGCGAGCGGCGGCATCAGGAACGCGCGGTCGTCCCACACGTCGGTGGCGACGCCACCGGCCGCCACCATGACCAGGGGGCCCAGTGCCGGGTCGCGGACCAGGCCGAGGGCGACCTCGGCGCCGGACGCCATCGGCTGGACCAGGACCTGGGGAGACCGCCCGAGCTCTCGGGTGAAGGCCCGGTAGGCCTCGCGGACCTCGCTGACCGTCCGCAGCCCGATGCGGACCAGTCCGCGGTCGGTCTTGTGCACCACCTCGGGGTCGGCGACCTTCATCGCGACCGGGAAGCGCAGGTCCCGGGCCACGACGGCGGCGGCGGTCCCCGAGTCCGCGGTCTCGCCCAGCAGGTCGATCCCGTACTCGCCGAGCAGGTCGGCGATGTCCTCCGGTGACAACCAGCCACCCTCGGGCCGCTCGTCCAGCACGGCGCGCGAACGGGCGCGGACCCGCACCGCCAGGTCGGGCTCGCTGCGCACGGGCGCGGTGCGCTCGACGGCCAGCCACTCGGCGTACCGCGCCGCGCGGCCCATGGCCAGCACGGCCGACGCGGTGGTGCGGTAGCAGGTGATCGGCTGCTCGGACGTCCCGGCGACGGGGAGTCCCCCGAGGGGGACGGCCACGACCGGGAGGTCCGGGTACTGGGCGCGCACCCGGGCCAGCTCGGCCACCGTGCCGGAGCCGTCGGTGACGCCGGTGGCGACGGGGACCACCAGGACCGAGTCGACCTCGCCCGACGCGAGCACCGCGTCCAGCATGGCGCCGAGCTCCGGCGGGGCCACGCCCGCGCCGGCGTCGACGGGGTTGCTGGTCCCGGTGGTCCCGTGGACCAGTGCCGCCAGGCGGGCCTGCAGCTGGGCCGAGAACTCCACGACCTCGAGCCCGGCCTCGGCGGCGGCATCCGCCGCGAGCACGCCCATCCCGCCGGCGTTGGACAGGATGGCGAGCCGGCGACCGCGGGGCAGCGGCTGCTGGGTGAGCAGCACGGCGGTGCGGGCGAGGTCCTCGGCGTCCCGGCAGCCGATGACGCCGGCCTGCGCGAAGAGTGCGTCGACCCCGACCGCCGGCGACGCCGCAGCCGCCGTGTGGGACGCACCGGCGCGACTGCCGCCCACCGAGCGGCCGCCGACCACCGCCAGCAACGGCTTCCGCTCGGCGAACCGCCGGGCGAAGCGCGCGAACTTCGTCGCGTTGCCGAACGACTCCAGGTACAGCGCGGCGGCGGTGATGTCCGGGTCGTCGTACCAGGCGGCCAGCAGGTCGTTGCTGGAGACGTCGCCCTTGTTGCCGAGCGAGACGAACGTGTGGACCCCGAGGTCGAGCTCCCGCGCCAGGTCGACGAGGACGATCCCCACGCCGCCCGACTGGCTGGCGACCGCGAGGCCGCCGACCGGCGGGACCGCGTCGTGGAACGTCGCGTTCAGGCGGATGTCGGGGTGGTTGAGCAGCAGCCCGAGGCAGTTCGGTCCGACCATCCGGATGCCCAGCGTGCGGGCGGTGGTGGAGATCTGGCTCTGGAGGCGTGCACCCTCGGCGCCGAGCTCGCCGAAGCCCGAGGAGACCACGACGGCCGCGCGGACGCCGGCGGCCGCCGCGTCGTGCAGCACCGAGTCGACGGCGGGCGCCGGCACGCAGACGACCACGAGGTCGACCTGCCCGGGCACCTCGCACACCGAGGCGTGCGCCGGGACGTCCCCGATCGACGAGGCCCGCGGGTGCACCGCGCTGAGCGTTCCCGGGAAGCCGCCGGCGAGCACGGAGCGGAGCACGGTCGCGCCGATGCCGGTGCCGTCGGACCGGGCGCCGACCACGGCGACCGAGCGCGGGTGCAGGAGCGGCTCGAGGGACCGTGCCTCGGCACGGAACTCGCGGTCGTCGGCGCGGGCGCGGGTCTCGTCGGTCGACGAGGTGCCCAGCGAGAGGACCGCCGTCCCGAGGTCGGAGGTCCGGGCGAGGGTGGACCCCGCGTCGGCGAACACGGTGAGCATCGCGTGGTTCTCGGTGAGGACGTCGGCCTCGAACCGGGTGACACCGCGCGAGAGCGCCAGCGCGGACATGTGCTCCAGGAGCAGCGTCCCCACGCCCATCCCCCGGACCTCGTCGGCCACGAGGAACGCGATCTCGTCGCCGCTCTCGTCGATCGGCTCGGCCGTGACGATCCCGAGCAGCGACCCACCGCGCTCGGCGACGAGTGCGAGCGTCTCGTCGTCGGCCAGGACGTGGTCGACGTAGGCGTGGGCGGCGTGCCGCCCCGTCGTGAAGAAGCGGAGCCGGATGGCTTCGTCCGACACCCGGTCGTGGAGGTCGTGCAGGGCGGGACCGTCCGCGGGCCTCAGCGGCCGCACCACGGCGATCGACCCGTCGGCCAGGAGCACGTCCGCGGACGCGAGGTCCCTCAGGGGCGCGGTCACCGGCTGCCGCCGACGCGTCGGCCGGTGAGCTCGGACCAGGTCAGCCGGAGCTCGTACGGCCGCTCGCCGTCGACCCATGGCCGCACGCGGGTGCCCACCTCGTGGTCGCCGGGCACGGCCTCGACCACCACCCCGCTGCCGCGGGCGACGACGCTCCACCCGTGCCAGCGGTCGTGGTCGACCTGGTCCACCTCGAAGACGACGTCGCCCGTCCCGTGCCGCGCGAGCGTGCTCGACGCGGACACCCGGACGACGATCTCGTCGCCCTGGACCGCGTAGTTGACCGGCACGATCTCCGGGCCGAGCGGGGACATCACGACGGCGCGGCCGAAGGTGCCCCGCCGCAGGAGCCGCTCGCACTCGACGGCGCTGAGCGTGGTGAGGACTGGCATGCACCCATGCTTCAGCCGGCCGACGGACTCGGGCAGGGCCCTTGGTCCCGTGGCGTCGGGCAGCAAGGCCGTACTCCACGGGCGCGCCCCGCAGAAGAGTGGAGTCGAGACCACTGGACCGGAGAGGAACAACATCATGACCACGCTCAACAACCAGATCATCGTCGGCATCGGCGAGGGTGGTGCCCCGTCCGCGGTGCGCTTCGCCATCGACGAGGCCCGTCGCACCGGACGCCCGGTCCACCTGGTCCACGTCCTCCAGCTCCCGGCCGGCGAGGCGTACGCGCTGATGTACGACGGCGCGGTCGACTCCGCGAAGTCGCTCCTCGCGGCGGCCGTCCTCGAGGCCGAGGAACTGGCAGGTGACGACGTCGTCGTCACGTCCGAGCTGATGGACCGGGGCTGGGCGGTCGAGGGACTGGCCGGCCGGGCGACCGAGAACCAGCTGCTGGTCCTCGAGCACCGGGCCCTCGGTCGGCTCAAGCGCGTGTTCACCGGCTCCTTCGCCCAGGGCGTCGCCGGCCGGGCGACCGTCCCCGTCATCTCGGTGCCCCAGGGCTGGACCCCGCGGACCGACCGCCCGCCGGTCGTCACCGCCGCGGTCCAGGACCCGACCGAGGCACCCGCGCTGCTCCGGGCCGCGTTCCAGGAGGCACGCGACCGCAACGCATCGGTCGTCGTCCTCCACGCCTGGTGGCTCGCCTCCGGCTTCGACGAGACGGTCGTGGACCGCGTCATGCGTGAGGAGTGGGCGGCGCGCAGCGTCGCCGAGCTCGAGCCGGTGCTGGCACCCCTGCGGTCCGCCTTCCCCGGGGTGGAGGTCACCGTCGAGGTCCGGCACGCACCCCCCGTCGCCGCCGTCCTCGACGCGGCCGAGGCGTCCGACCTGCTCGTGCTGGGCCGGCGTCACCACCTCTTGCCTCTGGGGACGCACCTCGGGCCAGTCGCCCGGGCGGCCCTCGGCCACGCGGCGAGTCCCGTGCTGGTGACGCCGGAGGTCGCGCACACCGCCAAGGAGGTCGCGCGGGAGCGCCGCGCCGGCGACCTCATCGACGACCTCGCACCGCTCTACTGAGCCCGACGACGGCAGGAGTCGCACCATGAACACGAGCTCGGAGACCGTCCGCGGCGCCGTCGTCGTCGGCGTCGACCCGTCCCCCGCGGGACGCCAGGCGTTGACCTGGGCGGCGCACCAGGCCCAGCTCGAGGCGCGCCGCCTCGTGCTCGTCCGCGCCACCGGCTCGCTCGGCACCGCCGGCACCACGTGGCTCGACCAGGCGGACCTGGACACATCGCCGGTACTCCAGGAGATCGAGCACGACGGCGCCGAGGTCCTCGCCACCGCCGTCGAGCAGGTGCGCCACGCGCACCCGGACCTCGCGATCGAGGAGCTGGTCGTCGCCCAGGACGCGGCGGCCACCCTCCGCACGCTGACCGAGCACGCCCACCTCGTCGTCGTCGGGTCGGACGGGCACGGGCTCATCCCCCACGGCACGCCGTGGCAGGTCGGCCCGCAGCTCGTCCGCCACGCCGCGTGCCCCGTCGTCGTCGTGCCGCGGCACAACGTCGGCACCGTCCACCGCGGCGTCCTGGTCGGTGCCGACCTCAGCGAGCGGTCGGGGCCCGTGCTCCGCTTCGCCTACGAGACCGCCTCGACACGAGGCCTCCCGCTCACCGTCCTGCACGTCGCCCGCGAGACGCAGTCCGCGAGGGTGGCCGACACCGAGCGGGCCCTGGCCGAGGCGGTCAGCGGGCTGGGCGAGGAGTTCCCCGACGTGGCGGTCGCACTCCAGGTGACGCACGGATGGCCCACCGGACGACTGCTCCAGGAGTCGGAGCAGATGCACCTGCTCGTCATCGGCCGGCACCACAAGCCCGGTGCCTTCGAGTCCCCGCTCGGCCATGTCCGCTCCGGGATGGTCGCGCGCGCCACCTGCCCCGTGGCCGTGGTGCCCACGACGGCCGAGGCCGACGCGCTGACCTGAGGCCTCGCCCGTTTGGCCAGCACATCGACATCTGTCAATATCGATGCATGTCGAAGTCCGTGCTCGAGCTGTCGCCCGTCGAGACCGTCGCGTGCTGCGCCCCGCTGACCAAGGAGCCGCTCAGCGCGGACGCCGCCGAGCGGATCGCCCCGCTCCTCAAGGCCCTGGCCGACCCGGTCCGGCTCAGGCTGCTGTCGCTCGTCGCGTCGCACGGCGAGGGCGAGGCCTGCGTGTGCGACCTCAACGACGCCTTCGACCTCTCGCAGCCCACGATCAGCCACCACCTCAAGGTGCTGCACGAGTCCGGGCTGCTGGACCGCAGCAAGCGCGGGGTCTGGGTCTACTACCGGGTCAACCCCACGGCGCTCTCCGACCTCGGCGCCCTGATCGGCGGCGTCGCGGGGTGAGGCTGCGCCGCCGCGTGACGGCCGAGGCCGTCGGTACGGCGTTCCTGGTGATGGCCGTGGTCGGGTCCGGGATCGCCGCACAGCGACTGTCCCCGGACGACACCGGACTCCAGCTGCTCGAGAACAGCCTCGTCACCGGCGCCGCGCTCGTCGCGCTGATCCTGGCGCTCCAGCCCGTGTCGGCGAGCTTCAACCCGGTCGTCACGGTCGCCGAGCGCGTCCTGGGCCTGGTGACCACCCGGGAGGCGGTCTGGTCCGTGGCCGCCCAGGTGGTCGGCGGGGCCGCGGGGTGCGTGCTGGCCAACCTGATGTTCGACCTCGACGCGGTCACCCTCTCCGGGCACGACCGCGTCTCGTCCGGCACCCTGCTCGCCGAGGTCGTCGCCACGGCCGGGCTGGTGGTCGTCGTCCTCGCGAGCGTCCGCAGCGGCCGCACCGACCACATCGCGTTCGCCGTCGGCGGCTACATCACCGCGGCGTACTGGTTCACCAGCTCCACCAGCTTCGCCAACCCCGCGGTCACCGTGGCCCGGACCCTCTCCGACACCTTCGCCGGCATCGCCCCGTCGTCCGTGCCGGCGTTCCTGCTCGTGCAGGTCGTCGGCGGTGCGGTCGGTCTCGGCGTCGTCACCCTCCTGCACCCGACCCGAGGAGCCACCCGATCATGAGCACCGACCGTCCCGCGGTCCTCTTCGTCTGCGTCCACAACGCCGGCCGGTCCCAGATGGCCGCCGGCTACCTCCAGCACCTCGCGGGCGACCGCATCGAGGTCCTGTCGGCCGGCTCGCAGCCGGCCGACCAGGTGAACCCGGCCGCGGTCGCGGCCATGGCCGAGGAGGGCATCGACATCGCGGGCGAGCAGCCCAAGCTGCTCACCGACTCGGCCGTGCAGGTCGCCGACGTCGTGATCACGATGGGCTGCGGCGACGAGTGCCCGTTCTACCCCGGCAAGCGCTACGAGGACTGGGAGCTCGACGACCCCGCCGGCCAGGGCGTCGACGCGGTCCGGCCGATCCGGGACGAGATCAGGCGACGGGTCGAGAACCTGGTCGCCGAGCTGCGCGCCTAGGTCGGCCCGACCACCCGGCGCCGCCCTCGACCCGCAGGAGGGCCGCGAGGGACGTGCGGCGCAGCCGGGTCGACTCGCGCTGCGCCACGACCAGCACGGCGGCCACCAGGGCAGGACCCACGAGCAGCGCCCACCACGACAGCACGAGGCTCGGCGTCGTGGTCTGACCGGTGACGTGCTCGAGCCCCAGCGAGCCGAACATCGTCGCGGCGGCGAGAGCGCCGAGCACCAGTCCGGCCGCCACGGCGAACGCGACCGGGGTCATCAGCTGGAGGACGAGGGTGCGGTGCAGCTCGGCCCTGGTGAGACCGAGGGACCGCAGCCGGCCCAGCGCCTCCGCGCGCGCGGGCACCTCCGCGGCGGCGGACAGCACCACAGCGGCGATCGCGAGCAGCAGGAGGAGGACCGCACCACCGAGGGCCAGGACCTCGAGCCCCGACGCGAGTGGCGCGTCCCGGCGCGAGGCGAGCTCGTCCGTGTACAGGTCGAGCGACCCCTCCGACCCGGCGGCGGAGCCCAGCACCGACGGGGCGTCGGCCCCGACCGCCCACACGGTGTTCGGCTCGGCGACCGCACCGGTGGCGGCGAAGGACGCGGCGTCCACCACGAGCACCGGGTCGACCGATGCGTCGACGCGTGGCGCCGTACCGACCACGGCCAACGGGACCGTGACGTCGTCCCAGCGGACGACCAGCCGGTCCCGGAGCCCGGCGTCGCCGCCCAGCAGGAGCGCGGGCACCCCGTCGCCGACGGGCCGCGTCAAGCGCGACAGCCCGGGGGCATCCGGCAGCGCGCTGCTCGCGAGCAGACCTTCGTAGGCGTCGGCGTCGACGACCACCAGACGGACCGCGCTCGCGCTCCGGCGGGACGAGGCGCGGACGCCGTCCTCGACCCGTGCGGCCACCGCGGCCTCGACCCCAACGGCACGCGCGACCTCCGCCGCGATCCCGTCGAGCTCGCGGTCCGGCGCTGCGGAGAGTCGGGCGTCGCCCCCGACGGCCAGCAGGGCGCCGGCCGACTGACCCTCGTGCTCGGTGGCCGCCAGGGCCAGGCCGAACGTCGCGTGCAGCACCGCCACGGTGATGACGAGCATCGGCAGGACCGGGGCGCCTGACCGGGCCAGGCTCGCCACCGCGAAGAACCGGCCGCCACCGGCCGAGCCGCGAGACCGGCGCAGGAGCAACCTGGCCACCACTGGCAGCGCCCGCACCACGACGAGAGCACCGACGACCGCCCACCACGTCGGTGCACCTGCGGCGGTCAGGTCGCCGCCGTCGCCGCTGACCTGGCCGGCGCGCTGGCGCAGCGCCGTGAAGGAGAGGACGGCGACCGCGAGCACGGCCAGCTCGACCGCGTACCGCTGTCCCTGCCAGGCGCGGGCGATGAGTCGGCGTGCCCGACGGTTCGCCGGTGCCCGGCGGGAGTCCGTGCGACGTGCCGCGACGACGCCGAGCACCGGGCTGCCGAGGCACGCGACCGCCAGGACGGGGACCAGCCAGGCCCAGCTCACCCCTCCGGCCACCAGACGAGCGACGACGAGACCGACCGCGGCACCGCCCGCCGCCACGACCACGGCCTCGACGAGCAGCTCACCCGCGATGCCGGCCAACGAGGCGCCGCGCTCGCGGGCCAGGGTGACCGACCCCGACCGACGCCGGACCAGGAGCTGGGCGGCCAGCAGGAGGACCAGGATCGAGGCGGTGAAGAGGCCCACGAGCAGGAGCTCCGCCTGGCCCCGAGCGGTGGCCACCTGCGCCCGCGCGTCGTCCAGGACGCCGTCCAGCAGGCTGTCCCACGAGATGCCGCCGCGTGCCAGGCCGGGTGAGGTGCGCAGCGCTCCGATGGCCCGGACGAGGCCGGCCGACCCGCGCCACGTGAGCTCGGACGGTCGTGGGTTGAAGACCACGCGCTGGGTCAGGTCGTCGAGCGGGACGGCCAGACGCAGGTCGGGGAGCGACTCCGCGGACACGAGGGCGGCCCCCGAGGCCGTGGGGACACCCTGGGCGTTCCCCACCACCGGGTGCAGCAGCTGGGGGACGCCGGCCCACGCCTCGTCGTCCGGTGCCGTGGCCACGAAGACGCCGGAGACCCGGATGTCGACCGAGCGGGCCTGCTCGTCCTTGGCGGGCAACCGGTCGCCCGGCTCGAGACCGAGGGCTGCGGCGGTCTGCTCGGAGACCGCGACCTGCACCGGCCACGGTTCGGCGTCGGCCGGCAGCTCCACCCGCGCCTGGTCCTCGCCGACACTCGCCCGGGGTGGCCCACCGGCGACGTACGTGACCTGCGGCGGACCGTCGTGCGGGTCGAGGTACGCCAGCCGCAGGTAGCGCCCCGGACCGGCGTCCTGGAGCTGGAGTCGGGTCGTGGTGACGCTGGCGACGCCGGGGCGCACCACCGCCGCCAGCTCGCCGGGCATCGTGAACCGGGCGTACTCGGCGTCCTGACGCAGCTCGACCGCCGCGACCGGGTTGCGCGTCCGGCCCCGGGGGTCCTCGTCCTCGACGGGGGCCGTCGCCACCACGGCACCGCGGGGACCCGCCTCGCGGACGGACGCACCGATGGCCCGGTCCGCCGTGCGGTCGGTCACCGGACCCACGGCGGTGGTGAGCGCGGTGGTCAGCGCCACCACCAGGCCGATGAGCAGCAGCAGGCCGGAGTCCTGGCGGAGGCGGCCGAGGACCGTCGGCCGGTGCAGCCGGGGCGAGGTCCGCACGAGTCGCTCGTCCCTGGCCGGGCGGCGTCCGAGGGTCGCCCGGGAGACGACGGCAGCACCCGCGACCAGCACGAGGGCCACGAGCCCGCCGACGAGGAGGACGTCGACGAACCAGGGCATCACGACGACCACGCCCGGCACCGGAGCGGACCCGACGTCGGAGCGGACGAGGTACGGACCCAGCGCCCAGGTGGTCGCGGCACCCACCAGGGCACCGACCAGCACGAGCGGAGCGAGGAACACGCCGTGCTCGAGGAGCAGCAGGCGACGCGTCTCGCGGCCGGTCAGCCCGAGCGCACGGAGCCTCTCGACCTCGAGCGTCCGGCGCCGCCGGTCGACACCCACGACGAGACCCGCGCCGACGACGAGGAGCACGACCGCCGCCACCACGAGGGCGAGGAGGGACGCCGGCACGGTCACCCGCATCGGTCCGCGGGCGAGCTCGGTCGAGACGCCCTCGCGGGTCGTGACCTCGCCCAGGTCCAGGTCGCGCAGGGCCCGCTCGGTCGACGGCGACGGGTTCGCCACCCACCACCCGTCGACCACGGGGTCGAGCCGGCCCGAGTGGATCAGTGCGCGCGACAGGGTGTCGAGGTCGGCGAGCACGGCGACCCGGCCCGGCGCCGAGGGGACGTCGGGGACGATGGCGGCCACCCGGACGGGCACGGCCGCACCCCCGACGACCGCCGAGATCTCGGTCCCGACCTCGGCGCCGAGCGTGTCGACCAGACGCTGGGACACGGCCACCGGCATCGCCTCGGGTTCGGCGAACGACGTGGCCAGGAGGTCGGCACCGGTGTAGGCGAGGTAGAGCAGGTCCACGTCGGCCGTCGTGCGGAGCACCGTGCCGGACGTCGACGCCTCGACCGCGACGGACGACGCCGTCACCGGCGTCTGGCTGCCCAGGGCCCGGGCCTCCCACTCGGCGCCGTCGCCCGCCGCGTCCCCCGGGACGAACACCGAGACGGCGACCTCGCCGGACGGGGCGCCCTCCTCCCGGGGGGTCGCGTCCGCGCTGAGCTCGAGGCGGACGGCGACGAGCTGCCCGTGCAGCTCGCGCTGCCACCGGACCGCGTGCCGCCGGCCGTCGACGGGAAGCGGCTCGGCGGCGACGGCGGTCCGGAAGCCGGCGGAGTCCTGCACGACCGCGGTCGGGGTCACCGAGATGGTGACGTCGGCAGGCGCCGTCGCCTCGAGCTCGACGCCGGCACCGGCCACGGGCAGGCCGAGTCCGTCGACCTCGTCGTCCGGGACGAGCTCGTCGCCCACCTCGGCCCAGGTCCGCCCGTCGTCCAGCCTCCCCCGCAGCAGCGGGCCGGCGCGTCGCGCGTCCACGGCGACGAGCACCGGAGGTGACCCCGCGTCGACGTACCGCCCGAGCGTCACCGGTCGCTGGGCCACCGCGGACACGACCGGGCCGCCGGTGTCGGCGGCGGCACGGAGGACGGCCGCCGCGTCGTCCGCGGTGGCGGGGATCGGCAGGGCGAGCGTCAGGTCGGTGCCGACTCGCAGGTCTGCCTGGTCCCTCTGCGAGCGTTCCCAGGTCGCGTGGAAGGCGACGCCGAACACGGCCGCGGCCACGGCACTCGCGATCAGCACCATCGCGGCACCGGCGCGCGGCCGGCGGGCGGCCTGCGTGACCGCGAGGGGCAGCACGAGCGATCGCGAGCGCGAGCACGCGCTGGCGACGACGCGCAGCAGCCGCGGGACACCGCGGATCAGCAGCAGCACCAGGCCCAGCAGGACGACGACCGGCGCCACGGTCAGCACCAGGTCACCGTCGGCCGCGGCGCCGGACGGCCGCGAGCGCAGCTGCCACCAGGCAGCGGCGACCGCGACCGCGAGCAGCACGTCGAGGCCGGAGCGCGCCGTCCCCCGCCACCTGCTGGGCGACCCCGCCGTCGTGGTGTCCAGCGCCGGCAGCACCAGGGCCGTCGCCATGACCAGGGCGCCGCCGAGCACGGTGGCGACCAGGCCGGGGGTGATGCTCGGGCCCTGTCCGAGGCCGGCCTCGCGCAGGGACGAGAGCTGCGTGAGCCGGGAGTGGACGAGGGACGCCGCCGGTACCGCCAGCACCGCGGCGGAGACCGCGACCAGCACCGCCTCGGCCACGGCCGCACCGAGCTGCTGCCTGCGGTCCAGCCCGAGGCTGACCAGCAGGGCGCGGTCGTCGTCGCGGACGGCGGCGACCAGTCGCCCGGCGAGCAGCAGGCAGGTGATCGAGAGCATCGCGCCCAGGAGCAGGACGACCAGCACGGTCGACCGGGCCGCGGCCTGCTCGGCCTGGAGTCGCGCCTCCGTCCGGGGCAGGTCCGAGGCGACCCTCGTGATCCGCACCCGGTCCTCCGCGGCAGCCTGCATCAGACCTGTCGCGTCATCGAGCGCCCCGACGGCGCTGCGCAGTGCTGCCTCGTCGGCGAGCCCGAGCGTCGGGTGCCCGGTCACCCTCAGGCTCGACACGGACGAGCCGGTCGCGACGAAGTCGGCGTCGCCGACCATGAACGGTCCGTACGCCGGCGCGGTGACCGTGCCGTCGCTGAAGGCCGGGTCGAAGCCCGCACCCGCCAGCCGGTCGCCGTCCCAGCCCGAGTCGGGACGAGGCCGGAACGTGCCCACCAGCACCAGGGACAGCGACCCGTCCACGCCGTCGAGCCCGACCTCGTCCCCCAGCAGCACCCGGTCCCCCACGGCGAGGTCGAGCCGGGCGGCGGCGGCCTCGGGCAGCACCGCCTCGAGCGACCTCCCCCCGGACGACCCACCCGGCCAGCGGCCCGACACGAGGTCCGCGCGCCGGTCGAGGGCGTCGCTGGTGCCGAGGTACCCGACGCCGTCCGCGGCGGCGAACCGACGCACCTGCGACGACGCGCTGCTCGTGATCGTCGGCCGCATCGGTGCCAGCACCCGGCCGACGACGTCCCTGGCCTGCTCGCGCACGGCATCGAGGTCGGTCGCCGCCAGGTCGACGAGGAACGCCGTCACGTCGACGTCCCGGGAGTCCGCCCGCCGGACCTCGCTGGAGAAGGCGCGGTCCTGGGTCACGTCGAGCAGCAGGGCCGCGACCCCGAGCAGCGTCGACGCTGCGGTGACCAGGACGAGGACCGCCGCCATCATCCGTCGCTCGACGCGCAGGCGTCGAACGAGGAACCTCACCATCTCAGCGAGCGACCGTCCCGATCAGCGGATCGTGACCTGCCGGTTCGCGAGACCGGAACGGGCGGCGCGCTGCTCGCTCGTGAGCGGTGAGTCGTCGGCCAGCGCCTCCGCGAGCGCGGCCGCGAAGTCGGAGGCAGGGTCCTCGAGCGCGTCCGCCCCGGTGCCGAGCGGCAGGTCCCAGACCGGGGTCAGGAGCCCGTGCGCGCGGAACATCCCGACCAGCCGCGCCGCCCTCGACCAGTGCGTCCCTGCCTGCGGCGTGCAGCCGGGAGAGGGCGTCGAGGAGCTGGTCCTCGGGCTCGGGCATCACCCAGCGCAGGTGCTCCTTGGTGCCGACGTCGGTCCAGTACGCCGCGGGCACCTGGGCCAGCTTGGCAGTGGGCGACGCGGCGCCGTTCGCCGCCTCCAGGGCCGAGGCGAACGAGCCGTCGTCCTCGACGTCGGCCATCCAGAAGTCGAAGCCGTCGTGGACGGTGATGTCGAGCGAGTCGCCCTCGACGAGGTCCTGCAGCCGCGGGCCGTCGCCGGGAGGCGAGGTCAGGCCGACCACGCCGGCCTCCGCCTCCAGGGCGGCGGTCAGCACGGCCCCGAGGTCGCGGGCCGGGTCACCGTAGTTGTGCTGGACCTGGAGCCCGAGCCAGATGTCGCCGCTGTCGCGGACCATCGCCGGCGCGGCCATCGGCAGCAGGGAGGCCAGCAGCACCGTGCGGTCGCTGCCCTTCAGCGTCAGGGGCGCGGTCGCGGCCGGCACCAGCTCGCGCAGCGCGATCACGTCGGGCTCCGAGGGCAGGCCCTCGAACGGTCGCGCGACGTACGCCGTCGGAGCACCGTCGCCCGCGCCGTGGCAGGCCTTGTAGCGCTTGCCCGAGCCGCAGGGGCACGGCTGACGCGGCCCGACCGCTCCCTCGGGGAGCTCTGCGGACGCGTCGCGGGCCTTGGTGCGGGACTTCTTCGCCATGCGACGAACCTACCGAGCGTGGTCCGCGTCCCCCGGGGCGCCGTCGAGCAGGTGCAGCATCAGTGCGGGCCGGTCGCTGATGACCGCCTTGACGCCGAGCTCCAGGCAGAGCCGGAGGTCCTCCTCGGTGTTGACCGTCCACACGTGGATGTCGTGGCCGCGCTTGGTGATGCGGTGCGCGAGCGCGGGCTCCTCGCGCAGGAGGGCGATGCCCGGTCCGACGATCCAGTCCTTGCCGATCATCCGGCGCAGCACCGGCCACATCGTCGTCTTCTCGATGAGCATGACCAGCGGGATCTCCGGCGCCAGCTGGTCGACGCGGCCGAGCGCGGTGAAGCTGAAGCTCATCACCCGCGCGGGCGTGCCGGCGCGGTCCCACCCGAAGTCCTTGAGCTGCTCGACCAGCCGCTTCTCCACCAGGCCGCCGTACCGGGTCGGGTGCTTGGTCTCGATGGCCATCTCCACGCGGCGGTCGTAGTCCGCCACCGTCTCCAGCAGCTTGCGGAGGGTCAGCACCCGGTCCAGCGACTCGTCGCGGATCGGCGCCTCGTCGTCGAGCTCGCCCCAGGGGTTCTTCCACGACGCGACGTCCAGCTGCTCGAGCTCGGCGAGCTCCAGGGTCGAGATCGCGTCCCGGCGGCCGGCGGTACGGCGCAGGTCGCGGTCGTGGACGCAGACCAGGTGGCCGTCCGCGGTCAGCCGGACGTCGCACTCGAGGCCCTCGGCGCCGGCGTCCAGGGCCGCGACGTAGGCACCGAGCGTGTGCTCGGCGTTCTCGTAGCTCGCACCACGGTGCGCCACCACCTGGGGGCGCCGGGGATCGCCCGGACTCATGGACGCATCATGGCGGAATGAGCCTGCCGCCCGTCGGACCGATGCCGACCGTGTTCGTCCGGCCGGCGACCGAGCACGACGTGCTCTTCCTGACCGACGTGGTCGTCGTCGCGACGCGGGCGCAGGGCCGGCTCCCGGACGACTTCGACGAGCCGGAGTTCCGCGCGGGGTTCGCCGAGTGGACCCGCGAGCAGGTGCGCGGCGAGGTCGAGGGCAGCGAGACCTCCGTGATCGAGATCGAGGGCGAGCGCGCCGGCCGGCTCCGTGTCGTCCGGGCACCGGACCACCACGAGCTGGCCGGGATCCAGCTGCTCCCGGCGCACCAGGGGCACGGCATCGGCACCCACCTCGTCGAGCAGTTCCTCGTCGAGGCACGTGGCGCCGGGCTGCCGGCCCGGATCTCGGTCGAGAAGGACAACCCGCGGGCGCGCGCCCTCTACGAGCGGCTGGGCTTCGCGCGGGTCGACGAGACCGAGACGGACGACGTCCTCGAGGCCGCGGGCGCGAGCTGAGCCGGGGTCACACCCCGCCGAACCAGGCGAGGTAGCGCAGCCCGAGCTCGACCTGGGCCGGGCGGGCGGTCAGCGGGTGGCCCAGGAGCTCCTCGGCCCGCGAGATCCGGTACCGCACCGTGTTCTTGTGCACGAACAACCGGTCGGCCGTCGCCTCGACGTTCATCCGGTTGGTGAGGTAGGTGAGCGCGGTCTCGCGGACCAGGGCCAGGTTCTTGTCGTCCCCGGCAAGGGCGCCGACCTCGCGGGCGACCATCCGCTGGAGGAGCTCGCCGTTCTCGAGGGCGAGGGTCAGCATCTCCACGTCGCGGTAGGCGACGACCGGCTGGTGGCGGCCGGCGACGAGGGACAGCCGCTGCGCCGCACGCGCCTCGTGGTGGCTGCTCCTGAACCCCTCCACACCACGAGCGGGAAGGCCCACCGCGACGTGCACTCCGCGTCCGACCAGCGTCGGCTCCAGCACCGCGACGACGTTGTCCTGCGGCGGCGCGTCGGTCGCGACCCAGCACCAGAGGTCGCGACTGCCCGCGACGTGCGTCAGGGGCCGTGACCCGCGCAGCGCCTCGCCCAGCTCGACGGCGGTCGCCTGGAGGAAGTCGCTGGTCACGAGGTCGGACTCGTCGGACCAGATGACGAAGCCGGTCTGCCAGTGCCGCAGCGGGTGCGCGAGCACGCGCGTCGCGTCCTCGACGTCGGCGGCCGATCCGTCGAGGAGGGCGTCGATCATCGTGGCGCGCCGGGCGAGCGCGCTGTCGTGGATCCGCTCGCGCTCGTCGTAGAAGACCTCGATGAGCTGCTCGATCGAGTCGTCGATCCAGAGGTCGGCGCGCCGCCACAGGAACTTGAGCACCTCGTCGCGGGGCGGCGCCGTGTCGTCGAGCGCGTCGACGGCGCTCGTGAAGTACTCGAAGACGCCCTGGTGCGCGGCTCGGTAGACCTTCAGGAGGACCGCCAGGTCCTTGCCGCGCAGGGCCAGGGTGCGGGCGAAGGCCTCGGCCTGGTTCGGGAGCTTCAGCTGGTGCTCCGGCTGGCTGATGACCGAGAGGAACGACATCCAGTGGCTCAGCGTGCTGGCGTGCAGGTCGGCGACGATCACCGCGTCGGCGGCCAGCTCCGGGATCTGCCGGAGGATCTCCCCGTCGACCACGGCGACGAACGCGTCGCCCTCACCCTCGGCGGAGCCCTGGGCGGCGAAGGCCGCAGCCCACTCCGTCATCGCCCGAGCGTCCGCGTCCGACATCGGGACCTCCGCGCTGGTCGTCGGCGCGGCCCCGATCCGGCACCACGGGGGCGGGGCCACGGAGACCGCTACCGACACGATCCCACCAGCGTCGGTGCCCAGGGAAGCGAAAGCCAGCACACGTTGGTCGCGACTCCTCCCCGGACCGGACAAGGGTGACGGCTCCCAGCAGCTGGTACTGGGAGCCGTCGCGGGCGCCACCGGCCGGGAGGCCGGCGCTGCCCCGCAGGGCCCATTGGGGGGATTTCGAGCCTGTGTCTCAGGCTAAGGAGGAGGGCGCTCACCGCGCTTGTGCGCGGCTCACCCCGTTCACGGGCTTCGTTGTTCCTGCGTACAAAAGGGGGGTCAGGCCTGCTGGCGCAGGTACCGCCCGAAGTGCGGCACGGTGAAGGCGATCCGCCCGCGCTCGCCCGAGTAGATGAGGCCCTTCTTGAGCAGGGCGTCGCGGGCCGGCGAGAGGGACTGCGGCTTCTTGCCCAGCGCGGACGCGACGTCCGCGGTGGCCACCGAGCCGACGGCGTCCTGCTCGTCCTCCGGGGCGAGCGTCGCGGCCTCGGCCATCGCTCGCAGGTAGTCGCGCTCCCCCGGCGTCGCCCGCTCGTAGCGGCTGCCGAAGAAGCCGACCGCCAGCTCGCGCTCGGCCTCGGGAGCCGCGACGGCCACGTCGTCCGCCGTGATCGGCGACCGCGGCGCGAGGTCCCACACGGTCTTGCCGTACGCCTGCACGAAGTAGGGGTAGCCACCGGTCGCGTCGTACAGCGCGGCGAGCGCCTCCGCGTCGTACGACGCCTCCTCGCTCTGGGCGGGAGCGGTGAGCGCGCGGTCGGCCTCCTCCCGGGTGAGCCGGTCGATGCGCTGGTAGGAGAACAGCCGCTCGGAGTAGGACTTGCCGGCGCTCAGCACGGCGGGCAGGTGCGGCAGCCCGGCGCCGACCACGATCACCGGGAGGCCGGCCTGGCCGATCTCGTGGCACGCGGCGCAGAGGGCCGAGACGTCGTCCGGCCCGAGGTCCTGCATCTCGTCGAGGAAGACCCCGACGCCCTTGCCCGTGTCGGCGGCGAGCCCGCCGAGATCGGTCAGCAGCTCGACGAGGTCGATCTCGATGTCGCCCGAGTCGGCCCGGCCGCGGACGGCCGCGGCCTCGATCCCGCTGCTCCAGCGGTCGCGCAGCCTGGTGTCGCCCGCCTCCTTCTCGGCGAAGGCCCTGAGCACGCCGAGCAGGTGGTCGCTCTCCTCCTGCTGCGGGTGCCCGAGCTCCCGGACCGCCTGGTGCAGGGCCGAGGCCAGCGGCCGGCGGAGCCGCTGGTCGGGCCGGGCCTCGAGCTTGCCGGTCCCCCAGCCCTTGCGGACGGCCTGGCTGCGCAGCGCGTTCAGCAGCACGGTCTTGCCGACGCCGCGCAGCCCGGTCAGCACGAGCGAGCGCTCCGGGCGGTTCTTCGCGACCCGCTCGAGGACGACGTCGAAGGCGCGCAGCTGCTCGTCGCGGCCGGCGAGCTCGGGCGGCCGCTGGCCGGCGCCGGGCGCGTACGGGTTCCGGATCGGGTCCACGATCGGACCGTATCCGGGTCTCTAGCCGATTCCTTAGATTTCGGTCGGCCCGGGGCGGCCTGTTTCACCGGCCCTCGCGATCAGGCCGGCGAATCCGGCCCTCGCGATCAGGCCGGCCAGGACGCCCGCCCGTCGGCGTACGACGCCGCGAGCCCGGACGAGAGGAACGCGATCATCGCGGGCACGTCCTCGCGGACCAGCCGGAACGAGCCGACGCAGACGTTCTCCCGCCACATCGACAGGACGACCAGGCCGGCCTCGTCGTGCCAGGAGAGCCGCAGCGCGCGGTCGTCACCCCGACCATCGAGGAAGACCGCGGCGTCCGCCATCTGTCCATGATGCTCCGGGAACCTAAACTCGACAACGTGCCCGAGCTGCCGGAGGTGGAAGCCCTGGCCCTCGACCTCGGGGGCCGGCTCGACGGTCACGCGATCAGGACCGTCTTCGTCCCGCAGTTCAGCGCCCTCAAGACGTTCGACCCGCCGCTGCGCGCGCTCGAGGGCGGCGTCGTCGAGGACGTCACCCGGCACGGCAAGTTCCTCGACCTCACCATCACCGGCGGGGACGCCCCGCTGCACCTGGTGATGCACCTCGCCCGCGGCGGCTGGGTGCGCTGGAAGGACGAGGTCCCGACGCTGCCGCCGAAGCCGAGCGGCCGCAACCCGCTCGCCGTCCGCGTCGTCCTCGACGACCAGTCGGGCCTCGACGTCACCGAGGCGGGCACCAAGAAGCGGCTCGCGGTCTACGTCGTGCACGACCCGCAGGACGTCCCGGGCATCGCCAGCCTCGGGCCCGACCCGCTCACCGACGACTTCACCCTCGAGGCCTTCCGCGACATCGTGAAGGCCGAGGGCCGCAAGCAGATCAAGGGCGTGCTGCGGCACCAGGGCACCATCGCCGGGATCGGCAACGCCTACTCCGACGAGATCCTGCACGCCGCCCGGATGTCGCCGTTCAAGCCGGCGGCCAGCCTCGTCGAGGGCGACGACGACGGCGACCTCGTCGTCCTGTACGACGCCATCCGGGTCACCCTCGGCGACGCCGTGGACCGGTCCCGGGGACTCGCGGCCAGCGAGCTCAAGGGCGAGAAGAAGTCCAACCTCGCCGTGCACGGCAGGGCCGGCGAGAAGTGCCCGGTCTGCGGCGACGTCGTGCGCCAGGTGTCGTTCTCCGACTCGAGCCTGGAGTACTGCGCCACCTGCCAGACGGGTGGCAAGCCCCTCGCCGACCGCCGGATGAGCAAGCTCCTCAAGTAGCCGTCAACGTTTCCGGTCCTCCCCTCGTCACTAGGGAGAACACCCACCGGGAGGAGATGCAGTGCGCGGCACCGACGGGGACTTCGCGGCGTTCGTGGAGGCACAGAGCCCGGCCCTGCTGGGGCTGGCCCACGCGCTGACCGGCAACCGCCACGACGCCTGGGACCTGCTCCAGGAGACGTTGGTGCGCGTCGGCGAGAGGTGGCGCCGGATCGACCAGCCGGCTGCGTACGCCCGGACCGTGATGACCCGGCTGAACATCGACCGCATCCGCCGGCTGCGGCGCGAGCTGCCGGGGGCGCGGTCGAGCGAGCCGGCGACCGCCGACGCGTCAACCAGCGAGGCCGAGGCCTGGCTGGTCGAGGCGCTCGCGACGCTGACCCCTCGTCAGCGCACCGCCCTCGCACTGCGCTACGTCGAGGACCTCGACGTGCGCGCGATCGCCGACCGGATGGGGTGTTCGGAAGGAACCGTGAAGAGCCAGCTGTCACGCGGGCTCCAGCGGCTCAAGGACCACGCCGGACGACCCGAGAAGGTGACCAGATGAACGAGCCCGAGATCCTCGAGGCGTACCGCGACCTCAGCAAGCCCACCAGTCCGCCCGACGGCCTGCTCGACCGCGTCGACAGCCGGATCCGGCGGCGCCGGACCGTGCGCCGCGGCCTCGCCGGGGTGGCGGCCCTCGCCGTCGCGGGGGGCGTCGGGGTCGTGGCCCTGGGCGGCGACGACGGCCGGGCCGGGCAGGTCGCCGGCGATCCCGGCGGCGGCACCGACACGAGCACCTTGACCTACACCGACACGGACGGCTCGACGTACACGTTCGAGGCCCGGGACATCGGCATCGCCTGCTCGGCAGCGGGCCACCGAGGGTGGCAGGACGTTCGACGTGCTGGCCCTGACGCTGAACGCGATGGTCCCCGCCGTCGGGCAGGACGAGGCCCCGCCGGACGAGGCGTTCACCGGACCCGTCCTGCACGTCGAGGTCATCACGGACGAGGTGCGGCCGGGGCAGGTCTTCGACCTCCCGTTCGACGTGGACACCGGCAGCGACCGGCGACCGATGACGTTCTTCTTCACCAACGGCGTCGACGACGACTCCAACGAGCTGAGCAGCGCGGAGCCCGGCTCGTCCGGCACGGTCACGGTCCACGAGGCGACGTGCGGGCCGAGCCCCTCGCTGTGGGTCGAGGTCGACGGCACCCTCGGCAGCGAGGAGCAGCAGGCGCCCCTGGCGATCGAGGGTGAGTACCGCTCGTAGGCTGGCGGGATGCAGGGAATCCCCACCGTCTCGATGGACGGCGTCCCCGACCCGCTGCCCGACGGCCTGGTCGTGCTCGACTGCCGCGAGCCCGTCGAGTGGGCGCACGGCCACATCGACGGCGCGGTGCACATCCCGATGCACGAGATCCCCGGGCGCCTCGCCGAGGTACCGGACGGTCAGCTGCTGGTGGTCTGCAAGGTCGGCGGCCGCTCGGCGCAGGTCACCGGCTACCTCGTCCAGCAGGGCCGCGACGCCGTGAACCTGGACGGCGGGATGCTCGACTGGGAGGCCGCCGGCCGCGGGATGGTCAGCGACACCGGCGAGCGACCGCTGGTCTTCTAGTCGCCTCTCCCCGGCCAGGCCGGGGCCGGCATCCCGAGGGCGACCTCCAGCCGGTCGAGGTACTCGTCGCGGGTGATCTCGACGGCGCCGAGCGTGGCCAGGTGCGGGGTCAGCCACTGCACGTCGAGCAGCCGGTCCTCGGCGTGCTCGTCGGCCAGCAACGAGACCAGCCCCACCAGGGCGACCTTCGACGCGTCGCGCTCGCGGTGGAACATCGACTCACCGGCGAACAGCCCGCCGACCGCGACGCCGTACAGGCCACCGACGAGGCGCCCGTCCCGCCACGCCTCGACCGAGTGCGCCCAGCCCAGCCGGTGCAGCTCGGTGTACGCCGCCGCGATGTCGCCGGTGATCCAGCCCTGCGGCCGCCGCGGGTCCGCGCACCCGCGGACCACGTCCTCGAACGCGGTGTCGACCCGGATCTCGCACGCTCGCACCGCCCGCCGGAGCGAGCGCGACACGACCAGCCCGCCGACCGGGATGACGCCGCGGCGGGCGGGCGAGAACCAGCACATCGGTGGGCGCACGCCGCCGTCCGGCATCGGGAAGATCCCGCGGCGGTACGCCGCCAGGAGGGTGCCCGGGGTGAGGTCGGCGCCGATGCCGACGAGGTCCTCCTCCGGGTCCGCGTCGCGCGGGTCGCCGAACTGCCAGAGCGACGGCGGCGGTTCGACGGGCCCGGACTCCACGGGGGCACGCTAGTGCCCGGCCCTGGGTGGGCTGCCTACGATTGCGGCATGAGCATCACCAGCCGTGCGGCCAGCCAGGCGGGCCTCAAGCTCGCTCCGAAGCTGACCGAGATGGCGCCGGGGCTGACGACGACGTTCGTCCGCGAGGCGCTGGACCGGGCGATCCGCGGCGTCGGGCCGCTCCCGCCCGCGGCGAAGGCGGCCGACGCCCAGCTCAAGGAGCAGAAGGGCAACCGCGAGCGCGCGGTGCACGAGGTGATCGAGAACCACGTCAGGTACGCCGGCGCCCAGGGCTTCGTGACCAACCTCGGTGGCGTCGTCACGATGGCGCTGACGGTCCCGGCCAACGTGACCGGGCTGGCGCTGATCCAGTGCCGGATGATCGCCGGCATCGCGCACCTGCGCGGCTACGACCTCGACGACCCCAAGGTCCGCAACGCGATCCTGACCTGCCTGCTGGGCGAGGACACGGTCAACGCCATGATCAAGAAGAAGAAGCTGCCCGCCCCGCCGATGGCGCTCGCCACCGCGCCGGTGCACGACCCCGACCTGGACAAGATCCTGTCCGCCGAGGTCGCCTCCGAGCTGATCACCAAGGTCGCCGGCAAGCGCCTCGCGATCACGGTCGGTCGCCGCGTACCGGTCGTGGGCGGCGTCGTCGGCATGAGCGCCGACGCGTACTCGACCTGGCGGATCGGCCGCTACGCCGACCGCGAGCTCCTGCCCCGCGCCGCGCGGTAGACCTTCAGCGCGCCCTTGCCGGGCAGGCTGTTCTCGAGCCGGCGCACGACCTTCTCGCGGAGCCGGTACGTCGGGCGCAGGTACGACCGCTCGAGCGCGAGGTGCGCCTGGTGCAGCTCGCCGTGCAGCCGCTCCTCCTCGTGGCGCAGCCGGGCGTTGTCGAGCAGCAGCGCCTTGATCGCGTCGACCCCGGCCGCGGCGACCTGACGCTCCGAGGGTCGGTCCGGGTCGGCGTAGTCCTCGACCGGCGGGGCGCCGAGCAGGTCGCTGAGCTCACCGACGACGTCGTACCCGCGGCGGCGGATCTCCTCGACCCACGACTGCGACAGGTCCTGCACCCACGGGTGCACGTCGGGCGGCAGCGCGAGCCGGGGCGACTGCGTGCGCTGCGACAGCGTCTGGTGGGCGAGCAGCTCGCGGACCAGCGGTCGGTAGTCGGGCGGGTGCAGCTCCTTGTTGGCGCTGCGGTTGATCCGGCGGATCAGCGCGATCTCGGGGACGCCGAGCGACGGGTTCACCCGCTCGGCCTCGAGGTCGAGGTCCAGCCCGTCGAGCCCGAACGCCGTGCTGAACCGCTTCCACAGCAGGTCGGGCGACCCGGGCGGCGGCACCGTCACGAGGTGCACGTGCTCCGGGGGCAGGTCGTGGCCCCAGCGGTTGAGGATGTCCGGGATCTCCTGGACACCCCAGAACCAGCTGCCGATCCGGCTGCTCCGCTCCGGGTCCTGGATCCGTGTCAGGAAGTCCTTGTACGAGAGGCCGGCCCGGTGCTTGACGTTCTCCTGCCACTCCGCCGGGATCTGCCGGACGAGGTCGCGCACGGAGAGGATCACGTGCACCTCGGTCCCGGTGCCGGCCCCCAGGGACTCCAGGGCGCGCTTCACCTGCGAGCGCGACGCCGTGGCCAGGATCTCGTGGCTGACGATCGACGTGCCGGGCGCCCGGCGGACGGCCGCGGCGAGCTCGTCCCACCGGCCGATCGCCTCGGCCTGGAGCCCGCCCCACGGCATCTTCATCAGGTCGAGCGCGGCGAGGAAGTGCGCGTCGAACCGCTCCGCGGGGTAGGTGATCCCCTGCGTGATCAGCTTGACCCGGTTCCGGTAGAGCACGTCCTGGAGGTACGACGTGCCGGTCTTCGGGGTGCCGACGTGGAGGATGACCTTCTCGCTCATCGCGGGTCACCTCCTGTGGCGGGACGGAGCAGCAGGTCGAGCGCCAGGTTCAGCACCGCGTCCGGCTGCGGGGGCTGGGCCGGGAGGTCCGGCCAGCGCGGCTGCAGTCCGTCCAGGTCACCCACGACAGGGTAGCCACCGGCCCGCAGGCGGCGCAGGATGCGGGCGGCCTGCTCCTCGACCCACTCCCGCTGGGCGTCCGGCACGACGGGCGGCGGTCCGGGCACCTCCTGGAGCCGTGGTCGCAGGACGGTGCGCAGGAGCTCGGCGCGACGCGGCGGGGTGACGAGGAGGCCGACCGCGCCGGCGGTGCGGCGGGCGAGCTCGGCCGCGACGGCCGAGACGTCGGGGAGCACGACGAGCCGGCGGACGCCCACCACCTTCGCCACCTTCGCCGGGTCGAGCACGAGCCGGACGAGGTCGGGCCCGCCCTGGCGCTCGGCCCACCGGGCCGCGGACGACGCCAGGTCCACCCGTCGTGGGACCCGGCCGCGACGGGCCAGGGTGGCGCAGAACTCCTCCCACGGCACCGAGCCCTCGGTGAAGCAGCGGGTCATCCAGTCGTGCGCGAGGAGGGTCGCCAGGTCGGTGCCGACGACGGCGACCACGGCTCCACGCCCACCCGTCGGCCGGCCCTGTGCGAGCAGCTCGGCGCGCATCGCATCGGCGAGCCACGGGTCGCCGGCCAGCCGGTAACGGGTCCGCCAGCGACGGGCCTTGACCGGCTCCCGCTCCGCTGCCGGTCCGCCGGCGGCCACGACGTCCTCCGCCACCAGCCCGACCGCGACCCGGACCAGGTCGTCGGCGGTGAGGATCGCGGGGTCGATCGGCCGCGGTCCGAACGCCAGCGGCTCGACGGCCCCGAGGAGCTCGAGGTCCTGCCGTCCGCGGCCGGGCGCGCTGGCCACGAGCACCCGCTCGACGAGGGCGGCCGACGGGGTGCCGGCCTCGTTGAGCCGGCGGAGCAGCTCGAGCTGCTGGGCCCCCGGCAGCAGGCGATCGCCGCGCCGCGGGTCGTCGACGTCGGCGGCGGCGTCGAGCCAGGCCGCCCAGGGAGTCGAGCCACCGGCGCGGAGGTGGTCCACCCAGGTCCAGGCCGCCGACGTGCTGGTCGCCGTCATGAGTCGCGCAGCCGTCGCGCGCCGAGCCTGACCTTGTTCACGAACGCCCGGTCCGGGTCGGGCCGCCGGGCCGCCTCCTGCGTCATCGCCGCCAGCGCCGCCACGGCGGCACCGAGCTGCTGCTTGGCGGAGACCTCGTCGGGGTCGACCCACACCGTCCCCTCCGGCGGGGGCAGCGGACGGAGCTCGGCCAGGTCGCCGACCACGTGGACGCCGCTCTGCTCGATCCACTCGACCCAGCGCTCGGTCTGCTCCTCGGCCCAGGGGTAGAGGGACGGCGGCATCCTGACCATCCCCGACTCGCGGCCGCCGAGCTGGTCGTCCATGAGCAGGTCGCGGATCAGGTCGTCGTACTGCCCCTGGTTGCGGGCCTCCCGCTCCACGCCGCGGTTGAGCCGGCGCAGGAGCTGGGTCTCGGCCATCCCGAGGGAGCGGTTGGAGCGCTCGCTGTCGACCGGGGCCCAGCCGGGGTCGATCCCGAACGCCTCGGCGAACCGGTGCCACAGCACGTCGCTCCGCCGCTGCTGCACCCCGCGCCGCGGCACCGTGACCACGTGCACCTGCTCCGGTGGCAGCCCGGCGCTCCACACGTTGAGCACCTCGGGCAGGTCGAAGGCCTTGGCGAACCAGGTCCTCCGGTCCTGCATCCGCTGCACGAACTTGGCGAAGCTCCACTTGCGACCCTGCTTGACGCTCTCCTGCCAGGCCGCGGGGACCTGCCGGCCGAGGTCGCGCGCGCTGTAGACGACGTGCACCTCCGAGCCGCGCAGGTCGCGCTTCAGGCGCTCGACGTACGCCGGGCGGGCCGGCGCGAGGATCTCGTGGCTGAGCACGACGACGCCGCTCTTGCGCCGGGCCCGGCGGACGAACGTGTCCCACGAGCCCTTGGCGTGGCCGGGCGTCCCGCCCCAGTCCTGCTCGAGCAGGTCGAGCGCCACCCGGAACTGGAAGAGCGTCGGGTCCTGGATCGGCGAGCGCGACAGGTAGTGCACGTCGTGGTCGGCCAGGGCCTTGGCGTTGAGCGCGAGCCGGTCCTGCACGTACGACGTGCCGGTCTTGGGTGCACCGATGTGCACGTAGACCCGCCGGTTCACGCCGGTGATTCTGCCAGCGAGCCGATGTGGAACCTCGTCCGGTTGACGGTCCAGCGCAGGGGCGGCGTCGAGGGCGAGGTTGCCCTCACGCAGGAACTTCCGCTGCGTCCTGGTGATCCGGTCGAGCTGCTCGGCGTGCGCCGGCTCCTTCCTCATCTCCCGCAGCCGCTCCTCGAGGAAGGTCCGGAGCCAGAACACCTCGGCCTCGCCGGCCGATGGCGGGTCGGCGTGGCCCAGGGCCCGCTTCCGGATGTGCTTGAGCCCGGAGAAGCCGTGCACGACGGCCGCGTCGTAGTAGGCGAACTGCCCCAGGGCGCCCACGCCGTCCCGCTTCGCCAGCGCCACGGCCGGGTCGAAGTAGGTGCGGTCGCGCTCGCGGTCCTGCGCCGCCCGGAACGCCGGGTCCTTGGCGGCCGTGCGCCAGGCCCGCACGAACGGCCGGCCGAGACCCCGGTGCGAGTCGGTGCCGTCGACCCTGCGCAGCGCCGGCAGGAACCGCGCGAGCGGGTTGTCCGGGGTGCGGCGCGTGTAGGCCCGGACGACGTGGAGCAGGTCGCCGGTCCCGGAGCAGAAGCCGATGATGCCCGCGGTGTACCCACGCCCGTCGCCGATGTCCTCGATGTAGCGGTACTGCCGCCGCCAGTCGAGGGAGGAGTTCTCCGCGCTGGACACGAGCTGCATCGCGATCTCCTTGCTCGCCGGCGAGGCGAGGTCGCCGTCCGCCGCCGTGGCGGTCGGCGTCACCAGGAGCACCAACCCGAGCGACAGCAGGACGACAGACCGGGACCGCACGCTCGCCACAGTACGGGCGTGACAACCGATCCGGAGGCCGTGGAGTCGAGGAGGGTGTGAGCATGATCGGCAGGTCGTACGAGCGGGAGTTCGAGGAGTTCGCCCGCCGCACGGCCGACCGGCTGGTCCGCACGGCGTACCTGCTGTGCCGCGACCGGGGCCACGCCGAGGACCTGGTCCAGGTGACCCTGGTCCGCACCGCCCGGCGGTGGCGTACGGCGCGGGGCAACCCGGACGCGTACGCGCGGCGGGTCCTGGTCAACCTGGCTCACGACCGGCGCCGCAACCTCGGTCGCCGACCCGTCGAGGCACCCCTCGAGATCGACGTCGCGACCGGCAGCGAGCCGGCCGACCACGAGCCGCTGGTCGAGGCCGTCCGCACCCTCCCCCAGGGGCAGCGGGCGGTCGTCGTCCTCCGGTTCCTGGACGGGCTCAGCGTCGCCGAGACCGCCGATGCCCTCGGCTGCTCCACCGGGACCGTCAAGTCCCAGACCCACCGGGCGCTCGCCACCCTGCGGCGGGCGCTCGCCACCACCCCGACCGGAGGAGAACGCCCATGATCACCGACGACCAGCTCGCCACCGAGCTGACCCGAGCCCTGCACGGCGGCACCGACCACCTCGCCTACACCGGGCCGGTCCCACGGGCGCACCGCCCGGTCGCCGTCGCCGTCGCGCCGGTCGCGGCCACCGCCGCCGTCGCGGGCCTGCTCGGCTGGACCGCGCTCACCGCTGGTGGGGCCCCGACGGGTACGGCACCCGAGGGCTCGCCGACGACGAGCGCACCCGTGGCACGACCCGCTCCCGAACCCGCCGTCGTCACCGAGCAGATCGAGCTGGCGGGCCTCACGTTCACCTACACCCGGGGCGTGGACGAGCCGGCGCTGGACGGGGTGAACCTCTGGTCGTTCCGCGACCAGGTCCCCGCGGGCGCGGAGGAGGTCGACGACGTCGACGGGACCCGGGTGTGGGTCGGCGAGGACCCGGACACCGGGTTCGCCTCGCTGTTCATCCGCGTCGGCAGCGGCCAGGTCGTCGTGCTGCTCAGCGAGAGCCTGACCCTCGACCAGGTGCGCGAGCTGGCCGGCACGCTGCAGCTGGTCTGACCGGTCGTCGGCTCAGCCCGTCAAGGCCCGGACGACGGCCGACGGGCTGGGCCGGCCGAGGATCCCGGCCATCCAGCCGCTCGTCGCGACCAGGGCGTCGAGGTCGACACCGTGCTCGATGCCGAGCCCGGTGAGCAGCCAGACCAGGTCCTCGGTGGCGAGGTTGCCCGTCGCGCTCTTCGCGTAGGGGCAGCCACCGAGGCCACCGGCGCTGGCGTCGTACGTCGTGATGCCGGCCTGGAGACCGGCGTACGCGTTGGCCAGCGCCTGGCCGTAGGTGTCGTGGAAGTGCAGGGCCAGCTGCTCGGTCGTCATCCCCGCCGCGACGAACGCCTCGACGAGCGCGGTCACCTGGTTGGCGGTGCCGACGCCGATCGTGTCGCCGAGGCTGAGCTGGCTGGCACCGAGGTCGAAGAGCCGCTTGCCGACCGAGACCACCTGGTCGACCGGGACCGCCCCCTCCCACGGGTCGCCGAAGCACATGGACACGTAGGCGCGGACGTCGAGCCCGGCCGCCCGGGCCCGCACGACGGTCGGCTCGAACATCGCGAACTGCTCGTCGAGGCTGCGGTTGAGGTTCTTCTGGGCGAACGTCTCGGTCGCCGATCCGAAGATCGCGATGTGCCGGACGCCGAGCTCGAGCGCGCGGTCGAGCCCACGCTCGTTGGGGACCAGGACCGGGCAGTCGCGGCCGGCCTCGCCGAGCAGCTCCATCAGGTCGGCGGCGTCGGCGAGCTGCGGGACCCACGTCGGGTGCACGAACGACGTGGCCTCGACGACCGGGAGGCCCGCGGCGACCAGGCGCCGGACGAACTCGGCCTTGTCCTGGGTCGGCACCAAGCCGGACTCGTTCTGCAGGCCGTCGCGCGGGCCGACCTCGTAGATGGTGACGCGCTCCGGGAGCCTCGACATCCGCTGCCTCCACGACGAACAGCGTGTCACCCAGCGCCACCCGGTCGCCCTGCTCGGCGCCGACCGACGGCGACGGTGCCGGCGAACGGCGCCTTGAGGCTGAGCTCCATCTTCATCGCCTCGATGACTCCGAGCACCTGGCCCTCCTCGACCGGGTCGCCCTGGGCGACCCGGACGTCGAGGACGGTGCCGGGCATCGGCGAGAGGAGCGTGCCGTCACCGACGACGGGTCCGTGGGCGACCATCGGGTCGGGTCGCTCGAAGACGAACCGCTGGCCCTGGTGGGCCACCTCGACCCGGTGGTGGTCCACCGTCGCGACCGGGCGCTCGGCGGGCGGAGCGCCGGTGAGCACGACGTCCTCGTCGAGCTGGATCGTGACCGGCGCGGCGTCCCCGGCGACCCGGAAGCCGTCGGAGGCGAAGGGCCCGGCGGCGCCGTCGCGGTCGGCGAGGAAGGCCTCCCAGGCCGCGAGCCGCGAGGCTCGGTCGGATCCGGCGGGCCGGCACCTCCGCGTGGTCGAGCCAGGCGGTGTCGATGCGTCGCGTCGCGGAACTCGTCGGAGGCGACGAGGGCGCGCAGGAAGCCCGCGTTGGTCGTCAGCCCGAGGATCGCGGTGTCGTCGAGGGCCTGCAACAGCGCCCGCCGGGCGGCCTCGCGGTCCGGGCCGTGCGCGATGACCTTGCCGAGCATCGGGTCGTACGACGTGCTGACGACCTGGCCGCTCGCCAGCGCGTGGTCGACGCGCACGCCGCCGTCCGGCCACCGCACCAGCGACGCCCGGCCGGCCTGCGGGCAGGAACCCGCCGAACGAGTCCTCGGCGTAGACACGGGCCTCGATCGCGTGGCCGGTCACCGTCACGTCGGCCTGGGCGATCGGCAGCGGCTCGCCGGCCGCGACCCGCAGCTGGAGCTCGACGAGGTCGAGCCCGGTGACCGCCTCGGTGACCGGGTGCTCGACCTGGAGCCGGGTGTTCATCTCGAGGAAGTACGCCTCGTCGGTGTCGGCGTCGAGGAGGAACTCGACGGTCCCGGCGTTCGTGTAGCCGACCTCGCGGGCCAGCGCGACGGCGGACGACGTGACCAGCTCGCGCACCGCGTCGCTGATCGTCGGCGCGGGTGCCTCCTCGAGGACCTTCTGGTGCCGGCGCTGCGTCGAGCAGTCCCGCTCCCACAGGTGGAGGACCGTCCCGTGGCTGTCCGCCATGACCTGCACCTCGATGTGCCGGCCGTGCTCGACGTACTTCTCGACGATCATCGTGTCGTCGCCGAACGCGGACGCGGCCTCGCGCTGGGCGGACAGGACCGCCTCGGCGTAGTCCTCGGCACGGCGCACGATCGCGCATGCCCTTGCCACCACCGCCGGCCGCCGCCTTGACCAGCACCGGGTACGGCAGCTCGTGCGCGATGGCCACCCGGGCGTCGGTGACGTCGTACGCCGGCACGACCGGCACGCCGGCGGCGACCGCGATCTCGCGTGCGGCGTCCTTGCGGGCCATCGCCTCCATCGCCTCGGGCGGTGGGCCGACCCAGGCGAGGCCGGCGGCCGTCACGGCGCGCGCGAAGGCGGGGTTCTCGGACAGGAAGCCGTACCCGGGGTGCACGGCGTCGGCCCCGGCGTCGACCGCCTGGGCGACCTGGGCCTCGACGTCGAGGAAGTCGCCGGTGCTTGCCGTCGACGCGACGCCGAGACGCGTGCAGGTGCGCTCGATCCGAGCCGCGATCTCGCCGCGGTTGGCGATGAAGACGTGAGTGAGCATCGAGGTCACCATCACATGCGGAACACGCCGTAGGAGGGCTCGGGGATCGGCGCGTGCGACGCCGCCGCGAGCCCCATGCCCAGCACTCGCCGGGTGTCGACCGGGTCGATGATCCCGTCGTCCCAGAGCCGGGCGGTCGAGTAGTAGGGCGAGCCCTGCGTCTCGTACTGCTCCCGGATGGGCGCCTTGAAGTCCTCGTCGTCGGGCTTGCCGGCCACGGTCGCGAGCACCGACGCGGCCTGCTCGCCGCCCATCACCGAGATCCGCGCGTTCGGCCACATCCAGAGGAACCGCGGGTCGTAGGCCCGGCCGCACATGCCGTAGTTGCCGGCGCCGAACGAGCCGCCGATGACGACGGTGAACTTCGGGACGACCGAGCAGGCGACCGCCGTGACCAGCTTGGCCCCGTCGCGGGCGATGCCCTTGTTCTCGTACTCGCGACCGACCATGAAGCCGCTGATGTTCTGCAGGAAGACCAGCGGGATGCCGCGCTGGTTGCAGAGCTCGATGAAGTGCGCGCCCTTGAGCGCCGACTCGCTGAACAGGATCCCGTTGTTGGCGACGATGCCGACCTCGTAACCCCAGATCCGCGCGAAGCCGCAGACCAGGGTCTCGGCGTACAGCTGCTTGAACTCGTGGAACCGGCTGCCGTCGACGACCCGGCGGATCACCTCGCGCACGTCGTACGGCGTGCGGGTGTCGGCGGGCACCACGTCGTAGAGGCCGACGGGGTCCTCGGCCGGCTCCTCGACCGGGTACGGCGTCAGGCTCGCCGGCTCGTGGCGGAGCGTGCCCACGATCGAGCGGACGATCGCGAGCGCGTGCGCGTCGTCCTCGGCGAGGTGGTCGACGACGCCCGAGGTGCGGGCATGCACGTCACCGCCGCCCAGCTCCTCGGCGGTGACCACCTCACCCGTCGCGGCCTTCACGAGCGGCGGGCCACCGAGGAAGATCGTGCCCTGGTTGCGGACGATGACCGTCTCGTCGGACATCGCCGGGACGTACGCGCCGCCGGCGGTGCACGAGCCCATCACCGAGGCGATCTGCGGGATCCGCCGCGCGGAGAGGTTGGCCTGGTTGAAGAAGATCCGGCCGAAGTGCTCGCGGTCGGGGAAGACCTCGTCCTGCATCGGCAGGAAGGCCCCGCCCGAGTCGACGAGGTAGACGCACGGCAGCCGGTTCTCCGCGGCGACGGTCTGTGCGCGCAGGTGCTTCTTGACGGTCATCGGGTAGTAGGTGCCGCCCTTGACGGTGGCGTCGTTGGCGACGACGACGCACTCCCGGCCCTGGACGCGACCGATGCCGGTCACCACACCGGCCGACGGCACGCCGCCGCCGTACATGTCGTACGCCGCCAGCGGGCTCAGCTCGAGGAACGGGCTGCCCGGGTCGAGCAGCCGGTCGACCCGGTCGCGGACGAGCATCTTGCCGCGGTCCGTGTGCTTGGTGCGGGCCTCGTCGCTGCCACCGCGGCGGACCACCGCGAGCCGGTCGCGGAGCTCGTCGGTGGCGTCGCGCAGTCCGGATGTGGTCACCCTGCGAGGTTAGCGATCGTTAACCTGAGGCGCCAGTCAACCACCCAAGTGGGCCATTCCCGCCGATCCCCGACCGTGTGAGGTTGGTCGTCGCTCCCTCATCCCTCACCCGAAAGGCTTCTCCATGCCCAGAATCACCAGTGGCCGCCTGGCCCTGGCCACGTCGTCCCTCGCGCTCGCCGTCGCCATCGGCGGCACCGGCTACGCGGCGGTCAAGATCGGCACCAACCAGATCAAGAACAACGCCGTCACCACCCAGAAGATCAAGAACAACAACGTCACCGGCAAGGACGTCAAGGAGTCCTCGCTGACGAAGGTGCCGTCGGCCGGCAAGGCCGACACGGCGACCAACGCCGGCAAGGTCGGCGGCCTCACCGTCGCCAAGGTCCGCTACCAGTCCAACACCAACGCCCCGACCGTCGTCGTCAACATCGGTGGGCTGGTCATCACCGCGCTGTGCTCGGCCAACGACCTCAGCCTGTTGGCCACGACGACCAAGGAGGACTCCAACTTCTACAGCGCTCTGATCGACCTCGAGTCCGACATCGCTCAACACGCATCGACTTCGAGTCCGGCGACTTCGACACGGCCGACTCGGCGGACCTGCTCGGAGCGGCCACCAGTGACGAGGAGGACCCGGCATCCTGCACTTCGCCTTCGACGCCCAGGACGGCAGCGTCGTGACCGGCATCCTGTCGACCGACAACGACGCGGGCCCGGGCAACAACGGCTGCAACGTCTCCGGCACCGTCACCGGCGGCTGAGCCAGCACAGTCGTTCCACGACGGCCCGTCCTCCTGCTAGGAGGGCGGGCCGTCGCCCAGTCCGCGCTCGACGATGTCGAAGAACCGCACGATCGACGCCTCGCGCTCGTCCTCCGGCGCTTCCCGCAGCGGCCCGTCGAGGTGCAGCACCGCGAACCCGTGCACGCCGGCCCAGCAGACGACGTCCGCGTTGGGCCGACGCTCCGGAGCCAGGTAGCCGACCTCGACGAGCTCGTCGAGGATCGCGTTGAGGACGGCGTACGGACCGCCGTCGCCCTCCGGATCCTCGTCGGCGCCGTCCAGGTGGCTGGTGAAGGCGGTCCGGAACAGCCCGGGCTCGTCGAGGGCGAAGGCGACGTAGGCGCGGCCGCACTCGCGCAGCCGGGCCTGGGCCCGGGCGACCGGGTCGGTGTCATCGGGCACCAGGGCGAGCCGGGTCTGCATCGCCTCGGTCAGCAGGTCCATGCCGCGGACGGCGATCTCCGCGAGGAGCTGGTCGCGGTCGGCGAAGTGCCGGTACGCCGCGTTGTGCGAGACACCCACCCGGCGCGCCACCTCGCGCAGCGCGACGCCGTCGGGGCCCGACTCGCGGGCCATCGCGAACCCCGTCTCGACCAGGGCGGCCCGCAGGTTGCCGTGGTGGTACGCGGTCGTGCTCACGGGCGCAGCGTATCCCAGTGTTGACACTGTCCACATCTCGCGGCATCCTTGATGTTGACACCGTCCACATGCCAAGGACCAGCCATGCCCCTCCTCCGCTCCTCCGGATCGAACAAGCCCGCGATCCTCGCGACCGTCTGCGTCGCGGTGCTCGCCATCAACCTGAACACCACCGTCGTCAACATCGCGCTGCCGACGCTCTCCCGTGAGCTCGACGCCGGCACCCGCGACCTGCTGTGGTTCGTCGACGGCTACAACCTGGCGTTCGCCGCGCTCGTGCTGGCGGCCGGCAGCCTCTCCGACCGCTTCGGGCGCCGGCCCGCGCTCGTCCTGGGGCTCCTCGGCTTCGGCCTCGCCAGCGCCGCGTCCGCGATGGTCGACTCGGCGGGCGCACTCGTCGCGACCCGTGTCGCCGCCGGCGTCTGCGCCGCGGTGATCTTCCCGGCGACCCTTTCGATCATCGCCAACGCGTTCACGGAGCGCCGGGAGCGCGCGGCGGCCCTCGGCATCTGGGGTGCGGCCACCGGCATCGGCGTCGCGACCGGCCCGGTCGTCGGCGGCTGGCTGCTCGAGCAGTTCTCGTGGCAGAGCGTCTTCTGGGCGATGGTCCCGGTCGCCGTGGCCGCGATCGCGATGGCGGTGGCGTTCGTCCCCGAGTCCAAGGACGCGAGCGTCCCGCCCCTCGACCTCCCCGGCATCGCCGTCTCGGTCGGCCTGCTCGGCCTGCTCACCTGGACGATCATCGAGGCGCCCGACGCCGGCTGGACCAGCACGCAGACGGTCCTCGGCTTCGGCGGCACCCTGGTGCTGCTCGCCGTCTTCCTGCGCCTCGAGCACGTCGCCGCGCACCCGATGCTGGACATCTCGCTGTTCCGCGACCGCCGGTTCTCCGCGGCCGCCGGCGCCGTGACGATCAGCTTCTTCGCGCTCTTCGGCTTCATCTTCCTGATCACGCAGTACTTCCAGTTCGTCCGCGACGAGACGGCGCTGGGCACCGGCGTGAAGATCCTGCCCGTCGCCGGCGCGATCGCGGTCTCGTCGATCATCGGCGGCATCCTGGCGCCGCGGCTCGGCGTGAAGGCGGTCGTCACCGTCGGCATGGCCCTGCTCGGCTCGGCCTTCGTCTGGATCTCGCAGATGCCGATCGACGCGCCGTACGCCTCGACGATCGTGCCGCAGATGCTCCTCATGGGCTTCGGCCTGGGCTTCATCTCGACGCCCGCGACGGAGTCGATCCTCCAGGTGCTGCCGCCGTCGCGAGCCGGGGTCGGCTCGGCGGTCAACGACGCCACCCGCGAGCTCGGCGGCACGCTCGGCGTGGCCGTGGTCGGGTCGCTGTTCTCGTCCCTGTACGGCGCGCGCCTGGTCGAGCTCCTCGACGGCCGGCTCCCCGCGGAGCAGCTGCACGCGGCAGAGGAGTCGGTCGGCGTCGCGGACGCGATCGGTGGACAGGTGGCCGGCGTCACCGCGGCGATGGAGGACGCGTTCATGGCCGGCCTCGGGACCGCGAGCCTGATGATCGGCCTGCTCTGCCTCGCCGGTGCCGTGCTCGCGGCGATCGCCCTGCCCGGCAACACGTTCGTGCCGCCGGCCGACCGTGGTGACAGCGAGGACCAGGAGTTAGTGACCACTAACCTGGGTGGGTGACCACCCGGACCGCGGAGCCGACGCGCCGCGAGCAGATCCTGGCCACCGCGGCCGACCTGTTCGCGGCGCGCGGCTTCCACGGCGTCTCGGTCGTGGATCTCGGCGCCGCGTGCGGCATCTCCGGGCCGGCGCTCTACAAGCACTTCGCGTCGAAGGACGCGGTCCTCGCGGAGATGCTGGTCTCGATCAGCGAGCGGCTCCTCGAGGTCGGTCGTGAGCGGTCGGCGGCGGCTGCCCGCCCGGCGGACGCCGTCCGCGCGCTCGTCGACTGGCACGTCGACTTCGCCCTGAACCACCGCTCGCTCATCGTCGTCCAGGACCGGGACTGGGAGTCGCTCCCCGCCGAGGCCAGGGAACGGGTGCGATCGCTCCAGCGGGAGTACGTCGACGTCTGGGCCGGCCGGTTGCGCGAGGTGCACCAGGGACTCTCGCTCGACCAGGCCAGGGCGATGGCGCACGCCGCGTTCGGCCTCATCAACTCGACGCCGCACAGCGGCGTGATCGCCGACGACCGGATGCGCGAGCTGCTCACCCGGATGGCCCACGACGCCCTGGGGGTCGGGTGAGGGCACGGGTCGTCGCACCGGTGGTGGCGGCCCTGCTGGGGATCGCCGGTGGCACCGTGGCGGCGCTGGCCACCGACGCCGACCCGGAGCGGCCCGGCGCGACCCAGGACCCGCTCGGCCTCGGCATCCCTCTCGTGGAGCTCGAGTGCCGGCCCGGCCAGGGCATCCTCATCCTGGGCTTCGGCGACACCTCGCCGGCACTCCGTGCGGCGATGGCCGACAACCCCGCGGGCGACCCGCGCTACCTCGACACCTCGGAGTCCTGCGACACGATCTACGGGCCCGAGCGCAAGGAGGTGCCACCGCAGTACGCCGTGTTCCTCGGCCCCTACGACGACCTGCGGGAGCCGTGCGCGCTGAGGATGGACCCGGCCCGGACCGGCGACTTCGTGACCAACCTCCGGTCCGGCAACGACGTCTCGGTGAAGTGCGTCTGCGTCCTCCCGGACAGCGCCGGCCGACCGACGCTGTCGGTCGGGATGGACGAGAGCGACGAGAGCGCGGTGTGGGTCCGCAGCCTGCAGGGGATGCTCGTGGACGCCGACGAGGAGCGCTTCAACCGCAAGTGGGTGACCGGGACGTACGACCAGCGGACCGCCGACCGCGTCATCGAGTTCCAGGAGACGACGTCAGTGGTCCGGTCGGACCCGGGCGTCGTCGACGACGCCACGTGGCGCCTGCTGGCCCAGCGGCTCTGCCCCAACTACGACTTCTGACCCCGCCCCGGTCTCCCACTCCTCGAGGAGCCGCGCGGCGCGGCGCATGCCGTCGACGGCGAGGTCGACGTTGATGTCGGCGGTGAGGTCCGACGTGGCGTCCGCGGCCTCGCTCCCGCTTGACGCCTGCCGGTGCAGGCGGGCCAGGAGGTCCTCGCGGGTGAGCCCCCGCAGGTGGATCAGCACGAAGGGGTCCGTCTCGACCAGCCAGGTCAGCTGGTACATCACCGCGAGCGCGTGGGCGCACGGCGGCGTCCACGCGTCGCACGTGCAGTCACCGCCGAGCTCGGCGCCGTAGGGAAGCAGCTCGACCCCGGACTCCTCGGCGTGCTCGACCAGGGCGTGCGGCAGGTCACCGCCGAGCAGGGCGGCGATCCGTCCGGACTCGGCAGCCACCGTCTCGACCAGCGCGTCCATCGCCGTCACGTCGAGCTCCGGGATCGTCCCGGCGACGGTCCACAGCCCGCGCCCGTCCTCGACGGACGCGACGAAGCGTCCGGGCTCGACCATGATCTGGCCGACGTGGCCGCCGCGGGACAGCCGCCGGGCGACCAGCAGGTCGGCCGTCGAGTACGACGCCTCCTCGACCGCCCGCACCCAGGCCCGGCCCCACCAGGTCACGGACCTGGCCTTGTGGGACCGGGGCCCGAACCGCGGGTGCACGACGGTCCTCATCAGCCGCTGTCCCAGCCGTGCCGTCGGTCCTCGTCGCGGCGCAGGGTCACGAGGTCGCGGAGCTCGGCGTCGTCGAGCTCGGTGAGCGCGGCCTCGCCGCTGCCCAGCACGGAGTCGGCGAGCGCCCGCTTCCGTGCGAGCAGCTCGGCGATCTTCTCCTCGATGGTGCCGCGGGTGATGAGGCGGTGCACCTGGACGGCCTTGGTCTGGCCGATCCGGTAGGCCCGGTCGGTGGCCTGCTCCTCGACCGCCGGGTTCCACCAGCGGTCGAGGTGGATGACGTGGTCGGCGGCGGTCAGGTTGAGGCCGGTGCCGCCGGCCTTGAGCGACAGCAGGAAGACGGGGAACGCCCCCTCCTGGAACGCGGCGACCATCGCCTCGCGCTCGCGGACCGGGATGCTGCCGTGCAGGAACTGGTGCTCGACGCCGCTCCTGGTCAGGTGGGCGGAGAGCAGCCGCCCCATCTCGACGTACTGCGTGAAGACCAGCACCGCGCCGTCCTCCGCCAGCACGGTCCCGAGGAGCTCGTCGACGAGGTCGAGCTTCTCGGAGCGGCCGGTGAGGCGGACGGCGCCGGACTGCTTGAGGAAGTGGGCCGGGTGGTTGCAGATCTGCTTGAGTCCGGTGAGCAGGGCCAGCACGAGGCCGCGGCGGGTCACCTGGTCGGCCGGGTCGGCGCGCTCGATCCGCTCCATCGTGTCCTTGACGAACGCCTCGTAGAGCACGACCTGCTCGCGGGTCAGCCCCAGCGGGTGGTCCGTCTCGGTCTTCGCGGGCAGCTCGGGTGCGATGCCGGGGTCGGACTTGCGGCGACGCAGCACGAACGGCGCGATCAGCTCGGTGAACTGCCGGGTGACCGCCGGGTCGACCCGCGACTCGATCTGCGAGGCCCAGCGCTTGCGGAAGGCGAGCCGGCTGCCGAGCAGCCCCGGCGTCGCCCAGTCGAGGATCGCCCACAGCTCGGTCAGGTTGTTCTCGACGGGCGTGCCGGTCAGGGCCACCCGGGAGCCGTGCGGGATCGCCCGCAGCGCGCGGGCCGTGGAGGACCGGGCGTTCTTCACGTGCTGCGCCTCGTCGGCGACGACCAGCCCCCACTCGACGCCTGCGAGCTCGCCGGCGGAGACGCGCATGGTGCCGTACGTCGTCAGGACGAAGCCGTTCTCGAGCCCGACCAGCGAGCGGCCGCCGCCGTGGAACCGCCGGACGGGCGTGCCCGGGGCGAAGCGCTCGATCTCGGCCTCCCAGTTGCCGAGGAGGGACGCCGGGCAGACGACCAGCGTGGGCCCGGAGGACCGGTGCAGGTGCAGCGCGATCAGGGTGATCGTCTTGCCGAGTCCCATGTCGTCGGCGAGGCACGCGCCGAGCCCGAGCGAGGTCATCTCGACCAGCCAGGACAGGCCCTGCCGCTGGTAGTCGCGGAGGGTGCCGTCCAGGCCGGCCGGCACCGCGACGGGGTCGCGCGTGGTCGCGTCGAGCAACCGCTCCCTCACGTCGAGCAGCGACGCACCCACCACCACCCGCTCGTCGACGCTCTCCTCGCCCTGGCCGACCTCGATCGAGCCGGTCAGCGCGGCTGCGACCGCCGGGCCCGGGGCGACGGTGCGGATCAGCCGCTTGCGCGCCTTGCGGGCGACCGCGGGGTCGATGACCGTCCAGCTGCCGCGCAGCTTGAGGATCGGGGCCGCCGAGGCGGTCAGCTGCGCCATCTCGTCCGGGGTCAGCGGCTCGCCGTGCAGGGCGAGCTGCCACTCGAACCGGAACATCTGGTCCGGGCCGAAGAGACCGGTCTCCAGCGCGTTGTCGCTGGGAGCGGTCGTGGCGCGGTCGAGCACCGCCGTCGCCGTGAGGTCGCGCCCGAGGCTGCGCGGCCAGAGGACGTCGACGCCGGCCGCCGCCAGCGCCGCCACGCCGGCGTTGAGGAGGCTGACCAGCTCGTCGGTGTCGAGGGTGATCTGGTCGGGGACCCGCAGCTCGGCCAGCCGGTCGAGCACCGGCCAGGCCTCCGCCGCCGAGCGGAGCGCGATCGCCGCGTGCGTCCGCGCACGCTCGCCGAATCCGTGGGTCGCCCCCGGTCCGGACTCGGTCCACAGGACCGCGGCATCGCAGAGGTGCAGCGGGTTCTGCTCGTCGTGCACCTGGAGCACCAGTCGCACCGCGCCGGCGACGAGCTCCTCCTCGTCGGCCTCGACGCGCAGCGAGATCCGGACCAGCTGCGGCAGGTCGCGGTCGTCGGGACGGGGCGCCAGGCGCCGGGCCAGCCGGTCCTGGAACGACGTCGAGGTCGCCGGCTTGGCCGGCGCGGGCGCCGCCCGCGGCATCGAGTCGGCGATCGCGTCGAGCATCGCCCGCACCGTCTGCTCGTCGTCGGGCCCGTCCTTCACCAGCGACCGGACCCGCTCCTCGTCCTCGGTGCCCAGCTCACCGACCCGCCAGTGGGCGCCCGCGGCCTCGATCCGGCCGGCCGCGACGAGCCGCAGCCCGAGCAGGGCCGAGGACGTCAGCAGCCGGACGCTCGGGTGCAGGTCGTCGAGGGCGTGCGCCTTCGTCAGGATGGGCAGCGCGGTGCGGATCGGCAGGGCCACCGTCCGGCGCTCGTCGGTGAACTCGATGACACTCTCGCGAGGAGGGACTCCCGGCCTCAGGACCGCGGTTCCGGTCACCGGTACGAAGCCCACCTCCGGGACAGTAGCCCGGACCGACGACAGGCCTTGCGGATCCACGGATCGGGTCTAGGTTGAGAGAGCCAGCAACTTCGGGAGGGCCCATGGCAGTCGAACGCCGCACCCTGCTCAAGACCACCGTGGCCGGCGCGTCGCTCGGCGGCCCGTTCGCCGGACTGGTGGCGATGCCGGCCGGTGCGCACCGGGCACCGGACGCCGCCGGACTGGTGCCGATCCCGGACGAGCGCGACGGCGCCGTCCGGCTGCACCTGCCGAAGGGTTTCAGGTACCGCTCCTTCCACGACACCGAGCAACCGGTCGTCCTCACCGACGGCACGGCGCTGCCCGGCCGGCACGACGGCATGGGGGCGTTCACCGGGCCGAGAGGCACCTACCTCCTGGTGCGCAACCACGAGGTCAACAACCCCGGTCCCGCGTTCGGCCCCGGCACGCCGTACGACCCGATGGCCCGCGGCGGCACCACGACGGTCCAGGTGACGCCGAGGGGCAAGGTGGTCCGTGCGTTCACCAGCCTCAACGGCACGATGATGA
This sequence comes from uncultured Actinomycetota bacterium, assembly GCA_963815335.1. GTDB lineage: Bacteria > Actinomycetota > Actinomycetes > Propionibacteriales > Nocardioidaceae > Nocardioides. The sequence goes on from CAWFGL010000013.1 coordinate 199,425, forward strand.
ACTGCTCCGGCGGGCAGATGCCGTGGGGCTCCTGGGTGACCTGCGAGGAGACGGTGAACGGTCCGGACGTCGGGCCGGACTTCACCGGCGCCTCCAACGTGACGCTGACCAAGCCACACGGCTACGTGTTCGAGGTGCCGGCCAGCCACCAGCCGGGCAGGGGCCAGTCGACCCGCACACCGATCACGCAGGCCGGTCGCTTCGCGCACGAGGCGGTGTCGTTCGACCCCGACGGCGGCCGGCTGTACCTCACCGAGGACAACTTCGGCTTCCCGTCCGGCTTCTACCGCTACCGGCCGCCGCGCTCGGCGATGAGGAAGCGGCGGCTGCTCGACGGCGGCCGGCTCCAGATGCTCAAGGTGAAGGGCGTCGACAACGCGCAGCTCAACGTCCAGCAGGAGACCGGCGCGACGTACGACGTGCAGTGGGTGACGATCCCGGAGCCCGACGTCGGCTACGACTACACCCCAGGCGAGACGGCACCCACGCCCAACGACACCGCCCTCGTGCACGTCGCGAGCCAGGGCTGGGAGCGCGGGGCCGCGTTCTTCTCGCGGCTCGAGGGCCAGGTCTACCGGCGTGGCGTCGTCTACTTCACCTCGACCCAGGGCGGCGGCGCCCCCGAGGCGGCGACACCGCCCCCGGTCGCGAACGGCTACGGCAACGGGTCGGGACAGGTGTGGGCCTACGACATCAGGCGGCGCACCCTGACCTGCGTCTTCCAGTCCCCGGGACCGCTCGTGCTGGACCTGCCGGACAACGTCACGACGTCCAAGCACGGCACGCTCGTCGTCTGCGAGGACAACGCCAGCGACAACTTCATCCGCGGCCTGACGCGCAAGGGTGAGCTCTTCGACATCGCCCTCAACCGGCTGACGAGCAGCACCGGGGTCGACCGCTCCAACGACGAGTTCGCCGGGTCGACCTTCAGCCCCGACGGGAAGACGCTCTTCGTGAACATCCAGTCGTCGGCCGGCATGACGTTCGCCATCTGGGGGCCCTGGCGCAGGATCGGTGTCTGACCGCGTCGCGGTGCCTCCTAGGCTGGAAGGCGTGAGCATCCTCGACGCCCCCATCGCCCGTCTCGACGGGACGCCCACGACGTTCGGCGAGATCACCGGCGGCCGCGCCGCGCTGGTCGTCAACGTGGCCAGCAAGTGCGGCCTCACGCCGCAGTACGCGGGCCTCGAGGAGCTCCAGGAGACCTACGGCGGAGAGCGGTTCACCGTCGTCGGCGTCCCCTGCAACCAGTTCTTCGGCCAGGAGCCGGGCTCGAGCGAGGAGATCGCCGAGTTCTGCTCGGCGACCTACGGCGTCACCTTCCCGATGACCGAGAAGGTCGACGTCAACGGCGACGGGGCCCACGAGGTCTTCGCCGAGCTGACCAGGTCGCCCAACGAGAAGGGCGAGGCCGGCGACGTGACCTGGAACTTCGAGAAGTTCCTGGTCGCCGCCGACGGCACCGTGGTGGCGCGGTTCAGCCCCCAGGTCGAGCCCGAGGACCCGCGGATCGTGGACGCCGTGAAGGCCGTCGCCTAGCGCGAGCGAAGCACGCGGCGTAGTGAACAGTGCCGACCGATCGGCAGCACCAGCGGCGTCCCGCTGACCTCGTCGACCACGACGCGGCTGGGCAGCCCGAACACGTCGGCCACCAGCTCCTCGGTGATCACGTCGGCGGGCAGGCCGGTCGCCACCACCGTCCCGCCCTTGAGCGCGACCAGGTGGTCGCTGTAGCGGGCGGCCTGGTTGAGGTCGTGCAGGACGAGCACGATGGTCCGGCCGTGTTGTCGGTTCAGGTCGACCAGCAGGTCGAGCACGTCGATCTGGTGCGCGAGGTCCAGGTACGTCGTCGGCTCGTCGAGGAGCATCAGGTCGGTGTCCTGGGCGAGTGCCATCGCGATCCAGGCCCTCTGACGCTGGCCGCCGGACAGCTCGTCGACGGGTCGTTCGGCGAGGTCGAGCGTGCCGGTCACCTGCATGGCCTCGACGACGACCGACTCGTCCCGCTCCGACCACTGGCGCAGCCAGGTCTGGTGCGGGTGCCGGCCCCGCGAGACCAGGTCGGCCACGGTGATGCCCTCCGGGGCGACCGGCGTCTGCGGGAGGATGCCCAGCTTCGTGGCGACCTCCTTGGTCGGCAGCGTGTGGATGCCCTGGCCGTCGAGCAGCACCGTGCCGGCCGCGGGCTTGAGCAGCCGGGCGAGCGCGCGCAGCAGCGTCGACTTGCCGCACGCGTTCGCGCCGACGATGCACGTGACCTTGCCGGTCGGGATCTCGATGCTGAGGTCGCGCGCGACCTCGACCTTGTCGTAGGCCAGCGTCAGCCCCTCCGCCGCCAGGGTGTGGTGGGTCGCTGTGGTCATGGTCAGCCTCCGCTTCCGACGCGGTTGGAACGGGCGAGCAGCCAGAGCAGGTAGGGCGCACCGATGATCCCGGTGACGACCCCGACCGGCAGCTGCGTCGTGGGCAGGACCTCGCGAGCGGCGAGGTCGGCGCCGAGGACGAGGACGGCACCGACGAGCCCCGAGGCGACCAGGGCGGTCGGCGAGCCGACGAGGCGGCGCGCGATCGGCGCGGCCAGCAGCGCGACGAACTCGATCGGGCCGGCCGCCGCGGTCGCGACGGCGGCGAGCGCGACGGCGGCCAGGACGATGAGCAGACGCGAGCGCTCGACGCGCAGGCCCAGCCCGGCGGCCGTCTCGTCGCCGAGCATCAGCAGCCCGAGCGACCGGCCGCGCGACAGGGTGAACGGCACCAGCACGAGCATCGCGAGCGCCAGCGGCCGGACGTCGTCCCACGTGCGCCCGTTGAGGGAGCCCGTCAACCAGATCAGCGCCGACTGCACGTCGTAGATCCGGGCCTTCGTGAGCAGGTACGCCGTCCCCGCGTCGACCGCGGCGGCGACGCCGATGCCGACCAGGACGAGACGGTAGGACGAGACGCCGCGGCGCCAGGCCAGGAGGTAGATCGCGGTCGCGGAGGCCAGCGCACCGAGGAGCGCGGCCAGCACGAGCGCGTTGCCGGAGACGTGGAGGACGACGATGCCGCAGACCGCGGCGAGCGAGGCGCCCGACGTGATGCCGATGAAGTCGGGCGACGCGAGCGGGTTGCGGGCCATCGCCTGGAACAGCGCGCCGGAGAGCCCGAAGGCCGTGCCGACGAGGGCGCCGGTGAGGGCGCGCGGCAACCGGAGCTCGCCGACGATGAACTCGGCCGCCGGGTCGCCCGCCCCGAACACGGCGGGCACGACCTCGGACAGCGGGATGCGGAAGTCGCCCAGCGAGACGGACAGGCAGAAGAACAGGAACCCGACCGCGGCCAGCACCCCGCACACCGATGAGGGTCCGGGCCTGCCCGGTGACGCGGGCCCGGCGGATGCGCACCGCCTCGGCGGTCAGGACCGTCACAGCTCGGCCAGCCGACGGCGCCGCACGAGCATCACGAAGAAGGGCGCGCCGACGACGGCGGTCACGATGCCGACCTGGAGCTCGCCCGGCCTGGCCACCACCCGGCCGATGACGTCCGAGACCAGCAGCAGCACCGGCGCGAGGACCATCGAGTAGGCCAGCACCCACCGGTAGTCCGGCCCGGTGATCGCCCGGGCGACGTGCGGGATGGTCAGGCCGATGAAGCCGATCGGGCCGGCCAGCGAGACCGCCGCACCGACGAGCAGCACCACCGAGCCGGCGGCGAAGGCCCGGGACAGGCCGACCCGGCTGCCGAGCGACCGGGCGACGTCGTCGCCGAGGGCGAGCGCGTTGAGCATCGGCCCGGCGGCCAGCGCCATGAGTGCGCCCACGAGGAAGAACGGCGACAGCTGCGCGATCACGTCCGGGTCGCGGCCGGCGACAGATCCGACGGACCAGAACCGGTACTCGTCGAGCGTGCGCTGGTCGGTGAGCAGGACCACGGTCGTCATCGACAGGAGGAACGACGTGATCGCCGCACCGGCGAGCGCCAGCTTGACCGGGGTGGCTCCCCCGCGACCGATGGCACCGAGCATGTAGACGAGGACCGACGCGACCGCCGCACCCGCGAACGCGAACCAGACGAACCCGAGCGCGCTGCCGACGCCCAGGACCGAGATGCCGACGACCACCGCGAACGAGGCGCCGGCGCTGACGCCGAGCAGCGCGGGGTCGGCGAGCGGGTTGCGGGTCACCCCCTGCATGACCGCGCCGGCCAGCCCGAGGGCGGCGCCCACCAGGAGTCCGGCCACGGTCCGGGGCACGCGGAGGGACCGGACGACGACGTGCTCGTCGTTGCCGGGCACCGGGTCGAGCAGGGCGTCGACGACGGTCCCGAGCGGGATCGACCTCGACCCGACCGCGATCGAGACCAGCACCACGAGGACGAGCACACCGATCGAGACGAGCAGCCAGACCAGCCGCCACGACGTACGCCGGACCGCGCCGCGCCGCTCGAGACCGGCGAGCCCGCCGTCGTCGCGGGTCGCCCGCGACGGAGTGGGTGAGAGCACGGCCATGTCCGGCAGCGTAGCCGGGTAAAGTTAGGCTTGCCTAACCAGTCCTGCCTCGTGGGCCAGGACGCGGGCCGTGATCGGGGGCAGGTCGGCGAGGGTGGCGATCCCCGGCTCGGCGGCCACGACGTACGGCACCGCGTTGGTCACCGGCATCGCGGTGTAGATCATGCCGAGGTCCATGAAGCCCTCGGACCAGTCCTTCGGTGGCAGGCAGTGCAGCACCGTGCGCATGTTGGGCACGCCGAACACCTGGATGACGTGGCCGTGCTGGAGCGGCTTCGGCGGCTCGGTGTGCGAGCCCATGGTCCAGTTGAACCCGACGCTGACGACGTTGTGCTCGCCGGCCCAGCCGCGGTGGTAGCCCATCACCCCGCCGACGGTCCCGGCCGGGATCCGCATGAACCCGAGGTCGCTGTCACCGGTCGCCGGGGTGAAGGTGACGTCGAACGTCATCCGGTCGAGCGTCACGCCCATCGCGTCGGCCATCATCGCCGCCGACTCGGCGAAGACCTCGCTCTCGCGCCGGACGTCCTCCGCCAGCCCGGGGGTGTCCGGTGCCTGCGAGAACCCCATCGCGGTCTGGGTCTCGGCCGACTCGTACGTCGAGCAGTCGACCGACTCGGTGATGACGATCGAGTCCACGCGCTCGCACGACCCGCTGAGGACCATGGCGACGACGTTCGTCATGCCGGGGTGCGCCCCGCTGCCGAAGATCGTGCTGCCGCCCTGGGCGCACGCCGTGCGGATCCGCTCCTGGTCCTCGGGCGACTGCTTGCCGCCGGTGATCCACGCGGCGCTCGTGCAGACGTTGACGCCCGACTCGAGCAGCGCGACCAGCTCGTCGATGCTCGGCCACAGCGGGTTGTAGCAGCACGCGTCCGCCCCCAGCGCCAGCAGCGCGTCGATGTCGCTGGTGGCCGTGACGCCGGTCGGCTCCGGCCAGCCGGACAGCTCTGCGGCGTCCTTGCCGACCTTGTCGGCGCCGTGCGCGTAGACGCCGACGAGCTCCATGTCCGGCCGGGCCAGGATCGCGTGCAGCGACCGCCGGCCGATGTTGCCGGTCGTCCACTGGATGACCTTGAGCGGCCGGTCGAACGTCGGGATCGTCATGGACCCGAATCTAGAACGTGTTCTAGTTGGGGTCTAGGTCTGCGAGGCCAGGGCCAGCGGCAGCACCGCGTCGGCCCCGGCCTTGCGGATGGCCACCGCGGCCAGCGTCATCGTCCAGCCGCTGTCGATCCGGTCGTCGACGAGCAGCACCCGCGCGCCCGGGGCGATGTCGGCGTGCAGGCTCGAGCGGCGGCCGACGGCGGCGATCCGCTGCGCGGAGTTGGCCTGGCCGCGACCGGGCGCCACGTCGGGGTCGACGATCGCCCACGTGCCGACGACGGGCACGCCCAGGAACCGGGACAGCCCGGTCACGAGGTCGGTGGTCAGCTCCGGTCGCGTCGACGACTCGACCTGGACGATCGCGTCGACCTCGGGCCGCCAGTCCTGGAGCATCGCGACCATCGCGCGGGCGAGCCCGTCGGGCACCGGGCCGTCCGGGGCGCCCTGGCGGAACAGGCTGCGCAGCTGCTCGCCGTAGCCGAGGTCGGTGAGCCGGGCGACGACGCGGCCCTCCTCGGCGCCCTCGGCGATCTTGCCGCGGAGGTCGATGCCCAGGGTGGACAGCGCGGTCGGCCACATCTTGCGCGGCGACACCGGGACGCCGGGGCGGGACAGCCGCTGGCCGGCCTCCTCGACGGCGGCCGAGGACACCTCGGAGGAGAGCACCAGCCCCCCGCAGTTGTCGCAGCGCCCGCAGGCCACCGACTCGGGGTCGTCGAGCTGGTCGCGGAGGAACTTCATCCGGCAGTGGGTGGTCTCGAGGTAGTCGAGCATCGCCTGCTGCTCGCGCTCGCGCGCCTCGGTCACCCGGGCGTACCGCTCCTCGTCGTAGGCCCACGGCTCACCCGTCGCGACCCAGCCGCCCTGGACGCGGCGCACGGCACCGTCGACGTCGAGCACCTTGAGCATCTGCTCGAGACGGGTCCGGTTGAGCTCGACGCGGGCCTCGATCGCGGCCAGGCCGACCGGACCCTGCTCCTCGGCGAGCACCTGGAGGGTCTCGCGGACCAGCGACTCGCGCGGGAAGGCGAGGGACGCGAAGTAGGCCCAGATGTCCCGGTCCTCCAGCGCGGGGAGCAGGACGACGGTGGCCTGGTCGGTGCCGCGACCTGCGCGGCCGACCTGCTGGTAGTAGGCGACCGGCGACTGCGGCGCCCCCATGTTGACCACGAACCCGAGGGTCGCGTCGAAGCCCATGCCGAGGGCGCTCGTGGCGACCAGTGCCTTGACCCGGCCGTCGATGAGGTCCTGCTCGAGGGCCTGCCGCTCGGTGGTCTCGGTCTGGCCGGAGTAGGCCGCGACGTCGTGGCCCCGGGACCGGAGGTAGTCCGCGATCTCCTGGGTGGCGGCGACGGTGAGGCAGTAGACGATGCCGGACCCGGGCTGCTCGGCGAGGTGGTCGGCCAGCCAGCCCAGCCGCTGCTGCGCGGTCTTGAGGCGCACCACCCCGAGCCGGAGCGACTCGCGGTCGAGGCTGCCGCGCAGGACCAGGACGTCGGTGCCGAGCTGCTCGGCCACGTCGTCGGTCACGCGGGCGTTGGCGGTCGCCGTCGTCGCCAGGACGGGGATGCCGTCGGGCAGGTCGCCGAGCAGGGTGCGGATCCGGCGGTAGTCGGGCCGGAAGTCGTGCCCCCAGTCGGAGATGCAGTGCGCCTCGTCGACCACGAGGAGGCCGCAGGTCGCCGCCAGCCGGGGCAGCACCTCGTCACGGAAGCCGGGGTTGTTGAGCCGCTCCGGGCTGACCAGGAGGACGTCGATCTCGCCGGCGCGGATCTGGTCGTGGATCGGCTCCCACTGCTCGATGTTGGTCGAGTTGATGGTGACCGCGCGGATGCCGGCCCGCTCGGCGGCCGCGATCTGGTTGCGCATCAGCGCGAGCAGCGGGCTCACGATCACGGTCGGGCCGGCGCCCTCCGCCCGGAGCAGGAGCGTCGCGACGAAGTAGACGGCGGACTTGCCCCAGCCGGTGCGCTGCACGACCAGCGCACGGCGCCGGCCGACGGCGAGCGCCTCGATGGCCGACCACTGGTCCTCGCGCAGCTCGGCGTCGTCGCGGCCCACGAGCGCACGGAGGTGCAGCTCAGCCCGGTCGCGCACGTCGGTGGTCATGGCTGCCTGTCTACCAGCGGCCACCGACCCGCGCAGAGGGGTCGGTCCACAGGGTCAGCGCACGGGCGGCGCGTGCAGCCGCACGGCGAACTGGCGGGGCCCGACCTCGCGGCTGAGCACCGTGCCGGCGGCCGGGCTCTCCCCGGCCCGCCACACGCGGACCACCATCTCGACGCCCGGGCACCGCGAGCCTCCTCGCCCAGATGGTGACGTCGAACCGGAAGCCGGTCCGGCCGTCGAGCCGCGCTCGGCCACGCAGGTCCACGGTCCCCCACCGGGTGACCTCGATGGTGGTGAGCCTGGTCGCCACGACCGAGCGACCGTCCGGCCAGTGGAACGCCAGCCGCCCCTCGAGCCCGCGCGGCGTCAGGGACGTCCGGATCCCGCCGTCGACGCCGCCGGGTGCGCTCCGCGCGGAGAGACGTACGTCGCGGCGCACCACGGTCACCGGGACGGCGACCGTGCTCGCGCCGCCGTCGTCGTCCTTCGCCAGCACCCTGGTCACCTGCCGACCCGCGCGGAGGTAGCTCGTGTACGAGAGGCAGGTCCCGTCGCCACGCTCGGCGTCGCGGGTGAGATGGCCGTTGCCGTGGTCGAACCGGCACGTGAGCCGGTCGGGGTGGGGCGCGTCGCCGCCGCCCTCGCTCGGGTCGTGGAAGCGGACGCGGACGGCCATCGCCTCCCCGGTCCCGACCCGGGTGGTGGGCACGAGCACGAGGCCACCGCTGCTGTCGAGGCCCGGGCGCACGGTCCGGCCCGTCGGCCGCGGTGGGCCGTTGACCCATCGGACGGCGTACGCACCCGAGGTGTCCGCGGCGCCGGTGTCGTAGGCCACCAGGTACGTCCCCTCGTCGTAGCAGGTGACGCTGACGTCGTGGCCACCCAGCGCGCGGATCCGGCACTTCTCGTGCGGGTCGTCACGCACCGACCAGTGGACCGGCGTCGCGCCGGACGGCCCGGTCAGCGTGAGGGCGTTGCCCTCGACCCCGGCGTCGCGGGAGACGACCGGACGTGGCCCGACGACCAGCTCCCGCTGCTCGGAGACGCTCGCACCCAGGTCGTCGGTGATGGTCATGACCAGCGTGTAGGTGCCCGCCATGGCGTACGTGTGCGCGGCCGCGCACGGAGCGAGCTGGTCGTAGGGCTGCGCCCGCCAGTAGCCGCCGGTCGTGCCGTCGCCGAAGTCGACGTGGCACGTCCAGGTCTCGCGACCACCGGGCGTCTCGCGGGGGTCGGACTGGGCGAAGAACTCCTCGCCGACGAACGGGGTCGTGGGGTGGCCGGCGAGGTCCTCGATGTCGAGACCCACCGGGGGCTGGGCCGAGGCCGGGGCCGCCGGACCGACGGCCAGCGGCGCGCACGCGAGGGCGACGACGAGCAGGCGGCGGAGCCGTGACCTTGCCACCACCATCTGACCCCCCGGTCGGGGCCACCGGGACGGTCGGTGGCCGCGACCAGTGTCACCGGTGCGACCCCGGAAGGCCAGGACGCGTCAGGCGGCCGGGCCCTTGGCGCGGACGTCGGCGACGGCCGTCATCGCGTCCCGGAGCTCGCCGAGCCAGTCGTCCTCGTGCTGGCCGACCAGGCGCACGCACCAGGCCAGCGCGTCCGAGCGCGACCGGGCGACGCCGGCGTCGACGAGGGTGTCGAGCACCATCCGCTGCGGCTGGCGGAGCCGGGTCATCACGGGGGCGGCGACGTGGGTCCACAGCTCGCCGTGGTCGCCCACGGAGACGCCCCACGACACCTTGGCGTCGTACCGGTGCTCGGCCTCGCGGGCGATCTCCATGCGCGCGCCGCGGGTCTCCTCCCGGAACGCCTTGGCCCGCCCGGCGCGTGCCTCGGCCCGCGCGGCGTCGCTCGCGTCGTCCGCGAGCGCGACGTCCGGGATCGTCAGCCGGACCGTGATCTCCTCGCGGTCGATCGTCACCTCGGCAGGCGCGGCCTGCCACTCCTGCGGCAGTCGGCCGGCGAACCAGCCGCCGACCCGCTCGCGCGTCTCGTCTGTAATCATGCTTACATCATTACACCGTGACCAAGGCGAAGGAAGGGACGAGCTGATGGGCGTGCACGAACCGGGGCTGCCGACGCTGTACGACTGGGCCGGGGGCGGTCCGGCCATCGCGCGCCTCATCGACGCCTTCTACGACCGGGTCGAGTCCGACGAGCTGCTGTCCGCGTTCTTCCCCGGCGGCGTCTCCGAGGAGCACCGGGCCCACGTCACCGCGTGGTGGGCCGAGGTCTTCGGCGGGCCGACCGGGTACACCGACGAGCTCGGCGGGTACGAGGCGATGCTCAGCCACCACCGGGACCTCGCCATCACGCCGGAGCAGCGGCACCGGTTCGCCTCGACGATGAGCCTGGCCGCCGACGACGCGGGGCTGCCCGCCGACGCCGAGTTCCGTGCGGCGCTGGTCGGCTACGTCGAGTGGGGCACCCGTCTGGCGATGCAGAACTCGCAGCCCGGTGGTGCGGGCGTCGTCGAGCACGCGCCCGTCCCGCGGTGGGGCTGGGGTGTCGCACCGCCCTACGAGGGCTGACCGGCTCAGTCGATGCGGGCCATGGCCCGGCGGGCGGCGACGTGGCCGATCCGGTACCCGTCCTCCATGGCGTCGCGGAAGTGGAGCCCGCCCCAGATCCGGGCGTGGAACGCGTCGAACTCCAGCTCGCTCAGCGTGGCGTACTCGCGCTCGGTGCCGGTGACCGGTGACCGGAGCAGCAGCGGCGTCGCGTCGCCGAGGGTCCGCCTGATCACCGCGGCCGCCGGCCCGGTCATGCCGGCGTGGCCGCTGACGTAGTCGGCGTACTGGGGGTTCGGCACCAGCGGCGCCCAGGCGGGGTCGGGGACCGTCGCAGGGTTGCCGTCGTCGGCCGCGCCCTGGATGGCCTGGAAGGGCCGCCAGAAGCCGACGTCGTACTTCAGGCGCCACACCGTGATGACCGAGTCGGTCATCGCGCCGTGCATCCGGGCGAAGAGCCGGGTGGTGGCCAGCAGACCGAGGGGTCGCGTCTCCAGGTGACGCACCAGCGCGTCGGTGTACATCACCGGAGGGTTGGAGTTGAAGAACATCGCGGTCTCGGTCTGGTGGTCGGTCCGGTCGGCATCGGTCGCCCGGCCGACCCGCTTGACCTCCAGGAGGTCGGCGGCGTACTCGGCGCTGTCGATCGGGTCCGGACCGTTCACGCGGATCGGCCGGCGCGACACCAGCGGATCGACGAACCCCAGCCACGGTGCGACCATCGCGGCACCGGCGGCGGGCTGCCAGACGCCCGGCGCCGGGGTCCTGGCGTAGACGACCGACGCGTCGCCGCGGCCGTCGTCAGCGCGGCTGGCGATCATCTTCGCCGCTGCTCGCTGACCCGCCCGCACACCGCGGTCCTCGGCGGGCCCGTCCGGCACCGACGCGAGGCTGGTGGCGAGGTCGGCGTCGAGCGCGTCGGTGGAGGCCGGGAAGTACTCGACCAGGACGTCGTGAGCGGCCCGGGCGACGGCTGCGGCGGCCGAGGCCCGTCGGTGCTGGTGCCTGGCCCGGGTGGCGGCGTCGTGCATCGCCATCGAGGTGAAGCCCAGAGACGGGATGCCGACGGGGATCGGGGTGACGTGCTCGGTGTAGACGGTGCGGAGCAGCGTCCGTTCCCAGTCGAGCACCACCTGCGCACTCTCGGCGTGACCGTGGTGACGGGGCTGCGGTGGTGCCACGGCCGAGCCGGCGGGCGCCGGGGCGAGTGCGACGGCCGCGAGGGTGGCCGACGTGGCGAGGACGGCGGCACTACGGGTGATCGACATGGCTGGCCTCCTGTGGGGTATCGCCAGCGTGGTCCTCGCGCGTCACGGTGGCCATTCGCGTCTGCGCGAACATCCCGCCCCACGCGGGACGGTGGACCTCAGCCGACGCGCGTGATCCGGTCGGCGGCGTCCTCGTCGACGAGGGGCCGGCCGCGCAGCGCCACCACGGCCGCGAGCCGACCGGTCACACCGAGCTTGCGGTACGCGTGCTCGAGGTGCTTGCGCACCGTGCTGGGCGCGACGCACAGGATCTCGGCGATCTCCGCGTTGGTGCAGCCCGCCGCCACCTCCATCAGGACCCGGCGCTCCTGCACGGTGAGGCTGGCGGGCAGGCGGGCCGTCGGCCGCTGCCGCAGCTGTCGCTGGAAGACGGGCGTCAGCAGCGCGAGCATGGCCAGGTCGCGCTCGGTGAACATCCGCTTGGTGCGGTCCAGGAACACCTGGGCCACGGCGTCGGGCCCGTTCCGGAAGCCGATGCTCACCCCGTCGCCGCCCGGCCACGGCAGGGTGCCGCAGGCCTCGGCCTGCTCCCGCACCCGCGACCAGTGCATCAGGCCGACGTACAGCGGGCCGGTGTCGTCCACGACGTCGACGACCGACTCGTAGAGACACTGCGGGAGCAGCAGCAGGTCCAGCGTCGGACCGGCGTTGTCGGCCAGGACGGCACCCATGCCGTCGCACGGCACCAGCTGGTCGACGAGCTCGAAGACGTACGTCGGGGGGATCGCGGTCCCGGGCACCGGGTCGGTGGCGAGAAGTCGGCGCAGGACGGACTGCTCCCGCTCGGACAGCACCAGGTCGGGCATGGCTCCTCCTCGGCCGATCCCCGCGATCCCACGGTAGACCCGGGGAGGACGGAGCGACATACGCGAGAAGGCGTACCTCGATGACAACCTCGCGGCCCGCCGACGCGTCCTTCCAGGCATGACCACTCTCGCCTCCGCCCTGGCCGCCGTCGTACCGATGCTGCTGATGGCGCTCCCCGCCTCCGCCTCCGGCACCGCCGCGCCGACCTGCTTCGGGAAGCCGGCCACGATCACCGGCTCCGGCCTGCTGCGCGGCACGGCCGGCCCCGACGTGATCGTGGCGTCCGGAGCATCCGAGGTGCACGCCCTCGGCGGGGACGACCGCGTGTGCGGCGCGTTCCTCGTGCACGCCGGGCCCGGCGACGACCGGGTCAGCTATGCCCGGCAGGACGGCGACTACCCGGACCTCGACGGTGGCCGGGGCGACGACCTGATCCTGCTCGGCGGGGACCGCCTCGGCCTGGTGCACGGAGGGCCGGGCGACGACGACCTCCGGTCCGGGCGCGACGAGCAGTTCCTGATCGGCGGACCCGGACGTGACCGGCTGGCGGCCGGACCGGGCCCGGACACCCTGGTCGGCGGGCCCGGACGGGACCGCGGCGACGGCGGCCTGGGCGACGACTCGTGCGACCAGGTCGAGGTCAAGCGGCGCTGCTGACCTGCTCGCGCTCGGCCCGCCACTCGGTCCCGAGGTGCCCGAGCACCAGGAGCACGACGTAGACGACGAGCAGGGTCGCGCGCCAACGGGGGCTACCAGATCCGGATGCGCTCGCCCGGGTCGAGCCAGAGCCCGTCGCCCTCGGACGTCTCGAACACCTCGTGGAACTCGTCGAGGTTGCGCACGATGTTCGCGCGGAACTCCGGCGGGCTGTGCGGGTCGATGGTGAGGTACTGGCGCTCCTGCTCCTCGCGACGCTTGGTGCGCCAGCAGTACGCCCAGCTCATGAAGAGCCGCTGCCGCTCCTCGACGGACGCCGATCCGTCGCTGGCGATCACGAACGCCTGGTGGCCGATGGTCAGCCCGCCCAGGTCCCCGATGTTCTCGCCGACCGTGAGCTGGCCGTTCACGTGCTCACCGGGCAGCGCGCGCGGCTCGAAGGCGTCGTACTGAGTCACGAGCGCCTGCGACTTCACCTCGAACGCCGCCTTGTCGTCGGCCGTCCACCAGTCGTTGAGGTTGCCGTGGCCGTCGTACTGCGCGCCCTGGTCGTCGAACCCGTGGCCGATCTCGTGCCCGATGACCGCGCCGATGCCGCCGTAGTTCTCGGCCGGCAGCGCATCGGGCGAGAAGAACGGCTTCTGGAGGATCCCCGCCGGGAAGCAGATCTCGTTGGTGCCCGGGTTGTAGTAGGCGTTCACGGTCTGCGGCAGCATGAACCACTCGTCGCGGTCGACCGGCGAGCCGATCTTGTTGAGCTGGCGGTCGGTCTCGAACGCCGAGCACGCGGCGACGTTGCCCATCAGGTCGTCGGGCCGGACCCGCAGCTCGGAGTAGTCGCGGAACTTCTCGGGGTAGGCGATCTTCGGCCGGAAGGTGTCGAGCTTCTCGTACGCCTTCTGCTTCGTCTCGTCGGTCATCCAGTCGAGCCGCGAGATCGACTGGCGGTACGCCGCGAGCAGGTTGGCGACCAGGTCGTCCATCAGCGCCTTGGACGTCGGCGGGAAGTGCCGCGCGACGTACTCCTTGCCGACCGCCTCGCCCAGGCCGCCCTCGACGAGCGCGACACCACGCTTCCAGCGGGCGCGCAGCTCGGGCGTGCCGTTGAGGGTGCGTCCGTAGAAGTCGAAGTTGGCCTCCACGAACGGCGCCGACAGGTACGGCGCCGCCGACCGCAGCACGTGCGTCAGGAGCCACGACTTCCAGTCGTCGATGCTGACCTCGCCCAGGACCGTGGACAGGTGCGAGAAGTACGACGGCTGCTTCACGCACGACTCGAAGAGCAGCTCCTCGGCCTCCATCGCGGACGCGCTGAGGTTGCGGACGTAGGCGTCCCAGTCGAAGTCGGGGCACAGGTCCCGCAGCTCGGCGACGGTCAGCAGGTTGTAGGTCTTCTGGACGTCGCGGGTCTCCGAGCGCTCCCAGTGGCCCTCGGCCAGCCGAGTGTCGATGCGCAGCACGGTCGCCGCGGCGTCGTCCGGGTCGCCGTGGTCGGCCAGCCGGAGCAGGGTCGCGAGGTACGCGACGTACTTCTCGCGGATCTCGGCGAACTTGTCGTCGCGGTAGTAGGACTCGTCCGGCAGGCCGAGGCCGCCCTGGGCGAAGTGGAAGATGTAGCGGTCGGCGTCGCGGTCGTCGTTGTTGACGTAGGAGCCGAACAGCCCGTGCCCGCCGATCCGCTCGAACTCGCCCAGGAACGCCGCCAGGTCGCGGACGTCGCGCAGCCGGGACACCGCCTCGACGAGGGGCCGCACCGGACGGATGCCGAGACGCTCGATCCTGGACTCGTCCATGAACGACGCGAACAGGTCGCCGATCTTCTGCGCGTCGGGGTTCAGGTCGGTCGACCCGTCGCTGTCCGTGGCGATCGAGGCGAGGTCCTCGATGATCCGGTGGACCTGCTCCTCGGCCACGTCGGCGAGCTGGACGAAGGGGCCCCAGCTCGAGCGGTCCGAGGGGATCTCCGTGTCCACCAGCCACCGGCCGTTGACGTGTCCGAACAGGTCGTCCTGCGGGCGGACGTCGAGGTCCATCCCCTCCCGCGCGTCGTCGAGCATGCTCACGGGGCGAGCCTAACTGTGCCGTGAGTACGGTCGCCCCATGACAACCCTGCGCGTGGTCGCGACCATCCCCACGAACCCCGAGATGGGCGACGCGGTCCGGGCCGGCCTCGCCGAGCTCGTCGCCGCGACCCGTGAGGAGGCGGGCTGCGTCGAGTACGACGCGTTCGAGTCGACCGCGACGCCGGGCGTCTTCGTGACCGTCGAGGAATGGCGCAGCCAGGAGGACCTCGACGCCCACATGACGACGCCGCACATCGCCAAGGCCTTCGAGGTCCTCGGCGGCGCGCTCGCCGGCGAGGTGGCGATCCACCCGCTCAACCCGCTCTGAACCCCCCGTCGTCCCCGAGCACCGGGACGACCATGCTGACGTCGGCCAGCGCCGCCACCTCCACGTCGTCCCCGAAGCCGGCCTCGATGAGCTCCCGCCCGCCCGCGCACTCGCGCAGGTTGTCGAGCACCGCAGCCTCGGTCGTGCGGAACGCCTCGACGGCGAGCCGCGCCTCGGGACTGAGCCCGTCGACGCCGTGGTCGACCAGGGTCGCGAGCACCGCGCCCGCTCCCCAGAGGTCCTCGGCGCACGGACGCAGCGTCCCGTCCGGCCAGCGTTCACCGGCGGCGACGACCGCGATCGTCGTCGTCCCCCGACGAGCGAGCCGGTGCGCGACGGCGGTGCGGTTGCGCAGGCAGGCGGCGACCACCTCGGTCGTCGAGCCGGCGAGCCGCGCGCAGATCGTCGAGCCGTTCGGTGACGGGAGCACCAACCGCTCGACGCCGACGACCGTCGTCATCGCCGCGGGGCTGAGGCTGACCGCGCCGCCGGCCCCGTCGCGGGCCTCGAACCGGCCGACCGCGAGCGTGGCGTCCCGCTCCGCGGCGTACGCCGCGGCCCGCTCGTCCTTCCAGGGGAACGGCCACACCGTGATGCCGCGCTCGACGGCGACCGTCAACGTCGTGGTGAAGGAGAGGACGTCGACCACCACCGCGACGTCGGCCCCCGCCGCGATCGCGGCGGCGCCGGTCGGTCCCCAGTCGAACCGGACCCGGTAGTCGGACTGCCGGTGCTGAGGGTTCACCTGACGTGGACGACCGACTTGCCGAGCGTGAGTCGGTCGTCCATGTCGGCCAGGGCCCTGCCGAAGTCCGCCAGGTCGTACGTCGTGCCGACCGGCGGCTTCACGTGGCCGGACTCGATCATCGGGACCAGCGCGGCCCACTGCTCCTGCATGTAGTGCGGCCGGACCATCGCGTAGGCGCCCCAGCCGACGCCGCGGACGTCGACGTTGTTGAGCAGCAGCCGGTTCACCTTCACCTCGGGGATGCCCTGGCCGGCGGCGAAGCCGACCACGAGCAGCCGGCCCTGGGTGCCGAGGACGCGCAGGGAGTCGGTGAACGCGTCGCCGCCGACCACGTCGACGACGACGTCGACGCCCTTGCCCCCGGTCAGCCCGCCGACGGCGTCCTTGAAGCCCTCGAGGAGGACGACGTCGTCGGCCCCGGCCGCCCGGGCGACGTCGCCCTTGGCCTCCGTGCTCACGACGGCGATGGTGCGGGCGCCCATGCCCTTGGCGACCTGGATCGTCGCGGTCCCGACGCCACCGGCGGCACCGTGCACGAGGACCGTCTCGCCCTCCTTCAGGTCACCGCGCTCGGCCAGGGCGAACTGCGCGGTCAGGTAGTTCATGGGGAGGGCGGCGCCCTCGTCGTACGACATGGCGTCGGGCAGCGCGAACGTGAACGGTGCCGGGTTGGCGACCAGCTCGGCCGCTCCGCCCCAGCCGCCGACGCCGGCCACCCGCTGGCCGGGCTCGAACCCCGGCCCCGACACCACGGTGCCGGCGAAGTCGACGCCCAGCGTGAACGGCGGGTCCGGCTTGAGCTGGTACTCGCCCTTGGACAGCAGCAGGTCCGGGAACGAGATGCCGACGCTGTGCACCTCGACCAGCACGTCGTCGGGTCCGGGCGTCGGTTCGGGGACGTCGTTCACGACGACGTCGGCGGGTCCGGTGGTGGTCACGACCTGGGCTGCACGCACCGGGCCAACGTAGCGACCGCGACTCGGCGTCAGGGCGTCGAGGGACTCTTGAGCTCGACCATCTCGAAGTGCATCGGGTCGGTGTAGCCCCAGTCGCCGCCCCAGGCGAAGCCCCAGTTCTTGAAGGCGTCCACCACGCCGCGGTCCATCTCGCCGACGGTGCCGCGCTGGTTGCCCAGGGTGTTGAGGTCGAGGGCCAGGCCGAAGGAGTGGTTGGAGAGCTTGGTCGTGCCGGCGATGAAGCGCGGGTAGTAGCAGCCGGCGTACTGGTCCGGGTCGATCTTGTCCGCGAGGCCGCGGTCGACGACCTCCTGGAGCGCGGCGCGGAGCTGCGGGAAGAGGTACTTGTTGCAGGTGACCCTGCCGAGGATCGGCACCTGTCCGGTGACGATGTGGCCGGCCACCCACGAGCTCTCGGGCGCGATCCGGCCGCCGCCGATGACGGTGTAGCGGAACACCCCGACGACGTCGGAGACGGTTCCCGTCGTCACCGCGACCTGCTGCACGTCGGGGTCCAGGCCGTTGAGCGCGATCGCGTCGATCATCGACACCACGCCGACGTCGCCCACGAGCTTCTCGATCGGCTTGCGCAGCTTCTGCGGCGCGTCGATGCCGGTGCGGACGAGCACCGCGTTGTCGGTGACCATGTCGAGGTCGTCGACCCACGTCTCGTTCACCACCGCGTCGACCTCCACCACGGTGTCGGCCACGGCACCGATGTGCACCGCCCTGGCGTCGTCGGTGCTGCCGAGGGTGACGAACTGGTTGTCGTCCTGGGGGATCTTCTTCGCGACCTGCTCCCGCAGGCCGAGCTCGCCGCCGGCGATCCGCTCCCACACGTCCTGGGTCTCGGCGACCTCGCGCAGCGTCCAGTTCCGGTACGTCGCGGGGTTCACCGCGGCGACGTTGTAGGACTCGTTCTCGATGATCACCTTGGTCATCGCGAAGACCTCGACGTCCCGGACGCCGTCGAGCGCCTCGATGGCCGCGATGGTCTCCTCGTCGAACGTCTCCGGGCTCTGGATCAGGATGTCCGGGTTGGCGATCTCGCCGGTCCGCGGCCCGACCGGGTCCATGACGTGCTCGGGGTCGAGCGTCGGGGTCGGGGTCGGACCGGTCGACCCAGCCGCGCTGGGCGTCGGGTCCTTCTCGGGGGGCTCGTCGCCGGTGGCGTCGCTGCACGCCGCGAGCAGCGTCAGCACCACCGCTGACGCCAGCAGCCTCCACCTGCCTGCGCGCATGTCCAGCCCTCCCCGGACAAGCGTAGGTGGCTACCCCCTGCGGCGCTTGATCTCCTCGTTGATCGCCGGGAGCACCTCGTGCATGTCGCCGATCACGGCGTACGTCGCGCGGGTGACCATCGGCGCCTCGGCGTCGGTGTTGATCGCGAGGATGTTCTTGGCCGACGCGCAGCCGGCCCAGTGCTGGATGGCGCCGCTGATGCCGCAGGCGACGTACAGGTCGGGCGAGATCCGCGAGCCGGTCTGGCCGACCTGCTCGTGGTGCGGTCGCCAGCCGGCCGACGTGACCACCCGGGAGACACCGATCGCCGCGCCGAGCAGGCCGCTCAGCTCCTCGACGGCCGTGAACCCGTCGGCACTGCCGGCACCGCGGCCGGCGCCGACGACGACCTTGGCGGACTTGAGCCCGCCGGAGTGGTCGGCCTCGACCTGCTCGGTCGACACCACCCGCGCAATCAGGTCGACCGCCTCGACGACGGGCGACGACTCGACGAGGTCGGCGGCACCCGGCGACTCGGCCGGCATCGCCTCGACCGCGTGGCCGGCGACGGTGAACACCGCGGGACGCTCGTCGAGGACCATCTCCTCGAGGGCCGCGCCACCGACGACCTGGCGGGTCACCGTGAACGGCGACAGGCCCTGGAACGTCAGCACGTTGGCGGCCATCGCGACACCGGAGCGGGCGGCGAGGTGCGCCATCAGCTCGTTGCCGCGGTCGGTGCCGGCGGCCATCACGACGACCGAGCCGGCCGCGGCGCGGACGCTGCCGATCGCCGAGGCCCAGCCGGCGCCGGAGTACGACGAGACGCCGTCACCCATGACGACGTGGACGTTGCGGACGCCGTACGCCGCCAGGTCCTTGCGCAGGTCGTCGCCCGCCTCGCCGACCACGACGGCGTCGACCGGGACGCCGCCACCGGTCGCGGACAGGTTGCGGGCGAAGGTCAGCGCCTCCAGGGACACCTCGACGGCGCTGCCGTCGAGGTTCTTCTCGACCAGGGTCAGGATCATCGGCTCAGCACCCCCAGGTTCTCCAGGACGTCGACGACGGCGGGCGCGGCCTCGGGGCCCTTGCCCAGGATCTGCACGTTGCTCGGCACCGGCGGCGGCAGCGTCAGCTTCACGCGCTTGGCGCCGGACGGCTCCGCCGCGGGCGTGCGCTCCTCGATCTCGACCTTCTTGGCCTTCATCCGGCCGGGCACGCTCGGGTAGCGCGGCTCGACGCCACCCTCGCGGATCGTGACGACGGCCGGCAGCGGCAGCTCGTAGGTCTCGACGCCGTCCGGGCCCTCGACCCGCGCGGTGACCGTGCCGTCGGCGACCGAGACCACCTTGGCGCCGTTGACGACGGGCCGTCCGAGCTCGTAGGCGAGCCGGATCCCGACCTGGAAGTCGCCGCTGTCCGCGGCGTCGTTGCCGAGCAGGATCAGGTCGTGGGCGGTGCCCGCGGCCTCGTGGTCCTTGACGACGGCGGCGATCTCGCGGGCCACGTCGGCCGGTCCGAACGTCGACGCCTCGGCCTGCACCAGGGTCGCCGCGGTGGCGCCGACGGCCAGCGCGGAGCGCAGCTGCTCGACCGCGTCCGCGTCGCCGATGCTCAGCACCGCGGCCTCGCCGCCGGTCGCCGCGGTGACCTGCACCGCGAGCTCGACCGCGCACTCCTCGTGCGGGCTCATCGTGAAGCCGGCGAACCGGCCGTCGACCGACTGCGCGTCCTCGGTGAGGACGACCTCGCTCGACGAGTCGGGGACCCGCTTCACGCAGACCAGGACGTTGCTCATCAGGTCACCGCATCCGTGCGTTGTCGGGGTCGAGCAGCGGCGTGCTGTCGACCGAGCCGACGACGACCGGGTAGAGCTCCTCCATGTACGACACGGCGAGCTCGTTGCCGATGGTCGCGGCCTCGACGGGCAGGTAGGCCATCAGCACGTGCTTGCCGAGTGACGGCGCGGAGCCGGCGGTGGTGACGTACGGGTGGTGGCCGTGGCCGTCGGTCAGGGTGCCGCCGTCACGCGTGAGGATCGGCTCGCCACCGAGCATGTAGCGCTTCACGCCGGAGGCCGAGGTGTGGTCCTCGACGGTCATCGTGCAGAGCACCGTCTTCACCGGCTCCTCCCGCTGCGCGAGGTACTTCTCCTTGCCGGTGAAGTCGGCCGCCTTGACCTTCGGCCGCTGCATCGCGGCCTCGGTGATCGTCCGCTCGCCGTCGAGCTCGTACCCGTAGGCCCGGTAGCCCTTCTCGATGCGGCCCGTCGTGCCGTAGACGCCGATGCCCACCGGCCGTGTGCCGTGCGAGTCACCCGTCTCGAGCAGCGCCTCCCACAGGGTGGCCGCGTCGTCGAACGAGACGTAGAGCTCCCAGCCCAGCTCGCCGACGTACGAGATCCGTGAGGCGAGCACCGTGACACCGGCCGCCGTGATCTCGCGGCAGGTGAGGAAGCCGAAGCCCTCGTCCGACACGTCGTCGGAGGTGAGCGAGGCGAGGACGTCGCGCGCCTTCGGGCCCCAGAGGCCGATGGTCGAGACGTCGTCGGTCTTCTCGGTGAGGGTCGCGTCGCCGACGAGGTGGTCGCGGAACCACTTGCGGTCGGCGGGCCCGTGCGCGCCGCCGGTGACCACGCGGAAGTGGTCGTCCCCGAGCCGCATCACCGTGAGGTCGGACCGGAAGCCGCCGTTGCCGTCGAGGACCGGCGTGTAGATGACCTTGCCGACCGCGACGTCGCACTGCGCGACGCAGGTGCGTTGCACGCTGTCGAGCGCGCCGGCGCCCTCGATGTCGAAGATCTGGAACGCCGTCAGGTCGACGACGCCGGCGGCCTCGCGCATCCGGAGGTGCTCGGCGTTGATGATCGGGCTCCACCAGCGCGAGTCCCACTCGTGCTCGCGCGGCATCACGGCGTCGCCGTACTGCTCGACGAGGTCGGCGTTCGACTCGTACCAGTGCGGGCGCTCCCAGCCGGCGGTCTCGAAGAAGAACGCGCCGAGCTTCTGCTGGCTGTCGTGCATCGGCGAGAGCCGCTGGTTGCGGTCCGACTCGTACTGCTCGGCCGGGTGCACGATGCCGTAGGTCTTGATGAAGGACTCGGTGGTGCGCAGCCGGGTGTGCTCGCGGCGCTTCTGGTGCTCGTGGAAGCGGGCGATGTCGCTGTGGCTGACGTCGATCTCGCTGTAGCCGTGGGTCATCCACTCGGCGACGGCACGGCCGACGCCCGGGCCCTCCTTGATCCAGACCGCGGCGGCGGTCCAGAGACCGGCCACGTCGCTCTCGCCCAGGATCGGCAGCCCGTCGCAGGTCAGGGAGAGCAGGCCGTTGATGGCGTAGCGCATCTCGGCGCCCTCGGCGCCGAGCAGCTCCGGCATCAGCTCGTAGGCCTGCTCGAGCTGCGGGTCGAAGTCGTCAGAGGTGAACGGCAGCTCGGTCGGGCTGAGCTTGGACTGCTCGATCGAGGGGATGTCCTCGGGCTCCATGAGGATCGCGCGGTGCGCGTAGGAGCCGACCTCCATGTCGGCGCCGTGCTGGCGCTCGTAGCAGAAGGTGTCCATGTCGCGGACGATCGGGAAGGTGATCTCACCCTCGGTCTCGGACAGCTGGGGGCACGGTCCGACGCTGATCATCTGGTGCACGGCGGGCACCAGCGGGAGGCTGACGCCGGCCATGTCCGCGATCTTCGGGCTCCACACGCCGCAGGCGATGACGACGGTCTCGGCCTCGATCGTGCCGCCGGTCGTGACGACCCTCCTGATCCGCCCGTCCTCGACCTCGAGGTCGGTCACCTCGACGTTGGGGACGACGGTGAGCACGCCCTTCGCGAGTGCGCGCTCGCGCATGATCGTGCCGGCGCGCAGCGAGTCGACGACGCCGACCTTCGGCTGCCAGAACGCGCCGATGATCTGGTCCTTGTCGAGGAACGGCACCTTCTCCTGGACGAACTCGGGGCTGACGAGCTCGCCGTCGATGCCCCAGGCCTTGGCCGACGACATCCGGCGGCGGAGCTCCTCCATCCGCTCCTCGGTGCGGGCCACCTCGAACCCGCCGGGCTCGACGAGGACGCCCATCTCGCGGTACTGCTCGACCGAGTCGAGCGTGAGGTCGGTGATCTCCCGCGAGTGGTCGGTCAGGAAGATGAAGTTCGACGCGTGGCCGGTCGAGCCGCCCGGGTTGGGCAGCGGGCCCTTGTCGATCTGGACGATGTCGGTCCAGCCGAGCTCGGCCAGGTGGTGCACCAGGCTGTTGCCAACGATGCCGGCGCCGATGACGACGCAGCGGGCCGAGGTGGGGACGTCTGCCACGACTACTCCTAGAGATGGTCAATCTTGTTGCGTACTACGCACCGTAGTGCGCTATGTGAAACATGATCAGTGTGCGCCCGACTCCCGGTGCCGGTCAATCCCTGGAGAGGATCGACCGGCACCGGTCGTCAGAGCAGTGCTGCGTCGAGCAGGGCTCAGCCGAGCCAGGCGTCGACCTTGTCCGGGTTGTCCGCGACCCACTTCGCCGCGGCCTCCTCGCGGGACATCCCGTCGGCGGAGATGTAGCCGGCGACCAGGTTCTGGTCCTCGTTGGTCCACTCGAAGTTCTGGACCAGGCCGACCGCGGAGGAGTCGGACTCGGACCACTCCGTGCCGACGATCTTCTTCAGCATCGTCTCCGGGTAGTCGCAGGCGACCGTCTCCGGGTCGTCCTGGCAGCCGTCGGTGTACGGCGGCAGCGCCACCCGCTGCATCGCGCACCTCGGCGTTGAAGTACTGCGGCTCGTACCAGTAGCCGATGACCCACTCCTTGTTCTCCTCGGCCTTGCGGAACGCCTCGATCGAGGCGGCCTCCGAGCCGGAGAAGACGACCTTGAAGTCCAGGCCGAGGTTGGCCACGATCGCCTCGTCGAACTGCACGTACGACGGGTCGGCGCCGAGGAACTGGCCCTTGCCGTCGGACTCCGACGTCTCGAACTCCGAGGCGTACTTGTTGAGGTTGTTGTAGTCGAGGATGTCCGGGTGCTCCTCGGCGAGCCACGGCGGGACGAACCAGCCGATGATGCCGACGTTGCCCTGCGGACCGAAGTCGGTCGCGGTGCCGTCACCCTTCTCCGCGAAGAACTTGGCTTCTCCAGGTCCGGGTGACCCCAGTCCTCGATGACGACGTCGACCTCGCCGGTGCCGAAGCCCTGCCAGGCGACGTCCTCCTTCAGCTCCTTGTAGTTGACGTTGCAGCCGAGCTTCTCCTCGGCGACGGCGCCGACGACGTAGGCGCTGGCCTCGTAGCCGACCCACGGGTTGATGGCCATGTTGAGCTCGCCGCAGTCGCCGCCGCCCTCGCCGGCCTGCGTTCTCGTTGGCCTTGGTCTCGTCGTCGATCGACCCTCCGTCCCCACAGGCGGAGAGGAGGAGCGCGACGACGGCGGCGACGGCCCCCAGTCGCAGACCCTTGCTTCGGGTAGTTCTCATGGTGCGGTTCTCCTCATCTCGGGTGGTGCGAATGCGTGGTGGTTCGGTGGTCAGGTGGACGGTCAGCTCCGCGGCGGCCCGATCGGCAGCCGGACGTTGAAGGCTCGACGGATGCCGGGACCGTCGTCACGACGTCGGTCGGCGGCGGCCCGGGTGATCCGGTCGAGCATCACGCCGAGCAGCACGATGGTGATGCCGGCGGCCAGGCCCTTGCCCCACGCCTCGCTGCGGGCGAAGCCGTAGACGACGTCGTACCCGAGCGCACCGGCACCGACCAGGCCGCCGATGACGGTCATCGACGAGCACGTAGAGCAGGCCCTGGTTGGCGGCGAGCACCAGCGAGCCCTTGGCCATCGGCAGCTGGACCTTGGTGATCTCCTGCCAGGCGGTCTGGCCCGTGGAGCGGGCCGGCCTCGATCGTCGTCGGCGAGACCGCCTTGACGCCGTCGGCCACCAGCTTGATGGCGGCCGGTGCGGCGTAGACGATCGCCGCGACGATCGCGCTGAAGCGCGTCGGTCCCGAAGAGGGCCAGCACGGGGATCAGGAAGACGAACGGCGGGATCGTCTGGCCGGCGTCGAGCAGGGGCCGGATCGCGATGTCGACCCGACGGTCGCGGGCCATCCACACGCCGAAGACCAGGGCCAGGATCATCACCAGCACGGTCGCGACCAGCGTCATGTTCAGCGTGACCATCGCGTCGTGCCACAGGTCGAAGTAGCGGATGCCGGCCAGGCAGATCACGGTGCTGACCAGGGCGCGGACCCCGCCGAACACGAACGCCAGCGCGGCGATCGCGACGAAGGCGACGTACCACGGCGACTCGGCCAGCAGCGACTGCATCGGGTTCAGGAAGCCGTAGGTCACGACGTCCTTGATCGCCCCGGTCACGCCGTCGAAGGTGTCGGTGACCCAGTCGGTGACGTCGTTGACCACGTCCGCCAGCCGGTCCCCCCACTGCGTAGAGGGGGAACTCGGCCAGGCCCTTGTAGGTGCGCGACAGGTAGATCGCGACGATCGTGCCGACCGCCCCACCGATCAGCAGCACCCGGCGCAGCCGCGGGTCACCGCCGTGTCCGCGGGCGACCTTCTCGGCCCGCTCGCTCGCCGCCGTCGTGGTCCGGTCGAGCATGACCGCCATCACCACGATGAGGGCACCGGGCACGAACGCGTCACCCACGTTGTTGACCCGCAGCGCTGCGAGGACCGGCTTGCCGAGGCCGGGGCCGTTCACGAACGAGGCGAGGGTGGCCATCGACAGCGCCGCGAGGGTCGTCTGGTTCAGGCCGACGATGATCGTCTTGCGCGCCATCGGGAGCTGCACCTTGAGCAGCCGCTGCCAGTAGGTCTGGCCGGCGGAGTCGGTGGCCTCGATGGTGGTCGTCGACACCTCGCGGATGCCGAAGCCGGCGATCCGGACCAGCGGCGGCAGGGCGTAGATCAGGGTGGCGACCACGGCGGCGCTCGGACCGATCCCGAAGAACAGCACGACCGGCAGCCAGGTAGACGAACGTCGGCATGGTCTGCAGCAGGTCCAGGACCACGGTGATGACCTGGTTCGCTCGCTGGTTGGTGCCGATCAGCACCGCGAGAGGCATCCCGATGACGATGGTGATCGCCACGGCGATGCCCGTGATGATCAGCGAGTCGAGGGCGTCCCCCCAGAAGCCGAAGACACCGAAGGCGAGGAACGAGCCGAGCACCAGCAGGGCGATCCGCCAGCCGGCGACCGCCAGGCCGACGTACGTCGCCAGGGCGACGACGCCCAGCCAGCCGACCTCCGGCACCGGCCGCGGCAGGTTGGGCTTGACGAGCAGCCGCTGCAGCCAGTCGACCAGGTTGCGCAGCGCCTCGGCGATCGAGTTGGTGAACTGCATGAACGGGTTGGTGTCCCGGCTGGCGAGGAGATCGTTCTGCCACTCGGTCAGCGAGTCGTGCAGGTCGGTGCGCGAGGTGCCGGGGAGCGTCAGGGTGTCGTTGCCGTCGGTGAACCACCAGACGACGATCCAGACGGCGACGACCGCGGTCGCCGGGATCCAGCGGCTGATGCTCTCGTGCTCGGTGCACGGGCGGCGCGGCGCCAGGCTCGACCGGGCCTGGCTGAGCGTCGGGTTCTTGGCCTTCTCGGCCCGCTCGAAGTCGCGCGACGCCAGACGAGGGGCCAGGCCCCTGGAGGCTCGGTCACGCCTCTTCCTCGGCCACGACGACGCGCATGATGTCCTCCTCGTCGACGACGCCGAGGAGCGTGTCGCCGTCCATCACGCGGATCGGATGGTCGGAGGCGATCGCGGCGCGCGCCGCCTGGCGCACGATCGTCGTCACCGGCAGCGCCGGGCCCTCGAGCGACTCACCCGGCCTCGGCTCGCGCATCACCCACTTCAGGGTGAGCACGTGCGACTTGGGCACCTCGGAGACGAAGTCCTTGACGTAGTCGTCGGCCGGCCTGGCCACGACCTCGTCCGGCGTGCCGATCTGGATGATCTCCCCGTCGCGCAGGATGAGGATCCGGTCGCCGAGCTTGAGTGCCTCCTGCAGGTCGTGGGTGATGAACACCATCGTCTTGCCGAGCTCGCGGTGGAGGCGGATCACCTCGTTCTGCATGTCCCGGCGGATCAGCGGGTCGAGCGCCGAGAAGGGCTCGTCGAAGAGCAGCATCGCCGGGTCGTTGGCCAGTGCTCGCGCGAGGCCGACCCGCTGCTGCATGCCACCGGACAGCTGGTCGGGGTAGGACTTCTCGTAGCCCTTCAGCCCCACCAGCTCGACGATCTCGCCGGCCTTGTCCCGGCGCTCCTTCTTGCCCATCCCCCGGACCTCGAGTCCGTAGGCGACGTTGTCGAGGACCTGGCGGTGCGGCAGCAGACCGAAGTGCTGGAACACCATCGAGGTGTGCGTGCGGCGCAGCTCCCGGAGCTCGGAGCTGCTGGCCGTGACGACGTCCTGGCCGCCCATCACGATCTCGCCCGCGGTCGGGTCGATGAGCCGGGTGAGCATCCGGATGAGGGTGGACTTGCCGGAGCCCGACAGGCCCATGACGACGAACACCTCGCCCGGCGCGACGTCGAACGACACGTCCTTGATGCCGACGACGCAGCCGGTCTTCTCCTTCATGTCCGCCCGGGACAGGTCGGCGTCGGGCGTGCCGATGATCCGGTCGGAGCCCTTGCCGAAGATCTTCCAGAGGTTCCTCACCGACAGCGCTGCGTCGCCGTTGCTGGTGCTGGCACTTGTCGCGGAAGCGGTCGCGGTCATGTGGACTCCTGGTTGCGCGGATCTCCGGGCGGGTAGAGCGAGCTGGTGCCGTGGCGGTACCACGGCACGTCGGCGGGCGGCAGCGGCGTGTTGCCGGCGATCAGGTCGGCGGCCTTCTCGGCGACCATCATCACGGGGGCGTAGATGTTGCCGTTGGTGACGAACGGGAAGACCGACGCGTCGACGACGCGCAGCCCCTCGAGGCCGTGCACCTTCATCGTGGCCGGGTCGACGACGGACATCTCCTCGACGCCCATCGCGGCCGTGCACGACGGGTGCAGCGCGGTCTCGGCGTCCTCCCGGACCCAGTCGAGGATCTGCTCGTCGGTCTCGACCGACGGACCCGGCGACAGCTCGCCGTCGTTGTACGGCGCGAAGGCCGGCTGGTTGAGGATGTCGCGCGCGACCCGGATCGCCTCGACCCACTCGCGGCGGTCGGTGGGCGTCGACAGGTAGTTGAACTGCATCGACGGGTGCACCTTGGGGTCGCGGCTCTTGATCCGCACCCAGCCCCTCGTGTCGGCGTACATCGGACCGATGTGGACCTGGTAGCCGTGGCCCTTGGTCGGCGACGAGCCGTCGTACCGGATGGCGACCGGCAGGAAGTGGAACATCAGGTTGGGCCACGAGACGTCGTCGTTGGAGCGGGCGAAGCCGCCGCCCTCGAAGTGGTTGGTGGCGCCCAGCCCGCGCCGGTGGAACAGCCAGTTGTAGGCGATGCCGGGACGCTTGCTCCACTTCAGGCCGGGCGCGATCGAGACCGGCTGCTTGGAGGCGTACTGGATGTAGACCTCGAGGTGGTCCTGGAGGTTCTCCCCCACACCGGGCGAGTGGTGCACGACGGGGACACCGAGGCCGCCGAGCAGCTTCTCGTCGCCGACCCCGGAGAGCTGGAGCAGCTGGGGGGTGTTGATCGCGCCGCCGCAGAGGATGACCTCACCGGCGTCGACGGTGCGGTTGCGGCCGCCCCGGCGGTAGTCGACACCGACGGCGCGCTTGCCCTCGAAGCGCACCTTCGTGGCGAACGCGAGGGTCTCGACGTCGAGGTTCTTGCGGTGCCGGACCGGGTGCAGGTAGGCCCGAGCCGCCGAGAGACGTCGACCCCGGTGGAGGTTGCGGTCGAACCGCGCGAAGCCCTCCTGGCGGTAGCCGTTGACGTCGTCGGTGGCGGGGTATCCCGCCTGGACCGTGGCCGCGAAGAACGCGGCGAACAGCGGGTTCTCGGCGGGGCCGCGCTCCAGCACGAGCGGGCCGTCGCCACCCCGCCAGTCGTCGGCGCCGGCGAGGCAGGTCTCCATCCGCTTGAAGTAGGGCAGGCAGTGGGCGAAGTCCCACTCCTTCATCCCCGGCTCGGCGGCCCAGCGCTCGTAGTCCATCGGGTTGCCGCGCTGGAAGATCATCCCGTTGATGCTGGACGAGCCGCCGAGCACCTTGCCGCGGGCATGGAAGACCTTGCGGCCGTTCATGTGCGGCTCCGGGTCGGTCTCGTAGCGCCAGTCGTAGAAGCGGCTGCCGATCGGGAACGGGAGTGCGGCCGGCATGTGGACGAACGGGTCGATCTTCCAGTCCGAGTGCCCCGCCTCGAGCACCAGGACGCTCGTGCCGCTGTCGGCGGAGAGCCGGTTGGCCAGCGCGCAGCCGGCGCTGCCGCCACCGACGATGACGACGTCGTACCGCTCCCGCGTCATGAGCCGAACCACCCCTGCACGGCGGGCCGGATGTTGTGCCAGACGTGCTTGGTCTCGCGGTACTCCTCGAGCCCGGCCTGCCCGAGCTCACGGCCGACGCCGGACTGCTTGTAGCCGCCCCACTCCGCCTGCGGCACGTACGGGTGGTAGTCGTTGATCCAGACCGTGCCCATCCGCAGCCGGGCCGCGACCCGCTCGGCCTTGCCGCCGTCCCGCGTCCACACCGCCCCGGCCAGCCCGTAGATGCTGTCGTTGGCGATCCGCACCGCCTCGTCCTCGCCGGTGAACGTCTCCACCGTCAGCACCGGCCCGAAGGACTCGTCCTGCGTCACCGACATGTCGCTGGTGCAGCCGTCGAGGACGGTCGGCAGGTAGTAGAAGCCGTCGGCGAGCGCCTGGTCGTCCGGGGCGGACCCGCCGCAGCGGAGCACCGCGCCCTCGGCGACGCCGGCCGCGACGTACGCCGCCACCTTGTCGCGGTGCCCGGCGCTGATCAGCGGACCGGTCTCGGCCTTCTCGTCGTGGGGGCCGCCGAGCCGGATCGACCTCGCCCGCTCCACGAGCGCGTCCACGAACGAGTCGTGGATCGACTCCTCGACGAGGAGCCGCGCGCCGGCCGAGCAGACCTGGCCGGAGTGCAGGAAGACCGCGGTCAGCGCGTAGTCGAGGGCGACCTCGACGTCCGCGTCCGCGAAGACGATGTTGGGGTTCTTGCCGCCGAGCTCGAGGGCGACCTTCTTCACGGTGGCCGCCGCGGCCGCCATCACGCGGCGTCCCGTCTGCAGCCCACCGGTGAACGAGACGAGGTCGACCCGGGGGTCCTCGGAGAGCAGCGCACCGGCTTCGGGCCCCGCGCCGAGCACCAGGTTGCCGACGCCGGCGGGGAGGCCGGCCTCCTCGAGCAGCCGCATCAGGTGGATGCTCGTGTGCGGCGTGAGCTCGCTCGGCTTGAGGACGAACGTGTTGCCGGCGGCCAGGCACGGCGCGACCTTCCAGCTCGCCTGGAGCAGCGGGTAGTTCCACGGCGCGATCAGGCCGCAGACGCCGATCGGCTCGTGGACGACCCGGCTGACGACGTCCGGGTTGCCGGTGTCGACGCTGCGGCCGGCGTCCTCGGCGGCGATCCGGCCGTAGTGCCGGAAGACGGAGACGACGTCGGCGACGTCGTACTCGCTCTCGACGAGCCGCTTGCCGGTGTCCCGGGACTCGGCCTCGGCGACCAGGGCGGTGTCGCGCTCGAGCAGGTCGGCGACCCTCAGCAGCAGGTCACCCCGCTCACGGGCCGGGGTGTGCGGCCACGGGCCGTCGTGGAAGGCGCGGTGCGCGGCGCCGATCGCGGCCGCCGTGTCGTCCGGGCCGGCCTCGTCGATCTCGGCGACCAGGGTGCCGTCCGCCGGGCAGTGGATGCTGCGGCGACCGCCGGCGAGCGCGCTCACCCACGATCCGTCGACGTACAGCTCCGGCACCCGACCCGTCCCTTCCGCAACCCCACCTTTGTTGCGTGGTGTGCAACAGGATGCGGTGTCCGCAACATGTTGCTGATCCGGACAATGGTGCGACTTGGGTCACACGTCAAGGGTCGGCACTCCGTCGTGACCCTTCTGTGTCAGATCCGTTGACCCCAGCCGAGCCGGTGCGACACCTCCGTCGCGGCCGCCACCAGCATCGGGATCGTCTCCTCGAGCTTCTCCTCCGTGAGCCGGAACGTCGGCCCGGAGATGCTCATCGAGGCGATGATGTCGCCGTGCGCCGAGCGGATCGGCGCGGCCGCGGCGGTCAGGCCGACCTCGAGCTCGTCGATGACGACGGCGTACCCGGCCTCCCGCACCTGGGCCAGGTCGGCGCGCAGCTTGGCGCGGCTGGTCACCGTCCGGTCGGTCACCCGGGGCAGCGCCAGCACGGCCTTCTTGAGCTCGTCGTCCCCGAGCTCGCTCAGCAGCACCTTGCCGTTGCTGGTGGCGTGCAGCGGGATGTGCTGGCCGACCCAGTTGTGGGAGTGCACGGCCGAGGACCCGGCGACGACCTGGTCGAGGTAGAGCGCACTGGTCTCGCTGCGCACGGTGATGTTGACCGTCTCGCCGGTGTCGTCGGCGAGCTGGCGGCACACGGGTCGCGCCTCGGTCACGAGGTCGAGCCGGGCGGTCGTGGCGCCGGCCAGCCGGAGGTTGCCGACACCCAGCCGGTAGCGGCCGCGCTCGCCGTCCTGCTCGACCAGGCGGTGCGCCTCCAGTGTCGCGAGCAGCCGGAAGGCGGTCGACTTGTGCACGCCGAGGTCGGCGGCGATCTCGGTGACCCCGGCCTCGCCCTCACGGGCGAGCATCTCGAGGATCGTCAGGGCCCGGTCGACGGACTGGACCGAGGCGGCAGGGGCCGCTTCCGTGTCGCTGACCGCCGGCATGGCCGCACCGTACCCCCTGGCCGACCCGGCAGTCAGTGCACCGTCAGGCCGCGGTCAGGATCGCGGGCATCGTCAGGGTGTCGGGCCACGGGTCCGTGGCGACCTCCCCCTCGGGCTCGACGACGGCGGCCTTCGGCGCTCGCCGGGCGTGCAGCGTCATCACGATCGAGTGCACGGCGACGCCGGCCCAGACGAGGTTCGAGAACACGCTCGGCCACGCGCCGTACGCCGCGCTGCCGGTGGCGCCGAGGAGCCCGCCGATCATGTTGAGGACGCCGTAGCGGACCGACGTGGCGTTCCAGCGGCCGCGGCTCAGCATCACGTAGGCACCGATGGTGCCCACGGTCCCGATCCATCCCATGGCTGCTGCGAACATGGCTCAATCGTGCGCCGGTCAGATGATTAGTGCAATCGCACTTCTGTTCACTCTGGGTTTAGCATTCGTGAAGTGGAGATCGACCCGCGCCGACTGCGCTTCCTGCTCGCCGTCGCCCGGTACGGCGGCGTGCTGGCGGCCGCCGACGAGCTCGCCGTCACCGCCTCCGCCGTCTCCCAGCAGATCGGCCGGCTGGAGCAGGAGACCGGCCAGGCACTGATCACCAGGACACCCACGGGCAGCGTGCTGACGCCGGCCGGCCTGACGCTGGCCGAGGCGGCCGAGGACGTCGAGCGGGCGCTCGCGGTCGCGCGCACCCGGCTGCTCCAGGACGAGGGCGGCGTGACCGGCACGGTCCGGATCGGCGGCTTCCAGTCCTTCCTCACCACGATCCTGTCGCCGGCGCTGCCGGACTGGCGCGAGCGGCACCCCGGGCTGCGGATCGAGACCGTGGAGGCGGAGGAGGACGAGCTGCTGCGCGCCCTGCGGTCGGGTCACCTCGACGGGATCGCCGTCGAGCTCGACGCCGGGACCGACGCCGGTGCGCCGCGCGGCACGAACGACACCCCGCTCCTCGACGAGCCCTGGAAGCTGGTCGTCCCGTCCGGCGTGCTCCTCAACACCGAGGTCGTCGACTTCGGCCGGATGGCCCTCCCCTGGCTCGGCGTCGACCCCACGGCCGCCAACGCCAAGGCCGTCGGGCGGGTGCAGAAGATCCTCGGCGGCGAGAGCTCGAGCGCGCACACGTTCTACAGCTTCGAGAACGCCCTGGCCCTCGTCGCGGCCGGCGAGGGCGTCACCCTCGTGCCGTCCCTCGCCCTCGAGCGGCTCTCGACCGACGGCGTCGACGTGCTCGACGTCCCCGGCCTCGGCATGCGCCGGATCGTGCTGCGCACCCTCCGGCGCGGCGGCAGCACCGTCCTCGACACGGTCGTCGGCCTGGTGCGCGAGGCGTCCGCGTCGTTCACCTACGAGCCCTCCGGCGACGACTGACCGCCGAGCATCACTCCCTGTCGCGCTCCGGCAGGTCCGGACGGACGTGGTAGTCGCTCGCCTGGCTGACCCACCAGGCCTCGACCGTCCGCAGGCCGGTGGGCGGGTCGAGGGTGCCGGCGCAGATCGACCAGCTCGTCTCGTCGACGGTCGAGCGCCAGAACAGCGACGAGCCGCAGGCGGAGCAGAAGCCGTAGCCGGCCTCCGCGACCGGGAAGTACCAGCGCAGCAGCGAGCCGGGGTCGTCGATGGCCAGGTCGTCGACGGCCGCCGACGTGGCGGCCAGGTGGTGACCGGTGAACCGGCGACACCGCTCGCAGTGGCAGTCGATGACGTCGCGCACCGGGCCGCTGACGTCGTACCGCACCCCTCCGCAGAGGCACTGACCTCTCAGCGGAAGACCACCGTGCGGTTGCCGTTGAGGAGCACCCGCGTCTGCGAGTGCCAGCGCACCGCGCGGGACAGCACCGCCGCCTCGACGTCCCGGCCGGCGGCGACCAGCTGCTCGGGGCTGTGGGTGTGGTCGACGCGGGTGACGTCCTGCTCGATGATCGGGCCCTCGTCGAGGTCGGCGGTCACGTAGTGCGCGGTGGCACCGACCCGCTTCACGCCGCGGTCGAAGGCCGCGTGGTACGGCTTCGCGCCCTTGAACGACGGCAGGAACGAGTGGTGGATGTTGATCGCCCGGCCGCTCAGCTCCTGGCACAGCGGGTCGGAGAGGATCTGCATGTAGCGCGCCAGCACGACCAGGTGGATGCCGAGCTCGTCGACGATCCCCATCAGCTCGCGCTCGGCGGACTCCTTGGTGTCCGGGGTGACCGGGATGTGCCGGAACTCGATGCCGTGGGACTTCACGAGGGGCTCGGCGTCGAGGTGGTTGGAGACCACGACCGGCACCTCGATCTGCAGGTCGCCGGTGCTGGTGCGGAACAGCAGGTCGTTGAGGCAGTGCAGCTGCTTGGAGACCATGATCAGCGTCCGGTACGGCGCGCTCGCCGACCAGAGCTGGTACTCCATCGCGTACTCCGCCGCGGTCGACGCGAAGTCGGCGTGCAGGTCCTCGGCGGTGACCTGCTCGGCGGTCTCGAACTGGATGCGCATGAAGAAGCGGTTCTGGCGCTGGTCGCCGAACTGCTGGCTCTCCATGATGTTGCCGCCGCGGCGCATCAGGAACGACGTGACCGCGTGCACGATGCCGGGGCGGTCCGGGCAGTCGAGGGTGAGGATGAACTCGGACATGGGCGTGCTCAGTCCCCCAGCTCGGCGCGGCGGCGGACGACGTACTCCTCGAGCTCCTGACGGATCGCGTCGTCGATCGGGGGCGGCTCGTACTCCTCGAGCTTCTGCTTGTAGATGTCGCCGGCGCGAGCGGCGGTGTCCTTGGCGCCGTTGCGCATCCACCGCTCGTAGTTGTCCGACGAGTTGAGGAACGGCCGGTAGAAGCAGGTGCGGAAGCGCTCCATGGTGTGCATCGCGCCGAGGAAGTGACCACCGTGGCCGACCTCCTGGTGGGCGTCGAAAGCCATCGACGCCTCGTCGATCTCGAGCGGGGTGAACTCGTGCTGGAGCATCTCGACGATCTGCGCGTCGATGACGAACTTCTCGAACCCGGCGACGAGACCGCCCTCGAGCCAGCCGGCGGAGTGCATCACCCAGTTGGCGCCGGCGAGGAACGTCGGCATCAGCGTCATGAGCGCCTCGTAGCCGGCCTGCGCGTCGGGCACCTGCGAGGAGGTGAGGCCGCCGCCGGTGCGGAACGGCAGGTTGAAGTGCCGGGCGATCTGGCCGGTGCAGAGCAGGCCGATGCCGGACTCCGGGGTGCCGAACGTCGGCGACCCGGACTGCATGTCGATGTTGGAGAGGAACGACCCGAAGACGACCGGTGCGCCGGGCCGGATCAGCTGCGAGAGCGCGATGCCGGAGAGCGCCTCCACGATCTGCTGGACGAGGGCCGCGGGGATGGTCACCGGCGACATCGCACCCATCAGGATGAACGGCGTCAGCACCACCGGCTGCATGGCCGCGGAGTACTCGAACTGCGACTCGAGCATCCGGTCGTCCCAGCGCAGCGGGCTGTTGCAGTTGATCAGCGAGATGATCGCCGGCGTCTCCTCGATCGCCTCGCGGGAGCCGAACAGGATCTCGGTCATCGCGATGGTGTCGGCGGCGTTCACGCCCGACACGACGTTGCCCATGTAGAGCTTGTCGGTCAGCGTCTGCAGCGCGTAGGTCATGTCGAGGTGCCGGCTGTCGAGCGGGGTGTCGTTCGGCTCGTTCACCACACCGCCGGCCGAGTCGAGGACCCCGAAGGACTGCGCGAGCCGCGCGAAGTTGCGGAAGTCCTCCATCGTCCCGTCGCGGCGCACGTCGCCGTCGCGGACGAACGGCGGCCCGTAGACGGCGCCGAAGGCCATCGAGTCGCCGCCGATGTGCACCGAGTTCTCGGGGTTCCGGGCCTGGAGGTCGAACTCGCGCGGCGCCTTGGCCACCTGCTCGAGGACGAAGTCGGGGTCGAGGAAGACCGCGTTGCCCTCGACCTTCTGGCCCGCCTGCCGGAACAGCTCGAGCGCGCGTTCGTCCATGAACTCGACGCCGATCTCGGTCATCAACCGTCGCCAGCCGACGTCGAGGGTCGCCATCGCGTCCTCGGACAGGATCTCGTAGCGCGGCATCCGGTTGACGAACATGGGCTCTCCTGGGGCAGTGGCGCGTGACCGGCTGTGCTTGACCGGTGGGGCTCGGGGATCCTAGCCTCATCATGTGGGACCAGGGTTCCATCATGTGGAACCCACTCGACGAGGTCAAGGGAAGGGCAGATGGCGACGACCGGAACGCAGGCGCTCGACCGGGCCGCACTGCTCGTCTCGACCGTCGTGCAGGCCGGCGAGCCGATCACCTTCGCGGACCTCCAGGAGGCCTGCGACCTGCCCAAGTCGACGACGTCCCGGATGCTCACCGCGCTGGAGCGCTCCGAGCTGCTCGAGCGCACCGACGACGGCAGCTACGTCGCCGGCGGCCTGTTCTGGCTGTACGCCGCGCGCCACGACCCGGGCGAGGACCTCGTCCGGCTGGCCGGTCCGATGCTCGAGGCGCTCGGCGAGGCCACCCACGAGACCGTGAACCTCAGCCTGGCCCGCGGCGAGCGCGTCGTGCAGATCGCCCAGGTCGACTCGCAGTTCCTGCTCGGCACCCGCGACTGGACCCAGATCGACGTGCCCGCGCACTGCTCCTCGCTCGGCAAGGTGTTCCTGGCGTGGGACCTGGTCGAGCTGCCGGCCGGTCCGCTGGAGACCCCCACCGAGGTGAGCCTCTCCGACCGCACCGCGCTGCGCGCCGACTTCGCGCGCACCCGCTCCCGGGGCTGGGCGATCACCGTCGACGAGCTCGAGGTCGGGCTCGCCGGGATCGCCGTCCCCGTCCGCGGCCCGCGCGACCAGGTGGTCGCCGCGGTCGGCGTCTCGGGCCCCACCCAACGACTCGAGACCCGGTTCGACGAGCTGGGCCGGCTGTTGACACACCACGCTGCGGAGCTGACCGAGCTGCTCCGCGGCACCACGGCACCACCGATCACCAAGGAGGGCGCGGCATGAGCAGTCCAGAGGAAGTCCTGCAAGGCCTCTACGACGAGACGCTGGTCGGCAACGCGCCGCGGGTGCTCGAGCTGACCGAGGAGGGACTGACGCTCGGCATGGAGCCGCAGACGCTGCTCTTCGACGCGCTCATCCCCTCGCTGGAGGAGGTCGGCGCCCGCTTCGAGCGCGGCGACTTCTTCGTCCCCGAGATGCTCATCGCCGGCCGGGCGATGGCCGGCGCGATGGAGCGGCTCCGCCCGCTGCTGGTCGAGGGCGGGATCGAGACGATCGGCAAGTTCCTCATGGGCACCGTCAAGGGCGACGTCCACGACATCGGCAAGAACCTCGTCAACATCATGCTCGAGGGTGCCGGCTTCGAGGTCATCGACCTCGGCGTCCAGGTGGCCCCGGAGAAGTTCGTCGAGGCGATCGTGGAGCACGAGCCCGACATCGTCGGCTTCTCGGCGTTCCTCACCACCACGATGCCGATGTTCAAGGCCAACATGAACGCCCTCGAGAAGGCCGGCCTGCGGGACAAGGTGTCCGTCATGGTCGGCGGCGCCCCCGTCACCCAGGAGTACGCCGACGCGGTGGGTGCCGACGGCTACGCCGCCGACGCCTCGGCCTGCGTCAAGCGCGCCAAGGACCTGATGAACCAGCGTCGCGCGAAGGTGCCGGCGTGACGGCCGAGCCCCAGGAGACCGTGCTCCGGTCGGCGACCAAGGAGGTCGTCATGGGGCACGGGCACCGCTTCTGCCTCATCGGCGAGCGGATCAACCCGACCGGCCGCCGGATCTTCCAGGAGCAGCTGCGCGCCGGTGACTTCTCCGCGATCGAGCGCGACGTCAAGGCCCAGGTCGAGGGCGGCGCCGACGTGCTCGACGTCAACATGGGCGTGCCGCTGACCGACGAGCCGGAGCTGCTGGCCAAGGCGATCCAGCTCGTGCAGTCCCTGACCGACCTGCCGATCTGCATCGACTCCTCGGTCGTCGAGGCGCTCGAGGCGGGCCTGTCGGTCTACCAGGGCCGGGCGCTGGTCAACTCGATCACCGCCGAGGACGACCGGATGGCGGCGATCCTCCCCCTCGTCAAGAAGTACGACGCCGCGGTGATCGCGCTGCCGAACGACCACGACGAGATCCCGATGGAGTGGGAGAAGCGGCTCGACCTGGTCGGCAAGATCGTCCGGGTCGCCACCGAGGAGTACGGCATCGCCAAGGCCGACATCGTGATCGACCCGCTGGCGATGCCGATCGGCGCCGACACCGGCAACTCGCTGGTGACCATGGAGGCCATGCGGCAGATCCGCGACCAGCACGGCCTCAACATGACCTGCGGCGCCTCCAACGTCTCGTTCGGCATGCCCGACCGGCACACCCTCGGCGCCGCCTGGCTGCCGATGGCGATGACGGCCGGCCTGACGAGCGCGATCATGGACACCCGCACCCCGCAGATCGTCGAGTCGGTGAAGGCGGCCGACGTCTTCCTCAACCACGACGACTGGGGCATGGCCTGGATCGCGGCGCACCGCGCCAAGGCGGCTGCTTCGGCATGACCGACCCGGTCGAGGAGTTCGACCCGGACGCACTGCGACGCGAGGGGCTGATCGCCAGCTCCGGTGCCGGGGCCGTCGAGCACGACGGCACCGGCCGGGTCGACCTCGCCTTCACCGTCGAGGACAAGACCGCGCCGTCGACCGAGAAGAAGATCCGCGTCCCTCCCGGCGTGACCGTCTTCGACTCCGCGTCCTGGAACGGCATCGCGATCGACTCCACGTGCGGCGGACACGGCACCTGCCACAAGTGCAAGGTGCAGCTCACCCCCGCGACGCCGGTCACCCGCCACGACGAGCGGACCTTCAGCAGGGACCAGCTCGAGGGCGGCTGGCGGCTGGCCTGCCTGGCCCGTGCCACCCGCGACCACGCCGTCGTCGTCCCCCCGCTGACCACCAGGCCGAAGGCCGCGACGGTCGGTGTCGGCCGGCAGGTGATCCTGCGGCCCGCCGTCCAGAAGCGGTACGTCGAGCTGGCCGAGCCGACCCTCGAGGACCAGGCGACCGACCTGGCGAGGGTGCTCGCCGCGATCGACGACCTCGAGCCGCGGGCGGACCTCCACGTGCTGCGCCGGCTGCCGAAGGTGCTGCGCGAGGCGGGCTTCAAGGTGACCGCGGTCGTGGTCGACGAGGAGCTCATCGACATCGAGCCCGGCGACACCACGGCGGTCCGGTACGCGATCGCCTACGACCTGGGCACCACCACCGTCGTCGCGACCCTGCTCGACCTGGTCACCGGGACGCCGGTCGCGGTGGCGTCGATGCTCAACAAGCAGCAGCCCTTCGGCGGCGACGTGATCAGCCGCATCAGCGCCACGATGATGGACCCCGACGCGGCCGAGCGGCTGCGGGTCGCGGCGTGCGAGACCCTGGCCTCGCTGGCCCACCAGGTCTGCCGGGAGGGCGAGGTCGACCCGGCCCACGTCTACGAGGTCGCGATCGCCGGCAACGCCACGATGACCGCCCTGGTCCTGGGCATCGACCCCGAGCCGCTCGGCGTCGCGCCGTTCATCATGACCGTGGCCCAGCCGCCCGTCGTGCTGGCCGCCGACCTCGGGCTGCCCCTCCACCCACGCGCCCGCGCCATGCTCTTCCCGGCCCTCGGCGCGTACGTCGGCGGGGACATCGTCGCGGGCATGCTCGCGTCCGGGATGGACCGCGACACCCGCACCCGGCTGTTCATCGACGTCGGCACCAACTGCGAGATCGTGCTGAGCAACGGCGACCAGATCGTCTCCACCGCGGCGCCGGCCGGCCCGGCCTTCGAGGGCGGCGCGATCCGGTGCGGGATGCGCGCCGACGACGGCGCCGTCGAGGTGGTCAAGCTCGACCCCGAGGGTGACGTCACGCTCGGCGTGATCGGCGACGTGACACCGATCGGCCTGTGCGGCTCCGGGCTCGTCGACGTCGTGGCCGAGCTCGTGAAGGTGCGGCTGCTCGACGCGAGCGGCCGCTTCGTGACCGACGAGGTCGCGAAGGAGATCGCGCCAGGGCTGGCCGACCGGCTCACCGTCCTGGAGTCCGACCGGGGCCAGGAGCGGGTCTTCGTGCTGCACCGGCCGACCCCGGACGCAGACCCGGCCGAGTGCGTCGTGCTCAGCCAGCGCGACGTCCGCGAGCTGCAGTTCGCCAAGGCCGCGATCTCCACGGGCTGGACCCTGCTGCTGGAGGAGCTCGGTCTCGAGCACACCGACGTCCAGCAGGTGCTGCTCGCGGGGTCCTTCGGCAGCTACCTCTCGGCCGCGTCGGCCGTCCGGATCGGCCTGGTGCCCCAGCTTCCGGTGCTCCGCATCGTCGCGGCCGGCAACGTGGCCGGCGAGGGCGCGAAGATGGCCCTGCTGTCCGTGCGCGAGCGCGCCGGTGCGGCCGCCCTCCTGGAGGAGGTGACCTATGTCGAGCTCTCCGACCGCCCCGAGTTCAACGACCGGTTCGTCGACCAGCTCGGTTTCAAGGTCTGAGCAGCCGGTCGCGCTGATCGCGTGCGGGGCGATCTCCCAACCGGCCGCAGAGATCGTCGAGCGGCGCGGGTGGCCGGTCGCCGTGCACCCGCTGCCGCCCCTGCTGCACAACCAGCCCCAGCTGATCGCCGGCGAGGTGCGCGCCCTTGCGCTCGCCCTCGCGCAGCAGCACGACGAGGTCGCCGTCGCCTACGCCGACTGCGGGACGTACGGCGCCCTCGACGCGGTGTGCGACGAGCTCGGTCTGCGCCGGCTGCCGGGGCTGCACTGCTACGACCTGTTCGCGGGCGAGTCCCGGCTGGCGGCGTTCCTCGACGAGCAGCCCGGCACCTACCTCTTCACCGACTTCCTGGTGCGGTCCTTCGAGCGCACGGTGGTCCGGGAGCTCGGGCTGGACCGCTATCCGGAGCTCCGCGACGACTACTTCAAGCACTACACGCGCGTGGTCTGGCTGGCGCAGGAGCCGGACGACGAGCTGCGGGCGCTGGCCGAGGACGCCGCGGCGCAGATGGGCCTGCCGCTGACCGTCGTCGAGACCGGCGACGCGAAGCTCGAGGCCGCGCTCGAGGAGCTGCTCAGACCGTAGCGTCGCGCGCGGGCGGTGGCGCACCGCTTCGCGTGCTCAGAGTGCGTGCATCGCAAGGCGCCGGAGCGAAGCCATACCGGGGTTGTCTTGCGAGCGACGGCAACGCAGCGAGGTGCGTTCTCTGCGTGCGCGAAGCGCGCGCTACCGCCCGTGCGCGGCGCTAGTGAGCTGCGTCAGCAGGTTCTGCCGCCACTCCTCGGTGGCCGCGACCTGGTTGAACGTGAAGACGTGCAGGCCCTCGACGAGCATCTCCGGCGGTGCCAGCGCCGGCGCGACCTTCTCGAGGAACCGCTCGCCGGTGAACCCGCCGGGGGCCGCGAGGCGCGCGAAGGTGCCCTTGTTCTTGGCGAGGAACCGGGTCGACTCCCCGACGCCGATCTTGGTCGCCATGCTCAGCAGCTTGGTGCGGTCGACCGGGCCCGGGATGCCGAGCAGCAGCGGCATGGTGATGCCGCGCTTGCGCATCCGGGCGACCCAGGTCGCGACCTGCTCGGGGTCGAAGGTCAGGTTGCTGACGACGTGGGTGGCGTAGCGGCGCTTGTCCCACATCGACTGGATCGTGAGGTCGTCGCTGATGGTCGGGTGCGACTCCGGGTAGCCGGTGATCCCGACGTGCGAGAACGGCGCCCCCAGGTCCTTGATCGCCTCGAGCAGCGCGAGCGCGTCGGGGAAGTCGCCGGGCGGGTCGGCGTCGCCGCCGGGGACGAACACCTTGTCGATGCCCTGCGAGGTCAGCCGCTCGCAGATCGCCTCCAGCTCGGCCCGGTCCTTGACCATCCGCGCGGCCAGGTGCGGCACCGCGGTGTAGCCCTCGGCCGTCAGGCGCTCGGCCAGCGCCAGGGTCGGCTCGAGCCCCTTGCTGGGCGAGGCGGTCACCGT
Source organism: uncultured Actinomycetota bacterium (assembly GCA_963815335.1). Classification (GTDB taxonomy): domain Bacteria; phylum Actinomycetota; class Actinomycetes; order Propionibacteriales; family Nocardioidaceae; genus Nocardioides. The sequence continues at coordinate 240,406 of CAWFGL010000013.1, forward strand.
CAGCGCGGTGGTGACGGGCACGTGCGCGAGCACCTGCTCCTCCGCCGAGGCGGTGGGCAGCACCTCGTAGCGGGCGTGCTCGAGCAGCCTCACCATGGTGGCGGTCGCCGTACCCTTGTTGCGCATTGTGCACCCTGTTTCGTGATGCGCACCGAACGCTCCGACCCTACTGCTCCGGGGCGGGCCCGTCGATAGCCAGGACGGTGTTGCGGATCGTCAGCCAGGACAGGATCCCGCCGGCGACCAGGAGGCAGGCGCAGGCGACCATCGCGGTGCCGAACGCCGCGTCGAAGACCGCGGCGTCGTCGTAGTCCGCGCCGCCGAGCCCGACGGCGACCGGGAACGCCGCGACCGCGATCAACGTGCCGGAGCGGGCGATGGCGTTGTTGACGCCGCTGGCGATGCCGGCGTGCTCGTCGGGCGCGGCCGCGAGGACGGTCGCGGTCAGCGGGGCCACCATCAGGCAGAGGCCGAGCCCGAACAGGGCCGCACCGGGGAAGACGTCGAGCCAGTAGCCGCTGTCCGCGTCGAGGCGGCTGAGGAGCAGGGTCGCGGCTCCCATCACGACGGGTCCCACGGTCATCGGCAGGCGCGGTCCGATCCGCGTCGCGAGCCGGCCACCGGCCGAGGCCAGGAACAGCATGGCGACCGTCATCGGCAGGAAGGCCACGCCGGCCGCCAGGGCGCTGTACCCCAGCACGGTCTGGAGCTCGAGGGTCACGAAGAAGCTCATCGCCCCGAGCGCGCCGTACACGAGGAAGGTCATCGCGTTGGAGGCCGAGAACGTGCGGCTCCGGAACACGCCCAGCTCGAGCATCGGCTCGGCCTCGCGGCCCTCCACCACGACGAAGGCCACCGCGCTCGTCACGGCGACGACCGCGGCGACGAGCGCCCGCACGCCGCCCCACTCGATGAGGGCGAACGTCGTCCCGCCCAGGGCCAGTGACGCGAGCACCGCGCCCCACCAGTCGAAGTGGGACGACGCGTGGGGGTCACGGGTCTCCGGCACGTACCGGATCGCGATGAACACGGTCAGCGCGGCCAGCGGCAGGTTGATGAGGAAGATCAGCCGCCAGTTGGCGTAGTCGATGAGCCCGCCGCCGACGAACGGTCCGATCGCCGCGGCGATGCCGCCCAGCCCGGACCAGGCCCCGATCGCCGGGGCCCGGTCGTCGTGGGCGAAGGCGCCCTGGATCATCGCCAGGCTCCCGGGGGTGAGCAGCGCGCCCCCGATCCCCTGGAGGACACGGGCCGCGATCAGCACCTCGGGGGTCGGTGCCAGGCCGCACAGGGCGGAGGCGGCCGCGAACCAGACGACCCCGACGACGAAGACCTTCCGGCGGCCGAACCGGTCGCCCAGGGAGCCACCGAGCAGGATCAGGCTGGCGAGCGAGAGCAGGTAGCCGTTGGTCACCCACTGGAGCTCGGAGAAGCTCGCGTCGAGGTCGTTGCCGATGGTCCTGAGGGCGACGTTGACGACCGTGCCGTCGAGGAACGCCATCCCGGAGCCCAGGACCGCGGCGGCGATGACGGCGTGGCCGGTCGTCGTACCCATCCGGACCACTTCCGGCGCCGAACCAGACTCGTACCCGGACACCTCCGAAAGGTAGCCTTACCTCCGATGTCAACCACGATCGCGGCGAGCTCGGCAGCCGAACGACGGCTCATCGAGCACGTCGACCGGCTGGCGCTGGAGCATCCCCCGATCGACCTGGACTCCGTCGACTACTCGGTGCGCAACCCGGTCGAGTTCGAGGCCCGCTTCGGCCACGTCCTCGACTACATGGCGCGCGTCGAGCTCGAGGTCGACCGCAACGTCCTCGAGCTCACCACGATGCTCCCGGACCCGCCCGAGATCGACCGGGTGTTCTACGCCGACGTGTGGCAGCCGCAGGAGATCCGGCACGGCCTGATCCTCGACGCGCTGCAGGTCCACCTCGGCCGGGCGCCGGCGGACGCCGACCTCGACTCGGTCGGCACCAAGCTCAAGGTGCTCGGCGCCCTGTCGCACCTGGGCGCGTTCCAGGACGTGTGCCGGATGCTCTACTACGTGACCGGCATGGCCACCGAGCGCTCGGCGGTGCTGGCGTACAACTTCTTCCACGACGGCGTGATGGACATGGGCGAGCTCGGTGTCGCCCGGACCGTGATCGGCCCGATCCGCCGCCAGGAGCCCGGGCACTACGCCTTCTACCAGCTGTCCGCGCGGGCCCTCTGGTCCGAGCTGGCCCTGTGGCAGAAGCTGCTGGTCCGGATCATGCGCCGCCTGTCCTTCGCGCCCGTGGGCGCCAACAACGACAAGCAGAAGGCCGACTTCGGCGACGTCATGGAGACGCTCGGCATCACCGACCGCTTCGAGGACTTCGCCGAGCAGATCACCCGCGTCGAGCGCGAGCTCCTCTGGGCCCGGTCGCGCGGCATGAAGATCCCCGACTACGTGGCCGCCGCGTTCCGCGAGGCCCGCGAGCTCGCCGAGGCGCGCGGGCTCGGCCGGGAGCCGGCCGCGTAGGTGGAGTCGAGTCCGAGCCTTCGCTGCGGAGGTTTCGACACGCTCGGTCCGGGCTTCGCAAGCTCAGCCCGACTCGCTGCTCAACCACCAGTGCAGAGGAAGCTTCGTGAGGTCGCCTCGTTCCTCGGCGACCTAACGGAGCACCCTCTGCGCGATCCAGGCGATGTCGTCGGCGGTCTTGGCCGGGGTGTCGGTCGGCTGCATGACGTGGCTGAGGACGACGCGGACCACCATGTCGATCGCCGCGTCGAGCTCGGCGTCGGTCAGCGCGATGCCGTACGGCTCGATGCGGGACGTGACGACGACCTTGGCCGCCGAGAGCAGGGACTCGGCGTGCGTGGTCAGCAGGGGCAGCAGCTCGGTGTCGGCGCCGTGGGTCGCGGACACGACCGCGTGCAGCAGCGCGTTGTCCTGCGCGTGCTCGAGGACGCGGCGCGACGCCGCACGGATGGCCGCGACCAGGTCGGACGGGTGCTCGTCGAAGGCGATCGAGACGACGCCGAGGAACCGCTCCAGCTCGCGGAGGATCATCGCCTCGGCCAGCCGCGGCTTCGAGCCGATCTCGTTGTAGACCGTCTGCCGGCTCACGCCGACGTGGTCGGCCAGCCGGGCCATCGTGACCGCCGACCACCCGACGTCGGCGGTCAGGACGACCGCCGCGTCGATGACGCGCTCGCGCATCGTCAGGGGCCGGCTGCTCACGATCGTCATGACATCACCCCGACAGGGTCAGGGCGAGCACCGGGCACGACTCGACCGCGGCGTGCACCTTCGTGCGGTGCTCCTCGCCGGGCGACTCGTCGAGGATGTGCATGACGTCGTCGTCGTCGACCTCGAAGAACTCGTGGGCCATCGACTCGCACATCCCGAGCCCCTCGCACTTGTCCCGGTCCACGGCGATCCTCACGAGACCGACTCCCGGTCGACCGGCACGAAGTCGACCTTCTCGCGCACGCCGCAGTCCGGGCAGCACCAGTCGTTCGGGATGTCGGCCCACGCCGTACCGGCCGCGAAGCCCTCGTGCTCGTCGCCGGCGTCGACCGAGTAGGTGTAGCCGCAGCCGGGGCACCGGGCGGCCAGCACCTCGACCTGGTTCATCGCCGCCACGCTGATCGCGTCCTCGCGGACATCAGCATCCACCGACGGAGCCGGGTACTGCGCGAGCAGCTTGTCGCGCTTGCGGGGCGACAGGTTGGCCAGCGTGAGGTCGCCCTTGTAGTGGTTGACCACGAGCGGGTCCATGATCCGCCGGTAGACCGGCGGGAACAGCGAGATCACGATCATCCCGGCGTACCCGGTCGGCAGCACCGGAGACTCCTCGAAGTCGCGCAGCGCCTGGTAGCGCCGGGTCGGGTTCGCGTGGTGGTCGCTGTGCCGCTGCAGGTGGTAGAGCAGCACGTTGGTCGCGATGTTGTTGGAGTTCCAGGAGTGCGACGGGTCGACCCGCTCGTAGCGCTCGCGGTCGCCGATGCCGACCTTCTGGCGGAGCATCCCGTAGTGCTCCATGAAGTTGACGATCTCCAGGAGCGAGAACCCGACCACGGCCTGCAGGACGAGGTACGGCGCGATGCCGACGCCGAGCCAGGCGATCAGCCCGGCCCAGAGGACCGCGGACATCAGCCAGGCGTTGAGCACGTCGTTGCCGAGCCGGAACGGGTGCTGCTTCTTGCGGGCGTAGCGCTTCTTCTCCAGGCGCCAGGCGCTCCGGAGGGAGCCGACGACCGTGCGGGGCCAGAACTGGTAGAAGTTCTCGCCCATCCGCGAGCTGGCCGGGTCCTCGGGCGTCGCGACCCGGACGTGGTGGCCGCGGTTGTGCTCGATGTAGAAGTGGCCGTAGAACACCGGCGCCAGCGCGATCTTGGACAGCCAGCGCTCGTGGCTCTCCTTCTTGTGACCGAGCTCGTGCGCGGTGTTGATGCCGATGCCACCGATCATGCCGATCGAGATCGCGAGCCCGATCTTCTCCCAGAGGACGAGGTCGCCGCCGATCCCCAGCGGGTCGCCGTCGGCGATCATGTACATCGCCCAGACGAAGCCGAGGTACTGGATCGGCAGGAACAGGTAGGTGATCCAGCGGTAGTACTTGTCGTTCTCCAGCGCCTCGATCACGTCGTCGGGCGGGTTCGCGCGGTCCAGGCCGACGACCAGGTCGATGGCCGGGACGATGCCGAGCACGACGACCGGGCCGATCCAGAACAGGGCGCCCCAGCCGGTGGCCAGCCAGCCGCCGTACGCGATGAAGAACAGCGACGGGACGACGAGCCCGATCAGCCAGAGGTAGCGCTTGTGGTCGTGCCACTCCTCGGTCGAGCTGGCCGAGACGGTCGAGTTCGCGATGGTGTCCATGGGTGGTGCCTCCGTGGTTGGCTTGACATCAAGGTGTCAGATGTAAAGCGGTTTGACAAGAGGCAGCACTTTGTAAAGTTCGGAGCTACGCGGTCTCCTTGCGGAACACCGCGGTCCCCCACCACATCGCCAGCGCGAAGAGGACGAGCGCCCAGCCGGTGCCCCACATGACGGCGTCGGCGCCGAAGTTGCCGGCGAACACGTCGCGCACCGCGTCCACGATGTAGCGGAACGGCATGAAGTCGCTGATCCGCTGGAGCCAGGCCGCGCCGATCGTCATCGGCAGCAGGATCCCGCTGAGCAGCAGGATCGGCATCATCACGACGTTGATCACCGGCGCCATCACGTCCTCGCTCTTGGTCGTCAGGGCCAGGGCGTTCGAGGCCGCGGCACAGGCGCCGCCCACGAGGAGGGTGATCACGATGCCGAGGACGATGCCGCCGACCGACCCGCGCAGCCCCATCGCGTAGCCGAGGCCGACCAGGATCAGGGCCTGGACGAACAGCTGGAGGACGTCGCGGCTCAGGCGGCCGACCAGGAGGGCCGACCGCGAGGCCGGTGTCACGCGCTCCGCCTCGATCACGCCCTCGCGCCACTCGCCGATCAGGCTGAAGCCGGCGAAGAACGCCCCGAACATGCCGAGCTGCACGAGGAGGCCGGGCACCAGGAACGTGTACGCGTTGTCCGTGCTCGTGCCGAACTGGCCGACCAGCGGCTTGAGCAGCGGGCCGAACAGCACGAGGTACAGCACGGGCTGCATGACGCCGATGAGCACCCACGCCGGCTGCCGGAGGTTCATCCGGATCTGACGGCGGAAGACGATGGAGGTCTCGCGCAGGAACGTCGTCATCACTTCTCTCCTTCGGGAGCGTCGGGGTCGAAGGACTGTCCGCCGGCTTCGTCGGCGTCGCGCAGCGACCGGCCGGTCAGGGTCAGGAACACGTCGTCGAGCGAGGGGCGGATGACCTCGATCGACTCGAGTCCGACGCCCGAGGCGTCCAGGTCGCGCAGCAGACCGGGCACGACCTTGCCGGCGCGCGCGACCCGGCCACGGACGTGGCGGCCCTCGACCTCGACCGACTCCGAGATCGTGCCCAGCTTCTCCCGCGCCACCGCGACGTGCTCGTCGGTGCCGACCTCGAGGTCGACGAGGTCCCCGGACACGTTCGCCTTGAGGTCGTCCGCCGTGTCGCTCGCGACGATGACGCCCTTGTCGATGATCACGATCCGGTCGGCGAGGGCATCGGCCTCGTCGAGGTAGTGGGTCGTCAGGAAGACCGTCATCCCCTGCCTGGCGCGCAGGTCGGCGATGTGGTCCCACAGGTTGGCCCGGGCCTGCGGGTCGAGACCGGTGGTCGGCTCGTCGAGGAAGACCAGCGACGGCCGGTGGATCAGCGCCATCGCGATGTCGAGCCGGCGCTTCTGGCCGCCCGACATGTTCTTCGGCATCCGTCTCCAGAGACCGTCGAGCTGGAGCCGCTCGAACAGCTCCTGTCCGTGGGCGACCGCGTCCTTGCGGCCCATCCCGTAGAGCATCCCGTGGTCGACGACCTCGTCCCCGGCGTACGCCCCGCTGAACGTCGAGCCGACCTGGGAGCAGTAGCCGATGCTCCGGCGCACCTGCACCGAGTCGCGGACGGTGTCGTAGCCGGCCACCGTCGCGCTGCCGGCCGTCGGCCGGAGCAGCGTCACCAGCATCCGCAGGGTGGTCGTCTTGCCGGCGCCGTTGGGGCCGAGGAAGCCGATGACCTCGCCCTCCGCCACGTCCAGGTCGATGCCGGCCACCGCGTGGACCGGTGTCTTCTTCTTGCCCTGCCCCGTGTGGAACGTCTGGGTCAGGCCCCGAGCCTCGATCACGTTTCCGTTGGTCACAGTTCCTCCGACCCGGCGGGCCGGGTCAACTCATCGTCGTCCGTCAGGAAATGCTCATGACCACGTCACGGCTGTGAGGTGCCGCCAGCCACCCTCGTCGGGGTGCTCGGCGGCCTCGGTCCGGTTCCACAGTCGCAGGTACAGCTCGACCGACGACCCGGTGAGCTCCCAGTCCGGGTCGACGTCCTCGTCGTACGGCGCCGGGTGCCGGGTCACGACCGCGGGACGGGGGCCGAGTGAGACCTCCCACCACTCGTCCGCGTCATCCGGAACGACGGCGAGCACCCCGTCCTCGTCGCACCGCAGTCGCGAGCGTGGGCGCGTCATGAAGCCGGCGAGCAGCTCGTCGATCCCGTCGCGGGCGAGCTCGGGGTCGATCCAGGTCTCCTCCGCGCGTGGCGGGCGACCGAGCGACGCGGCCATCGCGTCGACGGCGTGGATGGTGGTCTCGTGGCACTGCCGCCGCGCCCAGAAGCCCTGCCCCGGTGCGTCGTTCAGGAAGACGAGCGGTTCGGGCCCCCGTGCCGGGTCACTCACCGCTCCGGTGACCGACAGCGCGCCGTCGCGCAACCAGCCGAGCGGGTCCGGGGCGGAACGGCCCGCCGCCTCGAAGCCGGCGACCTCGTCGTTGCCGGGCACGGCGCCGCGCACGATCGCGGCCGCCCAGCGGTGCACCATGCCCTGGTGGGCGACGAGGTCCAGCACGGTCCAGTCGGGACACGTCGGGACCGGTGCGGCCCGGCCGGCCCGCTCGGCGTACCTCACGAACGCCACCACGGCGGCGCGGAGGCCGTCGAGGTGCTGCTCGGACGTCAGGCGGGTGGGCACCGCTCGAGCGTTTCACCCGTGGCGCTGCGGAGCGAACGAGTTTCGGCTCAGAACTTCGGCAGGTAGCCCTGGACGTCGACCGGGATCTCGTCGCTGTCCCAGGGCAGCAGGAACCGGTCGGGGGCGTCGTGGTGGTAGCGCTCGGTCGGGTAGTTGACGACGTGCGCCTCCTCGCCCCCGAGGTTGGCCAGGAGGTGCCAGACCCCGGCGGGGATCCGGACCATCCGGACGCTGCGAGGCGACAGCACGACCACCTGGGTGCGGCCGTTCGTCGGCGAGCCCGCGCGCGTGTCGTGCAGGAGGACGAGCAGCTCGCCGGACGCGAGGCAGTAGCGGTCGGTCTTGACCTCGTGCCGGGCCCAGCCCTTGATCTGCCGCGGCAGCACCGACGACTGGTAGGCGTAGACGACCGGGCCCTGCCAGAAGTCGGCGTCCGTCTCGCCGTTGAAGACCTCGAAGAGCGCGCCCCGGTGGTCCAGGTGCTCGACCGGCCGCCGGGTGACGACGCCGTCGATGGTGGGCAGCACCGACTCTCCCGTCGCGGTCACCGTTGCCTGGTCGGGCCTGCCGGACGCGCTCGGGGGGCTGCTCACGGCGTCATCCTCTCTCAAGGCGTCGCTCGAGCCTGGCGATGCGCCGGCGCAGCCGCCGGCGCCGTCCCTCGAGGTCGGCGACCGTGAGGTCTCGCTCGGCGAGCGACGCCTCGAGCTGGGCGATGCGTCCCAGGAGCTCCTGCTCCCGGCGTTCCTCGGCCGCCGCCCGGGCCCGGGCGAACGGCACCAGCATCTTGGTGGCCTCCCGGCCGGACAGCGCCTCGACGAGGTCGGGTCGCTCCTCGCGCCACTCGGCGCACGGGTGCTCGACCACCCCCGACGTCCGGCCGGCGAGCTCCGTCGCGGGCCCGGCCCACCGGCGGTCGAACCAGCCGTCCCGCCAGTCGGTGAGGAACTCGCGGAAGGAGAACGGCGAGGACTGGCTCCCCACGTGCCGGAGCCGGGAGGACGGCACCAGCGCGAGGTCCCAGCCGTGGCAGCGGACGTGGGTGCTGAAGTCCTTGTCGACGTGGTTGAGCGGCCACAGCCGCGGGTCCGGTCCACCGACCTCGTCGAAGACCGCGGTGCGCGTCAGGCAGCCCTTGCTCGTCACCCAGTCGAGCACCGTCACCTCGCTCGGCGTCTCGTCGACGGTGGTGTCGGCCTCGTTCCAGCCGTCGACCCGGCCGGGCGGACGCGCCATGCCCCCGTTGTGCAGCACGACGTCGCCCGCGTCGTCCACCCTCAGCGCCCCGAAGACAGCGACCTGCGAGTGCTGGTCGGCGGCGTCGACCAGCGCGTCGAGCCAGCCCGGCTCGGGGATCATGTCGTCCTGCACCCACACGAAGTACTCGGAGTCCGCGAGGCCCCGCAGCCGGGCCAGCCCCGCGCCCCACCCGAGGTTCGCCGCCGGCCGCTCGACCCGCATCCCGGCGGGGACCTCGACCGTCAGCGGTCCCGGCGTCATCCGGTCGGCGTTCACGCAGACGCTGACCACGAAGTCGTGGCGGGACTGGTGCGTGCGCAGGGACTCGAGGCACTCCCCCAGCCGGGCCGGCGTGCCGAGCGCGACCACCCCGAGGTGGACCCGCGCGGTCGGGTCGAAGGGGACGAGCACTGCTGGAACGTACTCCCCGCGACAACGGTTACCGTGCGGGGATGGAGATGCCGTTCGGGATCGACTTCGGGGGCAGCGGGATCAAGGGCGCGCCGGTCGACCTGGAGGCCGGTGACTTCGCCGGGGACCGCGAGCGGATCGCGACGCCGCAGCCGTCGACGCCGAAGGCGGTCGCGGAGGTGCTGGTCGAGCTGCTCGACCGGTTCCCCCGGTCGGCGGGCCCGGTCGGGATCACGGTGCCCGGCGTCGTCCGGCACGGCGTCGTGAGCTCGGCGGCGAACATCGACCCCGCGTGGGTGGGGACCGACGCCGACGCCCTGTTCACCGAGGCCACCGACCGCGAGGTGCACGTCGTCAACGACGCGGACGCCGCCGGCCTCGCCGAGGTGCGGTACGGCGCGGCGCGCGGCCGGTCGGGCCTCGTCATCGTGACCACGCTGGGGACCGGCATCGGCTCGGCACTCGTCCAGGACGGCGTCCTCGTCCCGAACTCCGAGCTCGGTCACATCGAGGTCGGCGGGCACAACGCCGAGTCGCGCGCGGCCAACAGCGCCCGCGAGCGCGAGGGCCTGTCGATGGCCGCGTGGGCGGACCGGCTCACGACCTACTACTCGACCCTCGAGCTGCTGTTCTCCCCCGACCTCTTCGTGGTCGGCGGCGGGATCAGCAAGCGGGCCGACGAGTTCCTGCCGCTGCTGCGCATCGACACCGAGATCGTCCCCGCGACGCTCCTCAACAAGGCCGGCATCGTGGGAGCCGCGCTGTACGCCAGCCAGGGCGGCGGCTGACCCGCCCTGACGTCGCCGGGACCGCGCGCGAGAGACTGACGAATCGCGTGCGGAAGGCAACCGCCGAGCGCTTCCCAACGAAGGACAAGGTGTGCCCACCACCACCGCAGACGCGCCGCCGCGCCTCATCAGCGTGATCACCGGCCGTGGCACCGCCTGGCTCGTCGCCCTCGTCCCCGTCCTCCTGTCGGTCCTCGCCTTCACCCTGCTCGGCGAGGCCCAGCACGACGAGAAGGCCGTCGACGCGCTCCCTACCGGCCTGGACAGCACCTCCGGTGTCGAGCTGCGGGAGCAGCTGCCCGACGAGCAGGGCAGCACCGCCGTGGTCCTGTGGACCGCCGACTCGGGCCGCATCGACGACGCCCGGCTCCAGGAGCTGAGTGCCGTCGCGGACGAGCTCGGCGCCGTTGCGCAGGGTGCCGCCGCCGTCACCCGGGCGGAGGACGGCACCGCCGCCATCGCCGTGGTGCCGGTGACGGAGACCGGCGCCGAGGAGGTCGCCGACCGCGTGACCGAGCTGCGAGCCGATCTCTCCGCCGCCGCTCCTGACGGCGTGACCGCCCGCGTCACGGGGCCGGCCGCGGTGGAGGCCGACCTCGCCGCGGTCTTCGACGGCGCCAACACCCGACTGTTGACGGTGACCGCCGCGGTGGTCGCCGTCCTGCTGATCCTGACCTACCGGAGCCCCGTGCTGTGGCTGGTCCCGCTCACCGTGGTCGGTGTCGCCGACCGGCTGTCAGCGGTGCTGGCGACCCACGTGATGGCCGCCCTCGACGTGGCCTGGGACGCCTCGACCGTCGGCATCCTCTCGGTGCTGGTCTTCGGCGCGGGGACGGACTACGCACTGCTCCTGATCGCCCGCTACCGCGACGAGCTGCGCGGCACCGAGTCGCGGAACGCGGCCATGGCGACCGCGGTGCGGCGTACGGCGGAGGCCATCCTCTCCAGTGCGACGACCGTGGTGCTCGGCCTGCTGACCCTCCTCCTGTCGCTGGTCCCCACCACCCGGGGCCTCGGCCTGTCGTGCGCGATCGGCGTGGTGGTCGCCGCGACGTTCGCCCTGGTCGTCCTGCCCGCGGCGCTCGTGCTGCCGGGTCGCTGGGTGTTCTGGCCGCGGGTCCCCCACCAGGGCGAGCCGGCACTCGTCGACACCAGCTCGTTCTGGGGCCGGGTCGGTGAGCGCGTCGCCCGGCGGCCGGCCGCCTTCGTCACCGGAGCGCTCGTCCTGCTGGCGCTGATGTCCGTGGGCCTGCTGCGGATCGACCAGGGGCTCAGCCAGGCCGACCAGTTCCTGGACGAGCCGGAGGCCATCTCCGCGGCCGAGCGGCTCGCCGAGTCCTTCCCGGCGGGGGCGACCGATCCCGCCCAGGTCCTCACCCGCGCCGACGCCGACGAGGTCCTTCGCGCGGTGGAGCGCACCGCGGGCGTGGACGCCGCGGCGATCAGCGCCGAGGCTGCCGGCATCGCCCAGATCGACGCGGTGGTCGCCGCGAAGCCGGGCAGCGACGCGGCCTCGGACACGGTCCTCGCCCTCCGCGAGTCCCTGGCGTCGTACGACGAGACGTACGTGACCGGCACCGAGGCGACGTCCCTCGACGAGACGACCTCGGCGGCGCGGGACCGCAAGGTCATCCTGCCGCTGATCCTCGCGCTGGTCCTGGGCTCGCTCCTCCTCCTGCTGCGCTCGGTCGTCGCGCCCCTGCTGCTCGTCGCCACCGTGCTGGCGACGTACGCGGCGAGCCTCGGCATCGCCTGGTGGGTCTTCACCGGAGTGCTCGGTTTCGAGGCCCTGGACTCCGGGGTCCCGCTGCTGTCGTTCCTGTTCCTCGTCGCGCTCGGCGTCGACTACAACATCTTCCTGGTCACCCGGGCGGCCCAGGAGTCGCGGGACCACGGCGCCCGCGACGGCATGCTCCGCGCGCTCACCGTCACGGGCGGGGTCATCACCAGCGCCGGCATCCTGCTCGCCGCGGTCTTCGCCGTCCTCGGCGTCCTGCCGCTCGTGGTGCTCGCCCAGCTCGGCACGGTCATCTGCATCGGCGTCCTGCTCGACACGCTGCTGGTCCGCACCGTGCTGGTCCCCGCGCTGGCGCTGCTGCTGGGGGACCGGTTCTGGTGGCCGCGGCAGGTGTCGGCTCAGGTGTCGGGTCGGCCCTGACCTCGGACCGCCGCGGCGACCGCCTTGGGCACGTCGGGGTGGAACACGGTGGGGATGATGAAGTTCGGGTTCAGCTCGTCGTCGCGGACGACGTGGGCGATCGCGTCCGCCGCCCGGAGCAGCATGTCGATGGTGACGTCGCGGGCGCGCGCGTCGAGCAGTCCCCGGAAGACGCCGGGGAACGCGAGCACGTTGTTGATCTGGTTGGGGTAGTCGGACCGTCCGCTGGCCACGACGGCGGCGTACTTCTCCGCCTCGACGGGGTCGACCTCGGGGTCGGGGTTCGCGAGCGCGAAGACCACCGCGCGCTCCGCCATGTCGGCGATCCACTCGGGCTTCAGCACACCCGGCGCGCTGACCCCGATGAACACGTCCGCCCCGTGCAGCGCCGCCTGCAGGTCACCCTGGACCCGGCGCGGGTTGGTCACCTCGGCGAGCTCCCGGTGGGCCTCGGAGAGCTTCTCGTCACCGGCGCAGATCGCGCCGTCGCGGTCGCACACGACGACGTCGGTCACCCCGGCCGCGAGGAGCAGCGTCACGATCGCCGTGCCCGCAGCCCCGCCGCCGGAGACCACGACCTCGATCTCGCCCAGGTCCTTCTTCACCACGCGCAGCGCGTTGGTCAGCGCCGCGAGGACGACGATCGCGGTGCCGTGCTGGTCGTCGTGGAAGACCGGGATGTCGAGGCTCTCGCGCAGCCGCCGCTCGATCTCGAAGCAGCGCGGCGCGGCGATGTCCTCGAGGTTGATGCCCCCGAAGCCGGGCGCGATCATCTCGACCGCGCGCACGATCTCGTCGGTGTCCTGGCTGGCCAGGCAGATCGGCCACGCGTCGATGTCGGCGAACCGCTTGAACAGCGCGGCCTTGCCCTCCATCACCGGCAGCGCGGCGCCGGGACCGATGTTGCCGAGGCCGAGGACCGCCGAGCCGTCGGTGACGACGGCGACCGAGTTGCCCTTGATCGTCAGGCGCCGGACGTCGTCGGGGTTCTTGGCCAGCGCCATGCTGACCCGGCCGACGCCCGGGGTGTAGGCCATCGACAGGTCGTCGCGGTTCCTCAGCGGGACCTTGGACGTGACCTCGATCTTGCCGCCGATGTGCAGCAGGAAGGTGCGGTCGCTGACCTTGTAGACCTCGACGCCGTCGACCGCGTCGACGGCCTCCTCGAGCCGGGAGGCGTGGTCGGCGTCCGCCGCCGAGCAGGTGACGTCGACGACCAGCCGCTCCCGGGTCGACTCGGCGACGTCGATCGCGGTGACCACCCCACCGGCCGCGGCGATCGCCGTGGCGACCTGCCCGACGACTCCGTGGTCGGGCAGCGTGTGCAGCCGCATGGTGATCGAGTAGGACGACGCGGTGACGGACACGGCTTCAGCCTCACGCCCGGTGTCGGTTACGAGCAAGTAGCAAGGTCACGCGTTCCGCTCGGAGGCCCCGAGGTGCGTCAGCAGGTTGGCGCTGAACCCGTCGCCCATCGAGTCCAGCACCGAGCGCATCACCCGCTCGACCGCCTTCGCCGAGAGACGCGGCAGCGGGAGATCCACGCAGATCGACATGTCGGTCTCGAGCCGGGTGGTGCCGTCGTCCAGCGGCGTGAGCGCGTACCAGCCGTTCACGCCGGCCGGCTCGCGCCGGTTGGGCGGGTCGTGGTGGAACTCGATGCGGTCCGGCTCCTCGAAGACCATCCGCTCGGTGAACGACGGTGCGATCGACCGGCCCAGCACCTCCAGCCCCGACAGCTCCCAGCGCCACGTGTCGCCGTCCGCCGTGATCCGCTTGACGTACTTCGTCAGCCGGGCCATCAGGTCCGGGTCGACCAGGGCCGCCCAGATCTCCTGCTGGTCCGCCTCGACGACGGCCACGGCGTGCTTGGTCGCGCTGAAGGTGGTCACCGCGCTGCGGTACCCGTTCGGCGGGTCAGGACGCCAGCGCCTTCTCGATGTCCGCCGGTGATCTTCTCCGGGCGTCGTCGTCGGCCCGTAGCGGCCGATCACCCGGCCGTCCTTCGCGACGAGGAACTTGGTGAAGTTCCAGCGGATCTTGTCGCCGAGCAGGCCCCCCTTCTGCTTGCGCAGCCACCGGAAGAGCGGGTGCGCCTCGGAGCCGTTCACGTCGACCTTGGAGAACATCGGGAACGTCACGCCGAAGTTCTTCTCGCAGAACGTCGCGATCTCCGCGTCGTCGCTGAACTCCTGGTTGCCGAACTGGTCGCACGGGAAGCCGAGCACGTGGAAGCCCTGCGGCGCGAAGTCGTCGTGCAGCTGCTGCAGTCCCTTGTACTGCGGGGTGAACCCGCACTGGGACGCGGTGTTGACCACGAGCAGCACCTGCCCGTCGTACGCCGACAGGTCGACGTCCTGCCCGTCGAGCGAGCGCGCGCTGAAGTCACCGAGGTTTCCCATGTCTGTTCTCCGTTGCCGATCGTCGTCCGGATGGGTCAGGCGACCATGTAGCCGATGGCGCGCACGGGCTGCTCGTAGCCGGCCGGGTTGGCGTGACCGTCGAGCAGCACGCGGACCCGGCGGTCGCCGAGGTCGAGGACGACCTCGTCGTCGAGGATCTCGGCGACCTCGCCGCTGACCAGGTAGCGCTGCCCCTCGATCCGGTCGAGCCGCGAGCCGGGCGGGCACCGCTCGAGGTCCTCGGTGGCACGCAGCACCAGCTCGACCCGCATCGCGCTGCGGAACCGCAGCGCCAGCAGGATCATCGCGAGCAGGAACACGTCGGCGCCGACGGTGATGAGGAGACCGAGGCGGTTCGGGACCTGGCCCTCGGCCTCGAACACGCCACCGTCGTCGGGCAGCACGGTGACCCGGAGCTGCTCGGTCTGGCGCGCGTCGTCGTAGGCGGACTGGTCGACCTCGGCGATCGCGCCGACGAACTCCGCTCGCCCGTCGTCCGCGGGCACGGTGAACTGGACGAGGAAGTCGTCCCCGACGGTGCGGGTGTCGGTCACCTCGGCCACCACGTCCACCCCGCGCCGGTCGAGCTGCCAGTCGAGGTAGGCCGAGTGCGCCATCGGGAAGTTCACGACGAACGCGATGAAGGCGACGAGCCCGACGGTCAGGATCCGGCGCACGGTCACGCCTCCAGTCCGGGCCACGCGACGCCCCACCGGTCACCGTGCACCCGCGCGGCGAGGGGCTCCCGGCGCCGCACGCGGTCGTCGCGCTCGGCGTCCTCCGCGGCGACGTCGGCGGGGTCGCCGCGCACCCCGACGGCGATGCCGGCGAGGAGCCGGACGTACGGCGGCACACCGAGGTCGGCCGCGACGGCCTCCTTGTCGAACCCCGCGAACTGGTGGGCGACCAGGCCCATCGCGATCGCCTGCAGCGTCACGTGCGCGGCGGCCTGGCCGGTGTCGTAGTCGGCGTGCATCGGCTTGTACCCGCCCCTGCCCTCCTCGTCGGGGGCGAACTGGGCGCCCACCACGAGGACCAGCGAGGCGCGCGGGACCCAGCGCGAGTTGCCCCGCGAGAGGTGCCCGACGAGCACCTGGTGGGCCGCGCTCCCGCGCTCGGCGACGACGAAGTGCGCCGGCTGGGCGTTGCCACAGCTCGGCGCCCAGCGCGCCGCCGTCAGGAGCGTCGTGACCTGTTCGGTGTCCAGGACGTGCGCATCGTCGAAGACGCTCGGACTCCAGCGCGACCGCAGGGGGTCGGCGAGCGTGTCCTGGTCGCCCGCGCTCATGCGGCGCAGTCTGTCAGCCCCAGGTGTCGGGCGTGCCGGTCACCTCGGCGACGTACGAGAGGAACCGGCGCACGGTCGTCGGCTCCGGCCCGCGCTGCCGGCCGAAGGTCGTCGGGCGCTGCGCGCGGTCGTGCCAGAAGTGCGGCGGCGTCGAGTCCGGGCGGGTGGCCACCAGCCACACCGCCGTGTCCGCGCCGTCCTCGCTGTCGCGGAGGACGGGCCGGCTGATCCGGTTGAACGTCGGCAGGTGGGTGGCGACGCCGGGGGTCTCGACCCAGCCGGGGTGCATCGACTCGACCCGCACGTCGTCGGTGCCGAGCCGGCGCGACCACGCGTCGGCGATGACGACCTGCATCCGCTTGGTCCGGGCGTAGGCCTGGACGCCCTTGTAGTCGCCACGGCGGTACTCGATGTCGTCCGGGTCGCCGAACAGCTTCGCGCCGTACATGCCGCCGCTGCTCATCCAGACGACGCTCGCGCCGCCGGCCTCGGCCAGCGGCTGCCGGAGCAGCTCGGTCATGAGGTGCGGCCCGAGCACGTGCACGGCGAGCGCGAGCTCGTGACCCTGCGGGCTCTCCTGCCGCTCGTCGGTCATCGTCCCGGCGTTGTGCACGAGCCCGTGCAGCTCGGGCACCCGGACGGCGAAGTCCACGGCCCAGGCGCGGACGGCGTCGAGGTCCCCGACGTCGCAGACCTCCTCGACCACCTCGGTGGTCGGGCTGTGCAGGCGCAGGTCCCTCGCGCCGGCCGCGACCTTCTCCGGGTTGCGACCGAGCAGGTGCACGGTCGCGCCGAGGTCGGCGAACGACCGGCCCATCGCCTCGCCGATCCCGGAGGTCGCGCCGGTGACGAGCACCCGCTTGCCTGCCAGCGACCCGGGCTCCGGGTCGTCCGGCCACCACCGCTTGCGCAGCGCGGACCCGACCTTGCTGTAGCCGAGCACCACCGATCGGTCGAGCACGGTGTCGAGAACGTTTGCCATCCGCATGCGACAACCCTGTCCGACCGGGCCAAGCGCCACGAGGACACTGGTCCCATGGAGGACCCGGCACCCGTCAAGCGCGCGCGTCACCTGATGGACCCCAACAACCCGGTCCGCCAGGTCAACGACCGGGCGCTCACCCGGGTGCAGCGGACCGTCGCCTCCGCGCTCGCGACCACGACGATCCTGCACCTGTCGGCCGGGCTGGTGATCGCCGCGATCTTCGTCGACACCGACCACACGGCCGCCCGGGTGGGGCTGAACCTGATCGCCGGCGCCTTCGCGGTGATCGCCATCGGCGTCGGGTTCGCGATCCACGGCCGCAACCCGCTGTCGCCGTGGCTGCTGCTCGGCGTCGTGGTGGCCGGAGTCGGCCTGGGGCTCACCTTCGGGCTCTGAGGGTCCGCACGGATCCAGGTCCAGCTCGACGCAGGCCCGGTCTGAACGCCCACGCGACGAGACCGAGGCCCACGGCGGCGACCGCCGCCCAGAACCACACGAGACCGGTCCCGAACTCGCTGAGCGGGAGCATCGGCTGCCACCCGGCCACCGGCGCCAGCACGAGGGGGACGAGCTGGGCGCCGACGACGGCCGCGGCCACCGCGGACCCCGGGTCGTCGACCTCGTGTCGTGAGCACCAGGCAGCGCCGCCGACCACGAGCGACAGGGCCGCCAGGCCCGCCAACGCCCACGACGGTCGATGGACGCCGACCCCGGTCGGGACGAACAGGACGATCGCCACCCACGTGCCCAGGGGGACAACGGCCGCACCCACCCGGCTCGACCAGCGCCACCCGGCGCCCCGCGGGCTGACCGCGACGACCGGGGTGGCCGGTTCGTCGAACAGGAAGGCCGCACCGGCCGTGGCCAGGGCCAGCGACGCGGGGAGCAGGACACCGGCCGTGCCCGGCCATCGCCCGACGGCCACGGCCGCCACCGCGCCGAGCACGCAGGACGCCAGGAGCGGGGCCCACGAGACCCCGCGCCTGACGTACCAGAAGCGCATCCCGGACTACGTGCCGTCGAACGACGCCACGGGGTCGGACCGACGGTTGTCCGTCGTCCCCGTGGTCATGGCCAGGCCGAGCGCCGCGAGACCCACGACCACCACGGCGACGAACGTCAGCCGCAGCTCGCGCGTGCGGGCCACCCGGTCGTGCCACATCGCCGCGATGACGGCCGCGGCACAGAGGCAGAGGACGTAGCCGAGGTAGAAGTAGGGGCTGCCGCCGTACAGCACCTGGGTGCCGTCCTCCTCGTTGGTGCCGGAGTGGAAGGTGGCCCACGGGGCGAACAGCCGCAGCACCGGGTGGCTGGTCTCCTCGCTGGGATACATGCCGAGCATGCAGACCACGACCATCACGAGGACCACGACCGCGGCCGCCCCGGGGAACCGGAGCCAGCGGCCGACCAGGACGCCCAGCAGGCCTCCTCCCAGGCAGGCGACCGGAGCGAGGGCCACCAGGCTCGCCAGCACCTCGAGGTTCGGCAGGGTGCCGAACCACCACTCCGCCGGGTCCGGCTTCGTGATCCCTGCGACGGCGATCTCGGCCACCACGAACGCCAGACCGTGCGCGAACGGGACGAGGCAGGCCAGGGCGAGCGCCAGGGTGCGCTGCGCCTCCGTGCCGGGCGCGGCGTGCATCGCCTCGGCGGCCGCCTCGGTGGACCGGGTCTGGCGCGCCATGAGCACCAGGCTGGTGAGGCCGACGAAGAACGCCGGGATCACCGGCCACGACATCAGGTCGCTCGGCGGCTCGGCGTCGGTCGCCTGGACGGCGAACAGCACGACCCAGCCGAAGCTGATCAGGTTCGCGATCACGAAGACCGGGTGCCGGGCCAGGCGCAGTGCCTCGATCCTGGCCATGGTCCCGATGCTGGGCCCGGCGGTGTTCAGGGACGAGTCGGTAGAGGTCATCACTCTTCTCCTTGGGTGACGGGGTGAGCTCTGACGTCAGGGCAGCGCCGCAGGGGCGTGGTCCCCGAGCATCAGCAGGTAGGCGTCCTCCAACGTGGGCTCCGCCGTCTCGGCACCGGGTGGTCGTGGGCCCCCGACCACGCGATGCCGACCTGTGCCGGTGCGCCAGGTGGCGACACCGGTGTCCATGGGCTCGTCGCACAGCCAGACCTGGCCGGACGAAGTGGCGACGAGGTCGGTGACCGACCCGTCGAAGCGAACCGAACCACCGGCGAGGACGACGACCCGTTCGCACAGGGCCGCCACGTCCTCGGTCTGGTGGGTCGAGAGCAGCACCGCGGCATCGGTGGCGATGACAGAGAGAGTGCGGCGCAGGGTGGCTCGCTGGGCCGGGTCGAGGCCGGTGGTCGGCTCGTCCAGCACCAGGACCTGGGGTGCCCCGAGCAGCGCCTGGGCCAGTGCCACCCGACGGCGCTGGCCGCCGGACAGGCGGGTCACCCGCTTCGACGTGCAGTCCGTGAGGTCGACGAGCTCGATCACCCGGCGGACCTCCCGGGCGCGTGCGGTCCGGTCGTTCCACTCCTTGAGCACGGCGACGTACTCGAGGAACCCGAACGTCGTCATGTCGGACGGCAGTCCCAGCTCCTGCGGGAGGTAGCCGAGGTGCCGACGGATCTCCGTCAGCTCGGCCTGCGAACCGAGCGGGTCGCGCCCGAGGAGACGGACATCGCCGCGATCGGGGGCGATGGCCGTCGCCACGATCCTGAGCAGCGTGGTCTTGCCGGCGCCGTTGGGTCCGAGGAGCCCGGTGACGCCTCGTCCGAACGCGACCGAGACGTCGGACAACGCCACGGTGGAGCCGTACTTCTTGCTGACACCGGAGAGGTCGACGGGGTTCACAGCGCGGCTCCGATCTGACGGGTGCGGAGCGAGCGGAGCATGAGGACGAGGAGCGCGCAGAGGGCCAGGGCGAGGAAGAGCAGCTGGCGCTCGGCGTCGACGGGCCAGGTCGCGGGGAGCCGCCGCGTCGAGCCGAGCACGACTCCCGACCACGCGATGGCGATGACGCCGGCAGCGGCCCGCGGTCCCGTGTAGGCGGCCAGCGCGAGGAGGACCGGGATCATCGTCAGGGCGGGCCCGAGCCAGGCCGCGGCAACCCAGGTGGGTCCAGGGAGGAAGAGCCCGAGGGGCATGGCCATCGGCAGGCTGATCGCCAGCACCGCGAGGGTGCGCAGCAGGATCAACCGGACCCGGCCGTACGGCGAGGTCACGATCAGGCCCTCGAGCGGATCCGTCGCGGGGCCGTAGGACGCGGCGACGCCCAGGACCGGGATCAGCGGTGCGATCAGCAGGAACGGCCAGAGCCGCTCGCCGCCGGAGAACCTCGACGCGGCGAACGCGAAGCCCAGCGCGACGACGCTGCTCGTCAGCCAGGCCGTGCGCATCGCGGCCGACGCCGTGAGCAGGACCGACGCGGGCTCGCTGAGGCCGAGCCGGCGCGCCAGCCTGACCACGGCCGGCTGAGCGGGCCGCTCCACCTCGGAGCGCACCCCCTCCCAGGCGAGACGCAGGGCGCCGGCGTCGACCAGGGGTGCGACCGCCGAGCGGCAGTCCGCGCAGGCCCCGAGGTGCTGCTCGACCGACGCCGCCTCCCAGCCGGCCAGCGAGCCACCCACGTAGGCACCGAGGAGCTCCCCGTTCGCGTGCCAGGTCTGCGAGGTCATCGCCATCCCTCCATCGGGCTTCCGTCGGCCAGGGTCTGCCTCAGCTGGGCCTTGGCCCGGTGCAGCCGCGTCTTCACGGTGTTCTGCCGGACCCCGAGGAGCCGGCTCGCCTCCTTCGTGGTCAGGCCGTCGAGCACCACGGCCTGGACCACCGCTCGGAACTCCGGCGAGAGCCGGCGCAGCGCCCCGGCCAGGTCGCCGTACTCGACCCCCACCAGCACCTGGTCCTCGGCGGCCGGCATGGAGACGAGTGGCGTCCCTTCCCAGTCAGGGAGGAGGACGACGTCCTTGCGGGAGCGCAGCCTCGAGACGAGGCGGCGGAACGCGATGCCCCAGAGCCAGCCCGCCACCTCTCCCTCACCGCGCCACGAGCCGGCCTCGCGCCACAGCGCCACGAAGCTGTCCTGGAGCACGTCGAGCACGACCTCGCGGTCGTTGCAGCGGCGCAGCAGCCGCGCGTAGAGCCACGGTGCGTGCCGCTCGTAGAGCTCGTGGAGGGCGACGTGGTCGCCGTCCGCCGTGGCCTGGAGGAGCGCTGCGTCGCTGCGCTCGTCCGCGGCCATCACACCCATGACCTCACTGTCGCAGCGGCGGGTGCAAAAGGTTCCCGTCGACGACGGACAATTTCAGCTGGGACCCTGGACGAGCTCGCGGCGCCCGTCCGCCCACACGACCACGCCGGAGCGGCCGGGCCGGGTGCACAGCCAGCGCAACGCGTCCGGTCCCTGGGCGAACGCCGCCGTCGCGTCCAGGTCGGCCCACGTGAGGTCCTCGGCGACGACTGTCACGGACGCGACCGACCTGGGCACCTGGCCGGTCCGGGCGTCGACGATGTGCGCCCCCCGACGAGCCAGCCCGGACGTCGCGACTGCTCCCCTCCGCACGGGGACGACGGCGACCACGCGCCGGGGGTCGTGCGGGTCCTCGATGCCGATCCGCCAGGCGGGCGACCGTCGGTCCGCGACGTGGCAGACCACGTCGCCCCCGACGGACAGGCTCACGTCGGTGCCGGGCAGACGACGCAGCGGGCGCGCTGCCCGCTCGGCGGCCCAGCCCTTGACCACCCCGGACGGGTCCAGGGCGGTGCGGCCGGCCGGTCCGTGCCGGACGTCGAAGGCCCCGCCCGAGCCCACGCGGGCCATCTCGCCGAGCGCGAGCACCTCGGCGACCTCCGGCGGGCAGTCGTCGAGGGCGATCTCGTCCCGGGCGAGCCGGGAGACGAACGAGTCGTCCCGGTAGGTGCTGAACACGCGGTCGACGTCGTCCAGCGTCGCCATCGCCTCGGCCCACGCGTCTCGAGCCGCCGCGTCGTCGACGTGGCGCCCCCGGAGCGCCAGGCTCACCGGCATGCCCATGACGTGCTGGACGTAGCGCGTCGGCGCCCCGACGGAGACGCTCACAGCCCAGCCTGGTCCAGGGCCGACTGCAGGGAGTCGACGTAGCCCACGCTGGTCACCGTGGCCCCGCTGACCATGTCGATGTCCGCGCTCTGGGTCGACAGCGTCTCGTCGACGAGGACCGGCAGCGCGTAGTCGTTGATCTCGACGTCCTTGCCGTTGCCGGACGGGTACTGCAGGACCTCGACGGAGGTGATCTGACCACCCGATGTGGAGACCTGGACCTGGACCGGACCCCACCGCGTCTGGACCACGTCGCCGGTCACGGTCTGCGCGGCGCCCGTGCCCGACGAGCCCGACGAGCCCGACGAGCCCGAGGTCGTGGTCGTCGAGCTGCTCGGCAGGCTGGCGCCGACGGGTTCCTGGCTCGTGGCCGGGGCGGCGACCCCCTGGGTGGAGGTGTGGTAGCCGAAGAGCAGTACGACGGTCGTGACCGTGCTCGAGAACCACAGGACGAGGCGTCTCATCTCGTCACCACCGGAACGTCTCGACGTGGAGGTGCTCCGGCGGCAGGCCGGCGGCGGTCGCGATCCGGCGGACGTCGGCCACCCAGGCCTCCGGGCCGCACACGAAGACGTCGCGGTCGGCGAGGTCGGGCACGTGCCGGAGCAGGTCCTCGGCCCTCGTGCCGGGGCTCCCCCGGTGGCCGGGCACCTCGACGACCTCGAGGCCCCGCTCCGCGGCCAAGACCTCGAGCTCCCGGGCGAACAGCGGCTGCTCCGCGTACCGCTGGACCAGGACCACCTCGCCGGGTCCGTACGACAGTCCCTCGGCGAGCGAGCGCAGCGGGGTGATCCCGACGCCGGCGCCGAGCAGCGCGACCCTGCGGCGGGTCCGGACGCGCGGGCTGAGCCGCCCGTACGGTCCCTCGAACACCGCGCGGGTGCCGGGCCTGAGCCGGGCCAGGGCCCGGCTGCCGTCGCCGAGGTCCTTCACCGTGATCCGCAGGCTGCGGCCGTCCGGCGCGGCGGACAGGGAGTAGGGGTGGGCGCGCGACCAGCCCGGGCCGGCCAGGAAGCGCCACGAGAGGAACTGGCCCGCCTGGACCGGCAGCAGGTGCAGCTCCCGGCCGGAGACGTAGACCGACACCACGTCGGCGCCCTCACGGACGACCGAGGTGACGCGCAGGTCGTGGCGCCAGGAGCGGTACGCCGGGACGCCGAGCCGCCAGACCACGATTGCCCCGGCGGCCGTGGCCCACAGCCCCCACCAGAACGCGGTGCGGGACGGGTGCGTCGTGAACTGCGCACCGGTCCACAGCTGGTGCGGCAGCGCGAGCCCGACGCCCAGGTAGGCGTAGAGGTGCAGCAGGTGCCAGGACTCGTAGCGGAGCCGGCCGCGGGCGGCCTTGACGCTGGTGACGACGACCATGACGAGGCAGAGGCTCCCGGCCGCGGCGAGCAGCATCCCCGGGTAGTCGACGGTGAGGTCCCAGAGCTCGCCCGGGCTCGCGGACAGCGAGCCGGCGGCGTACCCGACGGTGACCAGCCCGACGTGGGCCAGCATCAGGTTGAACGACGTGAAGCCGACGAGCCGGTGCACGTGGGCCAGGGAGTCCTGGCCGAAGGCCCGCTCGAGCACCGGGACGCGGGCCATCAGCACGACCTGCGCCAGCAGCAGCACGCTGGCCACGAGCCCGGTCAGCTGGCCCGCCGCGGTGAAGAGCCCGCCGCCGGCGGTGGTGAACGTGGCGACCTGGTCCTGGATCCACCAGGCGCTCACCAGGCCGAGGGCCGTGGAGAGCAGCGCGGCGGCGCCGAACCGGACGGCGCCGTCGGTCCTCGTCCGGTCCAGGCGTGGCAGGGGCGTCGACGGGACGTCGACGACGGTCATGTGTCCGAGCCGTCCGGGGTGGTGCCGTCCGGGGTGCCGTCCGGGGTGGTGCCGTCGGGTGCGCCGGGAGGCAGGCCGCCCTCCGGCGGGAACCCGTGGTCGCCGTCACCGTCCCGGTCGCCGAAGCCGCGGCCGTCGCCGTCCCCGTCGCCGTCCTGCTGGAAGCCGACCTGCTGGATGACGGGCTCGCCGTCGCCGCCCGCCGTCGCGCGGCCGACCGCGAAGCCGCCGAGCCCGACCGCCACCAGGAGTGCCGCAGCACCGGCAGCGACGCCGGCCCGCGCTCGCGAGAAGCGCGAGGGTGGTGGCGCGACGGGCTGGCGGCGGCGTCGTCGTCGACGGGTGCCTCGGCGGGTGCGTCGGTGGACTCCCAGCGGTTGCCGCTGGCGGGGGACGTGTCATCGCTCATGGGAGGAGCGTGTCCGTCGAGCCTGAGGCGACGACGTGCTGAACCTGTCCGTCCGCTGTGAGTCGCCGGTGCCGCTCAGGGCGTCAGGCCGGCGCGGATCGCCAGGATCGCGGCCTGCACCCGGTCGCGACTCTGCGTCTTCGCGAGCACGTTGCCGACGTGCGTCTTCACCGAGCTCATCGACAGGTGGAGCCGCGCCGAGATCTCGGTGTTGTTGAGCCCGGCGCCGACGAGGGCGAGCACCTCCACCTCGCGGTCGGTCAGCGCGTGCCCCGAGAGGTCGGCCACGGACGCGGGACCGGACGAGCGCACCCGCGCCAGCACGGCCTCGGTCACGTCGGTCGAGAGGATCGAGCCGCCGCCGGCGACCGTCCGTACGGCGGCGACCAGCTCGCCCGCCGAGCAGCGCTTGAGCAGGAACCCACGCGCCCCGGCCGCGATCGCGTCGAGCACGTAGGCGTCCTCGTCGAACGTCGTCACCACGATGACCGCGGGTGCGTGGGGCAGCGCCGCCAGCGCCCTGGTGGCCGCGAGCCCGTCGAGCACCGGCATCCGGATGTCCACGAGGGCGACGTCGATGCGCGGGTCCGCGCGCACCGCGTCCAGGAAGGCCTGGCCGTCGGCCGCCTCGACGGCGACCTCGAGGTCCGGCTGGGAGCGCAGGATGAGGCTGAACCCGTCACGGACGAGCTGCTGGTCGTCGACCACCGCGACCCGCACCGGCCCGCCATTCATGCCGCCGTTCATGCCGCGGCCACGGGGAGGCTGACCGTCAGCATGGTGCCGCCGCCGGGCCGGTCGGTGAGCTCGACGCTGCCGCTGCGGCCGGAGACGCGCTCCTCGATCCCGAGCAGCCCGGACCCCCGCTGACGCTCGGCCGGGAGGCCGCCGCCGTCGTCGCTGACCCGGAGCCGGACGGCGGGACCCACTCGTCCCACGTCGACCCACACGTGCCGCGCACCCGCGTGCCGGGCGACGTTGGTCAACGCCTCCTGGGCGACCCGGTAGAGCGTGAGGACGTCCGCGTCGTCGATCTCGAGGTCCGCGCCGAGCCGCACCTCGACCTCGGTGCCGGCCCGCCGTAACGGTGCCGCCAGGAGCTCGTCGATGTCGAGCAGGCGGGGCGGCGCGCTCACCGTCATCGGTGCGCCGGGGTCGCGGAGGTGGACGACCAGCGAGTCCAGCTCGGCCAGGGCCGTCCGACCCAGCTCCCCGATCGCGGTCAGCGCGTCCTCCGGGTCGCCGACCTTCCCGGCCTCGGCCTGCACGACCATCGCCGTGACGTGGTGGCCGACCACGTCGTGCAGCTCGCGGGCCACCGCGGTGCGCTGCTCGAGCCAGGCCGCGTGGTCCCGCAGCTCCTCGGCCTCGCCCGTCAGCTCCTGCGCTCGCATCCACGTCCGGAGCAGCAGTCCGAGCCCGCCGCCGACGCAGGTCGCCAGGAAGGGGGCCGCATTGGACTCGAACTGGAACAGCTGAAGCGAGACCAGCGACCCGGCGAAGCCACCGATCCAGCCGATCCAGGCCGGGTCCCGGAGGTCCTCGGCGACGGCGACGAAGACCAGGGCGGCCACGGCCGGCCACAGGAAGACGGCATCAGGCGTGAAGGCGGCGACCACGGCCGCACCGGCCGCCAGTGCCGGCGCTCGCCACTCGCGTCGCGGCAGCGACAGGAGCACCGCGACCGGGATGAACAGCGCCGCGAACCACGAGTCCGTCTCGCTCTCGGCAGCGGCCGACGTCAGCATGGACAGGACCGTGACGGCGCCGGCCACCCCGTAGGCAACCCGGCGGACGACGTGCGGATCGGGCAGGCGCCACCGTCGTCGGATCACGCGACCAGTCTGGGTGACCGCGGGCCCGCTGTCCCCGTCCCGTGGACAGATCGGTACCGGGGTACCGGTCGCCGCGGCACTCCGGGCCGATCCGCGTCGGGCCCGTCCCGGCGACCGTCGAGGCATGACCACACTCGCTCAGCCCACCCGCGTCCCCACGGCCACCCTCGGCCCCGTCCGGACCGTCCCCAACCTCGTCACCCTCGTCCGCACCGTCGTCGCCGTCGGGCTCGGTGCGGTCGCGGTGACCTCGGGTGACCTCGCGCTGCTCGGACTCGCGTACGCCGTCTACTGGGTCGGCGACATCCTCGACGGCTGGTGCGCGCGCCGCCTCGACCAGGAGACCCGGCTCGGTGCCGTCCTCGACATCGTCAGCGACCGCGCGTGCACGGCGGTCCTGTGCGTGGGACTCGTGGCACACGTCCCCGGGGTGCTGCCCCTGGCCGTGGTCTTCCTGCTGTCGTTCATGGTCCTCGACACGATGCTCTCGCTGGCGTTCCTGTGCTGGCCGGTCAAGAGCCCGAACGACTTCCACCTCGTCGACGACCTGGTCTGGCGCGTCAACTGGTCGCCTCTCGCCAAGGCCGCCAACACCGCCGGCGCCGTGGTCGCGATCCTGCTCGGGGCCTACGCGCTCGGACTGCTGCTCGCCGTCGTCGTCGCCGCCGTCAAGGTCTGGTCGGCGACCCGCGTCGTCGCCCTGCTGGAGAGGGACGGCCGATGACCGACGCCACCGAGGCCCTGTTCGCCCTGGCGTACGGCGCCATGTCGGCGCTGGTCCCCGTCGTCAACGCCGAGGTGTACGCCGTCGTCGCGGCCGGCCGCACCGCCACTCCGGTCGCCCTGCTCGTCGTGCTGGCGCTCGCCGTCGGCCAGACCGCGGGCAAGCTCGTGCTCTTCGAGGCCGCGCGGCTCGGCCGCGGGCGGTTCGTCCGGCGACACGCCGAGCAGGGCGCCCGGAGCGGGAGGGAGGCCCGCTGGACGCCGCGGGTCGCCGAGGCACTCCGGTCGCGGCGCACCGGACACACCCTCGTGCTGTCCGCGGCGGTGCTCGGCCTGCCGCCCCTGGCCGCGGTCAGCCTCGCAGCCGGTGCCGCCGGTCAGCGGCGCTGGGAGTTCGCGGCCGTGTGCCTGGCCGGGCGCACCGCGCGGTTCGTCGCGCTCGCGCTGCCGGCGGCGTACCTGCTGCCGTAAATGGGAGAAGGCCCGCCACGAAGACGGGCCCTCACACGTGCGCGAGGGGGGATTTGAACCCCCACGCCCTTTCGGACACTGGCACCTGAAGCCAGCGCGTCTGCCGTTCCGCCACTCGCGCGTGAAGCCCGGCAAGGTTAGCCCAGCAGCCGGACCGGCAACAAAGTGACGCAGACGACGGTCTCCCGTTCGGCGGGTCACGGGTACCGGGTCGCGGCGTGCCGCCCCGATACAGTCGAGACGTCCCGCGGACAGCGCGGCACTGAGTCCTGCCATCGGCGCGGACCCGACATGAGAGGAGGCGGCGTGGGCGGCCTGCAACGTTTCGAGCAGCGCCTGGAGAGCATGATCTCCGGAGCGTTCGCGCGCGCCTTCCGCTCCGCGGTGCAGCCGGTGGAGATCGCGGCGGCCCTCCAGCGCGAGTGCGACAACAACGCGCAGATCCTGTCGCGGGAGCGGCGGATGGTGCCCAACGACTTCCACGTCGAGCTCAGCCCGAGCGACCTCGAGCGCCTCTCGCCGTACGACACGGCGCTGGCCGACGAGCTCACCCACCAGGTGCAGGACCACGCCGACGCGCAGGGCTACGTGTTCCCCGGCCCGATCGCGATCGACTTCGAGCCGGCCCAAGACCTCGTCACGGGGCGCTTCCGGATCCGCAGCCGCGCGCAGGCCCGGGTGCAGAGCAACGCCACGCACACTCAGGTGCGCCGGGCGCGCGCCGTCCTCGAGATCAACAACACCAAGCACCCGCTGACCCCGCCCGGCCTGGTCGTCGGCCGCGGCACCGAGGCCGACGTCCGGATCAACGACCCCGGCGTGAGCCGCCGCCACGTCGAGTTCGCCGTCGAGAGCCTCACCAGCGCCAGCGGCCACCAGGACCTGCGGATCGAGGTCAAGGACCTCGGCTCGACCAACGGCATCCTCATCGACGGCCACAAGGTGAGCCGGGCCGGCGTCCGCGACGGCAGCGTCGTGCGCGTCGGCAACACCACGATGACCGTGCGGATGGGTGACGACGTCGACGACGGGCTGGGTGACCTGGGTGTCTGAGCTGACCCTGTTCCTGATCCGGATCGCCTACCTCGCCATCCTCTGGATCTTCGTCCTGTCGGCGATCTCGGTGATCCGCTCCGACATGTTCGGCGCCCGGGTGCCGGAGGCGGCCCGCCCGGCCGAGCCGCGCGGTCGCGAGCGCAAGGCCAAGGCCCCGCCGAAGCGGCGTGGCTCCCCCACGCACGTGCTGGTGACCGAGGGCAGCAACTCCGGCCAGCGCGCCGAGCTCGAGAACGCGCCGATCCTCATCGGCCGCGGCGCCGACGCCGCGATCAAGCTCGACGACGACTACGTGTCGACCCGGCACGCGCGGATCGCCGCGAGCGGTGACCAGTGGTTCGTCGAGGACCTCGGCTCCACCAACGGCACCTACATCGGCACGGTCCGCATCAACCAGCCGACCACGATCACGCTCGGCACCCAGGTCCGCATCGGCAAGACGATCCTCGAGCTGAGGAAGTAGTTCTTGAGACTCGACTACTCAGCCATCAGCGACGTCGGCCGGGTCCGCAAGGACAACCAGGACTCGGGGTACGCCGGCGCCCACCTCCTCGCGGTCTGCGACGGGGTCGGCGGCGCGGCCCGCGGCGACATCGCCTCGGCGACGGCGATCCAGCAGCTGCGCGGCCTCGACGAGGCGCCGACCGAGCACTCCGACGACGCGGACCTGCTGCTCGACCGGGTCTCCAAGGCCCTGCACCGCGCCCACGACAAGATCGCCGAGATCGTCGACGAGGACCCCGCCCTGAGCGGCACCAGCACGACGGCGACCGTCGCGCTCTTCGACGGCGACCGTGCCGGCATGGGCCACGTCGGGGACAGCCGGGCCTATCTCTTCCGCGACGGCGAGATCAGCCGGCTGACCAGCGACCACACGTTCGTCCAGGGCCTCATCGACGAGGGCCGGATCACCGAGGACGAGGCGCGCGTGCACCCGCACCGCAACCTGATCCTCCGTGCGGTCGACGGCACCCACGAGCTGGAGCCCGACCTGTTCGTCCTCGAGCTGGTCGTCGGCGACCGGCTCCTGCTCTGCAGCGACGGCGCCTGCGGCGTCCTGCCCGACGGCCGGCTGGCCGACATCCTCTCCAGCGGCTCGCCGGACTACGCGGCCGTCGAGCTCGTGCGCGCGAGCCTCGAGGCCGGCAGCTCCGACAACGTGACCTGCATCGTCGCCGACGTGAAGCCGGACGACGCGCCGATCGAGCACGAGGAGGCGCTGGTCGTCGGCGCCGCCGCCGACCTGCGCCGCCGGACCCGCAGCGGGAAGACCCCCAGCCTGTTCCGCGGCCACCGGGCGGGCGACACCGGCGAGCTCGAGCCGATCTCGGCCGAGATCCTCGACGAGGTGCCGTTCGCCCTGCGCAGCGACCCCCAGGCCGATCCCGAGCTCGCGCGCTACGCACCCCGGGCACCCGGCCGCTACCGCTGGGCGTCCCGCGTCCTCGCGGCATCCGTGGTCGTCGGCCTCGTGTGGACGGTGCTCGCGGTCGCCTGGTCGTGGGTCCAGGACCAGTACTACGTCGGCGAGCAGGACGGCGTCGTGGTCATCTACCGCGGCCTCGACGCCTCGCTGCCCGGGTTCGACCTGTCGAAGCCCTACGAGAGCAGCAACGTCGAGCTGGACCGGCTGTCCGACTTCGACGCGCGCCAGGTGCAGGACGGCATCGACGCCGGGAGCCTCGACGACGCGCGCAGCACGGTCGAGGCGCTGGCCGCGAAGATGACGCCCGTCGAGGCCGACGAGGCCGCGCCGTGAACCAGCAGAACGCGCTCATGGGCTTCGTGCACCGGCGTCGCCGGGGCGCGGAGCTGTTCCTGCTCGTCCTCGCGCTGGCGGTCGGCATCGGCGCGTACGCCGCCGTCGGCATCGGTGTGGAGGGCGAGGTGCCGCCCGACATCATCGGCTACGGCGGCTGGCTGCTCGGCCTCACGATCGCCGCCCACATCACGGTGCGGCTGGTCGCGCCGTACGCCGACCCGGTGCTGCTGCCGGCGGTCGCCGCGCTCAACGGCCTCGGTCTCGCGGTGATCCACCGCCTGGACCTGGCCTACGCCAGCAACCCCAACAAGCCGCAGGACCTCGCCGCCAAGCAGCTGACCTGGATGACGCTGGGTGTCGTCCTGTTCATCCTCACGCTCGTCCTGCTGCGCGACCACCGGGTGCTGACCCGGTTCACCTACACGTCCGGCCTGGCAGCGGTGCTGCTCCTGCTGCTGCCGATGGTCCCGGGCGTCGGCAAGACCATCAACGGCGCCAAGATCTGGATCGAGATCGGCCCGTTCAGCTTCCAGCCGGGCGAGCTCGCCAAGGTCCTCCTGGTCGTCGCCTTCGCCGGCTACCTCGTGCTGCACCGCGACGCCCTGGCGCTGGCGGGCCGGCGGGTGCTGTTCGTGGACCTGCCCCGCGGCCGCGACCTGGGCCCGATCCTCGCGATGTGGCTGGGCAGCCTCGGGATCCTCGTCTTCCAGAAGGACCTCGGCTCCAGCCTGCTGTTCTTCGGCCTGTTCCTGATCATGCTGTACGTCGCGACCGAGCGGCCCGGCTGGCTGGTGATCGGGAGCCTGCTGTTCTTCGGTGGAGCGACCCTCGCCTACCAGTTCTTCGCCCACGTCCAGAACCGCGTCAACATCTGGCTCGACCCGATGCCCTACTTCGACCAGAGCCCCGGCAGCGGCCAGATCGTCGAGGCGATGTTCGGGATGGCCTGGGGCGGCCTGATCGGCCGCGGGTTCGGCGGCGGCAGCCCCGACCGCGTCCCGGCCGCCGAGTCCGACTTCATCGTGGCCGCGATCGGCGAGGAGCTCGGCCTGACCGCGGTCATCGCGGTGATCCTCGTGTACGGCCTGATCGTCGAGCGCGCCCTGCGGGCGGCCCTCATCTCCCGCGACGGGTTCGGCAAGCTGATCGCGGTCGGCCTGGCCGGCGTTCTCGCGCTCCAGGTCTTCGTCGTGATCGGCGGCGTGACCCGGCTGATCCCGTTGACCGGCCTGACCACGCCGTTCCTCTCCTACGGCGGCTCGTCGCTCATCGCCAACTGGGTGATCGTCGCGTTGCTGCTGCGGATCTCCGACCTCGCCCGCCGGCCTGTCCCCGACCTCTCCGAGGAGGACGAGGCAGACGAGCTGCACACGCAGGTGATCCGGTTGTGAACAAACCCATCAGGACCATCTCGATCTTCTGCATGCTGCTCTTCCTCGCGCTCATGGTGAACGCGACCTGGCTGCAGTACGCGAAGTCGCAGGACTACGCCAAGGACCCGCGCAACCGCCGGATCATCGAGGCGGCCTACTCCGCCGAGCGCGGCGCGATCCTGGTCGGCCGGGACCCGGTCGCCGAGAGCAAGCCGAGCGACGACAAGTACGAGTTCCTCCGCACGTACGCCGAGCCGTTCAAGTACGCCCACATCACCGGGTACTTCTCCTACTACTCCCAGACCGGCATCGAGCAGAGCCAGAACCGCGTGCTCTCGGGCGACGACGACGTGCTGTTCGTGACCAAGCTGGTCGACCTGCTCTCGGGCAAGGCCGGCAAGGGCGGCAACGTGCAGCTGACCATCGACCGCGCCGCGCAGGACGCCGCCTTCGAGGGCCTGAGCGCGCTGCCCGGCGACGTGCAGGCGTCCGTGGTCGCGCTCGAGCCGGACACCGGCAAGATCCTGGCGATGTCGTCGCTGCCGACCTTCGACCCCAACGACCTGGCCTCGCACGACTTCTCGTCCGTGCTCGACGCCGACGAGCAGCTCAACGCCGACCCGGACAACCCGCTCATGAACCGCGCGATCTTCGAGACGCTGCCGCCCGGCTCGACCTTCAAGATCGTCACGGCCGCGGCCGCGATCGAGAACGGCGACTACGAGGCGGACGACGAGGTCCCGGGCGGCGTGAGCTACCAGCTGCCCCAGACCACGGGCGACTCCGGGCTGATCGACAACGAGGGCCGCGCCTGCGGCACCGACAAGATCGCGTTCCGCGACGCGATGGCCAACTCGTGCAACACGACCTTCGCCCAGCTCGGCGTGCAGCTCGGCGCCGAGAAGCTCAAGGAGCAGGCCGAGGCGTTCGGCTTCAACCAGAAGTACCTCGAGGACATCGGCCCTCAGTCGGAGTCGAACTTCCCCGACGACGCCAACCCGCCGCAGACCGGCCAGTCCGCCATCGGCCAGTTCGAGGTCCAGGCCACGACGCTGCAGATGGCGATGGTCGCCGCCGGCATCGCCAACCAGGGCACGGTGATGCGGCCGTACCTCGTCGACGAGGTCCAGTCGCCCGACCTCCAGACCCTGCGGCTGACCGACCCCGAGGAGCTGTCCGAGGCCGTGTCCGCCTCGACGGCCGACCAGCTCACCGACCTGATGGTCTACACGGTCGACGAGGGCACCGCGTCCCCCGCGGCCATCAACGGCGTCGAGGTCGCCGGCAAGACGGGCACCGCCCAGAGCGGCACGGACGCGCCGCCGTACGCGTGGTTCGTCTCGTTCGCCCCGGCCAACGACCCCCAGGTCGCGGTCGCGGTGATGATCCAGAAGGCCGACGGCATCGAGCGCGGCGAGATCGCCGGCGGACTGCTCGGCGGCCCGATCGCGAAGGCGATCATGGAGGCGGTGATCGAGTGAGCGACACGACGCAGACACCCGAGCAGCCGGAGCGGTTCGCCGACGACGCTCGCCGCTACCGCCTCGACAGCCGGATCGCCACCGGCGGGATGGGCGAGGTCTGGCGGGCCACCGACACCTCGCTCGACCGGCAGGTCGCGGTCAAGCTGCTCAAGCACGAGTACGCCGACGACGCCACGTTCCGGTCCCGGTTCGAGATCGAGGCGCGTCATGCCGCCGCACTCCAGCACCCGGGGATCGCGGCCGTGTTCGACGTCGGCGAGTCCCAGGCGTCCGGCGTCGCCGACGGCTCGGGGATCCCCCGGCCCTACCTGGTGATGGAGCTCGTCGACGGCCAGCCGCTGTCCGCGCTGCTCCGCCCGGGCGAGGGCCTCGACCCCGCCGCCGTCCGCGACCTGCTCGCGCAGGCGGGCGACGCGATCGGCGCCGCGCACCGCGCCGGCATCGTGCACCGCGACATCAAGCCCGCCAACCTCCTCGTCACGCCCGACCGGCGGATCAAGATCACCGACTTCGGCATCGCCCGGGCCAGCGAGGGTCTGGGCCTGACCGGCACCGGCCAGGTGATGGGCACGCCGCAGTACCTCTCGCCCGAGCAGGCCCGCGGCGAGGTCGCGACCTCGGCGTCCGACGTCTACTCGCTGGGCGTCGTCGCCTTCGAGTGCCTGGCCGGCGCGCGCCCCTTCGAGGCCGAGTCGCCGGTCGCCACCGCGCTCGCGCACATCCAGCAGCCGGTCCCCGACCTGCCCGCCGACGTCCCCGGCGACCTCGCGCTGGTCGTGCAGCGTGCCCTCGCCAAGAAGCCCGGCGACCGCTACGCGGACGGCTCCGCCTTCGCCGCGGCGCTGCGCGACCCCGCCACCGCCGCCACGATGGTCGTGCCCCCACCGGCCCCCGTTCCGGTTCCGGCCCCGGCGCCGGTCGTCCTCGAGGACGACTACACGGCGACGTACGACGACGAGCCGCGGTCGCCCGTGTGGCCGGCGCTGCTCGTCATCGCCGGCCTGGTCCTCGCCGGGATCGTCATCGTCTACATCCTGACGCGGGGCGACGACCCCGACGACGACCTCGACGTCCTGCCCTCCGACACGGCCTCGAGCGCGGCGTCGCCGACCGAGTCGGCCTCGCCGTCCGAGAGCGAGACGCCGGAGCCGATCGAGCTGGACCCGGACGACTTCGTCGGGCGCGACGTCGACGAGGTCGCGGCGGACCTTCGCCAGCTCGGCCTGAAGGTCGACGCCCAGCCGGTCGCCAACCCGGGTGACCGGGAGGCCGACACCGTCGAGTCGGTCTCGCCGACCAGCGGTCTCGTCGAGGGCGACACCGTCACCGTCACCTACTACGAGCAGCCGGAACCGAGCGAGGAACCCTCGCCGTCGGAGTCGGAGGAACCGACGCCCTCGGAGGAACCCTCCAGCGAGCCCGCCTCCCCCACGGAGAGCGCATCCACCAGCCCGGCCGCCGAGACCAGCACATCGACCGACCCGAGTGAGCAGGCCCGTTCATGACTGAGACTCCCCCGCCCCCCGGACCGCCGCTGATCGGCGGACGCTACGAGCTCGGCGAGCTCCTCGGCCGCGGCGGCATGGCCGAGGTCCGCAAGGGCAGCGACAGCCGGCTCGGCCGCGTGGTCGCGATCAAGCGCCTCCGCACCGACCTGGCCAGCGACGCGACGTTCCAGGCCCGCTTCCGCCGCGAGGCACAGTCCGCCGCCTCGCTCAACCACCCGGCGATCGTGTCGGTCTACGACACCGGCGAGGAGCTCGCCACCGACGGCTCGGGGGTCTCCCAGCCCTACATCGTCATGGAGTTCGTGGCCGGCCGGACGCTGCGCGACATCCTGCGCGAGGGCCGCAAGATCCTCCCCGAGCGGGCCCTCGAGATCACCTCGGGCGTGCTGTCGGCGCTCGACTACAGCCACCGCGCAGGGATCATCCACCGCGACATCAAGCCCGGCAACGTGATGCTGACGCCCAGCGGCGACATCAAGGTCATGGACTTCGGCATCGCCCGGGCGATGAGCGACTCCAACACGATGACGCAGACGGCGGCCGTGGTCGGCACCGCGCAGTACCTCTCCCCCGAGCAGGCCCGCGGCGAGACGGTCGACTCGCGCTCCGACGTCTACTCCGCCGGCTGCCTGCTCTACGAGCTCCTGACCGGCCGCCCGCCGTTCGTCGGCGACAGCCCGGTCGCCGTGGCCTACCAGCACGTGCGGGAGCAGGCCGAGCCGCCGTCCGCGCACGACGGCGACCTGCCGCCGGCCGTGGACGCGATCGTGATGAAGGCCCTCGCCAAGCGGCTCGAGGACCGGTACCAGTCCGCGGCGGCGATGCGCAGCGACATCGAGCGCTACCTCGCCGGCCGGCCCGTGCAGGCACCGGTCCCCGTGCCCGAGCCCGACCCCGACTACCCGCAGACCCGCACGACGGTCGTCGCGGCTCCGCTCCCCACCGACAGCACCACGGTCCGGCCGGGCCCGCCGCTGCCGCGCGACGACGACGACGACCGGCGCGCGCCCCGCACCGGCCTCCTCGTCATCCTCGGCGTGCTGGTCCTCGCGCTGCTGCTCGGCCTCGGCTGGCTGTTCATGGGCGACCTCTTCGAGGACGCCCCCGAGCAGGAGCAGGTCCCGAACCTGATCGGCCTGAGCGAGCAGGAGGCCCGTCTCTCGATCGGCGAGGCCGGGCTCGAGGTCGGTGAGGTCGACTACGAGGCGAGCGAGACGGTCGACAAGGACCAGGTCATCGAGCAGTCCCCGAACCGCGACCAGTACGTCGACCCCGGCAGCGTGGTCGACATCGTCGTGTCGACCGGCAAGCCGATGGTCCAGGTGCCGTTCGTCGTCGGCCAGTCCAAGGTCGAGGCCCGCAACCAGATCCGCAACGCCAAGCTCCTCCCGGAGTTCAAGGAGGAGGAGTCGGACCAGCCGAAGGGCGAGGTGATCCGGACCAAGCCCGCCGGTGGCGAGCCGGTCCAGCAGGGCGGCACCGTCACGGTGTTCGTCTCGGACGGCCAGGAGAAGATCCCGAACGTCATCGGCCAGCAGCAGGGTCAGGCCGAGGAGCGGATCCGCGACGCCGGCTTCGAGCCGCAGGTGCGCGACGACCTCACCTCCACCGAGCCGGCGGGCACCGTCACCGACCAGTTCCCCAAGGACGAGGTGGCGGAGGAGGGCTCGACGGTGATCATCTTCGTGTCCGTCTACGTCGAGCCGCCGCCGTCGCCGTCCGAGACCCCGACCCAGACGCCGACCGACGGGATCCCGACCAACGGGCTGCCGACGGAGCGGTCTACCGGAGCGGTCGTGCGTACGCGAGGGACAGCAGGCCGCCGTACGCCGGCGCGCTGACCTCGTCCTCGATCTCGAAGTCCCACCCGACGGCGATGTCGGGGTCGTCCGACTGCTCGCGGTAGATCTGCAGGTAGGCGTCGTCGGCCACGGCCCCGCTGAGGCGCTCGCTGTCGCCGACGGCCTCGATGACGTAGGGCTGGGGGTAGGGAACCCCGTGGAGGAGCACGAACGACCCCTCGCACTTGATGCCGGTCGTGGAGATGACGCGCTGGCCCTGGATCGTCACGGCCTCGGCGCCGCCGTTGAGCAGCGCGTTCACGACGGCCTGGATGTCCTGCTGGTGGACGACCAGGAGCTTGCGGGCCTCGCCCTTGGTCGCCTCGAGCAGCTCGGGCGGCGCGTCGGAGAGCGTGACCTGGACGCCCGGACCCGTGCGCTTGACCAGGCCGGCCGGGTCCCGCAGCTCCGCGACGTCGGCCTGGAGCCGCTTCACCGCGTCGTCGTCGACCTGGTCGGTGAGCTCGGCGACCTCGGCGGTGAGGTCCGCGACGTCGTCGGTCAGACCCTGGTACCGCTCCGACTCACCGTCGACCAGGCTGGC
This sequence comes from uncultured Actinomycetota bacterium, assembly GCA_963815335.1. Taxonomy (GTDB): domain Bacteria; phylum Actinomycetota; class Actinomycetes; order Propionibacteriales; family Nocardioidaceae; genus Nocardioides. The sequence continues at coordinate 277,107 of CAWFGL010000013.1, forward strand.
CAGGTCGTCGTACCGCCCCGGCCGCAGGTCGGTCCCCTCGCTCGCCTGGGCGCTGACCACGAACAGGCCGCCGCACAGCAGCACGACCACCGGCGTGCCGATGCGCCACACCGCGCTTCGTCCTCTGCCGGTCACGCGGACTAAGGTAACCGCCGTGGTGAATCTGCGACCCCGGCGCAAGTCCGAGATGGACCGTCTCGGCGAACCCCCTCGTGAGCCCTGGCTGACCCCGCGCTTCGGGGTGGCCCTGCTGCTGATCGCGCTGGGTATCGCCTGGATCGTCTACTACTACGTGGCCGTCCGGGTCGACCCCACCGTGCTCCCGCCCGAGAAGGCCGGCGGCCCGGAGTTCATGGACAAGCTCGACGGCTGGAACTACGTGATCGGCTTCGGCCTGTTCTTCCTCGGCCTGATGGCCTCGGCGCACCCCTCGACCCCACTTGGCCGCGGCCGCGGCGTCGTGGTGGGCATGCTCGGCTGCTTCCTGATCGGCCTGATCTGGATCTGCACGTACTACGTGATCAGCGACGACGTCAGCCGCATCCCGATCTTCGACGACCTCGGCGAACTACAACCTCGTCGTGGGCATCGGCTTCATGGCGGTCGGCTTCACCTTCGCGACGCGCTGGGAGTAGCCCGGGGCGCTCGTCCACAGCTGTGCACAACGCTGGGGACGAATTACACGCGTGTAGTTATCCACATGTTCTCCCCAGGCTGGGGAGAACTCACGCCGACTCAGGACAGCGCGGCGACGCGGGTGACGATCGCGAGGGCCACGAGCAGCGCGATGCCCACCAGCCCCGCGACCTGGTACGACGTCCGGCGCGGGCCGATCGGCGCGTAGGCCAGCACCGCGGCGACCGCGGCACCGCCGAGGGCACCGCCGAGGTGGCCCTGCCAGGAGACGTTCTGGATGAGCAGCCAGGTGCCGAAGAACGACGCGACCAGCCAGGTCGCGATGCCGGTGACGTCGCCGCGGGCCTTCAACGCGACCACGAGGCGGGCCGCCATCAGGCCGAACAGGGCACCCGAGGCGCCGTGGGTCCCGCCGAACTGGGACCCGGCCCAGAGGACGACCGCCGAGCCGGCGAGCCCGGAGAGGAAGTAGAGCGCGAGGAACCGGACCCGGCCGAACAGTGCCTCGATCTGGGGTCCGAAGGTCCAGAGCGCGAACATGTTGAACGCGATGTGCCAGATCTCCACGTGGGTGAACATCGAGGTCACCAGCTGCCAGTAGGCGCCGTCCGCGACGCCCGGGTTCCAGGCCGCAGCACCGCACTCGGCCCGGGTGCTGATGTTGTCGACGAAGCCCCCGGTGAGGCAGTAGCCGTCGGGACGGAGCGCCAGCCAGTCGAACAGGCGGCTGCTGAAGCCACCGCTCGCGAAGACCGCGATCCAGACACCGATGTTGACCGCCATCAGCGCGACGGTGGTCGCCGTCGGGTCGGACGAGCGCCGCCCGCCGTACGCCGTCCGCCCGCTGCGGGTCTCCTTCGACCCCTTCTTCACGCACTCGACGCACTGGAAGCCGACCGCCGCGTCGCGCATGCAGTCCGGGCAGATCGTCCGGTCGCAGCGCTGGCAGCGGATGTACGACTCCCGGCCGGGGTGCCGGTAGCACGTGGGCACCCCGGTGTCCGGGGTCGGCTGGGTCACGGGGTCAGGCGTCGACGATCTCGATCGTCGAGAACGTCACCGGGTCGACCGGCCGGTCGCCGGCGGCGGTCGGCGTGGTGCCGATCGCGTCGACGACGTCGCGCGACGCCTGGTCGGCGACCTCGCCGAAGATCGTGTGCTTGAAGTTCAGCCACGGGGTCGCGCCGGTGGTGATGAAGAACTGCGAGCCGTTGGTGCCGGGACCGGCGTTGGCCATCGCCAGCAGGTACGGCTTGTCGAAGACGAGCTCGGGGTGCGGCTCGTCCTTGAACGTGTAGCCCGGGCCGCCGGTGCCGGTGCCCAGCGGGCAGCCGCCCTGGATCATGAAGCCGTCGATCACGCGGTGGAAGCCGAGGCCGTCGTAGAACGGGCCGCTGCGGCCGTTCCCCGCGTCGTACGACTTGGTGCCCGTCGCGAGACCGGTGAAGTTGGCCACCGTCTCGGGGGCGTGGTCCGGGAACAGGGTGACGGTGATGTCGCCCCTGTTGGTCTTGAGGATGGCCTGCTGCGCCATGCGCTTGCCCTTTCGGCGTTCGGTTCTGGGGGCTGTGGGTACCGCCCGGGAGATCCTTGCACGGTCGACAAGCACCGCCCTGGCCGGTGCCTTCCGTCGCGTGGTTCGATGGACGTACAGATTCTCTAGGAGGAATCCACTCATGGCGCTCCGCAAGAAGAAGACCCTGCTCGACCAGGCCCAGGACTACGTCGACGCCGTGCGTCCGCACGTCGAGTCCGCCGTCGCCACGACCCGTGACGCCGTCGAGGACTTCGTGGAGAACACCGCGCGGCCCGCGATCTCCGACGCCCGGGACAAGGCCGGCCCCGCCGTCGCCGACGCCCGTGCCAAGGCCGGACCCAAGATCAAGGAGGCGCGTGCCAAGGCCGCGCCCGTCGTGGCCGACGTCGCCGCCCGCGCGAGCGAGGTCGCGGCCCAGGCCAAGGAGTCGGCGGACGCCCGCGTCGCGACGCTGCGCGGCGAGGAGCCGCCCAAGAAGGGCGGCAAGCTCAAGAAGTTCGCGCTGTTCGCCGCGGTCGCCGGTGCGGTGGGCTTCATCGCCAAGAAGCTGCAGGGCGGTGGCCAGTCGACCGACAACTGGCAGTCGTCGTACGTGCCGAAGCCCGCTCCGACGCCGACGCCCCCGCCGGCGAAGGACACCGGCGGCTCGGCGCCCGACGAGGCGCTGTCCGACGCGGCCGACGAGCCGCACGCGGCCACGACGCCCGACCAGCCCGCCGAGGTCGTCGACCTCGAGGAGGGCGTCGAGAAGCCGGCCAAGAAGGCCGCCAAGAAGACGACCGGGAGCTAGCCCACCCGGTTCGCCTCGACCCAGAGGTCGATCCGCTCCCACCAGCCGTAGAGCCAGTCGATCCGCTCGTCGCGGTCCTCGGGGATCTCGGCGCGCGGCACCTTCCACCAGCGCATGACGATGCGCTTGTCCATGGGCAGCTCGCGCCAGATGTCGCGGACCGTGACGACGTGGTCGAGACCGGTGTGCGCCACCAGGACGACGTCGGCGTCCGGTGCGGCGTCGAGGGCGGCCAGCAAGCCGCCCGGCTTCGGCGCCAGCACGTTCGTCATCGCCTCCGCCCGCTCGGCCATCTTCTCCAGGCCCAGCTTGCGGAGCCGCTCGATGCCCTTGGTGCGTCGGCCCTCGGTGAAGTTGCCGCCCTCGGGGAAGATCACGAACGCGTCGTTCTCGTCCAGCCCGGTCGCGAGCTCGGCGATCTGCTCCTCGAGCCCGACCCCTCCGGCGGGCGTGATGAAGCGCGCCGGGATCCGGTGCAGCAGCACGTCGATGGCCGGGTCCCACGCGAGCGTGTACTTCAGGACGACGCGGGGCTCGCGCCCGTACCAGTGCATCAGCGAGTGGATGAGGACGAACGAGTCACCGGGGCCGGCGTGCCGGCAGCAGACCAGGATCGGCACGCCCGGGTGCGCCTCGGGCGAGGGGCCGTCGGTGACGATCTCCAGGTTCAGCACCCGCTTGGCCTCGCGGAAGAACACCCACATCACGCCCTCGACGAGGTCGTAGTGGATCCCCTGCCAGTACGGCGTGCGCATCGTGCGCCCGAAACCGGTCGCGAACCAGAAGCCGAAGAGCACGACGAGCAGCAGCGCCTCGATCACGGCGTACATCACGAAGATCCAGAGCAGCCGCAGCGCCCGCCAGCGCCCGGGCAGCAGCGGCGACAGCGCGGCCGCGCCGATCAGCCAGAGCGGCAGGAACACGAAGAGGCTGGCGACCAGGGCCACGAGGAGCGGCGCGAGGACCACCCGTCGCAGCAGCGAGCTCACGTGAGGTGCTCCGCCAGGTAGTCGCGCGTGGCCTCGTACGTCGCGTCGATCCGCTCCTGGACGCCGGCGAAGTCCCGCGCACCGGCCCAGGTGTCGTCCCGGCTCGACGTGCCGCGCGCCGGCAGGACGTGGCACTCGACGTCCTCGGGCAGCTCGTCGAGCTCCCGGACGAACCGGTGCCGGCGGGCGATCTCGAAGGAGACGCGGGCGACCTCCCAGGGCCGCTTCGGCACGGTGAGAGGACGGTCGAAGCGACCGACCTGCAGCACGAAGACACGGTCGGCGCCGCGGGCGACGGCCCGGCCGAGCGGGATCGAGTTCACGATGCCGCCGTCGAGGAAGTGCTCGTCGCCGACCTTGGCGGGCGGGAGCAGTCCCGGCACGGCCGCGCTCGCGACCACGGCGTCGACGACCCGGCCGGTCGTGAACCAGTGCTCGGCCGCCCGCTCGATGCTGGCCGCGCAGACCTCGAAGGGGACCGGCAGCTCCTCGAACGTGACGTCGCCGAGCTCCTCCTCCAGCCGCTGGCGCATCGGCTTCGCCGAGAAGACGTGGGTGCCGGTGCTGACCGCGCGCCGGACCGTGCGCAGCGGGTTGTCGCCGTACACCTCCTTGCCGCCCGCGCCCACGCCCGCCCACAGCTCGACCAGCCGGTCGACGACCGCGGGCTCGGGCTGCCGGGCGACCATCGCGCCGTTGAGGGCGCCGACGCTGGTGCCCAGGACCAGGTCCGGGACGACGTCCCGCTCGAACAGCGCCTTCAGCATGCCGACCTCGACCGCGCCGAGGACGCCCCCGCCGCCGAGGACGAACGCGGTCTTCATCGGGTCGTCACGCGGTGGTGGGCTCCAGCTCGTCGGCGTTCTCGGCGGTGACCTTCTGGTGGACCACCCGCTCGACGTAGAAGATCAGCAGCGGGATGAGCCCGGCGGCGAGCACGACGAGGGTGAAGCTCCACGACCAGTCGGCCCGTCGCGAGAGCAGGAACGCGACCACCACGTAGACCATGAAGATCCAGCCGTGGAAGAGCCACATGATGCTGGCGTCCTCGCCGAACTGCTGGACGCCGGACCCCTCGGTCGCGAGGTACTTCAGCGGGAGGGCGACGAGCGAGCAGAAGGCCAGCAGCACACCCACGACGTAGGCCAGGACGCGGTAGCTGACGAAGAGGCGGCTCACGGAGACACGGTATCCGCGGCCAGGGCGGTGGCCTCGGCCGGACGCGTCTCGTCGCGCAGCCAGCGCCACCACAGGAACACCGCGAACCCGCCGAAGACCCACCACTCGAGGCCGTAGAGCAGGTTGCGGACCGCGGTGAAGCGGCCGGCCTCGGGCAGCTGCTCGAGGTCGGCCGCGGGGAGACCGGCGACCCCGTCCCGGGCGACGACGTAGCCGCCGTACAGGTCCTGGTCGACGAGCTGGACCAGGTCGGCCGTGCGCAGCTGCGGCACCACGTCGTCGGTCGGGTCGTCGTCGGCGGCGCCGGTCCCCTCGGACGGCTGGAGCCAGCCGGTCAGCTCGCCCGGCGCCGCCCACCAGTCCGGCACCGGTTCGGGGGTGTCGACCCAGCCGAGCACGACCGGGATGGCGGCGCCGTCGTCGAGCTGCAGCGGCGTGACCACCCAGTAGCCGGCCGTGCCGCGGCGCTCGCGACCCTCGACGTACACCGTGGCGTCGGACAGCCAGGTGCCACCCAGCGTCACGGGCTGGCCGACCTTGTCCCCGGGGAACGGGTCGTCGGGCCCCAGCACCTCGGTCAGCGGCACCGGCTCGACCTGGGTGAGGTCCCTGGCCTCGGCGTCACGCCGGTCCTGCCAGGCCTGCACCTGCCAGAACCCCAGCAGGGTGGCGGCGACCACCGCGACGACCACCAGCACGTGCCCCCACCACAGGCGCGGGGCCAGCGAGCGGGAGAGGGCGGGTGGCACAGCGCCAGCGTACGGGCGCATCTCACTGGTCCGACCACTTGACCTCATACCAACCGCCGGGCTAGCGTCGGCGCCATGCCCCTGCAGCCCGTGGTCCGGCGGTCCGTGCCCGACGAGGTGTTCGACCAGGTGCTCGCCGAGGTGGTGGACGGTGAGATCCCCGTCGGCGACCCGCTCCCCAGCGAGCGCCGGCTCGCGGAGGTCCTCGGCGTCTCCCGGCCGGCCGTCCGCGAGGCGCTCCAGCGGATGGCGCGGACGGGGCTCGTCCAGGTCCGCCAGGGCGGCGCCACCACGGTGCGCAACTACCGCAAGTACGCCGGCCTCGACCTGCTCCCCCACCTCCTGGTGCGACACGGGGACCTCGACCCGGCCGTCGCCCGCAGCATCCTCGAGGCCCGGCTCGCGGTCGGTCCCGCCGTCGCCGCGCTGGCCGCGACCCGCGGCGGACCCACGCTGGCCGCCCACCTGACCGAGGTGACCGACCTCCTCGGTGCCACCGACGACGACGTCGAGCGCCAGCTGCACGCCCTGGAGTTCTGGGACCAGGTGGTCGACGCCGCCGACTCCCTGGTCTTCCGGCTGATGTTCAACAGCCTGCGCGCGGCGTACGAGCCGGCCCTCGAGGCCCTCGCCCCCGTGATGGCCGAGGAGGTCGGGCAGACGGGCGCCTACCGGCTGCTCACCGCCGCGATCGCCGCCGGCGACCCCGAGACCGCACGCGCCGCCGCCGACCGGGTGCTCCGGCCGGCCACGGAGAACCTGATCGACGCCCTCGCCCACCTGGAGGACCAGTGACGAAAGCCAGCCCCGAGATCGAGGCCCTGGCCGCGCAGCGGCTCGCCGACGACGAGACCCCGTCCGCGCGCCGGCGCAGCCTGACCCTCGGCCAGGCGTGGTCGGAGTTCGTGAGGCACCCGAGCCCGTACCTGATCGGCGCGTTCCTGCTCGGCTCGGTCGTCGCGCGCGCCGTCGTCGGAGGCGGTGCCTGGTGGGAGCTGCTGATCCCCGTCGGGCTGGTCGCGCTGTTCCCGGTGATCGAGTGGGTCATCCACGTGGCGATCCTGCACTGGCGCCCGCGCTCCCTCGGGCCGATCACCCTCGACTCGCTCCTGGCGCGCGACCACCGCGCACACCACGCCGACCCCCGCGACCTGCCGCTCGTGTTCATCCCCTGGCGAGCCCTCGTGTGGCTGCTCCCGTCGTACGTCGTGCAGGCCTGGCTCTTCACGCCCACGACGAGCTCGATGCTCACCCTGCTCGTGTCGGTCTACGCGATCATGGCCGGCTACGAGTGGACCCACTACCTCGTGCACAGCGACTACCGGCCCCGGTCGCGGTGGTACCGGTCGGTGTGGCGCAACCACCGGCTGCACCACTACAAGAACGAGCACTACTGGTTCACGGTGACCTCGGCCGGCACGGCCGACCGGCTGTTCGGCACCTACCCGGACCCGACCACGGTCGAGAGGTCGGACACCGCGCGCCACCTGCACGGCGCCTGACCTCCCTACCGCTCCCGGCGAAAAGCCGGGACCATGCGGGAACCGGCTCCGCCTCTCGCGCCTCGTGTGGGTGAGGACCCGAGGCGGAACGAGGTGGGTGATGGCGGAGTCCCTGGACATGGACGCGCTGTACGCCGCGTCCTACCGGCGGCTGGTCGTGCAGCTGTACGCGCTGTGCGGTGACCTGGCCGACGCGGAGGACGCGGTCCAGGAGGCGTTCGTCGCCGCCCTGCGCAAGCGCCGGCAGGTCGCCGAGGTCGACAACCCCGAGGCCTGGCTCCGCACGGTCGCGGTGAACCGGATCCGCGGCGGGTGGCGGCACTCGCTCGTCGTCCGTCGCTACGCCGTCCAGGTCCCCGGCCCTCAGGCCACGGTCACCGTCGGCCCGGAGCACGTCGCCGTCGTGCGCGCGCTCGCCACGCTGGACAGCCAGCAACGCCTCGTCGTGGTCCTGCACCACCTCGCCGACCTGGGGGTCGCGCAGATCGCGGCCGAGCTCGGGGTGCCCGAGGGGACCGTCAAGTCGCGGCTCTCGAGAGCGCGTGAACGCCTGGCCGGGCTGCTCGACGAGCACGCCGACGACCTCGACCGGGAGGAGCCCCGTCATGCCTGACCTCGACAAGCTGCGCTCGCTCGGCGAGCAGGTCCGACCGCCCGAGCTGTCCCTCCTGGAGGAGACGGCACGCCGGCGTGGTCGCCGGGCCGCGGTCGCGATCCTCGGCTCGGGCCTGGCCGCCGCCCTCGTCGTGGTGGGCGGCATGGTCGCCCTGGGCAGCCTCGGCGACGACCGCGGCCAGCCGGATCCCGCCCCACCCTTCTCGCCGACGCCGAGTCCCGAGGTCACGGCCGAGGCGTCGCCGAGCCACTCCTCCGAGACCTCGATGCGGCCACGCGAGGTGGTGCACGCGGCGAACGCCCAGTTCCTGTTCGGCGGGGTCTCGGCCGACGACCCGGACTTCGCGATGTCGGTGTGGACGGCCGAGTGCACGTGGTGCCCCCTGAAGTACGAGGACCCGCCCACGCTGCCGACCTTCAACGCGATCGCCGTCACCACCGACGGCTGGCGGACGGCGACGTACCGCCGTCCACAGATGGGCGCCGGCCGTCCCTTCCACGTCATCAGCCCCGCGCCGGACGTGCTGCTCGTGGTGGACGACGCCAACGGCGGCGAGTACCTCGTCCGTCGAGACGGCTCCACCGTGCTCCTCCCCCACGTCGTCGAGGAGCGCACCGTGGCGTCTCCGCGACAGTGGTTCACCTGCCACGGCCAGAACGACCGGATCACCTGGTGCGCCTTCGACGCCGAGGCCGAGGCGGTGTACGAGTGGGGCGACCGCTGGTCGGGCGGTCCCGGTGGCGACACGGCTGCGCTCTACCCGGGCGCCGGTCTCGAGCCCTGGGGTCGCGAGCTGATGCGACCCGACGAGGCGGGGCCCCTGAACGCCTGGTGGTACGAGGACGGGGTTCGCAGGACCAGGACGCTGGTCGAGAGCCTTCCGTTCAACAGCCGCGCCGGCTCGGTCTGGGGTGCGAACGAGGGCGACCTCCTCTACTGGACCAAGGCGCGCGGTGACGACGTCATGCGGTTCTTCGTCGGAGACGACCTCGGCGGGAGCTGGCGCACCATCAAGCAGACGTTCCCGGTCGACGAGGAGGCGGAGAGCCTGGTGGACGTGCTGGCCACCCGGGACGGCAGCGTCCTGCTCCGCGAGGTCGCCGAGGACCCGGCCGGGTGCGCGGACTCGTCTGTGGCGCCTGGACTCCCTCGAGGGTGGCGACTGGGTGCTCGTCCACGACACCGGCCCCGCCTCCTGGACGATCGACACGGGGGCGATGCGGCCCTTCACCGTGGTCGGTTCCACGTTCTGGTCCGGCGCCCTCTCCTCCCCCGACGACGGTGCGACGTGGGTGGAGTTCGACCGCTGGCGGTGACTCCACGTCACGGGCAGGCGGCGAACGGCAGGTCCTGCCCGAGCGCGAGGGCGGCTGCCGCCGCGGGGTCGGTCATCACGTAGCCGATCCTGCCGGTCAGCGGGTCCGCAGCGCCCCCGTCGAACACGGCGGCGAACGCGGGGTCCGCGCTGCCGGCCCGCATCCGCTCGAAGAGATCCGTGCGGCCGGCGCCGAGGCGCACCGTGACGAGCCTGCCCCCGAACTGGATCGCGTAGGCCTCCAGGTCGTCGAGGTCCCCTGAGGTCGGCTGGTCGACGCAGCCACGCCCGACGTACGTCGCGTCGGCCGGCTGGCCGACGAGCTCGCGCACGTCGGCGTCCGCGGCCCAGCTCTCCTCGCCGGCGCCGGTGGTGCCGCGCGAGAGCAGGCCGCGCTCGGCGTCGACCTCGGCGCCCTCGAGCCCGGCGAAACCCGCGTCCACCGCATCCTGGACGGCCACCATGTCGGTGCCGTCCCGGAACGCGAGCACGAACCCGTCCGGCGTCGAAGTGCGCCTCCCAGGAGACGTCCAGCTGGCTCAGGCCGTGCTGCTGGGTCAGCCTCGGTTCGATGCCGCGCAGCATGCCCGTCGACAGCAGTGGGCGCTCGGCCTCGGCGCGTGCCCAGAACGCCTCGCGCTCCGAGCGCTTGTCGGCGGTGGTGAGCTCCGGCAGGCCCATCTGCAGCCGGACCTGCTCGAAGTCGGTGACCGTCAGGACCCGGGCGGAGTCGGGCACCAGGGGCAGGACGGCCGCCGAGGGCTCGAGGCTGCCGTCGAAGGTGGGTGGCGGCTCCTGCGTGACCGCGGTCTCGGGCGGGAGGATCCGCCCGTCGTCGCCCGTGCCGCAGCCGGTCAGCAGCACCACGGCTGCGAGCGCGCTCGACACACGTGTCCCCGTTCGTGTCACGGGCAGCAGTGTCGCAAGGGTCGCGATCACGCGGGCGCCGTACGACGAAAGTAACGCTCGGGCACCCGGGAGACTCTGATCACCATGAAGCGTCTGCTGCTCCTCGTCGCCGCGGCCGGTCTGGTGGGCCTGGTCGTGGGGGCGGCCCTCTTCGAGCCGTGGCGGCTGTTCACCGACAGCACCGTCGACGAGGCCGCGCCCACCAGCGCGGTCGAACCGGCACCGAGCGGGACACCGAGCGATGCCGGGACCGCCTCGCCGGCCCCTGCGTCGTCAGCACCGCCTGCCGACGAGGTCCTGGCCACCGGCGACTTCGAGGACGCCGAGCACGGCACCACCGGTGTCGCGACGGTCCTCCGGCTCGGCGACGGCCGGCGCTTCGTCCGGCTCGAGGGACTCGCCACCTCCGACGGCCCCGACCTGCACGTGTGGCTGACCGACCAGCCGAGCGGCGGCGAGTGGGGGTCCTACGACGACGGCCGCTACGTGCGGCTCGGTGAGCTGAAGGCCAACAACGGCAACCAGAACTACGAGATCCCGGCCGACGCGAAGCTGGCGGGACTGACCTCGGTGGTGATCTGGTGCGACCGGTTCGACGTCGCGTTCGGGACGGCTCCGGTCGGACTCTGATCAGCCCATCGCGGCGATGCGGTCGAGGCCGGCGAGACCCGGGCCCGCCAGCTCGGCGACGGCGGCCAGGGCGTCCCTGAGCTCGCCGGACCGCTGGTCCTCGGGCGGGAGCCGTCCGGGGTTGATGGCGAGTCCCTGCGTCCACGCCGCGACGTCCGGGTCGGACATGTACGACGCGACGGCGCGGCTGCCCATCGCCTGGAAGAGCGCCCAGCTCGCCAGGGAGTTCGAGTAGGGCGTCGGCGGGCACAGCCGGTTCCTCTCGGCGTCGTCGGAGACCGTCGCCTCGACGAACCCGGCGAGCGCGGCGTTGAAGCTCGGCACCCCGGCCCGCACGACCTGGAGCCGGATCGCGTCGTCGCCCCAGATCGGCACGAGGGGTGGGGTCTGCAGCCCGGCGGCGGCACAGTGCACGACCACCGCGTCGGCGGCGAGGTCGATCTCGCCCTCGTCGAGCACGAGCCGGCCGGCGTCCGCCCGGCGCACGTGACCGAGGCGGACGACGTTCTCGATCGACCGCACCGCGTCGAGCTCGTGCTGCGCGAGGGTCGGCGCCCTCGCCATCGTCGCCATCACCGTCGGGTCGATGCGCAGCATCACGCCCTCGTCCTCGAGGCGCAGGAAGAAGTCCTCCGGTGACGTGCCGTCGGCGGCGGACCGCAGCACGCGGGCCACCATCCGCTGCCACAGCAGCGGGTCCGGCTGCACCACCGCGCGGTTGAGCATCCACGGGTCCCGCGGCCGCACCCACCGGATCACGTCCGGGTCGACGCCGTTCTCCAGCAGCCAGAAGCACGCGTCCGTCGCGGTCTTGCCCGACCCCACCACCACGATCTCGGAGGGCGCGGACCCGAGGTGCACCAGGTCGTTGACCGCCACCACGTGGGCGCCCCCACCCACCTCGAAGGGCGGCGGGGTCGTGGCCGGGACGGTCGGGGCGAGGTACGTCGCGTCGACCACGCGCGTGGACGCCGGCACCTCGTACTCCTTGCCGGAGACCCGCGAGCGGAACCGCCGGTCGCCGACGTACTCGCAGCCGCCGAAGAACTCCACGCGCCCCGCGACGACCATCCGGGTCAGCGCCCGCTCGAAGTAGTGCACGATCTCCGGCGCGGTCGCCCGCTCGTGCAGCCCCTTCTCGGGACCGGTCTCCTGCGTCCGGCCGCCGCCGAGCAGCATCGACGCGACACCGTAGAACGCCGACGCCTGGTGCAGCCGGACGAACGGGTACGCGTCCAGCCAGTGCCCGCCCGGCGCGTGGTGCCGGTCGACCATCACGACCCGTGCGTCGGAGTGGTCGACGAGGGCGTCGGCGAACGCCAGGCCCATCGCGCCCGCGCCGACGACGAGGTGGTCGGCGTCGAGGAGGGTGGTCATCCGGTCATCGTGGCACCAGGAGGGCGCCGGGTCACCGGGTCAGCCGACACGGTCCCAGCCGCGCCGCGGCCGGTGGCTCCCCAGCTGGTCGTCGTCGCGGCTGCGGTAGACGATGTAGGGCCGGGTCAGGTAGCCGACCGGAGCGCTGAACACGTGCACCAGCCGGGTGAAGGGCCAGAGCGCGAACAACGCGAAGGCGACGAGCGCGTGCAGCTGGAAGCCCAGCGGCGCGCTCCCCATGAGCTCGGGCGTCCGGCTGGAAGGCGAGGAACGAGCGGTACCAGACCGAGACGCCCTCCCGGTAGTCGTACTCACCGCCGATGGACAGGATCGACCCGGCGACCGTGTTCCACATCCCCAGCACGATCGCCGCGCCCAGGAAGACGTACATCACCTTGTCCATCGGCGTGGTCGCCGAGAACACCGGTCCGACCGTGCGTCGCCGGTAGATCAGGATGGCCAGCCCGACCAGGGCCATCAGGCCCGCGGCCAGGCCGCCCGCCACCGCGACGACGTGGTACGTCGTCTCCGAGATGCCGACGGCGTCGGTCCAGGACTCGGGCACCAGCAGGCCGATGACGTGCCCGCCGACGACCCCGAGCATGCCGAAGTGGAACAGCGGGCTGCCCGATGCGGAGCATCCGGTCCTCGTAGAGCTGGGAGGAGCGGGTCGTCCAGCCGAACTTGTCGTAGCGGTAGCGCCAGAAGTGGCCGACCACGAAGGTGGCCAGGCACAGGTACGGCACGATCACGAAGAGGAAGGTGTCCATCAGCGGGCTCCTCGGGAAGGACGGCATCGGCAGCGGGGTCGGGCCGTCCGGACGCGCCGGGCCGGGGTCGAAGGCGGGGGTCTCGTACGGCGTCAGTCCGACCTCCTCCGCGGGCGGTCCCTCCGCGGCGAGCCGGCGGACGGCGTCCATCTCGTCGCCACGCAGCGGCGGGAGCGTGGCGGTGACGGCCTCGACGGCGCCGGCCCAGCGCGAGCCCGCCTCGGTCAGCGAGATCCGCAGCAGCTCGAGCCCGGCACGGTGGTCGAGGATGAGCCGGCTGCCCTGCTCCCGGTCGATGGTGGCGGCGTACTCGAGGACCACGCACAGGTGGTCCGGGAGCTCGGTGTCGTCGAGCTCGAAGCCGGAGGCGAGGTAGGTCTGCTTGAAGCGCAGCAGGGCCATGCCCCGCTTGCGGGTGTCGCCGTGGGCGAAGTAGGTGAGGAACAGGTTGTGCCGCCGGCGGTTGTCGAAGGTGTCGACGTAGTCGGCCTCCAGCTCGGGCAGCGGTGTCGCCCGGAGGACGGTCGCGCAGGCGAGGAGCGGCTCACCCACGCGTCGGGGCAGCCGGGCCGCGGCCTCCTCGATCAGGCCGAGCGAGCCCGAGCAGCGCGTCGTCGGGGTAGCCCAGCAGCAGGGACGACGCCTGCCAGGCCACCGTGAGCTCGGCCTCGGTGAGCGCCGCGGTACGCCGGGCGGTGGCCGGTCCTGCTCACGGTGCCTCCTCCGTGTCGCTCCGGGCGGGGAACAGGCCCGTGGGGCTGCCCTTGCCGTCCCAGTTGAGGAGGTTGACCCGGGAGGCCTTGTCCGACGGCGCGGCCAGGCTGTCGGCCGTCTGCCGGTCCTGCAGCATCTGGAAGTTCTCGACCGCGATCGGGGTCGGCATGCCGGACCCCTCGCCGAAGAGGTCCTGCTGCCCGCCGCCGTACTCGGAGACCGAGCACTCGGTGCCGAGCTCCTCCAGCGAGTGCGCCTGCTCGGCGTGCGCCGGCGGGATGACGTAGCGCTCGTCGTACTTCGCGATGGCGAGCAGGCGGTACATGTCGTACATCTCCTCCTCGGTCATCCCGACGGCGGCGGGGATCGACGGCGTCGGGGTCGCGGCCCATGTTGATGTCGCGCATGTAGGAGCGCATCGCCGCCAGCTTCTTGAGCACCCGGTCGACAGGTGCGACCTCGCCGGCGGTGAAGAGCTCGGCGAGGTACTCGACCGGGATCCGGAGCGCGTCGATCGCGGCGAACAGGTTGCCCGTGTCCTCCGCGTCGAAGCCGGTGTCCTTGACCACGTCGACGACGGGCGAGAGCGGCGGGATGTACCAGACCATCGGCATCGTCCGGTACTCCGGATGCAGCGGCAGTGCCACCTTGAACCGGTTGATCAGCGCATAGATCGGCGAGCGCTGCGCCGCGGCTGACCCAGTCGCGCGGGATCCCCGCCTTGCTCGGCCTCGCGCTGCACCTCGGGGTCGTGGGGGTCGAGGAAGACCTCGCGCTGGGCCTCGTAGAGACCGTGCTCGTCCGTGGTCGCCGCGGCGGCGAGGACCTTGTCGGCGTCGTAGAGCATCAGGCCGATGTAGCGCAGCCGCCCCACGCAGGTCTCGGCGCACACCGTCGGCAGGCCGACCTCGATCCGCGGGAAGCAGAACGTGCACTTCTCGGCCTTGCCGGTCTTGTGGTTGAAGTAGACCTTCTTGTACGGACAGCCCGAGATGCACATCCGCCAGCCGCGGCACTTGTCCTGGTCGACGAGCACGATGCCGTCCTCGGCGCGCTTGTAGATCGCGCCGCTGGGGCACGACGCGGCACAGGACGGGTTGAGGCAGTGCTCGCAGATGCGCGGCAGGTAGAACATGAACGTCTGCTCGAACTCGAACTTCACCTTGTCGGCGATCTTCTGGAGCATCGGGTCGTGCTCGAGCGTGGCCTTCGAACCGCCGAGGTTGTCGTCCCAGTTGGACGACCAGGTGATCTTCATGTCCTTGCCCGTGAGCAGCGACTTCGGCCGGGCGACCGGCGTGTGCTCCTGGGCGGGCGCATCGGTGAGGGTGGCGTAGTCGTAGGTCCAGGGCTCGTAGTAGTCCTGGATGGTCGGCATCTTGGGGTTGGAGAAGATCGTGGCCAGCTTGCGGAGACGTCCACCGCCCTTGAGCGCGAGCCGGCCGCGCTTGTTCAGCATCCAGCCGCCCTTCCACTCCTCCTGGTCCTCGTAGCGGCGCGGGTATCCCTGGCCCGGTCGCGTCTCGACGTTGTTGAACCAGACGTACTCGGTGCCGGTCCGGTTGGTCCACGCCTGCTTGCAGGTGACCGAGCAGGTGTGGCAGCCGATGCACTTGTCGAGGTTCATCACCATCGCCATCTGGGCCATGACCTTCATCGAGTACCTCACCTCCTGGGACCGCTTGCGGATCACGGTGACCTCGTCGCGCTGGTTGCCGGTGGGGCCGAGGTAGTTGAAGGCGAAGGACAGCTGGGCGTAGCCGCCGATGAGGTGGCTGGGCTTGACCAGGATGCGGGTGAGCGAGTTGTGGATGCCGCCCCGCTTGCCCGAGGTCTCCGCGATCGGTACGTCGATCAGCCGGTCCTGGGCGTGGTGCATGTAGACGGTCCCCTCGGGCATCCGGTGGGAGACGATCGCGCGGGCGACGACGACGCCGTTGCGGTTGACCGCCTCGATCCAGTCGTTGTCCTCGACGCCGACCTTGGCGGCGTCCTTGTCGCTCATCCAGATCGTCTGGCCGCCTCGCGAGAGGGACAGCATGAACAGGTTGTCCTGGTACTCGGAGTGGATCGACCACTTGTTGTGCGGGGTGAGGTAGCGGACCGTCACCCCGAGCTCGCCCATCGAGCCGATGTCCGGCTCGCTGAACAGCGCCCCCATGTTGAGCGGTGGTCGGTAGACCGGCAGCCCCTCGCCGAGCTCGGTCATCCAGTCGTGGTCGAGGTAGAAGTGCTGGCGCCCCGTCAGGGTGTGCCACGGCTTGAGCCGCTCGACGTTGATGGTGAACGGCGAGTAGCGGCGGCCGCCCGTCTCGGAGCCGGACCACTCGGGCGAGGTGATGACCGGGACGGGTGCGGCCACGGTGTCGGCGAAGGTGATCTGCTTGCCCTCGTGCTCGGCCGCGAGGTCGTGCAGCAAGGTGCCGGTGCGCTTCTCGAGGGTCTTGAAGCCCTGGGTGGCCAGGTGCCCGTTGGTGGTGCCGGAGAGCGCGAGGATCGCCTCGCAGGCGTGGATGTCGCGCACCAGCGACGGGCGTCCGTCCGCCGCACCGCCCCGGACCGCGCCGTTCTTGCGGAGCAGGTAGTCGACCGAGGCCGTGACGTCGTACGTCACGCCCTTGGTGGTCGTGCCGAGCTTCTCGAGCAGCGGGCCCAGCGCCTGCATCTTGGCGCCGACGGCGGTGAAGTCGCGCTCGACCTCGACGATCTTGGGCATCGTGACGCCCGGGACGGGCTCGCACTCGCCGTGCTTCCAGTCGCGGACCACGCCGTGCGGGTTGGCCATCGCGTCGGGGGTGTCGTGCAGCAGCGGGACGGCGACGACGTCTCGACGGGTGTCGAGCCGGCCCGCCGCGAGCTCGCTGAACTTCGTGGCGATCGTCTGCCAGGCGTCCCAGTCGGTGCGGGTCTGCCACGGCGGCGCGATGGCCGGGTTGAACGAGTGGATGAACGGGTGCATGTCGGTCGTGTTCAGGTCGTGCTTCTCGTACCAGGTCGCCGCGGGCAGCACGACGTCGCTGAAGATCGTGGTGCTGGTCTGGCGGAAGTCGAGGGTGAGCAGCAGGTCGAGCTTCCCCTCGGGCGCGTCGTCGTGCCACTCCACCTCCTGCGGGCGGTGCGCCTCGGACGCCTCCACCGCGCGGAGCGAGCTGTCGGTCCCGAGCAGGTGCTTGAGGAAGTACTCGTTGCCCTTGCCGGACGAGCCGAGCAGGTTCGCCCGCCAGATGGCGAGCACCCGCGGGAAGTTCTCCGGGGCGTCGGGGTCCTCGGCCGCGAAGCGCAGGTCGCCGCTCCTGAGCTGTTCCACGACGTAGTCGGCGACGGGCTTCCCGGCGGCGCCGGCCTCGTCGGCCAGGTCGAGGGGGTTGCGGTCGAACGTGGGGTACGACGGCATCCAGCCCATCCGCGCGCTCTTGGCGATCACGTCGGCCGTGCTCATCCCGGCCAGCAGGCCGGTCCCGGTCTTCGCCGCGACGGTGTCCGCGCCGAAGGTGTCGTAGCGGAACTGGTCGGTGTGCAGGTACCAGTACGCCGTGTGGATCATCTGCCGCGGCGGCCGCTGCCAGTCCAGGCCGAACGCGAGCTGGGCCCAGCCGGTGACCGGGCGGCACTTCTCCTGACCGACGTAGTGCGCCCAGCCCCCGCCGTTCACCCCCTGGCACCCGGTGAGCGTGGTGAGTCCGAGGAAGCCGCGGTAGATCGTGTCGGAGTGGAACCAGTGGTTGGTGCCGGCACCCATCAGGATCATGGAGCGGCCGCGTGGAGTCCTCCGCGTTCTGCGCGAACTCCCGGGCGATCCGGGCCGCCGCCTGGGCCGGCACACCGGTGATGGCCTCCTGCCAGGCGGGGGTGTACGGCGCCGTCGCGTCGTCGTAGGACGTCGCGTAGTCGCCGTCGAGCCCGTCACGGCCCACGCCGTACTGCGCGAGCATCAGGTCGTAGACCGTCGTGACGAGGCGGTCGCCGACGCGGCGGACCGGGACGTCGCGGCGCAACGAGCCCGGGGTGCCGTCGACGTCGTCGAAGCGGGGCAGCTCGACCGACACCGTCTCGGCGCCGGGCTCCAGCAGGGTGAGCAGCGGGTCGACGTCACCCAGGTCGAGGTTCCACCTCCCCATGCCGGCGTCCCCGAACCGGTGCCCCAGCGAGCCGTTCGGCACCACGAGGTCGCCCGTCCGGGCGTCCACCAGCACGGTCTTGAAGTGGGCGTTCTCCACGGCGGCGTGCTCCGGGAGGTCGGCCGCGGTGAGGAACTTGGCGGGGCGGTGGGCCCCGTCGGGACCGGCGTCGAGCGACACGAGGTGCGGCAGGTCGGTGTACTGCTTCGTGTACTCGCTGAAGTACGGCGTCTCCCGGTCGACGAAGAACTCCTTGAGGATGACGTGGCCCATCGACATCGCCAGGGCTCCGTCGGTGCCGGGCCTGATGGCCAGCCACTCGTCGGCGAACTTCACGTTGTCGGCGTAGTCCGGCGCGACCACGACCACCTTCTGGCCGCGGTACCGGGCCTCGGTCATCCAGTGCGCGTCCGGCGTCCTGGTGACCGGCACGTTCGAGCCCCACATGACCAGGTAGCCCGCGTCCCACCAGTCACCGGACTCCGGGACGTCGGTCTGGTCGCCGAACACCTGCGGGGAGGCGACCGGCAGGTCGGCGTACCAGTCGTAGAAGGACAGCATCGAGCCGCCGACCAAGCGAGGTGAAGCGGGCACCGGAGGCGTGCGAGACCATCGACATCGCCGGGATCGGGGAGAACCCGGCCACCCGGTCGGGCCCCCACTTCCGGATCGTGTGGACGTAGGCGGCCGCGACCATCTCGGTGGCCTCGTCCCAGCTCGCCCGGACCAGGCCTCCCTTGCCGCGGGCGGACTTGTAGGCCCTGGCGCGCTGCGGGTTGTCGACGACGTGCGCCCACGCCTCGACCGGGTCGCCGCCGTGCTGGGCCTTCGCCTCCCGGTACATCTGCAGCAGCACGCCGCGGACGTAGGGGTAGCGGACCCGCGTGGGCGAGTAGGTGTACCAGGAGAACGCGGCGCCGCGCGGGCAGCCGCGGGGCTCGTACTCCGGACTGTCCGGACCGACCGAGGGGTAGTCGGTCTGCTGGGTCTCCCAGGTGATGATCCCGTCCTTGACGTAGACCTTCCAGGAGCACGAGCCCGTGCAGTTCACGCCGTGCGTCGAGCGGACGACCTTGTCGTGGCTCCAGCGGTCGCGGTAGAACGCGTCGGCCCCTCGCCCGCCGGCCTTCGTCAGCGTCCGGAGGTCGTCCGAGACCGTTCCCCTGGTGAAGAAGCGACGGCTGCGCACCAGTGCCTCGGTGAGCGGGTCGTCGAGTGCGGCTGCCTCGTCGGTCACGTTCGGTCGATCGGTCACCGGCGAAGCTCCTCGGGAGTGGGACGGCGCAGCGACAGAGCCAGGACGAGGACCAGCACGGACATGGCCGAGAGGGCGAGGAGCCCGGTGCGGTAGTCGCCGGAGTGGCCGAAGATCGAGCCCATCACCAGGGGTGGCACGAAGCCGCCGAGTCCGCCGGCGGCGCCGACGATGCCGGTGACAGACCCCACCTTCGCCCCCGGGGCCCGTTGCGCGACGAGCGCGAACGTGGCACCGGACGCGGTCCCCAGCGCGGCGGCCATCGACAGGAAGACGATCGTGCCCACCGGCATCAGCGTGGGGGTCGACGACTGGACGAGCGCGCCGAGTGCCACCACCCCGAAGGCGACGGCGAGCACCGAGCCGGGACGGATCTGGTCCGAGAGCCAGCCGCCGACGGGGCGCATGAGCACCGCGAGCAGGACGAAGCCGGCCATCCGGTTCGCGGCGTCCGCCGGGGTGAGCAGGTAGGCGTTCTTCAGGTACGTCGGCAGGTAGACGCTGAAGGCCACGTAGCCGCCGAACCCGATCGCGTACAGGGCGGCGGCCTGCCAGGTGATCGGCAGCGAGGCGGCCGCACGGAGGCGGCGTCCCAGGGACTCGGTCGGGACCGTCCGGGTCGGGGAGTCGCGCAGGACGATCGCGGCGACGACGCCGTACACCGTGAGCACCGCGGCGGTGATGAGGAACGGGGTGCTCATCCGGCTCGCGTCCACCAGGCGCACGGTCGTCAGGGCGCTGATCGCGGTGCCGCCCATGCCGGCGCCGAACACGCCGATCGCGAAGCCCCTGCGCTCGGGCGGGAACCAGGCGCTGACGAACGGCACGCCGACCGCGAACGCGGTACCGGCGATGCCGAGGAAGAACCCGCCCACGAGAAGTGCGGCCAGGCTCGAGTGCCCGAGCAGACCCAGGTACAGGACCGGGACGACGGTGACGAGCGAGACGATCGGGAACATGACGCGACCGCCGTAGCGGTCGGTGAGGGCGCCGACCGGGATGCGCCCCAGCGAGCCCACCACCACCGGCACCGCGACGAGCAGCGACTGCTGGAAGGCGGACAGGTCCAGAGCGGCGGTGAACGAGACCGCCAGGGGCGAGAGCAGTGCCCAGGCCCAGAAGTTGAGGGCGAAGCCCAGCGTCGCCAGGCCGAGCATCACGGCGGCGCGCCTGGTGCTCGCGGTGGCGGTCCCCGGCGCCGACGTCTCCGCTGACGTGATCATGAACGGCTCCTCGGTGCTGCTCGTCGCTCCAGATTGCTTGCGTCGGCACCACCATTGCTGAGGCGCAGCCGTTGCGGTTAGGGACTTTGGTCACCTGCGAACAGGGCCAACGGTTGGGCCTCTCCACGAGCTCGGCTGTCTACCTCGGCGTGTGACAGCACGGGCGACGTCGACGAGCACTCGACATCGGCCAGCTGATGCTCGCGAGCCGAGCGGTCACGGCCGCCGTGGTCCGGGCGCTCGAGAGCGTCGACGAGACGCTGTCGGTGCCGCAGATGCGCGTGCTCGTCCTGCTGTGGTCGGGCGAGCCGCTCAACCTCTCCGCCGTGGCGGAGGGCCTGGCCGTCAACGCGTCCAACGCCAGCCGCACCTGCGACCGGCTCGTCGCGGCCGGCTTGGTCGACCGCGGTGAGGGGACGCACGACCGCCGGCACGTGGCCCTCACCCTCACCCCGCAGGGCCGGTCGCTCGTCGAGAGGCTGATGTCCCGTCGGGAGCAGGAGCTCGCGGCCATCGTGGACCGGATGGCGCCGGCGGACCGCACGCGCTTGATGACCGCGCTGCTGCCGTTCAACCAGGCGGCGGACGCCGACCTGTGGCCCCGCGGCCGCGACGGCGTCACCCGTGACCCGCGGCTCCTCGAGTGGGGGATCTGAGGAACCGAGGGACCGAGCGGTGGAGCCTAGGGGACTCGAACCCCTAACCCCCTGCTTGCAAAGCAGGTGCGCTACCAATTGCGCCAAGGCCCCCGGTGCTGCGGGGTGTGCTGGGAGGCGAGACCTCAGCCGCGCTTGACCGCGTCGGTCGCCTCGGCCCAGAGTGCCTGCTCGGCCTTGCCCTCGTCGATCTTCTTCTTGGCGACGATGGCACCGATGGCGGCAGCGGCGAGCAGCACGAGCTTCTTCACGCGTCGAACGGTAGCAACGGGCCCGGTGCGGCGGCGATTCGCTGGTGGTCAGCGGTCGGCGAGCGCCGCGTGCGCGGCGTTGTACCCGGGCACGAAGGTGATGCCCGGACCGCCGTGGCAGCCGCAGCCGCCGAGGTAGAGCCCGGCGAGCGGGAGCGGGTCGTGGACGTAGCCCCGCGGTCCCGGCCGGTTGTGGCCCATCTGGTCGGCGTGCATCAGGCCGTGGCAGTAGTCGCCGCCGGGCGCCCCGAACATCGTGCCCATGTGCTTCGGCGTGAACGTCGTGTGCCGGATGATCCTCGACTCGAAGTCCGGCGCGATGCCGTTGATCCGCTCGATGACCCGCTGGCCCATCTCGACCTTGAGGGCGCCGTACCGCTCGGGGTCGGCCTCGACCGGGAACCACAGCGCGAACGCCGACGCCGCCACCTTGCCGGGCGGCGCGAGATCGGAGTCGTGCACGCTCGGGAACTGCAGGGCCACGGCCGGGTGCTCGGGGACGATGCCCTTCCGGCAGTCCTCCCACTGCTGCTGGAGCTCCTCGGGTGTGGCGAACAGGCCGATGCTCCCCTGGTTCACGGGGTCGTTGAGCATCTCGTACGGCGCCGCGAACGTCGGCATGCCGTCGAGGGCGAAGTGCATCTGCACGTAGCTGCCGCGGTGGTCGATGCCGCGGTACGGCGCCAGGTGCTCCTCCGCGATGGCACCGGGCTGCACCAGGTCGAGGACGGTGAGGTCGGGTGCCAGCGACGAGATCACGATCGGCGACACGATGTCCTCGTCGTCGTCGAGCCGGACACCGGTCACCCGCCCGTCCGACGCGAGGACCTGGCTGACCGCGGCGTTCATCCGCAGCTCGCCGCCGGCGTCCAGGAACTGCTTGACGAGGTGCTCGGACAGGACGCCGATCCCGCCCTGGATCTTCGAGACGAGCTGCGCCTCGGCCGACGGCATCGCGAACCCGTAGGCCAGGGACGCGGCCGTGCCCGGGGTCGCCGGGCCTCGGTAGACGGTGTTGATGGCGAGGAAGGACAGCATCCCGCGCAGCGCGCCGTGCTTCTCCTTGTCCGGGATGAACCGGTCGAGCACGTCGGTGACCGACCCGTAGATCAGGTCGTCGATCGCCTCGCGCTCGAAGGCGTTGGTGGCGACGGCGTACATCTCGTCGAGCGTGCGGGGCAGGGTCCGCGCCTCGAAGCGGCCCAGGGCCTTGGCCGGCGCGGTGCTCCACGCGGCGAGCATCGCCATCGCGTTCACGACCTCCTCGCCGTGCACGCCGACGAGGTGCTCGAAGAGCCGCATCGGGTCGGTGTAGTAGATCAGCGGCTCGTCGCCGTTGCCGAGCAGCGAGACCGACATGACCTCGAGGTCGACGGTCGGCAGCGCGTCCAGGCCGAGCTCGCGGCTCACCTCGGCCGAGGTGCTGATCTGCACCGAGCCCGCGATCTCGAACGTGTAGCCGTCGAAGAGCTCGACGTTCGAGGCCATCCCGCCCGTGTAGCGCTTCGACTCCAGCAGCAGCGTCCTGAGCCCGGCGCGCTGGAGGACCAGCGCCGAGGTGAGCCCGTTGTGGCCGGCACCGATGACGATCGCGTCGTACTCGCTCATGGGCGGCAGGTTCGCAGCGTCAGGGCAGTTTCGTCAATGATGACGAAAGTTGGCCGAGGGCGTCGTGGCACAGCCGGGACAGGTCCGCCATCGTCCCGTCGCCGTGCACCATCCAGGTCTCCATCGCCGCGAAGGTCGCCGCAGCCAGGGTGCGCGCGGTGACCGCGACGGCCAGGTGCGCATCGGTGGTGCCCGGTGCCTCGCGCTCCACCAGGTGGTCGGTGACCGCCCGCGCGAAGTCGGCCTCGACGCCGCGGAGGTGGCCCAGGATCCGGCCGTGGTCGAGCTGCTCCCCCCGCAACGTCGCCATCTGCGTCATCTGCGAGATGGCGGTGATGTCCTGCGGGAACGCGAAGATCGCCGCCTGGACCGACTCGACCAGCGGCTCGTCGGCCGGGCGCGAGGCCAGGGCGGCGCGGAACCAGCGCAGGCCGGCGTCGTAGTCGGCGAACAGCAGGTCGTACTTGGTCGCGAAGTGCCGGTAGAAGGTGCGGACGGTGACTCCCGCGTCGGCCGCGACCTCCTCGACCGACGTCCCCTCCACGCCCTGGCTCATGAACCGGGACAGCGCCGCCCGGCGCAGCGCCGCACGCGTCCGCGTGCTGCGGACGGTCTGCGGATCGCGAGCCATGGCGGCACGGTATCCGATGGGTCGGATACCGGTTGTGTCACTGGTGACGGAACGTGACGTGGTGGGCCTAAGAGGACTTGAACCTCTGACCTCTTCCTTATCAGGGAAGCGCTCTAACCGTCTGAGCTATAGGCCCGCCGCGTCCTGAGGACGCGAGGGGGAACGTTACCGGAGGGAGTCGCGCGCTCCCAAAACGGCCGGGCTCGCGGCCGCCGTCGGCGTCGAGTGACCGATTTGGACGGTTCCAGGGGCCATGGGAACGGCCATTTGGGTCACTCGACGCCGCTGGGCCGGCGCGAGGCACCGCGCGTGCCGTGTGCGAAAGGAGCCCTCAGCTCACTTGTCCTCGGCGAGCGTGACCTCGACGCCGCCCAGCAGGGAGGCGGACATGTTGTAGAGGAACGCGCTCAGGGTGGCGATCGCGGTCAGCAGGACGACGTCGACGGCGGCCACGATCATCGCGAAGCCGACGACCCGCCGGGTGCCGAGGTAGTCCTCGATGTCGAACGGCGTCGCGGTCTCGCCGGTGACGTCGCGGACCGTCTGGTTGATCGAGCTCCACACGTCGGCCGCGTCGAGCACCGACCAGACCATGAAGACCGAGATCACGATGACGATGCCGAGGGCGATCGAGAGCAGGAAGGCCGTCTTCATCACCGACCAGGGGTCGATGCGGGTCATCCGGAGACGGGCGCGCCGGCTGCGCGGCGCCTCCTTGGTGTCCGCGGCCTTGCGGGCCTCCGCCTCGGCCTCCTTGGCCGCGCGCAGGTCCTGCTTCGCCTTGGCGCGCTCGGCGGCCTTGGCGTCGCGCTCGGCCTGGCGCTCGGCGCGCTTGTCGACCTCGGGGATCACCGGCATCGGGCTCACGGCGGGGCGTGGCTCGGTGGCGGTCTTGGCGACCGGCGTGCCGGCCGGTGGAGTCTTGGGCGCGTCGGCCTTCGGCGGGTCCGCCTGGGGCGGCGCGGCCACGGGAGCCGCGGCCTTCGGCGGAGCGGCCGTGGGCGGCGGGGACGTCGGCGCCGCGGCCTTCGGAGCGGCCTTCGGAGCGGCCTGCTTCGGCGCGGTCTTCGGCTTCGCGGACGGCGGCGGAGGCGGCGGGGTCGCCGAGCGACCGTTGGACGTCGCGCCCTTGGGCGGGTCCTTCGGCATCGGCGGCAGCACCTTGCCGTTGCCACTGCCACCGCTGCTGCCGGCCGCGCCGTTCGGCGCGTCAGGACGGCTCACCGGGATGGCGACGGTGTCCTCACGGGTGCCGGACGGCGGGGTCTGCTGAGGCGGGCGACGCTCGACCATCGTCCGTCACACCCCCAAGGTTCGTCGGCTCACGATCACCGGATCACTCGTCCGGAGACGTCTCGTCGTCCCCGATTGTTGCATCCCCGAGGTCATCGGCCGATTCCAGAGCGGGAGCCTCCTCGGTCACGGGGGCGTCCTGACCGGCCTCGCCCTCGAGCTCGTCCTCGCCCTCCTCGACCTTGGCCTCCACCGAGCGGGTGACCACGGCGACGGAGTCCTCGCCCTTGGGCGTCACGAACTTCACGCCCATCGTCGAGCGTCCGGTCGGCCGGAAGTCGGCGTTGATCGGGCTGCGCACGACCTGGCCGTTCGCGGTGATCGAGAGGACCTCGTCACCCTCCTCGACGATGAACGCACCGACCAGGACGCCGCGCGCCTCGTTGGCCAGCGTCATCGCCTTGACGCCCTTGGTGCCGCGGTTGGTCAGGCGGTACTCGCTGGTGCGGGTCCGCTTGGCGAAGCCGCCGTCGGTCATCGTGAAGACGTACTGCACCTTGACCTCGGCGTCGCCGTCGGCGACCTCCGCGTCCGTGCCCTCGGTCTCCTCGGCCGCGATCACGGCCGCGCGGATCACCGACATCGACAGCACCGAGTCGCCGGCGGCGTACTTCATGCCGGACACCCCGGACGTCGCCCGGCCCATCGGCCGCAGCTGCGAGTCGTCGGCCTTGAACCGGACCGCCTGTCCCTTGCGTGAGACGAGCAGGATCTCGTCCTCGGCGAAGACCAGCTCGGCACCGATCAGCTCGTCGTCGTCCTCGCGGAAGTTGATCGCGATCACGCCGGCCTGGCGCGGGCTGTTGTAGTCGCCGAGGCGGGTCTTCTTGACCAGGCCGTTGCGCGTGGCGAGCACGAGGTACGGCGCCTGCTCGT
Source organism: uncultured Actinomycetota bacterium (assembly GCA_963815335.1). Lineage (GTDB taxonomy): Bacteria > Actinomycetota > Actinomycetes > Propionibacteriales > Nocardioidaceae > Nocardioides. Next base: position 302,731 of record CAWFGL010000013.1, read on the forward strand.
AGTCGCGGATCGCGAGCACCTGCGCGATGTTCTCGTCCGGCTGGAAGCTGAGCAGACCGGCGACGTGGCCGCCCTTGGCGTCGCGCTGAGCCTCGGGGAGGTTGTAGGCCTTGGTGCGGTAGACGCGGCCGGCCGTGGTGAAGAACAGCAGCCAGTGGTGGTTGGTGGTCGCGATGAAGTGCTCCACCACGTCGTCGCCGCGCAGCGTCGCGCCGCGGACGCCCTTGCCGCCGCGCTTCTGCGAGCGGTACTGGTCGGCGCGGGTGCGCTTGGCGTAGCCGCCGCGCGTGATCGAGACGACGAGGTCCTCGTCGGGGATCAGGTCCTCCATCGAGAGGTCGCCGTCGGCCGCGATGATCTGGCTGCGGCGGTCGTCGCCGTACTTGTCGACGATCTCGGTGAGCTCCTCGATCACGAGCGCGCGCTGGCGCGACTCGTTGGCGAGGATGTCGTTGAGGTCGGCGATCTCCGCCTCGATCTTGGCGAGGTCGTCGATGATCTTCTGGCGCTGCAGCGCGGCGAGCTGGCGCAGCTGCATGTCGAGGATCGCGGTCGCCTGGATCTCGTCGACGTCGAGCAGCTCCATCAGGCCCTGGCGCGCCTCGGTGACGTCGGGCGAACGGCGGATGAGCGCGATCGTCTCGTCGAGCATGTCGAGGGCCTTGACCAGGCCGCGCAGGATGTGGGCCCGCTTCTCGGCCTCGGCGAGGCGGTACTCGGTCCGGCGCCGGATGACCTCGATCTGGTGGGTGACCCAGTTGCTGATGAACTGGTCGATCGACAGCGTGCGCGGGACGCCGTCGACGAGCGCCAGCATGTTGGCGCTGAAGTTGGTCTGCAGCTCGGTGTGCTTGAGCAGGTTGTTGAGGACGACGCGGGCGACCGCGTCGCGCTTCAGGACGACGACGAGGCGCTGGCCGGTGCGGCCCGACGAGTCGTCGCGGACGTCGGCGATGCCCTGGACCCGGCCGGAGTCGGCGAGCTCGGCGATCTTCAGCGCGAGGTTGTCGGGGTTGACCATGTACGGCAGCTCGGTGATCGACAGGCAGGTCCGACCCCGGTTGTCCTCGTCGATCTCGATCACCGCGCGCTGGGTGATCGAGCCGCGGCCGGTGCGGTAGGCCTGCTCGATGCCCTCGCGGCCGACGATCAGCGCGCCGTTCGGGAAGTCCGGGCCCTTGACCCGCTCGATCAGCGCGTCCTGGAGCTCCTCGCGCGTGGCGTCCGGGTGCTCGAGGGACCACACGGCTCCGGCCGCGACCTCGCGCAGGTTGTGCGGCGGGATGCTGGTGGCCATGCCGACCGCGATGCCGGCGGAGCCGTTGACCAGGAGGTTCGGGTAGCGCGACGGCAGGACCGTCGGCTCCTGCGAGCGGCCGTCGTAGTTGGGCTGGAAGTCGACGGTGTCCTCGCCGATGTCCCGGACCATCTCGAGGGCGAGCGGCGCCATCCGGCACTCGGTGTACCGCATGGCGGCGGCCGAGTCGTTGCCCGGCGAGCCGAAGTTGCCCTGCCCGTGGATGAGCGGGGCGCGCATCACCCAGGGCTGCGCGAGCCGGACCAGGGTGTCGTAGATCGCGGTGTCGCCGTGCGGGTGGTACTGGCCCATCACGTCGCCGACGACGCGGCTGCACTTGGAGAAGCCGCGGTCGGGCCGGTAGCCGCCGTCGTACATCGCGTAGAGCACGCGCCGGTGGACCGGCTTGAGGCCGTCGCGGACGTCGGGCAGCGCGCGGCCGACGATGACCGCCATCGCGTAGTCGATGTAGGCGCGCTGCATCGAGGTCTGGAGCTCGATGGGCTCGATCCGTCCGCCCGGACCGGGCGGGATCGGCGGCTGCGTGGGGGTCTCGGTCACGGTGTTCTCTCTCGCGTCGTCTACGAATGTCTAGGTCAGGGACTAGAGACCTAGATATCGAGGAATCGAACGTCCTTGGCGTTGCGCTGGATGAAGGAACGGCGCTGCTCGACGTCCTCGCCCATGAGGATCGAGAAGATCTCGTCGGCGTGCGCGGCGTCGTCCAGGGTGACCTGGAGCATCAGCCGGTTCTCGGGGTCCATCGTGGTGTCCCACAGCTCCTCGGCGTTCATCTCGCCGAGGCCCTTGTAGCGCTGGACCGGGTTCTCCTTGGGCAGCTTCTTGCCCTGGGCGAGGCCGTCGGCCTGGAGGGCGTCGCGCTCCGAGTCGGAGTAGACGAACTCGTGCTCGGCCGGCTTGTTCCAGCGGATCCGGTAAAGCGGCGGCTGCGCCATGTAGACGTAGCCCTGCTCGATGAGCGGCCGCATGAAGCGGAACAGCAGCGTCAGCAGCAGCGTGTTGATGTGGTGGCCGTCCACGTCGGCGTCCGCCATCAGCACGACCTTGTGGTAGCGCAGCTTGTCGATGTCGAACTCTTCGTGGATGCCGGTGCCGAGCGCCGAGATGATCGCCTGGACCTCGGCGTTGCCGAGCACCTTGTCGATGCGCGCCTTCTCGACGTTCAGGATCTTGCCGCGGATCGGGAGGATCGCCTGGATGCGCGGGTCGCGCCCCTGACGTGCCGAGCCGCCGGCCGAGTCACCCTCGACGATGAAGACCTCGCACTCCTCGGGATTGTTCGACTGGCAGTCCGAGAGCTTGCCGGGGAGGCCGCCGCCGCCGAGCAGTCCCTTGCGCGAACGCGCCAGGTCGCGCGCCTTGCGCGCGGCGATCCGTGCCGAGGCCGCGGCCTGCGACTTGCGGATGATCTCCTTGCCCTCGGCCGGGTTCTGCTCGAGCCACGCGCCGAGCTGGTCGTTGACGACCCGCTGCACGAAGCCCTTGGCCTCGGTGTTGCCGAGCTTGGTCTTGGTCTGGCCCTCGAACTGCGGCTCGCCGAGCTTGATCGAGATGATCGCGGTCAGGCCCTCGCGGATGTCGTCACCCGAGACGCGGTCCTCGCGCTTCTTGATCAGGCCCCACTCCTCGCCCCAGTGGTTGACCAGCGAGGTGAGCGCCGCACGGAAGCCCTCCTCGTGCGTGCCGCCCTCGTGGGTGTTGATGGTGTTGGCGAACGTGTGCACCGACTCGGTGTACGACGAGCTCCACTGCATCGCCACCTCGAGGCTCATGTGGCTGTCGGCGTTGTCCGGCGTCTCGGCCTCGAAGCTGATGATCGTGGGGTTGGCCGGCTGCTTGCGCTTGTTGAGGTGCTCGACGAAGTCGACGAGGCCGCGGTCGTACTTGAAGACCTGCTCGCTCGCGCCGTCCTCGCCGCCCTCGACGCGCCGCATCGAGCTCGTGTCGGCCATGTCGATGTCGTTGTCGATCGTGTCGTCGGCGACCGCGTCGGCGATCTCCGCCGCGAACGGCCGCTCGTCGCGGACCACGATCTCGAGGCCCTTGTTGAGGAAGGCGTACTCGCGGAACCGGGTCGTGATCGTCTCGAGGTTGTAGGTCGTCGTCTCGAAGGTCTCCTCGGAGGCCCAGTAGGTCACGGTCGTGCCGGTGCCCTCGCCGTCCTCGAGCGCGCGGACCTGCTCGAGCTCGCCGTCGGGGTCGCCGTGGTTGAACGACTGCTGCCACAGGTGGCCGCGGTTGCGGACCTCGACCACCAGCCGGGTCGACAGCGCGTTGACCACCGAGACGCCGACGCCGTGCAGACCACCGGACACCTTGTAGCCGCCGCCGCCGAACTTGCCGCCGGCGTGCAGCTGGGTGAGCGCGATCGTGACGGCCGGCAGCTCCTGGCCCGGCGCGGTGTCGGTCGGGATGCCGCGCCCGTTGTCCTGGACCCGGACGGCGCCGTCGTCGGTGAGCGTGACGACGATGCGGTCGCAGTAGCCGGCGAGGGCCTCGTCGACCGCGTTGTCCACGATCTCCCAGATGAGGTGGTGGAGGCCGCGCTCACCGGTGGAGCCGATGTACATGCCGGGGCGCTTGCGGACCGCCTCGAGCCCCTCGAGGACCTGGATCGCGGAGGCGTCGTACTCGACACCGTTGGGGGGCTCCGGAGGATTCTCGATGGTCACGGGGCCGCCTCTGTTGTGTGGTGCGTCAGGACATGGATCAGGCCGTGCACCGTGGGGAAGAACCGAGGTGACGGCCGACGTCCATAGTACCGGCTAGAACGCCGCATTCCACGCACCGCCCACAGCGGGAGGGGGGATTTGTGTGCGGAAGGGCCTCTCAGCGGCCTGTGGAGGGCTCCGGGACGCCCGCGCAGGGGTGCCGGTGGGTCCCCATACCGGCGGCAGGCCCGCAGATCGGCTCTGACGGCCGCAGGGGACCCCTAGCCGTAGGTGTCGCGGGGTCCTCGTCCGTCACGGCTCGACAGCCGGCCCTTCTTCCAGGACGGGCCGTGCGGACCGACCACCTCGAGCAGGGTGACGGTGCCCTCGCCGAGGTCCTCGTTCAGCCGCCGCAGGACGGTCGGGACGAGGTAGGTGAGCTGGGTGGCCCAGGCCGTGGAGTCGGTGCGGACGACGAGCTTGCCGTCGGTGAAGGTCTCCGGCGTCGTGTGCGCCGCGACCTCGTCCCCCACCAGCTCGGGCCACCGGGCGAAGACCCCGCGCATCCGGAGCTCGAGCGCCCACCCCTGGTCGCCGACGAGCTTGTCGACCATCGCACCGAGGAGCTGCGGGTCGCGGTCGTCCGGGTGGGCGCCGCTGACCGTCGGGCCGACGACCTTCTTGCGCAGCCCGCGGCGCTTGCGGGCGGCCGGGGTCGAGCCGGCGGTCGCCCGGGTCTGGGCACGGGCGAGGTCGAGGCCGTCGTCGCGACGGGCCTCGCCGTCGGACGGCTCAGGCGTCACGGGTCACCTCCCCGTCGGCGACGACGAACCGGGCGCCTCTCAGGGCCTCGGGCACGTCGGCGGGCACGGCCGCGGTCACGAGCACCTGCTCGGCGCCGGCCACCAGGTCGGCGAGCTGGGCGCGCCGCTCGGCGTCGAGCTCGGCGAAGACGTCGTCCAGCACCAGGATCGGGTCGTCGCCGTCCGAGCGCAGCAGGTCGTACGACGCCAGGCGCAGGGCGAGCGCGAACGACCAGGACTCCCCGTGGCTGGCGTACCCCTTCACCGGCAGCTTCTCCGCGGAGGTGCCGGCGGGCGCGAGGGTGAGCAGCAGGTCGTCGCGGTGCGGCCCGACCAGGGTGAGGCCGCGGTCGACCTCGTCCTTGCGCCGCTCGGCCAGGGCCGCGAGGAACGACGCGGTCAGGTCGTCGGTGCCGAGCGGGACGGTCGGCTTGTACTCGAGCTCGGCGTCCTCGCGGGAGGCACCGCGGGCCACGGCCTCGTAGGCCTTGCCGACGTAGGGACGCAGGTCGTCGACGAGCGCGGCGCGGGCGGCGAGCAGCTCCGAGCCGTGCTGCGCCAGCTGCTCGTCCCACACCGAGAGCGTCGACATGGCGTACTCGTCGTCCCGCTTGGCGCGGCGCGAGGCGGCCATCGACTTGAGCAGGGAGTTGCGCTGCTTGAGGACCCGGTCGTAGTCCGCGCGCAGGCCGGAGAAGCGGGGAGTGCGCAGCACGAGCAGGTCGTCGAGGAAGCGGCGCCGCTCGGACGGGTCGCCCTTGACCAGCGCCAGGTCCTCGGGCGAGAACACCACGGTGCGCACCAGGCCGACCAGGTCACGGGTGCGCGGCAGCACCGACTTGTTGACGCGCGCCCGGTTGGCCTTGCCCGGGTTGATCTCGACCTCGAGGACGGCGGTGCGGCCCTCCTTGACGACAGCCGCGCGGACAACCGCCTGCTCGCAGCCGGCGCGCACCAGAGGGGTGTCGGTCGCGACGCGGTGCGACGACAACCGGGAGAGGTAGTCGATCGCCTCGACCAGGTTGGTCTTGCCCTGCCCGTTGCGCCCGACGAACGCCGTCACGCCGGCGTCCAGAGCGACGTCCGCCGTCGCGTACGACCGGAAGTCGTGGAGGGTCAGGTGCGAGACGTACACGGGAACATCATGAGCCGGACGCCTCGCCACCCGGCGGCGGCGCGGTGCGCACCGCGTGCCCTCCGAACTGGTTGCGCATCGCGGCGATCGCCTTCATCGCCGGGCTGTCGTCCTGGCGGGAGGTGAAGCGCGCGAACAGGGACGCGGCGATGACGTGCATCGGCACGGCGTTGTCGATCGCGGCCTCGACGGTCCAGCGGCCCTCGCCGGAGTCCTCGGCGTAGCCGGTGAGCTTCTCGAGGTGCTCGTCCTCGTCGAGGGCGGCGACCAGCAGGTCGAGCAGCCACGAGCGGATGACGGTGCCGCCGCGCCAGGAGGCGAAGACCTCGGCGACGTTGTCGACCTGGTCGACCGCCTCGAGCAGCTCCCAGCCCTCGGCGTAGGCCTGCATCATGGCGTACTCGATGCCGTTGTGGACCATCTTGGCGAAGTGGCCGGCACCCGGCTTCTTGCCCGCGTGCACGAAGCCGAACTCGCCGTCGGGCCGCAGCGCGTCGAGGGCCGGCTGCACCTTCGCGACGTCCTCGTCGGAGCCGCCGACCATCAGTGCGTAGCCGTTCTCCAGCCCCCAGATGCCGCCGGACGTGCCGCAGTCGACGAACCCGATGCCGCGCTCGGCGAGCATCGCGGCGTTCGCCTCGTCGTCGGTGTACTTGGAGTTGCCGCCGTCGACGATCAGGTCGCCCTCGCCGAGCAGGTCGGCGAGCTGGCGGATCGTGTCGCGGGTCGGGTCACCCGCGGGGACCATCACCCACACCACGCGCGCACCACCGTCGGGCCCGGGCAGGGCGGCCACCATCTCCTCGAGGCTGGCGACGTCCTGGAGCTCCGGGTTGAAGTCGAAGCCGACCACGGTCACACCGGCGTTGCGCATCCGGGTGCGCATGTTGCCGCCCATCTTCCCGAGACCGACGAGACCGATGTGCATGGGAACCTCCGGGCGGGAGTCGGACGGGACGGGTCAGGAGAGCAGGCGGCGCGGCATCAACAGGTAACGGAACGACGGTACGCCGGAGCTGCCGGGCTCCACGTGGCCGCTGATCACGACGGGCTTGCTCGACTGGGTGAAGGCGAGCTCCACCACCGGCTCGTCGATCGCGGTGAGGCCGTCCAGCAGGAACTGCGGGTTGAACCCCGTCGTGATGTCCTCGCCCTCGATCTCGGCCTCGATCGACTCGGAGGCCTGCGCCTCGTCGCCCGAGCCCGCGTCGAGGGTGAGCATGCCGTTGCCGAAGGCCATCTGGACGGCCGTGTTGCGCTCGGCCACCAGGGCGACCCGGCGCACGGACTCGATGAGCAGGTCCTTCTGGACCCGCGCCACCGTCTGGTGCTCCGGCGGGAACAGGCTGCGGACCTTCGGGAAGTCGCCGTCGAGCAGCCGGGTGGTCGTCCGGCGGGTGCCGCCGGCCGCCGCGCCCTCGAAGCCGATGATGCCCTCGCCGGCGCCGCCGCCGGCCAGCGCGATGGTGACCTCGCTGCCGCTGGTCAGCGACTTCGCGGTGTCACCGAGCACCTTCGCCGGCACCAGGGCCGCGAGCGTGTCGTCGGGGGTCCGCGGCTCCCAGCCCAGCTCGCGGTGCGAGAGCCGGAACCGGTCGGTGGCCAGGAGCGAGATGGTCGAGCCGTCGATCTCGAGGCGGACGCCGGTCAGCACCGGCAGCATGTCGTCGCGACCCGCGGCCGTGACGGCCTGCGCGACGGCGTGCGCGAACTGGTCGCTCTGGACGGTGCCGCTCGCCGCGGGCATGTTCGGCAGGGACGGGTAGTCGTCGACCGGCATGGTCTGGAGGCTGAAGCGGGCCGAGCCGCAGGTCAGCGAGACACGTGCGCCGTCGATCACCATCTCGACCGGCTTGGCCGGGAGGCTGCGGCAGATGTCGGCGAGCAGCCGTCCGCTGACGAGCGCGCGGCCCTCGTCGGCGACCTCGGCCTGGAGCGTGGCCCGGGCCGACGTCTCGTAGTCGAACGTGGACAGCACCAGGCCGTCGTGACCGGCCTCGATCAGCAGGCCGGCGAGCACGGGGACGCTGGGACGGACCGGGAGGCTGCGGGCCGCCCAGGCGACGGCGTCCGCGAGCACGTCGCGGTCGACGCGGAACTTCACGATGTGGAGCCCTTCGGTACAGAGAGCCGGGAAGCGGCACGGGAGGGGAATCCTGCCATGCGGCGGGGACGGGCGGCGAGGGTCGGCCGGGTTCCTGCGCAGCTGGTCGGAGGCGTTGTCCCCAGGCGAGGCCCGGAGTGGAGTTCCACCGATGGAGATCCATGGTGAGTCTCGGAGTAGTCGTAGGGTCGGTGGAAACTGTGGACAACCGACGTTTCCGCAGGTCGCGCACCGCAAACGGTGTGCACAGGCGGGTGTGGACAGCCGGTGGAGAACGTGCGGCCGGTGTGGACGGCGAGGCCGCCGGTGGAGGGGGACGACAGGAACTCCCCAGATCCTCCCCGTGTAGTTCGCACCATGGACCGGTCCCCATCCACAGGCGAGACGACGAGGATCTCTGGGCTCACGACTGACGGGCCTGGATCTTGACCCGGTTGGTGAGCTCGCTGACCTGGTTGAAGACGGCCCGCCGCTCGGCGAGCAGCTGGTTGATCTTGCGGTCGGCGTACATCACCGTCGTGTGGTCGCGGCCGCCGAACTGCGCGCCGATCTTGGGCAGCGACAGGTTCGTCAGCTCGCGGCACAGGTACATCGCGATCTGACGGGCCATCACCAGGTGCCGGCCGCGGCTCGGGCCGGTCAGCTCGTCGATGGACAGCCCGAAGTAGGCCGCCGTCTGGGCGATGATCAGGCCCGCGGTGATCTCGGGCTCGCCGCCCTCGGGGATCAGGTCCTTGAGGACGATCTCGGCCAGGGTCATGTCGACCTCCTGGCGGTTGAGGTTGGCGAACGCCGTGACCCGGATGAGCGCGCCCTCGAGCTCGCGGATGTTGGTCTGGATCTTCGAGGCGATGAACTCGAGGACGTCCGGCGGGGCCGTGAGCCGGTCCATCGCGGCCTTCTTGCGGAGGATCGCGATGCGGGTCTCGAGGTCCGGGGGCTGGACGTCGGTGATGAGGCCCCACTCGAACCGGTTGCGCAGCCGGTCCTCCAGGGCCTCGAGCCGCTTCGGCGCGCGGTCGGAGGTCAGCACGATCTGCTTGTTCGCGTTGTGGAGCGTGTTGAAGGTGTGGAAGAACTCCTCCTGGGTCTGGGTCTTGCCCTCCAGGAACTGGATGTCGTCGATCAGCAGGACGTCCACGTCGCGGTAGCGCCGCTTGAACCGGTCCTGCCGGTCGTCGCGGATCGCGTTGATGAACTCGTTGGTGAACTCCTCGCTCGACACGTACCGCACCCGCGCGCCCGTGTAGAGGCTGCGCACGTAGTGACCGATGGCGTGCAGCAGGTGGGTCTTGCCCAGGCCGGAGTCGCCGTAGACGAGCAGCGGGTTGTACGCCTTGCCCGGTGCCTCCGAGACCGCGACCGCGGCGGCGTGCGGGAACCGGTTGGACGAGCCGATGACGAAGGTCTCGAAGGTGTACTTCGGGTTGAGCCGGGCCTCGTGGGCGGTCGCGCTGTTGGTCAGCCCGGACCGGCTGTCGATCGAGTCCGGGAACTCCTCGGGGTCGACCATGCCGATGCCGAGGTGGTTGCTCGGGGTGAGCGGCAGCACCGTGGCGAGTGGCTCATTTGTCGACATGTCGTCTTGTCGATCAGTGGACACGTCGACATCCACGGGGGCGGACGCCTCCGGGTTGACGCTCACGACGAGGCGGATCTCGACGCCGTACACGGCGGAGAGGGCGTCCTCGAGCTGGCCCCGGAGCCGTCCCTCGATCTGGGTGCGCGTGAAGTCGTCGGGGACCTCGACGATGGCGAGGCCCTCGTGGAGCGAGATCGGCTGGCTGGTCGAGACCCAGCCGGCCTGGTTGGGCTCGAGCTCCGCGACGATCGCGCGCCAGGCCGATTCGAGGGGGGTTCCCTCGGGGGTGGTGGAGTCCACGAGCGTTGGCCGCCCTTCCCAGAAATTTCGGTGTCCACAGGGTTGTCCACAGGCTGTGCACCTGGGTCGGGGGAGCGCCCAGCAGGCACGCGGAGGCCTGCCCCAGGAAGATCTGCGGCGCCGAGACACGCCCGAGAGGTGGGGAAGGGGCGGTGAGGAACCTCGGCCGGCTGAACGTAACCCTGTGGATAGCCTCGGCACAACCCGTCATCCACAGGCTGACGGGCTCGCCGACCACCTGGTGGAGACGGGGGTCGACGGTTTGACCCTGTCGCCGCGCTCCACGTACCGTTGGCCGGTCCAGGCATGTCGTTCCCTGTCTCCAACCGGGCATCGTGCTAGTGCCGACAGACCATCTCAGGCGTCAGAACCATGCGACCTGCGCCACCACCCACCCGGAAGTGAAGACCTCGTGAGCAAGCGGACGTACCAGCCGAACAACCGTCGTCGGCACAAGACGCACGGCTTCCGCCTGCGGATGCGCACCCGTGCGGGTCGCTCGATCCTCTCCTCCCGCCGTCGCAAGGGCCGCAAGAGCCTCGCGGTCTGAGCACTGATCTCTCAGTGCTCCCCGCCGCGCACCGACTGACCGACCCCGCGGCCTTCTCCGACACCGTCCGCACCGGGGTCCGGGCGGGTTCGCGCGCCCTCGTCGTGCACCTGCGCGTCGACCCGGCCGATCAGGCCGCGCCGCGCGTGGGCCTCGTGGTCAGCAAGGCCGTCGGAGGAGCCGTGGTGCGGACCCGGGTCAAGCGCCGGCTCCGGCACCAGGTCGCGCCCGAGCTGGCGATGTTACCGGCCGGTAGCACCGTCGTGCTGCGGGCCAACCCGCCGGCCGCGGACGCGACGTCGGCCCAGCTCTCGGAGGAACTGCACGCGGGTCTCACCCGTTGTCTGGAGCGGACCCGAGAGATGGCGACCCGATGAAGTACGTCCTGATCGCGCTGCTGCGCGCCTACCGCAAGGTCATCAGCCCGCTGTACGGCCAGGTGTGCCGCTACCACCCGTCGTGCTCGGCGTACGCGCTCGAGGCCGTCGAGGTGCACGGGAGCCTGCGCGGCAGCTGGCTGGCCGTGCGCCGCCTGGGGCGCTGCCACCCGTGGTCCGCCGGCGGCTACGACCCCGTCCCATCGACCCGGCTCGAGCCCGGACAAGGAGCCTGACCCGTGGGAATCCTCGGCGACCTGTGGCATCTGATCACCGCCCCCCTCTACTACGCGATCTCCGGCATCCTGATCGGCTGGCACAACGTCTGGAGCGGCATCGGTCTGGCGCCCGACAGCGGCGCGGCCTGGGTGCTGTCCATCATCGGCCTGACCCTGGTCATCCGGGCCGCGCTGATCCCGCTGTTCGTCAAGCAGATCAAGTCCAGCCGGAACATGCAGCTCATCCAGCCCAAGGTGAAGGAGCTGCAGAAGAAGTACGGCCACGACCGGGAGCGTCTCGCCCAGGAGACGATGAAGCTCTACAAGGACTCGGGCACCAACCCGTTCGCGTCCTGCCTGCCGATCCTGCTGCAGATGCCGATCTTCTTCACGCTCTTCAGCGTGCTCAACAACGCCGCCAACGGCCGGCCGAAGGGCATCCTCAGCCAGGGCCAGGCCAACGACCTCCGCGACGCGGTGCTCTTCTCCGACATCCACGTCTCCGACACGCTGCTGAAGGCCGACGGCCACGTGCCGACGATCCTCCTGGCCGCCTTCCTGGTGCTGGCGATGACGGCCACGACGTTCACCACCCAGCGTCAGCTGATGAGCAAGAACATGCCGAAGGACGCGCTGAGCGGTCCCTACGCCCAGCAGCAGAAGCTCCTGCTCTACGTGCTGCCGATCGTCTTCGCCGTCGGTGGTATCGCGTTCCCGATCGGCGTCCTCTTCTACTGGACCACCTCGAACCTGTGGACGATGGGCCAGCAGTTCTACGTCATCCGCAACAACCCGGCTCCCGGCACCGAGGCGGAGCAGGCCAAGCTGGCCCGCGACAAGGCCAAGGCGGTCAAGAAGGGCCTGGTCGAGCCGGAGCCCGAGCCGGAGCCGGAGCCCCCGCGGTCCGCCACGCGGCAGCAGCCGCAGCGCCAGTCGCGCAGCCAGCGCAAGACGGCGAAGCCGACCGGCGCCCAGCCCGAGCCCACCACCTCCGAGTCGGCGCCCGATCCCGATCCGGTCGATCCGCCGGCCGTGTCCAACGGACAGCCACCCACCAAGCCGAACCTGCCCACCAAGGGCGTGCCGAGCAAGGCTGCGAACAAGAATAGGAAGAAGCGTTGACCGAGTCCGACGTGACCGAGTCCGAGACCACCGAGGCGATCGAGGAGATCGACGCTCCCGAGGCTGGCGAGGCCCAGGAGGCCCAGGAGGCCGAGGAGGCTGAGGAGTCAGCCGAGTCCGAGGAGACGCCGGGGACGGGGGAGAAGCTCTCGCGCGTCGAGCAGCTCGAGCAGGAGGGCGACATCGCCGCCGACTACCTCGAGGAGCTCCTGGACATCGCCGACCTGGACGGTGACCTGGACATGGACGTCGAGGGCGACCGTGCGGCCGTCTCGATCGTGGGCGCCGACCTCTCGCACCTGGTGGGGAGCAACGGCGAGGTGCTCGAGGCGCTGCAGGAGCTGACTCGACTGGCGGTCTACCGCGAGACCGGGGAGCGGTCCCGCCTGATGCTGGACATCTCCGGCTTCCGCGCCGACAAGCGCACCGAGCTCGAGCGTCTCGCCGAGGACACGGTGGCCACCGTCAAGGCGGAGGGCGCGCCCGTCTCGCTCGACCCGATGTCGCCGTTCGAGCGCAAGGTCGTGCACGACGCGGTCGCGGCCGCCGGACTGACGTCCGAGAGCGAGGGTGTCGAGCCCCGCCGGTACGTCGTCGTGCTACCCGCCTGAGCGGTTCCGACATGGACGGTGTTTCACGTGAAACATCGGGTCTGATTCCGGCAGATCGGCTGCCGCTCGCCGAGCGGTACGCCGAGCTGCTGGCGACGGCCGGCGTCGAGCGCGGCCTGATCGGCCCCCGGGAGACCCCACGCCTGTGGGACCGCCACGTGCTGAACTGCGCGATGCTCGCCGAGGCGATTCCGGTCGGCGTGAGCGTCGCCGACCTCGGCTCGGGGGCGGGGCTCCCCGGCGTCGTGCTCGCGATCGTGCGCCCGGACCTGCGGATCACCCTGGTCGAGCCCCTCGAACGCCGCACGGTGTTCCTCGAGGAGGTCGTCGCCGAGCTCGCCCTCCCGGTCGAGGTCGTGCGCGGCCGGGCCGAGGTACTGCACGGCGAGCGGGTGTTCGGCGTGGTCACGTCCCGGGCTCTGGCGCCGCTCGACCGGCTGCTGACCTGGTCCATGCCGCTCGTGGCGCCCGACGGGGTGCTCCTGGCGATGAAGGGCAGGTCCCTCGAGGACGAGATCCAGGCCGCGGCTCCCACGCTGCGGAAGCTCCGCTGCGCTCCGCCCGAGGTCCTCGAGCTCGGCCTGGGGACCGGGTTGTCCACCACCAGGGCCGTCCGGGTGGCCCACGCGGATCCGTCGCGGGTAGCGTGGCGACCGGCAGCATCGAAGCGAAGGCGGAACGGGTGACCGAGCAGACTCCGGGCGACGTACCGGACGACGAGTTATCCACCGACCCGAAAGCGTTCTCTGAGCGTGACTCTCCACAGATGGGTGAGGGTTCTCCACACGTTGACCCCCTCCCTGGGGACGAGGATGTTTCACGTGAAACGCCCGCCGAGGCCATGGCTGAGGACGACGATGTTTCACGTGAAACACCGGTGATCCGGACGGCGTCGGACCTCGCCGACCGTCCTGCCTCCTACGGCTCGCCGTTCGGCGACGAGGCCACGCCGCTCGCGCAGGCTGCCGAGCACATGCTCCTGGCGCGCCACGGCGCCCGGATGCGCGAGCCGCTGCCGCGCCCGGCGCGGACCCGGGTGGTCGTGGTGGCGAACCAGAAGGGCGGGGTCGGCAAGACCACGTCGACCGTGAACGTCGCCGCCGCGCTCGCACAGTTCGGCCTCCGCACGCTCGTCATCGACCTGGACCCGCAGGGCAACGCGTCCACGGCGATGAACGTCGAGCACCACCGCGGAACGCCGTCGACGTACGACCTGCTCGTCGAGGGCGCCCCCCTCAAGGACGTCGTCACCGCCTGCCCGGACGTCGAGAACCTGTTCGTCGTGCCGGCGACCATCGACCTGGCCGGCGCCGAGATCGAGCTGGTCAGCGTGGTGGCCCGGGAGCAGCGCCTCCACAAGGCGCTGAAGGCCTCGAGCCAGGTCGGCACCGCCGACGAGGCGGACGACGACCGCTACGACTTCGTCCTCATCGACTGCCCGCCCTCGCTGGGCCTGCTCACGCTCAACGCCCTCGTGGCCGGCGAGGAGATGCTGATCCCCATCCAGGCGGAGTACTACGCCCTGGAGGGCCTCGGACAGCTCCTCTCCACGGTCGACATGGTGCGCCAGCACCTCAACCCCGACCTGGCGATCTCCGCCATCCTGATCACGATGTACGACGCCCGCACCCGCCTCGCCGCCGGCGTGGCGGAGGAGGTGCGGGAGCACTTCGGCGACCAGGTCCTCAAGACCGCGATCCCGCGCTCGGTGCGGGTGTCCGAGGCGCCGTCGTACGCGCCAGACGGTGATGACCTACGACCCGGGCTCCCCGGGCGCGATGAGCTATCTCGAGGCGGCCCGCGAGCTCGCGGCGCAGCACTTCCCGGAGGGAGCGAACTAGTGGCGGAGAGCAAGACGCCAGCGGCGCGGTCTCGGACGGGGCCTGGGCTCGCTGATCCAGAGCACCGCGGCGCCCGAGGAGGCGACCGGGGAGCGCACCGAGGACGACCGCGGGCGTCGCGGACCCGGCTCCCGGGCCTGACCCCGGTCCCGGGTGCGTCCTTCGCCGAGCTGCCCGTCGACCGGATCCGCCCCAACGCCAGCCAGCCGCGCCAGGTCTTCGACGAGGACGCGATGGCCGAGCTGGTCCACTCGATCCGCGAGATCGGCCTGCTGCAGCCCGTCGTCGTGCGTCCCATGGAGGCGGACGAGGAGGGCCCGCGCTTCGAGCTGGTGATGGGGGAGCGCCGGTGGCGCGCGACCCAGGAGGCCGGCCTCACCACGATCCCCGCGATCATCCGGTCCACCGAGGACACCGACATGCTCCGGGACGCCCTCCTGGAGAACCTGCACCGGTCCCAGCTCAACCCGCTCGAGGAGGCCGCGGCCTACCAGCAGCTGCTCGAGGACTTCGGCATCACGCACGAGGAGCTGGCCTCACGCATCGGCCGGTCGCGACCCCAGATCTCCAACACCCTGCGCCTGCTGAAGCTGTCCCCGGCGGTCCAGCGACGGGTGGCCGCCGGCGTCCTGTCGGCGGGCCACGCCCGGTCGCTGCTCGGCATCGACGACGCCGATCTCCAGGACCGGCTGGCCGCCCGCGTGGTCGCCGAGGGCATCAGCGTCCGTGGCCTGGAGGAGATCGTGGCGGTCGGTGTCGAGGACCGCCCGGACGCCCGGACGTCGCCGCGTGCGAAGCCCACCGCACCGGGCCTGACCGAGCTCGCGGACCGGCTCTCCGACCGGTTCGAGACCCGGGTGAAGATCGATCTCGGCCGGGCCAAGGGCAAGGTCACCGTGGAGTTCGCCAGCCTCGAGGACCTGCGTCGCATCGTCGACATCATGGACCCGCGCAACCGGGACGACCGGCCGATCTGACTGATGCCCGCGTCGAGCCTAGTGCGCTGACCTGGGCAAACGTTCCAATGTCGACAAAGCGATATAGCGACTTAGCAACAAGTCACTACGTCGACTGTGCTCTCTTCGCGGCCCGCTGCGCCTTCTCCTCGGCGTCCATGACGGCCGCCTCGACGAGGGTCGGGGCGCTGCCGCCGTGGCGCTTCGGCAGCCACCACGAACCCGGGGGCTGCTCGGCGGCCGGGTAGTCCGCGATCGCCTCGTCGAGCATCTGCGACATGACCCGGTGCAGCTCCGCCGTCTCGGCCGCTGGGTCCTCGCCGGTCGGGTGCATCGGCTCGCCGACGCGGAGCAGGATCGTCTTGCCGCGGGAGAAGTCCTTGGGATGGTCCTTGGTCATCATCCGCTGGGTGCCCCACATGACCACGGGGACGAGCGGCACGCCGGCCTCGGCCGCGATCCGCACGGCGCCGGTCTTGAACTCCTTGAGCTCCAGCGCCCGCGAGATGGTGGCCTCGGGGAAGATGCCGACCGCCTCGCCCTTCCGGAGGAAGTCGACCGCGGTCGTGAACGACGCGAGGCCCTCGCCCCGGTCGACCTCGATGTGGTGCAGCGACCGCATCAGCGGCCCGGTGAGCTTGTGGTCGAAGAGCTCGCGCTTGGCCATGAACCGGACCTTGCGTCCCGACGGGTTGGCCGCCAGCCCGCCGTAGACGAAGTCGACGTACCCGATGTGGTTGCAGGCCAGCAGCACGCCGCCCTGGCGCGGCACCCGCTCGGCTCCCTGGATGTCGATCCGCTGTCCGAGGACGCGGAAGCCGGTCTTGCACGTGGCGATGATCGGCGGGTACGTGAGGTCGAGCACCCGGGAAGTCTGCCCTACGAGAGGTCGGAGCTCGGGCCGTCGTAGCTCTGGTAGCCCACCTCGCGGGCCGGGGCGTTCGCGCCGAACGTCGCGCGCAGCTCCATCTCGGCCTCGAGCACCCCGGCGAGGCGGCGGACGCCCTCGCGGATCCCTTCGGGCGTCGGGTAGCAGAACGACAGGCGCATGGCGCCGGAGCCGAAGCCGTCGGCGAAGAAGGCGGTGCCGGGGACGTACGCCACGCGGGCCGTGACCGCGCGCGGCAGCATCGCCTTGGCGTCGATACCGGGCGGGAGCGTGAGCCACACGTAGAAGCCGCCGTCCGGCACGTTCCACTGGCACGCCGCCGGCATCATGTCCGCCAGGGCGTCGACCATCGCGTCCCGGCGCTCGCGGTACATCTCCCGGAACTGCTTGATCTGGCCCTGCCAGTCGTGCTTGGAGAGGTACGCCGAGATCGCCATCTGCGAGAACTGCGGCGGGCACAGGGTCGCCGACTCCTGGGCGAGCACGAGCTTCTCGCGCACCATGTGCGGCGCCAGCGCCCAGCCGACCCGGAAGCCGGGGGCGAAGGTCTTGGAGAAGGAGCCGAGGTAGATGACGCCCTCGGCCTCGTCGGCGCGGAGCGCGCGCATCGGCTCGCCGTCGAAGCCGAGCAGCCCGTAGGGGTTGTCCTCCAGGATCAGCACCTCCTCGGCGCGGCAGATGTCGAGGATCTCGCGGCGCCGCTCGGCAGCGAGCGTGACGCCGGCCGGGTTGTGGAAGTTCGGGATCGTGTAGAGGAACTTGATCGTCTTGCCGGCTGCCTTCACCGCGGCGATCGCCTGGCGCAACGCCTCGGGCACCAGGCCGTCGGCGTCCATCTCGGCATGCACGACGTCGCACTGGTAGGCCTTGAAGACACCGAGCGCCCCGACGTACGACGGCGCCTCGCAGATCACCACGTCGCCCGGGTCGCAGAAGACCCGGGTCACCAGGTCGACGGCCTGCTGGGAGCCGACCGTGACCACCACGTCGTCCGGGTGCGCCTCGATGCCCTCGAGCCGCATCACGTCGGTGATCTGCTCGCGCAGCTCGGGGACGCCCTGCCCGGAGCCGTACTGCATCGCGACCGGACCCTGGTTCGCGATCAGGTCCGAGATCGCCCCACCGACCACGTCGAGCGGGAGGCCGGAGATGTTGGGCATGCCACCGGCGAGGGACACGACCTCGGGACGGGACGCCACGGCGAAGAGCGCCCGGATCTCCGAGGCCGTCATCCCCGCCGTCCGCGCGGCGTAGCGCTCGACGTACGGGTCGAGTCGGCCGCTGTTCGGTCGCGGGGAGAGATCCATGAGGACTCTTAGTGTGCCGCTTGGCCGGGGGCTTGGCACACTGATAGCGGCACCGTGTACGTCACAGGAGGGAGTCGGTCGTGTCCCGCAAGGTCGTGCGCCTGACCCTGGACCACTTCGCGGCGATCGACTCGCCGGTGACCACGTGCCTGTTCTGGCAGCTGGACCCGGTCAGCCGCGAGCGGGTGCGCCCGGAGGAGGCGGCCGGCGAGAAGGAGGCCTGGGTCTCCCACGTGCTCCGCGAGTGGGGGTCGTGCGGCCGGGTGGTGCTGGTCGACGACCGGGCCGTCGGCTTCGCGATCTACGCGCCGCCCCTGTACCTGCCCGGGGCGGGCGCGTTCCCGACCGCGCCCGCGTCGCCGGACGCGGTCCTGCTGAGCACCGTCTGGGTCGACCCCGCCCACACGGGCGGTGGGCTCGGCCGGATGCTGGTGCAGGGCATGGCCCGCGACCTGGTCAAGCGCGGCGGCATCTCCGCCGTCGAGGCCTTCGGCGACACCCGTGGCCCTGGCCGCGCCAACGGCTGCCTCCTTCCCGCCGACTTCCTCGGCAGCGTCGGCTTCAAGACGCACCGGCCGCACCTCAGCACGCCGCGGATGCGGATGGACCTCCGCACGGCCCTGACCTGGCGGACCGAGGTCGAGGCGGCGCTGGAACGCCTGGTCGGCGCGGTCCGGCCCAGCGTGAACCCTGGCGCGACCGCCCCCGGAGAGGCGAGGAACCGGTAGGCACCAGCACACGGCGAGGGGCCCGGACCGCTCAGCGGTCCGGGCCCCTCGTTCGTGCGGATCGGCTCAGATGAAGTCGGCGAGCTCGTTGAGCAGCATCGCCTTGGGGCGGGCCCCGACGATCGACTTCACGACCTCACCGTCCTTGTAGACGTTGATGGTCGGGATGCCGGTGACGCGGTACGAGGACGGCGTGACCGGGTTCTCGTCGACGTTCATCTTCAGGAAGGTGATCTTGTCGCCGTGGGCACCGGCGATCTCGTCGAGGATCGGTGCCACCTGCTTGCACGGCCCGCACCACTCTGCCCAGAAGTCCACCAGGACCGGCTTGTCGGACTCCAGGACGGTGGCCTGGAACTCCTCGTCGGTCACTGCAGAAATAAGTCCCACGTCGATCTACCTTCTCTCGAGTTCAGCTGAAAGCCTGTGCTCCGGCGCCGGATCTGCCGGCGTCCGTACGAGTCAACACCACCGTGCCGACGGTTGTTCCGCGGCGCGCAGGGTCAGAGCAGGGCCTCGGCGTCGGCCCGCTCCTGGGCCTCAGCAGGGTCCTGGACGTGCGCCAGCTCCGCGAGGTAGCGCTCGGCGTCGAGCGCCGCGGCGCAGCCGGTGCCGGCCGCGGTGATCGCCTGCCGGTAGTGGTGGTCGACGAGGTCGCCTGCGGCGAAGACGCCGACGAGGTTGGTCCGGGTCGAGGGGTGCTCGACGAGGACGTACCCGTTGTCGTCGAGGTCGACCTGGCCGGTCAGCAGCTCCGATCGCGGGTCGTGGCCGATCGCGATGAACAGGCCGGTCGCGTCGAGCACGCGCGTCTCACCCGTCACGGTGTCCTCGAGGGTCACCGACTCGAGGCGCTCCTCGCCGTTGATGGTCGCGATCTTGGAGTTCCAGAGGATCTCGATCTTCGGGTCGGCGAGGGCGCGCTCCTGCATGATCTTGGAGGCGCGCAGCTCGTCGCGCCGCACGATCAGCGACACCTTCGAGCCGAACCGGCTGAGGAAGGTGGCCTCCTCGACGGCGGAGTCGCCGCCGCCGATCACGGCGATGTGCTGCTCGCGGAAGAAGAAGCCGTCGCACGTCGCGCACCACGACACACCGCGGCCCGAGAGCGCCTCCT
Organism: uncultured Actinomycetota bacterium; assembly: GCA_963815335.1. Taxonomy (GTDB): domain Bacteria; phylum Actinomycetota; class Actinomycetes; order Propionibacteriales; family Nocardioidaceae; genus Nocardioides. Next base: position 322,340 of record CAWFGL010000013.1, read on the forward strand.
CGTTGGGCAGTCCGAGCTTGCGGTAGCCCGAGCCCATCGCGAGGATGACGGACTTGGCCTGGTAGGTGTCGGTCGCCGTCTTGACGGTCTTGACGTCGCCGGTCAGGTCGACCTCGACGATGTCGTCCGGGATCAGCTCGGCGCCGAAGCGCTCGGCCTGGGCGCGCATCTCGTCCATCAGGGCCGGGCCCATGATGCCGTCGCGGAAGCCCGGGAAGTTCTCGACCTCGGTGGTGTTCATCAGCGCGCCGCCGGCGGTGACGGAGCCCTCGAAGACGAGCGGGCTCAGGCTCGCCCGGGCGGCGTAGACCGCCGCGGTGTAACCGGTCGGCCCGGAGCCGATGATGATGACGTTGCGTACTTCAGACATGGGTGTCGTTCTCCTCGTTGACCAACCGGTTGAACCGATCGTAGGCGAGGAAGATTCCCGTCAGGGCCGCGCAGGCAGGTCGGCCGAGGCCAGGACGGACGCGGTGCCGCAGGCGAGCAGGTCGACGCGCTGGATGCCGGCGCTGGGACGCCGCAGCACCAGGACCGCCTCCTGCTCGTCGTAGTACGCCGGCAGCTTGGCGCCGTCGCCGTAGTCGGCCCTCGCGCAGGAGAACGCGCCGTACTGCCTGATGGCGTCGAGGTCGCTCGCGGCGGCCGCCGTCCGGGCCGTGACGTCCCGCAGCTGGGCGTCGACCTGGACCTCGAAGTCCTTGCTCGTGAACCGCAGCGGCGCGCCGAACTGGGAGAGGAAGACCTGGTCGCCGGCACGCTTCGGACGCGGGGGACGGGGCGCTCGGCTCGCTCTCCTCCTCGGGGCTGATCGCGGAGTCGCCGCCCGCGTCGTCCCGGTCGGCCGGCTGGTCCGCCTCGGCGCCGGCGTCGGCCGACGTCGCTGCGTCGTCCGAGCCCGAGCCCAGGTTCGTGTCGCCGAGCACCTGGCCGGCGGCGACGCCGGCCACCACGACGGCCGCGGCGGCCATCAGCAGCCGCGCGCCCTTCTGCCGGCGGCGTCGCGCGCCGGCGAGCTCGTGGACCGTCGCCGTGGGGTTCTCGAAGACCTCGAGGTCGTCGGACGAGAGGTCACCGAGCACCGCGTCGAGCCGCGCGGCGACGTCGGCCGGGATCGGCCCGTCGTGGCGCGCCTCGGCGAGGAGCCGACTGATGTCGGCCTCCTGCTCCGGTGTGAGCTCGTCGGTCACGGGAACAACACTTCTCTTCTCAGATCGTCGGACGCTGGGGTGTCGATGAGGGCGAGGTGGGCGGTGGCCCTCGCGGGGCGTCCGTGTCTGGGACGGACGAGTCCGGCTCGGGGTTCCCCGGGCCGGCGTGGGCCGGGTCACCACCGGACCGGAGCGGACCCAGCAGCTCGGCCAGCCTGGCGCGGCCGCGCGAGCAGCGCGACTTCACGGTGCCCACCGCGCAGTCGAGCATCACCGCCACGTCGGCGACCGGGTAGCCCTCCATGTCGACGAGCACCAGGGCGGCCCGCTGCTCGGCGGGCAGCTGCTCGAGCGCGGAGAGCACGAGCCGGCGCCGTTCGTCGGCCACGGCCAGGTCGGCGGGGTCGCTGGTCGAGCGGTCCTGGGGGACGGCGCGGCGGTCGCCGTAGTCGTCGAGGTCGTCCGGCAGCGGTTCGGCGCGTCGCACCTTGGCCGCGCGCAGCCGGTCGAGGCAGGCGTTGACCACGACGCGGTGCAGCCAGGTGGTGACGGCGGCGTCGCCGCGGAACGACCCGGCCCGTCGGTACGCCGCGATCATGCCGTCCTGCAGGCCGTCGGCCGCGTCCTCCGGGTTGCTCATGGTCCGCAGCGCGACCGCCCACAACCGGTCGCGGTGCCGGCGGAACAGGATCCCGAACGCGTCGGCGTCGCCGTCCACGTGCGCCTGGAGCAGCTCGGCGTCGGAGCGCTCCGGGTGGTCGGTCATCTCGGTGCTCATCGTGCCAGCACCTCGACGTCGGTGACCTCTCCGCGGAAGCGGCCGTCGTCGGTGCCGGACAGGGCGGTCAGCCAGACCACGAGGTACCGGCCGGAGGCCGTGCCGGTGAGGCCGACGGTGCCGTCGGGCAGCTCCTCCACGTCCGCCGGCGTGAGGCCCTCGACGTCGGCCGGCTTCTGGTCGGTGAGGAACAGGTCGTACTCGGTCCCGGCACCCGCGAGGTCGACCTGCACGGCCGCGACCTCCTTGGTGCCGCCGAGGTCGAGCAGGAGGCCGACGCCGCTCTTCAGGCCAGCGGGCCCGAACTGCTGCTGGTAGGTCGAGGTGGACCAGGACGTGCCGGGGTCGCCGTCGACGGCGTTGCCCGCGTCGTCGGGGTTCTCCTCCGGCGGGTCGCCCTGCGGGTCGAAGTCGTCCGCGACGACGTCATCGAGCGGCACCAGGTCGGCGATCGCCGAGTCGGACGGCGAGGTGATGGTGCTCGGCGTCGGCGTCGGTTCGTCCTGCTCCTTGCCGAGCGGGGTGCGGCCACGGCTGACGTTGAACGCGATCGCGAGGACGACCACGGCGACCAGCACCAGTGCGACCAGGGCGGCGAGCCGCAGGAAGCTGCGGCCGGGCACGGTCTCGTCGTCCGCCTCGACGTACGCCGGGATGGTGCCGCTGCCGCTGCTGGAGCCGCCCGGGGTCCGGAACGGCCAGTACTCGTCGCCCTTCGGGCCGCGGTGGGTGCCGACGGGACCGGTGGGCTCCTCGAGGACCCGGCGCGGCCGTCGTGGGGTGTCCTCCGGGGCGAAGAGCGGCCGCTCGGGCGGCTCCTCGAACGGCGGCGGTGGCGGTGCCGGGTCGCGCTTCTCCAGCCAGGACACGTCGTCGGTCTCGTCGTCGAAGATCGGCAGGCCGGCCTGGGTGGGCAGCTCGGTGTCCACCTCCGGCTCGGGCTCGCCCTCGGGCTCGTGCTCGTCCTCGGGCTCCGGCTCCGGCTCGCTGTCGCGTCCCTCGATGGGCGGCATCTCGACGTCGTCGGGCCGGGCCATGATGTCCGGCACGAACGGCAGCGACACGGTCTCGTGCTTGTCGGGGTTGCGGCCCGCGATCGTCGTGGCGAGGCCGGCGGTGTCGCCCACGAAGTCGCTGAGGAAGACGCAGATCCCGCGGGCGCTCGCGATGTCGCGGACGTCGCGGACCCGGCTGCCCTTGGGGTTGAGCAGCTCGTCGCACACGTCGTCGAGGGGTCGGGGGACGCCGGCCCGGATCTGGCGCGGCCGGAGCACCCGGCCGTGGTCGCGAGGAGCACGCGGCACGGCCGAGGCCGAGTCGCCGGCCCACTTGCCGGTGAGGGCGGCGTGCAGCATCCCGGCGAGGTCGCGGACGTCGGTGCGGAGCTCGCCCGGCGGCAGGCCGTGCAGCGCGGCGTCGACGCAGAACCCGATGATGCGGATCGCGCCGGCGTTGTCGACCAGGACGTTCTCCGGCACCAGCCGCCCGTGCGGTACGGCCTTCGCGTGCGCCGTCGCGATCGAGTCGGCCACCTCGCCGACGATCCACGCAGCCTCGCGCGGGGCGAGCGGCCCGTTGGTGGCGAGCATGATGTCGAGCGACGTGCCCGACCCCCACTCGTTGACGACGAAGCAGTACTCCTCGGTGCGCTCGGCGTCGAGGACGCGCAGGATCCGCGCGTCGAGCACGGTGGCGGAGCGGCGCGCGGCCTCGAGGAGCAGGTCGGCCCGCTCGTCGTCGGGGGCGATCACGTGCAGCGCGACGTGCCGCTCGAGGATCCGGTCGTGGGCCCGCCAGAACCGCCCGTCGCCGCTCTCGCTCAGCAGATCGACCAGGCGGTAGCGGTCGGCGAGGACGTCACCTGCCCGAGTCCCGTCCGCCACGGTTTCACTCTAGGGCGGTCACGACCGCCCGGTGCGGCGCAGGACCGTCGCGAGGACGGACGTGACCTCATTGATGCGAAGGGCGCGGGCAGCGAGGAGGTAGGCCATCACCGCGGCGCCGCCGAGCAGGACCAGCTGGAAGAACGCCTCGACCACCGAGGCGTCCGCCGGGAGCGCCGGCAGGACGGAGCCGGAGCCCCAGGGCCAGGCCCGTCGAGACGAGCACCGCGACCGACCAGCTTGCCGACGAACGCCGGCCACTCGCCGTCCGCCCAGCCCGCCGAGGCGTCGGCGCAGCACGGACGACGAGATCACCGCACCGACGAGGTACGCCGCCGTGTACGCCCCGATCAGTGCCGGCGACGTCCACTTGTCGCTGGTCGCGCCGACCAGGAGCACGGCAGCCACGACGTTGGTGGCGGACACCGCGCACTGGATGAAGAAGCGGCCTGCGGTCTGCTCGAGGGCGTAGTAGCCCCGCAGCATCAGGTAGTGCAGCGTGAAGACGACGAGGCCCGCGCCGAACAGCGCCAGCGACGGCACGTAGTTGTCGACGGAGTCGGCCGCCGCGCCGTACCCGAAGAGCACCTGTGCCAGGGCTGGTGCGATGACCGGCAGCAGGGCCGCGAACGGGACGACGACGACCAGCGCCGTGCGGACCGTGCCCGACAGGAGGGCGCCGAGGCCGGCGAGGTCCTCGGCGTTCGCGCGCCGCGACAGCGCCGGCAGGATCGCGGTCGCGAGCGACACGGTCACCACCGCGTGCGGCACCATCATGATGAGGAAGGTCTGCGAGTAGACCGTGATGCCGGTGCCCGCGTCGTCGCCGCCCGCGGTGCCGGTCAGTCCGAGCCGGACCACGACGGTGTAGGCGATCTGGTTGACCACCACGAAGAGCACCGTCCAGATGCCCAGGCGCAGGGTGTGGCCCAGCCCGACGCCGCGGAAGTCGAAGCGCGGCCTGAGCACCACGCCCGGCCTAGCGCGAGGACCGGCAGCAGGATCAGCAGCTGGACGGCGATGCCCGAGCGTCGAGCCGAGGCCGAGCAGGGCCTCGCGCCCCGGGGTGTAACCCGGCACGTCGGGGTCGTCGGCACCGAACACGAGGAGGTACGTCGCCAGCATCGCGACGGAGATGACGTTGTTGGCGATCGGCGCCCACATCATCGGGCCGAAGCGGCCGCGCGCGTTGAGGATCTGCCCGACCAGGACGTACATGCCGTAGAAGAAGACCTGCGGCAGGCAGTAGCGGGCCAGGTCGACGATCGCCTCCTGCGCCGCCGGCCGGCACGTCGGCGGTTGATGAACAGCTTCATCAGCCAGGGCGCACCGATCACGAGCAGCACGGTGACGACGCCGAGGAAGAGCGCGGCGAGCGTGACGACGCGGTTCGTGTAGGCCTCGCCCCGGTCCTCGTCGTGGGTCGCGGCCCTGACCAGCTGGGGCACGAGCACCGCGTTGAAGATGCCGCCGGCCAGCAGGATGTAGAGCATGTTGGGGACCGTGTTCGCGACCGTGAACACGTCGGCGTGCACGAGCGCGCCCAGGGCCGCCGCCAGCAGGATCGAGCGGACGTAGCCCGACAGGCGCGACACGACCGTGCCCGCGGCCATCACCGCGCTGTTGGCGAGGACCCGGGAGTCGTCGTCGGGCTCGACGGTCACGTTCGGGCCGCCCGGACGCGCCGGACCAGCCGGAAGGCGATGGTCCCGAACAGCAGGCCGATGCCGGTGGCGAGGAACAGCCAGATCACGTTGCTCACCCGCGCCGAGCGGACCGACAGCTCGTCGGACCCACCGAGCGGCCGGCCCTCGGTGTCGGTGACCAGGATGGTCACGTCGTGCACACCGGGGGTGTCGGTCTCGGCGTCCACGATGATGGTCTGGCTGCGCTTCGCCGGGATGTTGATCTCTGCGGGTGCCGCGATCTCGAGCTTGTCGTCGTCGGTCCGGGCCGACAGGCCCACCGTGACGGGCTGGTCGAGCTTGTTCGTGACAGTGGTGGGGAAGCTGCCGTTGATGCTCGACAGCGTCACCCCGCCCGAGGGAGTGGTGACCTCGACGTCGGCCAAGCGGTCCTCGATCCAGCCGCGCGACCGGTCGGTGGACGCGCGCGACGAGTCCGGGTGGGCCCGGGCGGCGTACGACGTGGAGGCCAGCGCCTGGTCCCGCACCGTCGCCTCGATCCGGTCGTTGAGGGTGAGCAGGGCGTCGAGCTTCTGGCCGTCCTCGCGCAGGAGGCCCGCCGAGTTGAAGTTGGAGGCGTCGAGCTCGAACTCCGCCTGGCGCTCCGGGTACACGAGGTCGGCGGGCGCGACCTCCTCTCCCTCGAGGGCGCCGGTGGCCCCGTCGATGGAGGTCAGGTCGATCCAGTCGAGGTCGAAGCCGGAGAAGAACGTGCTGCTCGCCGGAGGGATCCAGTCGTGGGGGAGGAGCACGACGAGCGGTGCCCGGGAGGGCCTGAGGAACCTGACCGCGGCCTCGGCGAGGATCCGCTGGCGCATCGCGACGGTGCCGCGCGGGTCACCCGGCGCGGGCCCGCCCTCCGCGCCTCCGGTGGACGTCACGACCAGTCGCCGACCCGCGACGCTGGCGACCGGTGGCGGGTCCTCGAACAGCCGGTCGCCGACGATGACCGTCTCGTCCGGGACGGTCGCCCGGACGCCGTTGGCACTGAGGTAGCCGCTCGGCGGCGCGATCACGGCGCTCGTCTCGACGTCGATCCCCCGCAGCCCCCCGGTGGAGCGCTCCCGGGCCTCCTCGAGCAGGCCGTCGCGGTCGTGCCGCGCGGCGGCTGACACGTCCGTGTCTCCGTACGGGAGCACGAGCACCTCGTCGCTCGCGTCCATCGCGGCGCGGAGCCGGCCGAGCCACTCCCGCGCGGCCTCGGCCGCGTCCCTCGTGCCCGGGTCGAGGTCCTCGGGTAGCTCGGCGGTGGTGGGGTCGTCACCGGTCTCGCCGTCGGGCTCGGCCGTGGGGTCGTCGGTGGGTCCGGCCTCGTCGCTCGGCGACCCGCTCGCCGAGGGGTCGTCGGTGGGGACGGGCTGCTCGCCCTCCTCGAGGTTGGCCTGGATGGACCGGGGTGGGTTGCCGGCCGCCAGCTGACGTGCGGCGTCGACCAGCGCCGGGTCGACGACCCAGGTGACGGTCCGGTCACCGGCCGTGGCGGCGAGCTCGACCAGGGAGCGCAGGCGGCCGCCCTCCCCGAGGGTCGCGCTCCAGCGGGTCAGGTCGTCCAGCGAGCCGTCCTCCGCGTACGTCAGCTCGTGGCGCAGCGGGACGACGACGGAGACCGACTCCTGGCCCTCGCGCTTGGTCGGCACCATCGGCAGGAAGGTGCGGGCCCGGCCGTCGGCGAGGGCCTGCTCGTCGCGGCCCTCGCCGCTGCGCTGGCCGAGCGCGTGGGCCCCGAACCAGTAGACGCCGGGGGTGTCGGCCCGGAGCAGGTCGACGTCGACGGTGAAGGTGAACTGCCGGGACTCGCCGGGCGGGATCTCGTCGATCGTGTCGTAGTTGCCGAGGTCGACGATCCGGGTGCCCACGGACTGCGACTCGTCGACCTCGACCGCGGCCGCCAGCTGGTCGCGGGTGGTCATCGGTTCCTCGGAGATGAAGGAGTACACGTTCACCGTCAGCCACGGGACGGAGTCGGTGTTGGTGACCGTGCCCGCGAGGCGCACCTTCCCCTTCCGGGGGATCACCGACGGGGTCAGCGTCTCGATCGTCACCTGCAGCGGGGTGGCCCTCGCGGCGGCCTGGCGCAGGGCCCGGCGCGACGCGGTCAGCGTGCGCTCGGCCTGGGCCGCGGTCGCCTTGGTCTCCGGGGTGTCGAGCTGCTGGTCGTCGGCGAGCGCGGGCGACGCCGAGACGAACAGGGTCGCCGCCGCCACGAGGGCAGCACACAGCGACCGGTGGAGCATGGCGCGACTGTAGTGCCGTCACCTGAGCGGCCCGACGCCTCCTAGACTGGTCGGTCGTGTCCGTCGCCGAGCCCCGTCCACTGACCGTGGTCGAGCTCCAGCGCGCCGTCGGCGAGCAGCTGGACCGTCTCGCGGAGGTCATCGACCCGCTCGGCGCGATGTTCGCGGACGCCGGCCACGAGCTCGCCCTGGTCGGCGGCCCGGTCCGCGACGCGATGCTCGCGCGCCCGCACACCGACCTCGACTTCGCCAGCTCCGCGCACCCCGACGAGACCGAGCGGCTCCTGAAGAAGTGGGGCGAGGCCACCTGGGACATGGGCCGCGACTTCGGCACCATCGGCGCCCGTCGCGGCCAGTGGATCGTCGAGGTCACGACGTACCGCTCGGAGGCCTACGACCCCGACTCGCGCAAGCCGTCGGTCGAGTACGGCGACACCCTGGACGGCGACCTCGGGCGCCGCGACTTCACCGTCAACGCGATGGCGGTGCGGATCCCCGGCCGGGTGGTCGAGGACCCGTACGGCGGCGTGGTCGACCTGGCCCAGCGCCTGCTGCGCACGCCCGGCCGCCCCGAGGACTCCTTCTCGGACGACCCGCTGCGGATGCTGCGCGCCGCCCGGTTCGCCGCCCAGCTCGGGTTCGAGGTGGCTCCCGAGGTCGTCGCCGCGATGACCGCGATGGCCGAGCGGATCTCCATCATCAGCGCCGAGCGCGTCCGCGACGAGCTGGTCAAGCTGATCTCCGCGCCGTACCCGCGCAAGGGGCTGACCCTGCTCGTCGAGACCGGGCTGGCCGCGCTGGTCCTGCCCGAGCTGCCGGCGCTGGCGCTGGAGCGCGACGAGCACCACCGGCACAAGGACGTGTACGAGCACACGCTGACCGTGCTCGAGCAGTCCATCGACCTCGAGGACCGGCTGCCCGGCGGCGGGCCGGACTTCGTCTCGCGCTTCGCGGCGCTCATGCACGACATCGGCAAGCCGAGGACGCGCAAGTTCCTCGGCGACGGGTCGGTGACGTTCCACCACCACGACGTGGTCGGGGCCAAGCTGACCCGCAAGCGGATGCAGGCGCTGCGCTTCTCCAACGACGAGACCGACGCGGTGGCCAAGCTCGTCGAGCTGCACCTGCGGTTCCACGGCTACGGCTCGGGCGAGTGGACCGACTCGGCCGTGCGCCGGTACGTCCGGGACGCGGGCGACCAGCTGGACCGGCTGCACGTGCTGACCCGCGCCGACTGCACGACGCGCAACCAGCGGAAGGCCGAGCGGCTGCGCCGTACGTACGACGACCTCGAGGTGCGGATCGCCCGGCTCATGGAGCAGGAGGAGCTGGACGCGGTGCGGCCCGCCCTCGACGGCAACCGGATCATGGAGGTCCTGGGCATCCCGCCGGGCCGCGTGGTCGGCGAGGCGTACCACTTCCTCCTCGAGCTGCGACTCGACCGCGGGCCGATGTCGGAGGACGAGGCCGAGGTCGCGCTGCGGGCGTGGTGGCAGGATCGGGAGCATGCGTAGCGAGCTCTTCGAGCAGACCAACCTGGAGCAGCAGAGCACGGAGCGGTTCGTGCTCCAGAACAGCCAGATGCTGAGGGTCTCGCTCGGCCCGGACGTGCTCGCGACCAAGGGCTGCATGGTCGCGTTCCAGGGACAGGTCCGCTTCGACCACGAGAAGGCCGGCGGCCTCGCCAAGCTGGCGAAGAAGATCATGACGTCCGAGGACGTGTCCCTGATGCGCGTCTCCGGCCAGGGCGAGGTGTTCTTCGCCGACCAGGCCGGCTACGTCTACCTGCTCGGCCTCGAGAACGAGGCCATCACCATCAACAGCCGCAACCTGATGGTGCTCGACTCCTCCCTCGCGTGGGACATCAAGCGGACCAAGGGCGCCGGCATGGCGAGCGGTGGCTTCTTCAACACCACCGTCACCGGCACCGGCACGGTCGCCGTGAACGTGGTCGGCAAGCCGGTCGTGCTCGACTGCTCCCAGCAGCCGACGTACGTCGACACCCAGGCCGCGGTCTGCTGGTCGGCCAACCTGGTCCCCGGCATCCACAACGCCATGAACATGAAGTCGATGCTGCGCGGCGGCAGCGGGGAGGCGTTCCAGTACGCGTTCCACGGGCCGGGCTTCGTCGTCGTGCAGGCCTACGAGTGGACCGCGGCCGCCCAGGGCAAGTCCGGTGGCGGCGGCGGACTCGGCGATCTGCTGAGCGGCGGCTGATACCTCACCCTTTCGGGTACTCCATCCGACGTGGGTGTTGCTCGGCGTCCCTTCTCACGTCTCGCGGCGGTCCTGACCGTCGTCGTCTGCGCGACGGTGCTCGCCGGTTGTGGCGTGACGCGCGGCGCCGACAGCCGCGACCTGCTGATGATCATCCCGAACAGCCCCGGCGGCGGGTACGACCAGACCGGTCGGGCCGCGGTCCAGGTCATGGACGAGGCCGACATCACCGGCGGGTCGTTCACGGTGGACAACGTGGTCGGCGCGGGCGGTGCCGGCGCGATGACCAGCCTGATGGGCCAGAACGGCGACGAGCACACGATGATGACCGTCGGCCTGGGCGTCGTCGGCTCGACGTACTCCTTCGCCACGCCGTACCAGCTCAAGGACGCGACGCCGCTCGCGCAGCTGATGAGCGAGCCCGAGGGCATCCTGGTGCCGGGCGACTCGCCGTTCGAGACCGTCGAGGACCTCGTGCAGGCCTGGAAGGACGACCCGGGCGGCGTCACCGTCGGCGGCGGGTCGTCGCCGGGCGGGCCGGACCACCTCTTCCCGATGCAGCTCGCCGACACGGTGGGGATCTCGCCGCGGGAGGTCAACTACATCACCTACGACGGCGGCGGCCCGTTGACCAGTGCGCTCCTCGGCCAGAAGATCGACGCCGGCTTCTCGGGGCTCGCGGAGTTCGCGGGCCAGGTCGAGTCGGGTGAGCTCCGCGTGCTCGCGGTCTCCGGCGAGGAGCGCTACCCGGAGGGCGTGTTCGCCGACGTGCCGACGCTGACCGAGTCCGACATCGACCTGGTCTTCCTCAACTGGCGCGGGGTGCTGGCGCCGCCGGGGATCAGCGAGGAGCGGACCGCCGAGCTGATCGGCTACCTGGAGGAGATGCACGGCACGGACGCGTGGCAGAAGGTCCTGAAGGACAACGGCTGGACCGACGACTTCATCACCGGTGACGAGTTCGAGGAGTTCCTCGAGGAGCAGGACGACCGCGTCTCCGGGACCCTCGAGGAGCTGGATCTCATATGAGCGAGGCAGTGCAGGTCGAGGAGCAGCGCGTCGACCGGGCCCAGCTCGGCCTCGCCGCCGTGCTCGCCGTGGTCGGGATCTACACGATCGTCGACGCCCGAGGGCTGAACGTCGGCTTCGCCGACCCGGTCGGTCCACGGGTCTTCCCGTACGCCATCGGCACCGGGATGGTCGTGCTCGCCGTCCTGCTCGCGGTCGCCACCCTGCGCGGCGACGTCCCGCAGGCCGAGGGTGGTGAGGACGTGGACCTCACGGTCCCGGCGGACTGGGCGACGGTGGCCAAGCTGGTCGGCGTCCTCGTGCTCAACCTGCTGCTCGTGAACCTGCTCGGGTGGGCGATCACGGGCACCCTGCTGTTCGCCGGGGCCGCGTGGGCCCTCGGCAGCCGGACGCCGCTGCGCGACGTGCTCGTCGGTGCCGTGCTCGCCGTCGGCAGCTGGTACGGCTTCTACGCGCTCGGCGTCCCGCTCACGCCGGGGATCCTGGACGGCATCCTCTGATGGACACCCTCAACCTCCTGCTCGACGGCCTCGGGAACGCGCTCACCCCCGAGAACCTGATGTACGCCGCGATCGGCGTGCTGCTCGGCACCTTCGTCGGCGTGCTGCCCGGCATCGGCCCGGCGATGGCGGTGGCGCTGCTGCTGCCCATCACCTACGGCCTCGACGTGACCCAGTCGATGATCATCTTCGCCGGCATCTACTACGGCGGGATGTACGGCGGCTCGACGACGTCGATCCTGCTCAACACCCCGGGCGAGTCCGCGTCGGTGATGACCGCCATCGAGGGCAACAAGATGGCGAAGAAGGGCCGAGCCGCGCAGGCCCTGGCCACCGCCGCCATCGGCTCGTTCGTCGCCGGCACGATCGGCACGCTGCTGGTGGCCTTCTTCACGCCCACGCTCGCGGGCCAGGCGGTGAAGGTCGGCGCGCCGTCGTACTTCGCGATCATGCTGCTCTCGATGGTGCTGGTCTCCAGCGTGCTCGGCGCCTCGAAGCTGCGTGGCTTCATCGGCCTCTTCATGGGGCTGACGATCGGGCTGGTGGGCCTCGACCTCTCCACGGCGCAGGCCCGCCTGACGGGTGGGCTGCTGGAGCTCGCCGACGGGATCGGCATCGTCGTGGTGGCGGTCGGGGTGTTCGCGATCGGTGAGGCCCTGTGGACCGCGGCGCACCTGCGGCGCCAGCCGCTCGACGTCATCCCGGTCGGCCGGCCGTTCATGGGCCGCGACGACTGGCGCCGCTCGTGGGGCCCGTGGCTGCGCGGCACCGCGCTCGGCTTCCCGTTCGGGGCGGTGCCCGCCGGCGGTGCGGAGACGCCGACGTTCCTGTCCTACATCACCGAGCGGAAGCTCGCGGCGCGCAGGGGCGGTCGCGACGAGTTCGGCGAGGGGGCGATCGAGGGCGTGGCCGGCCCGGAGGCGGCGAACAACGCCAGCGCCGCCGGCATGTTCGTGCCGCTGCTCGCGCTCGGCCTGCCGGTCACCGCGACCGCGTCGATCCTGCTGGCCGCCCTGACGTCGTACGGCATCGTGCCGGGGCCGACGCTGATGACCGACCAGCCGGACCTCATCTGGACGCTGCTGGCCAGCCTGCTGATCGGCAACACCCTGCTGCTGGTGATCAACCTCCCGCTGGCGCCGGTGTGGGCCAAGCTCCTGCAGATCCCGCGGCCGCAGCTGTACGCCGGGATCCTGTTCTTCGCCTCGCTCGGCGCGTACAGCGTCAACCAGGACCCCTTCGACCTCGGCCTGCTGCTGGCGATGGGCGCGGTGGGATACGCGATCCGCCGGTTCGGGATCCCGGTGCTGCCGCTGATCCTCGGGGTCATCCTCGGCCCGCTCATGGAGGTCAAGATGCGCGAGGCCCTCGACCTGTCGGGGGGCGACGTCAGCGGCCTCTACAGCGAGGGGCTCGCGGTCTTCGTGTACGTGCTCGTGGTCCTCGCGCTGGTCGTCCCGATCGTGCTGGGCAGGCTGCGCCGGGGTCCGCTGACCACCGCTGGTGACGTCGACAAGGAAGAGGTCTCGCCATGACCGTCGTGGTCGGATTCATCCCGGACCAGTACGGCGAGGCCGCGCTCGAGGCCGGGCTCGAGGAGGCCGCGCGGCGCGGTACCGACCTGGTCGTCGTCAACGCGACCAGGGGCGACGCGCTCGTCGACAAGAGGTACGTCGGGAAGGCCGGCCTGGCCGCGCTGGAGGAGCGGCTCGCCGGCGCCGACGTGCCGGCGTCGGTGCGGCAGGCGATGGGCCCCGACGTGGCGGGCGAGATGGTCCGCGTGGTCAAGGAGACCGACGCCGAGGTGCTGGTCATCGGCATGCGGCACCGGAGCCCGGTCGGCAAGCTGATCATGGGCAGCGTGGCGCAGCAGGTCCTGCTGGAGGCCCCCTGCTGGGTCCTCGCAGTCAAGCCACGCTGACGTCTCTCCGCACCTACCCTGGCTACGTGCCTCCAGCCCGCCCCAGCAGACGCCTGACCATCTTCGGCGTCGGCTCGACCTACGCCTGGGACGTCGTCGAGTCCGCGCAGCGCCGCAAGCTCACCCCGCTCTGCGTCGACAACTGGGGCGGCGCCGACGAGCGCCTCCCCGGGGTGGGGGACGAGGCCGACCTCGAGGCGCCGTTCGTCCTCGGCATGTCGTCCGCGCACCACCGCGCGTCCGGCGCGCACGCGGCTTGCGCCGCCGGGCACGTGGCGCCGACGTCCCTGGCCGACCCGAGCGCGGTGGTCGCGAGCACGTCGACCCTGGGCCACGGCTCGTACCTGAACGCGGGCGTGGTCGTCGGCCCGCACACCGTCGTCGGCTGCCACGCGAACCTCAACCGGTCGGTCTCGATCGGCAACGTCAACGTGATCGGCTTCGCGGCGGCGTTCGGTCCCGGTGCCCTCACCGCGGACGACGTGCACGTCGGCGCGGCAGCCTTCGTCGGTGCCGGTGCCGTCGTGCTCCCGGGCGTGCGCATCGGCCGGCGTGCGGTCGTCGGCGCCGGCGCCGTGGTCACCCGCGACGTCGACGACTTCGAGTTCGTCGCCGGCAACCCGGCCAAGGTGCAACCCCCTCGCCGGCACATCGAGCCCGTCGCCGAGGACGTGTGCCCCCACTGCCCCTGAGCTGTGGGTTGGTCTGCGGGGCTTGCGGGCGGCCCAGGGGGCGTCGAGTGACCCATTCGGACGCCGAAAGGGCGTGAGAGCGAAGCCATTCGGGTCACTCGACGTTCACGAGTGGCGCTCAAGGCTCCAGCGGACGCTGCCGATCCAAGATCTGGTCCAGGGTGGGGCCAGTCCGAGGAGCCACCTGCCAACGTCGAGGGAGGAGCGATGCCCGCTCTTCGGCCTCCTGCATCCAGCCGACAACGCGGCCAGGCCTCTCGATGTGGGTGTTGGTCACCTCGACGATCTCGATGCCCACTCGTCGGAATGCAGCGGCGCGGATCAGATCGGAGTTGTGCCTGTGCTTCTGTCGATGGCCGCCGCCGGCGTACTCGCCGGCGACGCTCCGATCAACGTCGAACAGGTCAGGCATACCGATGACGCGGCCTTCGTCGTCGGTGATCGTCCTGTTGCACAGCGGGTTCGGCCAACCGGCGTGATCGGTCCAGACCCGACGGAAGTCGACCTCGCGTGGTGACCGGGCGTCCTCGGTACATTTCGGCAAGATCCGATCGAGGGTCCGGATGTCGCGGTACCAGTAGCGCATCCATCGGTACCGCGCCATCCGCTTGATCGAGATGAGTTGTGCCGCGCACGCCATGTCGACCTGGGAGATCTGATCCCACTCATCACCTCCCAGCTGCGCCTCCAGCCGGATCTGGTCGAGGAGTGCTCGGGCGATGACAGCGCATCGGACTCCATGGATGACGACCACCTCATCGGTGGGAACCGTGGTCCGAAGGGTGATCACGCCGGGACGCGAGCGTGTGCGGCCACCGTTCATGGACACCGGAACGTCGAGACGTGTGTTCCCGTCTGCCCCCAGCCCGTCCGAGAAACCAGCTCCGTGCAGCCGAAGCCCCGCCCAGCCGGTGACGACCGCGTTCGGACCGCACGCGGCGTACGCCTCGAGAATCCGTTGCTCGACGAGTTCATCGGTGACATGCGCGGGCACTGACCGTCCAGGGGACGTGCTTCGCCAGTGGGGCCCCGCGGCCTGCCCCTTGGTCGGACCCTTGATCCCGGTCGGGTCGATCCGGACCGGTGTCCACAGCTGGGGCACCGGAGGTGCGACGGGGTTCCATGCCTCCTCCATGGCGACCAAGGCTGGGCTCTCCGGCCGGCATGTCGCGCGCGACGACTCAGAGTCTGTGGAGGGGGTGTCGAGCGACCCATCTGGACGCTTGAAGTGGCCGGAAAAGCGTCCGAACGGGTCACTCGACGCCCTCCGGGCCGCCCGCAGAAATACCAGAACGACCCGCCCCCAGAGGGGACGGGTCGTTCCGAGCAGCAGCAGCCAGCAGCTACCTCACGAGGAGGAGCAGGTCACTCCTCGCCGCGGATGAAGGCCTCGACGCGTGCGCGGCCCTCGTCGTCGGGGAGCTGCACCGGCGGGGACTTCATGAGGTACGACGACGCCGAGATGATCGGGCCACCGATGCCGCGGTCCTTGGCGATCTTGCAGGCGCGGATGGCGTCGATGATGATGCCGGCCGAGTTGGGGGAGTCCCAGACCTCGAGCTTGTACTCGAGGTTGAGCGGGACGTCGCCGAACGCGCGACCCTCGAGGCGGACGTAGGCCCACTTGCGGTCGTCGAGCCACGCGACGTAGTCGGACGGGCCGATGTGCACGTTGCGGTCGTGGGCGCCGGCGCTGGCGAGCGAGCCGGTCAGGTTCGAGGTGACGGCCTGCGTCTTCGAGACCTTCTTGGACTCCAGGCGCTCGCGCTCGAGCATGTTCTTGAAGTCCATGTTGCCGCCGACGTTGAGCTGGTAGGTCCGGTCGAGCGCCACGCCGCGGTCCTCGAACAGCTTCGCCAGCACCCGGTGGGTGATGGTCGCGCCGACCTGGGACTTGATGTCGTCGCCGACGATCGGGACACCGGCCGCCTCGAACTTGGCCGCCCACACGGGGTCGGAGGCGATGAACACCGGCAGGGCGTTCACGAAGCCGACACCGGCGTCGATCGCGCACTGCGCGTAGAACTTGTCGGCCTCCTCGGAGCCCACCGGCAGGTACGACACCAGGACGTCGGCCTGGGTCTCCTTCAGCACGGCGACGATGTCGACCGGCTCGGCGCCGGACTCCTCGATGGTCTGGCGGTAGTACTTGCCGAGACCGTCGTAGGTGTGGCCGCGCTGCACCTCGACACCGAGGGTCGGGACCTCGGCGATCTTGATGGTGTTGTTCTCGGAGGAGTTGATCGCCTCCGACAGGTCCTTGCCGACCTTGATGTCGTCGACGTCGAACGCCGCGACGAACTCCACGTCCTTGACGTGGTACTCGCCGAACATGACGTGCATGAGGCCCGGCACGGTGCCGGAGGGGTCAGCATCGCGGTAGTAGGTGACTCCCTGCACGAGCGAACTCGCGCAGTTGCCGACTCCGACGATGGCTACTCGAACCGAACCCATGGGGCACGTTCCTTTCAGTGGTGACCTGACGGTGCGTCAGGCCTGTTCCGGCGATGGTGTGGTGCTGGCTGCGTTGTTGCGTTCTGCGTTGATCAGGTCGGAGAGCCACATGACCTCACGCTCGACCCGGTCGACCCCGTGCCGCTGGAGCTCGCCGGCGTACCGGTCGACCTCCTGCTGGGTCATCGCGAGCTCGCGCTGGATGCGGTCGAGGCGCTCCTGGAGACGGGTACGACGGCCCTCGAGGACGCGCAGCCGGATCTCCATGTCGGTGGAGGAGAAGAAGGCGAACCGGATGTCGAAGTTGTCGTCCTCCCACGCCGTCGGGCCGACCTCGGACATGAGGCGCTCGAACTCGCGGGTGCCGGCCTCGGTCACCTGGTAGGTGATCCGCGGCCGCTTGGAGACGGGGGCTCCCGGCGTGCTGGTGGACAGCGACTCCTCGATGAGGGCGCCGCGCAGCATCTTCTTCAGGGCGGGGTAGAGGGAGCCGTACGACAGCACCCGGCCCCAGCCCAGCATGAGGTTGAGCCGCTTGCGCAGCTCGTAGCCGTGCATGGGTCCCTCGTGCAGCAGTCCGAGGACTGCCAGCTCGATGGTCTCTGCCCGACGTGCCACGAGACCTATCGTAGCGATATATCCGCCGTACGCGAATTTCCGGTACATCGGAAGCGTACGCCGGGTGAACCCCGCCGCGGAACCGAGGGTGAACGGCGTCACCCCGGCCAGGTTTCGGACGGGCCTGGGCCTAGCCCGTACCCTCGACTCCCGTGAGTGGCGGCAAGCGGAAGGCGGGCACCTCGTCGACCCGACCCCCCACGAAAGCCACCAGCGGGAACCGGCCCGGTCGCAAGCCGCTGTCGACGAAGGCGGCCGCGAGGAAGAAGAAGAAGGCCGCCCGCAGCCCGCTCAAGCGCCGGCTGCTGTTCGTCGCCAAGTGGGGCGCCTTGGTCGGCCTGGTGCTGACCTTGATCGCGGTCGGCGGCTTCGTCTGGCTCTACCGCTCGATCGACCTGCCTGACGACCTGAGCAACGCGGAGTTCGCGACCGAGAGCACCTTCGTCTACTACGACAACGGCAAGGGCGACCGCGGCGAGGAGATCGGCCGGTTCGCCGTCCAGAACCGCGACAGCATCTCCTACGACGAGATGCCCGAGGACGTGAAGAACGCCGTCGTCGCCGCGGAGAACCGCACCTACTGGACCGACAACGGCATCGACCCCAAGGGCATCCTGCGCGCGGTGTTCAACAACGCGTCCGGCAACGACCGCCAGGGCGCGTCGACGATCACCCAGCAGTACGTGAAGATCGCGTACCTCACGACCGAGCAGTCGTACACGCGCAAGATCAAGGAGGCGATCCTCGCCACCAAGCTGGTGCGCCAGCAGAGCAAGGAGGAGATCCTCCGCGGCTACCTCAACACCATCTACTTCGGCCGCGGCGCGTACGGCGTCCAGGCCGCGGCCCAGGCGTACTTCGAGAAGGACGCCAAGGACCTCGACCTGCGCCAGAGCGCGGTGCTGGCCAGCGTGATCAACAACCCGAGCCGCTTCGACCCCGCCAACGGCAAGGACGCGAAGCTCGACCTCAAGGAGCGCTACGCCTACGTCCTCGGGGGGATGGCCGACGCCGACGACATCACGGCCGAGGAGGCCGAGAAGGCGGCGAAGCACCTGCCGAAGTTCCCGCCGCAGCCGGTCGACAACGCCCTGGCCGGCAACGACGGCCACATGCTCACGATGGTGAAGAAGGAGCTGCTCCGGCTCACCAACAAGAAGACCGGCCAGCCCTTCACACCCACCGAGATCGAGGGCGGCGGCCTGCGCATCGAGACGACCTTCACCGAGAAGGCGATGAAGGCGGCCGAGGCGGGGTACGTCGAGGCACGCCCCGAGGGCTTCAGCGACCGGCAGCTGCACGTCGGTATCGGCAGCGTCGAGGTGGGCACCGGTGCCGTCCGCGGCTTCTACGCCGGCCAGGACTACCTGCGCTCGCAGCTCAACTGGGCGGTCTCCGGCGGCCAGGCGGGGTCGAGCCTCAAGCCGTTCGCGCTCAGCGCCGGCATCCGGCAGGGCTTCTCGCTCAAGGACACCTTCGACGGCAACTCGCCCATCGACGTGACCGACACCCTCGAGTTCGAGAACCAGGGCGACCAGGACTACGGCTCGTCGGTCAACCTGATCAAGGCGACCGAGGACTCCATCAACACCGCGTTCATCGACCTGACGATGAGCATGGACGACGGCCCGGACGCGATCGTCAAGCAGGCCAACCTGATGGGCGTCCCGCCCAACCCGGAGAAGGTCAAGGACCCGACCTTCGGGTTCCCGAACAACACCCCGGGCCTCGAGCCGGGCATCGGCGTGGCCCTCGGCTCCGCGACGGTCAGCCCGATCAACATGGCCAACGCCTACGCCACGATCGCGAACGGCGGCCGCGCGGCCAAGCCGTACATCATCGAGCAGGTCACGGACGCCGACGGCGAGGAGCTCTACGCCCACTCGGTCACCGACAAGATGGCCATGAACGAGGACATCGCGGCGGACGTGTCGTACGCCCTCCAGCAGGTCGTGAAGTCCGGGTCCGGCACGGCCGCCCTCGGCCTCGACCGGCCCGCCGCGGGCAAGACCGGCACCTCCACCAACGAGGCCGGGGACGTCGTCTCCGCCTGGTTCACCGGCTACACCCCGCAGATGGCGACGTCGGTCGTCTACCTCCGCGGCAACGGCGTCGGCAAGCTCGACGGCTGGCTGCCGTCGTACTTCGGTGGCGCCTACCCGGCCGACACCTGGACCGCAGTGATGCAGCGCGACATGGAGGGCGTCGAGGAGGAGGAGTTCCCGGACCCGGTCTACGTCGACGGTGACGCGCCGTCCGACGGCCACGAGCCGGCGCCGCCGACTCCCACCAAGAAGCCGTCGGACAAGCCGACCCCGTCGGAGACCGAGTCGGAGACGGAGCAGCCGTCCGAGGACCCGACGACCGAGCAGCCGACCAACACGCCGACGCCGACCCCCACGCCGACGCCGACCGACGAGCCGTGCGGACTGCTGACCCCGTGCACCGAGACCCCCACCGAGACCCCGACCGAGACACCGAGCGCCGGCGAGGGCCAGACCACGGCCCCGAAGCAGTACGCCGTGACGCGCCGGTCATGGTGGATGCTCTTCTGGTGACGACGGCCCCCACCCACGACGACCCCGTCGTCGAGGCCCTCAGCGAGGGAGTGGGTGGGCCGCTGGGCAGCCGCGCCGCCCGGCACCCCTGGTGGACACCCGTCCGCGTCGTGCTCGCGATCACCGCCCTGTGCGTCGCGCTGGGCATGGTGCAGAAGGCCAGCTGCTACGGCGAGACCTGGTCGGGCAACGCCCGCTACGACCAGATGTGCTACTCCGACCTGCCCTACCTCTACACCGGCCGCGGGCTGGTCGAGGGGCACTGGCCGTTCTCCCACGACGAGCAGGTCCGGGCCCGCTACCCCGAGGTGATGGAGTACCCGGTCGGCATCGCCTACTTCGCGTACGTCGCCGCCGACGTCACCCGGCACCTCACCGGGACACCCGACGTCGAGGCCCGGCAACGGGAGCCCGCGGGCTCGCTCTTCGGGCAGCCCGAGGTGCAGCGCGAGATCCGGGCCTTCGTCATCGTGCACGCCCTGACCTTCGCCGGCCTGGCCCTCATCTCGGCGTGGCTCCTCGCCGGCGTCAACCGGCGGCGTCCCTGGGACGCCGCCCTCTTCGCCGCCTCGCCCGCGCTCGGCGCTCACGTTCCTCATCAACTGGGACATGCTCGCGGTCGTCCTCGTCGCCGCGATCCTGTGGGCCTGGGCGCGCGGCCGGCCGATCCTCACCGGTGTCCTCATCGGGCTCGGCACCGCGACCAAGCTCTACCCGCTCTTCATCCTCGGCGGGCTGCTCGTCATCTGCGCGCGCGAGCGCCGCTGGCGCGAGCTGATCGGCGCGACGCTGGCGGCCCTCGCCACGTGGCTGGTCGTCAACGCACCGGCCTTCCTGACCGGCCCGGAGGAGTGGAAGGTCTTCTGGACCTTCAACTCCGGGCGCACCGCCGACCTCGGCAGCGTGTGGCTGGTGATCACGCAGGCGTCGGACCGGATCATCACCGCGCACACCATCAACGTGTGGTCGTACGTGATCTTCGGCCTCTGGTGCGCCGGGGTGGCGCTGCTCGGCTGGACGGCGCCGACGACACCGCGCCTGGCGCAGCTCGCGTTCCTGGTGGTCGCCGGGTTCCTGCTGGTCAACAAGGTCTACTCACCGCAGTACGTGCTGTGGCTGCTCCCGCTGGCCGTGCTCGCCCGCCCGCGCGTGCGCGACCAGATCGTCTGGCAGGCCTCGGAGGTCGTCTACTTCGCGTCGGTCTGGTGGTACCTCGACGGCGAGCTCGCTCCGGGCGGCGGCGGTGACGCCGGCGTCTACTGGCTGGCGATCGCGGTCCGGGTCGCCGGCGAGCTGTACCTCTGCGCCCTCGTCGCGCGCGACATCTGGTGGCCGCGCCACGACCCGGTGCGCATCTCGGCGCAGGCTCAGACGATCTCGACGCGGTCGAACGTCGTCGCGGTGTAGCGGACCCGCGCGTCGACGGTGTCACCGACGGCGGGCACCGCGGCGCCGGCCGGGAGCAGCAGCATCGAGGCCTGCATGTGCGGCGGCTCGGCGAAGAGCCGCTGCTCGCCGTCCACCCAGAACGGCGAGCGCACCTTGCCCTGCGCGTCCAGCGCCCCACGGGCGACCGTCGCGGCCCGGTCGCGCAGGCCGGACCCGCTCATCGGCGACTCCAGGCCGATGCCGTGCGCGGTGCCGCCGCTGACCACGAGCAGGTGCCCGTCCTTCGGCGCCGCCCGGCCGCGGTAGCCGAACGTCTCGCCCTTGCCGAGCGGGTGCACGTCCAGGACGGTGCTCGTCACCGACAGCGCGGACCGGTCGCCGAGCCAGAGGTCGGTGCCGATGCGCGGCCGGACCCGGAGGCCCGGGTGCGCGTCGCGCAGCCGCGCGAGCTCGTCCTCGGTGAGGTGGCTGACCCACACCTGCCCGATCCCGGGCGCCGGCCTCCGCCAGCACCTGCTCGACCTCGGCGAGGTGGGCGCCCTCGGCGAGCGGGAGGTGCACCGCCACGCCCTCGAGCCGCGCCGACGGGTGCTCGCCGACCCGGCGGACGGCGACGAGCAGCTCGTCGGCGGCCAGCCCGTGCCGCTTCATCGAGCTGAGCCGCTCGAGCACGACACGTGCGCCGGGGTCGGCGTCGAGGAGCGCGTCCACGTCCTCGAGGCGGCTGACCGTGTGCACGACCCGGTGCCGGTGCTTGGCCGCGAGCGTGCCCGGGTCCGCGAACGGTCGCCAGGGGGTCAGGACGAGCAGGTCGCCGTCGTACCTGTCGGCGACCTCGGGGAGCTCCTCGTACGTGCCGACCGCGATCGTCTCGACACCGAGCCACTCGGCCTTGCGCGCGAGCCGGCCGAGACCGAACCCGTAGCCGTTGCCCTTCGCGACGGGCACGAGACCGGGCTGGGCGTCCGCGACCGAGCGCAGGTGCGCGCGCCAGCGCTCGCCGTCGACGGTCAGCTGGAGGGGCACGGGTCCGAGTCTCCCGTCATCCCCGGCGGCGCATGTAGAGGTCGAAGGCCTTGTAGAGCGGCGTGTTGAGCGGCAGGTCCCACTCGCCGACCGTCTCGAGCGCCTCGCCGCCGGTGCCGACCTTGAACTGGATGAGGCCCGAGTGCGAGTCCTCCGGGTCGAGGGTCGAGGTGATGCCGCGCAGGTCGTAGACGTCCGCGCCGGACGCGAGGGCCGCGCGCAGCATGGCCCACTGCACCGCGTTGGACCCGCGGACGTCGCGCTTGGCGGTCGAGCTGGCGCCGTAGAGGTACCACGTGTGCGCGCCGACCTGGACGTAGATCGTGGCGGCGACCAGCTCGCCCTCGTGCTCGGAGAGGAACAGCCGGATCCGCTCCGGGGACTCCGCAGCCATCGCGTCGAGCATCGTCCGGAAGTACGGCAGCCCCCGCGGCGTGAAGTGGTCCCGGGCGGCCGTCTCGACGTACAGCGTGTGGAACCGCTCGAGGTCCGACGCACTCGTCCCCTCGGTGACGACGACCCCGGACTTGTCGGCCTTCTTGATGTTGCGGCGCCACTGCTGGTTCATGCCGCGGAGCAGGTCCTCCTCGTCGCGGCCGGCCAGCGGGATCGCGAACGTGTACTGCGGCTGCCCGCTGCCGAAGCCCTCGTCGACGTGCTGGTCCTGCCAGCCGCTGCCGCTCAGGTGCCGGACGACGCGCGCGCCGACCTCGTCGAGCTCGGTCGGCACGTCGCGCAGGGTCGCGACGGTCGGGTCCGCGAGGCCGTCCTTGACCTGGGCGGCGGTCCAGCGCCGGGTCACGACGCGTGGGCCCATCCGGATGCCGAACGCGCCGGCCTTCTTGAGGTACGCCGTCATCGGGTCGAGCCAGCGCGCGAGGTCGGTGTCGGCCCAGTCGATGACCGGGCCCTCGGGCAGGTAGGCGAGCGTGAACCGCTTCAGCCGTGGGATCGGCCGGTGCAGCACGAGCGCCGCGCCGACCAGCTCTCCGGACGCGTCGCGCCAGCCGATCGACTCGCGCCGCCACTCCGCCTTGACCGCGCCCCACGCCGGGGTCTGGAGGAAGCTGGCCGACCGCTGGGTCTCGATGAACGCCCGGTGCTCGTCCGCGGTGATCGCGGCGACGGTCAGAGCTCCCTGGGACACCCGGCGAGGCTATCCGGCCGCCCGGCGGCGCCGGACGAACACCCACGTCCGCAGCGCCACGAACCGGCAGACGGTGACCGCGAGGTTGGCGACCGTGAGCACCGCGACCTCGACCGCGTGGTGGGTGACGTCGAGCGCGCCGAGCAGCCACAGCGACCCACTGGTGACGCCGAGGCCGACCAGGAAGATCAGCAGCCCCTGCGCCTGGTGCCGCAGGCGGTCGGCCGGGCCGCGGACGCCGAACGTGAAGCGCCGGTTGGCGGCCGTGTTGGCGACGGCGGTGAGCAGCAGCGCGAGCAGGTTCGCGGTCTGGGCACCGACGGGCCCGCGGAACGCGAGGTACAGCAACGCGTACGCGAGCGTCGACGCGATCCCGACGAGCGCGAACATCACCACCTGCATGCCGAGCCGGCCGGCGTGGGCGTCGGCGTTCGCGCGGCCCAGCCGTTCGCCGACCTCGGCCAGCGGGATCCGGCCGGCCACGAGGTTGCGGCCGAGCCGCGCGATGCCGCGGACGTCGTCGTACGCCGTGCGCAGGATCTCGACCCGGCTGTCGGCGTCGTCGACCCAGTCGACCGGGACCTCGTGGATCCGGAGACCGGCGCGCTCGGCCAGCACGAGCAGCTCGGTGTCGAAGAACCACGCGTCGTCCTCGACGAGCGGCAGCACCTCGCGGGCGACGTCGCGGCGGATCGCCTTGAACCCGCACTGGGCGTCGGTGAACGACGTGCGGAGGGTCTGCCGCACGAGCAGGTTGTAGCCGCGCGAGATGACCTCCCGCTTCGGGCCGCGGGTGACGCGCGACCCGGTGCGGAGCCGGCTGCCGATGGCCAGGTCGGAGTGACCGCTGATCAGCGGCGCGACCAGGGGAAGCAGCGCGTTCAGGTCGGTGGAGAGGTCGACGTCCATGTAGACGAGGACGTCGGCGTCGGAGTCCGACCACACCCGCTTGAGCGCCCGGCCGCGACCCTTCTCGGCCAGGTGCACGACGTGCACCGACGGGTACGGTGTGGGCGAGCCGCCGCGCCACCACGGCGGTGCCGTCGGTGCTGGCGTTGTCGGCGATGGTGACGCGGAACGTCCACGGCATCGCGGCGAGGTGCTCGACCACGCGCTCGACGGAGGCGGCGAGGGCGGCCTCCTCGTTGAAGACCGGGATGACCACGTCGATCGTGGTCGTGCCGACCGCGGCCTCCGACGAGGCGCCGGTGTCCGGCGCGTCCCACACCTCGGCGCTCATGCCGCGTCCGTCAGGTCGTAGACGGTGGTGCCGTCGACGGTGACCGCGGTGAACGTCGATGCCACCCACGCGGCGATCTCGCTGCTCGCGCCGCTGCCGCCCTGCTGGCCCCCGAAGCCGCCGCCACCGATGAAGTAGTGGATCCGGCCGTCGGCGACGTACTCCTGGAACTCGGCGAGCGTCGGGGACGGGTCGGAGCCGTTGAACCCCCCGATGGCCATCACCGGCTCCTGACTGGCGAGCTGGTAGCCGGCCGCGGTGTTGGAGCCTACTGCCGCGGCGACCCAGGTGTACGACGCCGCATCGGCCTGCAGGAGGGCCGTGAGCTGCGCCGAGGACTGGCTGCCGTCGAGCAGGCTGCCGGCCCCACCGCCACCTCCGCACCGGACCACCCGCGGGCAGGCTGCCCGCCGCCCCCGCCGGGCCCTCCGAAGCCACCGCCGGTCGAGGGTCCCGCGCTCGGGATGGACCCGGTGTGCGCGGTCGCCGCGGTCTCGACGGCGTACGCCGCCGGCCCGGCGAGCGAGGCCGCGATCGCCAGGGCGGCGACGGTCGCCGCGAACCGCTGCGGCATCCGCGACAGTCCCGCGACGAGGAGCGCCGTCGCGATGCCGACCGCGAGGATCGCCCAGCGCAGCCACGGCACGAAGTCGTCGGTGCGGCCGAGCAGGAAGAACGCCAGCACCGTGGTGAGAGCGACCGCGGTCGACGCGGCGAACGACGCGACGAGCGAGGTGCGGTGCTCCCAGAGCAGCCACGCGCCGATGCCGACGAGCGCCGCGACCGCCGGCGCGAGGGCGACGGTGTAGTACGCGTGGAAGATGCCGGCCATGAGGCTGAACGTCGCCGCGGTGACGAGCAGCCAGCCGCCCCACAGCACCAGCCCGGCGCGCACCCGGTCCGTGCGCGGGGCACGGCGGGTGAGCCAGAGCCCCGCGACGAGCAGCAGCAGGGACGTCGGCAGCAGCCAGCCGATCTGGCCGCCGATCTCGCTGTTCAGCAGCCGGCCCAGGCCGGTCTCGCCCCACATGCCGCCGCCCGCGCCCCCGGCGCCACCGCCGACCGAGCCGACCTCGTCGCCGGTCAGCCGGCCGAGGCCGTTGTAGCCGAGGGTGAGCTCGAGGATCGAGTTGTCCTGCGAGCCGCCGATGTAGGGGCGGCTGGACTCCGGCCACCACGAGACGACCGCGACCCACCAGCCCGCGCTGGCGATCATCGCCGCGAACCCGACCAGCAGGTGGCCGAACCGCTTCAGCAGCGGCGCGCTCGCGACGAGCAGGTACACCAGGCCGAGCGCCGGCAGGACGAGGAACGCCTGGAGCATCTTGGCGAGGAAGGCCAGGCCGACGAGGGTCCCGGCGAGCGACAGCCAGCGGACCGGGTGGGCGGCTCCCTTCTCGGCCGCCCGCAGCGTCGCCGCCGCCGAGCCGACGAGCAGCAGTGTCAGGAGGGCGTCCGGGTTGTTGAACCGGAACATCAGGACCGCCACCGGGGTCAGCGCCATCGCGAGACCGGCGAGCAGACCGGCGGCGGCCGATCCCGTCGTACGGCGCACGGTGCCGTGCAGCAGCCAGACCGTGCCGACGCCCATGAGTGCCTGCGGCGCCAGGATGCTCCACGACGAGAGCCCGAACACCTTGACCGCCAGGGCCATCGGCCACAGCGACAGCGGCGTCTTGTCGACGGTGATGCTGTTGGCGGCGTCCGAGGAGCCGAAGAAGAAGGCCTTCCACGACTCCGAGCCGGCCTGCGCGGCGGCGGAGTAGAAGGAGTTGGCGTACCCGGACTCGCCGAGGCCCCAGAGGTACAGCACCGCGGTGCCGACCAGCAGTGCCACGAGGGCCGCCCGGGCCGGGTCGACCGGGCCGGGCGACCGCGCCGGCGGACCCGGCTCGGGCTCGGGAGCGACGGAGGAGGGTCGGACGTCGGTGGCGAGGCTCATGCCGACCACGGTGGGGTCCGGACCTGACGGTCCGGCGTGCTGAGTCTGTGAGCGACCTATGAGGTCAGGTCGTACACCTGGACGCCGTCGAGGGTCGTGGCGTCGTACGTCTCGGCGACCCAGGCCCGGATCGCGCCGAGGTCGGGCTCGACGACGACGTAGTAGTGGACCTGACCCTGGCGCACCCAGCGCTGGAACTGCCGCAGCGTCGGGAAGGGGTCGCTCGCGTTGAAGCCGCCGACCGCCAGCACCGGCTCCCCGGCGGCGAGCTGGTAGCCACCGGCCGGGTTGGAGCGCAGCACGGCGGCCGTCCACCGGTGCCGGTCGGCGTCGGCGCGCAGCAGCGCCGCCAGGTGGGTGGTGTCGACGATGCCCATCAGCTGGTCGGCGTTCGGGTCCGGCGGACCCCGGTCGGGACGGCCCTCGGTGAGCGGCCCGGCGACGGGCACGGCGCCGCGGTGGGGGGTGCGGGCGGTGTCGACGGAGTACGCCACCGGGCCGGCCAGTCCCGCGACCAGAGCCGCGAGGACGGCGACCCGGGTGGCCCCGACGAGGAGGAGGACGACGCCGGCCGCGCCGGCCGCGGCGACGACCCAGGGCAGCCACGACAGGAAGTCGACGCTGCGCTCCAGGAGCACCCAGCCGGTGACGGCGGTGACCGCGACGGCGAGCGCCGCGAGGACGCGGTGCCCGGCCAGTGCGTGGGCGCCGATGCCGACCAGCGCGGCGACCGCCGGGGCCAGGGACACGGTGTAGTAGGCGTGGAAGACGCCGGCCATCGCGCTGAAGACCGCGACCGACACGAGGGTCCAGCTGCCCCAGAGGACCGCGGCCGCGCGGACCGGGTCGGTGCGGGGCTCGGCACGGCGCAGGACGAGGACCATCACCAGGAGCAGCAGGGCCGTGGGCAGCAGCCAGCCGATCTGGCCCCCGAGCTCGCCGTTGAGCATCCGCAGCGGGCCGACCTCGTCGCTGAGGTCGAGGCTCGACCCGGTCATCCCTCCGGTGAGCCGGTCGACGCCGTTGTAGCCACCGACCAGCTCGAGGATGGAGTTGTCCGCCGTGCTGCCGATGAACGGCCGGCTCGCCGCCGGCCACGACGCGACGAGCAGCACCCACGCGCCGGCCACCGCGAGGGTGACGGCGAACCCGAGGACCAGGTGCGCGCACCGGCGCCAGAACGGCGCGGAGGCGGCGAGCAGGTACACGAGCCCGAGCGCCGGCAGCACCAGGAACGCCTGGAGCATCTTGGCCAGGAACGCGAGACCGACCAGCGCCCCGGCCAGCAGCACCCACCGGGCGGGGTGCCGCACGTCCGGTTCGACGGCGCGCAGCACGGCGGCGGCCGCGAGCACGAGCAGCAGGGTGAGCAGCGGGTCCGGGTTGTTGAACCGGTACATCAGCGTCGCGACCGGCGTCACGGCCAGCACCAGCCCGGCCAGCAGCCCGGCACCGGCCGACCCCGTCGTGCGGCGCACCGTGGCGACCACCGCCCAGACCGTCAGCACGCCGATCACCGCCTGGGGCACCAGCACGCTCCACGACGACAGCCCGAACAGCCGCACGGTCAGGGCCGCCGGCCACACCGACAGCGGCGGCTTGTCGATCGTGCTGCCGCAGGCGGCGTCGGAGCAGCCGAGCAGGAACGCCTTCCACGACTGGGACCCGGCCTGCGCGGCCGCGGAGTAGTAGGTGTTCGCCCAGCCCGAGGCCGACAGGTCGACCAGGTAGAGGACGGCGGCGCCGACGAGCAGCGCGGGCAGCGCCGCCCGGGCTAGAGGCGCTCGCGCAGCCACGCGATGTCGGCCAGGTGTCCCTCGCCCGGCGTCTCCAGGACGACGGGCGCGCCGGCGTCGCGGACCACCGAGACCAAGAGGTCCGGGTCGATGTGACCGGCTCCGAGGTTGGCGTGCCGGTCGGCACCGGAGTCGAAGGTGTCCCGGCTGTCGTTGCAGTGCACCAGGTCGATGCGGCCGGTGATCTTGAGGACGTCCTCGACGACCGTCTCCATCGGGTTGCCACCGGCGTGCGCGTGGCAGGTGTCGAGGCAGAAGCCCACCCGGTCGAACTGCTCCGTCGACGAGATCGCCTCCCACACGCCGGCGATCCGGTCGAGGTAGCGGGTCATCGCGTTGGTGCCGCCTGCGGTGTTCTCGATCAGCAGCGGCAGCTTGAGGTCGGTGGCCTCGATCGCCTTGCGCCAGTTGTCGAAGCCCTTGGCCGGGTCGTCCTCGTCCGTGACGTGGCCGCCGTGCACGATCAGGCCCTTGGCGCCGATCTCGGCCGCGGCGTCGACGTGCTGCTGGAGGAGCTTGCGGCTCGGGATCCGCTGGCGGTTGTTCGTGGTGGCGACGTTGATGAGGTACGGCGCGTGCACGTAGAGGTCGACGCCGGCCGCCTCCGCGTCGGCCTTGAGCGCGGCGGCGCCGGCGGCGTACTCGAGGACGGGACCCTTGTAGCTCTGCGGGTTGCCGAGGAAGAACTGCACCAGCGGGGCGTTGCGGGCCCGGGCCTCCGCGATGGGGTCGGTCTGCTCGACGTGGGCGCCGATGGCGAGCGTCGTCATGGGGGTCAACCTACGACGACCCGCCGACGGGTCGCAGGCCGCAGTCGACGTCCCACCCGGTCGGGGACGAACGGCCAGGGACCGCCGCGCGGGACGGGCAGGGTCCGCAGCCGGGCCAGGGCGTGCGCCGCGGTCGGCCGGCGCCCGGCGGGCACGCGCGCCATCGACGCGGCGAGCGTCGCCAGTGGGCCGGGGTGGTCCAGCAGCCGTCGGGCCACGACCCCGGCGGCGTACACGTCCTGGCGTGGGTCGGCCGGAGCACCGGCCTCCTGCTCGGGCGCCAGGTAGCCGCGGGTGCCCGTGGTCGACTCGTCGCCGAAGTCGGCGAGCCACAGGTGCGGCCGCCCCGCGCCGGTGGCGTCGAGGAGCAGGTTGGCCGGCTTCACGTCGCGGTGCACCACCCCGGCGGCGTGCACGGCGACGAGGGCCTGGAGCAGCTGGTCGAGCACGGCCGCGACGTACGCCTCGGGCAGCCGGCCGGTGTCGGCACAGAGGTCGCGGAGCGAGCCGCCGCGGACCAGCGGCATCAGGACCAGGCCCTCGTCCGTCCAGTGCGTGAGGACGTGCGGGTGCTCGACGGCGCGCAGGACGGGCGACGTCCCCGCCTTGGCCGCGACGTACCGGCGCTCGTGCCGGTCCCACGCGACGTGGACCGCACCGCCGGCACCCCGGCCGATCTCCTCGAGCAGCAGGTACCGGTGCATGCGCGGACGCTAGGCGCCGGCGACCCGGGTGCGAGCGCGGGATCCACAGCACGACGATTCGGGCGGTGCCGTCCGCCGCTGGTAACGTTCTGCGCTGTTGCTCACGCCCTCTCGGGCGCGACCCGCAACCGCATCCCTCCTGTCACGGATCGCCCGTGGCCGCTTAGTCCAGAGGAGGTAGGGACTGCTGTGCGTAACTACGAAGTGATGGTCATCCTCGACCCGAGTCTCGAGGAGAGGACGATCGAACCGTCCCTCCAGAAGTACCTCACCGTCGTCACCAAGGACGGTGGCTCCGTCGACTCCCTCGAGGTGTGGGGCCGTCGCCGGCTCGCCTACGAGATCAACAAGAACAACGAGGGCATCTACGCCGTCGTCCAGCTGACCGCGGACCCTGACACCGTCAAGGAGCTCGACCGCCAGCTGACCCTGAACGAGTCGATCCTGCGCACCAAGGTCATCCGGCCGACCGTGCCCGTGGCGGCCGCCGCAGCAGCGGAGCCCGCCCCTGTCGAGGAGCCGGCCGAGTCCGCCCCGGTCGAGGCCCCCGCGGCCGAGGCCGAGGAGCCCGCCGTCTCCTGATCGACCACGACGGTCCTGTGGACCGTCTCTGGCAGGTGTCGGCGCTTCGGGCCACGATGGCCGTAGCGACGCTCACCGCGATCACGACTTCATCCAGGGAAAGAGACTGCCATGGCAGGCGAGACCACCATCACCATCGTCGGCAACCTGACCGACGACCCCGAGCTGCGCTTCACCCCGTCGGGTGCGGCCGTCGCGAACTTCACCGTCGCCTCGACCCCGCGCAACTTCGACAAGAACACCAACGAGTGGACCGACGGCGAGGCCATGTTCCTCCGCTGCTCGATCTGGCGGCAGGCGGCGGAGAACGTCGCCGAGTCGCTGCAGCGCGGCATGCGCGTCGTGGTGCAGGGCCGGCTCAAGGCCCGCTCCTACGAGACCCGCGAGGGTGAGAAGCGCACGGTCTTCGAGATCGAGGTCGAGGAGATCGGCCCGTCGCTGAAGTTCGCGACCGCCAAGGTCAACCGGGTCAGCCGGTCCGGCGGCGGCGGCGGCTACTCCGGTGGTGGCGGCCAGCCCGCCGCCCAGGGCGGTGGCTCGACCCCCGCCGAGGACCCGTGGGCCACGCCGGCTCCGTCTGCTGCCCCTGCCGGTGGCTCGCCCGCTCCGGCCGGCAACGACCCCTGGGGAGCCCCGGGCGTCGCGCCCGACGAGCCCCCGTTCTGACACCCACCCTTTTGAGCACCACTTCCCCGTACGAGATCTGAGGAATCACACCCATGGCCAAGCCCGTCCTGCGCAAGCCGAAGAAGAAGGTCTGCCAGTTCTGCAAGGAGAAGGCGTCCGGCGTCGACTACAAGGACACCACGCTGCTCCGCAAGTTCATCTCCGACCGCGGCAAGATCCGCGCGCGTCGGGTCACCGGCAACTGCGTGCAGCACCAGCGCGACGTCGCGATCGCGGTCAAGAACGCCCGCGAGGTCGCCCTGCTGCCCTACACGTCCACCGGTCGCTGAGAGGAGCGGGAACGATGAAGCTCATCCTCACCCAGGAGGTCACCGGTCTCGGTGCCCCCGGCGACGTCGTCGAGGTCAAGGACGGCTACGGCCGCAACTACCTCGTCCCCCGTGGTCTCGGCATCCGCTGGACCCGCGGCGCCGAGAAGACCGTCGAGGCGATCAAGTCCGCCCGCAGCAGCCGTGCGGTGCGCGACCACGACCACGCCGACCAGATCAAGGCCAGGCTCGAGTCCGGCCAGGTCAACGTCCAGGTCCGCGCCGGTGAGTCCGGCCGCCTGTTCGGCGCCGTCACGATCAACGACGTCGCCTCGGCGGTGTCCGCGGTCGCCGGCGAGGACGTCGACAAGCGCACCATCGCGATCGCCAACCCGATCAAGTCGCTGGGCGCCCACGAGATCACCGTCAAGCTCCACGAGGACGTCACCGCCACCGTGGCGCTCAACGTCGTGCCTGCCTGACGCACCCAGCCGCATCCTGGACCGCCCGTGGATCCACGGGCGGTCCAGCGCATTTCGGGCGAATCAGCCGTTCGGTCCGTCGACCGGCCCGGACGGGCTACCTGAAGTAAGGGTCTGTTCGCGGATCCTGACTTACCGATCTAGTCATCAACACCGGTGGATAACCATGTGGAGCACGTCCCACGACGGCAATGTCGACAAAGACCCACGGTTGCGCCGATGTGACGGCCAGGTGAACGAGATTGGTGGCCAACTATTTTCGTTCCACACCCCCGGAGACGCGTTTGCGCAGGTCAGCGGCCTGCGACCGGTCGATCGTCGAGCGTCCTCCACAGCTGCGTCCCCATCCTGTGCACACCGCGTCGCGTGTCCTCCACGTCGCCCGCCGACTTATCCCCAGGTTGCCGGATTGCCTGTGGATACGGCGCTTCCCCCGGGGCCGGCCGGCGCTTAGGTTCACAGGGCTGTCAGGTCGTCCGGGACAGCACTGTCGGTGCCCGCCCCTAGCGTCCGACGTGGTGGGAACGCCCCACCGGCCACAGGGGTCACAGTCGTGGAAGGAGCCCGGGTGAGCGTCACCGAGTCCGACGTGCCGGATCTGCCCGAGCCCAGCGACTACGAGGACTGGAGCGCCGCCGCGCCGCCGTTCGAGGGCACCCGCACCAGCTCGGTGGGCGACCGCACCCCGCCCCAGGACATGGCCGCCGAGCAGTCGGTCCTCGGCG
Source organism: uncultured Actinomycetota bacterium (assembly GCA_963815335.1). GTDB lineage: Bacteria > Actinomycetota > Actinomycetes > Propionibacteriales > Nocardioidaceae > Nocardioides. The sequence goes on from CAWFGL010000013.1 coordinate 354,798, forward strand.
CCATGCTGATCAGCAAGGACGCGATCGCCGACGTCACCGAGAGCCTCCGCGGCGCCGACTTCTACCGGCCCTCCCACGAGACCATCCACGACGCGATCATCGACCTCTACGGCCGCAGCGAGCCGGTCGACATGGTCACCGTCGCCGCGGAGCTGCAGAAGCGCGGCGAGCTGCAGCGGATCGGCGGCGCGGCCTACCTGCACACCCTGTCCGCGGGGGTGCCGATCGCTGCCAACGCCGGCTACTACGCCGACATCGTCCGGGAGAAGGCGATCCTGCGCCGGCTCGTCGACGCGGGCACCAAGATCGTGCAGATCGGCTACGCCGGCGAGGGCGACGTCGACGACCTGGTCGACACCGCGCAGGCCGAGGTCTACGCGATCACCGAGAAGCGCAACAGCGAGGACTACGCGCCGCTCTCGGAGATCATGGCCGGCGTCCTCGACGAGATCGAGGCGATCGGCAACCGCGAGGCCGGGATCTACGGCGTCCCGACCGGCTTCGCCGACCTCGACGAGCTCACCAACGGTCTGCACTCCGGGCAGATGGTGATCGTGGCCGCGCGCCCCGGTGCCGGCAAGTCGACGTTCGCGCTCGACCTGTGCCGGGCGGCCTCGATCCACAGCGGCATGGCCACCGCGTTCTTCAGCCTGGAGATGACGCGCTCCGAGATCACCATGCGGCTGCTGTCGGCCGAGGCCAAGGTGCCGCTCAACCACATCCGCAACGGCAACATGTCCGACGACGACTGGACCAAGCTCGCCCGCAAGATGGGGGAGATCTCGAGCGCCCCGATGTTCATCGACGACTCGCCCAACATGACGATGATGGAGATCCGGGCGAAGGCCCGTCGGCTCAAGCAGCGCCACCAGCTGCGGCTGATGGTCATCGACTACATGCAGCTGATGACGTCCGGCAAGAAGGTCGAGTCGCGCCAGCTCGAGGTCTCGGAGTTCTCCCGGCAGATCAAGCTGCTGGCCAAGGAGCTCGAGATCCCGATCATCGCGCTGTCCCAGCTCAACCGTGGTCCCGAGCAGCGCTCCGACAAGCGGCCGATGCTGTCCGACCTGCGTGAGTCCGGGTCCCTCGAGCAGGACGCCGACATGGTGGTCCTGCTGCACCGCGAGGACATGTACGAGCGGGAGTCGACCCGGCCCGGCGAGGCCGACCTGATCGTCGCCAAGCACCGCAACGGCCCCACCCGCGACATCACCGTGGCCTTCCAGGGCCACTACTCGCGGTTCGTCGACATGGCCCCGTAGCTCAGCTCGACCCGGTCGCGTTCAACGCCGCGGCGATCGGCGTGAGCTCCGCGACCAGCTCGTCGAGCTCGGCCGGTTCGAGCCCGTCGTACGGCGCCCGCGCGAGCGCGTCGGTCATCGCCTCGACCCGGTCCTTGGTCTCGCGGCCGGCGGGGGTGAACCCGCCCGCGTCGTCGACGAGTCCGCGGGCGCGCAGGCCGTCCACGACCGCGTCGATCTGCGGTCGCGGCAGGTGGTGGATCCGGCCGAACTCGTGCGCGGGCATGCCGAGGTCCAGGGCGAGCAGCACGTGCGCCTCCAGGCCGCCGATGCCGTGGGCGAGCAGGGCCGCGATGTGCCCGTCGCCACGGTGCTCGCGGACCAGGTTGGCCGCGTGCCACAGCCGGGCGACCGGCTCCTCGGGGATCGGCACGGTCAGCAGCGCGGCGTACATCGCTCGGCCCTCGGTGGGCGCGCTGGTCGCGGCCCTGAGCAACAGGTCGCCCGCACGCACCGCGCCTGGCGAGTCGGCCAGCGGGCCGAGGATCCGGCGCAGGGCGGACGCACTGCCGCGCTCGCGCGCGGCCAGGGCCGCCTCGGGCGTGACGACGTCCCAGACCTTCGGGATGTGGCGGGCGACCTCACCGGGGGCGAAGTTGTAGAACAGCGCGTGCACGACCTCCGCCGGCACCCGGCCGAGCGGGGCGGACCGGGAGGCGAAGTAGCCGTCCCAGTAGCTCGTGAAGCCGATCGCGGCCTGCTCCTCGTTCGGCTCGTCGGACATGAAGGTGACCAGCGCGATCGGCTCGGTCAGCTCGAACATGCGCCGGGCGTCGGGGTGGGTCATCGGAGGGCTCCTCGCGGGTGTGGGTGATCGCTTCTCACCCGGTCCACGAACGCCGGTGCCCACGCACGACATTTCCGTCTCAGTCGGTGGCCGGCCCGTCCCACGACCAGCGCGGCAGCGGCAACCCGTCCGGGACGTCGCCCACCTCCCGGTAGGTGTGGTTGACGTCGGCGATGCCCCACGCGAAGTAGTCGGTGAGCGCGGTGCGCAGCCGCTCGTCGTCGGGCAGCCCGGCGTCGTCCAGCGCGGCCACGAAGGCGGCGAGCGCCAGCTGGTCCATCTCGTCGTGCGGCCCGTTGCCGGAGTGCATCCGGACGACCTCGCTCTGGTCGCCGACGGACGAGGAGTACGCCGCCGGGCCGCCCAGCGCCTCGGCGAAGTACGCCGCCAGCCGCTCGGTGTGGTCAGGGTGGAAGCCGTGCTCGAACGCGTGGCTCACCACCGGGTCGGCGAGCACCCGTTCGTGCCAGGCGTGCGCCAGGGCGACCATCGCCGGCATGCCGCCGGCCGCGTCGTACAGGCTCTGCTCCACCACGCGAGCGTAGGCCTGTTCCTAAGGTGGGCGGGTGCAGCTCGACTTCTCCGGAGACGTCTGGGAGTGGCGCGGACCGGCGCCGTACCACTTCGTCTGGGTGCCTGAGGACCTCGCGGCCGCCATCGACGAGGTCGCCGGGATGGTGAGCTACGGCTGGGGGATGATCCCCGCGGACATCACCATCGGCGACACCACCTGGTACACCGCGCTGTGGCCCAAGGACGGCCGCTACGTCGTGCCGCTCAAGGACAAGATCCGCAAGGCCGAGGGCATCGAGCTCGGGATGGTCGTCGACATCTCGGTGTCCATCAAGGTGTAGGCGACGTCCGACCAAAGTCGGAACCGGTCGAGACCAGGGCCCGATGCGGTCCGCCGCGACCAGCGGTTGGGTGAGCAGGTGAACAGCACCCCGCTCCAGGAGCGCGCGCTCGGCCCCGACCTGGCGCGCGGGGCGATGCTGCTGTTCATCGCCCTCGCCAACTCGCACTACTTCGTCGACGCGACAGAGGTGCGCGGCGGCTACCCGCAGGACGGGTCGGCGCTCGACCGGGTCGTCATCTGGCTGCTGGCCACGTTCGTGGACGGGCGGGCGTTCCCGATGTTCGGGCTGCTGTTCGGGTACGGCGTGGCCCGGATCGTCCGCCGGCACGAGGCGCTCGGGCACCGGCCGGTGCGACGGATGCTCTGGCGCCGCGCGCTCGTGCTGGTGGTGGTCGGCTTCCTGCACGCGATGCTGCTCTACATCGGGGACATCCTCGCGGCGTACGGCGTCCTGCTGCTCGTGGGCGCCTGGGTCGTGTGGTGGCGCGACCGCTGGCTCTGGACGTGGGCGGTGTTCTTCTTCGTGCTGGTCTCGCTGCCCTCCATGGACTCGGGGTCGATCAGCACCGACCGGCCGGACCCGTCCATGCTGCCGACCGACCTGGTCGGCATGCTCGGCGACCGGATCGTCGTCCAGCCGTGGATCATGCTGCTCGGCCCCATCGGCTTCGCGTGCCCGTTCCTGGTCGGTCTGTGGGCCGGGCGCCGCCGGGTGCTCGAGCGGCCCGGCGAGAACCGACGGCTGCTGACCTGGACGGCGGTCGTCGGCATCGCGGTCGCGGTCGCCGGTGCGCAGCCCGTCGCCCTCATGCTGTCCGGTGTCACCGACGTTCCCGGTTCCGACGTCCTCGAGCTGATCGGGCCGCTGCACGACTCCGCCGGGGTCCTCGGCGGGTTCGGCTACGCCGCCGCGTTCGCCCTGCTCGCGCACCGGATCGGGGACCGGCGCCACCGGGTGGTCGACGCCGTCGCCGCCACGGGCCAGCGCTCGATGACGTGCTACCTCGCCCAGAGCATCGTGTGGACCGTCGTCTTCGCCGGCTTCCTCCTCGACCTCTCGGACACGATGACCGCGGCCACCACCGCCCTGCTGGCGGTCGCGACCTGGGGCGCGACCGTGCTCCTCGCCGACCGGATGCGAGTAGCCGGGAACCGCGGTCCCTTCGAGACGCTGGTCCGGCGGGTGACCTACGGGCGACGATGAGCCCATGGCGCGGTCTCGGCGGGCACGGGTGGCCGACCTCCACGAGCTGGCGGTCTCGATGCCCGGCGCCCGGCTCGTCGAGGGCGGCCGCGGCGTCTACCAGGTGAGCGGCCGCAGCTTCCTGTTCCTCCGCAACGCCCGCCCGGACGCCGTCGACCCCGACACCGGTGCGCGGCTGGAGGACGTGATCGTGATCTGGGTCGCCGACGAGGCCGAGAAGCAGGCGCTCCTCGCCGACGACTCCCTGCCGTTCTTCACCACGCCGCACTTCGTCGGCCATCCCTCGGTGCTGCTGCGGGAGAGCCGGATCGGTGAGCTCGACCGGGAGCAGCTCGCCGAGTTCGTCTACGACGCCTGGCTGGCCCGCGCCTCCAAGCGAGCGGCACAGGCCTGGCTCGCCGAGCGAGGCCTGTCCGACTAGTCGGCCCCGCACGATGGCTCGCCTCGGCGGTACCTCGGGGTGATGATGGGTGGATGGCGAGCGACGAGTCCATCCGCGAATCGATCTCCTCGATGGTCGAGGAGGAGCACCGGCTGAGGGAGGCCCACGTGGGCCAAGGTCTCAGCGACGAGGAGAAGGCCCGCGTGGCCGAGCTCGAGATCGAGCTCGACCGGGCCTGGGACCTGCTCCGGCAGCGCGAGGCGCGGCGCAGCGCCGGGCAGTCCTCGGACGACACCGAGCTCCGCCCCCCGGGGACCGTGGAGAACTACCTCGGCTGACCGGCAGGCGATGAGTCCGGCGGTGCCGCCGGGTCGGTCACTGCCACACCCACCGCCACGAGGAGGCGACCCATGTCGTTCCAGGCCTACATCGACGCCGTCGAGAAGAAGTCCGGTCTCGTGCCGAGCGAGCTGCTCGCCATCGCGCACAGCAGGGGCTTCGGCCCGGAGACCAAGGCCGGCGAGATCGTCGACTGGCTGAAGGACGACTACGGGATCGGGCGCGGGCACGCGATGGCGTTCGTCCACGTCGTGAAGAACGGCGCCACGATCGGCGACAAGCACGTCGGCAGCACCGGCGTGCACCGCGACGAGTCGACCGAGCTCCGGCTGGACGGCATCGCCAACCGCTGACCCGGCAAGGCAGGCTGACCCCGTGCACTACATCGGGATCGACCTCGCCTGGGGCCTGAACCGGCCCACCGGGCTGGCGGTCCTCGACGAGTCGGCACGCCTCGTGCACGTCTCGGCCGCGCGGACGGACGACGAGATCGTCGGGACCCTGACGCCGTACGTCGAGGGGCCGTGCGTCGTCGGCATCGACGCGCCGCTGGTCGTGGTGAACGCGACCGGGTCCCGGCCCGCCGAGCAGGCGCTCGCCCGGGACTTCCGGAAGTACGAGGCCGGACCGCACCCGTCGAACACCGGCAAGCCCGAGTTCGCGGACGGCACCCGTGGCGGACACCTCTGCGAGAAGCTCGGCCTCGACCTGGACCCGCACTCGACCGCCGAGCGGCGCGCCCTGGAGGTGTTCCCGCACCCGGCGACGATCGTCCTGTTCGAGCTGGACCGGACGCTGAAGTACAAGCAGAAGCAGGGCCGCGACCTCGAGCTGCTGCGTCGCGAGCTGCTGCGGCTGATGGACCACACCGCCAGGATCGTCGACACCGGAGGCCCCGACGGCCGGTGGTCGGAGATGCGCGCGGCCGTGGTGGCCGCCCCCCGCAAGAGCGACCTCCGGGTCGTCGAGGACCAGGTCGACGCCGTCGTCTGCGCCTACGTCGCGCTGTTCGCGGACCGCTGGCCCGAGCACACGACGACGTACGGCGACCTGGAGACCGGGTACATCGTCACGCCGGCACTCGGTGCTCGTCGTGGTGACGTCGTCGAGGCCGCCACCGCCGAGTACGCCGCCCACCACCCGGAGCTCGAGCAGGCGAGCCGCGACGCGGTGGCACTCATCTCCGGGATCCTCGACGACGCCGGCATCAACTACCTGAGCGTCGACGGCCGCGCCAAGAGCGTCGTCTCGTTCACGGAGAAGGCCGGCCGCAGCCGCGAGGGCGTCCTGCTGTACCCCGACCCGCTGCGCGACATCGGCGACCAGCTCGGGGTCCGCGTGATCACCTTCGTCGGCGGCGACGTCGACGCGGCCGCGGCCCTGCTGTCCGAGAACTTCGTGGTGCTCGACGACCGGGACCTCGGCGAGCTCACCGCCAGCGAGGGCCGGTTCGGCTACGCGAGCCGGCACCTCCAGCTCGAGCTCGGCGGCCGGGAGGTGCAGATCCAGCTGCGCACGGTGCTGCAGCACGCGTGGGCGGAGTTCGAGCACGACATCCGCTACAAGGGCGAGGTCCCGGCCGAGCACATCAACGAGTTCGACCGCCGGTTCACGATGGCGGCCGGGCTGCTGGAGCTGGCCGACCGGGAGTTCTCGATGATCCGTGACCGGCTCCGTGCGCAGGGGGTCGCCGGCGAGGACGACGGGGACGAGTCGCGGATCGCGCCCCGCGAGCTGGCCGCGTTCCTGGCCGGGCAGTACGCCGACGCCGGCTGGTCGAGGACCGACCACTACGACTGGATCTCCGGACTGGTGCTGGAGCTGGGGATCACCAGCCTGGCCGAGCTGGCCGAGGTCCTGCGTGGCACCGACGACGACGAGATCCAGCGGCGGATGGACTACCGCTACCCGCCCGGCGCCGTCCGGCGGCTCGACGACACGCTCCTCCGCGCCTACGGCGACGCCTACGTGGACCTGGTCGGCAACGCGCACCGCCGGGAGGCGCTGGCCGCCCGGCTGGAGAAGCTGCGCGACTGACACCGCCCTGGACAATCCCGACGATCTGTCTCACAGTGGCGACATGACCGTCTCGGTGTCCCGGCGGGTGCTGGGCTACCGACCCGGTGGAGGCGAGGACTGGCGCAGCCCGTGGGCCCGCTACGCCGCGCTGCGCGACCACGACCCGGTGCACCACGTCGTCCCGGACGGAAGACCGCACGCCGACTTCTACGTCCTGAGCCGGCACGAGGACGTCCTCGCCGCGGCCGTCGACACGGCGACCTTCTCGTCCGCGCAGGGCCTCACCGTCGAGTACGGCGAGATGGAGCGGATCGGCCTCGCCGACAACCCGCCGATGGTGATGCAGGACCCGCCGGACCACACGGCGTTCCGGCGGCTGGTCAGCCGCGGGTTCACCCCGCGCCAGGTGGTCGACGTCGAGCCGGCCGTCCGCGAGTTCGTGACCGAGCGGCTCGACCGGATCGCGGCGCGTGGCCACGGCGACATCGTCGCGGAGCTGTTCAAGCCGCTGCCGAGCATGGTCGTCGCGCACTACCTCGGCGTCCCGCCCGAGGACCGCGACCGCTTCGACACCTGGACCGACGCCATCGTCGCGGCCGGCTCGACGGGTGACCCGGTCGGAGCGGCCGACGCGACCGCCGGGATGCTCGGCTACTTCGGCGACCTCGTCGAGCGGCGCCGCCGCGAACCGGGTGACGACACGATCTCCCACCTCGTCACGGCCGTGGTCGGCGACGACCCGGCCGGACTGGTCTCGATCCTCGGCTACGTGTTCGCGATGGTCACCGGCGGCAACGACACCACCACCGGGGCCCTCGGGGGCGCGGTCCAGCTGCTCGCCGAGCACCCGGACCAGCGGGCCGCGCTGGTCGACGACCTCGCCCTGGTCAGGGATGCCGTCGAGGAGTTCCTCAGGCTCACCTCACCGGTGCAGGGCCTGGCCCGGACGGTGACCCGCGACGTCGATCTGCACGGCGTCACGATCCCGTCCGGGCGCAAGGTCCTCCTCCTGTACGGCGCCGCCAACCGGGACCCGCGCCGCTACGGCCCGGACGCCGACGAGCTCGACGTCCGCCGCGCGCCGACCCAGATCCTCACCTTCGGCCAGGGGAGCCACCACTGCCTCGGCAGCGCCGCGGCCCGGATGCAGGCCCGGGTCGCGCTCGAGGAGCTGCTCGCCCGGATCCCGCACTTCGCCGTCGACGTCGACGCGGTGCGATGGGCGCCCGGGCCGTACGTCCGCCGTCCCCTGACCCTGCCGTTCTCGGTGACCTCGTGAGCTGGCTCAAGGACGACCGGTCCCGGCTGGCCACCGAGCGGATCGTCGACGCCGCCGGCGAGCTGTTCACCGCGCGCGGCCCCGACCGGGTGAGCATGGGCGAGGTCGCCCGCGCCGCCGGCTGCTCGCGGGCCACGCTCTACCGCTACTTCTCCGACCGGCGCGAGCTCCAGCTCGCCTACGTGCACCGCGAGGCCCGCCGCATCGGTGCGGCCGTGTCTCGGGAGACCGCCTCCGTCGAAGGACGTGAGGCCCGACTGGTGGCCGCCGTGCTGTCCGCCCTCCACCACGTGCGAGGCACCCCCTCCTCGCCGGGTGGTTCGGAGGGGACGGTACGGCGGTCACCGCCGGGATCGTGTCGTCGTCGGAGGTGCTCGAGACCCTCGGCATCGACGTCGTCGGCGACCCGCTCGCCGCGCGCTGGCTGCTCCGCTGCGTCGTGTCGATGCTGATGATGCCCGGCCACGACGAGGTGGAGGAGCGGGCCTTCGTCGAGCGGTTCGTCGCGCCGCTGGTCGTCGCGAGGGTCTGACCGCCGCGTCATCGGGCGACATACAGTGACGCGGTGTCCGCGGCCGACCTCGACTCTCCCTGGCTGGTCGCCCCGGCCGACGACCGTGGCATCGAGGTGCGCTGCGAGGGCGTCGTGCACCTCTACCGGACGTTCGCCGGGCACGACGTCGTCGCCCTCCGCGGCATCGACCTGACCATCGGCGCCGGCGAGCGCGTGGCGTTCCTCGGTCCCTCCGGCTGCGGCAAGTCGACGCTGCTGACCCTGCTCGGGGGCATCCAGCGCCCGTCCGCCGGGAGGGTGTTCCTCGGCGACGAGGAGATCTCCCGGCTGGGCGAGCGACGGCTCACGCGGGTGCGTGGCCGGCTGGTCAGCACCATGCTCCAGGGGGCGACCCGCAACCTCCTGCCGTACGCCACCGCCCGGCAGAACCTCGCGTTCGCGCGTCTCGGCGCCGAGCCCGAGCGGCGGGACGGGCTCGCCTCGCCCGAGGAGCTGCTCGAGCTCGTCGGGCTCACCCAGCAGCGGGACCAGGTCGTCTCGACGATGTCCGGAGGGCAGCGGCAGCGGCTCGCCCTGGCCTGCGCGGTCGCGACCGGCCCGCGGCTCCTGCTGGCCGACGAGCCGACCAGCGCGCTCGGCCACGACGACCGGCAGGCGGTCGTCGCCCTCCTCCACCGCGTCGCCGCCGAGCTCGGCACCACGCTCGTCGTGGTCACCCACCAGGCCGAGGTGTCGGCGACGTTCCCGCGCACCATCACGATGCGTGGCGGCCGGATCGGCGCGGAGGGCCGCTCCGGCTCGACGTACGCCGTCGTCGGCGAGGAGGGGCTGGTGCACCTCCCGACCGAGCTCGTCGAGCACTGGCCGGCGGGCACGCTGGTGCGCATCGAGCCGGACGGCGACGACCGGCTCGTGGTGACGCGGGAGACGAGCCCGTGATCGCGCTGACCGGCGTGGGGTACGACGCGGGCCGGGCCCTCCTGGACGGCATCGACGTCACCTTCGAGGCCGGCCGGATGACGGCGCTGTCGGGATCGAGCGGCTCGGGCAAGACGACGCTGCTGTCCGTCGCGGGCGGTCTGCTCGAGCCCACCCGCGGGACCGCGACCCTCGACGGCGAGCCGACCTGGAACGGCAGCGGCGACCCCGGACCGGACGTCGCGTTCGTGCTGCAGGTCTACGGCCTGGTGCCGATCCTGTCCGCTCGCGAGAACGTGTCGGTGGCCCTGCGGGCCCGCGGCATGGCGCCCGGCGAGGCCGACGCCGAGGCCGAGTCGGCGCTGGCCGAGCTGCACCTCGCCGACCTCGGGGGACGCCAGGTCGAGGAGCTGTCCGGTGGGCAGCTCCAGCGTGTGGCGATCGCCCGCGCCCTCGTCGTCAAGGCTCCGGTCCTGCTCGCTGACGAGCCCACGAGCGAGCTCGATCTCACGACCGCCGGCCACGTGATGCGGCTGCTGCGTGCCGAGGCGGACCGGGGCGCGGTCGTCGTCGTCGCCACCCACGACCAGGACGTCGCGGACGCCTGCGACGAGCGGCACCACCTCGTCGACGGGCGGCTCGTCGGCCGGCACCTCGGCACCTGATGCGCTCCCTCCGGGCCGTCCGGGCCCGCGTCGGGGCGTGGGTCCTCCTCGCCGGTGCCGTCGCGGTCGCCGTCGGTGCGGCCGTGCTCGCGTCCGGGGCGTCCTCGGGTGCGGCCCGGCCGGCGTCGTTCGCCCCGCTCCTGCTGCTGACGCTCGTGCTGGTCGCGGTGCCCGCCACCGAGCTCGCCCGGCGGCGCCGCGACGAGGTGACCCTCGTGCGGGTGCGCGGGGGTCACGGGATCCGACTGGTCGGCTCCGTGCTCGGCGAGTCGTCGGCCGCCGTCCTCGTCGGCGCCGTCACGGGCCTGGTGGGTGGCGGTCTGGCCCTCCGGCTCCTGGCCGGCCGATGGGACGTCGAGGCGCTCGTCGGCACGGACGAGCTGACGACCGCGGCGCTGGTGGTCGCCGTCGCGGCCGTGCCGACCGTCGGCAGCGCGGTCGTCGTCGCGCTCGAGCCGCTCGCGGCGTCCCTGCGGCGGGCCTCCTGGAGCGGACCCGGTGCCCGGCTCCGCTTCGCGGGGCTCGTGCTCGGCGTCGCCGGCGTGCTGGCCGCGGCCCTGGCCGTCTACCGCGCCCGCGCGGACGAGCCGGGCGCGCTGGTGCTGGCGGGTCCGGCGCTCGTCGGGCTGGCGGCCGGACAGCTGCTCGTGTGGGGCCACCGGCTGCTCGGGCGCCGGGCCGGGGTCGCGTCGGGATCGTCCCTCGGCGTCCTGGTCGGGGTCCGGCGCGCACTGTCGCCCGAGCACGCGCCGCGGCTGCGGGCCGTGGTCGCGGCCGGCACCGTCGTCGCCGCGTCCGCCTGCGCCGTGTCCGCCACCGACGCCTGGGCGGACGACGCGGCCCGGATCCGCAACGGCGGACCAGTCCGGATCGCGATGCCGGACACCGCGGCCCTCCAGACGTGGCTGCTCACCCGCGAGCTCGACCCGGACGGGCGGTGGCTGATGGCCGCCGCGGTGACCGACCAGCGCGACGAGGCGGCGTTCCGGGTCGCCTGGCTGGACCTGTCGCGCTACGACCGCGTTGCAGCCGACCACCTCGAGGGCACCCCGGCCGACCTCGCCGACCACGTCGAGGCTCTCCGGGACGCGGAGCCCGTCCGTCTCGTCACCGGCGACCTGCTCGTGGTCCGGGCCGGGTCGGCCGAGGTCACGCTCCACTACCTGGACGACGACGGGATCGTCTCGTCGGCGTCCACGTCCGCCACGACCGGGATCGACGACTGCGCGGCGTCGTGCGTCGTGCTCGGGGTCGAGTCGCCGGTCGACGCCGTCGTCTCGGTGCTCCGCCTCGGCGACACCGACCTGATCCCCGCACCCGTGGACCTCACGGCCGGCGAGGTCGCCCGGCCAGACGCTGGCACGGCCCCGGAGCCGATGCTGCTCGCCGGCCGCCTCGACCCGGGGGACACCAGCGTCACCGGGATCGGTGGCGAGCCGCGAGGCCTCGACGTCGTCGGGGAGAGCGACGCGGTCCCGCTCCTGTCGGGCGCCGGGTTGGTCGGCGACCTGCCCGTCGGGCTCGCCGCGGCCGCCGGTTCCGTGCCGGCCGTGGAGGGTGTGGTGCTCGCCCGGGACGACACCCCCGCGGAGGTGCTCGCCGCGCTCGAGGACGCCGGCGCCGACCCGCCGGACGACTGGCGACCGGCGGTGGAGGAGCTCGGAGCCCGCGAGCTGGCGGAGGAGCGGATCGGCAGGGTGACCGCCGCCGCCGCCGCGGCCCTGGGCCTGATCGTCCTGCTGTCGGGCCGGCGTCGTCGTGCCGACGAGGACCGGCGGCAGCGCGCCTCGCTCCGCATGGTCGGCGTCACGGCCCGCAGCCTGCGGACCGCCGCACTCCTGGAGGCCCTGCTCGTCGCGGTCGTCGTGGCGGCGACCGTGCTGGCCGCCGGCTGGGTGGCGACCGCCGTCGTGGTCGACGGGGTGGAGCTCGTCCGGCCCGGACCGACCGACCTCCCGTTCGGCTCGGCGCTCTCGTGGAGCCTGCTGGCCGCGACGAGCGGTGCCGCCGCGGTCCTCAAGGGGGCGGTCCGGTGACGACCTTCCTCACCGTGCTCCGCGGTCTCCGCTCCCGGGCCCTGCTCTCGCTGACCAGCCTCGCGATGATGGTGCTGGCGGTCGCGGGGGCCGTGCTCGGGCCGATGTTCCAGCAGGCGGCGACCGACAGCTACACGCTCACCCGCCTCGACGAGGCGGCCGACCCGGTGACGGCCCTGAGCTGGCAGGCCACCAGCGACGGCGCCGACCTCGCCGACCTCGTCTCCGCGGCGACGGACGAGGTCGCCGCGCTCCTCCCGGCGGAGTACGCCGACCCGCAGGTCTACGTCGTCACCGACCCCGTGACCCGCCGGTCGGACGGGGCACAGGTCCGCTACCTGACCCGCGACGACGTGTGCGGCCGGCTCGAGGTGGAGGGCCGGTGCCCCACGCAGCCGGACGAGGTGCTGGTGCTCGAGGCCGACCTCCAGGGCCGCGCGATCGGCGAGACCGTGACCGCCCCGGAGCTCGGCGAGCTGACGATCGTCGGGTCGTACACCACGCCGGCCGACACCGACGAGTGGCTGTTCCCCGCGCTCCTCACCAGCACCCCGCCGACCGAGACCTCGCCCTACCAGCCCGCGCCGTACGTCGTGGCCGAGCAGGTCGTCGCCGGGCTCCGGCCACGACTGTGGTCACCGCGGCTGGAGAGCCGGCTGGTGGTCCCGGACCGCATCGACGAGGGACGGCTCGACGACCTCGTCGACGAGACCGAGGGGCTGCGCGACCGGGAGACGAGGTTCACCGGCGGCCGGATGGTCGGCACGGCGGAGGGCAACGCCCTGGGTGCCGTGCTGGTCGACGTGCGCGGCCAGCGGGACGCCGCGCGCTCGGCCCTCGCACCGGCCGTCGTCTCCCTGGTCCTCGTCGCGCTCGCGATGATCCTGCGGCTCCAGGTCGCCTCGGCGGAGCTCCGGGCGCCGGAGCTGGCGCTCGCCTCGTTGCGCGGGCTCGGCACCCGCAAGTCCTGGCTGCTCGGCCTCGCGGAACCCTGGCTGCTCGCGGTGCTGAGCGTCCCGCTCGGCGTGCTCGCCGGGTACGGCGGGACCCGGCTCCTCGCCACGGCGTGGCTGCGCGAGGACACCGCTCTCGACGTCCCGACCGCGTCGCTCGTGGGCGCCGCCGGTGTCGGCCTGGCCGTCCTGGTCATCTCCGCGGCGGCGGTCGGCCGCGGCCTGCGCGAGACCCTGGGCGCGCGTCTCACCGGGCTGAGCCGGCCCGGTCCGAGCGGCCGGGTCGTCCTGGTCGCCGAGCTCGTCGTGGTCCTGCTCGCCGCGACCCTGCCGCTGTCGGTCCTCGGCACCGACGAGGGCGGCCTCGGCGTCGCCGACCTGCTGCTGCCGGTCGCCGCGGCGGTCGCTGCCGGTCTGCTGACGACGCGGGCCGTCACCGCCGGCGCGGTCTGGTGGACCGGGCGCGGGGCCGAGCGGCCACTGCCGGTCTTCGTCGCCGCCCGCGCGGTCGCGCGCCGCTCCGCGGGGACCCTGGTGATCCTGCCGGTGTGTGCGGCGATCGCCGTCTCGGTCTTCGCGGTCGGCACCGACAGCGCCGCGTCCGCCTGGCGGTCGAGCGTCGCGGCGACCACCGCTCCCGGCGACGAGCTGTACGAGTCGAGCCGGCTGCTCGACGAGACGCTGCACCTGACCGAGGACCTCGACCCGGACGGGCGCTACCTGATGGCGCTGGCGCGGGTCGCGGTGCCCGGCTCCGGCAACCTCGTGGCGGTCGACTCGAGCCGGCTCGGCCGGGTCGGCGACTGGCCGGAGCAGTGGCTCGACGGCGACTCGGGGGCAGAGGCGGCCGACGCCGTCCGCCCGGCGGAGCCGGTGCTGCGCATGGTCGGCGCCCGTCTCGGTGTCGCGACCACGGCCGACCTCGGGGACGGTGTGGTCGTGCTCGGCCTGCGCACGCCTGCCGGGCTGCGCTCGGTCGACGTGGGCGCCGACGGCAGGGACAGCGACGCCTGCGTGGCCGGCTGCTTCCTGGTGAGCCTCGCGACCAGAGGAGCACCGGTCACGGTGACCGGCCTGACCGTCGACGGCGAGCCGGTCGGGGGGTTCGGCGACCCGGTGACCCTCGAGCCGGGCACCGACCACGTCGTCCCGGCCGCCGCGGACCCGATCCCGGCCCTGGTCGGCGTCGGCGAGGACGGCAAGCTGCTCGACGGCGCCGACCTGACGACCAGCTCGCGGGTCCTGACCGTGCGCCGGGCCGGGGCCGCCGAGAGCCTCCCGCTCGTCGGGCCGGCCGGCCTGCTCGTGGACCTCACGACGTTCGTGCTCGTCGACGACCCGGCGCCGATCCTCGTCTCGTCGTACGTCGTCGCCCGGTCCGACACCCCGGCGGCGATGCGCGCCGAGCTGGCACGGTCCGGCCTGACGCGGGTGCCCGGCGCGGCCGAGACCCGGCGCGTGCTCGACGGCACCGCCTACGCGCAGGCACTGCGTCTCTACCTGGTCGTCGCCGTCGCACTGCTGGTCATGGCGCTCGGCGGCCTGGTCGTCAGCAACGCGGTCCAGCTGCCCGCACGGCGCCGGGACGCCGCAGCGCTGCGGGTCGTCGGCGTGTCGCGCCGCTCGCTGGTGCTCGCGTCGTTCGCGGAGTCGGTGGTCGTCCTCGGCTCGGCCGCGGTGGCCGGGCTGCTCGCCGGCGGAGCCTCCCTCGCCGTCCTGCTCCCGTCCCTCGAGCTCGGCGTGGTGGACGACGACCGCACCCCGCGCGTGCTGCCCGACGCCGACGCAGCTCGCCTGGTGCTCGTCGCGGTCGCGATCGCCGTCGTGCTGCTGGTGGTGGCGGTGCTCACCGCGGTCACCGTGGTCCGCCGGGCGCGGGCCGCGACCCTGCGCGAGACGGCGGGCTGACCGGCTGTGCGAACCTCAGGCATGCGACGTCTCGTGGCCCTCGCCCTCGCCCTGGTCTGCCTGGCCGGGTGCTCGTCCGACGACCAGGACCCACCGGAGTCCTCGCCGGCCCCGCCCGCGTCCGGGTCCTCGACGGCGAGCGCCAGCGCGGAGCTCACGTCGGTCGTCGACGACGCGAACCGGGTGACGCCCCCGCTCGAGGCGTACTTCTTCGGCGCCGGGCACGCGAGCACGCTGGACGAGGCGGTCGCGGCGCTGGCCGAGGTCAAGCTCGAGCTGACCCCCGGCAACACCGTCGGCGGCTACGTCTACGACGAGGAGGACGAGGACTTCCGGCTGTGCATCGAGGGCCCGAACGGCGCGCACGCGACGTACGACACCAGCCCGATGTCGCTGTTCGAGACGGGTGAGTCCGGAGGCTGTCCCTAGCCCGGACCGACGGCTCGGAGTAGAACGGCCCCATGACTCCCGCAGAGCTGCTCATCGACGCGTTCGACCGGATCCGCAGTTCCGTCGAGTCGGTCCTGGACGGGCTGACCGACGACCAGCTCGTCACCCGGCCGGGCGACGAGGCCAACACGATCGCCTGGCTGGTCTGGCACCTGGCCCGCGTGCAGGACGACCACGTCGCCGAGGTCGCCGGCCACGAGCAGGTGTGGACGGCCGACGGGTTCTCGGCCCGCTTCGGGCTGCCCTTCGACGACGAGGCGATCGGCTACGGGCAGACCGCCGACGAGGTGGGCCAGGTGCGAGCCTCGGCGGACCTGCTCGGCGCCTACTTCTCCGCGGTCCACGCGCGGACGGTCGGGTACCTCGGTGGTCTGGCGGCAGACGACCTCGACCGCGTCGTCGACGAGCGGTGGGACCCGCCGGTCACCCTCGGGGCCAGGCTGGTCAGCGTCCTCAACGACGACGCCCAGCACGTCGGCCAGGCCGGCTACGTCAGGGGCCTCGTCACCCGGTAGCGGACGAACGACGGCACGGCGAGGGCCGCGACCACCACGCCGACCACGACGAGCACCCCACCGCCCGCGGCGGCCGCTGCCGTACCGACCGCCGCCGCCGAGGCGCCGTGCGCGACGTCCGCGATCCGCGGACCCCCCGCGACCACCACGATGAACACGCCCTGGAGCCGCCCGCGCACCTCGTCCGAGGTCGCGCTCTGCAGCATCGAGACCCGGAACGCGGCCGAGGCCATGTCCGCCGCGCCGCCGAGCATCAGCATGAGGAGCGCGACCACCAG
The DNA here is from genome assembly GCA_963815335.1 of uncultured Actinomycetota bacterium. Taxonomy (GTDB): domain Bacteria; phylum Actinomycetota; class Actinomycetes; order Propionibacteriales; family Nocardioidaceae; genus Nocardioides. The sequence goes on from CAWFGL010000013.1 coordinate 371,202, forward strand.
CATCGCGTGCAGCCAGGTCCGGCCGCCCAGGTCGGCCAGGCCGACGGCGACGCCGAAGCCCACGACGGCCAGGCCCCAGACCACGATGCACACGATCACGGCCCGGCCGTGCGCCTCGACGCGCGACACCCAGCCGCTCAGCACCCCGCCGAGGACGGCGCCTGCGGGGATGGCGGCGAACAGCAGCGCGAAGACGATGCCGCCCTCGGCGGGCCCGCCGAAGTCGGTGTCGGCGATCTCGGGGAACAGCGCCCGCGGCATCCCGAACACCATCGCGATGATGTCGACGACGAACGACATGAGCAGCACCGGCTGGTGGCGCAGGTAGGCGAAGCCGTCGACGACCGCACGCATCCCCGGCGCACCGGTGACCGACTCCAGCACCGGGAGTCGCGGTAGCCGCACCACCGCCGACAGCGTCGCGAACAGGGTCAGCGTGTCGACGAGGTAGAGCCACTCGAGCCCGACGACGGGGATCAGCACCCCGGCGGCGAGGGGGCCGGCGATGGCACCGGCCTGCATCACCGTCATGTTCAGCGAGTTCGCGGACGGCAGCAGCTCCAGCGGCATCAGCTTCGGCAGCACCGCGCTGCGGGTCGGCTGGTTGACCGCGAAGAACGCCTGCTGGAACGCGAACAGGGACAGCAGCGCCCAGACGTTGATGCCGCCCGCCGCGGCCTGGAGCCAGAACAGCGCGCTCGTCCCGATCAGACCGGACGTGGTGACGATGAGGATCGTGCGCCGGTCGAACACGTCGGCCAGCGCGCCGCCGTACAGCCCGAAGACGACGAGCGGCACCAGCCCGAACACCCCCGTCAGGCCGACGTACGCCGACGAGCCGGTCTGCGCGTAGATCTGCGCCGGCACCGCGACCACGGTCAGCTGGGCGCCGACGACGGTGACGATGTTGGCGGTCCAGAGCCGCCGGAACGCCGGGACCTTAGCGGCCGGGTGTCGGCCAGCAGCCCTCGGATCCCCACCGGGTCAGTGTGCGGGGCCGCGGTGCGCGGCGATGAGTCGGGCCGCCTGCGGGAGTCTGACCCGCATGAGCACGAGCACAGGACCCCTCGACGTCACGTTCGAGGCGCAGCTGGTGACGTCCGACGCCCAGGGCGGCTGGACGTACGTCGTGTGGCCCGAGTCGGCCGCCTTCTTCGGCACCAAGGGACTCGTCAAGGTGCGCGGCACCGTCGACGGCGTGCCGTTCCAGAGCTCGTTCATGGCGCTCGGCGACGGCAACCACAAGCTGCCGGTGAGGTCGGCCCTGCGCGTCGAGACGCAGAAGGCCGCCGGTGACACCGTGACCGTGCACCTGGAGGAGCGGTTGTAGCCGCTGCCTAGCCTCGGGGTGTGACGTCGACGGAGTCGGTCTGGGACTACCCGCGCCCACCGCGCCTCGAGCGCACGACCGCGCTGCTCGAGGTCGAGCTCGGCGGTGAGGTGGTCGCGTCCACCACCGACGGCTGGAGGGTGCTGGAGACCAGTCACCCGCCGACCTACTACCTGCCGGCGGACGCCTTCGCCGCCGGCGTGCTGCGGCCGTGCGCGGGCTCCAGCTTCTGCGAGTGGAAGGGCGTCGCGTCGTACTTCGACCTCGTCACCGGGACCCGCGTCGCGCCCCGGGCCGCGTGGACGTACGCCGACCCGACGCCCGGCTTCGAGGACCTGGCCGGCGCGGTGGCCGTGATGGCCGCTCAGGTCGACGCGTGCCGGGTCGACGGCGAGACCGTCACCCCGCAGCCGGGCGGCTTCTACGGCGGCTGGATCACGTCATCGGTGACCGGCCCGTTCAAGGGCGTCCCGGGCTCGATGGGCTGGTAGGGCGGCTCACTCGATCCCGGCGGCCCTGTCCAGCTCCTGGAGCAGCCGGTGCGCGGCGGCCTCGACCTTCTTGTGCCGCCACTCGCTCGCCCGGTAGACGCACGCGATCAGGCCGGATCGGTGGATCCGGGTGAGGTCGCCGTACACGAACGCGTGCCGGGCCTTGGTCTCGTCGTTGGCACCCTCGGTCAGGCCGAGGTGCCACGCGCCGTACTCCTTCCAGGAGTGCTTCTCCAGGTAGGAGTTCTCGGCGTCGGCGTTCGGCTGGACGTCGCCCCAGTCGCTGTCGAGCACCCAGCGCTTCTTCTCGATGAGCTCGCGGGCGTGCCGCACCGCGGCTCGGTTGACGGTGTACGTCGCCATGGCGACTCCTAGGCGGGGATCGGCTGGTCGTCCTCACGGGGGCCGAAGATGCACAGCTCGTCGAGCTCCTCGGCCGAGAGGCCGGTACCCCACGCCTGCATCTGGCTGCGCGACCGGCGCGAGAAGAACGCCCGGAACAGCTCGTACGGCGGGACCGCCCGGGCCGGCTCGGGGACCCGGTCGGCCAGGGCGTCGGCGACGGGCATCCAGAAGCGCTCCGGCAGGACCGGCAGACCGAGGGCCTCGTGGAGGTCGGCGTGGTGCACCGCGATGTTCCACACGAACGCCGGCCGCGGGTTGTCGACCACGCTCGCCGCGATGCCGTCCTGGTGGCCGCGCAGCTCGGTGAGGATGTCGGCGGCGGACAGGTCGCGCCGTTCGCCGACGTGCCGCTCGGTCCACTCGGCGCTGGGAGCCCCGTCCATCCGGTCGGTCAACGCGTCGGACGCGCCGCCCGCCAGGTGCGCGAGCACCTCGTGCACGCTCCACTCCGGGGTGGCCGGCACGGGCGTGGCCAGCTGCTCGTCGGTCAGGCCCGAGGTGAGCGAGCCGATCGCCTCGACGTGGTCCCGGTAGAGCTGCCCCCAGTCGGTCATGCGGCCGACGCTAGCCCCGCAGGGATTCTTTGGGGAGGGTGTCGTAGCGGCCGTTCCTCGTTCGTGGAGAGGATGAGAACGTCCCCGACGAAGGAGATCGAGATGACCCAGTACCTGCTCAGCGTGCACAGCGGCCCCGAGGCGTACGCCCGCAGCCTGGAGGAGATGCAGCCCCAGTTCGAGGCGGTCGACGCGTACAACAAGAAGGCCGAGGCGGCCGGGGTCTGGGTGTTCGGCGGCGGTCTCATGCCCGGTGACACCGCGACCGTCGTCGACGCCACGGGGGACGCCGCCGCCGTCGTCACCGACGGCCCGTACCTCGAGACCAAGGAGTGGCTGGGCGGCTTCTGGATCTTCGAGCTGCCCGACCTGGACGCCGCGCTGGCGTGGGCCGAGGAGGCGTCGGTGGCCTGCGGCGAGAAGGTCGAGGTCCGTCCCTTCCAGGAGGAGCCTGCGTGACGGAGGCGGACTCGCAGGTCGACACCCCGCGCGCGATCGAACGGATCTACCGCGAGGAGTACGGCCGGATCGTGGCCTCGCTCGTCCGCCGCTTCGGCTCCATCGACATCGCCGAGGAGGCGGCTGCCGAGGCGCTGCTCAAGGCGGTCGAGAAGTGGCCGGCCGACGGGGTCCCACCGAACCCGGGCGCCTGGTTGACCACGACCGCCGCCAACGGAGCCATCGACAAGATCCGGCGCGAGTCCCACCGTGACGCCAAGCACCAGGCAGCACTGATGATCACCGACGACACCCCCCACGAGCCGACCGGCCTGGTCGAGGACGACCGCCTGCGGCTGATCTTCACCTGCTGTCACCCCGCCCTCGCCCCCGAGGCCCGGGTGGCGCTCACGCTGCGGCTGCTCGGCGGCCTGACCGTCGCCGAGATCGCGCAGGCGTTCCTCGTCCCCGAGACGACGATGGCCCAGCGCATCACCCGCGCGAAGAAGAAGATCAGCGCGGCGAAGATCCCGTACCGCGTCCCCGGTCCGGAGGACCTCCCGCCGCGACTGTCCGCGGTGCTCGCCGTCGTCTACCTGGTCTTCAACGAGGGCTACCTGAGCTCCAGTGCCGACGCCCCCATCCGTGAGGAGCTGACCGCCGAGGCGATCCGGCTCGGCCGGATCCTGCGGCAGCTGCTGCCCGACGTCCCGGAGGTCGCCGGGTTGCTGGCCCTGATGCTGCTGACCGAGTCGCGTCGCACCTCGCGGGTCGCCGGGGGCGAGCTGGTGCCGCTGCAGGACCAGGACCGCGGCGGCTGGGACCGCGCCCTGATCGCCGAGGGTCACGACCTCGTCCGGGAGTGCCTGGCCGCCGGCCGTCCCGGCCCGTACCAGATCCAGGCGGCGATCAACGCCGTGCACACCGACGCCCCGACCGCGGCCGACACCGACTGGGGCCAGATCGCGACGCTCTACGACCAGCTCCAGGCGGTCACCCCCTCGCCGTTCGTCGAGCTCAACCGGGCGGTGGCGATCGCCGAGCTCGACGGTCCCGACCTCGCGCTCACGCTCGTCGACCGGCTGGACATGACGGCGTACCACGCCTGGCACGCCACCCGGGCGGACCTGCTGCGCCGGCTCGGGCGCTCCGCCGAGGCCCGCGCGGCGTACGACGCGGCGATCGCCGCGACCGAGAACGCGGCCGAGATCGCGTACCTGGCGCGACGCCGGGCCCAGCTGTCCGGATAAGCGCGCGACGGGGTCGGCGCGCCCTCCTAGGGTGGATTCCATGACGCCGCCCGCACCGCTGCAGCTGCCCGCCGCCGACGAGGCCCTCGCCTGGACCGAGGCCCGGACCGCCGAGGGACTGGCCCGCGCGCGTGAGGTCGTCGAGGCCCTGAAGGCGGCCGACGGGCTCACCGCCACCGAGGCCCTGCGCCGCCTGGACGAGGTGACCCTCGCCCTGAGCAACGTCGGCGCGCTGGCGTCGCTGCTGTCCAACGTGCACCCCGACGAGGCGGTGCGCACCGCCAACGAGACCGCCGAGGTCGAGGTCGACAAGCTGGTCACCGAGCTCCGCCAGGACCGCGCGCTGTACGACGTGTTCGCCGGTGTCGACGCGAGCGAGCTCGACGCGGTGACGGCCCGGCTGCTCGACAAGGTGCTCGAGGACTTCACCCGGGCCGGGGTCGACAAGGACGACGCGACACGCGCCCGGCTGGCCGAGATCAACGAGCGGCTCACCGCCCTCGACCAGGAGTTCAGCCGCAACATCCGCGACGACGTCCGTTACGTCAAGGTCACGCCGGACCGGCTCGAGGGGATGCCGAAGGACTGGCTCGACGAGCACCCCGTCGACGACGAGGGCCTGGTCTCGATCAGCACCGACTACCCCGACACGGTCCCCGCGCGGATGTTCGTCAAGGACCGCGAGGTCCGCGCCGAGCTGGCCCACGCCTTCCTCGGCCAGGGCTGGCCGCAGAACGACGCGCTGCTCAAGGAGATGTTCGCGCTGCGCCACGAGCTGGCCGGCCTGGTCGGCTACGCCGACTGGGCGTCGTACGACGCCCAGGTGAAGATGATCGGCAGCGGCCCGGCGATCCCGGAGTTCATCGACAGGATCGCCGCCGCGGCCGAGGAGCCGATGCAGCGCGACCTCGCGCTGCTGCTCGGGCGGGCGCGCCAGGACGACCCGGACGTGACGTCCCTCGACGCGGTCAGCTCGTCCTACTACGACGAGCTGGTGCGCAAGGAGCAGCACGACGTCGACTCGCAGAAGGTGCGCACCTACTTCCCGTTCGAGCAGGTGCGCCAGGGGCTGCTCGACGTGACCGGGCGGCTCTTCGGGCTGAGCTACGAGCCGGTGCCCGACGCGACGACCTGGCACGAGGACGTCGCGGTCTACGACGTGCACCGGGACGGCGAGCAGATCGGCCGGATCTACCTCGACCTCTTCCCGCGCGAGGGCAAGTTCAAGCACGCCGCCCAGTTCACGATCGCCAACGGCGTCGGCGGCCGCCAGCTCCCGGAGGGCGCGCTGGTCTGCAACTTCAACCGCGGCCTGATGGAGCACGACCACGTCGTGACGCTGTTCCACGAGTTCGGCCATCTCGTGCACCACGTGCTCGGCGGTCACGTGCAGTGGACCCGGTTCTCCGGGGTCGCCACCGAGTGGGACTTCGTCGAGGCGCCCAGCCAGATGCTCGAGGAGTGGGCGTGGGACGCCGACATCCTCCAGACCTTCGCCACGGACGAGCACGGCGAGCCGATCCCGGCCGACCTCGTCGACCGGATGCGGGCGGCCGACGACTTCGGCAAGGGGATCTTCGCGCGGCAGCAGATGTTCTACGCGGCGATGTCGTACTGGTTCCACACCGAGCGGCCGGAGGACCTGACCGCCAAGTGCATCGAGCTGCAGGAGCGCTACTCGCCGTACACGTACCTCGACGGCACCCACATGTTCGCCAGCTTCGGCCACCTCGGCGGCTACTCGTCGGCCTACTACACCTACATGTGGTCGCTGGTGATCGCGAAGGACCTGTTCTCCGCCTTCGACCGCGACGACATGTTCGCCGCCGACGTCGCCGGCCGCTACCGCGACAAGGTCCTCGCCCCCGGAGGCACCGCCGACGCCGCCGACCTGGTCGCCGACTTCCTCGGCCGGCCGTACACCTTCGACGCGTACGCCGCCTGGCTGGCGCGCTAGCGGCGGTCCGGTAGCCGGCGCGCCCGGCTGGCGGGGTCCCCGGAGATCCGGGGACCCCTGCACATCTGCACCGAGATCTCGGTACAGAAGCGGCGGGGTCGCTGCAGGAGCTCGGCCCCCCGGGATGAGTCCCCGGAGATCCGGGGACTCATCCACTTGCGCTTGGGGTTCTATCGGCGTACAGTCACGATATATCGCGAACCGTCGCCGACAGTCACACGGACTGCGCCAGGCGACCGCGGTACGGATCCAACCGGGATCCACACGGACAGAAGGGAGTCCTGTCATGGGACGCCAAGGATTCAATCGAGAGTGGAGCCGCCCCACCGAGGGTGAGTGGCGGCAGTACGGCGGGCACGGCCGAGGCCGTGGTCGCCGGGGCGAGTGGGGCGGCTTCGGCGGCCCCGGTGGCCCGGGCCTGCAGGGACCGCCGCCGTGGGTGGCGGGCCTGTTCGGGATGGGTGGCCGCGGCGACGCCGGTGGCCGTGGACCGAGGGTCCGCCGCGGCGACGTCCGCTCGGCCATCCTCGACGTGCTGCGCAGCGCCTCCGAGGCGGGTGACCAGCTGAACGGCTACCAGGTCATCCAGCAGATCGAGGAGCGCACGGGCGGGGCCTGGAAGCCCAGCCCCGGTTCGGTCTACCCGACCGTCCAGCAGCTCCAGGACGAGGGACTCGTCGAGACCGACGACGACCACGGCCGCAAGACCCTCGGGCTGACCGCCCAGGGCGCCACCTACGTGGTGGAGCACTCCGACGAGCTGGCCGCCGTGTGGCGGCCGTTCGACCGGAGCGACCAGAAGGCCGGCGACTTCGCCGACCTCAAGCCCGAGATCGGGCAGGTCATGGGCGCGGTCTGGCAGATCGTCACCCAAGGCTCGGAGAGCCAGCGCCAGTCGGCCGTCGACGTCCTCGTCGACACGCGGCGCAAGCTCTACGGCATCCTCGCCGACGGCCACGAGGCCGGCGATGAAGGCGTGGACGCCGAGTCGTGACCGAGCAGCTGCGGATCGGTGACGCCGAGCGTGAGCGCGCGGCGGCGGACCTGGGCGAGCACTTCGCCCAGGGCCGCCTGTCGGTCGACGAGCACGCCGAGCGGCTCGAGCAGGTCTGGGTCGCCAAGACCCGGGCCGAGCTCGTCCCGCTCTTCCGCGACCTGCCGGGCGGTGCGTACGGCGCCCGCCCGGCAGTGCCGGCCCCGCAGCAGGGACGACGGCCCGAGCCCACCTGGCGGCGACGCCGTCTCCCGGTGCCCTGGTTCGCGCTCGTGCCGCTGCTCGTCGTGCTGACGGTCGCGTTCCACGCGCCGTTCATCTTCTTCGGGCTGCTGCTGTTCTTCGCGTTGAGGCGCGGCGGCTTCCGGCACCGCATGCACAGCGGCTACGGGCCCTACGGCTGGCGCTGAGCCAGCAGCTCGTCGATCCACCCGAAGCAGTCCGCCGACAGCTCACGCAGCGACCGGCCGGACTCGCCCGGCACGAGCGCCTCGAACCGTCCGGCCACCTCGGCGGGCAGGTCGTCGCGCAGGTACCGCAACCCGTAGTCGTGGCGCTCGGGGCAGTGCTCCGCGCGCAGCAGCCGGACCAGGAGGTGCAGTCCGTGGCGGACGTAGAGGTCCAGCCCCTCGGCCACGTGGCCGCGGGCGAGCGCCCGGTTGACCAGCCACTCCGACGTCGGGCGCTTCTGCCGCACCTGGTCCACGGCGCCGGCCATCCCTTCCGCCAGCTCGACCGCGTCGTCCTCGCGCAGGACCAGCAGGCCGTCCGGGTCGTGGAGCACGAGCGGTGACCCGTGCCGGCGCACGTCGAGGTGCCGGTGCCCGTCGGAGATGTCCACCATCACGAGGTCGATGATCATCGTCGGCTCGGCCAGCAGGCCGGGCCGCTGCTGCATGGAGACGAAGCACTGGCGGCCGTCCGGTCGCCACTCGCGGGGCGTGTCCCAGACCGACGCGGGCGCGAGCTCCTCGACCAGACCCGCCAGCCAGCGCTCGTAGGCCGCGGTCGAGGTGCCCGGACGGCACAGCACGTCGACGTCCAGGTCCGACCACTCGTCCCACCCGCCGGTGACCGCGGACCCGCCGATCCACGCGACGAGCACGTCGGGGTCGCCCGTCGCTCGCTCGGTCAGCCAGGCGATCCACTCGTCGTAGCGGGACAGGTCGGCGTCGGGCATGCACCGAGTCTGGCGCACGGTTCTCCCTATTGAGTTGACATGCTGTCTGATGAACCTGCACACTCAGTTTCGACAAACGACCTGTTCTACGAAATGAGTGCCTGCAGTGAGCAACGCGAACCTCGACCACGACGTGGTCGTGGTGGGTGCCGGACCGGCCGGCCTGGTGGCCGCGGCCCGGCTGGCCCACCACGGCGTGGACGTGCTCGTCATCGACAAGCGCCGCGACGTCTCCACGACCCCTCGCGCGGTCGGGGTGAGCCTGCGCCAGATGGAGGTGTTCCGTACCTGGGGACTGGAGGACCAGCTCCGCGCCGGGGCCGCCGACGTCGACCTCGCCCTCCTCGAGACCGCCACCGCCGCGGACGCCGCGGCCGGCACCCGACTCGACCTCAACTTCCCGGACGCGCGGCAGAGCGCCGTCGTCAGCCCCACGGCGCCGGCCCGGGTGCCCCAGGACCACCTGGAGCGAGTGCTGGTCGACCACCTGGCCGGGCTGCCGTCCTGCCGGGTGCTCCGGCGTCGAGAGGTCACCGACCTGGTCCAGGACGACCACGGTGTCCGCCTCATCCTTCGCGTCGACGGCAGCACCGAGCCGCACGAGGTCACCGCGTCGTACGTGGTGGCGGCCGACGGGGCCCACAGCACCGTCCGCACGATGCTCGGCATCGAGCCGGTGGGGCCCACCCGCGCGATGGCCGGCGTGACCGCCGAGTTCCGGGCGCCGCTGTGGGCGGTGCTCGGTGAGCACCGCTACGCGCTCTACGGGATCCGCGGCGCCGAGGGGGCCGGCGTGCTCATCCCCGCCGGCCCGGACGACCGGTGGCAGTACGGCGTCACCCTCGGCCCCGACGAGGACCCGGAACCCCTCGTGGACAGGGCGGTCCTCTCCGCTCGGATCCGCGCGGCCGCGGGGGTCCCCGACCTCCCCGTGTGGGTCACCCGCACCGGCACCTTCGTCGCGGGTGCCCAGCTCGCCACCCGGTTCTCGAGCGGCCGGGTGTTCCTGGCCGGCGACGCCGCGCACCGGGTGACCCCGCGGGGCGGCAACGGGCTGGCCATGGCGGTCCGCGACGGTCTGGCCCTCGGCTGGCGCCTCGGCTGGGTCCTCCGCGGCTGGGCCCCGGCATCGTTCCTCGACGGCTACGAGCGCGAGATGCGCCCGCTCGCGGCGGTGGACGTCGCCCGCTCCGCGGACCCCGAGGGCCGCTGCCACGCCGTCATTGCCGAGATGCTGCACGACCTGGGCGGTCGGATGCCGCACGCGTGGACCGGCCCGGGCGACCCCGAGGGCGGACCGGTCTCGACCCTCGACCTGGTCGGCGACGGGCTGACGCTCTTCACGCGGACCGGAGCCCCGCACTGGCGGGCCGCGGCGGAGGTGCTCGGCGCGGACGTTCCGGTCACCGTCGCCGAGCTCCCCGAGACCGTGGCCCACGCGCTCGGACTGACCGACCCGGCGGCCGCCCTGCTCGTGCGGCCCGACGCCGTCCCCGTCGCCCGCTGGCAGCGCACCGCCGACACCGCGATGGCCCTGTCCGACCTCCGCCGCGCCGTCGACGACCTCGTCGGCCCCGTCCCCGCCCTGGTCCGATGAGCGACGAGCTGCTGCGGAGCCCACGCTTCCCGCGGACCTCGGCGTACCACCCCGCGTGGGTGCGCGCCACCGTGAGCGGCGGCGCGCAACGCGCTCTGGATGACCGAGTGGCTGTCCGAGGCGCTCGACCTGCGCCCGGGGATGCGGGTGCTCGACCTCGGCTGCGGCCGGGGCGCCGTCGTCGATGTTCCTGCACCGCGAGCTGGGCGTCGAGGTGTGGTCGACCGACCTGTGGTTCGGCGTCCGACGAACCGGGCGCAGCGGATTCGCGACGCGGGCGTCGCCGACGGGGTGTTCCCGCATCCACGCCGACGCCCGCGAGCTGCCGTTCGCCGCGCGAGCTTCTTCGACGCCGTGGTCAGCATCGACTCCTTCGTCTACTACGGCACCGACGACCTCTACCTCGCCGTACCTGGCCCGGCTCGCTGAAGCCGGGCGGCCAGCTCGGCATCGCCGGCGCCGGCCTGGTCGCACGAGCTCGACGACGAGCCGCCGGAGCACCTGCGGCGACGTGGTGGGAGCCGAGCCTGGCCTGCCTGCACTCGCGCCGACTGGTGGCGGCGCCACTGGCAGCGCAGCGGGGTGGTCGACGTCGAGCACGCCGACACCCTCGACGGACGGCTGGCGGCTCTGGCTCGCACTGGCAACGCGCCGTCGCTCCCGACAACGCGCGCGAGATCCACGCGCTCGAGGCCGACGCCGGACGGCACCTCGGCTACGTGCGCGCGGTTGCCCGCCGTCGTGGCGACGCCGTCCTCGACGACCCGATCCGCACCATCCCGGTCGAGTACTCGGCCCACCCGTTGCTCCTCGACCCGATGGAGCCCGCCCACCAGGAGAACGCATGACCGCCACCCTCGCCGAGGGCTCGCAGCTCCAGACCCGCCGGGGCAGGCTCGTCCTGGCCCTGCTGTGCGCCGTCGCCTTCCTCGACTTCGTCGACGCGACCATCGTCAACGTCGCGCTGCCGGCGATCCGGGACGACCTGGGCTTCTCGCTGCAGCAGCTGCAGTGGGTGCCCAGTGGCTACCTGCTCACCTATGGCGGGCTGATGCTGCTGGGCGGCCGGATGGCCGATCTCCTGGGACGTCGCCGGATCCTGCTCACCGGGCTGGCGGCCTTCGGGTTGGCCTCGCTCGTGGGCGGCTTCGCCGGGTCGCCCGAGCTGCTCGTGGTCGCCCGGATGGTCCAGGGGGCGGGTGCGGCGCTGAGTCTGCCCGCCGCGCTGTCGATCCTCACCACCACCTTCACGGCGCGGGCCGACCGACACCTGGCGCTCGGGGTCTGGGGTGCCGTCGCGGGCGTCGCCTCCGCGGTCGGGGTGCTGGCGGGCGGTGTGCTCACCGAGCTCGCGGGCTGGCAGTGGGTCATGTTCATCAACCCCGTGCTCTGCGCCCTTCTCGTCCTCCCGGTGCTGCGGCTCGTCGAGCCGGACCGCTCGCGGGAGGGGCACGGCCGGTTCGACGTGTCCGGTGCGGTGCTGTCGACGGGCGCCATGCTGCTGCTCGTCTACACACTGGTCGAGGCGCCGGAGCAGGGATGGGCCGACCAGCGGACCGTCCTCGGACTGGTCGGATCGGGAGTGCTGGCCGCGGTGTTCGTCGCGGTCGAGCGTGCGGTCAGCGACCCGCTGCTGCCGCTGGGGGTCCTCCGGCTCCCCGGGCTGGCCGCGGCGAACGTCGTCCAGCTCGCGGTGTTCGCCGGCTTCATCCCTCTCTTCTTCTTCGTCACGGTCTACCTGCAGGACGTCCTCGGCTTCGGCGTCCTCCGCACCGGCCTCGCGTACGTGCCGTCGTGCCTCTCGGCCGCCGCGGCGTCCGCCGTCGGCGCGCAGCTGATAGCGCCGGGTCGGCACCCGGCCGCTCGTCGTGGGCGGGTCGCTCGTGGGCGCGCTCGGTGCCCTCCTGCTGTCGCGGATCCCGGTCGACGGCTCGTACGCGACCGACGTGCTGCCCGGGCTCCTTGTTCTGACCAGCGGCGTCGGCTTCGTCTTCGTGACGGTCGCCGCCGCGGCGAACGCCGGGGTCGACGCGGGCCGGGCCGGCATCGCCGCCGCGCTGCTCAACTCCGCCCAGCAGGTCGGTGCGGCGCTGGGCCTCGCGGTCCTCGCCGCCGTCTCGACGGCCCTGACCGAGAGCCGGCTCGCGGACGCGGCCGCGCCGGCCGCGGCGATGACCGACGGCTTCGGACGGGCCCTCGCCGTGGCTGCCGGCCTTCTGCTGGCTGCGGCCGTCCTCGGCCTGCTCACCGTGAACACCCACGACCCGGAGCCGGTCGCGTGACCCCGGCGGAGGCGGTGGACCTGGCGCGGGCCTCGCACCAGGGGACCCTGACCACCGTCCGCGCGGGCGGCCGGCCACAGCTCTCGAACGTGCTGCACGTGCTGGGCGACGACGAGGCTCGTCCGCATCTCGACGGTGCCCGGGCGCGCCAAGTGGCACAACCTCCGGCGTACGCCGTGGGCGGCCCTGCACGTCAGCGGCCCGGACTTCTGGTCCTACGCGGTGGTCGAGGGCCCCGTCACCATGACGTCACCGGTCGCCGACGAGGCCGACGTCGTGATGGCCGAGCTGCGCGACCACTACCGGGCCATGCAGGGTGAGCCCGACGACTGGACCGGGTTCGAGTCGCTGATGCTGCGCGAGCGCCGGGTCGTCCTACGCCTGGCCGTGGAGCACGCCTACGGCTTCCGCCTCGGCGACGTCGGCTGACCCGCGGCGCGCCCACGCCGGGGCTTGCACACGGCCCGCTCGGCCATCGTCACGAGCGTCTCGACCGCCTCGTCGACGGACAGGTTCCGTCCGCTGACCAGGAGGTCGAGGCTCTCGAAGCTGGTCAGCACCCAGATCGCGTTGAGGGCCTGGTCGGCGGTGACGTCGTCACGCAGGACCCCGGCCTCGGCCAGGCTGGCGGCGATCCCCTCCATCGCCGCGCGCCGGTCCTTCTCCATCTGGCGGACGGCACCGCCCGCGGAGTCGGGGTCGAGCCGGTCCATGGCGTGCAGCACCCGGTAGATCGCGAGCTCCTGCCCCTTCATCCGGCTGGCCGCGGCGATGCCCTGCGACAGGCGGAGGCGGGGGTCGTCGGTCTTCACCGCCGCGGTCAGCTCGCCCAGACCGGTGCGCTCCCACAGGTCTGCGACGAACGCGTCGAAGAGCCCGGCCCGCGACCCGAAGTCGGCGTAGATGGTCGAGCGCGAGACGTTCGCGAGCTTGGCCACCTGGTCGAGGCTCGGCTGCTCGGTCGGCGCCTCACGCAGGCGCTGCCCCACCGCGTCGAGGATGCGACGACGGGTCTCCTGCGCGGACTCGGCGCGCAGCACCTGCTCGTACTTCCTCGTCTTCGCCATGACGACATCCTCCCATGTTCGACCTGACGAGATGTCCAGCGAACCTACATTCTGACTTCACCGAACAAATCGTCTTGTGAATAAGGACTACCGCATGAACCACGTCAGCTCCCCGGCCGCGTCGCCGGCCCGCCCGCAACGGCACCTTCGCCGCCCCGTCTCCCGGTCGTCGACGCGCTCCGGGGCCTCGCCCTCGGTGGGATCGTGGTCGTCAACCTCCTGCTGTTCAAGGCCTCGCCGTCGTTCGAGCACCTGGCCGCCACCACCATCGACGGCACGGCGGACCGGGTCGCCGCCGTCGTGGTGAAGGTCCTGGCGGAGGGCAAGTTCATCGGGCTGTTCTCGCTGCTCTTCGGCTTCGGCGTGGACACGCAGGTCGCGGCGTGGCAGGCACGTGGGCTGCCGTGGCGCCGGCTCTACGCGCGTCGCATGGGTGCGCTGGCCGTGATCGGCGCCGCCCACATCTTCCTGGTCTGGTACGGCGACATCCTCACGACGTACGCGGTGATGAGCGTCGGTCCTGGTGGCGTTCGTCAACCGCACGCCCCGCACCCAGCTGCGCTGGGCGCTGGGCATCCTGGGCACCCTGGCCGGCGCCGCGGCGGTCGCGCTCACCCTGCTCGCGGTGCGTGGACTGACCGGGTCAAGCGCGCTGGTCGCCAGTGAGCGCTCGGCCGCTGCCGCGGACAAGACCGAGGTTGCCCGCTCGACGCGATCTACCGGACGGGCGGCTACCTCGACCTCGTGCAGGAGCGGCTCAGCAAGCCAGGAGGCCTGATCTTCGGGCTGACGTTCGGTTCGTCGTGCTCGCCATGATGCTGCTGGGTGCCTCCGTGGCGCGCGTCGGCGTCCTCCGCGACGTGGCCGCGCACCGCGACCTGCTGCGTCTGGCCGCGCGGTTCGGGATTGGCCTCGGGCTCCCGCTGAACGTGCTGGTCGTGGTGGTCCAGAGCCAGGGCGGTCTCTTCACCGTGCTCTCCGCCCAGCTGCTGCTGATGGCTCTCGCGGCGCCGCTCCTCACCGTTGGCCTGGCCGCGGCGGTTGTGCTGCTGCACGAGCGGCGACCCGTGCCGTGGCTCTCGGCGACCGGGAGGCTCGCGCTGACGAACTACCTGATCCAGTCGGTCGTGCTCACCACTGTCTTCTACGCCTACGGACTCGGCCATTACGGCGAGATGGGCGCGGCGGCCGGTGTCTGCCTGGCTCTGGCGCTGTACGCGGCAGCTGGTGGTCAGTCGTGGTACGCGCGGCGGTTCGGCGCCGGTCGGTCGAGCGGCTCTGGCGGCTGGCGACGTACGGCCGCGCGCCTGGCCGGGACGTTTGGGAGCCCTCGACGTCGGGGTACCGGTCCGGGCGGCCTACTCGGAGGTGCCGCCATGCCCGCTCGCTGGGTGCTGATCACCCTGCTCCTCGCACCCGCGGTCGTCGTACCGCTGCTGGTGCCGCTCTACGACAAGGACGAGCCCGAGCTGTTCGGGTTCCCGTTCTACTTCTGGTTCCAGCTGGCGTGCATCCCGGCCGCCGTCGTGCTCACCGTCGTCGCCTACTACCTGGCGAAGACCGCGGACGGGAGGGCCCGGCGATGAACGACGTCAGCACGGTCGCCTTCTCGGTCTTCCTGTTCCTCTTCCTGCTGGTCACCGTCCTCGGCTTCGCCGCGTCCCGGTGGCGCCGCGCGCAGGCGCTCGACAACCTCGACGAGTGGGGCCTCGGCGGTCGCGGCTTCGGCACCTTCATCGCCTGGTTCCTCATCGGCGGCGACCTCTACACGGCGTACACGTTCGTCGCCGTGCCCGCACTGCTCTACGCCGGCAGCGCCATCGGCTTCTTCGCGGTGCCGTACACGATCGTCGTGTACCCGCTGATCTTCCTGTTCCTGCCGCGGCTGTGGTCCGTGAGCCACAAGCACGGGTACGTCACGCCGGCTGACTTCGTCGAGGGCCGCTACGACAGCCGGCCGCTCGCGCTGGCGGTCGCCCTCACGGGGATCCTCGCGACGATGCCGTACATCGCGCTGCAGCTGGTCGGCATCGAGGTCGTGCTCCAGGTGATGGGCATCGGCTCGGAGGACGCGAACTGGTTCGTCAAGGACCTGCCGCTGTTCATCGCGTTCGCGGTCCTGGCCGCCTACACGTACTCGTCCGGCCTGCGCGCGCCGGCGCTGATCGCGTTCGTCAAGGACACGCTGATCTACCTCGTCATCATCGTCGCGGTGATCTACCTGCCCAGCCAGCTCGGCGGCTGGGACGCGATCTTCGACAAGGTCTTCGACTCCTTCGCCACCGCCAACGAGACGAACGCCGACGCGATCGCGGCCGGTGACGCGGCCCCGAAGAGCGCGATCCCCGCGCCCCTCCTGCACTGGGCCTACGCGTCGCTCGCGCTCGGCTCGGCGCTCGCGCTGTTCATGTACCCGCACTCGGTGACCGCGGTGCTGTCGACCCGCGACCGCTCGGTGATCCGCCGGAACGCGGCCCTGCTGCCGGCGTACTCGTTCCTGCTCGGGCTGCTGGCGCTGCTCGGCTTCGTCGCGATCGCCGCGGGCGTGCAGGTGACGAACCCGCAGCAGGCGGTGCCGCAGCTGTTCGAGAACGAGTTCCCGGACTGGTTCGCCGGCGTCGCGTTCGCCGCCATCGTCATCGGCGCGCTCGTGCCCGCGGCGATCATGTCGATCGCGGCGGCGAACCTCTGGACCCGCAACATCTACAAGGCGTACCTGAACCGCGGGGCCACGCACGCCCAGGAGGCGCAGCAGGCCAAGGTCGCCTCGCTGCTGGTGAAGTTCGGCGCGCTGCTGTTCGTGCTGTTCGTGTCCACGACCTACGCCCTCGACCTGCAGCTGCTCGGCGGCGTGTGGATCCTGCAGACGTTCCCGGCGATCGTCGTCGGCCTCTACACGCGGTGGTTCCACCGGTGGGCGCTGCTCGCCGGGTGGGCGGTCGGCATGGTCTACGGGACGCTCGTCGCCTACGGCAACCCGAAGATCGGGCAGCCGGACAGCCACTTCGGCAGCCCGCTCAACGAGTTCCCGTTCACCGAGACGCTCGTCTACATCGGCTTCACCGCGCTGCTCCTCAACGTGATCGTCTCGGTGCTCGGCACCCTGATCCTGCGGGCGCTGTCGGTGCCGGAGGGCACCGATGCGACGTCGCCCGAGGACTACGGCGCCGACATCGGTGACGAGGGCGTCGAGGCCGAGCTCACTCCGGAGACGGCCACGCACTGACCGGACGCGCACTAGCCTCGCTCGCATGGACGACGCGCTGAAGCCGGACTTCGAGCTCGGCCCGGACCACCTCGAGCTGCGCTCGTGGGTGCACGACTTCGCCGCCGAGGTCGTCCGCCCGGCGGCGGCGGAGTGGGACGAGCGCGAGGAGTTCCCGTGGCCGGTCGTCGAGGAGGCGGCCAAGATCGGGCTCTACTCGTTCGACTTCATCGCGACCCAGGCCTTCGACGAGACCGGCCTCGGCTTCCCGGTCACGATGGAGGAGCTCTTCTGGGGTGACGCCGGCATCGGTCTCTCGATCGTCGGCACGTCGCTCGCGGCCGCGGGGGTCCGGGCCAGCGGCACCGACGAGCAGGTGGTCGAGTGGATCCCGCAGATGTACGGCAGCCCCGGCGACCTCAAGCTCGGTGCGTTCTGCTCCTCCGAGCCGGACGCCGGCAGCGACGTCGGCGCGATGCGGACGCGAGCGATCTACGACGAGGCCAACGACGAGTGGGTCGTCAACGGCACCAAGACCTGGGCGACGAACGGCGGCATCGCCGACGTCCACGTCGTCACCGCCGTGGTCGACCCCGAGCTGAGGACCCGCGGCCAGGCGTCGTTCGTGATCCCGCCCGGCACCAGGGGACTGAGCCAGGGGCAGAAGTTCCACAAGCACGGCATCCGCGCCTCGCACACCGCCGAGGTCGTCCTCGACCAGGTCCGCATCCCCGGCCGGTGCCTGCTCGGCGGCAAGGAGAAGCTCGACGCCCGGCTGGCCCGCGCCCGCGAGGGCCTGAAGTCGGGCGACGCGAAGGCGAACGCGTCGATGGCGACGTTCGAGCGGACCCGTCCCGCTGTCGGCGCCCAGGCCGTCGGCATCGCCCGCGCGGCGTACGAGGTGGCTCTCGACTACGCCAAGACCCGGGAGCAGTTCGGCAAGGCCATCATCGAGAACCAGGGCATCGCGTTCATGCTCGCCGACATGAAGGTCGGCATCGACGCGAGCAGGCTGCTCGTCTGGCGTGCGGCGCAGATGGCCCGCCGGGGCCGGTCGTTCGACGCGGCCGAGGGCTCGCAGTCGAAGCTGTTCGCCGGCGAGACCGCGGTGCGGGTCACCAGCCAGGCGATGCAGATCCTCGGCGGCAACGGCTTCACCCGCGAGTACCCGGTCGAGCGGATGGCGCGGGACGCGAAGATCTACACGATCTTCGAGGGCACCTCGGAGATCCAGCGGCTCGTGATCGCCCGCGCGATCAGCGGCGCGCCCATCCGCTGAGCCGGACGGCGGTCAGGTGCTGCCGATGAACTCGGCCAGCGCGGTGACCACGGCGGGCGCCTCGGTGTTCTCGACCTCGTCCCAGAGCTCGCGCCACTCCGACTCCTCGCCGAGCACGCGTTGGAGCACCACGACGGCGCGGTCCAGGAGCGGGTCGATCGCCGTCCGGTCGATGGGCGGGGGCACGTCGGGCGCGTAGCCCGACGGCGCGACGGGCGTGCCCGGCAGTCCCGACGCGAGCCAGGCGGCGGCCGCGATGGCGCAGGCGGCGTCCGGGCTCTCGACGTACTCCTCGCTCGACTCGACGACGGCGAACGTCTCGCCCACGAACGCGAGCGGGTCGCCGGCCTCCTCGAGCTCGGCTGACCAGTCGGCGGCGTCGTCGTTGTCGAACGGACCTGTTCCCCAAGCGCCCATGGCGAGAGGCTAGGGCTCCCGGAGCCAGCGCGCGATGGTTCCGGCGACCTCCGGCCAGCACGGCTCGAGCATGAGGTCGTGGCCGCCGTCGAACATGACGGCGGTCGTGCCGTACGCCGTCGCGGTCCGGTGCACCTCGGGCGGCGTGAAGATCACGTCCTGCTCGCCCCCGAGCACCAGCACGTCGGTGTCGACGCGCTTCGGCTTGGGCAGGTCGAGCAGGAGCATGTCGAGGAACGCGAGGTAGGCCTCGTCCTGCAGCCGGGCCGTGTAGCCGAGGGCGGTCACCTCGTCCAGGTGGTCGCCGAAGAGCAGGGCCCGGGCGTCGTCGGGATCCTTCACGAGTGGGTAGAGGGACCACGTGGCGTTGATCCGGAGGAACGTCAGCGGGCTCCGCCGGAGCACCCGGAGGGTGATGCCGACGACGCCGCGCGGCGGGCCCGAGGCGAGCAGGACGGCCTTCGGCGCCTCGTGCTTCTCGAGGTACTTCTGCACGACCATGCCGCCCATCGAGTGGCCGATGACGACCGGCGGCACGTCGAACGTGGCCGCGACCTCGGCCACGTCGGCGACGTAGTGCCGCAGCCGCCGGCTCCGGAACCACCCGCCGGCGGGCGAGGAGCCGTGGCCCCGGAGGTCGAGGGCCGCGACGCGGAAGCCCTGCTCGGCGAAGTGGTCGAGGAAGTGCTCCTCCCAGCACCACGCGCCGTGCCACGCGCCGTGCACGAAGAGCAACGGGGTCGGGTGGGCGTCGCCGTGGGGGTCACGCCGGACGACGTGGAGGGCTGGTGTGTGGGGCACCGTGCCATCCTCGTCGGGATGACCGCCACCCGACAGCCCGGCCGACAGCGGTTCCGTGGCCGGATCGCCGGGGTCGGGTCGGCGAGCGGCGTCCGGGTCGTCGTCGGGTCGTGGACCGACACCCCGCTGGGCGCGTTCGGCGACGCGATGGTCGAGACGGCGTCCGGGCACCGGGTCCTGCTCGCGCCGCACCGGGACGCGGCCGACTTCATCGCCGCGACGTACACCTTCGACGAGATCCGCATCGAGCCGTTCCAGGTCGACGACCGCTGGCGGGTGCGCTCGCCGTCCCTGCACCTCGACCTGACCGTCGGAGGCCGCACGCCGCTCGGGCTGGCGCTGCGCGCGGTGCCGCGCAGCCTCGCCGAGTCGCCGGCCTGGTGCACGCTGACCGACCCGGTCGCCCGGGTCGCGCTGCGCGGCGTGCGGACGCGCGGGACCGCCGGCAACGGCCGCCGCGAGTGGTACGGCGCCACCGACACGCACCGGGTGACCGACCTGTCCGGGAGGTTCGACGGAGTGGACCTGGGCGCGCTGGCCGACGTGCACCCGCCGTGCTCGTTCGGCTTCTCGTCGACGCCGAGGCGACCCTCCGTGACGACGGTGGTCACGACCGTCGAGACCACGACACCCACTGACTAGGCCCGCGGGTCCGGCCGCCCCTAGTCCGCCCGCACCGCCGGCAGCACCGTCTCGCAGATCAGCCGCAGCGACTCCCACGACGGCTCGGCGGGCAGGCCGCCGCACGCCGGGTGGGCCGTGACCAGCCGGATCTCGCCGGCCCGGCACCTCTCGACCAGCTCGTCGGCGGTGTGCACGACGTAGACCCCGGCCGCGCGCATCTCCTCGACCGACGCCGAGTCGTCGCGCACGTACGACGTCGTGTCGGTCGCCCGCCACGCGGCGTACCCCTGGGCGTCGGCCAGCAGGCAGTGCCCGAACTCGGCCCAGAAGCGGTCCGGGTCCTCGGCGCAGAACACGTTCGCCGGACCCGTCGGGGCGAGCAGGGTGAAGCCCGGGTCGCGACCCAGCGCGCGGCACTCGGTCTCGTAGACCTCCTTGAGCTCGGGGCCGCCGACCTGCGGCTGGAAGTGCAGGCCGAGGCGCGCGGCGCGCTTCGCCGCGGCCACGGAGCCGCCGCCGTAGAAGAGCATCGGGTGCGGCTGCGAGTAGGGGCCGGGCGTGACGGTCCCGTCGGACCAGGCGTCGAGCATCCGGCGGATGCGGTCCTCGATGTCCGCGCCGCGGCTCTCCCACGCGACACCGAACAGGTCGTACTCCTCGCGCCGGTAGCCGAGCCCGAGCGTGTAGTTGACCCGGCCCCCGGACAGGTGGTCCAGGACGGCGATCTCCTCGGCCAGCCGGATCGGGTCGTAGAGGTTGACCAGCAGCGCGGCCACGGAGATCGGGATCGTCGAGGTCACCGCGGCGAACGCGGCGGCCACCGGGATCGGGCTGGGCAGGTAGCCGTCGGCGGAGACGTGGTGCTCGGAGAGCATCAACGCCTGGATGCCGTGCTGCTCGGCGTACGCCGCCTGCTCGACGGCCCGCCCGAACAGCTCGCGTCGCTCGTCGGGCGTCGCACCGGGCGCGCGGAAGTCGTACCGGGCGACGAAGTTGGTGCGGGCCATCGCCGCAGACTAGAACACGTTCTAGTCCACGGCCAGGGCGCGGTTCACCCACTGCGAGCTGATCACCATGCCGACCTTCTCGTAGAGGCCGAGGGCGCCGGTGCGCGAGTCGGTCGAGAGGTAGCAGCGCACGGCACCGTGCTCCCGGGCCAGGCCGAACGCGTCGACCAGCATCGCGCGGGCCAGGCCCAGCCCGCGCCGGTCCCGGCGGACGGCGATCCGGGCCACGTAGCCGACGTCGCCGTCCTGGATCACGTGCGTGGCGCCGACGAGGACCCCGTCGGGGTCGGACACGACCCGCAGGTTCCAGGGCTCGAAGCCGGGCCGGTCCCACACCCGGGAGCCGAAGTCCTCGACGCTGTGACGCTCCCGGTCGGGCCACTCGCCGAACGCGTCCTCGATGAGGTCGTAGACCGTCGGGCGGTCGCTCTCGGCGGCGTCCCGGAGGAGGTAGCCCTCGGGCAGCGGCTGGCCGGCGATCTCGGCACCCTCGGGCAGCTCGAGGTTCCACGCGGTCCACCGCTCCTCGTAGCCGAGGTCGGTCATCAGGCGGTCCGCGGGACCGCCGACCGGGACCTGGCTGGCCACCCGCGAGTAGCCCTTCGCCCGCGCCGTCTCCCGGGCCCACGCGGCGAGCGCCGTACCGATCCCGCGGCCGCGGTGGTCGGGGTGCACCGACGTGTAGACCTCCGCGTCGCCGACGACCTCGGCGTACGCGACGACCGCGTCGCCGTCGAAGACCCCGATCGTGCTGGTCGCGAGGTCGTAGGTGGGCCGCTGCCAGTCGCCCTGGATGTCCGCGACCGTGGTCTCGGGTGCGCCGACGTCGGCGGCCTCCTCCGCGCGGACGACGGCGGCCACCGCCTCGGCGTCGGCGAGGTGGAGCGGCCGGGCGGTGAGGCCCCCGGGGAGGTTCACAGGTCCTTGGCCCGGTTGACCCAGACCGAGGTCACCGACATCCCGACCTTCTCGTAGAGCGTCAGGGCCCCGGTGCGCGAGTCGGTCGACAGCTCCGACCGAGTGGCGCCGTGCTCGCGGCCGGTCGCGAACGAGTCGACCAGCAGTGCCTGGGCCAGCCCGCGGTGCCGGTGGTCCTGGTGGGTCGCGAGCCGGTCGATGTAGGCGCACGGCTCGTCGGAGTCGAGGTTGAGGTGCACGTTCGCCGTCGCGACGACGGCGCCGGCCGGGTCGGTCGCGACCCGGATGTTCCACGGCTCGAACCCCGGGCGCCCGGGTACGGCGGCCTGCCAGTCCTCGAACGTCTGGCGGTCCCGGTCGGACCACTCGAGGAACGCGTCCTCGGTCACCGTCCAGACCGCCGGGTAGTCGTCGGGTGTCGCCTCGCGGACCGCGTAGCCCGCGGGCAGCTCGCGCTCGGGGACGGTGGCGCCGTCCAGCAGCTCGAGCACCCAGCTGTTCCAGCGGACCCGGTAGCCGAGCTTCTCCAGCAGCTGGTCGGCCGCCTTGCCCTGCGGCACGGGCGCCCCGACGACGGACATCCCCTGGGCGCGCGCGCAGTCCTGCATCCACCCGGCGAGCGCCGTGCCGATACCTCGGCGGCGGTGGTCCGGGTGCACCGCGGCGTCCCCGCGGTCGTGGTCGACCTGGGCGAAGCCGACCACCGTGCGCTCGGCACCGTCGCCGTGCCAGACGCTGATCGTGCCGGTCGCGAGGTCGAACGACGGGCGCTGCCAGTCCGAGACGTAGTCCGCCTCCTCGATGAGCACCTGGCCGAGGTCGTGGAGCTCCTCGGCGCCGACGAGCGCGGTCACGGCGGGGGCGTCGTCCATGACGACCGGGCGGGCGGTGTAGCCCTCGGGCAGGGCGAGGGGTGCGGAGCTCATGGGGAATTGATACCGGTAGCGCGGGGGTGACGGCTGCTGGTTTTCGCCCCAGGACGCACCAACCCCCGCCCGAACGAACGGGCGGGGGCTGACGAGGCGCGGCTCAGGCGCTGCGGATCGCGCTGGGATCAGGCGTTGCGGATGGCGCTGATGTCGAACTCGAGCTTGACCTTCTCGGAGACGAGGACGCCACCGGTCTCGAGCGCGGCGTTCCAGGTGAGGCCCCAGTCCTTGCGGTTGACGGTGACGTCACCCTCGAAGCCGACGCGGACGTTGCCGAACGGGTCCTGCGCGGAGCCGGTCTGCTCGAACACGATGGTGACCGGCTTGGACGTGCCCTTGATGGTCAGGTCGCCGGCGATCGTCCACTCGTCGCCCGAGCGGCTGACGGCGGTCGAGACGAAGGTGAGCTCGGGGTGGTTCTCGACGTCGAAGAAGTCGGCCGAGGTGAGGTGACCGTCGCGGTCCTTGCTGCCGGTGCTGACGGTGCCCGCGCCGATGGTGACGCTGACGGACGAGTTGGCCGGCTCGGACGCGTCGATGTGCGCGGTGCCGGTGAACTCGGAGAACTCGCCGCGGACCTTGGTGACCATCGCGTGGCGCGCGACGAAGCCGAGGCGGCTGTGCGAGGGGTCGATGGTGTAGTCGCCGCTGATGTCGGCGAGGTGGGCGGTGGGGGCGTCGAACGTGGTGGACATGGTTCCTCCTGGGAAGCGGGTGGCGGGTCGTACAGTCTTCAATCACCTGTAACGGACTCTGGTCCGCTTCCATTCCCGACTCGGGAGGAAAGTTCGAGAAATCGCCGAACGCCCCGCCGGTGGGCCGGCGGGGCGCTCGTCGTGGGAAAGCTGGGTGGCTGCGTCAGGCGGCCTGGGTGGCCTCCGGGGCCTGCGCCTCGGTGATCCAGACGGCCTCCATGTGGGTGCGCCCGGACGTGTCGGTCACCGGGATCCAGCGCATGGACAGCTGGTTGGTCTCCATCTGGATGCCTCTCGTTCACGTGGTGTTCACCTAGAGTACCTCAACCGGCCGGAAAGCACCCGCAGCTGGCCGTTCTGACCTCTCACCTGCCCGAAATCGGGCAGGAACTTGCTCTTTGGCCCCGGATCCCCTTCCCTGGACTGCGTGCACGGTGAACGGGACCTGGTCGCGCACCTCGCGGCCACCACCGGACTCACCGAGTCCGAGGCCACCCGGGTGGTCGAGGACGTCGTCGCCTACCTCGCCGAGCCGGTCGAGGAGTACGTGCGCCGCCGGCACACCGAGATGAAGACGTACGGCGCCAAGAACCCCGAGATCTTCGAGCGGATCGCCACCGAGCTCCGGACCCGCGTCGTCGCGGCCCCCGAGCTCACCGAACGGCAGCTCCGCCGGATCGTCTACGGCTAGCCACGGAACAGAGGACTGAACTATGTGCGGGATCGTCGGCTACGTCGGTGGCCAGCAGGCAGCACCCCTCCTGCTCGAGGGCCTCGGCCGTCTCGAGCACCGCGGGTACGACTCCGCGGGCATCGCGGTGCTGAGCAGCAAGGGCCTGAAGGTCGCCAAGAAGGCCGGCCGGGTCCGCGACCTGGAGGCCGACCTGCCCAAGCGGTTCAACGGCAAGGTCGGGATCGGCCACACCCGCTGGGCCACGCACGGGCCGGCCAACGACGTCAACGCGCACCCGCACGTCGACGCCAAGGGCGACGTCGCCGTCGTCCACAACGGCATCATCGACAACGCCGCCGCGCTGCGCGCCGAGCTCACCGACCGGGGCGTCGACCTGGCGTCCGACACCGACACCGAGGTCATCGCGCACCTGGTCGGGCTCTCCGAGGCCGACAGCCTCGAGGGCCGGGTCAGCGAGGCCCTGGGCCGGATCGAGGGCACCTACGGCCTGGCGGTGATGCACGCGGACTTCCCGGACCGGATCGTGGTGGCCCGCAACGGCAGCCCGCTGATCATCGGCGTCGGCGACAAGGAGATGCACGTCGCCTCGGACCTCGCGGCGCTGGTCCGGTACACGACGACGGTCGTGCACCTCGGTGACGGCGAGCTGGCGACGCTGACGGCGACCGGCTACACGACGTACCGCCAGGACCTGAGCGCCACGGACCGGACGGCGAAGAAGCTCGACATCGACCCGGCGTCGTACGACGCGGGTGACCACGAGTCCTTCATGCACAAGGAGATGCTCGAGCAGCCGGAGGCCGTCGAGCGCGTCCTGCGCGGCCGGCTCGACGAGCGGTTCGGCACCTCCCACCTCGGTGGCCTCAACATGGACGCGCGCGACCTGCGCGCGGTCAAGCGCGTGAAGATCCTGGGCTGCGGGTCGGCGTACTACGTCGGCCAGATGGGCGCCCAGATGATCGAGGAGCTCGCCCGCGTGCCCGCGGACGCCGAGGCCGCGAGCGAGTTCCGCTACCGGAACCCGATCGTCGAGCCGGACACCCTGTACGTCGCGGTCAGCCAGTCCGGCGAGACCGTGGACACGCTGCTCGCCGTCCAGGAGATCCACCGCAAGGGTGGCCGGTGCATCGGCCTGGTCAACGTCGTCGGCAGCGCGATCGCGCGCGAGTGCGACGGCGGCATCTACCTGCACGCCGGCCCCGAGGTCGCGGTCGCGTCGACCAAGGCGCTGACCACGATGTACGTCGGGTTCGCCCTCCTCGCCCTCCAGCTCGGCCGGGTCCGCGACCTGTCCATCGCGGACGGCAAGCGGCTCGTCGCCGGCCTGCAACGGCTGCCCGGCGACCTGGAGAAGGTGCTGGCGCTGGAGGAGGAGCTGATCCCGGTGGCCGAGAGGCTGGCCAAGGCCGAGTCGCTCTTCTTCGTCGGCCGGGTCCGCGGCTACCCGGTCGCGCGCGAGGGCGCGCAGAAGTTCAAGGAGGTCACCTACCGGCACGCCGAGGCGTACCAGACCTCCGAGCTCAAGCACGGCCCGCTCGCCCTGATCGACGAGTCCGTCCCGACGGTCGCGATCGTCCCCGACGACGAGCTGACCGACCGCAACGTGGGTGCCCTGCACGAGATCGCGGCGCGCAAGGGGCCGCTCGTCGCCATCACGCACGCCGACGTCGACCTGGGCGACGTCGCCGACCGGACCCTGCGCATCGACGTCCCGCGCACCGAGATCGAGCTCGACCCGATCCTGCTGACGATCCCGCTCCAGATCCTGGCCTACCACGCCGCCCTGCACCTCGAGCGCGACATCGACAAGCCCCGCAACCTGGCGAAGTCGGTCACGGTCGAGTAGTGGTGACACAGCGCACCGCGACGGGTTTCGAGACGGATCGCACGGCTCCTCGCAGGCTCGGATCCGTGTGATCCTCCTCAACCTCCTCGCCTGTCGGTGCCCTCGCAAGCTCGGGCACCGGGCTCGGAGAATCGGGGGCCCGTCCGCCTGAGCACTACCGTTGGTGGGTGACCGACACCGACCAGCAGAGCTTCGCCGACCTCGGCCTCGCCGACGGCGTGCTCGCCGCGGTGACGGCGGCCGGCTACGAGTCCCCCTCGCCGATCCAGGCCGCGACCATCCCGCCGCTCCTCGCGGGGAGCGACGTCGTGGGCCTCGCGCAGACCGGCACCGGCAAGACGGCGGCGTTCGCGCTGCCGATCCTGTCCCGTCTCGACCTGTCCCAGAAGTCGCCCCAGGCCCTGGTGCTGGCGCCGACCCGCGAGCTGGCCCTCCAGGTGTGCGAGGCCTTCGAGCGGTACGCCGCGCAGGTGCCCGGCGTGAAGGTGCTCCCCGTCTACGGCGGCCAGGGTTACGGCGTCCAGCTGAGCGCGCTGCGCCGTGGCGTCCACGTCATCGTCGGCACGCCCGGCCGGATCATGGACCACCTCGACAAGAAGACCCTCGACCTCACCCAGCTCCGCTTCCTCGTCCTCGACGAGGCCGACGAGATGCTCAACATGGGCTTCGCCGAGGACGTCGAGACGATCCTCGCCGACACCCCCGAGGACAAGCAGGTCGCGCTCTTCTCGGCGACGATGCCGGCCCAGATCCGCCGGCTGTCGGCCAAGTACCTGCACGACCCGGTCGAGATCACCGTCAAGAACACCGCGACGACGACGCCGAGCATCACCCAGCGCTACCTGACCGTGTCGTACCCGCAGAAGGTGGACGCCCTCACCCGCATCCTCGAGGTCGAGAACTTCGAGGGGATGATCGTCTTCGTCCGCACCAAGAACGAGACCGAGACGCTCGCCGAGAAGCTCCGGGCCCGCGGCTACTCCGCGGCGGCGATCAACGGCGACGTGGTGCAGAACGTCCGCGAGCGCACGGTCAACTCGCTCAAGAAGGGCGAGCTCGACATCCTCGTGGCCACCGACGTGGCCGCGCGGGGGCTCGACGTCGAGCGGATCAGCCACGTCGTCAACTACGACATCCCGACCGACACCGAGTCCTACGTGCACCGCATCGGCCGCACCGGCCGGGCCGGCCGCAAGGGCGACGCGATCTCGTTCATCACCCCGCGCGAGCGCTACCTCCTCAAGCACATCGAGAAGGCCACCAAGCAGACGCTCGTCCAGATGTCGCTGCCCACCGCCGAGGACGTCAACAGCACCCGGCTCGCCCGGTTCGACGACGCCATCTCCGCGGCGCTGAGCGAGACCGAGCGCGTCGACTTCTTCCGCGACGTCGTCGCCCACTACGTCAGCGAGCACAACGTGCCCGAGGTCGACGTGGCCGCGGCCCTCGCCGTCGTCCTCCAGGGAGACGAGCCGCTGCTGCTCGACCCCGAGAAGGAGAAGCCGATCCGGGCGCCGCGCGAGGAGCGCGACACCCGCGGCGAGCGGGCCTCCGGGGCCAAGGCCGAGCGGCACCGCGCGCGCACCGACACCGACCTGACGACGTACCGGATCGCGGTCGGCAAGCGCCACAAGGTGGAGCCCCGCCAGATCGTCGGCGCGATCGCCAACGAGGGCGGCCTCTCCCGCAAGGACTTCGGCGCGATCAAGATCCTTCCGGACTTCTCGCTGGTCGAGCTGCCCGCCGACCTGCCGGCCTCGACCTGGGACGCCCTGCGCAGCACGCGGATCTCCGGCAAGCTGATCGACCTCAAGAAGGACGGCGGCCCGCCCTCGGGACGGCCGGCGCACCGGTCGGACTCCAGGCCGGACGCGAAGCCGGACAAGAAGCCCCGTCACAAGAAGTAGCGCCCTCAGGCCTCCAGCAGCCGCATCGCCACCAGCGACGCCGCCGCGACCTGGCCCGATGCCGCGGCGGTCATCACGCTGGCCATCGGCATGGGCAGGTCCGGGTGGTGCGCCATGTCGCCGGCCGCGTGCACGCCGGGCACGCTCGTGCGACCCATGACGTCGACCTCGACGCAGCCGGAGTCCAGCAGCCGGAGACCGAGCTGCTCGGCGAACGGCGCGGACTGGGCGAACGTGGTGGCGACGTACAGGCCGGCGACCTCCTCGTCCGGGCCCTCGGCGAAGGTCACCCTCGCGCCGACCGGGCTGGCGCACACGCCGGTGACCGGCTCGGTCCGCACCGCGACGCCCTCCGGCAGGGGCGCGCCCAGGTCCTCACCGTCGGTGAGGACCGTCAGCCGGGACACGATGGGCCGGAGGATGCCGGGCAGGTGGCCGGCGGCCTTGGTGCCGAGCACCGCGACGGGCTGTCCGGCGAACTCGTGGCCGTGGCAGAAGGGGCAGTGCGCCACCACGCCGCCGAACAGCGCGGCGAGGCCGGGCTTGTCGGGGACCGTGTCGCGCACGCCGGTGGCGAGGACGATCCCGCGGGCCCACACGTCCTCCCCGTCGACCGTCACCGCGAAGCCGTCGCCGTCCTGGCGGACCGAGCCGGCGGCCGCGTCCCGGACGGTCACCGTGTCGTACCCGTCGAGGTCGAAGCGGGCGGCCGCCCGGAAGTCCGCGGGGGAGCGGCCGTCGTGGGTCACCACGTTGTGCATGTGCGGGGCCGGGTCGTTGCGGTAGCGGCCGGAGTCGAGCATCAGCACGCGCCGGTGCACCCGGCCCAGGGTGAGGGTGGCCTGCAGTCCCGCGGGCCCGCCGCCGATCACGATCGCGTCGAAGTCAGTCGTCGAAGTTGTCATGCACACAAGGATGTGACTTCATGTTGACATGAAGTCAAGTCGTCGGGCCATCGACTGGTCGATCGGTGACGCGTCCGCGAGGTTCGGTCTCGAGACGCACGTGCTGCGGCACTGGGAGGACGTCGGTCTGCTCGCCCCCGGACGCGACGGCGCGGGCCGGCGGAGGTACGGCCGCGACGACCTCGTGCGGATCGCGGTCGTCGTCCGCAGCAAGGCCGCCGGCATGGGGCTCGAGCAGATCGCGGTGCTCCTCGACTCCGAGTCGCCGGGGCGACACCGCGTGCTCCAGGACCACATCGCCGACCTCGACCGGCGGATGGCGGAGATGCAGGTCGCCCGGGCGATGGCGGTGCACGCCTACGAGTGCCGGGCGCACGACGTCGCGAACTGCCCACGGTTCCGCGAGCACGTGGAGGACCTGGTGTCGGGGGCCGTCGCCTCGTTCGCCGACCTCGCGGAGCACCATGGGACGCCTACATAGGGTGGCGGCATGCGTGCCCGCATCCCCGCCCTGCTCGTCGCCGCGCTGCTCCTGACCGGTTGCTCCGGTGGCGGCGACGACGGTCCGGACGGTGACGAGAAGCCGTCGGCGGAGACGGTCGCGGACGCCCTCGCGGCCGGGCTGTCCTCGGGCGACCTGGCGCGCGTGCCCTTCGACGCGGCCACCGCCGAGGGAGCGCAGGCGTCGTACGACGCGGTCGCCGACGGCATGGGCGATCGGCGGCCCACCGTGGTGGCGAGCTCGGTGTCCGAGAACGAGGACGGCACCGCGCAGGCGACCCTCGACTGGACGTGGGCGCTCGACGACGAGGAGTGGTCGTACCAGACCACCGCGGACCTCGCGGAGGGCGAGGCGGAGTGGCAGGCGACCTGGGCGGAGTCCGTCGTCGAGCCCAGCCTCGGCGAGGGCGAGGTCCTCGGCGTCTCCTCGTCCACCCCCGACCGCGGCGACGTCCTCGGCGCCGACGGCCTGGCCCTGGTCACCGAGCGCGAGGTGTCGCGGGTGGGCATCGACAAGCCGGCCGTCGCCGGCTCGAGCGCGGGAGCGTCGGCGCGGGCCCTGGCCAAGCTCGTCGGCATCGACCCCAAGGACTACGCGAAGCAGGTCGAGGCGGCCGGCCCGAAGGCGTTCGTCGAGGCGATCGTGCTCCGCCAGGAGGACGTCACCCCGGCGGTCGCGCGCGGGATCCAGGGCATCGACGGTGCGCGGCTGATCGGCGGGACCCTGCCGCTCGCGCCCACCCGCGACTTCGCCCTGCCGATCCTCGGCCGCGTGGGTGAGGTGACCGCCGAGATGGTCGAGGAGGAGCCGGAGAAGTACCAGGTGGGCGACGTCGCCGGCCTGTCCGGTCTGCAGGCCAGGTACGACGACACCCTGCGCGGGACGCCCGGCCTCAAGGTCGACGCGCTGGACGTGGACGGCAGCAAGCGCGAGCTGTTCCGCACCGAGTCGGTCGACGGCGCCCCGTTGCAGCTCACCCTCGACCTCGACCTCCAGACCGAGGCGGAGTCGCTGCTCGCGGGCGTCGGGCCGGCCAGCGCCCTCGTCGCGCTGAGGCCGAGCAGCGGCGAGATCCTCGCGGCGGCCAACGGGCCCGGGAACGACGGCATCAACCTGGCGACGTTCGGCCAGTTCGCCCCGGGCTCGACGTTCAAGTCCGTGAGCGCGCTCGCGCTCCTGCGCGCCGGGCTCACCCCCGACTCGGTGGTGCCCTGCACCTCGAGCATCGTCGTGGACGGCAAGACGTTCACCAACTACGACGACTACCCGTCGGGCGCGCTCGGCAGGATCCCGCTGCGCACGGCGCTCGCCAACTCGTGCAACACCGCCTTCATCTCGCAGGCCCCGAGGCTGAGCGGCACCGACCTGTTCGACGCGGGCGTCTCGCTGGGCATCGGGCTGGACCACGACCTCGGCTTCCCGGCGTACCTCGGCAGCGTCGAGCCCTCGCCGTCGAAGACCGAGTCCGCGGCGCAGCTGATCGGCCAGGGGACGATCCTCGCCTCACCGATGGTGATGGCGACGGTCATCGGGTCGGTGCAGTCGGGTGAGCTGGTCATCCCGAGGCTCGTCTCGAGCGTCGACGTCACCACGCCCGAGGGCGCCGCGCCGCTCGAGCCCGGCGAGGTGGAGGCCCTGCGCTCGATGCTGCGCAGCGTCGTCACCGACGGCAGCGGACGCGGCCTCGCCGACGTGCCCGGACCGCCGGTCATCGCCAAGACCGGCACCGCCGAGTTCGGCACCGGCAAGAACCTCCAGACCCACGCCTGGATGATCGCCGCCCAGGGCGACCTCGCGGTCGCCGTCTTCGTCGAGGTCGGCGCCTCGGGCTCCGGCACCGCCGGCCCGATCCTCGAGGCGTTCCTGCGGGCGGCGCAGCGGATCGGCTAGAAGCGCAGCCGCGGCTCGTCGTAGAAGGTCGGCGGCCCGGCACCGAGCTCCACGCCGGCGAAGGCGCCGGGAGGCCCGGTGTGCGGGCCGGCCACGAAGCGCAGCACCGTGCCGTCCGGGTCGGTGACGTCCATCGCGATCCCGAAGTCTCCCCGGTCGTCGACGTCGCCGTGCTCGATGCCGAGCTCGGCGCACCGGTCGACCACGACCGACATCTCCGCGGGAGACCGGAGCATGAAGGCGCAGACGTCGAACCCGTCCAGGACGGGACTGCTCGCGCAGTGCGCGCGATCCCGCAGCCCGATGACGAACCCGGCCTCGTGGTCCGCCAGGACGACACCCCTGACGGCCCCGTCCTCGTAGAACTCGTTGGCCAGCTCGAGGTCGAACAGGTCCGCGTACCAGCGGGCACTGGCCGCCAGGTCGCTCACGGGCAGCTTGATCTGCCGGACGCCGATGATGGGAAGCTTCATCCCGGCAGTGTGGCCGGGTGCGGCTGCCCGTGGCATCGGTGCTGGCACCGAGACTCGGACGAGACAGAGCGAGCCCCCCGCAGCATGGGGTCTACGAGGGGCTCTTGCCGATTTCGCAGTGCTCCCTCCGAAGTCGACGGGGCCAGCGTAGCCACGCCATGTGACGGCTGTCATGTTTTCGTGGCCAGTGGAAGGCTGGGGTCATGACCGGTCTGGATTTCCTGCCTCCCGAGCAGCGGAGGCTCTTCATCGGCGGCACCTGGCGCGACGCGGGCGAGGGCGAGACCTTCGACGTGCTCGACCCGGCGGACGGCTCGGTGCTCACGCCCGTGGCCGACGGAACGGTCGCCGATGCCGTGGAGGCGCTCGACGCGGCCGTCGAGGCGCAGGCCTCCTGGGCGGCGACCCCGCCACGCGAACGCGGCGAGATCCTGCGCCGCGCCTTCGAGGCGATCAACGACCGGGCCGACGACCTCGCGCTGCTGATGAGCCTCGAGATGGGCAAGACGGTCAAGGAGGCGAAGGGCGAGGTCGCGTACGGCAACGAGTTCTTCCGCTGGTACGCCGAGGAGGCCGTGCGGATCCACGGGCGCTGGATGCAGGCCCCCGCCGGCGGCAGCCGGCTGCTCACCATCAAGAAGCCGGTCGGCCCGTGCCTCTTCGTGACGCCGTGGAACTTCCCGATCGCGATGGGCACCCGCAAGATCGGCCCCGCCGTCGCCGCCGGCTGCACGATGGTCGTCAAGCCCGCCCAGCAGACGCCGCTGACGATGCTCGCGCTGGCCGCGATCCTCGACGAGGTCGGGCTGCCCAAGGGCGTCCTCAACATCGTGCCGACCACCCGTGCCGCCGACCTGAGCAAGACCCTCCAGGCCGACGACCGGCTCCGGAAGGTCAGCTTCACCGGCTCGACCGGCATCGGGCGGGTGATGGTGCGCCAGTCCGCCGACCAGCTCCAGCGCGTCAGCATGGAGCTCGGCGGCAACGCGCCGTTCATCGTCTTCGACGACGCCGACCTCGACGTCGCGGTCGAGGGCGCGATGCTCGCCAAGATGCGCAACATGGGTGAGGCCTGCACGGCCGCGAACCGGTTCCTCGTGCACAGCTCGGTCGCCGACGACTTCGCTCAGCGGCTCGCGGACCGGATGGGCGCGCTCACCGTCGGCCGCGGCCAGGACGAGGGCGTCGACGTCGGTCCGCTCATCGACGAGAAGGCCGTCGAGTCGGTCTCGCAGCTGGTCACCGACGCGGTCCACGACGGCGCGAAGGTGCTCGTCGGCGGCGAGGCGCCGGGCGGCGACGGGTTCTTCTACCCGCCGACCGTGCTGGTCAACGTCCCGGCGGACTCGTCGATCAACCGCGAGGAGATCTTCGGGCCGGTCGCCCCGATCACCACCTTCGAGACCGAGGAGGAGGCGGTCGAGCGCGCGAACGACACCGAGTACGGCCTGGCGTCGTACGTCTTCACGCGCGACCTGACCCGGACCATCCGGGTGGCCGAGGGCCTCGAGTACGGCATGGTCGGCATCAACACCGGCCTGGTGTCCAACGCCGCGGCGCCGTTCGGGGGCGTCAAGGCCAGCGGGTTCGGTCGCGAGGGCGGGTTCGAGGGGATCGAGGAGTACCTCGAGACGACGTACGTGAACCTGCCGGTCTGAGGTCCCGCCCTACAGGTGGTCCGGGACGATCAGGGCGTCCGGGTCGGCGCGCGGTGGCACGTGTGACAGCGCCAGCTGCACCAGTGCGACCCGAGCCTTGAGCACGACCTTGGCGCGCAGGCCGCGGACGTCCTCGCCGCCCTGCTCCCGGATCGCCGCCTCGACCTGGGCGTCGGTGAACGTCGGCCGGGTGCCGATCGCCACCTCGACGTCGGGGAGCGCCACGAGCACGCCGAGGAGCTGGGCGCCGAGCGCGTCGAGCATCACGTAGCGCTGGTGCCCGGTCAGCGCCGCCCACGCCTCGTCCGCGGTCCGGCGGCCCTTGCGGATGTCCTTGTCCTGCGCCGCGAGCACGCTCTTGGCGGCGCCCTGCAGCGCCAGGGTCAGCTCCCGCTCCGTGAATCGCACAGGGCAACTATGGCGTGAGCACCGATGGCCGAGAATGTCGTCGCATGGAGCCGTACGCGGGGGTCGCCGCCCAGTACCTCGAGTTCGGGGAGCAGGCCGACGACTCGCCGTGCTTCGTCGAGTGGAGCCAGGGGGTCGCCGACGACCCCGAGGTGCTGGCCTGGATCGACGGGCTGCCCGGCATCAAGAAGCAGCCGAACATCGTGTACGCCGCCGCGCGCTGGCACGGGGTCCCGGCACCCGGCCCGTACGCCGGCCTGCGCAACGCGCTCCTCGACGACGACGGGACGATCCGGACCACGATCCTCGAGCGTTCCACCCAGACGAACGAGGTCGGGCGGCTGGCCACGTTGGTGCCGGTCTTCGCGTCGCTGGTCCCGTCCGGGCCCGTCGCCCTGGTCGAGGCCGGCGCGAGCGCGGGGCTCAACCTGTACCCCGACCGGTGGGGCTACTCCTGGTCGACGGCCACGGGAACCACCGAGCTCGGACCGGCGCCGCGCCTGCCGTGCCGGGTGACCGGTCCGGCGCCGCTGCCGGACGCCGTGCCGGAGGTCGCGTGGCGTGGCGGCGTCGACCTGAACCCGCTCGACGTCACCGACCCCGACGCGATGGCGTGGCTGGAGAACCTGGTCTGGCCCGAGCACGACGACCGGCGCGAGCGGCTGCGGCACGCCGTCTCCGTCGCCGCAGCCGACCCGCCGCGGCTGGTGCCGGGCGACGCCCTCGACGAGCTGCCCGCCCTGGTCGCCGAGGCCGGCCGACACGGGACGGTCGTCGTGTTCCACTCGGCCGTCGCCACGTACTTCCCGCCCGAGCACCGCGCCCGGTTCCAGGAGCTCATGCTCGGACTGGTCGCCGAGGGCGCGTGCCACTGGGTCAGCAACGAGGCACCGAACGTCTTCCCCGAGATCGCCGCGACCGCGACCGGCGTCGGGCGCGAGGCGAACCGGTTCGTGCTCGGCGTCGACGGACAGGCGGTCGCCTGGACCCACGGGCACGGTCGCTCGGTCCACTGGCTTGACCTCACGTCCGGTTGAGGTTGTCGGATGGGTCGATGCGCGCCGTCCGACACCACGCCTTCGGAGCACCTGACGTCCTGACGGTCGAAGAGCCGGCCGAGGCGGCGATGAATCCGGGTGCGGATGTCGGTCCCTCCGTGTTGAGTGGACGTCGAGGAGGACAACCGTGAGCGACACGACCGGGCGCACCCTGCCGAGGGCGCTGACGCCGTTCCGGCACGCCGCCTACCGCAAGCTCGCGGTCGCACTGGTCCTGTCCAGCTTCGCGGGCGGCCTGATGATCGTCGGGCTCGTCTGGGAGGTCATCCGGATCGGGGGCAGCGCGAGCGAGCTGTCGCTCGTCTCGACCGCCAGCGCGGTAGGGGTGCTCATCCCGGCGCTGCTGGGCGGCGTCGTCGCCGACCGGGTCGCGCAGAAGAAGATCCTGATCGCGGTCTCGGCGCTCGAGCTGGCGAGCATGGGCACGATGGCGGTCCTGTCGCTCACCGACACGACCCAGCTGTGGCACCTCGCCGCGCTGTCGTTCGTCTCCGGTGTGGGCTTCGCGTTCTACTGGCCGGCCTACTCGGCCTGGATCCCGGCCCTGGTGCCGGAGTCCGACCTCCTGGCGGTCAACGGCTTCGAGGGCATGGTGCGACCCACCATCGGCCAGGCCGTCGGACCGGGGCTCGCCGGTGTGCTCGTCGGCGTGTGGTCACCGGGTGTCGCGATCGCCGTCGCCGCCCTCGCGTCCCTCGGCAACCTGCTCGCCCTCACCCTCGTCCCGCTGACGGCCGTCCGGCGCCTGGTCGACCCGGACGCCGACCCGGATGCCGCGCGGCACCCGATCCGGTCGGCGCTGGCGGACATGCGCGAGGGCTTCGTCTACATGGTCCGCACGCCGTGGCTGCTGGCCACGCTGCTCTTCGCGTCCCTGATGCTGCTCGTGATGATGGGCCCGTTCGAGGTGCTCATCCCGTTCATCATCAAGGACCGCCTCGGCGGTGGCCCGGGCGACCACGCCCTGGTGATGGCCGCGTTCGGCATCGGCGGTGCCGTCGGCTCGCTCGCGCAGGCGTCGCTCCCGATGCCGCGGCGCTACCTGACGATCATGAACGTGCTGTTCGGCGTCGGTGCCCTGCCGCTGGTCGTGATGGGCTTCGCCACCGCCGTCTGGCAGGTCGTGGTGGCCGCCCTGGTGATGGGCGCGCTCTGGGCCTCGCCGATGGTCATCTGGGGGACGCTGCTCCAGCGCCGGGTGCCGCCGCACATGCTCGGCCGCGTCTCGTCGCTCGACTTCTTCGTCTCGATCAGCCTGATGCCGGTCTCGATGGCTCTCGCCGGGCCGGTCTCCGAGGCGATCGGGGTGCGCACGACGTTCCTCATCGCCGGCATCGTGCCGGCGGTGGTCGCGGTCGGTCGCGATCATCTGGGCCAAGATGCCCGCGGACGAGATCGCCCACCCGCTGCGTGACGAGCCGGAGCAGCCCGCCGAGCCGGAGTCGGTGCAGGTCTAGGCGACCCGCTCGGAGACGCCCAGCGTCTCGGCGAGCAGGGTGCGCGAGCTGATGCCGAGCTTGCGGTAGACGTGCGAGAGGTGCCACTCGACGGCCTTGACCGTCACCACGAGCTCGCTGGCGATCTGCCGGTTCGTCATGCCGTCGGCGGCCATCCGTGCGACCCGGCGCTCGGACGCGGTCAGCGCGGCCATCGCCTCGGTCTCGACCTTGCGCGGCTGCTGGCCGAGCCGGTCGAGCAGGCGCCGCACGCGACCCTGCAGCGGCCACAGCTCCTGGCGGCCGGCGTGCTCCTCGGCCGAGCGCAGGAGCGCGAGCGCCCGCTGCTCGGCGTCCGGGGCGTGCGTCAGCAGCAGCAACCCGGCGAGGTCGGTGTCGATCTGGGCCGCGAGCCGGTCGGCGCGGTTGCCGCTGAGCACGGCGCGGGCGCGGAGCAGGTGCTGGATCCGGTCGGGTCCGGTGTCGACCGCGACGGCGGCCAGGGTGCGCAGCGCGGTCGCCATCGCGTACGGCGAGGCCGAGGCCTGTGCGACGCCCACCTGCTCCCGGGCGAGGCTGGCGGCGGTCCGGGCGTCACCGGTGCGCAGGTGGGCCAGGGCGGCGCCGCTGCGCCACGGCACGCGGTCGGCCGCGTCGCCGGGAGCGAGGGCTCCGGCGCGGTTGTAGTGCTGGAGCGCCTGCTCGGCGTCGCCGAGCGCGGCGGCGAGGTCGCCGCGGGCCTGGTGGGCCAGCGCGGCGGGGAGGGCGGAGCCGGGCGAACCGTCGGCCTCGAGGTACGGCAGGAGCTCGTCACCGACGGCCATCGCCTCCGCGAGCTCGCCCCGCGCCAGGCGGCACTCGACGAGGGTGGTCAGCAGCGTGGCGAGGTCGGCGTGGCCGAGCTCGTGGGCGTGGTCGGACCGCAGCGCCAGGAGGCGGCCCATGCCCTCCTTGAGGTCACCGGCCCGAACCTGGGCGCACGCGTCCGTCAAAAGGGCGGTGGGCACCATGCGGAAAGGTTAGGAAGCAATGCCCCTGCGTGAGGGCGGATCGCTCCGATTCCATCCGACTGGACCAGTCCTGCGGCCCAAGAAGGCCAGAAGCATGTCCGAAGGGACAGTTGACGGTGCGGCCGGGAGTGGTGCACCGAACCGCGAGCCGCGGTCGGCCGGTCCCACGACGCGCTCGGCGACCGCCAGCAGACCGCGGGCGAGGTCGGCGGGGACGGGCGTGCAGCGCCCGGTGGCCTGCGCGACGTCCCACCCGTGCACGGTGATCTCGAGCGCGGCGGTCGCCACGAGCACCGGACCGTCCAGCTCCCGGTCGCCGATGGCGACGGCGGCCGGCCGGGCCTCGGTCCAGGCGCCGAGCAGCGCGCAGGCCTTGTCGCGCAGGCTCTCGACCCGGTCGCGGGACGCCGGCACCGCGGCGACCTCGACCCGGCCCGCTGCCGCCTCGGTGAACGCGTCGAGGGCGTCGTCCATGTGGGCGAGCAGCCGGCGCAGGTCCCACCCGGCGCACGGGGTGGGCGCGTCCAGGTTGTGCGGACCGACGTCCGCGAGCACCACCCGCGTGTAGCTGAGCGACCGCTCGAGGAGCTCGACTGCCCCCTCGAGGGCCGGGCTCATCGGTCCAGGCCGTGGTTCGTGACGACGTGGTCCCCGGTGGCGACCTCGGTCGGGACCGGGTCGCCCGGCTCGTACCCGGCGGGCAGCCGGGCAGGGAGACCGAACGTCGCGAACAGCTTCGGGTCGAAGAACGCGCCGACGTGGGAGACCTTCTCGCCCTCGATGTTCAGCACCTGGAGGTGGAACGGCGTGAAGTCGCCCTCCGGCGTCCTCATGTAGAGGCCGAAGGCGGGCTGGCCGTTCGCGCGGGTCTCGATCATCGGCATGTCGTGGTGACCGCCCGGGCACTGCCGGTTGATCAGGTCGCCGATGGTGCTGTTGCCGAGGTACCAGCCGGTGAACGGCGGCATCTCCCAGATCGCCTCGGCCTTGAGCAGGTTCACGATCGCGGTGATGTCCTTGGCCCAGAACGCGGCGACGTACTGGTCGAGCAGGTCGCGCTGGCGCTCGTCCAGGTCGGGCTCGACGGTGTCGGCGGTCAGGCCGCGCTCCGCCATCTGCGCGTGCGCGCGCTGGAGCGCGCTGTTGACCGCGGCGACGGTGGTGTCGATCGCCTCCGCGGTCTCGGCCGCCGACCAGCGCAGCACGTCGCGCATGATCAGCACCGCCCGCTGACGGGCCGGCAGGTGCTGGAGCGCCGCGACGAACGCCAGCCGGATGGTGTCCTTCTCGGCGACGACGATGGCGGCGTCGGGGACGGGCTCCAGCCAGGCGACCTCGTGGTTGCTCTCGAGGGCGTCACCGGCCATCTGGTCGGCGGTGCCGAGGCCGGCCGGCAGCGGGCGCTTCGGCTTGTTCTCGAGGTTGGTGAGGCAGACGTTCGTGGCGATCCGGTAGAGCCAGGTGCGGACCGAGCTGCGGCCCTGGAACGACGCGCTGGCCTTCCAGGCGCGGAGGAACGTCTCCTGGACGAGGTCCTCGGCCTCGTGCACCGAGCCGCTCATCCGGTAGCAGTGCGCCAGCAGCTCGCGCTGGTACCGCTCGGTCAGGGTGGGGAAGTCGTCGAGCTCGCTCGTCGCGTCCTGCTCCTGGGTGGTCACTGGTCGCTCCTGCAGTGTCGTCACGGATCCCGCTCCTCGCTCTGTCGAGTCTGCCTGAGGGGTAGACCGCGGTCGAGGGCCGAACTCATCGGCGAGCGGTGACCAGCTCCAGTGCGCGCTCGGCGGCGGGTACCGCGCGCTCACGGTCGGCGGGGACCAGCCCGATCCGGGTGCGCCGGTCGAGCAGGTCGCCGACGTCGTAGGCGCCCTCGTGCGTGACCGCGAAGACGAGCTCGGCGAGGGTGGCCGGGATGCCGTCCGCGATCGGGGCGAGCAGCTCGTCCTCGGACAGGCCGGTGACCTCGACGGCGTTGGACAGGACCAGCTCCGCGTCGGTGCCGAACCGGCGGACCAGCCTCGGGGACTGCTCGAGGAGCGCCAGCTCGTCGCGGTGGGCGGCACCGAGCAGCGGCAGCTGCGCAGTACGGCACTCGCCGGCCTCGATCGACGCGTGGGCGACGGCGGCGTCCACGGCGTCCTCGGCCATCCGGCGGTAGGTCGTGAGCTTGCCGCCGACGATCGTGACCACCCCGGTCGCCGAGGTCAGCACGGCGTGCCGGCGCGAGATGTCGGCGGTCTCGTCCGAGCCGTCGGCGTCGGGGACGTCGAGCAGCGGCCGGAGGCCGGCGTACGCACCGACGACGTCGCTGCGGTGCAGCGGTCGTGAGAACGCCGCGGCCACGACGTCGAGCAGGAACCCGATCTCCTGCTCGGTGGGCTCGGGCACGTCCGGCACCGGGCCGTCGGCGGGCACGTCGGTCAGGCCGACGTACAGAGTGCCGTCGGGCTGGGGGAGGACCAGCACGAACCGGTTGGTCTCGCCGGGCACAGGGGCGAACACCGCGACCTGCAGACCGGGGACCGACTCGGCGCGCAGCACCAGGTGGGTGCCACGGCTCGGGTGGAGCGTGACCTCCTCGACCAGGTCGCCCGCCCACACGCCGGTCGCGTTGATCACGGTCCGGGCCGTGACGGTCGCTGACTCGCCGCTGAGCTCGTCGACCAGCGAGACGGACGTGCCGGTCGCGGAGACGACCCGGGCGCGGGTCCGGACGTGCGCGCCGTACGACGCGGCGGTCCGGGCCACCGTGGTGACCAGCCGCGCGTCGTCCTCGAGCTGTCCGTCCCAGCCGAGCATCGCGCCGCGCAGGCCGCCCGGCCGCAGCGACGGTGCCATCGCCAGCGCCTCGGTGGCCGAGAGGTGTCGCGGCTTCGGCAGGGTCTCCGGAGACGTACCCGCCCCGCGACGGAGCAGGTCGCCGGCGAACATGCCGCCGCGGGTGACCGCCGCCTGGAGGGCCGAGACGCTGGAGTTGAACGGCACCAGCATCGGCAGCGCGCGGGTGAGGTGCGGCGCGGTGACGTCCATCAGGATGCCGCGCTCGACGGCGCTCTCGTGGGCGACGCCGACCTGGCCGGACGCGAGGTAGCGCAGGCCGCCGTGCACCAGCTTCGAGGACCAGCGCGAGGTGCCGAAGGCCAGGTCGTGCTTGTCGACGGCGAGCACGGACAGGCCGCGGGTGACCGCGTCGAGAGCGACGCCGGCGCCGGTGATGCCGAGGCCGATGACCACGACGTCGACCTCGGTGGGGACGCCGTCGAGGCCGGGGGTGATGCGGGTGGGGGTCACGGCGGTCATGCGGAGAGGCTCCTCGTGAGCAGGGTGGTGAGCTCCGCGTCGAGGTCGTCCACGTGGACGCCGCCGTCGGCCATGGTGTGGACGGAGAGCA
Source organism: uncultured Actinomycetota bacterium (assembly GCA_963815335.1). Classification (GTDB taxonomy): domain Bacteria; phylum Actinomycetota; class Actinomycetes; order Propionibacteriales; family Nocardioidaceae; genus Nocardioides. Next base: position 411,797 of record CAWFGL010000013.1, read on the forward strand.
CGAAGCCGTGGACCGCCAGCAGGACGGCGCGCGCCAGCACGGCAGGGTCGCCGGCCCGGACCGAGCCGTCGGACTGGCCGTCCTCGATGGCACCGACGGTGATCGCCAGGATCAGGTCCTGAGAGCGGCCGCGGCGGGAGAACAGGTAGGGGAGGATCAGCTCGGGGTCGAGCTCGACGATGCGGACGAACAGCTCGTTCTCGCGGAGCGCGCGGACCGTGCCGACGATGCCCTCGGCGATGCGCTCCAGCGCGGAGCCGCTCTCGGAGGCGTCGACCTCGGCCGTGACGACGCCGGCCCACTCGCGGGTCATCAGGTCGCCCAGGAGGGTGGGCATGTCCGCCCAGGTGCGGTAGATCGTCATCCGGGAGACGCCCGCCCGCCGGGCCACCTCGGTGAGCGTCGTCCGGCGCCAGCCGACGTCGAGGATGCAGTCACGGGCCGCGTCGAGGTACGCGTCGCGAGGTTCGCGGTCCTCGTCGGCCTTGTGACGAAGTGACGTCATGTGTCACACTGTAACACATGACGCTGGTCGAGCAGACAGAGATGCACCCGTCCCGGTGGGGTGACCCGGACCGCGCCGCCGCGCTGCCGGACACCGCCCGCGGGCTGATCGAGATGGTCTTCGGCCTCGACGAGCGGCCCGCCCGCGAGGACGTCGCCGTCCCTGCCTCGGCCATCGACCCGGACCTCCTGGCCGAGCTCGCCGCGACCCTCGGCGCGGAGCGCGTGCGCACCGACGACGCGACCCGGCGGCTCCGGACCCGCGGCAAGTCGACCCCCGACCTGCTCAGGCAGCGCAGCGGCGACCTGGCCGACGCCCCCGACGCCGTCGTCAGGCCGGACTCGCACGAGGACGTGGCCGCGGTGCTCGACTGGGCGGTCCGACCACCACGTCGCGGTCGTGCCCTTCGGCGGCGGCACCTCGGTGACCGGCGGCCTGGCCGCCCGGCGTGACGGCTTCGCCGGCCTGGTCTCGCTCGACCTGATCCGGATGAAGCGGCTGCTCGAGGTCGACCACACCTCGATGACCGCCACGCTCGAGCCCGGCCTGCGCGGCCCCGAGGCCGAGGCGCTGCTCGCCGCCGAGGGCCTGACGCTCGGCCACTACCCGCAGTCGTTCGAGTACGCCACCATCGGCGGCTTCGCCGCGACCCGCTCCAGCGGGCAGTCGAGCGCCGGCTACGGCCGCTTCGACGCGCTCGTCGTGGGTCTCCGGCTGGCGACACCGGCGGGCGAGATCAGCCTGGGCAGCTCCCCGGCCAACGCGGCCGGCCCGGACCTGCGCCAGCTGTTCCTGGGCTCCGAGGGAGCGTTCGGCGTGATCACCGCCGTGACCGTCCGGGTCCGGAGGCTCCCGGCGCAGAAGGTCTACGAGGGGTGGCGCTGGCCGTCGTTCGTCGACGGTGCCGCCGCGATGCGCGCGCTCGCCCAGGCGGGCCTGCTCCCGACGGTCATCCGGTTGTCCGACGAGTCCGAGACCGCGATCAACCTGGCCCGACCCGACGAGATCGGCGGCCGGTCCGCCGGCGGCTGCATGATGATCACGGGGTACGAGGGCGAGCCGGAGGCGGTCGCGGCCAAGCGCGCCGCCGTCACCTCGTTCCTCGCCGGCCTCGGTGGCGAGGGCCTCGGCGAGGAGCCCGGTGCCGCCTGGGCCAAGGGCCGGTTCGACGCGCCGTACCTCCGCGACTCGCTGCTCGACGTCGGCGTCCTCGTCGAGACGCTCGAGACCGCGACGTTCTGGAGCGACGTCGACGCGTTGTACGACGCCGTCCGGACCGCGCTGACGGAGAGCCTCGGCGAGGGGACGATGGTGCTCTGCCACATCTCGCACGTCTACGAGACCGGCTGCTCGCTCTACTTCACCGTCGCCCAGAAGGCGGCCGCGGACCCGCTGCCGCAGTGGCTGACCGCGAAGGCCGCCGCGTCCGAGGCGATCACCGAGGTCGGCGCGACGATCACCCACCACCACGCGGTCGGCACGGACCACAGGCCGTACCTCTCCGCCGAGATCGGCGACCTCGGCGTCTCGGTGCTGCGAGCCGTCAAGGCCGACCTCGACCCGACCGGGGTCCTCAACCCCGGGGTGCTGATCCCGTGACCCGCTCCTTCACCTTCCTCGTCAACCCCGCCTCCGGCGGCGGGGCGGCACCGCAGGCGGTCCTCCCCGTCGCGACCAGGCTCCGGGAGGGCGGCGCGACCGTCGACGTGACGTACTCGCCCGGCCCGAAGGCGATGGGCGCCCTGGTGAGCGCCGCCGTCCGGAAGGGCGACGTCGTCGTCTCGGTCGGCGGTGACGGGATGCTCTCGTCCCTCGCCGGACTGGTCGCCCGGGAGAAGGGCACGCTCGCCGTCGTCCCCGCGGGTCGCGGCAACGACTTCGCCCGGATGCTCGGACTGCCCGAGGACCCCGCCGAGCTGGCGACGCTGCTGCTCGAGAAGGACGCCAGGAACGTCGACCTCGTCCAGCTGTCGCTCCCGGGCGCGGAGGAGAAGCGCGTGGTCGCCGGCTCCGTCTACTGCGGCATCGACGCCCGCGCCGGCGAGATCGTCGACAAGGCCCACTGGCTGCCCAGCGCGCTGCAGTACCCGTACGCCGCGCTGCGGGCGATGGCGGCGTACAAGCCGGCCCGCTTCATCGTGTCCGTCGACGGCGACGAGCGCCGCTTCGACGCCTCGAACGTGGTCGTCGCCAACTCGGGCTACTACGGCAAGGGCATGAAGGTCGCCCCCGCGGCCGTGCTCGACGACGGGCTCCTCGACATCGTGGTCATCGAGGCGTCGTCGAAGCTGTCGCTGATGCGCGCGCTGCCCCAGGTGTACGACGGCAAGCACGTCGACCTGCCGCAGGTCACCGTCCTCACGGGCACCCGCGTCGAGCTCCGCGCCGACGCCTCCCGTCCGGTCCCGGTCGGTGGCGACGGCGAGCCGCTCGGCTCGCTGCCCCCGCAGTCCGGAGACCCGGCCGTGGTGGAGGTCCTGCCGGGTGCGCTGTCGGTGATCGCCTAGGCCCGCGCCGCCGATTCGTCTGAGTCGTTCCGGTGCGAAGTCCCAGCTAGATCGCAGACGAACCGACGGGGTCGAACGTCCAGCAGAGCAGCTCGGTCTCGGCGCCGGAGGTCAGCTCGTACGAGCCCTCGTCGGTGAACAGGAACGCGTCGCCGTCGTGCAGCGGCTCGGCCAGCGACGAGCGCAGCAGCGCGCCGCGCGACACGAAGACGTGCACCTTCGGCGCGGACGGCGTCGTGACCGTCTCGCCGTCGCCGACCCGGGCGACCCAGAGGGTGGCGCCCGGGACCGGTCGGGCGGCCTCGACGAAGCCGTCGCCGGGTGCCGCGTCGACCGGCAGCACGTCGTACGTCGTCTCGCCGCCGCGCGTGGGCGCGGTCAGCCAGACCTGGACGAACCGGGTCTGCGGGGCGATCGCGTGCTCGCTGTGCGCGACCGCGGCGCCGGTGTGCAGGACCCCCACCTCGCCGCGGGTCAGCTCCGTCGAGCCGCCGGTCGTGTCCGCGTGGCGGAGCGCTCCCGAGACGACCCACGACACGATCACCAGGTCGCTGTGCGGGTGGTCGTCGAAGCCCTGACCCTCGGCGAGCAGGTGGTCGTCGTGGCAGACCATCGGCCCGAACGAGATGTGGTCGGCGTCGTAGTGCGACCCGAACGAGAAGGCGTGCAGGGTGCGTCGACCCTGGGCCCGGTCGACGAATCGGTCCGTTCCACGGCGGATCTCCACGGTCATCTGACAGATTGTGCCGGTGGGGGAAACACAGCCATTGGGGGCATCGTTGCGCACGCTCTCCTTCCCGCCCGGGTTCCGGTTCGGGACCAGCACCGCGTCCTACCAGATCGAGGGCGCGGCCAGCAGCGACGGCAAGGGCCCGAGCATCTGGGACACGTTCACGGCCAAGCCCGGGACGATCATCGACGGCTCGTCCGGCGAGCAGGCCTGCGACCACTACCACCGCTACCGCGAGGACGTCGCGCTGATGAAGCGCCTCGGCTCGAACGCCTACCGGTTCTCCATCTCGTGGCCGCGGATCCAGTCCAGCGGCAAGGGCCGCCCGAACCCCAAGGGCCTCGCGTTCTACGACCGGCTCATCGACGAGCTGCTCGCCGCCGGAGTCCAGCCGATGGCCACGCTCTACCACTGGGACCTGCCGCAGGCGCTCGAGGACGACGGCGGCTGGCTCAACCGGGACACCGTCGAGGCGTTCGCGGAGTACGCCGCCATCGTCGGCGACCGCTACGGCGACCGGGTCGAGCACTGGGTGCCGATCAACGAGCCCAACGTCGTCTCGCTCATGGGCTACGGCATCGGCATGCACGCCCCGGGCCATGCGCTGATGTTCGACTCGCTGCCCGTGTCCCACCACCTGCTGCTCGCGCACGGCCGCGCCGCCATCGCCCTGCGCGAGTCGGTGCGCGGCAAGGTGCCGAGCATCGGCTGCGCCAACAACCACGCGCCCATCTGGCCCGCCAGCGACGACATCGCCGACGTCGCGGCGTCGAAGCTGTTCGACGCGATCTGGAACGGCATGTACATCGAGCCGATGCTGATCGGCCGCTACCCCGTCGACGTCTTCCCGCTGCTCGAGCACGTGGTGAAGCCCGGCGACATGCCGACGATCCGCCAGCCGCTCGACTTCTACGGCGTCAACTACTACAACCCGATGCGGATCGCGGCGACCGAGGAGGACTCGGAGATGCCGTTCGAGTTCCGCGAGGTGCTCGGCTACGACAAGACCGACTTCGGCTGGCCGATCGTCCCGGACGCCCTGCGCGAGTGGCTGATCATGCTGCGCGCCCGGTTCCGCGCCGCGCTGCCGCCGATCATGATCACCGAGTCGGGATGCTCCTACAACGTCGAGCCGGACGAGAACGGCGTGGTCGACGACCAGGCCCGCATCGACTACCTCGAGGCGCACCTCGGCGCCGTCTCGACCGCCATCCAGCGCGGTGTGGACGTCCGCGGCTACTACGCGTGGTCGCTCATGGACAACTTCGAGTGGTCCGAGGGGTACACCCAGCGGTTCGGGCTCGTGCACATCGACTACGAGACCCAGGAGCGGATCCCGAAGCGCTCGTTCGACTGGTACGCCGACCTGATCGCCGAGCACCAGCGGGACTGACCACCCGACTAGGGTGATCGCCGTGTCCAGCCGCCGCGTCGTCCTCGTCGTCGGCTCCGGCCGCAGCGGGACCAGCGCGCTCGCCGGCGCGCTCCAGATGCTGGGCATGCACGTGCCGACGCCCGAGGTGCCGGCCGACGAGCGGGGCTCGCGAGGGCTGGCCGAGAGCCAGTGGGTCGTCGACCTGCACGCGGAGCTGCTGCAGCGCGCCAACGTCTCGGCCGCCGACGCCCGGCCCTCGGCGTGGTTCGAGACCGGCAAGGTGGCCGCCAACGGACTCCTGCGCACGCGCGTCGTCGACTGGCTCGGCCCGCAGTTCGACGTCCGGCCGGTCCCCGAGATCGACCTCGAGCCCGAGCTGGTGCTGAAGGACCGGCAGCTGGCGTGGTTCCTGGGCCTCTGGAGGGCGGCCGCGATCCGGGTCGAGGCGACGCCGGCGTACCTCACGGCCCTGCGGCACGTGAGCGAGGTGGTGGGCACCCGGGACCGACCGTCGGCGCGCACGGCGGCCTGGCTCAACACGATGCTGCACACCGAGCGGGCGACCCGTGGTTCCCTGCGTGCCTACGTCCGGTACGACGACCTGCTGTCCGACTGGACGGTCCCGATGTTCCGCATCGGCCACGACCTGGGGCTCCGCGCGGTGACCGAGGCGTCGGCCAACAGCATGCGCCAGGTGCACCAGTTCGTGGACCCGGGTCTGAAGCGCACCCGCCACACCTGGGCCGACCTCGCCGTCCCCGCGCGGCTCCAGGAGATCGCCGAGGAGAGCTGGCTGGCGCTGTCCGGCCTGGCCGAGCCCGACGGCGACACCGAGAAGCGGCACGCGACGCTCGACCAGCTGCGCGACGCCTACGTCGCGCTGTACGACGAGGCCGAGGGGATCGCCGTGTCCAGCGCCGACGCCGCCCGCCGCGAGGGCGCGGGCGCGGCGGGGAGCGACCAGCCCAAGGGCTTCAAGCGGCTCCTGGGTCGATGAGCACCCTCCGCAACCGCGAGGGCGACGCGGCGTACGACATCACCTGGCCGTGGGTCGACGGCCCGCTGCCGCCCGGGCTCACCTGCGTCTTCCGGGTGCGGAACGAGGCGCGGAACCTGCCGTGGGTGCTGCCGCCGATGTTCGAGGCGGTCCAGCACGTCGTGCTCGTCGACAACGGCTCGGACGACGGCACCGCCGAGGTGGCCGCCGAGGTCGCGGCCCGGGTCGGGGCCGGCGACCGGTTCACGGCGACGTCGTACCCGCACCGCGTCTCGCGCGCCGGCGACGAGCACCTGCACACCCCGCCGGACTCGCTCCACTCGCTCACCTACTTCTACAACTGGTCGTTCTCCCAGGTGCGCACGGCGTACTCGATGAAGTGGGACGGCGACATGGTGCTCACCCGCGAGGGGGTCGAGCTGCTCAGGGACCTGTCCTGGCAGCTCCGCGACTCGGGCGCCGTCGTCGCCATCCCGCGCCACCCGATGACCATCGAGAGCGAGTCGGTGGCCTGGCTCGATCTCGGCTACCGCTTCCTCGAGCCGTGGATCTACCCGATGGGTCCCGAGTTCACCTTCGTGAAGGCCTTCGAGTGGGAGGTCCGCGAGTTCCCCGAGACGTCCGACCGGGTGGTGGCTCCGGAAGGCATGTGCGTGGAGCTCAAGTGGCTCGACCAGGACGAGTTCGCGCACTGGAGCACCACCGACTTCGACGCCGTCCGCACGCCCCGCAAGGCACGTGAGCTCGAGGTCTACAGGGCGCTGTCCGACGGACGCGGCGAGCAGGTCGAGGGCCTCGTCCGGGTCGAGGCACCCGAGGGTGTGCACGTCATCGACCACGTGACCCGGACGTGGATGGCCACCGCTCCGAGGCCCCTCGTGAAGCGACCGGACACGGTCGAGGCGTAGAGCTCGTGGCCGACCTCCTCATCGACAGCGTCTCTCCCGGCGAGCGCGGCAAGTACGACGCGGTCGAGGTCGTCGTCCCCGACGTCGAGGCACTCCGCGCGCTGACCGTCGTGCCGGGCGTCCGGGCCAGGACCGTCGAGGTGCGGGCCGAGGACGGGGAGCTGCTCGGCGTCCGGGTGTCCGACGGCCGGGTCGCCGTGCACGACGTGGTCACCGAGCTCGGCATGCAGGCGGTGTGGCCGGCGCGGCTGCCGGAGCGGGGTCTCGGCACCGACGGCATCGACGTGCGCGTGCACAACCCGATCGGCTTCGTGGCCGACGACTCCGCCGTCCCCGCGGTCGACGGCCTCGACGCCGGCCAGGTCGTCCGCCTGGCCATGCAGGGTGCGCCGCTCTCGGCGAGGTCGGTGCGGCCCCGCCTGGCGGACGAGATCGGTGCGGCGGTCACCGCGGCGATCACCGCGAGGGTCGACCTGCGCAAGCGGCTCGCGCGCGAGGAGCACAGCATCGTGCTGCGCCGCGCGGCGATCGACGCCTTCGGCAGGACGCCCACGCCGTCGGTCTCCGTCGTGATGGCGACCCGGCGGCCGGAGATGCTCCAGCACGCCGTGGCCCAGGTCGCCCGCCAGCGCGGCGTCCCCGACCTCGAGCTGGTGCTCGCGCCGCACGGGTTCACGCCGGACGTGCCGGCCGGCGACCTGCCGGTCCGCGTCGTCCCGGCGGCCGCCGACGTGGTCTTCGGCGACGTCCTCAACCTCGCCGTGGCCGCGGCCACGGGTGACGTCGTCCTGAAGATGGACGACGACGACTGGTACGCACCCGACTTCGTCGCCGACCTGCTGCGGGCCCGCGCCTACAGCGGCGCCCGGCTCGTGGGCGCCCCGGACGACCTCTACTACCTGGAGGACCGGGGCGTCTCCCTCCGGCTGGGCCACCCGGGCGAGGTCTACAAGGGCTTCGTGGCGGGCGGCACGATGCTGATCGACCGCTCGGCCCTCCTCGCGGTCGGCGGTTTCGCCTCCGTGCCCAGGCACGTCGACAAGGCGCTCACCACCGCGGTGCGGGAGGCCGGCGGCGCGGTGTACCGGATCCACGGGCTCGGCTACATGCTCCGCCGGACCGCGAGCGGCCACACCTGGGACGCCGACCTCGACGACCTGGTGAGCCGGGCGGTCCAGACGGCGAGGGGCTTCCGCCCTGGACGGCTCATGGAGCTCTGACGCCGACGGCTCTACGCTGCCGCACATGCGTCTTCGTTCCGCTCTGGTCGTCCTGCCCGTCCTCGCCCTCGCACTCGCGTGCGCGCCGGCCGACGAGGACGACGGTGCCGACGACCCCGGCACCACCGACAGCAGCACCCCGGCGGAGGACCCGACCGAGGAGACCACCGACGCCGGCGGCCTCTCCCCGGAGTGCGCGGCCGACCAGCTGCCCGTCCGCGAGGCGGGTGTGCTGACCATCGCCACGGACTCCCCGGCGTACGAGCCGTGGTTCTCGAACGACGACCCGACCAACGGCGAGGGCTTCGAGGCCGCCGTGGCGTACGCCGTCGCCGACACCCTGGGCCTGCCGGTCACCTGGACGGTCGTCCCGTTCAACAAGTCCTTCGCGCCGGGTCCCAAGGACTTCGACTTCGACATCAACCAGATCTCGATCTCTCCCGAGCGCGCCGAGGTCGTCGACTTCTCGGACGGGTACTACAGCGCGACGCAGGCGATCATCGGGCTGAAGGACGACGACATCAGCTCGGCCACCACGGTCGCCGAGCTCGCGTCCTTCAAGCTCGGCGCCCAGACCGGGACGACGTCGCTGACCGCGATCCGCGACGGCATCAAGCCGACCGAGGAGCCGGCGGTCTTCGAGGACACCAACGCCGCCAAGCAGGCGCTGCTCAACGACCAGGTGGACGGCATCGTCGCGGACCTGCCGACGGCGTTCTACATCACCGCGGTCGAGATCCCGAAGGCGACGATCATCGGGCAGTTCGAGAACCCGACCGGCGAGGCCGAGGAGTTCGGGATGCTGTTCGAGAAGGGCAACCCGCTCGTCTCCTGCGTGAACGAGGCGCTCGCGATCCTCGACGGTGACGGCACGCTCGCCCAGCTCGAGGAGACCTGGCTGTCCACCGAGGTGGAGGTCCCGGTCCTCCAGTGACGGCCCACCAGTGACGGGCTCCTGGTCGCCGAGCGCACGGGAGCTCGAGCGCCGCGGCGTCCGCCGCCGCCAGCGCACCCAGCGGGTGCTGACGGCGACGGCGGTGACCGTCGTCGTCCTCGGCCTGGCCGGGTGGGCGGTCACGCTCACGCCGGGCTGGGTGCGGTTCCAGGAGACGTTCCTCAGCTGGGAGGACGCCAAGGCGTCGTTCCCCGACATCCGTGACGGCTTCTGGCTGAACGTGAAGCTGTTCCTGATCTGCGAGGTCGTCATCCTCGGGCTCGGGCTGGCCGTGGCGCTGGCCCGCCAGGCCCGGTCGGCGTGGCTGACGCCGCTCCGCGTCGTCGCCGTCGTCTACACCGACGTGTTCCGCGGCATCCCGACCATCCTGCTCGTCCTGGTGCTGGCGCTCGGCGTCCCGGCGCTCAACCTCCAGGGCCTCACCACGGACGAGTTCGTGTGGGCCGGTGTCGCGCTCGTCCTGTCCTACGGCGCCTACGTCGCCGAGGTGTTCCGGTCGGGCATCGACTCGATCCACCCGTCGCAGGTCAACAGCGCGTCGGCCCTCGGGCTCAGCCGCGCGCAGGCGATGCGGTTCGTGGTCGTGCCCCAGGCCGTCCGGCGGGTGGTGCCGCCGCTGCTCAACGACTTCGTGTCGCTCCAGAAGGACACCGCGCTGGTGGCGACGGCGGGCGTGTTCGACGCGATGTTCGCCGCGCGCGACTACGCCAACTACAACTTCAACTACACGCCGTACGTCGTGGTCGCCGCCTTCTTCGTGGTGATGACGGTGCCGCTCGCGCGCTACTGCGACTGGCTCCAGCGCCGCTGGATGGAGCGCGAGAGGGCGGGTGCCCTGTGACGCTGCTCGAGCTCGAGAACGTCCGGAAGTCGTACGGCGACAAGGTCGTCCTGCACGACATCGACCTGACGATCGCCAAGCACGACGTCGTCTGCCTGATCGGCTCGTCCGGGTCGGGCAAGTCCACGCTGCTGCGCTGCCTCAACCTCCTCGAGGTCATCGACGACGGCGTGATCCGGTTCGACGGCCGGGAGGTCAGCGACCCGCTGGTCGACCCGCGCGAGGTACGCAAGCGGATCGGCATGGTCTTCCAGCAGTACAACCTCTTCCCGCACCTCTCGGTCCTCGACAACTGCACGCTCGCACCGCGACGGGTCCACGGGACCAGCAGGAGTGACGCGGAGGCCAGGGCGCGCGAGCTGCTCGCGCAGTTCGGCCTCAGCGAGCACGTGGACAAGCACCCCGACCGGCTGTCCGGCGGCCAGCAGCAGCGGGTCGCGCTCGTGCGCGCCCTCTGCACCTCACCCGAGGTGCTGCTGCTCGACGAGATCACCGCGGCGCTCGATCCCGAGCTGGTCGGCGACGTCCTCACCATCGTGCGCGACCTGGCCGAGGCCGGGACGACGCTGGTGCTGGCGACCCACGAGATGAGCTTCGCGCGCGACGTCGCGACGACCGTCTGCTTCCTCGACGAGGGCCGGATCTGCGAGCAGGGTCCTCCGTCGGAGGTGCTCGTCACACCGCGCGAGGAGCGCACCCGCCAGTTCCTGCGGCGAGTGCTTCCCGACCACTAGGTCCCGCTGAGCGCGGCACCCATCCGGCGGACGATCTCGGTCAACCGCTCGGGTGACGTCGCGATGTTGAGCCGCACGTGGCCGGGCAGCCCGGGCTGGTAGAGGTCGCCCGGCGAGGGCTGCACGCCACCCTGGATGCACACGGCCTCCGGGTTCTCGTGGCCGTACGCGCGCAGGTCCAGCCAGGCCAGGTAGGTCGCCTCGAGCGGTCGCATCCGCGCCTCGGGCAGGTGCTCGGCCAGCAGCTCGGCCAGCAGCGACCGGAGCCTGTCGAGGCGCTCGACGAGTGCGGCCAGCCAGGCGTCGCCGTGCTCGTACGCCGCGACCGCCGCGACGACCCCGAGCGTCGCCCAGGACTCGTTCTGCGCCATCGGGATGCTGGTGAGCCGCCTCCGGGTGTCCTCGTCCTCGGTCAGCACCTGCGCGCACTTGAGGCCGGCGGTGTTGAACGCCTTCGACGCCGCGACCACCGCGACCGCGTGCTCGCCGGCACCCTCCAGGGTCAGGTAGGGGACGTGCTCGGCCCCCGGGAGCACGAGCGGCGCGTGGATCTCGTCGCTGATCACCCGGGCACCGTGCTTCTGCGCGAGGTCGCGGATGCCCTCGAGCTCCGGGCGGGTGTGCACGTGGCCGCACGGGTTGTGCGGGTTGGTGAGCAGCAGCGTCCGCGCGCCCTCGGCGAACAGCCGGTCGAGGTGGTCGAGGTCGAGCACGTACGCGTCGCCGTCCGGAGCGACGGGAAGGTCCCACTGCTCGCGGCCGGTGACCTGCGCGAGCCCGCGCTGCGGGTGGTACGCCGGGAGGGGCAGCACCATCGGCGCCCGGTCGTCGCCGAGCACGTCGAGCGCGAGCCGCACACCTGCGGTCACGTCGACCGTGGGGATCACCTGGCGCGGGTCCACCTCCTGGGCGAAGTGCCGCTTCGCGAAGCCGGCGTACGCCTCGCCCAGCTCGCCGCCGCCCAGCTCGAACGGCGGGTAGCCCATCGCCCCGCGCTCGACCGCGTCGCGGACCGCCTGGTGCACCGGCTCGGCCGGCGCGAAGTCCATCTCCGCGACCCAGGCCGGGATCACGCCCTCCGGCGTCATGCCCCACTTGAGCGGCGAGGCGGCGCGGAGCTCGTCGTCGGTGAGATCGCGGATCACGGGTCCACCCTGCCACCTGCCAGGATGCCGCCCATGGTGATCGAGCTGGGGCAGGGCACGGGGCCGCTCAAGGGCATCAAGGTCGTGGAGATCGCCGGTATCGGGCCGGGTCCGCACGCCTGCATGATCCTGGCGGACCTCGGCGCCGACGTGGTCCGCGTCGAGCGACCCGGCGGTCAGATGCTGGCCGGTGGCGCGACGATGACGCTCAACCGGGGCCGCCCCAGCGTCGCGCTCGACCTCAAGAACCCGGAGGCCACCACGACGGTGCTCGAGCTGGTCAGGCACGCCGACGTCGTCGTCGAGGGCATGCGGCCCGGTGTCACCGAGCGGCTCGGGCTCGGCCCCGACGACTGCCTGGCCGTCAACCCGAGGATCGTCTACGGCCGGATGACCGGGTGGGGACAGCACGGCCCGCTCGCCGCGGCGGCCGGCCACGACATGAACTACATCGCGATCACCGGCGCGCTGCACATGATGGGCCAGACGCCCGACCGGCCGCAGTTCCCGTCCAACCTCGTGGGCGACTTCGGCGGCGGCTCGACGTACCTCGTCATCGGCATCCTGTCGGCGCTGCTGGAGTCGAGGACCAGCGGCCAGGGCCAGGTCGTCGACGCCGCGATCGTCGACGGCACGGCGCACCTCAACGCGATGACGGCGGCGTTCGCGGCCAGCGGCGGCTACAAGGAGGAGCGCGGAGCGAACCTGCTGGACGGCGGCGTGCCGTACTACGACATCTACGAGACCTCGGACGGCAGGCACATGTCGGTCGGCGCGCTGGAGCCGCAGTTCTTCGACGCCCTGGTCACCCTGCTCGGCGTCAAGGAGACCTGCCCCGGCCAGGGCGACATGGACCGGTACGACGAGATGCGCGAGGTCTTCACCGCGACCTTCAAGGAGAGGACCCAGGCCGAATGGGTCGCGCTGTTCGAGGGAACCGACGCCTGCGTGGCCGGCATCCTCCCGTTCAGCGAGGCCGTGAACCACCCGCACCTGGTGGCCCGCGAGACCTTCGTCGAGCACGAGGGGATGGTGCAGCCGCAGCCGGCGCCGCGCTTCTCCCGGACCGCGGCGACCCTCGGCCTGCCGCCGAGCGCGATGGCCGGGCAGCACACCCGCGAGGCCCTGACCGCGTGGGGCGTCGCCGACGTCGACGGCCTGATCGAGCGAGGCGTCGCGGTCCAGTCGTGAGGTGTCGACGGTGAGGCCGTTCCTGTTCCTCGGCATCCGCGCGCAGGACGCCGCGGCCGACGACGAGTACGCCGCGGTGCTGCGCTGCGCCGGGCTCGACGAGCGCGACGTACGCCGGGTCCGGATCGAGCAGGAGGTGCTCGGCCCGCGTCGACCTCGACGACTGGTCCGGCATCGTCGTCGGCGGCGGCCCGTGGAACGTCAGCGACCCGCAGGAGGAGAAGGACGCCGACGCAGATCCGTGGCGAGAGCCGGCTCCGGGCGCTGGCGCTGCAGGTCGTCGACGCCGACTTCCCGTTCCTCGGCGCCTGCTACGGCATCGGCACCCTCGGCACGCTCCGCAACGGCGTCGTCGACCGCGAGCACGGCGAGCCGATCGGCCCGATGACGATCGACCTCACCGCGGAGGGGCGGGACGACCAGCTGCTTCGGCGGGCTGCCGCGCAGCTTCACCGCGCTGCTCGGCCACAAGGAGGCGGTGTCCCGGCTGCCGGACGGCGCGGTGCTGCTGGCGTCGTCCGCGACCTGCCCGGTGCAGGCCTTCCGGCTCGGGCGCGAACGTCTACGCCACGCAGTTCCACCCCGAGCTCGACCTCGCAGGGGATCATCACGCGCGTCGAGGTCTACCAGCACTTCGGCTACTTCGAGCCGCACCTGGCCCACGAGATCGTCGACCGGTCCCGCGACGCGGTGATCACCGAGCCGCCGCGCATCCTCGAGCGTTTCGTCGAGCTGTTCGCGCGCGAGCTGACCTGGGTACCGGGTCGTCATGGGAATCGACGACAAGGCAGAGAACACCGGCACCGACATCAAGGGTCGCGCCAAGGAGGCCGCAGGCTCGGTCACCGGGGACGACGACCTGAAGGCCGAGGGTCGCGCCGACCAGGCCGAGGCGTCGGTCAAGAAGGCCGGCGAGAAGGTCAAGGACGCCGTCGGACGACGTCAAGGACGCGTTCAAGAAGTAGCAGAGCACGTCACCTCGCCACGATGCGAGGTCGAGCGGGCCGCTCTGCCACACTGGTCAGCAGCGGCCCGTTCAGTCTTGCCCCGGGCCAGCCCCCGCCACTCTTCGGCGGCCGGGCCACCACAGATCCACATCCTCTGGTGAGACACCACCATCGAGAGTACTTCCTTTGTCTTCCTCTGCTTCGTTCGCCGACCTCGGCGTGCCCTCCGACCTGGCCGCCGTGCTCACCGCACGCGGCATCACCGATCCCCACGCCCATCCAGGCCGCGACGCTGCCCGACTCGCTCGCCGGTCGCGACGTCCTGGGCCGCGGCCGCACCGGCTCCGGCAAGACCTACGCCTTCCTCCTGCCGCTCGTCGCCCGGCTCGCCGCGTCCGAGCCGCCCGCGCAAGGCCGGCCGTCCCCGCGCGCTGATCCTGGCGCCCGACCCGTGAGCTGGTCGGCCAGATCGAGCAGGCGCTCGCGCCGCTCGCCCAGGCCGCGGGCCTGACCACGCGCACCGTCTTCGGCGGCGTCGGCCAGAACCCGCAGGTCCAGGGCCTGCGCCGCGGCGTCGACATCGTCCTGGCCTGCCCCGGCCGGCTCGAGGACCTCATCAAGCAGGGCCACTGCGACCTCGGCGCCGTCGAGGTCACCGTGCTCGACGAGGCGGACCACATGGCCGACCTCGGCTTCCTGCCCGCCGTACGCCGCCTGCTCGCGGCCACCCCGAAGCACGGCCAGCGGCTGCTCTTCTCGGCGACCCTCGACAAGGGCGTCAACGTCCTGGTCAAGCAGTTCCTCCAGCAGCCGGTGACCCACGAGGCCGACTCGGCGCAGTCGCCGATCGCCGCGATGGACCACCACGTCCTGCACGTCGTCGCGCGAGCAGCGCGTGCCGGTGCTGGTCGACCTGACCAGCGCCCCGGGCCGGACCGTCGTGTTCACCCGCACCAAGCACGGCGCCAAGGCGCTGGCCCGCCAGCTCAACCGCAGCGGCGTCACCGCCGTCGAGCTGCACGGCAACCTGAGCCAGGGTGCCCGCACCCGCAACATGGACGCCTTCCACTCGGGCGCGGCCAGCACGCTGGTCGCCACCGACATCGCCGCCCGCGGCATCCACGTCGACGACGTCGCCCTGGTCGTGCACGCGGACCCGCCGTCCGAGCACAAGGCCTACCTGCACCGCTCGGGCCGTACCGCCCGCGCCGGCGCGTCCGGCACCGTCATCACGCTGATGACCCAGGAGCAGACCGGCGACGTCCGGGCGCTGACGCGGGCGGCCGGCATCACGCCGACCATCACCCGGATCGACGGCCCGCGGCACCCGATGCTGACCACCCTCGCCCCCGGCGAGCGGGTGCTCGTGGCCGGCGGCCTCGGCGTCGCCGGCCGACGAGTCGCAGGCCGCGCGCCGGTGGCGGCGGCGGCAACCGTGGCGGCTCCGGCGGCGGCCGAGGTCGCTCCGGCGGCCAGCGCCGCGCTCGGTGCGGCCAGAGCGTCCGGCGGCCAGAAGTCCTCGGGCGGCGGCAACCGGTCGCGTCGACCGTCGGCGGCCAGGGTGGCCAGGGCGGTCGGGCGGCCAGTCGTCGTCAGCGGGTCGCAGCAGCACCGCTCGTCGTTCAGCTCCGGCCGCCGTCTAGGATCGACACGATGAGCCAGCTTCAGGCGTGGGTCCGCCGGGCGCTGTGGGACGTCGTCCCGCGCGACCAGCGGGACACCCCTGCAGGCGCTGCGCCGGCGGCAGCTCGTCACCGTCGGGTTCGTCGTGCTCGGCGCGGTCGTCCTCGGCCTGTCGCTGCGGATCGAGCCGGGCAGCCGGCTGGTTCTACGCCTCGACCCTCGGGCTGGCCGCGATGTGGGCGGTCGGCGCGTTCGCGTCCGGGCCGCCTGCACCTGGGCCGGATCGCGTTCCGGGACCGGCACGCCCGGCCCGATCCTCACGCCGATCGCCATCGGCGTCCTGCTGGCCGGCGTCTTCGTCGTCGGCGCGCTCCTCGTGAAGCACATCGCGTTCCTCGACCCGCTCGAGGACCAGGTCGTCTCGATCATCGACTACGCCGACCAGGGGTCGCTCCCGATCCTGGTCGTGCATCACCGCGGTCAACGGGATCGCCGAGGAGCTGTTCTTCCGCGGGGCGGCCTACGCCGCGATCACCCGGTCACCCGGTGCTGTGGACGACCCTGGCGTACGCCGTCGCGACGGCGGCCACCGGCAACGTGATGCTGTCCTTCGCGGCGGTGCTGCTCGGCCTGGTGTGCGGCCTCGAGCGCCGGGCGTCCGGCGGGATCCTCGGGCCGATCCTCACGCACTGCACCTGGTCGCTGACCATGCTGCTCGTGCTGCCGCTCGTCTTCTACTGACGGCTAGCGCTCCGCTCTCCTCGACGGCCCGGCGGACGGCCTCCTGGTACGTCAGCGGCTCGCCCGGGACGATGTCCTGGATCGAGTAGTCGGTCTGCAGCACCTCGGTGCTCATCGAGTCGATCAGGTTGGCCGCGGTCGTGGTGTCGACGTCGGTGACGAACCGGATCCAGCGCGACGAGAGGCCGGGGGTCAGCACCGGCACCGTCGATGATCGGGACCCGTCGCCCGTTGATCACCTCGGCGGCCTGCTGCATCATCTCGAGGTAGGTGAGCCGGTCGCTGCCGCCGATCTCGTAGACCTGGCCGTAGGTCTTCTCGACCCCGACGACGCCCGCGAGGTAGCGGATCACGTCGTCCAGGGCGACCGGCTGGGTCGCGCGTCGTCGCCCACTTCGGCACCACCATGGCCGGCAGGTTCTTCACCAGCTGGCGGGTCATCTCCCAGGAGATGCCGCCGGCGCCGACCACGATCGCCGCGCGCAGCACCGTGACCGGCACGCCGCTGGCGCCGAGCAGCTTCTCGACCTCGCGGCGCGAGCGGAGGTGGGCCGACAGCTCGTCGCCGTCCTTGCCGAGCCCGCCGAGGTAGACGATCTGCTCGACCCCGCTGGCCGCGGCGGCCAGCGCGAAGGAGCGCGCGGCGTCGGCGTCCTTGCGCTCGAAGTCGTCGTCGTCGAGGGAGTGCACGAGGTAGACCGCGACGTCCACGCCCGGACAGCGGCTCGCCCAGGGACCCGGCGTCGAAGACGTCGCCGCCGACCGGCGTCGCCCGGCCCGTCGTAGTCGTCGGGGTGCCGGGTCATCGCCTTGACGTCGTGTCCGGCCTCGATCAGCGCGGGCACCAGGCGGCGGCCGATGAACCCGGTCGCGCCGGTCACCAGCACGGTCAGGTTCTCGTCGGTCATGTCACGAGAGTAGGTAACCGATTTCGCACGAGCTCACCTGCTGCGGCGCGCGATGCCCTCGCGCTTGGTCTCGTCCATGGCCGCCTCGTACGCCGAGACCAGGGCCGCGATCGAGAGCGGCTTGATCTTCTCGACGACCTGCCGGACGGTCTCCGGGCGAGGCGCCCTGGTCCCGGTAGACCGGCCACACCAGGGTGCGGAACAGGTCGTACAGCTCCTTGGCCACCTCGCGGCCGTGCCGGGCGTACATGTCGGCGGCGGCGAGCGCCGCCTCGACCGGGAAGCCGAGGTCGAGCAGCCCCAGGCCGACCGACAGCTGCGAGACGGCCACCTGGTACTGGCCGCGCTTCAGCGGGAACACGACACCGAGGGCGGCCAGGGTGCGCAGGTCGTCCTCGGACAGCTCGCGGCCGGCGCGGGTCGACAGCTCGGCGCGCGACATCTCGATCGGTCGCTCGACGTCCCAGGGCGCGAGCATCGTCCGGGCCAGGGCGAGGTCCTCGGGCGTGGCGTCGGCCGGGATGCCGGCGACGTACTTCTCGATGGCGGAGAGCGTGAAGCCGTGGCTCTGGAGCTCCTGGACGAGCTCGAGCCGGCCGACGTGGATCCGCGAGTAGTAGCCGGAGCGGCCGCGCCGGATCGGTGGCGGCACGAGGCCCTTGGTCGTGTAGAAGCGGACGTTGCGGACGCTCATGCCCACGCGTTCGCAGAGCTCGTCGAGGGTGAGCAGCTCGCCCGTGCGTCCGTGAGCGGTGCCACACCCCCGCCGCTGTTGACCATGACAGTAATGCTGTCACAATCGCCGCATGCCGAACATCTCCGGGCACGAAGCATTCGTCTACGACCACCTGCGCACGCCGCGTGGCAAGGGCAAGGCCGCCGGCTCCCTCCACGAGGTCAAGCCCATCGACCTCGTCGTCGGCCTGATCGACGAGCTGCGCACCCGCAACCCGAACCTCGACACCAACCGGATCGACGACGTCGTCCTCGGTGTCGTCTCGCCGGTCGGCGAGCAGGGCGGTGACATCGCCAAGACCGCCGCGCTCGCCGCGGGCCTGCCCGAGACCACGGCCGGCGTCCAGCTGAACCGCTTCTGCGCCAGCGGCCTGGAGGCCGTCAACCAGGCGGCGTCCCGCGTCCGCGGCGGCTTCGAGGAGCTCATCCTCGCCGGCGGCGTCGAGTCGATGAGCCGCGTGGCCGATGGGCTCCGACGGCGGCGCCTGGGCGTCCGACCCGGCCACCGCGCTGAAGACCGGCTTCGTCCCGCAGGGCATCGGCGCCGACCTGATCGCCACCCTCGAGGGCTGGACCCGCGACGACGTCGACGCGTACGCCGCCGAGTCGAACCACCGGGCCGCCAAGGCGTGGGCCAACGGCTACTTCGCCAACTCGGTCATCCCGGTCAAGGACCTCAACGGCGTCACGATCCTCGACCACGACGAGCTGATCCGCCCCGACACGACGCCCGAGGGCCTCGCCGGCCTCAAGCCGACGTTCGCCCAGATCGGCGACGGACGCGGGCTTCGACGACGTGGCGCTCGAGAAGTACCACTGGGTCGAGAAGATCAACCACGTCCACCACGCCGGCAACAGCTCCGGCATCGTCGACGGCTCGGCCCTCGTCGCCATCGGCAACGAGCAGGTCGGCACCGACCTCGGCCTCACGCCGCGTGCGCGGATCATCAGCGCCGCCGTCTCCGGCGCCGACCCGACGATCATGCTCACCGGCCCGGCGCCGGCCGCGCGCAAGGCGCTGGCCAAGGCCGGCCTCGAGGTCGCCGACATCGACCTGTTCGAGATCAACGAGGCGTTCGCCGCCGTCGCCATGCGGTTCATGCGCGACATGGGCATCACCGACGAGATCACCAACGTCAACGGCGGCGCCATCGCGATGGGCCACCCGCTCGGTGCCACCGGCGCGATGATCCTCGGCACCCTCATCGACGAGCTCGAGCGCCGCGACCTGCAGCGCGGCCTCGCCACGCTGTGCGTCGGCGGCGGCATGGGCATCGCCACCATCGTCGAGCTCGTCTGACCACAGGAGTTTCTGAAGCCATGAGCACCACCACCAGAGCAGACGGCTGTCCACTTCGAGAAGGACGCGGACGGCATCGTCACGCTGACCCTCGACGACCCGACGGCCAGCGCCAACACGATGAACGACATCTACATCGAGTCGATGCAGGCCGCGGTCGACCGGCTGTACGACGAGGCCGACTCGATCACCGGCGTCGTCGTCACCAGCGCGAAGAAGACCTTCTTCGCCGGCGGCAACCTCAACACCATGGTCCAGGCCACCCTGGACGACGCGCAGCGCGGTCTTCGACCTCGGCGAGACCGTCAAGGCCGGCCTGCGCCGCCTCGAGCTGTTCCCGAAGCCGGTCGTCGCCGCGATCAACGGCGCCGCGCTCGGTGGCGGGTACGAGATCACGCTGGCCTGCAACCACCGGATCCTGGTCGACGACCCCAAGGTCGAGGTCGGTCTCCCCGAGGCGAGCCTCGGCCTGCTGCCCGGCGGCGGCGGCGTCACCCGCGTCATCCGCCTGCTCGGCATCCAGGACGGCCTGATGAACGTGCTGCTCCAGGGCACCCGCTTCCGTCCCGCCGACGCGCTGAAGAACAAGCTCGTCGACGAGCTCGTCCCGACCCGCGAGGACCTCGTCCCGGCCGCCAAGGCCTGGATCAAGGCCAACCCGGAGGCGTTCCAGAACCCGTGGGACGCGCCCGGCTACAAGATGCCCGGCGGCAGCCCCAAGACGCCCGCGCTCGCGGCGTTCCTCCCGGCGTTCCCGGCCCTGCTGCGCAAGCAGCTCAAGGGCGCGGACTACCCCGCCCAGCGCGCGATCCTCTCGGCCGCCGTCGAGGGTGCCCAGGTCGACTTCGACACCGCCTCGCGGATCGAGTCCCGCTACCTGACGAGCCTGATCGTCAACCAGGGCTCGAAGAACATGATCCAGGCGTTCTTCTTCGACCTGCAGGCGATCAACTCCGGCTCGCTCCGCCCGCAGGGCATCGAGCCGTGGAAGGCCACCAAGGTCGGTGTGCTCGGCGCCGGGATGATGGGTGCGGGCATCGCGCTACGTCTGCGCCAAGGCCGGCATGGAGGTCGTCCTCAAGGACGTCGCGCAGGACAGCGCCGACAAGGGCAAGGCCTACTCGGAGAAGCTGCTCGACAAGGCGATCTCCCGGGGCAAGAGCACCGAGGAGAAGAAGGCCGAGCTCCTCGTCGCGCATCCTCCCCACCACCGACCCGTCCGACCTCACGGGCTGCGACCTCGTGATCGAGGCGGTCTTCGAGGACCCGGCGCTCAAGCACCAGGTCTTCGCCGAGATCGCCGAGCACGTCAACCCGGACGCGCTGCTCTGCTCCAACACGAGCACGCTCCCGATCACCGAGCTCGCCACCGGCGTGGACCGTCCGGCCGACTTCATCGGGCTGCACTTCTTCAGCCCCGTCGACAAGATGCCGCTCGTCGAGATCATCAAGGGCAAGGAGACCTCGGACGTCGCGCTCGCCAAGGCGTACGACGTCGTGCAGCAGATCCGCAAGACCCCGATCGTCGTCAACGACAGCCGCGGCTTCTACACCTCGCGGGTCATCGGCTTCATGGTCAACGAGGGCATGGCGATGCTCGCCGAGGGCGTGCACCCGTACTCCATCGAGCGGGCCACCACCCAGGCCGGCTACCCGGCCCCGGTGCTCCAGCTCTCCGACGAGCTCAACCTCGAGCTGATGGCGAAGATCGCCAAGGCGACCAAGGAAGCGGCAGAGCGGGACGGCAAGACCTACGGCCACCCCGGCACCGCCGTCGTCGACGCGATGCTCGAGGCCGGGCGCGCCGGCCGCCTCCGCGGTGCGGGGTTCTACGACTACGACGAGTCCGGCACGCGCGGGTCGATCTGGCCGGGCCTCGCCGAGCTGTTCCCGCCGGCCGAGAAGCAGATCCCGTTCCAGGACATCAAGGACCGGATGCTGTTCGCCGAGGCGCTCGAGACCGCCAAGTGCTTCGAGGAGGGCGTCATCGAGTCCTCCGCCGCGGCCAACATCGGCTCGATCATGGGCATCGGCTTCCCGCCCAACACCGGCGGCGCCGCCCAGTTCATGAAGGGCTACGTCGACCCGGAGACCGGCGAGATCGGCCTCGCGTCGTTCGTGAAGCGCGCCGACGAGCTCGCCGCGGCGTACGGCGACCGGTTCGCGCCGACGCAGTACCTGCGCGACCTCGCGTCCAGCGGCGGGACCTTCCCCGCCTGACGCACCCCCGACACGGTGACCCGCCTGTACTGAACGGGCGGGTCACCGGCTCCACGTCTGCTCCCGGGCGGTACGGATCGGGTTGCGGCCGGTGCTTCCTTGCCGCACTGTTCAGGCATGTCTGAGCCGCGGGGTGCGGCTCGCAGGCTCTCTCTCGTTGCTGCTCCTGGCGCTGGTCGCCGGCTGTTCCGGGACCGCGGGGTCGGAGCCGACACCACCTGACGAGGCCACGCCGGTGCGCGCGACGTACTTCGTCGACGCGGGTGGGGTCCAGGTGGGGATCCAGGTCGCGTACGCCGAGACCCGTGAGGTCACCGAGGCGCGGTTCGTCTGGGCGGGGCACTCCGACGAGGTCGCCCTGTACCCCGACGACGGGACGGACCCCGACGTCGCTCCCGACAGCATCACCGTCGAGCCCGGGATGCGACCCACCTACGAGGGAAGGCTGCTGGCCGCCTGCCCCGACCTCCCGAGCATGCCGGTGTTCGAGATCGACTCGACGAACGGCAGCGGCACGCGCACCGACCGCTACCGCCCGGACAACCTCGACGACTTCGCCCAGGCCTTCGACGAGTGGTGCGGCCGGCCGGTGACGATGGACGTCCGGGGCTGGACGGTCACGCCGGAGGGCGACTACGAGGCGCGACTGGAGTTCAGCAACCCCGGCCCCGCGGCGGTCGAGGTCGTCTCGCAGGCCTACTCCGATGGGGTCACCGCCTGGGAGGAGGCGGCGGTCACGGTGCCGGGCGGCAGCCGCACGCCGCTGACCGTGCCGGGGCACGGGCCGTCCAACTGCCGTGGGCTGGCACCACCGTGGGAGACCGGCCACATCGTCGCCGACGGGGTGCCACTGGCGGCCCCGGAGTCCGGCGCCTCCTGGTGCTGAAGGCGGACTCGTGGGGTCGGCCTACGTCCGCCTGTGGAAGCGGACCTTGCCGTTCGGGAGCCGTTCGTGGGTGTACCGCGGGTCGTGGACTCGCCGGTGCGCTGACGGGCACAGCATCCAGCCGTCGCCATCGGTGCGTCCGCCCTCGGACCAGGCGGTCGGGTGGTGCATCTGGGTGAACGCCGGTGCGGCGTCGCAGCCCTCCTCGATGCAGCCGCCCTGCTCGATCGTGGCCTTGATCCGGTGGGCCGCCGAGTGCAGGCGCCGGGACCTGCCGAGGTCGAGGACCTCGGACTTCCCGCCGAGGACGGCGGGGATGATCCCGGCCTCGCAAGCGATCCGGCGGGCCAGGTCTGCGGAGATGTGCTCGCCGGTGTCGAGCTTCGCGGCCTTCAGCCCACCGAGCAGCGTGTCGGAGGGGATGAGGACGACGACGGTGGCGTTGAGACCGCCGGCCTTCGGGAGCCGGCCGGTGGGGTAGCGGCGCACGTACTCCGTGAACGCCTCGCCGAGTCGCTCGGCGGTGGGCTTGCGCTCCCCGAGTGGTCCTCCGGAGGCGCGGTGCTTGGGTGCGGCGTGGGCGAGGAGGGCCTTCTTCAGGCAGGCGGCGGAGAACCCGTCGAGGTCGAAGTCGCCCTTGACCCTGCCCTGAGGCGTGTCCCAGATCCGGAACCGGTTCGCCTCCTCGGCGTCGCGCTCCTCCCTCTCCAGGAGCTTGGCGAGCTGGGCGTCGGCGAGGTCGGGGGCGACGACCTCGAGGATCGCGCGGCCCAGGTTCTTCAGGGCCCTCGCGTCGTGATCGGCAGCGAGGCCGATCAGGTGCTCCTCGGCCTGCTGCCGCACGTCGGGGTCGAGGTCGTCGGGCAGGGCGTCGACGCCGCCGATGACGGCGAGCGCCTGCTCGTCCGTGATCCGTGCGCCGGTCAGCGCTGCGGCGGTGGTCGGGTGGGCGTCCAGGCCCGTGGCCAGCCGACACCGCCGGTGCGCTTCCGGCCGAGTCAGGCGCTGACGGCGCGCCAGCCAGCTCGGTGTCGACATGGACTCCGGGGCCTCGATGGTCTCGGCGTGCACGATCAGCCGGGACCGGAGCGCGGCACTCTCCGCCTCGTGAGCGGCGAGCTCGTCCAGCGCCCGGGTGACCTGCGCGGCGTCCATCGACCACAGCGGCACGTCCGCCACCTCGCCCAGCGCAGCGCGCGCCGACGCCACCGCGGCGGTGACCGGGTGCGGGTGCTGGGCGAGCGCTGTCATGCCTCCAGCCCACCGGCTGGCACCGACAGTCCTGCCACCTCGGCCCGACCCTGTGGAAGGGCCTCGTTCCTCGCCACCTGTGGACGCGAAGTGGCACGTCCAGGCCGAATCCCGGTTGGTCCCGGCCCGCAGATGGGTCAGAGTCGGTAGCCATGCGGCCGACCCTGTTCCTGACGGTGGGTCTGCCGGGCGTGGGCAAGACGACCCGTGCCAAGGAGCTGGCGGAGCGGCACTCGATCCTGCGGCTCACCCCGGACGAGTGGATGGCGCCGCTCTTCGCGCACAACGACGCCGACGGACGCCGGGACATCCTCGAGGGCCGGATGATCTGGGTCGCGCACGAGGTGCTCCGGAGCGGGTCCTCGGTGATCCTCGACTTCGGCTGCTGGTCGCCGGAGGAGCGCTACGCGATCCGGGCCATCGCCGGGCTGGTGGATGCGGACTTCTCCCTGGAGCACCTGACGCTGCCCGAGCCCGAACGACGCCGGCGCTGCGACCGACGGTGGGTCGAGTCCCCCGGGACGACCTTCGAGATGACCGCCGACGACCACGACCGCTTCGTCGCCCTGGTGCAGCCGCCCACGGCGGCCGAGCTCACCTACGGTCCGATGCCGGAGCCTCCGGAGGGACACCCGAGCTGGCCGAGCTGGGCCAGCGACCGGTGGCCGACCCTGCCCGTCCTGCCGCAGTAGCCCGCGAGGCCCGGGCCGTTCATCCGAACGTCCGGAATCTCCACATTCGCCGGACGCGAGCCACGCCCCCACGGGAGGATTCCTCCCGTGGAAGCCGATCCCGTCGTCGACGTCCGGAGCCTGCACGTCCGCTTCGGCGAGGTGGAGGCCGTGGCGGGCGTCGACCTGCAGGCGTACGCCGGCCAGTCGACGGCCCTGCTCGGCCGCAACGGCGCCGGCAAGTCGACCACGATGCGCGTGCTCGCCGGCGTGGTCCCTCCGACCTGGGGCAGTGCCCGGGTCGACGGCTGGGACGTCCGCACGCACGCGCTCGAGGTGAAGCGCTCGGTCGGCTACTGCCCCGACGTCGGCGGACTGGTCCCGCGCGCCACCCCGTGGGAGCACCTGCAGCTGTCCGCCCGGCTGCGCCGCCTGGACAGCTGGGAGGAGCGGGCCCGCGACCTGCTCGAGCGGTTCGAGCTCGGCGACGTCGCGCACCGCGTGACCACCGGCTTCTCGCACGGCATGGGTCGCCGCCTGTCCGTCTGCCTCGCCGCGCTCCACGAGCCCACGGTGCTGCTCCTCGACGAGCCGTTCGACGGCGTCGACCCGATCGGCGTCGAGGCCACCCTCGACGTCATCAACGACGCCCGCTCCCGCGGCGCGTGCGTGCTCGTGTCCACCCACCTCCGCGAGCTCGCCGTCGAGGCGTGCTCGTCGGTCCTGGTGCTGCGCGGCGGCGCCCAGGTGGCGTCCGCGTCGGCGAGCGAGATGGCCGGCGAGGAGGGCGCTCGTGCCTACCGCAGCCTCCTGGACTGAGGCACGGCGCGCGACCCAGGACGTCGCCCACCTGCTCGCCTTCCGCACCACCACGGTCCGCCGTCCGCGCGCCTTCGCGCTGACCGTCGCGGTCTTCGTCGGTCTCACCCTCAGCGCCGCCCTGGTGCCCGCGTTCATCGAGGGCGCCGGAACCGAGGAGGGCTACGCCCTCGACGCCCGCCTGGTCCTGCCCGCTGCGATGGCCGGCCTGCTGTTCCTCGCCGTCGCCTCGGCGGTGGCCTCGGGCGGCGGCCGCGAGCTGCTCAGCCGCGAGCACGGTGTCGCGTACCCCGTCAGCCCGACCACCGACCACCTCGGCGCCCTGCTGATGGCCCCGCTCAACATCGCGTGGCTGATCCAGGCGTGGGTGCTGCTCGGCGCGACGGCGTACGGCGTCGAGCGCTCGTCGCTCCTGGCCGCCCAGCTCGGCATGGTCGTCTGGATCGCGCTCGCCACCGCCACGGGCCAGGTGCTCGCGTGGAGCGTCGAGGCGGTCCGCCGGACCTCGCACGGGATCGCGATCGTCCGCACGGCCGGGGTCGTGCTGGCCTCGGTCGCCGTGGCCGTCCAGCTCACCGGTCACGTCGGCAGCGTCCTGGACGCGCTCTCCACGCGGTGGCTGGTCATCGCGTTCGTCGACGGGTTCGGCTGGCACTGGGTCGCCGCCGTCGCGCTCGAGCTCGGCGTCCTCGCGGTGGCCGTCGTGGCCGGCGCCGTCCCGGCTCACCTGGCCGCGCGGCACGCGCCCCGCGACGAGCTCCGGATGGAGACCGGTCGCTACGCCGCCCGGCGGATGCCGCGCTCCCCGTTCGCCGGCCTCGTCCGCACCGACCGCGGCTCCGTCTGGCGGGCCGTGCCGATGCGCCGCGGCGTCGCGGTGCTGGCCGTGGGCCCGGGTGTCGTGGCGCTGGCCGGCAACCTGACGTGGAGCCAGATGACGATCCTCCCGGGCCTGGTGGCCTCGGGTGGCGCGCTCCTGTTCGGCGTCAACGCGTGGTGCCTCGACCACCGCGGCGGCCTCTGGCGCGAGAGCCTGCCGATCGGTGCCGCCACCGTGTTCGCCGCCCGCGCGTGGGTGCTGGCCGAGTTCCTCCTGGTGGCCTCGTTCACCACGATCGTCCTCGCGGGCCTCCGCGCGGGCGTGCCGACGGCGTCCGAGCTCACGGCCCTGCTCTGCACCTGGGTGGTCGTCGTGCTCCAGGTCGTCTCGTCGGCGATGCGCTGGTCGGCCCGCCGCCCGTTCGCGGTGGACCTGCGCTCGGCCCGGGCCACGCCGGCTCCGCCGGTCGTGATGGTCGGCTACTCGACCAAGCTCGCGGTCACGACCACGCTCACCAGCCTGGTCTTCTCGGGCCTCGCCCGGGTCGACGCCTGGTCGATGTCGATCCTCGTCGCGACCCCGTTCGTGGCCTGGTCGCTGATCCGCCTCCTGCGCGCACGGGACACCTGGGTCGACCCTGTCGCCCGGGCCCGGGTCGTGACTACCGTGGCTGCCTGACGGACGACGACGGAAGCGGGACTGCATGGGGATCGTGCTGCTGGTGCGTCATGGCCAGGCGTCGTTCGGCGCCGACGACTACGACGTGCTGTCCGACGTCGGCGTGACCCAGGGCCTCGCCCTCGGTCACTCGCTCGCGGCGTCCGGCACCGAGCCGGTCCTGGTCGTCAACGGCTCGCTCCGACGCCAGCGCGAGACCGCCGAGGGCATCGTCAAGGCGGCCGGCTGGACGGTCCCTCTCGAGACGGACGCGCGGTGGGACGAGTTCGACCACCTCAAGGTCGTCGAGACCTACGCGAAGGCGGCCGGCGACATCCCGATCGACGTCTCCGACCCGCGCGAGTTCCAGGTGCTGTTCGAGCGAGCCACCGGACGCTGGGCGTCGGCGAACTACGACGACGAGTACGACGAGACGTTCGAGACCTTCACGACCCGCGTGCGCGCGGCGCTCGCGGAGGCGGCGCGGGCGGCCGACACCGGGCACACGGTGGTCGTGGTCAGCTCCGGTGGCGCCATCGCCGCGGCGGCCGCGATGTTGACGGGCGTCAGCGACCGGCCGCAGAAGCTGGCCGCCGCCTGGCAGCGGTTCAACACGGTCATGGTGAACACCTCGGTGACCCGCGTCGTGGTCGGCTCGACGGGGGCCCGGCTCCTGACGTTCAACGAGCACAGCCACCTGAGCGGCGACGACGTCACGTACCGCTGAGGAGCGCAGCCGCGAGGCCCTCGGGGTTCGACAGCGCCACCAGGTGGCCGCCGTCGATCACGGTCGGCTCGATGCCGAGCCGGTCGCGCAGGTAGGCCCGCTGGAGCCACTCGGGGAACAGCCGGTCGTCGCGCCCGGTGATGGCGGACGTCGGGACGTCCGGCCACGCGTCGAGGGGCCAGACCTCGTCGCAGGGCCGGTCGGACTGCTCGAACTCGCGCGTGAACATCTCGTCCGTGACGTCCGGCGGCACGTCGTGGAAGAAGATCCGCCGGTCGTCCCACTCCTCCTCCTGCTCGGGCACACCCACCGCCTCCCACCACTCGTTGAACGTCTCGCCCGGCCGGGGGACCATCGCGTTGAGCAGCACGAGCCGCCGGACGTCGAGCCGGTCGACGACGAGCGGGGCCGAGTAGCCACCCATCGACTGGGCGACGAGCGTGATGTCGGAGGCGCCGGCCGCGGCCTCGACGATCGCGTCGGCGTACGCCGCGAGACCGGCGGTGTCGTCGGCGGCCGGCATCGCCACCGCGACGGTGTCGTCGCCGAGCAACGGCGCCACGCGGGACCAGTAGTGGGCGTCGCCGCCGGCGCCGGGTACGAGAACGAAGGTCATGCGAGCACCGACTCCCCGAGCGGGTGCGACTCATCGGTCACTACCGTGGGCGCGTGTCCGACCAGGCGACGAACGCCCTGATCGCGATCGCCCTCGGGTCGGTCCTCGCCGTCGTCCTGCTGATCCCCGTCGCCGCGGTGCAGTACCGGCTCGACGGCCGACTCGGCCCGACGGACCTGGCCGTACTGGTCACCGCCGCCGTGTACGCGCTGGCGCTGTGGACCTACACCCTGCTGCCGATGCCGGCGGAGGACACCTACCGCTGCCAGGGCACGCAGCTGAGGCTGTTCGGCTCGCTGGGCCTGATCCGGCTGCCCGAGGACGGGCCGGCGTCGTTGCTGCGGGACCCGGCGTTCCTCCAGATCGCCCTCAACGTGCTGCTGTTCGTGCCGCTCGGCTACTTCGTCCGGGTCGTCCTGCACCGGGGCGTGGTCCTGGCGACCGGCCTCGGCCTCGGCGTCTCGCTCCTCATCGAGGTCACGCAGCGGACCGGCGTCTGGCACCTCTACGACTGCCCCTACCGCCTCTTCGACGTCGACGACCTGCTCGTCAACACGCTCGGCGCGACCGTCGGGTCGCTGGTGTCGCTGCTCCTGGTGCGCCGCAAGCGACCGGACGTGGTGCTGCCCACGACGATCAGCATCGGACGCCGCCTCATGGGCTTCGTGTGCGACGTGCTGTTCGTCGCGATGCTGGGCGCCGCGTCCGCGCTGGCCTACCGCGGACTGCACCTGTACCTGCTCGACCGGCCGTTGTCCTCGCTCGACGTCGACACGCAGAGCCTGCTCCAGTGGGCGGTGCCGTTCACCGCCGAGGCCGTCATGGTGCTGGTCGGGGGCCGCACCGTCGGTGAGCTCGTCGTCTCGACGCGGGCGGTGGCGCGCCGGGCCGGCTGGACCGTGCCGTCGCGCGTCGTCAAGCTCGCGACCGGCGTCGGCCCGGTCTTCCTGCTGGCGCCCCTCGACCCGCGGCTCGCGGTCGGCCTGCTCGCCGGCTACGGCGCGGTGACGGTCGCCGTCGCCTGGGGCACCGAGAACCACCGCGGCCTCAGCCACGTGCTGTCGGGGATGGACCTGCGCATCGGGGACGACGCGTCCGAGGACCCGGTGCTACAGGATGCGCTTGAACACCGGTAACGGGGCGAACCTCATGACCGGCGCGAGGACGGACCAGGGGAGGGGCGGGACGCACGCGTCGCCGACCTCCTTCTCGATGGCCGACACCATCGCCCTGACGCCCTTCTCCGTCGAGACCATCATCGGCGTCCGGTCCCGGACGTGCTCGTTCATCTCCGAGGCGATGTAGCCGGGGTAGAGCACGGTCACCTTGATGTCGGTGCCGTACAGCTCGTTGCGCAGGCCCTCGGCCAGGTGGGCGACGCCGGCCTTGGTCGCGGCGTACGTCGTCATCGTCTTCGGCAGCCCGCGCATGGCCGACATCGAGGACACCATCACGAGGTGGCCGCGCTCCTGGGCGCGGAAGATCTCCATGGCCGCGTCGCACTGCACGAGCGCCCCGAGGAAGTTGACGACCGCGGTCTCGCGGTTGGCCGCGTGGCCGCCGGTGCCCAGCGGTGCGCCCTTGCCGAGGCCGGCGTTGACGACGACCCGGTCGATGGTCCGGAAGTCGGCGTGGAAGCCGCGGAACACCTCGAAGACCTGGTCGTCGTCGGTGACGTCGAGCGCCCGGACCTCGACCCGGCGGCCCGGGTCGGCGGCCTTGATCTCGGCCTTGAGCTCCTCGAGCCGGTCGACGCGGCGGGCGCACAGCGCGAGGTCGTGCCCGCGCGCGGCGAGCTGGCGGGCCATCTCCGCGCCGAGGCCGGAGGACGCGCCGGTGATCAGGATCGTCGACATGCCACCGAGTCTGGCGGCAGTCGGCGAGGTCGACTACTGCGGGGGCGGCTGGGCGGCGTAGTCCGCCGGGTCCTTCGGCTGGTCCTGCGCCTGCACGATCACGATCGTGCTCATGATCTTGTCGGCGAAGGTCTGCTTGTTGCGGTCCCAGATCGGCCACAGGTAGCCGAGGTTGCACACCAGGCCGTCGACGATGTGGGCGAGCTGGCGCACGAACGACATGCCGGTGCCGACCGGCTGCCGGGTGTGCATGCCGACCAGCTTGATCCCGACCACGGTCTTGCCGAGCGTGTAGCCGGTGCGGCCCTGGCGCAGGCACCAGTTGTAGAAGTAGAAGACGACGTACAGCACGAGGCCGAGGAAGAGCAGCGGGTACGCCGACTCCGGCGGCGTCCAACCGGGTCCGAGGTCCGTGCTGCCGTAGGTGTCCGTGTAGGCGTTGAGGTCCTGGGCGATCTGGACGTAGCCGACGATGCCCGGACCGAAGGCGATCACCGCCAGGAACGAGTCGAACAGGTACGCCAGCACCCGGCGGGTCCAGCCGGCCAGCTCGATCCGGTCCGGGGCGTCCCACCCGTACAGCGCGCGGTAGGGGTCGTTCGTCCCGTGCTGCGCGGCGTACGCCTGCGACTGCTGCTGCACCTGGTCGGTCCAGGCGGCCTCGCCGGCGACGGCCGTCGGGTTGCTCGGGTCGCGGTCCTTGTAGGGGATGTAGTCACCGGGCTTGTAGCCCGCCGGGATCGGCGGGGCGGCCGGCTGCTCGGGGCCCTCGGGCGGCGTGCTCGACATGACGAAAAGGCTAGGTCGGCATCGCGCCGCCGCGTGGCGGAACACGGCACTTCTCACCCGTGGGGTGACTTGTGACGGCGGTGCATACGGGGTATACATACCGAGTATCTAGCCGAGGAGGACGCGGATGTCGGTGCGACAGGCGCTGCTGGCGCTGCTGGAGGAGGGGCCGATGTACGGCTACCAGCTCCGGAGCGAGTTCGAGCGGCGGACCGGGGCGACCTGGCCGCTCAACGTCGGGCAGGTCTACACGACGCTGACCCGACTCGAGCGCGACGGGCTGGTCAGCGGGTCGGGTGCCGACGGCGAGGGCCACGTGGTCTACGAGGTCACCGACGCCGGTCGCGACGAGGTCGCCACCTGGTTCACCACCCCCGTCGGCCGGACCACGCCTCCGCGCGACGAGCTCGCGATCAAGCTGGCCCTGGCCGTGACCGTCCCCGGTGTCGACATCGGCACCGTCATCCAGCAGCAGCGCAGCGCCACGATGACCGCCCTGCAGGACTACACCCGCCTCAAGCGGGACCGCACCGACGCGACCTCCGACGACCTGGCCTGGGGCCTGGTCCTCGACTCGCTGATCTTCAACGCGGAGGCCGAGGTGCGGTGGCTCGACCACTGCGAGGCCAGGCTGCGCCGCGCCGCCGTCGAGAAGGCCGCAGCCACCCCGGCACCCGCCGGCTCCCGGGAGAGGACCCACCGATGACCGCCGTCCTGCAGCTCGACAGCGTGACCCGCGTCCACGGCGAGGGCGAGACGGCGGTGCAGGCCCTCAAGGCGGTGTCCTTCACCGCGTACGCCGGCGAGCTGGTCGCCGTCATGGGCCCGTCGGGCTCGGGCAAGTCCACCCTCCTGACCCTGGCCGGCGGTCTCGACGCCCCGACCTCGGGGACGGTCTCGGTCGAGGGCTCCGACCTCGCCACCCTCGGGCAGAAGGGTCGGGCCCGGATGCGCCGGACGTCGATCGGCTACGTGTTCCAGGACTTCAACCTGATCCCCGCGCTGACCGCCGGCGAGAACGTCTCGCTGCCGCTCGAGCTGGACGGGCTCGGCACCCGGCAGGCCCGGGAGCTGGCGCGCGCGGCCCTGGCCGAGGTCGGCATCGCCGACCTCGCGGACCGGTTCCCGGACAACATGTCCGGCGGCCAGCAGCAGCGGGTCGCGATCGCCCGCGCGGTGGTCGGCGAGCGGCGCCTCATCCTGGCCGACGAGCCGACCGGCGCGCTCGACACCGAGACCGGCGAGGAGATCCTCCGCCTGCTGCGCGCCCGCTGCGACGCGGGTGCGGCCGGTGTGCTGGTGACCCACGAGGCCCGCCACGCGGCCTGGGCCGACCGGGTCGTGTTCCTCCGCGACGGCGTCATCGTCGACGAGACCGGCGCCGACCAGGTCGAGGCGCTCGTGGAGGCGGGCGCGACCCGATGAGCAGGCTCCTCGGGGCGTGGCGCCTGCCGCTGCGCATCGCCCGTCGCGACGCGCTGCGCCATCGCGGCCGCAGCATCCTCGTCCTGGTCATGATCGCGCTGCCGGTGACGGCCGTGACCGCGGCCGACGTGCTGATGCAGACGTCCGACGTCAACAGCGTCGAGTCGATCGACCGCCGCATGGGCGCGTCCGAGGCCCTCGTCTCGGTGCAGGAGGGCCAGGGGCGGGTCGAGCAGGCACCGGACCCCATGGAGTACTCCGGCAGCTACGGCGACGAGGGCGTCGGCGCGGAGATGCCGACCGCCGACGAGGTGTCGGGGGTGCTCGGCGGCGCCGCGCTCATCGAGCTGCGCTCCGGCGAGACCGACGTACGCACCGAGAAGGGCGCCGTCTCGACCGAGCTCCGGGAGGTGGACCTCGCCGACCCCGCGACCCGCGGCCTCTTCGACCTCACCTCGGGACGCTGGCCGGAGGAGCCCGGGGAGGTCGTCGTGAACGACGTCCTGGTCGCGAAGGGGTACGGCATCGGGGAGACGCTCGACAGCCCCGGCGCCGGGAAGGTCGACCCGGTCATCGTCGGCACCGCCGAGAGCGCGGAGATCCGGAACTACCCGATCGCCGCCGGCCCGATCGGCACGTTCGACCTCGACGCGGCGTCCGCGCACGAGTGGCTGGTCGACGGGGCGCCGGTGACGTGGGCCCAGGTCCGCGCTCTCAACGAGCTGGGCGCCTTCGTCACCTCGCGCTCGGTCGTCGAGGACCCGCCGCCCGTCGAGGACTGGCCCCTCAACACCCAGCAGAGCGCCGGGTTCGCCGACTCGACCTTCGCGGTGATCGTGCTCGTCGTCGTGATGGCCCTCATGGAGGTCGTGCTCCTGGCCGGCCCGGCCTTCGCGGTGGGCGCCCGCAAGCAGCAGCGCAGCCTGGCGCTGATGTCCGCGGCCGGCGGCACCCCGACGCAGTCGCGGCGTGTGGTCATCGGCAGCGCGGTCGTGCTCGGAGGTGTGGCGGCGGTGCTCGGCGTCGTGCTCGGCACCGGGGTGGCGCGCGCCCTCGTGCCGTTCGTGCAGAGCAAGTCCTTCTCCTACCTGGGCCCGTTCGAGGTACCCCTGCTGCACCTGGCCGGGGTGGCCGCCTTCGGGATGCTCAGCGCGTTCCTGGCCGCGGTCGTGCCGGCGTACCTCGCCTCGCGCCAGGACGTCGTGGCCGTGCTCGCCGGTCGACGCGGCGACCGCGCTCCCTCCCTGAAGTCGCCGGTGCTCGGCCTCGTCCTGCTGGGTGCGGGCATCGCCGGCTCGGTGACCGGTGCGACCGGTGGCGGCGAGATCATGATCGCCGCCAGCGCGATCCCGGCCGTGCTCGGCATGATCCTGCTCATCCCGCTCGTGCTCGCCGGCCTGGGCCGGGTGAGCGGCCGGCTGCCCCTGGTGCTCCGGTACGCCGTGCGCGACGCCGCCCGGCACCGCACCCGCACGGTGCCCGCCGTCGCGGCGGTCGCCGCCACGGTCGCGGGCGTCGTCGCGCTCGGCGTCGGGCTCACCTCGGACCAGAAGGAGAGCGAGGAGACCTACACGGCGTCGCTGTCCGACGGGTACGGCGTCGTCACGTCGTACGACGTCGACCCGGCGTGGGACGCCTACCGGGCGGCCATCCTGCGCGAGGCGCCCGGTGCGACGGTCACCGACCAGCTCGGCATCTCCGAGAACGTCGGCAAGGACGACGGCAGCTACGCGTTCACCGAGGTCAAGGCACGGGGGACGGAGTCGCTGCTCAGCAGCTACGGCGGCTCCCTCGGAGCATCGGTGATCGTGTCGGACGACGCGCTGCCCGACGCGCTCGTCGGAGTCGCCGCCGCCGACCGGGCCCGCGGCGAGCAGGCGCTGCGCGGCGGGGGAGCCGTCGCCTTCTACTCGGGGGACGCGGCCCCCGACGCCACGACCGTCCGGATCGTCCAGCACCTCTCGGACGCGACGGGTGAGGAGACCGACAAGAGGGTCGCCGAGGTCCCGGCGGCGTTCGTGCAGGTCGACGCCCTGACCGCCGGCCCGGCGGCCGTCGTCTCGACCGCCGCCGCCGAGAAGCTCGGGGTCGCGCCGTCCCTGGTGGGACTTGTCGTCGGTCGCGACCAGCTGACCGAGGACCAGGAGAAGGCCGTCCAGGAGGCCATCGCCGGCGTCGACGACATGACGAACCTCTACGTCGAGCGCGGCTACCAGGCCGACGACGAGGCGCTGATCGCGCAGCTGATCCTGGTCGGGCTCGGCGCGGTGCTGATGCTCGGCGGCACGCTCACCGCGACGTTCCTCGCGCTCTCCGACGCCCGGCCGGACCTGGCCACCCTGGCGGCGGTGGGGGCCTCGCCGCGGACCCGACGGGGGGTCGCGGCGGCCTACGCCGTGGTCGTCGGGTCCGTCGGCGCGGTGCTCGGCGCCGCGGTCGGGTTCATCCCGGGCATCGCGGTCACGTACCCGCTGACCACGCAGAACTACGGGATGATCTCGCCCGACGGCTCGAGCGAGTTCGGCAGCGGGCCGTTCCTCGACATCCCGTGGCTGATGATCCTCGGTCTGGTCCTGGTCCTGCCGCTGCTGACCGCCACGGTCGTCGGGCTGTTCGCCCGGTCACGTCTGCCGCTGGTGGCGCGTCTCGACTAGGCGGAGTCGGCTGACGTCGTCGTCCGCCCGCAGGTACCGTCTTCCGGTGCTCCCGTCGTTCCGTGCAGCCGTCCTCGCCACCGCCCTGGTGGTCGGCCTGGTGGTCGCGCCGGCGCACGGCGTGGACGCCGAGAAGCGGAAGCCGCCCCGGCCGGAGGTCTACAAGGTGCGCCCGAACCAGGGCGCCACGACCGGCGGGACCGTGGTGACCCTGAAGGGCAGGTACTTCACCAGGACCCGGAAGGTCTTCTTCGACAAGACCCGCGCCACGGACGTCCGGGTCATCAGCGACAGGAAGCTGAGGGTGGTCGCACCTGCCCACGTCGAGGGACTGATCCGGATCTGGGTCACGACCAAGGCCGGGCGCGCGAAGCCGGGTGCCTTCGACGGGTTCCGCTACGTCGACGCCGAGCCGCCACCGCCCCCGCCGCCGCTGGGCCCGGACGTCACGGCCGTCTCCCCGAGCGTGGGCACCGTGTTCGGCGGGACGACGGTCACGATCACCGGCCTCAACTTCACCGGCGTCACCGAGGTGAACTTCGGGGGCACCGCCGCGTCGTCGGTCACGGTCAGCTCGCCGACGTCGATCACCGTGACGTCGCCGCCCCACGGGCTGGGCACGGTGGACGTGCAGGTCACGACGCCGATCGGCACCTCGGCCACCGGTGCCGATGCGAGGTTCAGCTACACGCTGTTCGGCTGAGGCCCAAGGGCGCAATAACAAGCAGGCTTGACTGTTTGTTGCGGACCCGCCACGCTGGGCGCGTGACGACGTCGACCGTGCGGGTGCCCCAGGAGGAGCGCACCCGGGCCATGCGGGCGCGACTCATGGACGCCACGGTCGAGCTGCTCGTCGAGCGCGGGTTCAGCGGCACCTCGACCACGCTCGTCAGCGAGCGCGCCGGCGTCAGCCGCGGCGCCCAGCTGCACCACTTCCCGACCAAGAACGACCTCGTGGTCGCCGCGGTGGAGCACCTCACCGAGAAGCGCGGCGCCGAGCTGGCCGAGGCGTCCCGCAGGCTCCCGACCGGCGCGAAGCGCACGCGTGCGGTGCTCCAGGTGCTGGGCGACCACTTCACCTCGCCGGTCTTCACGGCCGCGCTCGAGCTCTGGGTCGCGGCACGCACCGACGAGGCCCTGCTCGCCGCGGTCGCCCCGCTCGAGCAGCGCGTCGGCCGTGAGGTGCACCGCCTCACCGTCGAGCTGCTCGGCGCCGACGAGTCGCAGCCAGGCGTCCGCGAGCTCGTCCAGGCGACCCTCGACCTGGTCCGCGGGCTGGGGCTCGCCGGGACCATCACCGACGACCACCGGCGGCGGAGCCGGATCCTCGACCGGTGGGCCACCACCCTCGACGCTGCCCTCCGGGAGGCCCACGCATGAGCGACCTCCTGACCGGGCTCCTCGACGACCTGCGCGCCGAGGGCGACCAGCTCCGCGCCACCGTCGACCGCCTCGGCGACGACGGCTGGCTGCGGCAGACCCCCGCCGCGGGCTGGACCGTCGCCACCTCCGTCGCCCACCTGCTCTGGACCGACGAGGTGGCGATCCTGGCCGCGCACTCGCTCCACGGCGAGGCGGGCAAGGAGGCGTGGGACGCCGTGGTCCTGGAGGCCATCGCCGACCCGTTCGGGTACGTGGACGCCGGCGCCCACGCGCTCGCCGCCCTTCCGCGCGACGAGGTCCTGGAGCGCTGGGCCGGCGGACGGACGGCTCTGCAGCACGCCCTGACCGAGGTCCCCGACGGCATGAAGCTGCCGTGGTTCGGTCCGCCGATGTCGCCGGCCTCGATGGCGACGGCGCGGTTCATGGAGACCTGGGCCCATGCGCTGGACGTCTACGACGCAGCCGCCCAGGAGCTCGGGCAGCGTCGGCCCGAGCCCACCGACCGGATCAGGCACGTCGCGCACCTCGGCGTCCGCACCCGCAACTTCGCCTTCGGCGTGCAGGAGGAGGAGCCTCCGGCCGAGGAGTTCCGCGTCGAGCTGACGGCCCCCTCCGGCGAGGTCTGGGCGTGGGGTCCCGACGGCGCCGCGGCAGCGGGTGGCCGGGTCGGCGTACGACTTCTGCCTGCTCGTCACCCAGCGCGTGCACCGCGACGACACGGACCTGGTCGCGGTCGGCGACGACGCCGAGCACTGGCTGCGGATCGCCCAGGCGTTCGCCGGCCCGGCCGGCGACGGGCGGGCGGCGTCGTGAGCGACGTGCTGCGCGTCGGCAACTGCTCCGGCTTCTACGGCGACCGGCTCTCGGCGATGCGCGAGCAGCTCGAGGGCGGCCGGCTGGACGTCCTCACCGGCGACTACCTCGCCGAGCTGACCATGCTGATCCTCGGCAGGGACACGATGAAGGACCCGTCGCTCGGGTACGCGCGAACCTTCGCCCGGCAGCTCGAGGACTGCCTCGGCCTGGCGCTCGAGCAGGGCGTCAGGATCGTCAGCAACGCCGGCGGCCTCAACCCCGCGGGCCTGGCCGACCGGATCCGCGAGGTGGCCCGGGGGCTCGGCCTCGATCCGCAGGTCGCGCACGTGGAGGGTGACGACCTCCGGCCGCTCGGCCTCTACGACGGTGCGCTCACGGCCAACGCCTACCTCGGTGGCTTCGGCATCGCGGCGGCGCTCACCGCCGGCGCGGACGTCGTCGTGACGGGCCGCGTCACCGACGCGAGCGTGGTCGTGGGGCCGGCGGTCGCGCACCACGGGTGGACGCCGACGTCCTACGACGAGCTCGCCGGCGCCGTGGTCGCCGGTCACGTCATCGAGTGCGGCGCCCAGGCGACGGGCGGCAACTTCTCCGGCTTCCGACGGCTCGTGCAGGAGGGCATGGACCCGACCAGGCCGCTGGGCTTCCCCGTCGCGGAGATCGCTGCCGACGGCTCCAGCGTGATCACCAAGCACGACGGCACGGGCGGCGCGGTCACCGTCGACACGGTCACCGCGCAGCTCGTGTACGAGATCCAGACGACGCACTACCTGAACCCGGACGTCACCGCGGACCTCGGCTCCATCCGCCTGGCGCAGGAGGGCCCGGACCGGGTCGCGATCACCGACGTGCGCGGCCAGGCTCCGCCCGAGCGGCTCAAGGTCTGCGTCAACGAGCTGGGCGGCTTCCGCAACCAGGTCGAGTTCGTGCTGACCGGCCTCGACGTCGAGGAGAAGGCCGAGTGGGTCCGCACCCAGCTCGCGCCCTCGCTCACGGCCGCCGAGGTGAGCTGGTCCCGGGTCGCGCTGCCCCAGCAGGACGCGGACACGGAGGAGGGTGCCTCGACCCTGCTCCGGTGCACGGTGATGGACCCGCAGGCCGACCCGGTGGGGCGCCGCTTCACCGGCCCGGCCGTCGAGCTCGCGCTCGCGTCGTACCCCGGGTTCACCATGACCACGCCGCCCCAGCAGCCGACGCCGTACGGCGTCTACCGGCCCGAGTACGTCGAACGCTCGCAGGTCGCGCACACGGTCGTGCACGCCGACGGGCGTCGTGAGGTGGTGGCCGACCCGACCGAGTTCTCGGCCACCGACGACGAGACCGGTCGCCGCGCCTCGCCGTACCCCGCGCCGATCGACTCGGTGAACCGGCGGGCTCCGTTCGGGACGTTCGTGCATGCGCGCTCGGGCGACAAGGGCGGCGACGCCAACGTCGGGCTGTGGGTGGCCAACGACGGCGACCCTCGGCGCGAGGCCCGGATCACCTGGCTGGCCAAGATGCTCAGCCCGCGGAAGGTCCGTGAGCTGCTGCCGGAGGCGGCCGACCTCGACGTCGAGGTCTACGTGCTCCCGCACCTCGGCGCGGTCAACGTCGTCATCCGCGGCCTGCTCGGCCAGGGCGTGGCCGCG
This sequence comes from uncultured Actinomycetota bacterium, assembly GCA_963815335.1. Taxonomy (GTDB): domain Bacteria; phylum Actinomycetota; class Actinomycetes; order Propionibacteriales; family Nocardioidaceae; genus Nocardioides. Next base: position 450,377 of record CAWFGL010000013.1, read on the forward strand.
TCGACGCGGTTCGACCCGCAGGCCAAGGGGCTCGGTGAGTGGCTGCGGTCGCGGATCGTCCACGTCCAGGAGGACCTGCTCTGATGACCGCCCCGTCGAACAGCGAGATCCGCGACCTCGGGACCGAGTTCGTCCGCCGCGAGGTGGCACCTCACCTCCAGGACTGGGAGGACGCCTGCTCGATCCCGCGCGAGCTGCACCGGGCCGCCGGCAAGCAGGGCCTGCTCGGCGTCGCGTTCCCCGAGGAGGTCGGCGGCTCCGGTGGCACCCTGATGGACTCGGTCGACCTCCAGGAGGCGATGTTCGCGGCCGGTGCGTCGAGCGGCCTGATGGCCGGGCTGTTCACGAGCGGCATCGCGCTGCCGCACATCGCCTCCTCCGGCGACGCCGACCTGATCGACCGGTTCGTGCGCCCGACGATCGCCGGCGAGACCATCGGCTCGCTCGCGATCACCGAGCCCGGTGGCGGCTCCGACGTCGCCGGCATCCGCACCACCGCGGTGCGCGAGGGTGACCACTACGTCGTCAACGGTGCCAAGACCTTCATCACCAGCGGCGTCCGCGCCGACTTCGTGACCACCGCCGTCCGCACCGGCGGGCCGGGCCACGCCGGCGTCTCGCTGCTCGTCGTCGAGGCCGGCACGCCCGGGTTCACCGTCGACCGGTCGCTGCGCAAGATGGGCTGGCACTGCTCGGACACCGCCGAGCTGTCGTACGTCGACGTGCAGGTCCCGGCGACCAACCTGGTCGGCGAGGAGAACTCGGGTTTCTACCAGATCGCCGAGCAGTTCGTCGTCGAGCGGATCGCGCTCGCGGTCCACGCCTACGGCATCGCCGCGCGGTCGCTCGAGCTGACGACGGCGTACTGCCGCGAGCGGGAGACGTTCGGCCGGCCGCTGATCTCGAACCAGGTCGTCCAGCACAAGCTCGTCGAGATGCGCCGCCAGGTCGAGGTGGCGCGCACCTACTCCCGCGAGGTCGCCCGCCGGCACGTCGCCGGGGAGAACGTCATCGCCGAGGCGTGCCTCGCGAAGCAGACCGCGTGCGACGCGGCCACCCACGTCTGTGACCAGGCCGTGCAGCTGCACGGCGGCACGGGCTACATGCACGGGACCGAGGTGGAGCGGCACTACCGCGACGCCCGGATCCTCCCGATCGGCGGTGGTGCCACCGAGGTGCTCACCGATCTCGCCGCACGACTGATGGGATACGCAAGCTGATGAGTCTTCTGAAGCCGCTGGGCGCCGAGGTGTCGCTGCACATGGACGCACCGGTGGAGGAGGTGTGGGCCCTGGTCAGCGACGTCACCCGGATCGGCGAGTTCTCGCCGGAGACGTTCGAGGCCAAGTGGACCAAGGGTTCGACCGGTCCCGAGGTCGGGGCGACCTTCGCCGGCCACGTGAAGCGCAACGGCGTCGGACCGACGTACTGGTCGCCGTGCGTGGTGACCAAGAGCGTCGAGAACGAGGTCTTCGAGTTCGCCGTCGGGACCGAGAAGATCGCGGTCAACAACTGGGGATACCGCCTCGAAGCCGACGGCACGGGCACGAGGGTCACCGAGTACTTCCGGCTCGAGCCGATGCTGCCGATGCGCCTCTACTGGTCGCTGATGGGGCACCTCCGCGGCCGCACGAACGAGAAGGGCATGCGCACCACGCTCGAACGGATGAAGGCCGTGGTCGAGCAGTGACCGTCACGACCAACCGCGAGGCGATGCTGGCGAAGCTCGAGGCCCTCGACACCGAGAACGCCAGGGCGGTCGCCGGCGGCGGGGAGAAGTACGCCGCGCGGCACCACGAGCGCGGCAAGCTGCTGCCCCGCGAGCGCATCGAGCTGCTGGTCGACGAGGGCTCGGCGTTCCTCGAGCTCTCGCCACTCGCGGGCTGGGGCTCCGACTTCGCCGTGGGCGCGAGCGTGGTCACCGGCATCGGCGTCGTCGAGGGCGTCGAGTGCATGATCACCGCCAACGACCCGACCGTGAAGGGCGGCGCCAGCAACCCCTGGACGGTCAAGAAGATCTTCCGCGCCTCGCAGATCGCCGAGGAGAACGGTCTGCCGTCGATCGCGCTCGTCGAGTCCGGCGGCGCGGACCTGCCGACCCAGAAGGAGATCTTCATCCCGGGCGGCAAGCTGTTCCGGGACATCACCCGGTCCTCGGCCGCGAAGCAGCCGACCGTCGCGCTGGTCTTCGGCAACTCGACCGCCGGCGGCGCCTACGTGCCGGGAATGTCCGACTACGTCGTGATGGTCCGCGAGCAGGCCAAGGTGTTCCTCGGCGGTCCGCCGCTGGTCAAGATGGCGACCGGCGAGGAGTCCGACGACGAGTCGCTCGGCGGCGCCGAGATGCACGCGCGGACGTCGGGCCTCGCGGACTACCTGGCCGAGGACGAGCGCGACGCGATCCGGATCGGCCGCCGGATCGTGGCCCGACTCAACTGGCGCAAGGCCACCGCCCCGCCCGCGTCCTGGGCCGAGCCCGACGCGGACCCCGACGAGCTGCTCGACCTGATCCCGAGCCGACCTCAAGGAGCCGTTCGACCCGCGCGAGGTGATCGCCCGGATCTGTGACGGGGTCTCAGCGACCAACGGCGCTGTGTTCGACGAGTTCAAGCCGCTCTACGGCTCGTCGCTCGTCACCGGCTGGGCCAAGCTGCACGGCCGGCCGATCGGCATCCTCGCCAACGCCCAGGGCGTGCTGTTCAGCGAGGAGGCGCAGAAGGCGACGCAGTTCATCCAGCTCGCCAACCAGGTCGACACCCCGCTGCTGTTCCTGCACAACACGACCGGCTACATGGTCGGCAAGGAGTACGAGCAGGGCGGGATCATCAAGCACGGCGCGATGATGATCAACGCGGTCTCCAACTCGACGGTGCCGCACCTCAGCGTGATCATGGGCGCGTCGTACGGCGCCGGGAACTACGGCATGAACGGCCGCGGCTACGACCCGCGGTTCCTCTTCACCTGGCCGTCCGCGAAGTCCGCGGTGATGGGTCCGCAGCAGCTCGCCGGCGTCCTCGAGATCGTCGCCCAGCAGTCCGCCGAGTCGAAGGGCGAGGTCTTCGACGCCGAGGGCTTCCAGGGCGTCAAGGAGATCGTCGAGGCCCAGATCGAGGAGCAGTCGCTGCCGTTCTTCCTCTCCGGGATGCTCTACGACGACGGCGTCATCGACCCGCGGGACACCCGGACGATCCTCGGCATCTGCCTCTCGGTGATCGAGAACAAGCCGTACGCCGGCACCGACCGGTTCGGGGTGTTCCGCCCGTGATCCAGCGACTGATGGTGGCCAACCGCGCCGAGATCGCGTCCCGCGTCTTCCGGACCTGCCGCACGCTCGGCATCTCGACCGTCGCGATCCACTCCGACGCGGACGCCGGCCTGCCGTACGTCCGCGAGGCCGACACCGCCGTCCGGCTGCCCGGCAACACCCCCGCCGAGACCTACCTCGACGTCGACGCGGTGCTCGCCGCGGCGACAGGCGGCGGGCGCGGACGCGATCCACCCCGGCTACGGCTTCCTGTCCGAGAACGCCGCGTTCGCGCGCGCGGTCGAGGCGGCCGGGCTGACCTGGGTCGGTCCCACGCCGGAGTCGATCGACTCGATGGGCTCGAAGATCGGCGCCAAGGAGCTGATGCGCGCGGCCGGCGTGCCGGTCCTCGAGGCGCCGTCCTCGCCCACGGAGGCCGACCTGCCGCTGCTCGTGAAGGCCTCGGCCGGAGGTGGCGGCCGCGGCATGCGGATCGTCCGCGTGCTGGCGGACCTGCCGGGCGAGATCGCGACGGCCGAGGCCGAGGCGCTGTCCGCGTTCGGTGACGGCACCGTCTTCGTCGAGCCCTACGTCGAGCGCGGCCGGCACGTCGAGGTGCAGGTGCTCGGCGACGGCCACGGCCGGGTGCTCGTGCTCGGGGAGCGCGACTGCTCGGTCCAGCGCCGGCACCAGAAGGTCGTCGAGGAGGCGCCCGCCCCGAGGCTCTCCGACGAGGTCCGGTCCGCGCTGCACGAGGCCGCCCGCGACGCGGCGGCGGCCGTCGACTACCGCGGCGCGGGCACCGTCGAGTTCCTCTACGACCCGGCCACGGAGCGGTTCTTCTTCCTCGAGATGAACACCCGGCTCCAGGTCGAGCACCCGGTGACCGAGCTCGTGCACGGCATCGACCTCGTCGAGCACCAGCTGATGGTGGCCGAGGACCCGTCGACGGTCACGTGGGACCACGAGGACATGGCGCGTGGACACGCGATCGAGGTCCGGCTCTACGCCGAGGACCCCGCTGCCGACTACCAGCCGCAGAGCGGTCGGCTGACGACGTTCGAGATCCCCGAGGGCCCGGGCATCCGGGTCGACGCGGGCTTCGAGTCCGGCAGCGAGGTGTCGACGCACTACGACGCGATGCTCGCCAAGGTCGTCTCGTGGGCACCGACCCGGTCGCAGGCGGCACGGGCCCTGGCCGACGTCCTGTCCCGGGCCAGGATCCACGGGCTCGTCACCAACCGGGACCTGCTCGTCTCGATCCTGCGCGACGAGGAGTTCCTCGCGGGACACGTGAGCACGGCCTTCCTGGACGACCGGGCCGCCGACCCGCCCGAACAGAACGGGCGGGTCAGCGCTGCGGTGGCCGCGGCGATCGCCCTGGCCGAGCGGGCGGGCGCCGCGCGGACCGTGCAGCGCGGCATCCCGGTCGCGTTCCGCAACGTGGCGTCGCAGCCGCAGGTCACCGAGTTCGAGGACGGCACCGCCGTCCACTGGTTCGGCGGCCGGGACGGCTACTCCGTCGACGGGGTGACCGTGGTGGCTGCCGGCCCGACGGCGGTGACGCTGGACGCGGAGGGTCTGCGGACGACGTACGCCGTCGCCGTCGTCGGGCAGGCCGTGGACGTCGACTGGCCGGGCGGGCACGTCGCCCTGCGGCTCACGCCACGGTTCGTCGACCCGGCCGACGCGGTCGCGACCGGCAGCCTGCTGGCGCCGATGCCCGGAACGGTCGTCAGCGTCGCCGTCGAGGCCGGCCAGCAGGTCGAGGCCGGCCAGGTCGTCCTGGTCCTCGAGGCCATGAAGATGCAGCACCGGGTGAGCGCGCCGCACGCCGGCACGGTCGCCGAGATCGACGTGAAGCCCGGACAGCAGGTCGCTGCCGGGGAGGTCCTTGCCGTGGTCGAGGAAGCAACAGAGGAGTCAGAGTGAGCAGCACGTTCAGCGAGACCGAGGAGCGCCAGGCCCTGCGCAAGGAGGTGGCGAAGCTCGCGGGCAAGTACGGCCGCGACTACTTCGTGGAGAAGGCGCGCTCCGGCGGCAAGACCACCGACCTGTGGCTCGAGATCGGCAAGAACGGCTACCTCGGCATCAACATCCCCGAGGAGTACGGCGGCGGGGGCGGCGGCATCGGCGACATCGCCGCGGTGTGCGAGGAGCTCGCCGCGCAGGGCTGCCCGTTGCTGCTCATGGTCGTCAGCCCGGCGATCTGCGGGACCATCATCAGCCGCTACGGCACCGAGGAGCAGAAGCAGCAGTGGCTCCCCGGCATCTGCGACGGCACCTCGACGATGGCGTTCGCGATCACCGAGCCGGACGCCGGCACGAACACCCACAACATCACCACGACCGCCCGGAGGGACGGCGACGAGTGGGTGCTCAACGGCCGCAAGATCTACATCTCCGGCGTCGACGAGGCCGACAACGTGCTCGTCGTCGCGCGCGCCGAGGACGCCAGGACCGGCAAGGTGAAGCCGGTGCTGTTCGTGGTCCCGACCGACGCGACGGGCTTCGAGTTCAAGGCGATCCCGATGGAGATCGTCAGCCCCGAGCTCCAGTTCACGGTCTTCCTGGACGACGTCCGGCTGCCCGCCGACGCGATCGTCGGTGACGAGGACGGCGGGCTCGTCCAGCTCTTCGCCGGCCTCAACCCCGAGCGGATCATGGCGGCGTCGTTCTCCACGGGCCTCGCGCGGTTCGCGCTGGACAAGGCGTCGCAGTACGCCAAGGAGCGGGTGGTCTTCCAGGACGCCATCGGCTCCCACCAGGCCATCGCGCACCCGCTCGCGCAGAGCCACATCGAGATCGAGATGGCCCGCCTGATGACCCAGAAGGCCGCGGCGCTCTACGACGCGGGGGACGACATGGGTGCCGGCGAGGCCGCCAACATGGCGAAGTACGCCGCCGCCGAGGCCGCCTGCGACGCGGCCGACCGCGCGGTGCAGACCCACGGCGGCAACGGGATCACCCAGGAGTACGGCATGGCGGGCCTCCTCGTCGCGACCCGCGCCGGCCGGATCGCCCCCGTCAGCCGGGAGATGATCCTCAACTTCGTGGCGATGCACTCGCTGGGCCTGCCCAAGAGCTACTGACGACTGGTCGGCGACGGACCGGCGACAGAGCCCGAACGGGCTATTCCGGCCGCGGTGCGACGGGCGCACCATCCGAGGATGGGCGATCCGTACTCCGTCGACGTGGACTTCGCCGTGCTCCGGGACGCGGCCGGGAAGGCGCTCGCGCTGCTGGCCTGGGGCGACAGCGTGTCCGTGGTGGCCACGACCGCGAGCAAGCTCGAGGTGACGGTGCCGTCGTGGAGGACCGGGGCCGACGGGTCGCTGACCCGCTTCGACCAGGCGGGGTTCCTGCAGCGGCGTACGACGATCGGTGGGACGACCCGCGACGTCGCCGTGCCCGTCGCGGACTCCACGGTCCTGCGGGTCACGTTCGTCGACGTCCAGCAGGGTGACGCGACCCTCGTCCAGACTCCGGGCGGCAAGGTCATCACCATCGACGGCGGCGAGAACGTGATGTTCGCGCGCTTCCTGGCCAGCCGGTTCCCGGACACGACGGCCACCGCCCGGCAGACCATCGACGCGATGATCGTGAGCCACGGCGACGCCGACCACTTCGGCGGCCTGCCCGAGATCCGGGAGTCCGAGACCAACGGCTCCGTCCGGAAGCGCTTCTTCGCCCACCCGGCCCGGGTCTTCCACAACGGCCTGGTCAAGCGGCCGAGCAGCGTGCCGGAGCTGGAGTCCTTCGGCACCACGAAGAAGTCCGGCACCCGCACCGTCATCACCGGCCTGGAGACCGACATCACCGCCGTGCCCGCGACCGTGATGAACAAGTTCTTCCAGGCCTGGCGCCGCGCGCTGACCGGCTGGCAGGCCGACGCGGGCCCGATCGAGTTCCGCCGGCTGGCCCGCGGCGTCGACGACGCGTTCGACTTCCTGGCGCCGGAGGGGATCGGGGTCGAGGTGCTCGGCCCGATCCAGACCAGCGCCGGCGGCACTCCCGGGCTGGCGTTCCTGCGCGCTCCCAAGGACGGCGTCCCGATGGCACACCTGGGCTACGAACCGGGCGCCCTGAGCGACTCGCACACGATCAACGGCCACTCCATCGTGCTGCGGCTGACCTACGGCAACGTCCGGATGCTCTTCGCCGGCGACCTCAACAACCCGGTCGAGGAGGCCCTCGTCAAGGACCACGACGACGGCGACATCGACCTCACCTCCGAGGTGTTCAAGGTGCCGCACCACGGCTCGCACGAGTTCAGCCCGGACTTCCTCCGCGCCGTCTCGCCGGTCGTGTCGGTGATCTCGTCGGGCGACGAGAACAGCCGGGTCGAGTACATCCACCCGCGCGCGACCCTGGTCAGCAGCCTGGGCCGGCACTCGCGCGACGACGCCGGTCTGGTGTTCGTCACCGAGATGGTCGCCTTCTTCGAGACCGTCGGCTGGTCGACCCGTCAGGTGCCGCCCGGGAAGCCGACCGGGCCGTCGTTCTTCGGCTTCCGGCGCTCGGCCTACGGCCTGGTCCGGGTGCGCACGGACGGCCGGCGGATGCTGGTGTTCACCGACTCCGGGAAGCGCGACATCAAGGAGGCGTACGCCTACGAGGTCGCGTCGCCGGGAGCGGTCGTGCCGGTCGAGGTCCGCAAGGTCGGCTGAGCCCGCGGGAGTGCTTCCCGGTTGCTCGGGAGCGCCTTCCCTGGCGGGTGGGCCGCCGGCCGCGCGAGCGTGGGGTCATGAGAGGGACCAGGCACGGAATGCTCCGCACCGCGACGGCGATGGTGGCGCTGGTGCTCGTCTCCGGCTGTGGCGGGGACGGGGACCCTGACGCCGCGCCGACGGAACCGTCCCCACCGACGAGCTCCCCGTCCAGCTCCCCGTCCAGCTCGCCGTCCGCACCCGCGGGGTACGCCGACCAGGTCACCGCGCTCTGCCGCGACCTCCTGACCGACGTGCTGGCCATCGACATCGGCAACGCCGTGACCATCGAGCAGTTCCTGGGCAAGCACCGGCCGCTGGTCGCGGCCATCCGGGCCTTCGACGCGCGGGTGGACGCCCTCGTGGTGGCGGACGCGGATCGCGCGGCCGCGGACGCCTTCGACGACTACCGGCGGTTCTCCGACTCCGCCGATGCCCTGGTGGTGACGGCCGCGCGCACCGGCGACCAAGCGGCGTTCAACACCGCCAACGCCACCTTCCTCGAGACGATCGACGCCGGCCCTCCCGAGATCGAGGCGATGCACGCCGCCGGGATCCAGTGCAACGCGCGGTGAGCGGTCGCGAGGGCAGGAGTAGCGTCAAGGAGTGGACTCCGGAAGCGCTGCCCTGAGGTTCGTCGCTCCCGACGTCGAGGCGGCGTTCGCCAAGCTGCAGGAGGTCCGTCCCGGCGGTGTCCACGACGAGGTGCTGGAGTCGCCCGCGGTGGCGCGCTTCGCCGAGCAGTTCGGGACGGACGTCTCGGTCATCGACGACGGCATGCGTGACGACTTCTCGCTGGCGACGGGCAAGCACCAGTTCGACGTCGTCCAGATGGTGTGGATCTCCGACATGGCACCACGGGTGCGATCGGCCCTCGACGCGCTGTTCGGTCCGTCGGAGTGGCCCGAGCCGGCCAGGCGCTACCCGGTCACCAGCGTGTGGGACTCCATCGAGGAGCTCATGGTCTCGGTCGCCCAGCACCGCGCCCTCGACCCGACGCTCACCGAGCTCGTCCGGCTGCGCGGCGCCCGCCAGCACGACTGCCGGCTCTGCTCGTCACGCCGGTCCCAGGACGCGATCGACGACGGCGCCGGCGATGCCGAGTTCGCGGCCGTCGACGACTACGCGGCGAGCGACCTCCCCGAGGCGACCAAGGCCGCGCTGGCGCTGACCGACGCGATGATCTGGACCCCGACGGCGATCCCGCAGAACGTCGTCGACGACGTGCGCAAGCACCTCAGTGACGCCGAGGCCGTCGAGGTCGTCCTCGACGTCGCCCGCAACGCGGCCAACAAGATCGCGGTCGCCCTGCGGGCCGACCAGCCCGAGGTCTCCGAGGGAGTGCAGCTCTTCACGACGGACGCCGACGGCACCCTCACGGTGACGGGGTAGGTAGCCTCCGCAGGTGGGGTTCGTCGACACGCTCGACCGCGCGCAGCGCAAGAGGTCGGTCCTCGGCATCCCCATCGGGGTCTTCTTCAAGTTCGTCGACGACCAGGGTCCCTACCTCGGCGGCGATCATCAGCTTCTACGCGACGCTGGCCATCTTCCCGATCCTGCTGCTCGCGACGTCGATCTTCGGCTTCGTCCTGCAGGGCAACCCCGACCTCCAGGAGCAGGTCCTCGACTCGGCGCTGGCGACCTTCCCGATCATCGGTGAGGAGCTGGGCCGGCCGGACGGACTCCAGGGCTCGACGACCGGTGTGATCATCGGGGTGCTGGCGGCGACGTACGGCTCGCTCGGCCTCGGGCAGGCGCTCCAGAACGCGCTGAACGTCGCCTGGTCGGTGCCGCGCAACAACCGGCCCGAACCCGATCGCCCTCCGGGTGCGCAGCCTGCTCCTGCTCCTCACCTCGGGCGCCTTCGTCGTGGCGATCACGACGGTGTCGATCATCGGGGCGGAGGTGTTCGGGGACTCCGCGCCCGTGCGGTGGCTCATCAGGCTGGCCAACGTCGTGATCATCGGCCTGCTGCTCACCGTCGTCTTCCGGCTCGCCGCCGCGCGGCGGCACCACCTCCGGCGCGCGGCCCCGGGCGCGTTCACGGTCGCGGTGCTGTGGCTGGTGCTCCAGGAGGTCGGCCAGTACTACACGACGTCGATCCTGGCCGGCACCCGCGGCATGGACGCCGCGTTCGGCCTGGTCCTCGGCCTGATCGGCATCATCTACGTGGCCTCGTTCATGGGCGTGATCGGGATCGAGGTCAACGTCGTGCTGGCCCGCAAGCTGTGGCCGCGCTCGTTGCGGACGCTGTTCGTCGACCGGCCGGAGCTGACCGACGCGGACCGGCGGGCCTACGCGTCGTACGCGCAGGCCCAGCGGCACAAGACCTCGGAGGAGGTCCAGGTCGGCTTCAAGGACCCGGACACCGGCGAGCTGCTGATCCCTCAGGAACCGGGGCGGAACGTCAACCGCAGCGACTGACGCTCAGTCACGCAGCCGGCCACGCAGGCGGGCGAGCGTCGCGTCGTCCAGGCCGAGGCCGTCGCGCAGGTAGCCGTCGACGTCGCCGTACGCCGCGGCCGCGGTGTCGTACGCCGTCCGGAGGTAGTCCGCATCCGCGACCATCACCCGCTCGTAGACGTCGACCTTGTCGGCACCCAGGTGCTCGGCGACGAGACCGAGGTACTTGTCGCGGGTGCCCGAGGAGAAGTCGTTGGTCAGCAGGTAGTCGGCCAGGATCGTGTCGTCGTCGACGCCCGCCACGTGGAGGAGCAGTGCCGACGCCCAGCCGGTGCGGTCCTTGCCGGCGGTGCAGTGGAACAGGTGGGCGCCGTCGTGGTCGGCGATGCGGGTGAGCAGCTCGCTGAACGCGGCCCGGGCACCGGGCTTGTCGACGAAGCTGCGGTAGACCTCGTGCATCACCTCGGTCGCGGCCTCACGGGTCTCGAGGTTGCTGACGGCGTCCATCGGGATGCCCTTGACCTCGAGGTGGAACCACTCGGCGCCGGGCACCGGGACGTCGGGGTGCGCCTCGACCTCGTGGTCGTGCCGCAGGTCGTAGACCGCGGTCACGCCGAGCGTCGACACCGAGTGCGCGTCGGCGTCGCTCAGCTGCAGCTCGTTGGAGCGGAAGGCGACACCGCGCTTGAGCGGGGCACCGTCGGCGGCGACGTACGGCTCGTCGACTCCGGCCACGTCGCGGAAGTTGTCGGCGGAGGCGAGCCGGACGAGCTCCTCGCCGAGATCGGTGGGCTCGCCGGTGGCGGCGGGGTCGGACACGGGCTTCACCGTAACGGGACGAACCGGTACTGCCCGTGCGAGGTCGTCTCGGTCCCGCCAGGCGTTCGCCGGACCAGCAGCATCTCGCCGTTCACCGGCACCACCAGTCGGCCGTCGTCGCCGAGCTGTCCGACCAGCTCCTCGGGCAGCCACCGGGCCATCGCGGAGACCAGGATCCGGTCGAACGGCGCTTCCTCCGGCCGGCCGAGCGTGCCGGGTGCCGCCTCCTCGATGCGCACCCACGACAGCTCGAGCCCCGCGAGGTTGTCCGACCCGAACCGCACGAGCCGGGGCTCCAGCTCGAGCCCGAGCACCCAGCCGTCCGGGCCGACGAGGTGGCCGAGCAGGGCGGTGGTCCAGCCGGAGCCGCTCCCGACGTCGAGCACGCGGTCGCCGGCGCGGACGTCGAGCAACCGCAGCATCGCCTCGACGGTGGCCGGCTGCGAGTTCGTCTGTCCCTCGCCGATCTGGATCGGGCCGTCGAAGCCGGCTCGCCACCGGGCGCCGCGCGGGAGGAACCTCTTCCGCGGCGCGGCCGAGAAGGCGTCCTCGATCCGGCCCACCGATCGAGTGAATCATGTGATGATCCCGGCGTGATCAAGCTCGAGCTGCTCCTCGGGGTCGTCTGGTTCGCCGTGTGGGTCTTCACGATCATCGACGTGCTCGGCGCGAACGACGGCGCCATCCGCCGGCTGCCCAAGCTGGGGTGGCTGTTCATCGTCGCGTTCTTCCAGGTCATCGGCGTGCTGGCCTGGTACGTCCTGGGTCGGCCCGAGGGCCAGGGTCCCCGCGGCCTCAGCTCGTACGAGCGCTCCACCCCCGCCTTCCCGGAGTACGACCGCCCCGGGCGGGTGGCCGCGACCGACCCGGAGAGGGACGACGAGTTCCTCCGCCAGGTCCGGGAGCGGGCCGAGGAGCAGCGCAAGAAGTACGAGCAGCAGAAGCGCGCGCAGCAGGAGCCGGAGCCGCCCGCCGAGGCCTGAGGCCTAGTTCTGCTGCCGGACGCCGAGCCAGGTGAGGACGGCGAGCACCCGGCGGTGCTCCTCCTCGGACTCGTGAGGCCGAGCTTCCGATGATGCTGCCGACGTGCGTCTCGACGGTCCGGTCGGTCAGCCACAGCCGGCGGGCGATGCCGACGTTGGTGCGGCCCTCGGCCATCAGCGCCAGCACCTCGCGCTCGCGCGGGGTGAGCCGGGCCAGCGGGTCGTCGCTCGCGACGCGGGCCGAGCAGCGTCGCGACCACCTCGGGGTCGAGGGCGGAGCCGCCCGCGGCGACCCGGCGCAGCGCGTCGAGGAAGTCGTCGACGTCGAAGACCCGGTCCTTGAGCAGGTAGCCGAAGCGGCCCCCGGCGACCAGCTCGACCGAGTGCCGGGTCTCGACGTGCTGGGAGAGCAGCACGATGGCCAGGTCGGGCTGCCGCTCGCGGAGGTCCGCGGCCGCGCGGGCGCCGTCGTCGGTGCCGTCCGGGGGCATCCGGACGTCGATGATCGCGAGGTCCGGCAGCTCCTGCTCGACGACCTCGACCAGCGTGACCGCGTCCGCGGCCCGGCCGACCACCTCGTGGCCGGCGTCCTCGAGCAGCCGGGCCAGGCCCTCGCGGAAGAGGGCCGAGTCCTCGCCGATCACGATGCGCACGGGAGCGCCGCCTCCACCTCGGTGCCGCGACCGTCGGGACTGGCCACCTGCAGCGAGCCGCCGAGGGCGGCGACCCGGTCGCCGCAGGCCGGACCGCAGCGCCGAGGTGGGCGCCGCCGCAGCCGTCGTCGGTGACCCGGACGAGCAGCTGGCCGCCGCGGCGGACGACCTGCGAGCACGATCCGGGTCGCCTCGGCGTGCTTGACCGCGTTGGTGATCGCCTCGCTGGCCACGTAGTACGCGGTCGTGGCGACCGCGTCCGGCAGCGGGCCGTCGTCGACGTCCATGTCGACGGTCATCGGCACGCTGCGCACCAGGTTGGACAGCGCGGCGGGCAGGCCGTCGTCCAGGCTGCTCGGCCGCAGCCCGTGCGCGATCTGGCGCAGCTCGGCGACCGCGGTGCCGAGCTCGGCGACGCTCTGGTCGAGCAGGCCGTCGACGTCGACCGTGCCGTCGTCGAGGTGCCGCTGCGCCAGCCGCAGCTGCATGCCGAGGGAGACCAGCCGCTGCTGCGCGCCGTCGTGCAGGTCGCGCTCCATCCGCCGGCGCTCCTCGTAGCCGATCTCGACGAGGCGGGCCCGGCTCGACTCCGCCTCGCGCAGCGCCCGGCCACCTCCGACCGGAGCCGGACGACCTCGACGAGCGTGCTGCAGCGGTCGGCGACCTCGCGCGAGCAGCTCCGGGGACGCCGGCCCGGACCCGGGCACCAGGACGCCGGTCTGCTCCTCGTCGAGCAGCACGGCCACGCCGTCCGTCGGGAACCGCCCCGCCGTCCGCGTCGAGGTACGCGTCCGAGCCGGGCACGCGGTAGCCGACCCGCAGCCCCGGGTCGCGCAGCGCCTCGCGGAGGACGTCCTGGAGCTGCTCGGGACGTGCCCGCCCGGCGCTGACCTCGCGGTGCAGGGCGTCGACGGCGGCCAGGGCAGCTCGCCGGAGCGGGTAGATGCGGGCGTCGACGACGCGTCGGACGCCGCGCAGCGCGGGCAGCAGCAGGAGCGCGGCGGCCGCGGTGCCGATCGCGGCGCCGGCCTCCGAGTCGCGCCCGACGGCCAGGCCCGCCACCGACGACGCCGCGGCGTACGCCCCGAGGAGGAGGGCGGTCACCACGCCCCACGTGACGGCCGAGGACCAGGGCCTTGTCGACGTCGTAGAGGTCGTGTCGCAGCACGGCGATCGCCGCGGCGACCGGGGTGGCGACGAGCGAGGCGATCCCGACCGCGGCGCTGAACCAGGACGCCTGGCCCCAGACCAGGATCTCCAGACCGGCAGAGCAGCGGGTAGAGCGGCATCCCGAGCCCCGCGAGCGCCAGCCACTTGATCTGCTGGCGCTGGACGCGGCCGGCGCGGCGGAACCGCAGGACGCAGGGACACCGCGCACGCCACGAAGAGCGGCAGCATCAGGAAGAAGAGAGCGCCGAGCACCTCGACCAGGACGGCGGCTCGCCGAACGGGCGGTCGAGGTCCTGGAGCGGCGGCCGGAACGGCTCGTCGGCGAACGCGCCGTAGACCTGCACGCCGGCGACGGAGAGGACCAGGAGCGGCGGGACCGAGCCGCCAGCGGCGCGAGGGCAGCGTGCCGTCGGGGAAGTAGAGGAGCAGCAGGCCGAACGCGCCGAGGACCCACCACGCGTTCTCCGCGGTGACCGCGACCAGCCACGCCCACGTCTCCTCGTCCCCGGTGGAGGGCAGCCACTGGAGCCAGACCTCCTTGGGGACGACGTGCGCGACCGACAGCGAGAGCAGCCCGAGCAGGGTGCCGACCACGGCGCCGTCGGGTCGGCGCGCGACGAGGACCGAGAGGCCGGACGTCGTCGGCACCACGGCGAGGGCGATGCCGAGGCTGACCCAGGAACGGACGGTCGGGTCGGCCACCAGCAGGACGACGGTCAGGACGACGTGCAGGACGGCGAGGGCCGCGACCCCGACCGTGACCCGGCGCGCCCATGACATGCCAGCACGGTAGGGACGCGGGCACCGGTGCGCCATCCGTACCAGCACGGGGGTGGATCCCCGCGCTCGCCACGATCCGTCGGTCGGCCCTGACTTCCTAGCGTCTCGGACATGACCACCACCGCACCCGTCACCCCGCACACCGACCACGCGGAGGCCGTCCACACCGGGCGGATCCGCCTCGTCGCGGCGACCCTCGCCGCGGCCTCCGCCGCTCTGGCCGTCCTCGTCGTCACGCACCCGTGGGGTGAACGCCTCGACAGCTCGGCCGACGACGTCCTGTCCTACGACCACGTGGTCGAGAACCACGCCAACGCGTGGCCGGCGATGCTGGCCGACGTCGTCGCCTTCGGGCTGATCGCCGTCTGCGCCGCGATCGGCGTCGCGCACCTCGTCCGTGGGCGCGGCCGGAACCTCGCCACCGTCGGCGGCGTGCTCGTCGTCCTCGGCGGCCTCCTGTCGGCGATGGGCAGCTTCGCCTTCACGACCGTCGTCCACTTCGCGGCCGAGCTGCCCGAGGGGGCCGGCCGGGAGCTGGTCGACACCGCCAACGACGACGTGACGCACCTGCTCGGCGTCGAGATGGCGGGCTTCCTGCTGGTCACGCTCGGGTCCCTGGTCCTCGCCGTGGCGCTGCTGCGTGGTCGGGCCGCGCCGCGCGTCGCGGTCGTGGCGTTCGTCCTGCTGACGTTCGGGCTGTTCGCCGCGACGGGGACGGCGCTCGACCTCGTCCAGGCCGCGCAGGTGCTGCTCACCGGCGCCCTGGCGATCCCCCTGTGGCGGCGGCCCGTCGCCTGATCCGCCTAGGCCGACGCTCCTGGCGGGTGCTGCAGGTACTGCAGCACCGCCAGGACGCGTCGGTGGTCGTCCGCGGACTGCTCGAGGTCGAGCTTCTGGAGGATCTGCCGGACGTGCGCCTCGACCGTCTTCGCGCCCAGGAACAGCTGGTCGGCGATGGCGGAGTTCGACCGCCCCTCGGCCATGAGGGCCAGCACCTCGCGCTCGCGAGGGGTCAAGCGGTGCAACGGGTCGGCGTCGCGGTGCCGGCTCATGAGCCGGGCGACGATGCTCGGGTCCACCACGCACTCCCCGTCCATGAGCCGGCGCAGGGCGTCCACGAGCAGGGCGATGTCCGCCACCCGGTCCTTCAGCAGGTAGCCCATGTGCTCCGGGCTGTCCGCCATGAGCTGCATGGCGTAGTGCGTCTCGAGGTGCGCGGACAGCACCAGGACCGCGGTCCCGGGATGGCTCTCGCGGATGGCGGCGGCCGCCGTGAGCCCTTCGTCCGTCTGGGTCGGCGGCATCCGGATGTCGACCACCACCGCGTCCGGGGACGCCTCGTCGACGGAGCGGAGCAGCGCGGCGGCATTGCCCACCGTCGCGACCACGTCGCAGCCGGCGTCGACCAGCAGCCGGGCCAGGCCCTCGCGGACGATCATCGAGTCGTCGGCGACCACGACCCTCATCGGGGAGCCCCCGAGGTCGTGGGCAGACGCGCCTCGAGCCGGGTCCCGCCCCCGGCGACGTCGGCGACGACGAAGGTCCCGCCGAGGGACTCCACACGGTCCGCGAGACCGCGCAGTCCCGACCCTCCGGGATCGGCGCCCCCGCACCCGTCGTCCGTCACCGCGACCACGACGTCATCCTCGTGCCGCCGGACGTCGATCGCCATCCGCTCGGCGACCGCGTGCTTGGCCGCGTTGGTGAGGGCCTCGGCGCAGACGAAGTAGACGGCGGACTCGACGGCGGGCGACAGCCGACCCTCGTCGGTGTGCACGTCGACGGCCAGCGGCGCCCGTTCGCCGAGCTCGGCCAGCGCGACCGGCAGCCCGCCGGACTCGAGCGACACGGGCCGGATCCCGGCCAGGAGCGCGCGCACCTCGCGGCGGGCCTGGTCGGTCTCCGCCCGCAGCGTGGCCAGGGTCTCGCGCACGGCCGGGTCGTCGGTCTCCGGGACCGCACCCAGGTGGTCGGCCACGGCCAGCAGGTGCCGGTCCGCACCCTCGGCCAGCTGCTCGGCCAGGGCCCGGCGCTGCTCGTCGGCCACCTCGACGAGGCGCCGGCGCGCCTCGGCGAGCTGCCGCGCCCGGGCGTCGGCCTCGAGCCTCATCCGGGCGTTGCCGACCGAGAGCCTGGCCACGGCCACCGCGCCCTCGAGCAGGGCAGCGTCCTCGGCCACCGTGGCCGAGTGCACGAGCACCGCCGCGCGGCGGTCGTCGTCGAGCACCTCGGTCACGACCTGGTCCTCGACGGCAGCCAGGTCCAACGTCCGTCCCGTGTCGTCGACGTACGTCGCCCGCTCGTCGACCCAGTAGCCCAGGACCAGGTCGGGATCGTCGAGCGCGCGCCGGAGTGCGGCCTGGAGGCCGGTCGCGTCGGTCTCCGGGTTGAGCTGGCTGACCAGGTCGGCCACCGTCGCCTCGGTCCAGCGACCGAACAGCAGGTCCGCGGTGAGGCCGATCGCGATGGCGCACACCACGGCGTCGTAGCCGAGCGCGAGGGCGGTGTCGCTCTCGAGGTCGAGCAGGGTGTTGGCGCTGCTCAGCGCGAGGACGGCGACGAAGGCGAGGGCCGCGGCGAGTGCGGGGCCGCCGGCCTTGCGCGCCGGCCCCGACGTCGTGAGGTAGAGGTGGACCGCGGCTCCGCCCACCATCAGCGCCAGGCCTCCCGTCACCCAGGGACTGCCCACGACCCCGTCGTAGACGGCCGCGGCGTAGGCCAGCACGACGACGGCCACGAACGCCGGGCGGTGCGTGCGTCCGGTCGGGTACGTGACGTGGAGGTGCACCAACGGCCCGCGGTGGAGGAACACCAGGACGCCCAGGAGGCTGCCGGCGTACCAGCAGAGGCCGCCGAGGACGAGGAGGAGGCCGACGCGGCTGCCCGGTCGTCGCCACCAGGCGAGCGCTCCGGTCCCCACGAGCACGCCTCCGGTCACGGCGTCGGCCGCGACCAGGGCGTGCTCGGTCACCCGACGCCGCCGAGGGCGAGGAGGGCGGCGCCGCTCAGGTCCTCCTTGGGGAGGAACCCGCGGGCGGACGTCGTCGCGAGCCGGTCCGCGTAGGCCGCCGCGTCGCGACTCGAGGTCAGCACGACCTGGCACCCGCCGGCGTCCCCACCGGTGAGGCGCTCGCAGACGTCGAAGCCGTCGCCGTCCGGGAGCATGACGTCGAGGAGGACGAGGTCGGGCTCGAGCCGTCGGCACTCGGTGACCGCGCTCGCCGCGTCGACGGCCTCTCCGACCACCTCGAAGCCCTCGGACTCGAGCACCGCCCGGGCGAACGCCCGGAAGCCCGCGTGGTCGTCGACGATGAGCAGGGTCGGTGGCACCCGCCCAGCGTGGCACCGCGGAGCGGCCCGGACCACAGGGCTGTCCCTGAGGCCCGGGCCGTGCGGTCGCCGCACTAGTTCCGCACCCAGGGCTGGAACTCCCACGTGAGCTCGTACGGCTCGCAGTCGTCACAGCCGGGGACGGTCAGGTCGGTGAAGGTGAGCTCGTCCCCGTCGACGGCGAAGTTGGTGGACACCGTGTCGGGATCGCCGACGATCTGCAGACGGCCCCGGAAGACGCTGTAGTCGCCGTGGAAGCCCACGTCGCCCGACGGCTCGAGGAACTGCATCACCCCGTCGTTCCGGAAGACCATCGTGTACGTCCCGAGGGTGCTCTCCGAGCTCGACACTTCGTCGAACGTGGTCGACCAGGAACCGACCAGCGCCTCGGCGCCGCTCTCCTCGACGGCGACCCAGGGGTACGTCGTCCAGATGACCGCGTCGCCGCACTCACCGCCCGTCATGTCGCTGAACCTCAGCTCGCCGTCGGTGACGTCGAAGCCGGCGGACAAGGTGAACCCGGGTTCCGCGCCGAGCTCCACCCGGTCGCGGAACAGCTCGTACGGACCGAAGAACGCGTCCTCCCGGGGCGCGTCCGGTCCACCGATCCGCGCGTACATCGCGATCTGGCCGTCGTGCAGCCCGAGCTCGTAGACCACCTCGTCGGCGGTGCCTCGGACCCTGCGGCAGGCACTGTCGTCGGGTCGAGCGTCCTTCCAGGAGGCAGTCATCACGTAGTCGCCCTCGATCGCGTCGGCCTCCTCCGGCTCCACCAGCTCCAGGGATGGGTGGTCCACACGGTGGGGTGGTCGCAGGCGTCGGTCCGCATGTCGCTGATCGACCAGCTCGGTGCCGTCGAAGGTCCACGTCGCCGACAGCGGCGCGTCGGCGCCGGTCTCGAGCAGCTCGATGGTGTCGCGGAAGGTGCGGTAGGCTGCCGCTCCACCCGGTCTCCGGCTCCTCGGGGTGGCCGACCTCGTAGACGGTCTGGGAGAGCTGGCTGCCGCGGATGACGATCTCCTGGACGTGGTCGACCACGCCCCACTCGAGCAGGTTGTCGGCGCCGGGGTCACCCGGCTGGCAGCCGCGGCTCACGTCGTCGGCGGTGAGGACGTTGCGGTAGGTGCCCTCCGGCAGCGGCCCGGCGACGTCCGACCCGGCACCCGCCTCGCAGGTCATCGTGTCCGGGGGAGCTCCGACGGAGGACTTGAGCTCGGCGATCCGGTCCAGCCACTCCGCGGTCTGCTCGTCCTCGCGCAGCTCGTCGAACAGCGGCTCGAAGGCGGCCTCGAGCTCGATCGAGGTCGGCGTCGGAGGCCTGGCGGACGTCCAGGCCCGAGGCGCAGATCTGGTCGACGAAGGACTCGTCGTCCTCGCGCGCGGCGTCGAGGGAGCCGACGATCGAGGCCTCGTACGCGTCGTGGAGCGCGTCCTGCTGGCTCTCGCTCAGCGCGGCCAGCGAGTCGTCGTTGGCGAGGAGCACGAGCGGGCGCGGCCAGAGGTCCAGGTTGGCGGTCAGGTAGCGCGACGTCCTGCTGGTACTGGTTGCCCCACATCGACTGCAGCTGCTGCTCGTAGGCGTCCACCGAGCTGAGGTCCCTGGCGCCGCTCGGCAGGGCCTTGCTGGCCGCACCCAAGCGCCGCGAACGCTCGCTCGGCGATCTCCGAGTCCTGCATGCCGACCGTCGTCCCCACGAAGTCGGCGGGCCGGACGAACGGCTTCTCGACACCCAGCAGCTTGCGCAGCGGACCGGCCAGCACGCCGATGCCCGGTGACGCCGTCACCGTTGGCCGTCACGTCCTCGAGCATCTCCCCGGGGATGCCCTCCTCGAAGACCTCGGCCTGGAGGTCCTGGCTGTCCACCAGCATCGGAGCGAGCAGCGCCTGGAAGCTGGAGATGCCGGCGCGGTCGAGCGCGCGAGCGCCCACCCAGCCCAGGTCGACCTTCCCGGCCCGGATGTCGTCGATGGTGGCGCTCTCGTACAGCGGCTCGCCGAGGCGCCAGCCGTCCTCGAACTCGATCTCCAACGAGCCGTCGGAGAGGTCCGAGACCTGCTCGGCCCAGAGCGGAGCGCCTCCGGGGCATCGCCGTCGCTTGGGCTGGGCGAAGGTCAGGACGGTCACGTCCCGGTCGGCGTCGCCGCCGGCGCGGTCGCGCGCCTCGCACCCGGTCAGGGCGAGGGCAGCACGGTGGTCAGGGCGAGCGTGCAGGACAGTCGCCGGTACGCGGATCGGTGCGTGGAGCGGATCATGGGACACCTCTTCGTCGTCGGATGTCCTGACGCTAGGAAGAGTGTGCTCCTCCCACATCCGGGCCGTCCCTCGTCGATGCGGCCGGTTCCTCAGGGACAGCACTGTGGTCGGGAGGCGCCGCGGCGCGCACGCTGTCACGATGGGAGACATGCCGGTGCGGCGCGCCTTCGCGCTGGTCGTGCTGCTGGCCGTGCTCCCGCTGGCCTTCGTGACGTCCTCGGTCGTCCGGGACGGGGAGGGCTTCGCGATGCCCTCGGGGACGTCGGGCCGAGCATTGCTCCTGGCGGCCGGGCTGGGACTCGTCGTCGCCGGCCTCGTGCACCTGTGGCGCCGACCCGGCCTCGCTCCCGGCGCCACGCTGCTGGGGCTCGCCGGTGCGGGCTGGTTGCTGGCGGAGTGGGACAACCCGGCGGCGACCTCCGACGTCGTCTTCACCGCCGGGCTGACCTTCTGGACGGTGGGCCCGGTGCTCCTCGCCCACGCGGCCCTGGCCTACCCGACAGGCCGCCTGGGGAGCTGGTCCGCCCGCCTCCTCGTCGCCGCCGGCTACGCGGTCACCGTCGGCCTCCAGGGCGTTGCGACGGCTGTCGTCTTCGACCCGGTGCGCGAGGGCTGCTCCTCGTGCCCGGACAACCTCCTCGCCGTGGCTCCGGACCCCGCTCGGCACCAGCAGCTGGACAGCTGGGGGGTCCATGTGGGTGCGGTCTGGGCAGGTCTCGCCGTCCTCGTGGTGGTGGTGCGGCTGGTCCGCGACGGTCCGGCGCGCCGCCGGTCCACGGGGCTGCTGCTCGTGGCGACGTCGGTCGGGCTGGGGGCCGTGGCGGCGTACCACGTGCGGAACCTGGACCGGGGCTACCTCGGCTCCGAGCAGCTGGACCGCGACCTCTGGACGGTGCAGGGCTGGGCCCTGCTGGCGGTCTCCGTGGCGGTCGCGGTCGACCTCGTGCGCCAGCGCCGCGCGCACCGGGCCCTGACCGGCCTCGTGGTCGACCTGTCGGACGGCCCGGCGTCGGGCGGTCTCGAGACGGTCCTGGCCGCGCGGCTGGGCGACCACTCCGTGCGGCTCTGCTTCCCGCTCGAGGGGTCTCACCGGGGTTCGCACCTCGTCGACTCGGCCGGCCGGCCGGTCGACGCAGCCGAGCTGCCCGGCAGCCGCACGGAGCTGTGGCACGGGGGCAGACACCTCGCGACGTTGGTGCACCGTCCCGGTGTCCTCGCCGGCGAGGACGACGTCAACGCCCTCGTGTCCGCCGTGCACCTCGGTCTCGACCACGAACGGCTCCAGGCCCAGGCGCTCGCCCAGCTGGCGGACCTGCGTGAGTCCGGGCGCCGGATCCTGGACGCGGGCGACGCGGAACGCCGGGCCCTGGAGCGCGACCTCCACGACGGGGCGCAGCAGCGCCTGGTCGGGCTCTCGCTGGGGATGCGCCTGCTCCGGTCGCGTGGGGGTGCGGGCACGGCACTCGAGCGGGCGGGGGACGAGGTGCAGGCCGCGGTGGAGTCGCTGCGCGCGCTGGGCCGCGGCCTCTACCCGGTGCTGCTGGACGACGCCGGGCTGGGGCCGGCCGTCCGGGCGCTGGCGGAGGCCGCGGACCTGCGCGTGGGACCGCTCCCTGAGGAGCGCTTCTCACGCGCGGTGGAGACGACGGCGTACCTCCTCGTCGCCCGCGCGTGCGAGGCCGGACCCGTCGAGGTGAGCATGGCGCGCGACGCGGACGGCCTGGCGGTCCGGCTGCTCGGGTCCGTCGGTGGTCCGAGGCTGGCCGAGGTCGCCGACCGGGTCACGACGCTGGGCGGGCGGTGGACCGCCACCGACGGTCCCGCGGGCAGCGCGCTGGACGTCTGGTTGCCGCGCTGACCTCAGGGAGTCCTGGGCGGCCGGGGGAAGAACATCGAGGTGCGTGCGGCGTACTCGGGGTAGCCGGGTCGCTGCATCATCGTCTGCTCGAGCAACCTGGCGCCGGTGGCGAAGACCAGGAAGTAGGTCATCGCCAGCGGAGCGACGACCGTGAGCAGGGCCGGCACCGGGCCGGAGGCGAGGCCGCCGACCAGCCAGAAGCCCCAGGCCACGCAGGCGTCGCCGAAGTAGTTGGGGTGCCGGGTGTAGCGCCACAGGCCGGTCTGCATGACCGGCGGCTTCTCGCCCTTCGGGAGCGCCTTGTACTGCTCGAGCTGGTGGTCGCCGACGGACTCGAAGACGAGTCCGAGGGCCCAGACCGCGACCCCGATCCAGACGACCGGCCACCAGCGGACCGGCTCGACGGTACCGACCTGGATGGGCAGCGACACGACCCAGACGGCGATGCCCTGGACGACGAACACCTTGCGCACCGCGGGGCCGATGCCGACCTGCGACGGCGTCCCGCCCAGCAGCTTCTCGTAGCGGGGGTCCTCGCCGTGGCCGGTGCTGCGCTGGCGGATGTGCGACGCGAGCCGAGCCGCCCAGAGCGTCACGATCACGATGAGGAGCAGACGACGCAGCGCCAGGTCCTGGTCGACGGGGTCGCGGAGCTCGGCCTGGGCGACGAAGCCGGCCACGAGTGCGACCACGGCGAAGGCCAGGCCCCACATCACGTCGACGACGGCGACCCGGTCGACGCGCTTGGCCCAGACGGCCGTCCCGGCCATGAGCACCGCGACGACGGCCAGGGAGACCGCGCAGACGACCAGCAGGACGGACCAGTTCACGCCGCAGGTCTACCAGTCACGGACGAGCGGGAGGGTGTGCGATGCGTCGGGACGGACCAGCAGGATCTGGTCGACGCCCATCCGGCCGTCGCGGAAGGCCATGGAGCCGCCGACGAGGTAGAGCTCCCACACCCGGTAGACCTCCTCGCCCATCAGCTCGACGAGGCGGCGCCGGTTGCGGCGGAGGTTCTCGAGCCAGCCGGCCACGGTCAGCACGTAGTGCTCGCGCATCCCGTGCACGTCGCGCACCTCGAGCCCGGCGGCCTCGAGGAACGCCACGGTCTCGCCGACGGGCCGCATGTGCATGTCGGGCGCGATGAACCTCTGGATGAACGGTCCACCGCCCGGCCACTTCCCGCTCCTCGACATCTGCTGCACGAGCACCCGGCCGCCGGGGCGCACCGAGCGGTGCAGGAGCGACGCGTACGTCGCGTAGTTGGCCTGCCCGACGTGCTCGCCCATCTCGAGCGAGCCGACCGCGTCGTACTGGCTCGTGACGTCGCGGTAGTCGCGGAGCTCGATCGTGACCCGGTCCTCGAGCCCGCGCTCCGCGATGCGCTGGTCGATGAAGCGCTTCTGCTCGGCGGCGATGGTGATGCCGGTGACGGTGGCGCCGAAGTGCTCGGCGGCGTGCAGGGACAGCGACCCCCAGCCGCAGCCGACGTCGAGCAGGGTCGTGCCGGGCTCGAGCCCGAGCTTGCGGCAGACCAGGTCGAGCTTGTCGTGCTGCGCCTGCTCGACCGACACCTCGGGCGAGGAGTGGTAGCCGCACGAGTAGGCCATCCGGGGCTCGAGGACGAGCTCGTAGAACTCGTTCGACAGGTCGTAGTGGAACGCGATCGCGCTCCGGTCGCGCCGCGGGCTGTGCAGCCGGCCGCGGAGCCTGGCCTGCGTCGCCGGCGCGGCGGGCGGGACACCCAGCGCACCGAGCCCGACCGCCGCGCGGACGGCGGACGCCAGCGCCTGCACCGAGGGTCGTCGTCCGGACAGGCCGCGCTCCTTCGCCACTGCGAACGCGTGCGTGAGCGCCTCGTCGAGGTCGCCCGGGACGTCCAGCTCGCCGGTGACGTAGGCCTGCGCAGCCCCGAGCTCACCCGGGTGCCGGAGCATCCGGCGCACGGCGGCGGCGGAGTTGAGCACGACGAGCGGAGCGTCCTGGGGCCCGGCGGTCGAGCCGTCCCAGGCCTTGATCTGCACGGGGAGGTCACCGCCGAGGAACGGCCGGAGTGCCGCCTCGAGCCGCGGAGCGACCGGCTCTGCGGTCACACGATCCGCCGGAACGTCAGCTGGTTGACGTCGATGTACGCCGAGGCGAACCCGGCCCGCGAGTAGTCCAGGTAGAAGTGCCACATCCGCAGGAACGTCTCGTCGAAGCCCAGGCCGAGCACCCGGTCGGACGCGGCCAGGAAGGCCTCGTCCCACAGCCGCAGCGTCTCGGCGTAGTGCTGGCCCATCGAGAGCCGGTCCACGAGCCGGTAGCCGGTGTGCGCGTGGGTGATCTCGTCGATCACCTGGACGGAGGGCAGGAAGCCGCCCGGGAAGATGTACTTGTTGATCCAGGTGTAGGTGTTGCGGGTCGCGAGCATCCGGTCGTGGGGCATCGTGATCGCCTGGATGGCGACGGTCCCGCCGGGGGCGAGCACCTGGTCGATCGCCTCGAAGTACGTCTCCCAGTACTGCCAGCCGACGGCCTCGATCATCTCGACGGACACGACCGCGTCGTACAGCCGTCCGGCCTTGGCCATGTCGCGGTAGTCGCAGAGCTCGACGGTCACCTGGTCGCTGACACCGGCCGCGGCGATCCGCTCGTCGGCCAGCGCCTTCTGCTCGACCGACAGGGTGATGGTCCGGACCGTGGCGCCGCGCTGCGCCGCCCGGATCGCGAGCTCGCCCCAGCCGCTGCCGATCTCCAGGACGCGCGACCCCTGGCCGACGCCGGCCTGGTCGAGCAGCCGGTCGATCTTGGCGTGCTGGGCGGCCTCGAGGTCCTCGCGGCCGGCGGCCCCGCCGAGCAGGTGCTCGGGGAACAGCGCCGAGGAGTAGCTCAGCGACCGGTCGAGGAACAGCTCGAACAGGTCGTTGGAGAGGTCGTAGTGGTGCGCGATGTTGCTGCGGGAGTTCCTGGCGCTGCTCCTCTCGCGGCGCGGGGGCCGCTTCACCACGACGCTGCGCAGCGCCTGGAGGCGCTCCGGGATCAGCGACGGCATCTCCGCCGCGAGCACGGTGAGGAACGCGGCGAGGTCCTCCGGCCGCTCCGTGTCCCACGCGCCGGTCAGGTAGGCCTCGCCGAAACCGATGAGCTGGTGCCGACCCAGTCGGAGGAAGAACTCGTCCGGGCGGTGCACCGTCATCGCGGGGCCACCCCGGCCCAGGGTCTCGTCGCCGAGGTGGACGGTCACGTCGAGCCGGCTCACCGCCGCGGCGAAGAGCTGGCGGGCCACCTTCGCGGAGAACGTCGCGCGCGGGCCGGAGGGGACGACGTCGAGACCCGGCCAGTGGTTGGCCGAGCGGCGTGAGGTCGTGACAGTCATCGGGAGACCTTCTGGTGGTGGTCGGGTCGTGGTCGGATCGGCAGGCGGCGCAGCCACAGCCAGATGCCATGCATCCGGATCAGGACCGAGTGCCGGATTGCCACGGGGGCGGCCCGGAGTGGTGTGACGTCCGTCCTACGTCCGGTGAGCGAGGCGGAGAAGGTCGCGCCGTCGTCGCTGTCGAGGGTCACCGCGATGGCGAGCCGGTCGCTCGGCACCGGCGCGGCCACGCGGTAGGTGCCGTCGGTCCCGTGGAACGGCGAGACGTACATCTGCTTGGCGACGGAGCCGCGGCCCTGCTCGTCGGTGTCGACGAGGTAGGCGTGCCGGTCGCCGTAGGTGTTGTGCACCTCGACCACCGTGGCGGCGAGGTCGCCGTCGCGGTCCCAGCACCACCAGACGCTGATCGGGTTGAAGCAGTAGCCGAACGCCCGGGCGTTGGCCGCGAGCAGCATCCGGCCACCGCGGACGTCGACCCCGTGCAGGTCGAGGAAGGCCTGGACGTTCTCCCGCAGCGTGCGCTCCGGGTCGCCGAGGTGGTCGCGTGCCTCGAAGCGGCCGAGCACCCCGTGGTCCGGGAGGTCGTCGACGTCGGCCAGCCACGTGTGCGACTCGTGGGTGAACGTGCGGGAGAACGGCTTCCGCCGCGTGTGCCGGATCGTCGTGGCGAAGATCCCGCCCTCGGGCAGCTCGACCGGCTCGCTGCGTCGGTCGGCCGGCCACGTGAGCCCGATCCGCTCGACGGCGGCGAGGCCGGAGCGCGCACCGTCCTCGTGGAACCCCCACCCGTGGTACGCGCCGGCGAAGGCCAGCCGGTCGGTGTCGATCTCCGGCAGCCGGCCCTGGGCCGCGACCGAGGCCGGGTTGTAGAGCGGGTGCTCGTACTCCATCCGGTCGATCACCGTGGCCGGGTCCACGAGGTCCTCGCCGCCCAGGGTCACGAGGTAGTGGGTGTCCGTGCCGAGCCGTTGCAAACGGGTGAGGTCGTAGGTGACCGCCATCCCGCCGTGCTCGTCGGCCCGCCGCATGAAGTTCCACGAGGCCCGGGCGCCCTCGGCGTGCGGCAGGACCGACGTGTCGGTGTGCAGCAGCGCGGTGCTGGGCGAGTACGGCATCGCGCCGAGCAGCTCGCGCTGGAGCGCGGTCGGCTCGGCCAGCATCGCCAGCGCCTGGCCGGGGTGCGTGGCGACGACGACGGCGTCGTACGTCGTCACCTCGCCGTTGCCGTCGGTGACCTCGACGCCGGTGGCGGTCTCGAGGACCGAGGTGACCTTCGTGCCGGTGCGGACCTCGGCCAGCTGCGTCGCCACCTTCGCGACGTAGGCCTGCGAACCGCCGGTGACCGTGCGCCACTGCGGGCTGCCGAAGATCCCGAGCATCCCGTGGTGCTGGAGGAACGTGAACAGGTAACGGGCCGGGTAGTCCAGGGCGACCGCGGGGTCGCACGACCAGACGGCGGCGACCAGGGGCTCCATGAAGTGCCGGGTGAAGTAGGCCGAGAACCGGCCCGTGTCGAGGAAGGCGCGGAGGGTGACGTCGTCGCCGTCGGTCGCCAGGAGTCTCCGGGCTCGGGCGTGGAAGCGCGGGATCTCCGGGAGCATCGCCAGGTAGCGCGGGTTGCGCAGGTTGGCGCTCGTCGGGAACAGGCCCCGTCGCCCGAGGGCGCCGGCCCACTCGAGCCCGGCCCCGTCGTCGCGGATCGACATCGACATCTCCGACGGCTGGGTCGCCACGTCGAGCTCGGCGAACAGCCGCAGCAGCACCGGGTAGGTGCGCGGGTTGTGGACGATGAACCCGGTGTCGATGGCCAGCTCGCCCACGGTGTGCGTGTCGGCGTGGCCGCCGAGGCGGTCGTCGGCCTCGAACAGCGTCACGTGCGCCGTTCTCGACGCGACGTACGCCGCGGTGAGGCCGGCGACCCCGGAGCCGACCACGGCGACCCGAGTCGGGGTGGCGGTCACCGCGTCAGGCCTCGAACTCGAAGAGGGCGACGACCTCACCCTCGGGCTCGTCGTGCACCTCGCCGGTCGTCTCGACGGTGATGCCGGCGCCGTCGGCCGTGGCCGCGTCACCGCTGAGCAGCACCGTGTTGTCCGCGCCGCTCGGCATGATCCCCGCGGGCACCATGTCCTGGTCGTGCTGCAGCCAGAGCGCGTAGGAGTGGCCGTCGGGCGCGGTCGGCATGTCCTCGGTGAGGATGACCGCCTCGTTCAGCTCCTTGGAGCGGACGATGGTCGCGGTCGCACCGCCGGGGAAGGTCTGGGTGAAGCGCTCGGCGTCGTCGGCCTGCAGCACCTGCTCGGTGCGGCTGTCCGGGCCGTCCATCACCTGCCAGGCGACCCCGCCCGCCAGGAGAGCGACCGCCGCGGCAGCGGCCGCGACCAGGACCGGAAATCGTCGCCCACGACCCGACCGGCGGTCGCCCGGCGTCCGTGGTGCGACGTCGGGCGGCAGCGGCCGCACCGTGGCGATCTCGGCGAGCACGCGGTCCCGGAGGGCCGCGGACGGAGCGGACGCCGTCGTCTCGGCCAGCAGCGCGGAGGCCTCTCGCAGGGAGGCGACCTCGCTGCGGCAGGTGTCGCACTCGGCGAGGTGGCGTTCGAAACCGGCGCGCTCGAGGTCGTCGAGAGCGTCGACGGCGTAGGCGCCTGACAAAGCGTGGACGTCGCTCATGACCCCCCCACCCCCATCGTGTCGCGCAGCCGGATCAGTCCGTCCCGGATGCGGGTCTTGGCCGTCCCGACCGGTAGGTCAAGCATCGTGGCCACTTCAGTGTGTGTGTAGCCCCCGAAGTACGCGAGCTCGAGAGCCTCGCGCTGGATCGGGGTGAGGCTGCCCAGCGCCGCGCGGACCCGGTGGGCCTCGAGCGACGCCTGGGCGGCCTCGGCGGTCGAGTCGTGGTCGACCGGCTGGTTCTGGTGGTGGTACGTCTGGTCGCGCCTCGTGGACGCCTCCGCGGACCGGACCCGGTCCACCGACTTGCGGTGCACGATGGTCAGCAGCCAGCCGAGCGGGCTGCCCTTGTCCGGGTCGAAGCGGCCGGAGTTCTTCCAGATCTCGAGGAAGGCCTCCTGGGCCACCTCTTCCGCCTGGGCCGGGTCGCGGACGACCCGGACCGCGAGCCCGTGGACCCGTGACGAGACCGCGTCGTACAGCTGGGCGAACGCGGACTGGTCGCCCCGTCCGCACAGCTTCAGCAGCTCGGCGAGGTCGGGCCCGGCCGACGCCCCCTCGAAGGAGGGGGCGCCGGCCGGTACTGGCCTCAGGTGGTCCACGTGCTCAGTCTGTCCGAAACCGTTTGCGACGTCAGGCCGTCGGCATCAGGACGGAGTCGATGATGTACACCGTCGCGTTGGCCGTCGGCACGTTGCCGCAGATCACGTTGGCCGCGCCGCCGTCGACGGTCAGGCCCGCCTCGACGTCGCCCTCGACGGTCACGACGTCCTTGTTGAGGGTGTCGTGCTCGCCCACGATGGCGTCCGGGCCGAGGTTCTCACCGATGACGTGGTGCGACAGGATCGCGGTCAGCGTCTTCTGGTCGGCGAGGACGGTGTTG
Source organism: uncultured Actinomycetota bacterium (assembly GCA_963815335.1). Lineage (GTDB taxonomy): Bacteria > Actinomycetota > Actinomycetes > Propionibacteriales > Nocardioidaceae > Nocardioides. Next base: position 479,497 of record CAWFGL010000013.1, read on the forward strand.
AGGTCCGCCTCGGGGATCTTGGCGAACGCGTCGTTGGTCGGCGCGAACACGGTCAGCGCCTCGGCGCCGTTCAGGGTGTCGGCCAGGCCGGGCACCGCGGTGACGGCGGAGACCAGCGTGCTGAGCAGCGGGTTGGCCGTGGCGGCGGTCGCGACCGGGTCGTCGACCATGCCGTCGAAGGAGCCGTCGCCCTCGGTGGGCACCGCGGAGCACGCGTCGCCGAAGACCTGGTCGGCAGCGCCGGTGGTCTCCTCCTCGGTCATGTCGTCGCTGGGCTCGACGGGAGCGGACGAGCTGGTGTCGTCGCCGGCGTTGTCGCTGCCGCTGTCCGAGTCGTCGCCACACGCGGCGAGACCCATCGACAGGGTCAGGACGGCCGCGGCGGCAACGCTGCGGCTGAGGATGGTGCGCTTCATCGGGGTGAACCTTCCGGTTGGTGGTGCAGTGGGTGGTGGAACGTTGTGCCTGGTGTTCGGCGCTGGTCGCCGAACGGATTGGTCGGGGATGGCTGTGTCGCGCGTCACCCGACGCTGACGATCAGCTCCTGGATGCCGCTGGAGCCCTCGGGGAACGGGTTCGCCCGCGCGGTGCTCTGCTCGTTGCCGTTGCCGTCGATGACGCGCGCGGCGATGTTGTGCGAGCCGGAGTCGGCGTCCCACTTGTAGAACCACTGGCGCCAGTAGTCGTTGCCGGCGGACGGGCCGAGCTCGGCGTCCTGCCAGGCCCCGCCGTCGATGCGCACCTGGACCTTCGCGACGCCGCCGTTCTGCTGCGCCCAGGCCACCCCGCCGATGACGACCTCGCCCTTATCGAGGTCCGCGAGCGGCTTCGGGGTGTCGATCCGGCTCGAGATCTTGATGGGCGCGTCGGTGGCCCAGTCGCGCTCGGTCCAGTACGCGGTCTTGTCCTCGTACGTCGTGAGGGTCAGCCTCGTGACCCACTTCGTCGCGCTGATGAACCCGTAGAGACCGGGGATCACCACGCGGGCGGGGAAACCGTGCTCGCGCGGCAGCACCTCGCCGTTCATGCCGATCGCGAGCATCGCGTCGCGGCCGTCGGTCGCCAGTGCCAGCGGCGTGCTGATCGTCATGCCGTCGTAGTCGGTGGCGAAGATCTGGTCGGCCTTGGTGCCGACGCCGGCCTGGTCGAGGAGGTCCTGGAGCCGGACCCCGAGCCAGCGGGCGCCGCCGACGTACTTGCCGCCGACGCTGTTGGAGACGCAGGTCAGCGTGATGTCGCGCTCGATGAGGTCCATCGCCATGATGTCCTCGTAGGTGAACGTGACCTCCTGGTCGACGTCACCGTCGATCGTCAGCGTCCAGTCGTTCTGGTCGATGATCGGCGTGTCCAGACGGGTGTCGACGCGGTAGAAGTCCCGGTTGGGGACCCGGAACGGCGTGATGCCCGGGACCTGCTTGTCGAGGCCCGCGGGGAACGCCGGCGCGGGGTCGGCCGGCCTCGGCAGCGCGATGTCCTCGAGGCGGGTGCGGATCTTGCCGATGTAGCGGCCGGCGCCGCCGAGGGCGGCAGCGGCGAGAGCCAGGGCGCCGGAGGCGATGAGCACTCCACGCCGCGAGGGCGCCGTGACCATGGAGCCGGCACCCGGCATCAGGTGCTCCATCGGGTGCTCCGCCGGCTTCGTCGTGCTGCGCGGCCGTGCCGTGCGGTCCAGGAACCAGAGGGCGGTGACGCCCGTGACGGCCGTGGCGAGGCTCGGGACCACGTCGACCAGCTCGGCGGCGGGGCGGTTCATCGCGGTGAAGCCGGCGACGGCCACCAGGACCAGGAGCAGCCCGGCGCCGAGGCGGAACCGCCGCAGGGTCAGCAGGCCGCCGACGGCTGCCAGCACGAGCACGCCGCCCATGACCGAGCCGACGAGGATCGTCTTGTCCTTGTCGCCGAACTGGCGGATCGCCCACTCCTTCATCGGCGTGGGCGTGAGGTCGATGACCTGCGAGCCCACGGCGAGGACGGGGGACGAGGCAGGGTTCAGCAAGGAGGCGACGAAGTGCCCCATGCCGACGCCGACCAGAGTCGCGAGGATCCCGAACAGGGCGTACAGCAGACGGCGCTTCATGCCTCCTGTTCGGAGCGGAGCGCGCTTTCGGCGGGTCTACTTGGGTGGCAGCGCCTCCGCCTGGGTGACCCCGACCTCGACCCAACGGGAGAGCGCGTCGTCCTCGGTCACGGCGTCGGCGGGCACCCGCAGCCAGCCGTCCATCGGCCTGCCGCGCATCTCGAACGGCGCCGCGCCGGCGGCGTAGTGCGCGTCGGTCTCCTCAGGCGCGCAGCGGACCATCAGCCCGCCCTTGCTGCTCGCCGCGACCGCCATGTTGCCGTTCACGAGGAACGCGAGCCCGCCGAACATCTTCTTCTCGGTCGTCGGTGTCCCCTCGAGCTGGTCGCGCAGCCGGTCGGCGAGCTCCACGTCGTAGGCCATACGTGATGATGACGCACATGACCGACAGCCCCGACGAGCTCGTTCGTCTCGACGTCGAGGGTCCGCTCGCGACGATCACCCTGGACTCGCCGCACAACCGCAACGCGCTGTCCAAGCAGCTCGTCACCGAGCTGGTCGGCCACGTCGCGACCGCCGGGGCGGACGACGACGTCAGGGTCGTGCTGCTCCGGTCGTCCGGCCGCGTCTTCTGCTCGGGCGCGGACCTGAGCGAGGCGAGCACCGGCGGCATGGAGGAGGGCGCCCGGGCGATCGTGGCGTTCCAGCGGCAGCTGCTCACGCTGGACAAGCCCGTCGTCACCGAGCTGGCGGGACCGGTCCGGGCCGGCGGCATCGGCATCGTCGCGGCCTCCGACATCGCGATCGCGTCGACCGAGGCGAACTTCGCGCTGACCGAGGTGAAGCTCGGCCTGGCCGCGGCGATCATCTCGCTGACGGTGCACGCGCGGATGAACCCGCGGGCCGCCGCGCTCACGACGCTGGGTGGCGAGGTCTTCACCGGCGAGCAGGCGGCGGCGTACGGCCTGGTGACCGCCGCCGTTCCGGCCGACGAGCTGGCGGCCGAGGTGGCGACGGTGTGCGCGTCGCTCGCCACCGGCGCGGCCCAGGGCCTGCGCGAGTCGAAGCGGATCCTCAACCGCGACCTGGTCGCCCGGATCGACGAGCGCGGCGAGGAGCTGGCGGCCCTGAGCGCCTCGCTGTTCGCGTCCGACGAGGCCCGTGAGGCGATGACCGCGTTCCTGTCCCGGGGCAAGTAGCCGGGAAATCCGCGGCAGCGCCTCCGCCGGGTTAGGCTTGACGACTGCGCCTTTCGGAGGCGGGGACACTACTTGCGTCGGAGGAAGTCGCACTTGAGTGACGAGGTTGTCGAGCGGGAGATCGACGCCGAGCAGGCGTTCGTGGACAAGGTCTACCGTCAGCTGGAGGTCTCGGCTGCCGCTGCGCAGCGGCTGGCCAAGGAAGGCCACGACCGCGGCCGACTGGGGCACGAGGGCGGGCTCGTCGAGCGCGACGCGATGGTGTTCCACGCCGCGCGCCGCATCGCCCAGCTCGACGCGGCCCACGAGGGGCTGGTGTTCGGGCGCCTCGACATGCGCGCCGAGCTCGACCCGCTGCCTCGGTACGTCGGCCGGATCGGCCTGCGCGACGAGGACCGCGACTCGCTGCTGATCGACTGGCGTGCGCCGGCGGCCGCCGTGTTCTACCAGGCGACCGCGGCCGAGCCGCACGACGTCGTACGCCGCCGGGTGCTGCGCTGCACCGGCCCCCGGGTCGTCGGCGTCGAGGACGAGCTCCTCGACGACTCCGTCGACACCGACCTGCCGATCGTCGGCGAGGGCGCGCTGATGGCCCAGCTGTCCCGGGCCCGCGACCGGTCGATGCACTCGATCGTGGCCACGATCCAGGCCGAGCAGGACAAGGCGATCCGCGCGCCGGGCAAGGGCGTCGTCGCGATCAGCGGCGGCCCGGGCACCGGCAAGACCGTCGTCGCCCTGCACCGCGCGGCGTTCCTCCTCTTCACCGACCGCCGCCGCTACGAGGGCGGCGGCGTGCTGATCGTCGGCCCCAGCGGCGTCTTCATGCGCTACATCGAGCGGGTGCTGCCGTCCCTCGGCGAGACCGCGGTCGCGCTGCGCTCGCTCGGCGAGGTCCTCGACGGCGTCAAGGCCAACCGTCAGGACGAGCCGGCCGTCGCGGACGTGAAGGGCTCCGCGCGGATGGCCACGGTGCTGCGCCGCGCCGCGCGGATCCAGGCGCCGGGCAGCCCCAGCCACTTCCGGGTCTTCTGGCGCGACGACGTGATCCAGCTCGACCGCGGCTCCCTCGGCCGCGTCCGTCGCCACCTGATGTCCCAGGGCCGCCGCAACCGGCAGCTGCCGCGCGTCGCCAACGCGCTGCTCGAGCAGATGTGGCGCCAGGTGCGCGGCGAGCGCGGTCGCGAGCGCGGCCGCGAGGCGTTCGACGACGACATGCTCGGCAACCAGGACTTCCTCGACTTCGTGCTGGCCTGGTGGCCGCCGCTCGACGCCGCCGCGGTCCTCGGCTGGCTGCGCGACCCGGAGCTGCTCGCGCGCGTCAGCGAGGGCGAGCTCATCCGCCGAGGAGCAGCGGCTGCTGCTCAAGTCGTGGGGCGGAAGCGACAGCCCGTCGGTCCAGGACGTGCCGCTGCTCGACGAGCTCCGGTACGCCGTCGGCGACATCCCGGCGCGCACCGACGACGAGCGCGACCTGGACGAGACGGGCCTGCTGGAGGGCGGCCACGACATGCAGGAGCTGCTGACGGCGTCCGACCGCGAGTACGCCCCGTCCGGCCGCGCGTGGGCGCCGCCGACCCACAAGATCGAGGACGACCCGTTCGCCCACGTGCTGATCGACGAGGCCCAGGACCTGACGCCGATGCAGTGGCGGATGGTCGGTCGGCGCGGCCGCACCGCGTCGTGGACGATCGTCGGGGACCCGGCCCAGTCCTCGTGGCCGATCCCCGAGGAGGCCGCGGCCGCGCGCGCCGAGGCCCTCGAGGGCAAGGACCTCCACGAGTTCCACCTGTCGACGAACTACCGCAACAGCTCCGAGATCTACGAGTACGCCGCGGCGTACGCCGAGCGGGTCGGGCTGGACGCCGACCTGCCGACCGCCGTCCGCTCGACCGGCGTCGAGCCGCGGGTGGTCACCGGTGTCACCGACCTCGAGGCGGCGACCCGTGCCGAGGTGCTCGAGGTGGCCGCGCAGGTCAGCGGCACCGTCGGCATCGTGGTGCCGGTCGCCCGGCGCTCCGACGTGAACGCCTGGCTGGCGTCGTGGCCCGAGCTGGCCGACGACGCGTCCGGCGCCCGGGCCGCGGTCGACTCGTCGGTGTCGCCCTCCGGTGACGACCGCGTCGTGGTGCTGACCGGTCTCGACACCAAGGGCCTGGAGTTCGACGGCATCGTGGTCGTCCGCCCCGAGGAGATCGAGGCGGAGTCGGCCACCGGCCGCTCGACGCTGTACGTCGTCCTGACGCGCGCCACCCAGCTGCTGACGACGGTCAGCTGAGCTCGCGGAGATACCTGCCGAGGAACGGCAGGCTGAAGCGCAGGTAGCCGCGTCCTGCTTCCTCGACGACCTGTGCGTCCAGGAGGCGACGTCGGTAGAAGTTGACGTAGTTGCGGTCGCGCGACATCCGAGTGGCGATGTCCGAGACACGAGAGCGGTCGTCGTCGTGGGCCATGGCACGGAGGAAGTCGCGGTCGACGTCCGAGAGTGCGTGCACGGCAGGCTCGATCACCAAGGTGCGCAGGCGCGCGTGAGCCTCGGCGATCCCGCTCCGGACCGCCGTCGCGTCGACCGCTCGCCCTCGGGTGTTGCGCCAGGTGTGGTAGCCGACGAGCTGGACGAGGTAGGGGTATCCCTCGGAGGCCTCGGCCGCGGCCAGGCTGAGCCGCGGGTCGAGGTCGCGGCCGGCTTCGGCGAAGGTGCGTTCGAGCGCCTCGGCCACCTCCACGACGTCGAGCGCCGCCAGGACGTGACGGTCCGCGCGTCGCATGAAGGTGAGGACGTCGTCGGAGAGCAGGTCGGACACCGCCGCAGGCAGCCCGGCCATGGCGAGCGCGAAGGGCCGCTCCTCCCTCACCATGTGCTGCGAGAGTGCGCCGAGCTCGCGAAGCTCGTCGCCGACACCGCGATGGACCTCGTCGAGCGTCAGCAGCAGACCGCTGGCGGTGCCCTGGCCGGGTCGCCCCTCGAGCAGAGTCGTGAGCTTGGTGCGCACGTCGGTCGCCACCTGCGGAGACGGCTGCAGGGTCACCCCGCCGAGTCCCGCGATCTGGATGCCGGTCAGACGACGGCGCGGCGCGGGGGTGTCGGAGTCGAGCAGGCCCGCGATCGCGGCGTCGAGCCGCATCAGGACGCCGGGAGTCGCCGTCAGGTCGATCACGTGCCAGCCCAGTCGGTGCGCGACGTCGCCGGACTCGTTGAGCATCACGGTCTTCCCCACGCCGCGCTGCCCGGTGAAGATGGTGACGAGACCCGGGTCGCCGGGGCCGGCGGCCAGTGCCTCGGTCACCGCCTCCAGCACCGGGCCCCGGCCGATCAGCTCCGGCGGCGACGCACCGGTCGTCGGTCGGAAGGGGTTGTTCGGGGTCACCATGCCCGTCCTCCTCTTCATTCCTCTACACAAAACTATACTTCTCTACACATCGCTGCACGCGAGGCTCGGTCCTACCCTTCAGCACATGACCGACACCTCTGCCGCCCGAGACGCCATCGCCGCGCTCCAGGGGCACGAGGCGTGGGCGATCATCCGGCGCTCGACCAGGGCGGGCGACCGCGACACCGTCGGCATGATCGGCGGCCGCCGCAGCGTGGTCGAGTCGGTGCTCGACGTACCGCTCGAGACCGGGGTTCCGGAGTCCGACCACATCGCCGACCGGCTGCTGGCCGTCCCGTTCCGGCAGGTGCGCGAGCGCGGCTTCGAGGCGCACGACGACGGCACCCCGCTGGTCTGCGTCGACATCGAGTCCGAGCTCGAGTTCTCGGTCGCCGAGGTGATCGACGCGATCGACGACACCGGCGTCGAGTTCGCCGACCGCGGCGGCTTCGACATCGACGACGAGGAGTACGGCAAGCTCGTCGCCACGATCATCAGCGACGAGATCGGCCAGGGCGAGGGCGCCAACCTCGTGGTCGGCCGGCACTACCGGGCGACCGTCGCCGACTGGGGCGCCGACAAGGCGCTGACCGTCTTCAAGCGGCTGCTCGAGCGCGAGCGCGGCGCCTACTGGACCTACGTCTTCTTCACCGGCGACCGCTACCTGATCGGCGCGAGCCCGGAGCGGCACGTGTCGATCCACGGCGGCGACGTCCGGATGAACCCGATCAGCGGCACCTTCCGCATCCCGCGCGACGGCGGTGACGTGAAGGGTCGTCTCCTCGACTTCCTGAAGGACGAGAAGGAGATCTACGAGCTCTTCATGGTCGTCGACGAAGAGCTCAAGATGATGTGCGACATCTGCCACGAGGGCGGGCAGGTGCTCGGCCCGTTCCTCAAGCCGATGAGCCACCTCGTGCACACCGAGTACCTCCTCGCCGGCCGCACCGACCGCGACCCGCGCGAGGTCCTGCGCGACACGATGTACGCCGCGACCGTCACCGGGTCGCCCGTCGAGAACGCGTGCCGCCTCATCAAGCAGTACGAGACCGAGGGCCGGGCCTACTACGGGGCCGCGCTCGCGATCCTCGGCCGCGACCCCCAGGGCGAGCCGGTCCTCGACAGCCCCATCGTCATCCGCACCGCCGACGTGAGCCTCGACGGCCGGCTCACCGTGACGGCCGGCGCGACCCTGGTGCGCGACTCCGACGCGGCGTACGAGGTGGCCGAGACGCACGCCAAGGCCGGCGGCATCCTGTCGGCGTTCGGGCTGGTGCCCGCCGCGCCGGCGCCCGAGATCGACATGGCCGAGCTGGTCACCGACGAGGACGTGCTGCTCTCGCTGAACGCCCGCAACCGCCGGCTGTCGACGTTCTGGCTGACCGACCAGGGCGACGCGACGCCGGACCCCCGGCTGGCCGGGAAGAGCGTGGTGATCCTCGACGGCGAGGACGACTTCGTGAACATGCTGCGCCACGTCCTCGGCGTCTTCGGCATGACGAGCGAGGTGGTCCGGCACGAGGAGTACGTCGCCGGCTCCCTCGACGGCTTCGACCTCGTGATCGTCGGCCCGGGTCCCGGTGACCCGCGCGACGACGAGGACCCGAAGATGGCGAAGCTGCGGTCGGCCGTCGCGGCGCTGCTCGAGTCCGAGCAGCCGTTCCTCGCGGTCTGCCTCGGGCACCAGGCGCTCTGCCACAACCTCGGGATCCCGTTGCACTACAAGGACATCGTGTTCCAGGGGACGCAGTCGCCGGTCGCGATCGACGGCCGCACCGAGCGGGTCGGCTTCTACAACACGTTCGTCGGCCGGGCCGGCTCCGCCGAGCTGCCGGACGGCGTCCGCGTGGACGCCGACCCGGAGTCGGGCGACATCAACCACCTGGTCGGACCGCACTACCGCGGCATCCAGTTCCACGCCGAGTCGATCCTCAGCCAGCACGGCTACGACGTGCTGCACCACCTGGTGTCCGAGCTGCTGCTCGGCGACTGACCCGCATCTCGGCCTAGCCTTCGTCCGTGACGGTTCCCGACGTCGTGGTCGTCGACCACCACGACTCGTACACGTGGAACCTCGTGCACCTCGTCGCCTCGGTGACCGGCGTGCTGCCGACCGTCGTGCAGCACGACGAGGTGTCGCCGGACGACGTGCTGCGGCACTCGCACGTCGTGCTGTCGCCGGGGCCCGGGCACCCCGCGGTCCAGGCCGACTTCTCCGTCGGACGCGAGGTGCTGCTCGCCGCGACCCGGCCCGTCTTCGGCGTGTGCCTCGGGATGCAGGGGATGGTCACGGCGTTCGGCGGCACGGTCGGACCGGGTCCGCCGGCGCACGGGCAGGTCTCGCTGATCAACCACGACGGGCAGGGCGTCTTCGCGGGGCTGCCCCAGCGTTCCGGCCGTCCGCTACCACTCGCTGGCGGCGCTCGAGCCTGCCGCCGTGCCTGGTCGGTGACGGCCGTCCGACGCGGACGGCGACGTCGTGATGGGCGTCCGCCACGTCGACCTGCCGATCGAGGGCGTCCAGTTCCACCCCGAGTCGATCCTGTCCGAGCACGGCGCCGCGATGGTCGCCAACTTCCTGGCGGCCCACCCGTGACCGCGGTCGAGGCCTTCCGCGAGGCGGCGGCCGCGCACCAGCGCTGCTTCTGGCTCGACGGCGGCGGTGCCCGCGAGTGGTCCGGCCGGCAGTCGCTGATCGGGATCCTGGAGCCGGACGACGTCTCGCTGACGTACTCGCGGCGCACCGGCGAGGTCACCCGGCACGTCGACGGCGAGTCGGAGGTCGTCGGCGACGACGTGTTCGCGGTGCTCGAGGACGAGCTCGCCGCCGGCTCGCACCGCGACCAGTGGTTCGGCTACTTCGGCTACGCGTGCCGGGCCGACCTGCCAGCCGAGCCGAGCGAGGACGTGCCCGACGCGGTCTGGATGCGGCCGTCGCGGGTGCGGCTGTTCGAGCACCGGGCGGGATCCCCGGTCGACCGGGGAAACCGGAACCTGGCACGCGAAGTATCCCGTGCCCAGTTCCAGCTTCCCCGGTCGACCGGGGAAACCGCCCCGCCCGCCGAGTACGCCGAGGCGTTCGGGACCGTCCAGGAGCACCTGCACGCGGGCAACAGCTACGAGGTCAACCTGACGTACCGGCGCGCGCAGGCGAGCGGGCTGGACCCGGTGACGGCGTACCTGCGCCTGCGCGAGCTCAACCCCGCGCCGTACGCGGGCTTCCTCCAGCACGACGTCCCGGGCGCCGAGGCCTGGCTGCTGAGCGCGAGCCCGGAGCGCTACGCGCTGGTGACCAGGGACGAGGGCGACGACGGCGAGGACGGGCACCTCACCCTCGAGACCAAGCCGATCAAGGGCACCACCCCGCGCGGCGACGACCTGCTGAGCGACGAGGAGCAACGGGTGCTGCTCGCCACCGACCCGAAGTACCGCGCCGAGAACCTGATGATCGTCGACCTGCTGCGCAACGACCTGTCGATGGTCTGCGTGCCCGGCACCGTCGAGGTGCCGACCCTCATGGAGGTCGAGTCGTACGCGACCGTCCACCAGCTGGTCTCGACGGTGCGCGGGCGGCTGCGCGACGACGTCGGCACCGTCCCGGCGCTGCGCGCGCTGTTCCCGGCCGGCTCGATGACCGGTGCCCCCAAGCTCCGGACGATGCAGATCATCGACGAGGTCGAGGCGACGCCTCGCGGTGCGTACGCCGGCGCGTTCGGCTGGATCGCGGCCGACGGCCGGGCCGACCTCGGGGTGGTGATCCGCAGCCTGACGACGACCGGCGACGGGACGTACCGGCTCGGCACCGGAGGCGGGATCACCGTCCACTCCGACGTCGCCGAGGAGTTCGCCGAGTCGAGCTGGAAGGCCGAGCGGTCGCTGCGGGCCCTGTCCGGGGAGCCCCCGGCGTAATACCGTGGAAACCACTCATGACTACCGTCGAGAACGTGGCCCGTCCCCATGTCATCGTGCTGTTCGGCGCCACCGGTGACCTGGCCCGCCGCAAGCTGCTGCCCGGACTGCTCCGGCTGACCGAGTCCGACCTGCTCAACGACGTCCGCATCGTCGGCACGTCGATGGACGAGATCGACCCGGAGCAGTTCGACAAGATCGCCCGCGACGCGTGCGAGGAGTTCGGCAAGGGCGACATCACCGACGAGCGGTGGGCGCCGTTCTCGGCCCTCCTCGACTACGTGCCGCAGTCGGCCGGAGGCCAGGCGGTCGCGGCCGCCGTGCGCAAGGCCGAGGACGCCCTCGGCGGAGGCGACGACGTCCGGCGCCTGCACTACCTCAGCGTGCCGCCCAAGGCGGCGCTCGACGTGATCCACCAGCTCGAGGCCGCCGGCCTGGTCGAGCGCTCGCGGATCATCATGGAGAAGCCGTTCGGCACCGACTACGACTCGGCGGTGGCGCTCAACGCCGAGGTGCACGAGGTCTTCCGGGAGGAGCAGGTCTTCCGGATCGACCACTTCCTGGGCAAGGAGGCGGCGCAGAACATCCTGGCGTTCCGGTTCGCCAACGGCCTGTTCGAGCCGATCTGGAACCGCAACTTCATCGACCACGTGCAGATCGACGTGCCGGAGACGCTGGGCCTCGAGGGCCGCACGAAGTTCTACGAGTCCACCGGTGCCTACCGCGACATGGTCGTCACCCACCTCATGCAGGTGCTGGCGTTCATGGCCATGGAGCCGCCGACCACCCTGGAGCCCGGGCCCATCTCGGACGAGAAGCTCAAGGTGTTCCGGTCGATGCGGCCGCTCGAGTCCCACAACGTCGTCCGCGGCCAGTACACCGGCTACCGCGGCAAGGAGGAGGTGTCGGACTACTCCGACACCGAGACCTTCATCGCGCTCAAGGTCGAGATCGACAACTGGCGCTGGGCCGGTGTGCCGTTCTTCCTGCGCACCGGCAAGAAGCTCGCGGAGGGCGCCCGGATCATCTCGATCGCGTTCAAGGAGCCACCGCTGACGATGTTCCCGGCGGGGTCGAACGTCGGCACGCAGGGACCGGACCACCTGACCTTCGACCTGGCGGACCAGTCGCGGATGTCACTCTCCTTCTACGGCAAGCGGCCGGGCCCGGGCATGCAGCTCGAGAAGCTGTCGATGCAGTTCGCCACGCACGACACCGCGTCCTCGGGCGGCGTCCTCGAGGCGTACGAGCGGCTGATCCTCGACGCGATGAAGGGCGACCACACGCTGTTCACGACGGCGGCCGGCATCGAGGAGCTGTGGGCGAAGTCGACCCCGCTCATCACCAACCCGCCGCCGGTCCGGGCCTACGCGCCGGGCAGCTGGGGACCGAACGCGATCCACCAGCTCGTCGCGCCGCACGCCTGGCGGCTGCCGTTCGAGCGGGCCTGGCGCGACCCGAACGCGAGCTCCGCCTAGACCGTCGGTGGGGCCGCCGGCTTCGGCAGCGCGGAGCCCGGCAGGGCCAGGCTCATCCGGGTGCCTCCGGACGGCGACCGGCCGGCCGTGACCCGGCCCGAGTGGCGCCCGGCCACCTGCGCCACGATCGACAGCCCCAGCCCGGACCCGGGCATCGTCCGCGACTCGGTCGCCCGGTAGAAGCGTTCGAAGACGTGGGGCAGGTCGGCCTCGGCGATGCCGGGTCCCTCGTCGTCGACGGTGACCACACCACCGGTGAGCGACACCCAGACCGTGCCGCCCGGCGGGCTCCACTTCGCGGCGTTGTCGAGCAGGTTGGTCAGCGCCCGCTCGATGGCGCCGTCCTCGCCCTCGAGGTACCACGGCTCGACGGACACCTCGAAGGCGACACCGGGCGCGCGGCGCCGGACGCGGGCGACCGCGTTGTCGAGCACCTCGTGCAGCTCGACGGTCCCGACGACGTGCTCCATCGGCTCGTCCCGCGCCAGCTCGACCAGGTCGCCGACCAGCGTCGTGAGCTCCTCGATCTGGGCGCGGACGTCGTCCAGCAGCTCGGTGCGGGAGTCCTCGGGCAGCGCGGTGCCGGCCTGGGTGAGCAGGTCGATGTTGGTCCGCAGCGACGTGAGCGGGGTGCGCAGCTCGTGGCCCGCGTCCGCCACCAGCCGGCGCTGCCGGTCGCGCGACGCCGCGAGGGAGGTGAGCATCTGGTTGAACGCGGTCGCCAGCCGGGCCACCTCGTCGTCGCCCTCCACGGGCAGCGGCGTGAGGTCCTCGGTGCGCGCGATCCTCTCGACGTCCGTGGTGATCCGGCGGACCGGGCGCAGCCCGTTGCGCGCGACGGCCCACCCGACGAGGGCCGCGATGGTGACGCCCGCGAGCCCGATCAGCAGGCAGACGAGCCCGAGCCGCTTGAGCGTCTTCTGCTGGTCCTCGAGCGACTGCGCGATCACGAGTGCCTCGCCGGGGCGGCCCACGGCGGGGACGGCCACCACGCGGTACGCCGTCCCGTCGACGATGACGGTGCGGATGCTCCGCGTCGCGTCGCCGCGGGCGACCTCGACCTCGGGCTTCCCGAGCGCGATCGGCCCGCCCTCGTCGATGAACTTGACCACGCCGTCCGCCCGGACCGAGGCGACGCGGACGTCGGAGACGCCGATCAGGAACGCCCGGCCGCCCTCGAGCGCCGTGGTCACCTGGTCGATCTGGGACGACGCCGTCTCGGCGCGGTCGAGGAGCTGTGAGTCCAGGGAGGACTGGAGCTGCATGCGCACCGTGATGAAGGCGCCGGCGGCGACGAAGGCCACCGCGAGCGCCACCGCGAACGTGGTGAGCAGGACGACCCGGCTGGCCAGCGACTGCCGGTAGCCCCACTTCGACTCATCGGCGTCGACGTGGGTCTCGCTCATGAGTCCTTCAGCACGTAGCCGACGCCGCGGACCGTGTGGATCAGCCGGCTCTCACCCTCCGCCTCGGTCTTGCGGCGCAGGTAGCCGACGTAGACCTCGAGGGAGTTCGCCGTGGTCGGGAAGTCGTAACCCCACACCTCCTCGAGGATGAAGCTCCGCTCCAGCACCCGCCGGGGGCGCCGCAGGAACATCTCGAGCAGGGTGAACTCGGTCCGGGTCAGCTCGATCGCCCGGTCGCCGCGGCGCACCTCGCGCGAGGCGAGGTCCATCGACAGGTCGGCGAACGCGATCACCTCGTCGTCGTCCTCGGCGAGCGGGGCGACCCGGCGGAGCAGCGCCCGCAGCCGGGCCAGCAGCTCCTGCAGCGCGAACGGCTTGGTCAGGTAGTCGTCGGCCCCGGCGTCCAGGCCCTCGACGCGGTCGCCGACGGCGTCGCGGGCGGTGAGCACCAGGATCGGCACGTCGTGCCCGGCCTTGCGCAGGGCGCGGGTGGTCTCGATCCCGTCGAGCCGCGGCATCATCACGTCCATCACCACGACGTCCGGCACGCCGGCGGCGCCACCGGCGCTCAGCCCGGCGAGCGCCTCGGCGCCGTCGGCGGCCAGCGCGACGTCGTACCCGTTGAACTCGAGGGAGCGCCGCAGCGACTCACGGACGGCCTGGTCGTCGTCGACGACGAGGACGCGCGGGCGCGGCTCGGCGCGGGTGTTGCTCACGCGCCCACTCTGGCACCGCTGCCTGAGCCGAGCCTGAATTGACCGGCCTGGATTACAGTCACACGCGTTTGGGGGACTCGGATGACTCGTCGTACGACGCGATCGGTGCTCGGCTGCGCCCTGGTGGTGCTCACCGCGGGGCTGCTGGTTCCTGCCGCCGCGCCCGCCCGGGCTCATGGGGACGGCCGGGTCGGCCACCACGCGGCCGGCCACGGCCCGATCCTGCCGAGCGGCTTCCAGGACCGCGACGCGATCCCGAACCTCAGCGAGCCGACGGGCGTCGCCTTCGCCCCGGACGGCACCGCGTTCGTCGCGCTGAAGAGCGGCGAGATCAAGTCCTTCGACTACGACGCGGCCGCCCGCGAGTACGAGCCCTTCCCGCAGCACACGATCTTCGCGAACCTGCACGTCAACGTGGACAACTACTGGGACCGCGGGCTGACCGGGATCGCCCTGGACCCGCAGTTCGGCACCGCCGGCCACGACTTCGTCTACGTCAACTACACCTACAACCGCGACCCGCGCGACGACCCGGCCGACGTGCCGAGGTGGGGCACCGGCGTCGGGCACCTACGACGAGTGCGCGGTCACCGGCCGCGATGCCGGACCCGCCCGACCCCGCGGTCGACGGCTGCGTCGTCACCACCCGGGTGTCCCGGATCCCGGCCGTGAAGAACCCGAACGGATGGGTCGCCGCCGGGCCCGAGCAGCCGCTGCACGAGGCCGGCTGCATGCAGTTCCCGAGCCACGCCTCGGGCGACGTCGCGCTTCGGCCCGGACGGGTGGCTCTACGCCTCGACCGGCGACGGGCGCGAGCTTCGACACCCAGGACTTCGGCCAGGCCGGCAACCCCTGCGGCGACCCGGCGAACGAGGGCGGGTCGCTCCGCTCGCCAGGACGCCCGGACGGGAGCCGACCCGCTCGGTCTCGGTGGCGCGGTGTGGCGGATCGACCCCGAGACCGGCGGCCGCCCCGAACGGCAGCACCAGCAACGCGGACCGGCTGGTGCTCTACGGCCAGCGCAACCCCTGGCGCCTCACCTTCCGGCCGGGCACCTCCGAGCTGTGGTCCGCCGACGTCGGCGGCAGCGCGTGGGAGGAGGTCAACCGCACCGACCTGGCGACGTTCGCCGGGCCGGCCAACCTCGGCTGGCCCTGCTACGAGGGCAAGGTCGGCGGAGCGATCCGGCAGCCCGGCGTGGGACGCCCTCGACAAGCCGATCTGCGAGGGCCTCTACGCCCAGGGCGCGGGCAGCATCAAGGCGCCGTCCTTCGCCTACGAGACCCGCGGGCCGCTGCTGACGCCGGGCGAGCACTGCCAGAGCACGCACGTCGTCGATCTCCGGCATCGCGTTCGCGCCGGCAGCCAGCAACTACCCGGCGGCCTACCAGGGCTCGCTGTTCTTCTCCGACTTCGCCCGCGCCTGCGTCTGGCGCCTGGGCAAGAAGCCGAACGGCGACCCGGACCCGGCCAGCATCACGCCGTTCGTCCAGAACGCGTCGACGCCCGTCCAGCTCGTCCCCGGCCCCGACGGCGACCTGTTCTACGTCGACTACGGCATCGAGGACGGCCAGGTGACCCCGCAGGCCGGCGCGATCCACCGGATCACCTACCAGGACCCGGCGCCGCTGGCCGCCATCACGGTCGACGACAACGCCGGACCGCTCAGGAAGACGGTACCGGTTCTCGGCCAGGCCGGGACCACGGATCCCCACGGGCGCGCGCTGACCTACACCTGGGACCTCGACGGCAACGGCACGCTTCGAGACCAGCACCGGCTCCCGGGCCAAGGCGCGGCGCACGTACGCCGCGAAGAGGAACGTCACCGTCACCGTCCGCGCGACCAACGCGATCGGCCGCTCCGACACCGCCTCCCTGACCGTCTACCCGGGCGACCACGCGCCGGCGTTCACCACGGTCACGCCGACGCGCGCCCTCGCCTGGAAGGTCGGCCAGAGGATCCGTTTCGCGGCCAGGGCGAAGGACCCGGACCAGAGGCTCCGGCCGTCCGCCTACACGTGGTCGCTCAGCATCCGGCACTGCCCGAAGGCCTGCCACACGCACCCGATCGAGCAGTGGCCGGGCAGCGCGACGCGGGTCGTTCCGGGCGCCCGACCACGAGTACCCCTCGCACCTGCTGCTCGACGTCGCGGTGACCGACGCCCGCGGCCTCACGGTGCGCAAGTCCATCCGACTCGACCCCAGGGCGGTGGCCCTCACCTTCGCCACGGCGCCGGTCCCGCTCGACCTCACCGCAGGAGGCACCCCGGGCAGGGGGTCGTTCACCAAGACGTTCATCGTCGGCGGCCACCTCATCGTGACCGCGCCGCCGCACCCAGCGCCGGCAGGGAGTCACGTACCGGTTCCGGGGCTGGTCCGACGGTGGCCGCCGCAGCCACGACGTGGTGGCGCCTGCGAGGCCGAGGACCCTGACGGCGACGTACAAGCCGACGAAGGCGCTCGTCCGGATCGGGACCTCGCAGCGCGCGCTCGAGATCAAGGTCGACGGGGACAAGGTCACCCGGTTCAGGGGCGACGTGAAGGTCGGCAGCAGGATCCGCCTCGAGGCGCCGCGCGTCCAGAAGCACGACGGCGACCGCTACGAGTTCGTGCGCTGGTCCGACGGCGGAGCTCGGGCGCACGTCGTCGTCGTGCGCGCGCAGCGGCTGGCGTGAAGGCGATCCGGGCGCGTCTACCGTCCGGGTAGCTGAGGTCGCGCCAGACGTAGCGCGCGCGCGGCCTCGGCCGCCCGGGCGCCGTAGCCGCCGCCGAACAGCGCGGCGTGCACGAGCAGCGGGAAGAGCTGGTGCAGCGGCAGCCGGTCCTCCCAGCCCTCGGCCAGGGGAGCGGCCTCGGCGTAGGCGTCGAGGACCCGCGGCAGGTGCGGCATCCCGAACAGCGACAGCATCGCGAGGTCGAGCTCGCGGTGCCCGCCGTACGCCGCCGGGTCGATCAGCCAGATCCGGCCGTCCTGTCCCCAGAGCACGTTGCCGTTCCAGAGGTCGCCGTGCAGCCGGGCGGGCGGCTCGACGGGCAGCAGGTCGGTGAGCCGGCCGATGACGGACTCGATCGGCGGCGGCGTCGTCGTCGGTGACGTGACCGCGGTCGCGGGCCAGCTTGAGGTAGGGGAGCACCCGGCGGACGGCGTAGAACTCCGCCCACGTGTCGGCGGTGCGGTTGGGCAGCGGGAGCGTCGAGATGTAGCCGTCGCTCGTCCGCGCCGAAGCCGTCGGCGCCGGCGGCGTGGGTGGCGGCGAGGGCCTGGCCGAAGGACGCCGGCGACGTCGGCGGAGGCCTTGCCCGACTCGACCCAGCGCAGGATGAGGCAGCCCTCGTCGAGGGCGAGCACCTCGGGCACGCGCGACGCCGCCGTCCGTCGGTCGACCTCGGCCAGCCAGCGCAGGCCGTGCGCCTCGGCGGCGAAGAAGCCGTCGGGCGCGTGCGCCACCGTCTTCATGATCGCCGTGGTGCCGTCGGAGAGCCGCAGCTTCGTCGCGGTCGCGGTGTCGCCGCCGGCGACCGGTGCGGTGGCCACGACCGCGTGGCCGAGCAGCTCCTCGGCGTGCTGGGCGATGAGCGGCTGGCGGGTCAACGAGCAGCCCGCTGGCAGCGCGGCGACGAGCGCGGCGGACGTCCGCTCGACCATGCCCAGCACCTCCTCGAACCCGGCGTCCCCACCGTAGTACGGGTCCGGCACCTCGCCGCCCGGTTCCGACCGGGTCGAAATCGCGGAACAGCCGCACCCGGCCGGCGTGCGCGTCCGACCGCGGTGGCCAGCACGTCGGCGAGGTTCTGCTCGTCCATCGCCAGCACGAGGTCGTGGTCGTCGAGCCAGCCCGGGTCGAACCGCCGCGCCCGGTGCGGCGTCGGGTCGTAGCCCGCGGCCGTCAGCGTCGCCGCGGCCCGGCGGTCCATCGGCTGCCCGACGTGCCAGTCGCCGGTGCCGCAGCTGTCGACGGTCACCCGGCCCGACAGCCCGGCCTCGGTCGACCTGCTCGGTGAGCACGACGTCGGCCATCGGCGAGCGGCAGATGTTGCCGAGGCACACCAGCGCGACGGCGTACTCGCCCGCTCGTGGCGCGGCGGCGGGAGCTCGACGCTCGCTCAGCGCTGTCGTCACCGATGACGACGTCGACGACCCAGGTCGTCAGCGTGATGACGATGGCGCCGCCGATCGCCGGCCACCAGCCGGTCGACGGTGAACCCGATGTCGAGCTCGTCGGCCAGCCAGCTGGTCAGCCGGAGCAGCGCGGCGTTGATCACGCAGCAGGAACAGGCCGAGCGTCACGATGATGAACGGGATCGACAGGATCGTGAGGATCGGCTTCACGAACGACGTGACGACGCCGAGGATCAGCGACACCAGCAGCAGCGGCACCAGCTTCTCGGTGAACTCGTCGGGCCACTCGGTCGGGCCGCTCGAAGCGGATGCCGTCGATCAGCCACGCGGCCACGGCGACCGCGATCGCGGTGGTGAGCAGCCAGCTGAGGAAACGCATGCGGTCAGTCTGGCAGGTCTGCCTGGACAGCTCGAGCGCCTCGACGATGTCGCGCTCGGCGTCCTCGAGGTGCCCGACCAGGAAGTCGTACGCCGCGTCGAGCCGGCCCTCCTCGAGCAGCCGCACCAGCGCCGCGTGGGTGTCGGCCTGGTCGTGGGCGTTGCGGCGCAGCCGGTCGACCTGGGCGAGCGCGAGCTTGAGCTCGAGGACGAGGTTCTCCTGCATCGCGACCAGCCGCGGCGACCCGGTCAGGCCGACCAGGGAGACGTGGAAGTCGAGGTGCCGCTCGTTGAGCTCCTGGTAGGACGCGTCGCGACTCGATCGCGTCGATGTAGGCGGCCAGCGTCGTCCGGACCTCGGCGCGCTGCTCGTCGTCCGCCTCGTGCCAGGCCCGGATGCCCGCACCCTCGAGGACCAGCCGGGCGCAGCAGACGTCGTGCACCGAGTCGGCCTCCGGGCTGGCGACCGAGACCCCGCGGTTGGGCTCGCGGGTGGCCAGGCCCTCGGCGACCAGGACGGTCAGCGCCTCGCGCACGGTCGGGCGGGAGACGCCGAGCGACGCGGCCAGGGCGACCTCGCGCAGCGGCGTGCCGGACTCGAGCTCGCCGTCGAACACGGCCCGGCGCAGCTCGGCGGCGACCCGGTCGACGGTCGAGGAGTGCTCGACGTGCAGCGTCCCGAAGGACGGGCTCGTCGGCGCGGCTGCTGACACCTGCACAGTCTGGCGTATCGCGCGCCTACCCCGGGCTTCTGGCATCCCGTGTCGGCTTGCGCGGACGCTCGTCGTACCGCACACTTGGCGCTGTCAGATTGTCTGACAATCCTACGGTGGTCTGGAGGGAGGACCGGCGATGCTCGACTGGGGCAGGCACTACGTGATGGTCGAGCCGACGCACTTCCGCGTCGACTACACGATCAACCCCTACATGGACCTCGCGGACCAGCCCGATCCCGCCCTGGCGATGCACGAGTGGCGCACCCTCCGGCTCGACGATCGAGCGGCCCGGCGCGCCGCGTCGACGTCATCGAGCAGCGCGAGGACTCGCCCGACATGGTCTACGCGATGAACCTCGGCCTCGGCGTCGTCCGGGACAGCGGCCCCTCCGTCGTGATGTCGCACATGCGCTTCGCCGAGCGCCGCATGGAGGCGCGCCGCGGCGCAGCCGTGGTTCGCCGAGCACGGCTACACGCACGTCGTACGTCGGCCGCGACGGCGTGGGCGCGCACTTCGAGTCCGGCGACGCGTTCCCGTGGAACGGCGAGCTGCTCGTCGGCTACGGCCCGCGCACCGACGAGCTGGCGCTCAAGCACCTGGCGACCGACCTCGGCGTCTCCGTCCGCGGCTTCCGGATCGTGCACCCGGCGATGTACCACTTCGACCTGGTCTTCTGCCCGCTCGACGAGCGCCGCGCGATCGTCGCGCCGTCCGCGCTCGACGCCGCCTCCGCCGAGGCGCTGCTCGACCTCGTCCCCGAGCCGCTGGTGCTGACCGAGGAGGAGAACCTCGCGTCGTTCGCGTCGAACTCGATCGTCATCGGCGACACCGATCGTGCATGCCGGCCTGCCCCGACCGCGTCCGCGAGCAGCTCGAGGCCTGGGGCTTCACCGTCGAGCTGGTCGACGTGACCGAGTTCCACAAGGGCGGCGGCTCGATCCGCTGCATGACGAACCCGATGGACATCACCCTCGGGCGCGACCTGGCACCGTCGGCCGGTCGCGTGGTGCTGCCGCCCGTCTGACTTGCCTGGGGGGCGCCGCCTGCAGGACGCCACGTACCGTCGTGGCGTGTTTCCGGTGGGCGGCGTCGGCGTCATGCTGGTCGGCGTCGTCTGTCAGCGGGCTGGCCTGCCTCGGCGTCACGGGTGGTACGCCGGCGGACCGGCTGGCCCTGGGCGGTCGCGCTCGGTCTGTTCGTCTGGTCGCTGGTCGTGCTCGGCCTGATCACCCTGCTGCCGGCGAACGGGGCGCCCGGCATCGTCTCGGCGGAGGGCCGACTCGACTACTGCTCCTGGGACATCGGCGGGCCGGCGCCGGACGGGTTCTGGATCTTCCCGGGAGGCCAGCGGCTGCTCAACCTGCTGGTGTTCATCCCGCAGCGGGGTGCTGCTGGTCCTGGTCGCCGCGCGCTGGCCGCGCGGGCCGTGTGGCTGCTCGTGCCCGTCGGGTTCGCGCTGCTCGCGGCGTACTCCGTGGCCATCGAGCTGACCCAGCTCGCGCTGGCCCGCCTGGACCGGGCCTGCGACGTCACCGACGTGATCGACAACATCACCGGCGCCGCGGTCGGGGTGCTGCTCGGCATCCCCGTCGCGCTGGTGGCTGGGGCGGTGGCTCAGGCCGCCGAGCGCGGATCAGGTCGAGCGCCTCGTGCTCGTAGCCGGCGGACAGCTCGTCGACGAGCGCGTGGTTGTCGTCGGCGACGGCGATGTTGATGGCGACGACGTAGCGGTCGTGGAGCTGGCTGAGCTCGTCCGGGTTCGGTTCATGACTCCAGTGTGGCGGAGTAAATTGGATCGTTCCAAGGAATCGGGCGTGAGTCAACCGGTCCCGACGAGGCATAGGTTGGCGTTCGTGACCGGTCCGCAGCCCCGCCCCAACGTCGGCGAGATCCCGGCCTACGTCCCCGGCAAGCCGCCGACCGTGCGGCCGGGGATGACGTCCTACAAGCTGAGCTCCAACGAGAACCCCTACCCGCCGCTGCCGGGCGTCGTCGAGGCCGCGACCCGCGCCGTCGAGACGATGAACCGCTACCCGGACATGGGCAGCGCCGCGCTGTACGACGCGCTCGCGGCGCGGCTGCGCGTGCCGGCGGACCACCTCGCCGCCGCCACCGGGTCGGTGGCGCTGATCTACCAGCTGCTCGCGGCGTTCTGCGAGCCCGGCGACGAGGTCGTCTACGCCTGGCGCTCGTTCGAGGCCTACCCGATCGCGGTCGCCTCGGCCGCCGCGACGTCGGTGCAGGTGCCGGTGACGCCCGACGGCCGGCACGACCTCGACGCGATGGCGGCCGCCGTCACCGACCGCACCCGGGCCGTGATCGTCTGCACCCCCAACAACCCCACCGGCCCGGCCGTGACGCAGACCGAGCTCGACGCGTTCCTGGACCGGATCCCCGAGCACGTGGTGGTGGTCGTCGACGAGGCGTACGTCGAGTTCGTGCGGATGGACGACGCCGGTCGACGGCCTGGCGACGCTACGCCGGCCGGCCCAACGTCGTGCTGTTCCGCACCTTCTCCAAGGCCTACGGCCTGGCCGGGTTCCGGGTCGGCTACGCCGTCGCGCAGCCGGACGTCGCGGCGGCCCTGCGGGCCGTGTCGCTGCCGTTCGGCGTCTCGGCCGTCGCCCAGGCGGCCGCGATCGCGTCGCTCGGCCGCCGAGGCCGAGCTGCTCGCCCGGGTCGACGCGCTGGTCGCCGAGCGCGACCGCGTCGGCGCCGCGCTGCGCGAGAGCGGCTGGGACGTCCCCGAGGCGCAGGGCAACTTCTTCTGGTTCGCCCTCGGCGAGCGAACCGCCGACTTCGCGGCCGCCGCCGACGAGCGCGGCATCGTGGTCCGCCCGTTCGCCGGCGAGGGCTGCCGCGTCTCGGTCGGCGAGGTCGAGGCCAACGACCGGCTCGTCGACCTCGCGCGCGCCTTCCTGGAGTGACCGAGCGGCTCACCTACCGTCTTGCGTGCCTCACGCCCACATGAGCCCAGGAGCACGCATGAGACTTCGTCCCCTCTCCCTCCTCGCCGGCCTGGCGGTCGCCTCGACCGCCCTGGTCGCCGTGCCGTCGCCCGCCCAGGCCGCCGCGCTCACGGCGGGTGAGATCTTCGCCGGCCGCAGCGTGAGCGAGAACGGCCCCGCGACCTGCAACACGTCGAGCGCGAGCAGCAGCAGCAGCAGCGCCTTCACCTCCGACGGCGTCACGGTGACGCAGATCGCGTCCGGGACCACGCACCTCGACGACACCCTCGACGCCAGCGACACGGTCGACTTCACGACGTCCACCACCTCCAGGGTGCGGGCCACCGAGTCCGCCGGTCAGCTGCGCGCCGTGGACATCGACGCGACCCTCACCGGGAGCTTCGTGGCGGCCCAGGGCCTGGCGACCGACTGCGACGCGTCGGCCCAGCTGTCCACGCAGTTCACGTTCCAGACCGTCCTGAGCGCCTCGAGGTGGGTGACCCTCGACGCCGTGCTCCCGCCGGGCGCCACCGCCCAGCTCATCATCCAGCGCACCATGCCGACCACGCCCGGCGTCCAGGAGATCATCATCCTGACCGGGACCCAGAAGGGCCGCGCCCAGGCGCAGGTCTTCCTGCCTGCCGGCACGTACGTCGCCCAGGGCATCGTGGCCACGACCTACGCCTCGCCGCAGGTCGCCGGCGACCCGACGACCTTCTCCCACAAGCCGCACATCCACGTCGACTACCTGGACGCCGGTGTCGCCAAGGACACGGCCGAGGGTGACGGCACGGCGTACGCCCGGTTCAAGGACGTCCGCGACTGCGCGACCAACCAGCTCAAGGGCAAGTTCCTCAAGGCCGCCGGCACCAAGGCCGAGCCGACCCTCAAGAAGGCGATCTTCAAGGTCAACGGCGTCAAGTCGAAGGTCGTGAAGAAGGCGAAGAAGGGCGGCAGGATCACGCTCAAGAACCTGCCGGCCGGCGAGGACGTGCTGGTCACGGCGACCTTCAAGCTCAAGGGTGGCGGCAAGAGGTCGTTCAGCCGCGAGTACTACTCCTGCACGTAGCCCGCGCCAGGGCGTCACTCCGCCGAAACCTGCCGGCGGGGTGACGTCCTTAGGCTGAGGACGTGTCCGTCAAGGTCGCGCTCACCCACCGCACGACCTACGACTTCGCGCGCCCGGTCGAGGTGGGGCCCCACGTCGTGCGGCTGCGGCCGGCGCCGCACTGCCGGACGCCCGTCGACGCCTACTCCCTCGAGATCCTCCCGAAGGACCACTTCCTGAACTGGCAGCAGGACCCGTTCGGCAACTGGATGGCCCGGCTGGTCTTCCCCGAGAAGGTGAAGCGGCTCGAGATCACGGTCGGCCTGGTGGCCGACCTGATGGTGATCAACCCGTTCGACTTCTTCATCGAGGAGTACGCCGAGCGGTTCCCGTTCGCCTACGAGCCGACCCTGGCCGCCGACCTGGCGCCGTACCTCCGGCCGGTCGAGGACAGCTCCGCCGCCGCCGCCTGGCGCGAGGCGCTGCCGCCGCTGCCCGGGGACGGCGCCCCGACGGTCCAGTTCCTCTCGGACCTCAACGCCGCGGTCAACCGCGACGTCGCCTACGACGTCCGGATGGAGCCGGGGGTGCAGACGCCCGACGAGACGCTGGCCCGGCGGATCGGCTCGTGCCGGGACAGCGCCTGGCTGCTGGTCAGCCTGCTGCGGCAGTACGGCCTGGCCGCCCGGTTCGTGTCCGGCTACCTCGTGCAGCTCGCGCCCGACGCCTACGTGACCGAGGCCAGCGACGGCCCGACGGGCCCGCCGCGGACTTCACCGACCTGCACGCGTGGAGCGAGGTCTACCTGCCCGGCGCCGGCTGGGTCGGCCTCGACCCGACGAGCGCGCTGTTCGCCGGCGAGGGGCACATCCCGCTGAGCGCGACCCCGCACCCGAGCAGCGCCGCGCCGATCGAGGGCGCGACCGAGCCGGTCGAGGTCACCTTCGGCTTCGTCAACGAGGTGCACCCGGGTCCACGAGGACCCGCGGGTCACCGCGCCGTACACCGACGCCCAGTGGGCGCGCATCGACGCGCTCGGCGCGCGCGGTCGACGCGCGGCTCGACGAGGGCGACGTCCGCCTGACCATGGGCGGTGAGCCCACGTTCGTCTCCGTCGACGACATGGTCAGCGAGCAGTGGAACACCGAGGCCGACGGCCCCGAGAAGCGCGAGGCGGCGAACCGGCTGGCCGAGCGGCTGCGGCAGACGTACGCCGCCGGCGGCGTGGTGCACCGCGGGCAGGGCAAGTGGTACCCGGGCGAGCCGCTGCCCGCGGTGGAACATCGCGCTGCAGTGGCGGACCGACGGCATCCCGCTGTGGAAGGACCCGGCCCTGCTGGCCGACCCGTGGTCGCGAGGCCGCGGACCCCGACGCCGCGCGACGGCCGCGCCGAGGCGCTCGCGCGCCGGGTCACCGCCGTCCTCGGGCTGCCGGAGGAGCAGCTGCGCGCGGCCTACGAGGACCCGCTCGCCGAGCTCGCCGACGAGGTCCGCCGGCCGGAGGGCGAGCGTCCCGGCGAGCGCGAGCTCGACGCCGAGCGTCGCCAAGCTCGACGCCGCGGTCGTCGAGCCGACCGGCTGGGTGCTGCCGATCGTCACCGCCGAGGACGGCTGGACGAGCCCGCAGTGGCGGTTCCGCCGCGGCCGGCTGGTGCTCACGCCGGGCACGAGCGCGGTCGGCCTGCGGCTGCCGCTGGACTCGATCGCCTGGGAGGACCCGGAGTACGCCGGCGAGCCGTCGTACCTGGAGGCGGGCCCGCCGCTGCGAGCCCAGGGTCCCGGCCGTGACGCATCTGCCGACCCCGAGGGCGTGCCGACCACGGCGCTGGCGTTCGAGGCGCGCGACGGCCACGTGCACGTGTTCCTGCCGCCGACCGAGCGGCTCGAGGACTACGCCGACCTGCTGCGGCTCGTCGAGGTCGCGGCGCGACCGGCTCGCCGTCCCGGTGGTGCTCGAGGGCTACGGCCCGCCGCCCGACCCGCGGCTCACCCAGCTCGTGGTCACCCCGGACCCCGGTGTCATCGAGGTCAACGTGCAGCCGACCCAGGGCTGGGCCGAGCAGCGCGACCTGACCACGACGCTGTACGCGGCGGCCCGGGCCGAGGGGCTGACCACCGAGAAGTTCGACCTCGACGGCTCGCACACCGGCACCGGCGGCGGCAACCACCTCACCCTGGGCGGCCGGGAGCCGGTCGACTCCCCGCTGCTGCGCCGGCCGGACCTGCTCGCCAGCCTGGTGACGTACTGGCAGCGGCACCCCTCGCTGTCCTACCTCTTCTCCGGCCGGTTCATCGGCCCGACCAGCCAGGCGCCGCGCTTCGACGAGGGCCGGCCCGAGGCCGTCTACGAGATGGAGATCGCGCTCGCCGAGATCGACCGGCTCACCGCAGCGAGACCGAGGCGAGCCGCGGCCGTGGCTGGTCGACCGGGCGCTGCGGCACCTGCTCACCGACCTGACCGGCAACACCCACCGGTGCCGAGTTCTGCGTCGACAAGCTCTACAGCCCGGACTCCTCGCGCGGACGGCTCGGGCTGCTGGAGCTGCGCGGCTTCGAGATGCCGCCGCACCCGCAGATGGCGCTGGTCCAGGCGCTGCTCGTCCGCGGCCTGGTCGCGATGTTCTGGGAGCGCCCGCTGCGCGCAGCCGCTGGTCCGCTGGGGGACGGCGCTGCACGAGGACTTCCTGCTGCCGCACGGCGCGATCGCCGACATCCGCGAGGTGGTCGCCGACCTGCGCGCGCACGGCATCGCGTTCGAGGAGTCGTGGCTCGACCCGTTCACCGAGTTCCGGTTCCCGCGGCTCGGGCACACGACGATCGACCGGTCGGCGACGCCGTCGACCTCGAGCTGCGCCAGGCCGTCGAGCCGTGGCACGTGCTGGGCGAGGAGGCGACCGCCGGCGGCACCGCGCGGTACGTCGACAGCTCGGTCGAGCGGATCCAGGTCTCGGTCCGGGGGATCGACCCCTCCCGGCACCTGGTGACGTGCCAGGGTGTGCCGGTGCCCCTCACGCCCGACCGGTGCGTCGCCGACGAGTACTACGCCGGCATCCGCTACCGCGCGTGGCAGCCGTGGTCCGCGCTGCACCCGTCGATCGAGGTGCACGCACCGCTGCGCGTCGAGGTGGTCGACGCCGGGTCGGCGACCAGCCTCGGCGGCGCGACGTACCACGTCGTCCACCCCGGCGGCCGCGCCTACGACCACCCGCCGGTCAACGCCAACGAGGCGGAGGCCCGTCGGGCCAGCCGGTTCGAGCCGTTCGGCCACACCCCCGGCCGGCTCGACGTCGCCGCGATGCGGGAGGCCGGTCGCCGCGCGGCGAGCGACCGACTACCCGCGCACCCTCGACCTCCGCCGAGTCCAGGTGACGCCGTCCTCCGGGACTACGCCAGCGCGCCTGTCCCAGCCGGCGCTGCCGGGCGGGACCGGGGGAGCCGCGCGCGCTACGACGAGGTGGTCGGGCCGGACGGCGCGCTGCGGCCGGCCTGGAAGGGGCTGGCCGAGGTCGCGGTCGTCCGATCACGGCGGCCGACCTGCGCCGGGTCGACGGCGACATCACCGCGTTCCTCGCCGACGACGGCGTCACCTACGCGCGTCCCGGCGAGGGCCCGGGACCGTGGCAGCTCGACCCGGTGCCGCTGATCATCGACGCCGCCTCGTGGGCGCCGCTCGAGGTCGGGCTGGCCCAGCGCGCCGAGCTCCTCAACGCGATCCTGGCCGACCTGTACGCCGAGCAGCGGCTGCTGCGCGACGGGCATCCTCCCGCCGGCGGTGGTGCTCGGCCACGCGCGGCTTCACCCGGGTCGTCGCCCGGGCCTCGTCGCGGGACCCGCGCCCGCTGGTGTTCTCGGCGACCGACCTCGGCCGCGACGCCGAGGGCCGGTGGCGGGTGCTGGCCGACCGGGCGCAGGCGCCGTCCGGTATCGGCTACGCGATGGAGAACCGGCGCGTCGTCTCGCGGGTGATGCCCGGAGCTCTACCGCGAGGCCGGGCTGCACCGGATGGAGCCGTACTTCTGGGCGCTCCGCTCCGCGCTGCTCCAGTCCGCCCAGGGCGACCAGGCCGACCCGCGGGTCGTCGTCCTCTCGCCGGGGACGCACTCGGAGACGGCGTACGACCAGGCGTTCGTCGCCAGTCGCCCTCGGGCTTCCCGCTGGTCCAGGGCAGCGACCTGGTGGTCCGCGACGGCTGGGTCTGGATGAGGTCGCCCGTCGGTCGGGCCTGGAGCGGGTCGACGTCGATCCTGCGCCGCGTGGACGCCGCGTGGAGCGACCCGCTCGAGCTGCGCGGGGAGTCGCAGCTCGGGGTGGCGGGCCTGACCGAGGCGGTACGCCGCGGCCGGGTGCGGATCGTCAACGGGCTCGGCGCCGGCGTGGTCGAGAACCCGGGGCTGCTGCCGTTCCTGCCGGCGGTGTGCGAGGCGCTGCTCGGCGAGCAGCTGCGCCTCGACTCGGTGCCGACCTGGTGGTGCGGCGACCCGCGCTCGCTCGAGCAGGTCCTGGACCGGCTCGACGTCGCTCCAGGTGCGCACCATCGACGGGCCCGTCGTCTCGCCGGGCTGGCGCGGCTCTCGCGGCGCGAGCTCGACCGAGCGGATCCTCGCCGCCCCGCACCGCTTCGTCGGGCAGGAGCGGCTGCCGCTGTCGCAGGCGCCGACCTGGGGCGCCGGCGGCCGGATGCACGGGCGTGGCGACGCCGCGGCCGATGACGCTGCGGACCTTCACGCTGCGCTACGGCTCGGCGTACCGCCCGCTCGTCGGCGGCCTCGCCAACGTCTTCGAGACGCACGGACCGCGGCGGCGTGCCGGTCGTCGAGCAAGGACGTCTGGGTGCTCAAGGAGTCGCCCGGCGACCCCGACCAGCGGCTCACCGACGTGCTGCCGATGACCAGCGCCCGCTCGGTCAACGTGCTGGTGCCGCGCGTGCTCGAGGACATGTTCTGGCTCGGCCGCTACGCCGAGCGCGCCGAGCAGATGCTGCGCCTGGTGCTGGCCGCGCACACCTACGCGGAGGACTTCCAGGAGCGGCCGCGCTCGACGGGCGGCACCGACCCTCGACGTCCTGATGGACGACGATCCACGCGCTGGCCGGCCCGGCGCCGGCGCCGCACCCCGACCCGTTCGGCGCCGACTTCCGCTCGCTGCTGCTCGACCCGGACCGGGTCGGCTCGGTCGCGCACTCGCTGGCCGGGCTGCGCGACGCGATGCAGGGCGTCCGCGACCAGCTGTCGGGCGACACGTGGCGCGGCTTCGGCACCATCGACCGGGCGACCCGGGCGCTGCTCGGCGCAGCCGCACAGCCACCAGGTCGCCGAGTCGGCCGGCCGGATGCTGACCGGGATCCTGGCGCTGCAGGGCGTGACGCGAGCATGATGCGCGACCCGGGCTGGCACATGATCGGCGCCGGCCGCTACCTCGAGCGGTCGCTCCAGGTGTGCCACCTGCTCGCCGGCCACCACCACCGTCCGTCGCGGCATCGACGTCGACCGCGAGGTGCTCAACGCGGTGCTCACCGCCTCCGAGAGCGCGGTCACCCACCGGCGCCGCTACCGCGGCTACGTCCGGCCCGGCCGGCGTCCTCGAGCTGCTGCTGCCTCGACCCGGACAACCCGCGGTCGCTGGTGTTCTGCCTCGGCGAGCTGCGCACGCCACCTGGCCGCGCAGCCGGCGTCCACCGGCTCGACCCGGCCGGAGCGGCTGCTCGCGCGACCTCGACGACGAGCTCGCGCGCACCGACCTCGCCGACGCTCGTCGCGATCGGCGGCGTCGGCCGGCCCAACCTGGAGGCCTACCTCGCGGCGACCGCCGGCCACCCTGACCCGGCTGGCCGAGGCGGTCGCACGAGCAGCACTTCGCCACCGGCCCGGCGCCGCGTCCGCTGGCGACGATGGAGCTCACCGAGGTCGCGCGGTCCTCATGACGGCGTACCGGATCACCCACCGCACGACGTACTCCTACGACGACGAGGTCACCGACTCGCTCGGCATCGCGCACCTGGTG
Organism: uncultured Actinomycetota bacterium; assembly: GCA_963815335.1. Lineage (GTDB taxonomy): Bacteria > Actinomycetota > Actinomycetes > Propionibacteriales > Nocardioidaceae > Nocardioides. The sequence goes on from CAWFGL010000013.1 coordinate 508,800, forward strand.
CCGCGCGCGCTGCCGTGGCAGTCGGTGGCGTCGTACGACGTCGCGGTGACGCCCGCCCCCGTCGACCTGAGCCACGACACGGACTACTACGGCAACTGCGCGACGTACTTCCAGGTGACCGAGCCGCACACCCGCCTGGAGATCGAGGCGGTCAGCGAGGTCGACGTCATCGACGCCGGTCCGTGCCGGACGCCGTCCTGCTGCAGGCGGCCTGGGAGCCCGCCCGTCCGCTGGTGTCGCCGGACGACCGCGGGCGCCTGGCGGGCGACGGACTTCGCCCTGCCCTCGGCCTCGGTCGAGCAGGTCGAGGAGGCGCGCGACGTACGCCGCGCCGTCGTTCGGCCGGCACCGGCCGATCGGCGAGGCGGTCACCGACCTGATGCACCGGATCCACGCCGACTTCGACTACGACCGCGACCGCGACCACGGTGACCTCGACCGTCGGCGAGGTGCTCGCGACCCGGGCCGGCGTGTGCCAGGACTTCGCCCACCTGACGCTGGCCTGCCTGCGCTCGCAGGGTCTCGCGGCCCGCTACGTCAGCGGCTACCTCTCGACGCTGCCCGCTCCGGGCAAGGACGCGGGTCGTCGGCGCCGACGCCTCGCACGCCTGGGTCGCCGTGTGGCTGCCGGACCCCTCGGGCGCGTCCGACGGCGAGTGGCTGGCGCTTCGACCCGACCAACGACCAGTGGGCCAACGACCGCTACGTCACCGTCGCCTGGGGCCGCGACTACTCCGACGTGCCGCCGGTCAAGGGCGTGATCTTCACCGAGGCGAAGAAGTCGACGCTGCGGTGAGCGTGGACGTCGCGCCGCTCTAGAGTGCGGCCGGTGGAGTGGCGGATCCGGACCGATGCCGACGAGACGCTCGAGGAGAGCCTCGGCGACAACCTGGTCGCGCACAACGTCGCGGCCTCCGAGGTGGTCCGCCGGCGGTTCGAGCCCGAGAACCTCGCGTCACGGCCGGTGCAGGCATTCGTCGTCGCTGACGACGGCTCGCTGGTCGGTGGGTGCACCGGCCACACCGAGGACCTCTGGCACTGGCTGACCATCGACCTGATGTGGGTGGACCCGGCCGTGCGCGGCACCGGGCTCGGGCGGGCGCTGCTGGCCTCGGTCGAGGACGAGGCGCGGGCCCGCGGATGTCGGTGGTCGAAGCTCAACACCTGGGAGTTCCAGGCACCCGACTTCTACGCGCGGTGCGGCTACGAGGTCTACGCGCGCGAGGTCGACTACCCGCCGGGCCACGTCAACCACCTGATGCGCAAGGACCTGTGACGACGGGGCCCTGCTGCCTCGTCACTCGGCGTCGAACCACCCCGGGGGCAGCTCGAGGAAGCGGTCGACGGCCATCGGCAGGACCGCGGCGATGGAGACGGCCCAAGCAGCCGCGTCCGACTCGTCGTGGTAGGTGAGCCAGACGTCAGCGGACTGGGCCGCATAGCTCGACGAGGCCACGGGGAACGCGTCGCGTTCCGTTGGCGTTCGGCACCCTGCGCGGCAGTAGTGGGCGCTATGCCGCCGCCCGATCCGCGGCATGTGCGGATGGTCGCGCGGCAGAGGAGTCCGGCTTCGCGCCGAAGGGATGACCTAAGTCTGCGGACCGGGCCGCACTCACGCTCAGCGAGAGGCCGCTCGTCGGCGTTAGGTCCTCAGTCGGTTCGCCATCGCGCTCAACTCGGTATGACAGCGGCATGACCGGACGACCCGCGCAGCGGCATGACCAGCAACGACAGCGGCCAACGACCGGGCGCTGAGACGTCGGCGACCGGACCAACGTGACGGCCGTTGGGCGAGGTCGCGCTGACTACAAGTTCGTGCGCCGTACCTCGTGCAGTTCCGTGCTGGGACGAGGCGCCCCAAGGTGTTGCGCTGACCCGGGTCAGCGAAGATGACCCGGCGGGGCTATGTCCTCTCGCCGTCTGCTGTGACTACGGTGCGGGTGCCACGCGGAGCGTTGGCGATCAGTGGGGGGGGGGGTCGATGCAGCGAGTCGTCTTGTTCCGCCGCGCTGCCTCTGGGTCCGCTGTCGCCGCCCTTTGCATGGGCCTCAGCCTGCTGGTCGCCAGTCCGGCGACGTCTGTGGCCGGTGCTGAGGTCAACGTTCAAGTCAGCCGCAGCACCCCAGCGGCGGGGCAGGGGTCACGGCACGACTCTGACCGCCAGAGTTACGACACGCTTGCCACGGATGCGCGGACTGCCTCTCGCATCGTGCTTTTCCATCCGTGGCGCACGCATGTGATTCGGTACCGCGAGAAGCTGCCGGCGAAGTGGGACTGGAGCCTGCAGCAAGCCCTGAGTCATTGGAACCGCGCGGGTGCGCGCTTGAAGTTCAAGCCGGCCAAGAAGGGCGCCAGAGCCAACTTGACGATTGCCTACGGCAAGCTGCCGGGAAAGTTGGGTCTCGCAACAATCGGAGCCACCCCCCGCGCATTCGTTCACCTGAGCAAGGCTTTCAAGATCGGCGTCGATCCTCAGGACGGTCACGTCCGCCTGAAAGTAGCGGCTGTCTTGGCGCACGAGCTGGGCCACGTGGTCGGTTTCCAGCACACCAGCTATCCATGTGGACTGATGGATTCGGTGTACGTCCAAGATTGTTACGAAGCTGGGGTGAGCGAGGGGTACTTCCGGTGCGACTGGGTGGACTCCAGATTGTTGCGCCCTCTGGTGAGCGCGTACGGCGGCAAGGCGAAACCCGGCCCCAGTGAGTGCCTCTACGCGCCCCTGCCCACCCCGATTGTCGACGTCGCCATCACTGGTGGCGCCATCGACGGCCAGCCAACGACGATTGCTTGGACGGCTCCCAAGTCGTTGCCGACCGACAGGGTGCGAATCGATTGGTGGACCGGTACGTGCGCGTCAAGGCCCGCCAAGCCGGCGTCCGTACGGATTCCCTCGAGCATCGGTCGGTGGACCGACGAGGTCTTCGGGTATGGCAACGTCTGCTACGAGGTCAGAGCGACCAACAAGTACGGAGCAGCGCGCGCGCCGGTCATCAAGCAGGCGGCCAGACGCGGACCCCCTGCACCCATCTTCGGACCATTCACCTATACCGAGCACGAAGACGGCTGGGGATGGACCGCCGAGTGGTTGAACTCTGACCCCGGGCTGAGTCTGTTCGGCCGCGGCAGCCCTGATCCGGCGGTGTGTCCCACATCGCCTCGCGGTACTGGTGACCACTTTGTGCCCGTCTATGACGACGAAGATCCGATCGTCGTGTTCCCCGACGCCTCACCACAGTGCGTCTCGTTCTATACGTATGTTCAGCCGCTTGACGACGAAGAGCCGTCGATCTTCAGCCCAAGAACTACCGTGACCTTGACCTCCCCATAGTTCAGCTAAGCGACTCGGAGCCGAACCAGGGCGTCTCACGACCTGGCACGACAGCGGCAAGCGCTGTGCGCGAATTGGGACGAGTCTTTGCGCGACATGGCCGGAGGACCCGCGCAGCGTCATGTGCGGATGGCCGCGCGGCGGCAGAGCAGTGCGGCTTCGCACCGAAGGGATGACCTAAGTCTGCGGACCGGGCCGCACTCACGCTCAGCGAGAGGCCGCTCGTCGGCGTTAGGTCCTCAGTGGTTCGCCGACGCGCTCAACTCGGCAGTTGCGGGCGTCCCCCAAAGGCGGCAGATCGCGTGCGACAGGACCGTGTGGACGCCGTCTGCCGCCTTTCGACGTGATGACCGGGACTCTTTACTTCGGCGTGATCGGACGGTTCAAGCTCAGGCGGCCAAGTCGAGCTCGGTGTAGGCAGGTCGCGGTAGATCTCGACGACCAGGGGCAGGGCGTCGTCGTCGACCCGGGATCCGGCGGGTGCCGGTGTTGTCGACGAGGTAGGTGGCGCCGTACTGGTCGCGCCAGAGGTAGATCCCGGGGAATGGCTGCTGGACCTGCCACCGGCCGTGGGTCTTGATCCGGTGGTGCGGCGTGGTCATCGGACCGTAGTTGCCGATGCCGGACTGGCCCGGTGGACCGTTGCGGTCCCAGGGGATGGTGTGGTCGACCTGCTTCGTGCGAGACAGGCTGGATCCGTGGGGGAAGGTGTCGGCCGGCGTCAGGAGATGCACGGCCTGGCGATGTCGGTTAGGGATCTCGTAGGCGTCGACGGGGGCCATGCCGGCGATGTCGATGACGGGGTGGACCTTGAACCGGCAGTGCGGGCCGAGGGTGTCGCGGACCCACTCGTCGGTGACGGGGCCGTGGCCCTCGAGCCGGTTGATGCCCTCGTGGTCCCGGCCCGCGTAGGTGTGCACGTAGAGGTGGACCACGGGGGCGTGGTCGGCCAGCTGGCCGGTGTCCTGGTCGGCACCGGGCGTGAGCAGCATGAGCAGCGCGAGGACGTCGCGTTGGTCGTCGGTCAGCTCGGGGAAGTCGTCCTTGATCGCGGCGGAGTAGCCCGAGACGGCGGCGGCGATCCGGCTGATCATCCACACCGGTGCCCGGGTCAGGAACGACCCCATCCCGTGGGCGTCGGTGCGGAGCTGCTTGGCGAAGGTGGCCTCCTGGGCCTTCAGCTCCTTCTCCCGGGCCAGTGCCGGGCTGGCCTTCACGACGGCGGCCTCGACGCGCCGCTCGAAGCGGGTCCAGGGGATCCGGCCGTCGGCGGACTCGGCGACCGCCGCGTCGACGTAGGCGGCCTCGGCCTTGGTCAGGTGCCGGGTCTGCTTGACGACGTGGCGGGCGTAGGAGGCCTTGACCTCCTTGGCCTCGACGCGTGCCCAGATCTGTGGGGACCGGTGGTGCAGGTCCAACGAGTCGGCCATCAGGAGGCCGGCCGCGTACGTGGTGATCCCCAACCGGGCGCCGAGCTCGGCGGCCGCGAACTCGCACACCTCCGGGGTGCCGACCCCGCCGTACATCCGCGCCTTCTCCGCGCCGGGGACACCGCTCGCACGCAGGGTGTCGGGGTTCTTCAGCACCGCCCACCGGTAGGCGACCCGCAGCAGGTCGGCCTCCGCGTCACGGATCGTGTCCGCGCGCTTGCCGCCGAAGGCGAGGAGGTCTTCCTCACCCATCTCGTCCAGCGCGGCCGGCCCGTTCATGAGATCAACTCAAGCACTCACCACCGACAGTCCAGGTTGCTCAGAATCCCTTGTCCACAAGGGGATCCGGGTCGGCAGGCTCGTCGAACCACCCCGGCGGCAGCTCGAGGAACCGGTCGACCGCCGTCGGCAGGACCGCGGCGATGAAGACGGCCCAGACAGCCGCGTCCGACTCGTCGTAGTAGGCGAACCAGAGGTCCGCGGACCCCGTGGTGTCGGTGGTCGGCCGGAAGGCGCGCAGGTAGTGGTCGCGGACGTCGGGCGGGAGGGAGCCGACGAAGCCCCGGTCCGGTGGAGGGAGGCTCGCGGCGACCCGGTTGTTCAGGTCGAGGACGTCGCGGCGCCGCGGCTCGTCCAGGAGGCTGCCCAGTCGTCGCCGGGTGTGACCGGTGCCGCGACGCGGCCTCGCGGACCGTTCGAGCTCGACGACGAACCAGGTCCCCGCGCGGGGATCCCAGCCCGACTGCCGGGACTGGACGGCGACGATCAGGTGGTCGTCCCCCTCGTCCCGCACCCACGCCTGGCCTCCGAGGCGCTTGAAGCCCTCGGCCTTCAGCCACGGCGCCAGCTCGGCCCGCAGCTCCCGCACCAGGTCGGTGGACCGGAAGGCCTCCGCCCGCGGCGCGCGTCGCTGGTCGTCCTCGCGTCGCCTCCGACCGAACCGCATGGCCACCACGCTAGGCGGCGCTGTCCCCGCATCGACCTACTGTCGGACCATGACGAGGACCGACCCGCCCTGGGAGCCGCCGCTCGCCGGCACCGAGGTCGAGGCGCTGCTGGGCGCCCTCGACCGGTTGAGGGCGACGTTCCGCTGGAAGGTGGACGGCCTCGACGCCGCCGGACTCGGCCAGCAGATCCCGAGCAGCACGCTGACCCTCGGCGGCCTGCTGAAGCACCTCGCGCTGGTCGAGGACTACCACTCCACGGTGAAGATGTCCGGCGAGCCGCTGGGGGAGCCGTGGTCGGGCCTCGGCATGGTCGAGGACGACCCAGACTGGGAGTTCACCTCCGCCGAGCACGACAGCCCGGAGGAGCTCTACGCGTTGTACGACGGCGCGGTCGGCCGCTACCGCGAGCGGATCGCCGTGCGGTTGGAGGCGGGTGGCCTGGACGACCCCATCGCGATCCACGACGGCGCGTTCAACCTGCGTCGTCTCGTCGTCGACCTGCTCGAGGAGTACGGCCGGCACACGGGTCACGCCGACCTGATCCGGGAGGCGGTCGACGGGCGCACGGGCGAGGACCCGGACGCCGACTGGGTGCCGCCGTTCTGACTACGAGGTGGCGGGGTCCTCGTCGGGCGTCGGCGGATCGGGGGTCTCGATGGGCCGGGGGTCCCCGCTGGGCACGATCTCGGGCTCGGGCAGCGGCTCCTGGGGAGTGGTGGTCATGCCCACCGGTACCCGACGATGCGCACAAGTTGCGACCGGGTAGATAAGGTGACCCTAACTTCCTCGACCACGTCTGAGAGCCCGCCCCGATGCACGCACGCGTCCGCAGCGCCACCCGGCTGACCCCGTCGATGGTCCGCGTCGTCCTCGGCGACGGCGACCTCGACCGGTTCGAGATGCCGGACGACACCGACACCTACGTCAACGTCGCGATCCCGCCCGCGGGCGCCCCGTACGGCGGGGTCTTCGACCCCCAGCAGGTCCGCGAGGAGCACCCGGACGCGCCGCCCGCGCGCCGCCGCTACACCGTCCGCTCGTGGGACGACGCGGCCAAGGAGCTCACCCTCGACTTCGTGGTGCACGGGACCGACGGGGTGGCCGGCCCCTGGGCCGCGGCCGTCGGCGAGGGCGACGTCCTCGTCTTCGAGGGCCCGGGCAGCGGCTACCGCCCCGACCCCGAGGCGGACTGGCACCTGCTGGTCGGCGACGAGTCGGCGCTGCCCGCGATCGCGGCCTCGCTCGAGGCGGTCCCCGAGGGAGCGCTCGTCGTCGTCCGGCTCCTCTGTGACGGACCGGACCACGAGATCGGGCTGACCACCCCGGGTGAGCTCGACCTCGAGTGGCTGCACCGCAACGGCGACGAGGACGACGTCGACCTGCTGGTCGAGTCCCTCCGCACGTTGGCCTTCCCCCGCGGCCGGGTGCACGCGTTCGTGCACGGCGAGGCCGACGAGATCCGCGCGATCCGCCGGCACCTGCTCGCCGACCGCGGTCTCGAGCGCGGCGACATGTCGTGCTCGCCGTACTGGCGTCGCACGATGGCCGACGAGGCCTGGCGTCGGGTCAAGCGCGACTTCGTCGCGGCGATGGACGCCGACGTCGCCTGAGCGGGTACTGCTCAGTCACGGCTCGGATCCGGAGTCCGACGCACCGCTCGCGTCTACAGTCGACAGACCAGGGACACGAGCACCCAGCAGAGGAGCCACATGCCACCCGCCGGCTTCGCGGTCACGCTGCCGTTCAGCCCGGGTGCCGCTCGCGCGGCGAGGTCGATGATCGGCGAGCTGCTCGCCGACCAGGGCTGTCCGCTCCAGCTCGTGGACGACGGCCGGCTCATCGCGCACGAGCTGGTCGTCAACGGAGTGACCCACGGTCGGCCCGACGCGCGGGCCGAGATCGCCTTCTCGTGCCAGCTGCTGGACGACCCACGTCGTGATCAGCCGTCCACGACCAGGGACAGCGGGGACGGGTGGCGGTCCGACGAGCTCTCCGCCGACAGCCCTGACGGCCGGGGGCTGGCCATCGTCGAGGCGCTCAGCGACCGCTGGACGGTGGACAGGTCCGAGGGGACCCGGGTCGAGGCCTGGCTGGCCCGCTGAGGTCAGGCGGTCTCGTACGCGAGCCCACAGATCGTCAGGACGCGTGCGGAGATCGTCCCGTCCGCGGCCACGAGCGACAGCGAGCTGTGCTGCTGGCGCGCGGTGGCCTGCGCGTTGGCGATCACGCCGATGGAGGACGACGGCAGCAGGTCGACGTCGGTGAGGTCGACGGTGAGGTCCCGGGTCAGACCGTCGGACAGGTCGTTCAGGAGGCTCCGGAGCTGCAGCGTGGTGCCCTCGTCGAGGTCGCCGTGGAGCACCAGCCGACGGGGGTCCTCGCTGGTCTCGTAGGTGAACGCGCGCTCCTCCACGTCCGGACCCTAACCCGCGGGTGCCCGAGTCCCGGCACGGCCGAGGGTGACGACCGCGATGTCGTCCCGCGCGTCACCCTCCTGGAAGTCGAGGACGGCCTGGACCACGGCCGAGGTGACCACTGCCGCGTCGTGCGTCGGTCGAGGCCACCAGGGGCAGCAGCCGCTCGGCTCCGAAGAGCGTCCGTCTGGTGCCGCGCCTCGATCACGCCGTCGGTGTAGAGCACCAGCAGGTCGTCGGACAGGCGGTGCTCGAACGTCGCGAAGACCGGCTCCGCGAGAACGCCGACGAGGGACCCGTGGCGTGCCGAGCTCCTCGACGGTCCCGTCGACGTGGCGGACGAGCGGGAGCGGGTGTCCGCCCACGCTGCCGCAGAGGGACCACTCCTCGCCGTCGTCGGTCAGCCGGACGACGACGAGCGTGCAGAAGCGCTCGGTGTCGTGGTCGAGGAGGGCGCGGTTGAGCGCGTGGAGGAGGTCGGCCGGGTCGGAGAAGCGCATCGCGAGGTCACGGATCGTGTGCCGGACGAACGCGGTCACCAGGGCCGCGGCGACGCCCTTTGCCGGTGACGTCCCCGATCACCACGACCCATGCCTGGTCCTCGACCTGGAAGACGTCGTAGAAGTCGCCGCCCACCTCGCGTCCGTCACCGGCGGGGCGGTAGGCCGCCGCGATCGAGAGGCCTGCCACCTCGGGCGGGGTGGGTGGGATGAGGGTGCGCTGCAGCGTCTCCGCCAGCTCCGAGGCCTCTTGGCGCGCGGCCTCGACCGTGCGCATGGAATCCAGGAGGTCCATCTCGTAGCGTCGCCGGTCCCGCGCCTCGAGGACGACCACGCGGATCCTGGTGCGGGCCGGGTCGGGGTCCTCGCTGCGGTTCGCGCTGACCAGGACCGGCACCCGGGTCCCGTCGGCGTGCACCACGTCCAGGGCGATCTCGCGGACGACACCGTCGATCCCGAGCAGGGGGAACACGTGGGTGTCGAGATAGATGCGGCCGCCGGCCGACACGAGCTGCGAGAGGCTACGGACGCCGACGACGTCGTCGTGGCTCACGGCCGACGAGCCGGAGCAGCTCGGCGTTGGCGGCCACGACGAGTCCGTCGCCGTCGAGGACGGCGTACCCGCAGGGAGCCTGGTCGAAGAGGTCGGGCGCAGGGCCGCTCACGAGCCGAGGAAGTCGCGGATCGCCTTGATGCGTCTCGGCGGGCGAGCTGAGGTGCGGGACAGTGGCCGTACCCCTCGATCATCACCAGCCGGCTGCCCTCGATGCGGTCGTGCACGAGCTGCCCGGCCGTCACCGGCGCGATCGCGTCGTGGCGGGTCTGGACGACCAGGGTCGGGATCGTGACGCCGGCCAGGTCGTCACGGTTGTCGCCGAGGAAGGTCACCCCCGCGAAGTGCCGCGCGATGTCCGGGCGGTTGCGGCAGAACGCGGCCTCGAGCTCCTGCTTGAGCTCGGGCCGCTCGGCGTTGGCCATCACCAGGCCGGACAGCGGGTCCTGCCAGCCGAGGTGGTTGCTGTCCATGGTCTCGAGCAGGTCGTCGATGTCGGAACGGCTGAACCCGCCGACGTAGCCCTCGTCGTCGAGGTAGCGCGCGGACGGCCCCACGAGCACGAGCGCCGAGAACAGGTCCGGGCTGCGCGAGGTGCGCCAGGACCCCGACCATGGCGGCGACCGAGTGCCCGACGAAGACCGGCTCGTGCAGCCCGAGCTCGGCGCACAGGGCGGCGAGGTCCTCGGCGTGCGCCTCCAGCCGCGAGTAGCGCTCGGGGTCGTAGGCCTCGAGGTCCGACCCGCCGGACCCGACCAGGTCGTAGGTGACGACCCGGTGGTCCCGGGCCAGGTCGGGCGCGACCTTGCGCCACATCGACTGGTCGCAGCCGAACCCGTGGGCGAGGACGAGCGGGCGCGCGCCGACGGGTCCGTCCACCTGCGCGTGGAGGCGTGCGACCACGGTCATGGACGGAGCGTAGTTCGGGCGAGGCCCAGGACCATCACGGCGCGTGGCACCCTTCCCGGGTGAAGGCCTTCCGCTGCCGGGTGTGCGACAACGCGCTGCACTTCGAGAACTCCGTGTGCGTGTCGTGCGGCACCGCCCTCGGCTTCTCTCGCGCCGAGCGCGCGATCGTGCCCCTCGACGACGGCGGCCGGTACGTCGACGCTGCCGGCCTGGTCTGGCACGTCTGCGTCAACCTCGGGCTGTCCGGGTGCACCTGGCTCGCGCCGACGGAGGGCGGGCAGTGCTTCGCGTGCGACCTCACGCGGACCCGGCCGAGCGACGACGACGCGGTCGGTCTCGAGAACTCCTGCCGGGTGCCGAGCGCGCCAAGCGGCACCTGCTCTTCGAGCTCGACACCCTGGGCTTCGGGGTGGAGGGCCTCGTCTTCGACCTGCTCTCCAGCGTCGCCGAGAACGTCGTCATCGGCCACGACGAGGGCGTGATCACCATCGACCTCGCCGAGAGCGACGCCGCGCACCGCGAGAAGGTCCGGGCCAACCTGGCCGAGCCGTACCGCACGATGCTCGGCCACTTCCGGCACGAGATCGGCCACTTCTACGAGTGGCAGCTCGTCCGCGGCCCGGAGCTGATGGCCCGCTGCACGCGAGCTGTTCGGCGACGAGACCGCCGACTACCAGGCGGCGATCGACCGGCACTACGCCGACGGCGCACCCGAGGGCTGGGAGGCGTCGTACATCTCGACCTACGCGACCATGCACCCGTTCGAGGACTTCGCCGAGACCTGGGCGCACTACCTGCACATCTGCGACACCGTCGAGACGGCCGGCCGAGTACGGCCTCACCGCGGTCGCGCCGGTCAGCGCGTTCTCGAGCTTCCGTGACGTCGTCACCGGCGTGTGGGCCCCGCTCACGGTCGCGCTCAACATGATCAACCGGAGCATGGGCAAGGAGGACCTCTACCCGTTCGTCATCCCGGCCCCGGTCCTCGACAAGCTCGAGTTCGTGGCCGCCCTGCCTCGTTAGGACGCGGCGAGCGACGCCGCGACCGCGGCGCCGAGCCGCGCGTTCGCCCGCACCAGGGCGATGTTCGCGGTCAGGCTGGCACCGTCGGTGAGCTCGACGATCCGCCCCAGGAGGTACGGCGTCGCGTCCTTGCCGTGGATGCCGCGCTCGTCCATGTCGGCCAGCGCCTGCGAGATGACCGCGCCGATCTCGTCGGCGGGGATCTCGTCCTCGACGGGGATCGGGTGCGCGACCACGATGCCGCTGCGGAGGCCCAGGTCGAGGCTGCGCGCGCACGACCGCGGCGATCTCGTCGGCGCCGTCCACGCGCATCGGAGCCGCGAACCCGCTGCTGCGCGAGTAGAACGACGGGAACTCGTCGCTGCCGTCGACCAGCACCGGGACGCCCAGGGTCTCGAGGGTCTCGAGGGTCAGCGCGATGTCGAGGATGCTCTTCACGCCGGCGCAGACGACCGCGACGGGCGTCCCGCCGAGCTCGGTGAGGTCGGCGCTGACGTCGAACGTCTGCTGGGCGCCGCGGTGCACGCCGCCGAGCCCGCCGGTCACGAAGACCTGGATGCCGGCGAGAGCCGCGAGCCGCATGGTCGCGGCCACAGTGGTGGCGCCGTGGGTGCCGCGGGCGACGACGTACGGCAGGTCGCGGACGCTCACCTTGGTGACGTCCGGGTGCGACGCCAGCAGCTCGAGGTCGTCGGGGGAGAGACCGATGCGCGGCCGGCCGTCGAGGACGGCGATCGTCGCGGGCACCGCGCCGTTCTCGCGGACGATGCCCTCGACCTCGGTCGCCATCTCGACGTTGCGCGGGTAGGGCATCCCGTGGCTGATGATCGTGCTCTCCAGCGCGACGACGGGGGCGCCGCTCGCGAGGGCGTCGGCCACCTCGTCGGTGAGCACCAGGGACGGGTGGGGGCTCACAGCAGGCTCCTCACGAGCTCGTCGGTCAGGTCCGGCCGGACCGTGTGCGGGCTGGCCACGGTCAGTGCGGCCGCCGCCTGACCGTACGCCGCCGCCTCGGCCGGGCCGGCACCGCCGAGCAGGGCGTGGCAGAAGGCCGCGAGCATCGCGTCGCCGGCGCCGGTCACGTCGAGGACCTCGGTCGCGACCACCGGGGCGATGTCGACCGTGCCGTCCGGGCCGCTGAGCGTCGACCCGTCCGGCCCGCGCCGCACCCACACCAGCTCGGCCCCGCGCTGGTGCAGCGCGTCGACGCCGCCGAGGGCGGCCAGCTCGTCGACGTTGGGCGTGACGGCGAGCAGGGGCCGGGAGGCTGCCAGCTCGGGCAGCAGGAGGCCGGCCTTCGGCACGCTCACGGGGTCGAGGACGACGCGCACCCCGGACGCGGCGCAGACGTCGAGCGCCCGGCCGAGCGTGTCCGCCCGCAGGTTGCCGTCGACCACGACGAGCGCGGCCGAGGCGACCAGCTCCGCCGTCGACCGCGTCCGGTCCGAGCGTCGCGGTCGCCGCCATGTCCGCGACGGCGCTGACCAGCTCGCCGTCGGCGTCGAGCACGGCGACGTACGTCCCGGTCGGCTCGTCGCCGCGCCGGACACCGGTGATGTCCACCCCGGCCTCCGCGGTCGCGGCGAGCAGGTCGTCGCCGAACGGGTCGGCCCCCACCGCGGCCACGAGCGCGACCGGCGAGCCGAGCCTGGCGAGGTTCTCGGCGACGTTCCGCCCGACCCCGCCCGGCGTGGTCCGGACCGTGCCGGGGTTGCTCGTGCGGGCGACCGCGCCGGCGCTGCTGCGCGCCTTGACGTCCTGGTTGGCGCCCCCGATGACGAGGATGCGGTCGGTCACCGCCCGAGGATAGGGCGGCCGGGCGACCGCGGGGTTCCCGAGCCCTAGGGTCAGCCCGATGAGCACCGAGTCGCTGGAGATCGAGCTCGACCGGGTGACCCTGTCGGCACTGACGTGGGGCCCGGACGACGGGCCGCTCGCCGTCCTGCTCCACGGGTTCCCGGACACCGCCCACACCTGGCGCCACCTCGGCCCGCACCTGGCCGACCTGGGCTGGCGGGTCGTCGCACCGCACACCCGGGGCTACGCCCCGAGCGGCCTGCCGCGGGACGGCAGCTTCCACGTCGGCGCCCTGATGGCCGACGCCGTCGGGATCCACACACGGCTGGGCGGGGACGAGCGGGCGGTGCTGGTCGGGCACGACTGGGGCGCGATCACGAGCAACGCCCTCGCCGCGCACGACGACTCCCCGTACGCGCGGGTCGCCTCGCTCGCGGTACCACCCTTCCCGTCCGTGGCCGAGCTCGACGCCCGGCTGCTGCTCAGCCAGGCGCGGAAGAGCTGGTACATCCTGTTCAACCAGCTCCCGTACCTCCCCGAGCGCACGCACGAGCGGCTGATCCGCAAGCTCTGGCGCGACTGGTCGCCCGGGTACGACGCGCGCGAGGACCTGCGCCACGTGCTCGCTGCCGTCGAGGCGCCCGGCCACACGTCCGCGGCGTTCCGCTACTACCGCGCGCTCACGAAGCCCTGGACGGTGCCGGAGCAGTACCGGCACTGGCAGGCCACCCTGAACGAGATGCCGGTCCGCCCCCTGCTCTACCTGCACGGTGCCGACGACGGCTGCATGAACGCGGGCTACGCGGACCTGGCCGCGCGGGCCCTCGGGGACCGGGCCGAGGTGCGCGTCGTCCCCGACGCCGGACACTTCCTGCAGCTCGAGCAGCCGGAGGTCGTGAACCGATTCGTCGCGGAGTTCATCGGACCTGGGTGAAGGCCGTGCGACGATGCCGGCCCCTGCCGAAGGAGAACCCATGAAGCGCCGTCTGCTCGCCACCGCCCTCGCCTCCGCCGTCGCCTCCGCCGTCGTCCTGGTGGGCCCGCCCGCCCAGGCCGGCGAGCAGGTCGTGACCGCCACCGACGCCGCGGGGGACCACCAGATGTCCTCCGACCTCGGCGGCCTGAGCGTCGCCCAGCGTCAGAGCATCGACATGCGCAAGCTGGCTGTCATCAAGGGCACGAGCGTGACGCGCTTCGTGATCAAGCTCAAGCGGCTCTACCCGAGGGCCACGAGGTTCGACCAGATGGTCTTCGTGACCCTCAAGAGCCCCGCGAGCGCCGACCCGGGCTACCGGACCGAGATCGGGATGACCGCGCAGAACGGGACCAAGGACCTGTCGTACGCCTACCTCACCCCGGACATCACCGCCGACGACCTCGTCGTCTGCGACCCGCTGACGGCCAAGGTCCGCAAGAAGCGGAAGGTCCTCTTCCTCGACGTCCCCCACACCTGCATCCCGGCCGGACCGGTGAAGATCAGGCTCACCTCGGCCACGGGCACCTTCCGCTCCGAGGGCAGCGGCTACTCGCGCGACAGGATGAAGGTCGCCGGGACGTACGTGCTCAAGTGAGCCACTAGTCCGGACATGGTGAGGGCGACGGCCCCCGAACGCAGCCACCCCCCACCGGGGCTGCGGCGCACATGGGGATGGAGACCGTCGCCATTACCGAGGTTGCCCTCGGTGAGCGGAGTCTATGGGCCTGCGGGCGGCCGTCGCTATACCGCTACTGGTGTAACTCTCGACCATGTCCGACGGCCACCGTGGCGTCCGTTTCCGGGTCGCGACGGAGGCTCGCGGCCAGTCCGGCGGCCGTCATCGCGGCGCAGGTCGAGTCGGCCTGCGCCCGGCTCGTCTCGACCAGGACGACGCCTCCCGGAGCCAGCCACCGGGGCGCCGCTGCGATGACCCGCCGCTGGACGTCCAACCCGTCCGGACCGCCGTCGAGGGCGACCCGCGCCTCGTGGTCGCGGGCCTCGGGAGGCATGGTCGCGATCTCGTCGGTGGGCACGTAGGGCGCGTTGGCGGCCACCAGGTCGACGCGGCCGCGGAGTCCGGCCGGCAGGGCGTCGTACAGGTCGCCCTCGTGGACCCGCTCGGCCGGCAGGTTGCGCCGGGCACAGTCCACGGCCGCGGGGTCGATGTCTGCGGCGTGCACGTCGAGCCCTGGCTCCGACGACAGCAGAGCGGCCGCGACGGCGCCGGAACCGCAGCCCAGGTCGACGGCCACGTCACCGGCGCGGAGGGTCTCCAGGGCGACCCTGACCAGGAGCTCGGTCCGGCGGCGCGGGACGAACACCGTGGGCGTCACGACGATGCGCAGCCCGCAGAACTCGGCCCACCCGAGCACCTGCTCCAGGGGCACGCCGCTCACGCGACGGGCGACCAGGCGCTCGAGGTGGTCCGGGTCGGCGGCGGCGTCGACGAGCAGGGCGGCCTCCTCCTCGGCGAACACGCAGCCGGCGGCGCGCAGCCGGGACACCAGCCCGGCGGCGGCGGAGGAGGAGGACATCGCGATGATGGTTCCATGCCGGGGCCGCTCGACCAGATCAGCTACGTGGTCGTCGGCTACGCCGTCCTCGTGCTCCTGGTCGCGGGGTACGCCGCCTACCGGTGGCGGGCGCGGCCGCCGTGGCTCGCGTCGATGTGCTGGATGCTCGAGGCCCTGGCGGGACTGCGGGCGCTGGCCGGCCTCGGGGCGATCGCCGGAGGCGACCGGCCGGACTCGGTGGCGACCCACGTGGGCTACCTGGTCGTCTCCGTGTGCGTCGTCCCCCTCGCGCTGGGCTCGCTCGCCGACGACGAGAGCCCGTGGTCGATCGGGGTGGTCGCGGTGGCGGTCGCGGCCGTCGGCGTGGTCAGCGTGCGGATGATGATGACGCTGTGACCGGGACGCGGACCAGGTCCGGCGGCCACCAGGTCCTGCTCGCCCTCTACGCGCTGTTCACCGTCGCCGCCGGGGCGCGGAGCATCATCCAGCTCAGCACCCGGGCCGACGAGGCGCCGTTCGCCTACTCGCTGTCGCTGGCCGCCGCGGTCACCTACGCGCTCGGCTGGCTGGCCATCCGACGGGCCGCCGCCGGCAGCACCGGACTGGCCTCGGTCATGCTCTGGGTCGAGCTCGGTGGCGTGGTCACCGTCGGCACGCTGAGCCTGGTCGAGAAGGACTGGTTCCCCGACGCCACGGTCTGGTCGGGGTACGGCATCGGCTACGGCTTCGTGCCGGCGGTCCTCCCGGTCGCCGGGCTGCTGTGGCTCCGCGCCCAGGACCCGGAACGCTCGGGCGGCGCCGTGACCGCCTTCCGGATCGTCGCGACCGCCGAGGCGTTCAGCTGGGCCGGCCTGCTGACGGGGATGTTCGTCAAGTACGTCGTCGACGCCGGCGAGCAGGGCGTGCAGGTGTTCGGCCCGATCCACGGGACCGTGTTCCTGGCCTACCTCGTGGTCACCCTGCTGACCTGGCACCAGCAGCGCTGGCCGCTCCCGGTCGCGCTGGTCGCGCTGGCCGCGTCCGTCCCGCCGTTCTGCACGCTGCTCTTCGAGCTGTGGGCACAGCGCTCCGGGCGGCTCGGCACGTCAGACGGTCCCGGGTCCCCGTAGAACGCTGACGCCGACACGGTGCAGCCGGCGACGCCGTTGTTGGTGACTCCCCAGACGTCCAGCCGGAGGTCGAGACCGTCGATCACGGTGAACTCCAGGCTGCGCAGGTCAGAGCCCGAGGCGTCGGGTGCGTACACGAACACCCGGGAGTCGCCGTCGTCGAGCAGGTCGCTGTCGAAGTCGGCGACGGCAGGTTGCTGCGACTGCAGGTAGTAGCCGTACTCCCAGCTGTCCGTCGTGTTGTTGGTGACCCGGAACTCCAGCCCGCGCGTCCCACCGGCCTGGACGCAGTTGGCGGTGACCGTCACGATCCCCGGGATGCTGAGGACCGGGTCGTGGCCGCTGGACGGCGGCAGCCCGACCGAGGCGTGTGCGCGAGTGCCGTCGACCACGGTCTCCAGCTCGTCGGCGAGGATCCCCGAGAACTCCTCGGCCAGGTCGGTGAGCTCCTCGTCGATCGCGCCGTCGCGGAGCGTCGGGTCGGGGAAGGTGCCGGTCAGGTCGCCACCCAGCGGCGTCCCGGCCAGGCCCTTGGCGACCTCGCCGGCCTTGAGGTCGCCGGCGCGGAGGTTCCCGTCCTTGACGTCCTTGGACTTCACCGCGTTGTTCTTGATCTGCGTGCTCCGGACGCTGTCCTTCGGGAGCTGCGTGGCGGCGTAGGCGCCGCCGCTGACGACGAGCACGAGGGCGAGGGTGGAGACGACGTTGGCGTAGGTGGGTCGCAGGTGCATGCTCGTTTCTGGCAGACGTCCCGGCCGACGTCAATGGGCCTTCCACCAGACTAGAACGTGTTCTAGTCTGACGCCCGTGGCCACCGACGCACCTCCTGACGTGTTCGCGCCCGCGACCCTCGGCCCGGTCACGCTGCGCAACCGGACGGTGAAGGCGGCGACGTTCGAGGGCCGCACGCCGTCCGGCGTGGTGACCGACGGCCTCATCGACTACCACCTCGCGGTGGCGAACGGCGGGATCGGGCTGACCACGGTCGCCTACCTCGCGATCGCCCCCGAGGGCCGCACGCACCGCGAGCAGATCCTGGTCGGTCCGGCGACGCGTCCCGGGCTCATCCGGCTCACCGAGGCGATCCACGCGACCGGCGCCAAGGTCGCCGGGCAGGTCGGGCACGCGGGCCCGGTGGCCAACGGGCGGTCGAACGGCGTGCACGCGCTCAGCGCGAGCCGGATGCCCAGCCCGCTGTCGATGCAGATGGTGCACTCGGCGACCGAGCAGGACCTCACCCGGATCACGCAGAACTACGTCGACGCGGCCCGGGTGCTCGTCAGCGCCGGGTTCGACGTGCTCGAGCTGCACATGGCGCACAGCTACCTGATCTCGTCGTTCCTCGCACCGGGCCTCAACCGCCGCAAGGACGAGTACGGCGGCGCGCTGGTCAACCGGGCCAGGCTGGCGCGGCAGGTCGCGCGCGCCGTCCGCGACGAGGTCGGCGACGCCGTCGCCGTCACCGCGAAGATCTCCGTGAGCGACGGCTTCAAGGGCGGCGTCCGCACCGAGGACAGCATCGAGTTCGCGCAGATGCTCGAGGCCGACGGCTGCCTCGACGCGCTGCAGCTCTCGGGTGGCTCGTCGCTGATGAACCCGATGTACCTGTTCCGCGGGGACGTGCCCCAGAAGGAGTTCGCCGCGACGATGCCGCCGCTCGTGCGGTTCGGCATGAAGACGCCGATGGGCAAGGGCTTCCTCAAGCACTACGACTTCGAGGAGGGCTACTTCTTCGAGAAGGCCTCGCAGTTCCGGGCGGCGCTCGCGATGCCGCTGATGCAGCTCGGCGGCATCAACCAGCTGGCCACGATGGAGAAGGCGATGGCGGCCGGGTTCGACTTCGTCGCCATGGGCCGGGCCCTCCTCCGCGAGCCGGACCTCGTCAACAACCTCCAGGCGGGCCGCCAGAAGGCGGGCAAGTGCATCCACTGCAACCGCTGCATGCCGACCATCTACTCCGGCACGCGGTGCCCGGAGATCCCCGTAGCAGAGAAGAGCTAGCGCCATGTCCCAGGTCGTCCCCGACAAGCCGCTGCGCGTCGTCGTCTGGTCCACCGGCACCATCGGCCGGCACGCCATCGCCGGCATCGACGCGCACCCGGACATGGAGCTCGTCGGCGTCTGGGTGAGCAACCCGGAGAAGGAGGGCAAGGACGCCGGGATCCTGGCCGACCTCGGCCGCGAGCTCGGCATCCGGGCGACCAACGACCGGGACGCGCTGATCGCCCTGGCGCCGGACGCGATCGTGCACACGGCGATGGCCGACGACCGCGTCTTCGAGTGCATCGAGGACCTGATCTCGTTCGTCGAGGCGGGCATCAACGTGACCAGCAGCGGACCGGTCCTGCTGCAGTGGCCGGAGAAGATCCTGCCGCCCGAGTTCCTGGCGCGGATCGACGACGCCTGCCGGAAGGGCAACGCGTCGATGCACGTCAACGGCATCGACCCCGGCTTCGCCAACGACATCCTGCCGCTGGTCATGACGTCGGTCTCCCAGCGGATCGACGAGGTCCGCGTCATGGAGATCTGCGACTACTCGACGTACTACCAGCCCGTCGTCATGGGTGACATGTTCGGCTTCGGCCGGCCGATGGACTACGAAGCCTTCCTCTGGCAGCCGGGCATCCTCACCATGGCGTGGGGCAGCGTGGTCCGGCAGATCGCGGCCGGGCTCGACATCGTGCTCGACGAGCCGCTGACCGAGTCCGTCGAGCGACGCGCGGCAACGCGCGACACCGACTCCGTCTCGGGCGACGTCAAGGAGGGCACGATGGGCGCGGTCCGGTTCGAGCTGATCGGCAAGGTCGACGGCGTCCCGCGCGTCGTGGTGGAGCACATCACCCGCACCGACGCCGAGTCCGACCAGGACTGGGAGAACCCGCCCGTCGGCGCCGACGGGGGCTACCGGATCCGCATCACCGGCGAGCCGATGATGCAGGTCGACTTCACCCACCACGGCGAGCACGGCGACCACAACGTCAGCGGCATGATCACCACCGCGCAGCGGATCATCAACGCGCTCCCGGCGGTCGTCGCCGCCGAGCCGGGTCTCGTCACCGCCCTCGACCTGCCGCTCGTGACGGGCCGAGGCCTGGTGGCCACCTCATGACGATCCTCGACCGCTTCACCGTCCCGGGCAGCGTCGCCATCGTCACCGGCGCGGGCCGGGGGATCGGTGCCGCGTCGGCGGTCGCACTGGCCGAAGCCGGCGCCGACGTCCTCATCTCCAGCCGCACCGAGAGCCAGCTCCACGAGGTCAGGGCGAGGATCGAGGCCGTCGGCCGCCGCTGCGTCGTCGTCCCCGCCAACCTCGCCGACCTCGACGCCATCACCGGGCTGGCCCAGACGGCGTACGACGAGCTCGGACGGCTCGACACGATCGTCAACAACGTCGGCGGCAGCATGCCGTCGGCGTTCCTCGACACGGGCGTGAAGATGCTGAAGGACGAGTTCGCGTGGAACGTGTCCACCGCCCACGCGCTGAGCGTCGCCGCCGTGCCGCTGATGCTCCAGAGCGACGTCAGCGCAGGCCAGCAGCAGTCGATCGTCAACATCTCGTCCCTGATGGGTCGCGCCGCCGGTCGCGGTTTCCTCGCCTACGGGGTGGCCAAGGGCGCCCTCGCGCACTGGTCACGGCTGGCCGCGCAGGACCTGGCACCCAGGATCCGGGTCAACGCGATCATGGTCGGCTCGATCATGACCAGCTCCCTGGAGTTCGTCGCGACCGACGAGTCGGTGATGAAGCAGTTCCGCGACAGGACGCCGATGGGCGACGTGGGTGAGCCCGAGGACATCGCGTCCGCCGTGGTCTACCTCAGCTCCAAGGCCGCGCAGTACGTGACCGGCAAGTGCCTCGAGGTCGACGGCGGGATCCAGCAGCCCAACATGGAGCTCGGGCTCCCCGACCTGTGAAGCACGAACACGGTTCCCCCGACCCGGGCACCCCCACCGCGTACGCCGTGTCGCCGGACTCCGGCGAGCACTGGACGGCGGAGGGCGCCTGGGAGGTGGCGCCGGGCATCCACCGGATCCCGCTGCCGCTGCCCATGGACGGGCTCAAGGCCATCAACGTCTACGTCATCACGACCGACGACGGGCTGGTCCTCATCGACGGCGGCTGGTCGATCCCGGTCGCGCGCGACCTGCTCGACCGGTGCCTCAAGGACATCGGGTTCGGCTTCGGGGACATCCGCCGGTTCCTGGTGACCCACGTGCACCGCGACCACTACACGCTGGCGCGGGTGCTCTCGAAGGAGCTCGGCGTCGACGTGGCCCTCGGTCGCGGCGAGGAGCGCGCCATGATCGCGCTCAACGACCTGGACGCGATCACCGAGAACCCGTTCGCGCAGCTGCTCCGCACCGCCGGCGCCCACGACATCGCCGAGATCTGGAACGCCGGCCACATCCAGAACGGCGAGCAGCCCGACCCGGAGTGGTGGGCGTTCCCGGACTCGTGGCTCGACGGGGACCACCAGATCCCGCTGGGCTCGTCGCAGGGGAGTGCCCGGACGCTCGACGCCGTCCAGACGCCCGGGCCACACGCCCGGTCACTTCGTGTTCGCCGAGCAGGCCGCCGGGCTGATGTTCACCGGCGACCACGTGCTGCCGACGATCACGCCGTCGATCGGCTTCACCTTCCCGGCCGAGCCCCAGCCGCTCGGCGACTTCATGGCCTCGCTCACCAAGGTCCGCGGGCTGCCGGACATGCGGGTCCTGCCCGCCCACGGCCCGGTGGCGCCGTCCACGCACGTCCGCGCCGACGAGCTGCTCGCGTTCCACGACCGGCGGCTCGACCTCTGCCTCGCCGCTCTCGGGGGCGTACCGAAGTCGTCGGCGGACGTCGCCCAGACCCTCGGGTGGACCCGGCACGAGACGCCGTACGAGAAGCTCGACGAGTTCGCCCGCGGCATGGCCGCCATGGAGACCAAGGCGCACCTCGACCTGCTCGTGGCGAAGGGTCGGGCGTCGCGGACGACCGACGGTGCCGACGTCGTCTGGTACTCCGCCCCGGGCTAGCCGGTCAGCCGCATCGGGACGTGCGGGATGCCGTCCTCGAGGAACTCCTCGCCGTCGACCTCGAAGCCGAGCGAGGCGTACCACCCGGCGAGCGGCGCCTGGGCGTCCAGGACGACGTCGCGGCCGTGGCAGACCTGCAGCGCCGTCTGCATCAGCGACTCGGCCAGCCCGCGCCCGCGGACCTCCGGCGCGAGGACGACCCGGCCGATCCGCCAGAAGCGGGTGTCGTCGAGGACGCGGGCGTACCCCACGAGCTCGTTGTCGTCGTCCGTCATCAGGACGTGCCGGGTCGCGACCTCCAGGTCGCGGCCGTCGAGGTCCGGGTAGGCGCACTCCTGCTCGACCACGAACACCTGCTGCCGCAGCCGGCACATGGCGTAGACCCGCCAGGCACCGAGGTGGTTGAACGGGACGGCCTCGATCCTCATCGCAGGAACTCCACGGTCGTGCGCCAGGCCTGCTTGGCCTCGGGGATGAACGGCAGGATCGGGTAGACGTGCAGCAGCCCGGGCTGCTCGACGTAGGTGAGGTCCCAGCCGGCCGCGGCGGCCCGGCGGGCGAGCAGCCGGCACCCGGGGTTGAGGGTGTCGCGGGTCCCGCAGAACATCAGCGCCCGGGGAAGACCCGCGAGGTCGGCGAGGCCCGGTGACACCTCGGCCCGGCCGAGGTCGCCGGGCGAGCCGGCCCACCACTCGGCGTACGCGTGCATCTTGCCGATGAACAGCCACGGGTCCCACTCGGTCACCACGGCCGTCTCGGGCGTGCTGGTGGTCAGGTCGACCCAGGGCGCGTGCAGCAGCAGGTGGCTGGGCTGCGGACCGCCGCGGTCGCGCACCGTCAGGGCCGCCGCGAGCGCGATGTTGCCTCCGGCGGAGTCGCCGACGACCACCACCCGCTCCGAGGTCCCGGTCGCCCGCTGGATCACCCGGACGACGTCCTCGTGGGAGTCGCGCCAGGTGTGCTCGGGCGTGAGCGGGTAGTCCGGCATCAGCACCTGCGCGTTCAGCGCCGAGGCCAGCCGCGCGCCGTACCGCACCTGGTAGGGGTCGATCGCACCGACGAAGCCGCCACCGTGCAGGTAGACGACGGTGCGGTCGGGCGAGCCGCCGCGCTCGGTCAGCGTGTACGACGGGAAGCCGCCGGGCAGCTCCTCCTGGACGACCCGGTAGCGCTTGTCGAAGCGCGGCACCGCGCTGGTCGGGAAGCCGCGCTCCATCGTCGCGTGCCACGTCTCGAGCCGGGCGCGCTCCTTCTCGACCGTGTCGAGGTCGCGGGACCTCCGCAGCCGGGGCACGGCGTACGCCATGAGCTCGTGGCGTCTGCTCGGCATGAGCGGAAGTGTCACAGATCGGCTGTCACAACCTCCGGGAGGCCGGTGTCTCCATGGGTACACACCGATCACAGGAGGCACGACATGCCCAGCACCAGCACGTTCCGCATCCCGAAGGCCCGCGTCGACGGCCTGTACGGCTGGTTCATGACGCAGTACGCGAAGCGGCGGCTCGGCGGGGAGTTCCCCGACAACGGCTACGTCTACTTCCACCACAAGGACCTGCTGAAGGCGGTGCTCGGGTTCGAGAACAAGGTCGCGAAGTGGGACCGGCTCGACGCGACGCTCAAGTCCTACGCCCAGCTCGCGAGCGCCGGCGTCATCGGCTGCTCGTGGTGCCTCGACTTCGGCTACTTCATGGCGCACAACGACGGTCTCGACCTCGCCAAGGTCCGCGAGGTGCCGCGCTGGCGC
This sequence comes from uncultured Actinomycetota bacterium, assembly GCA_963815335.1. Taxonomy (GTDB): domain Bacteria; phylum Actinomycetota; class Actinomycetes; order Propionibacteriales; family Nocardioidaceae; genus Nocardioides. The sequence continues at coordinate 532,063 of CAWFGL010000013.1, forward strand.
GAGTCGGACGTCTTCACGGCGTTGGAGCGCGACGTCCTCGAGTACTCCGAGGCGATGACGGTCACGCCGCCGACCGTCACCGACGAGATGGTCGCGAACCTGCTCGACCAGCTGGGCGAGCCCGCCGTCGTCGAGCTGACGCAGATGGTCGCCCTCGAGAACATGCGCTCCCGCTTCAACTGCGCCGCGGGCCTGCAGAGCCAGGGGTACTCCGACGTGTGCGAGCTGCCGCTGGCCGTACCGTCGGCCGTGTGAGCGACGGGATGGACGCGCCCGACGCGACGGACGCCTTCGTCGCCCACCGCAACCTGCTCTTCACGGTGTCCTACGAGATGCTCGGCTCCGCGGCCGACGCCGAGGACGTGCTCCAGGAGACCTGGCTGCGGTGGGCGGACGTCGAGCACGACGAGGTGCGCGACGTCCGCGCCTATCTCGTCCGGATCACCACCCGGCTGTCGCTCAACCGGATCCGCACGCTGAGCCGGCGCCGCGAGACGTACGTCGGCCCGTGGCTGCCCGAGCCGCTGCTCACCTCCCCGGACGTGGCCGAGGACGTCGAGCTGGCCGACAGCGTCTCGACCGCGATGCTGCTCGTCCTCGAGACGCTGACCCCGACCGAGCGGGCGGTGTTCGTGCTGCGCGAGGTCTTCGACCTGCCGTACGACGAGATCGCCGAGGCCGTCGAGAAGAGCCCCGCGGCGGTGCGCCAGATCGCGCACCGGGCGCGCAGCCACGTGGACGCCCGGCGCCCGCGCGAGGTCGTCACCGACTCCGAGCGGACCGCGGTGGTCGAGCGGTTCATGGCCGCCGTCGCGACCGGCGACCTCCAGGGGCTGCTCGACGTGCTCTCGCCGGACGTCGTGCTGATCACCGACGGCGGCGGCAACAAGCAGGCAGCCCTGCGCCCGATCCACGGCGTCGAGAAGGTGCTCCGGTTCCTCAGCGCCGTCATGCCCGACGACGGCTCGGCGAGCGCGGCACCGGTCGTGGTCAACGGCTCCCCGGGGCTGTCCCTGCTGCTGGGCGACGAGCTCGACACCATCGCCACGATGCGGGTGGACGGCGGCCGGGTCACCGGTCTCTACCTGGTCCGCAACCCGGACAAGCTCGGACGCGTGAGCGAGGAGGTCGGGCTCGCCCGATAGGCTGGCGGTACAAGACAGGGGAGCACCCAGGCCTTCGGGCGCCGGTGCTGAGAGTGCGGGTGAGCCGCAGACCCTCCGAACCTGATCCGGTTAGCACCGGCGATAGGGAGTCACCGTGCGTCGCATCCTCGTGCTGCCCGCCCTGCTCGTCCTGATGTCCTCCTGCTCGCTCGTGGGCGGTGACGACGACAAGGCCGACGACGGCTCGACAGCGACCGAGGTCGTCCTGGTCACGCACGAGTCGTTCGTGCTGCCCGACGAGCTGGTCGCGGAGTTCGAGCAGGAGTCCGGCTTCGACCTGACCGTGAAGGCGTCCGGCGACGCCGGCGCGCTGACCAACAAGCTGGTCCTGAGCAAGGACAACCCCACGGGCGACGTCGCGTTCGGCGTCGACAACACGTTCGCGAGCCGCGCCCTCGACGAGGGCGTCTTCGCGAGGACCGACGCCGAGCGCGCGAGTGGTGCGCGCGAGTACGACCTCGAGGGGGACGGTGCCGACTACCTCGTGCCCGTCGACACCGGCAGCGTCTGCATGAACGTCGACACCACCCACTTCACCGAGGCCGGCTCGGCGCCGGAGTCCCTCGAGGACCTGACGAAGCCGGAGTTCAAGGACCTGCTCGTCCTGCCGGGCGCGACCACGAGCTCGCCCGGACTCGCCTTCCTGCTCACGACGATCGCGGCGTTCGGGGACGACTGGCCGGCGTACTGGGAGGACCTGCTCGCCAACGGCGCGAAGGTGACCGAGGGCTGGTCCGACGCGTACCAGGTCGACTTCACCCAGGGCGGCGGCGGCGGCGACCGGCCGATCGTGCTGTCGTACGACTCGTCGCCGGCCTTCACGATCGACGAGTCCGGGCAGTCCACGACGAAGGCGCTGCTCGACACCTGCTTCCGCCAGGTCGAGTACGCCGGCGTGCTGGCCGGGGCGGAGAACCCGGACGGCGCCGCGGCGCTGATCGAGTTCCTCGAGACGACCGAGGTGCAGGAGGCCCTGCCCGACGCGATGTACGTGTTCCCGGTCGACGCGAACGCGAAGCTGCCGAGCGCCTGGGCGGACTTCGCGGTGCGCCCGGTCGAGCCGTGGAGCGTGGACCCGGACGAGATCGCCGCGAACCGGGACGAGTGGCTGACCGAGTGGAGCGACCTCGTCTCGCGATGAGGCGCCTCCTCGCCCTCGCCGGGCTGGCCCTCGGGCCGGTCCTGGTCCTGGCCGTCTTCTTCGTGCTGCCCGTGGGGGGCATGCTCGCGCAGGGCCTCTGGCCCGACGGCGGCTTCGACCCCGGCGGGGTCCTCGAGGTGCTCGGCCGCGACCGCACCCGGAGGGTCGTCTGGTTCACGGTGTGGTCGGCCGGCCTCGCGACGCTCGTGTCCGTCGCGCTCGGGCTGCCGGCGGCGTACGCGCTGCACCGGCTCGACTTCCCGGGCCGCGGGATCGTCCGGGCGCTGCTGCTCGTGCCGTTCGTGCTGCCGACGGTCGTCGTGGGGGTGGCCTTCCGGCAGCTGCTCGGTGAGGCCGGGCCGCTCGGCTTCCTCGGGCTGGACGGCACGCCTGTCGCGATCGTCGCGGGACTGACCTTCTTCAACGTCGCGGTGGTCATCCGGGCGGTCGGTGCCAGCTGGGAGTCGCTCGACGCCCGCCCGGCGGAGGCAGCGGCCGCCCTCGGCGCCTCGCCGCGCCAGGTGTTCCTGACCGTGACGCTGCCCGCGCTCCGCCCGGCGATCGTCTCCGCCGCCAGCGTCGTCTTCCTGTTCTGCGCCACGTCGTTCGGCGTCGTCCTGACCCTCGGCGGGTTGCGGTACTCCTCGGTCGAGACCGAGATCTACCTGCTGACCACCCAGCTGCTGGACCTCCAGGCGGCGGCGGCCCTGTCGATCGTGCAGCTGGTCGCGATCACCGTGCTCCTCGCGCTGGCTGCGCGGCTGCGTGCCGTCCCCGACGCGGGTGTCGCGCGCCAGGTCGCCCGCCCTCGGCGGCCTCGTCGCGACGACGCCCCCCAGCTGGTGGCGACCGCCGTCCTGCTGCTCTTGGTCGCCGCGCCCGTGGCGGCGCTGGTCGTCGGCAGCCTGCGCGTCGGCGACGGGTGGGGACTGGCGTACTACCGCGGGCTCGGCGACGCCGAGTCCGGACAGGCGCTGCTCGTGCCGGTGACCGACGCGCTGGTCACGTCGCTGCGGACGGCCGTCGACGCGACCTGGATGTCCCTGCTCCTCGGTGGCACCGTCGCCTTCGTGGTGTCGCGGCGCTCGCGGTCCCGCACCGAGCGGCGGGTCCGGAGCGCCCTCGACGGTTTCTTCATGCTCCCGCTCGGCGTCTCGGCGGTGACCCTCGGCTTCGGCTTCCTCATCACCCTCGACGAGCCGCCGCTCGACCTGCGCGACTCCCCGCTGCTCGTGCCGGTCGCCCAGGCGCTGGTCGCCCTCCCGCTCGTCGTGCGCACGCTGGCCCCCGTGCTCGCGTCCGTCGACGACCGGCAGCGCCAGGCGGCTGCCTCGCTCGGCGCCGGGCCGCTGCGGGTGCTCGCCACCGTCGACCTGCCCGTGGTCTGGAAGCCGCTGCTCGCCGCCGCCGGCTTCGCGTTCGCGGTCTCGCTCGGGGAGTTCGGCGCGACGTCGTTCCTCGCCCGCGACGAGCACCCGACGCTGCCAGTGGTGATCTTCCAGCTGATCGGCCGCCCGGGCGCCGCCAACTACGGCATGGCCCTGGCCGCCTCCGTCGTGCTGGCCGCCGCGACCGCGGTCGTGATGCTGGCGGTCGAGCGGCTTCGGGTGCGATCCGTGGGGGCCTTCTGATGTTGGAGATCCAGCGACGTCTCGGTGGCGTACGACGGGGTGCCCGCCGTCGTCGACGCGACCGTCGACGTGCCCGACGGCCAGGTGCTCGCGGTCCTCGGCCCCTCGGGGTGCGGGAAGTCGACCCTGCTGCGCGCGGTCGCCGGCCTCGAGCCGGTCACCGGCGGCCGCATCGCCTGGGACGGCCGCGACCTCGACGGCGTCCCGACGCACAAGCGCCGGTTCGCGCTGATGTTCCAGGACGGCCAGCTCTTCACGCACCTGACCGTGGCGCGGAACGTCGGCTACGCGCTGCGACTCCGCCGGGCCCCGGACATCGCCGGCCGCGTCGACGAGCTGCTGGCCCTGGTCGGCCTCGAGGGGTACGGCGACCGGCTGCCGGCCACGCTGTCCGGCGGCGAGCGCCAACGGGTCGCCCTGGCCCGGTCGCTCGCCGTCGAGCCTCGGCTGCTGCTGCTCGACGAGCCGCTGTCCGCGCTCGACGCGGGGCTGCGCGAGCGCCTGGCCACGGACCTGCGGGCCATCCTCCGCGCGGCCGGCACCACGGCGATGCTCGTGACGCACGACCACGAGGAGGCGTTCGCCGTCGCCGACCGGATCGCCGTGATGCGTGCCGGCCGGATCGTGCAGGAGGGTCCGATCGCCGACGTCTGGGCGGCGCCCGCGGACCCCGAGACCGCCCTCTTCCTCGGGTACGCCCGCGCTCTCCACGGCCCGGCCGCCCACCGGCTCGTCCCCGGCGCCGACACCGTCGCGATCCGCCGGTCGGCGCTCACCGTGTCGGACTCCGGCACGCTGGCCGGCCGGGTCGTGTCGGCACGAGCCACCCCCGAGCAGGTGCGGCTCGTCGTCGAGGTCGACGGGCTGGGCGAGCTGGACGCCGTCGCGCCCCTCGACCGGCACCCCGGTCCGGGCGACGAGGTGCGACTTGCCGTGGATCACACGCGGTTGGCACGTATCCCCGGCGACGTACGCCGCACCGATCCATAGACTCCGCAGGGTGTACCGCCGCGCCTACGCCCTGATGGTCGGCACGGCCGCACTCATGGGCGGGCTCGCGCTGCTCGCCGGGTGGCTCCTCGACAAGCAGCTCGCCGACCCCGAGGGCAGCTTCCTCGGGCCGTCGTACATCCGGCTGCCGCTGCTCCTCCTGGGTGCGCTGCTGCTCGACATGCTGCCGCGGACGCTGTGGTACTCGCGGCTCAACCCCAAGGCGATGCCCACCATCGTGCGCGAGCGCTGGAAGTCGCACTGGAACCGCGACCGGATCACCCTGGTCGTGCTCGGCATCATCAGCTTCTACATCGTCTACGTGAGCTACCGGAACCTGAAGTCGTTCCTGCCCTTCATCAACGAGACGATGTACGACCGCGAGATGCGGCTGCTGGACCGGGCCCTCCTGTTCGGCCACGACCCGGCGACGATCCTGCACACCGTGCTCGGCACCGACGTGACGGCGCACGTGCTGTCGTACATCTACCTGTGGTTCCTGCCGATGGTGCCGCTCGGCGTGACGGCCTGGCTGGTGTGGTCGCGCAACCTGTCGTTCGGCTACTGGTTCGTCACGTCCCAGTGCCTGGCGTGGACCCTGGGCACCGCCTCCTACTACGCGCTGCCCACGCTCGGCCCGGGGCTGGAGTACGTCGCCCTCTACACCGACCTCGCGGACACGCCGACCAAGTCGTTGATGAACTCGCTCGTCGAGGCCAGACAGGGAGTCCGGCTCGAGGGACTCGAGGGTCAGGTGCAGTCGGTCGCCGGCTTCGCGAGCCTGCACTGCGCGATCACGCTCCTGCTGGCGCTGATGGTGCAGTACACGATCCGCTCGAAGGTCGCGAAGTGGGTGGTGTGGGTCAACTTCGGGCTGACCGTCGTGGCCACGCTCTACTTCGGCTGGCACTACATCGCCGACGACCTCGCGGGCATCGTGATCGCGATGGTGAGCTTCTACGTCGGGGGCGTGGCGAGCGGGCAGAAGTTCGAACCGCGAAGCCTGCGCTCGCACCCGACCACGACCACCTCCGTGGTGCCCGTCAGCCGCGACTGAGAAACTACATTGATGTAGTTCGCAAGCCGACACGCCGGAAACTCCTGGGAATTTTGGGAAAAGTGTTTCGCATGTGACGAATGTGATTTAGCGTCACTGATCATGCGCACGGGGACCAGGACGTCTGCCCTCGTCGCCGCGACCGCTCTCACGCTGGTCCTGGCCGCCGTGGCCCCCGCCGTGGCCGGCCCCGACGACGACGACTCGGCCCCGACCGAGCAGGACGTCGCCGCCGCCGAGGCCGCCGTGGACACCAAGGCCTCCGACGTCGACTCCGTCCAGGCCCAGCTGGCGCTCGCCGAGCACCGGCTGGAGCAGACGGAGATCGCCGCCGCGCAGGCGGTCGAGGCCTTCAACGCCGCGCGCTTCCACGCGCAGGAGGCCGCCGAGGCCGCGCGCACCGCCCAGGCGGCCGCCGACGAGGCCGGCGACGACCTGGAGCTGCAGCGCGAGGCGTACGTCGACGCGATCAACACGTCGTACCGGCTCGGTCCGAGCCTCAGCCCGCTGGCCGCCCTCGGCGAGGCGGACGGTGTCAGCGGGCTCCTCGAGGACAGCACCCTGATCCAGACGGCCGCGTCCGCGATCGACGACGTCTACGCCCGCTACGAGGCGACCGAGCTGCTGGCCCGGTCCGCCGACGCGAAGGCCGAGGACGCCCTCGAGGACGCCCAGGCCGCCGAGGACGCGACCAAGACGGCCCGCGACGAGGCCGAGGCCGCCGCCGCGGGCGCCGCCGACCAGACCGCGGCGTACGCCGCCGAGCGTGACCAGCTGATCGTCGAGCTCGCCGACCTGCAGGACATCAGCGTCGACCTCGCCCGCGAGCACCAGGAGGCGCTCGAGCAGGCGGCCGCGGACGCCGCGGCCCAGGCCGCCCAGGAAGCCGCCGAGCAGGCCGCCGAGGACGCCGCCGAGCAGCAGGCCCAGCAGGAGGCCGAGGAGGAGCAGGCCGAGGAGCAGGACACCCCCGACCCGACGCCCACCCAGACGCCCACCCAGACGCCCACGCAGACCCCCACCCCGACCACCCCCACGCCGCCGACGCCGTCGCCGGACCCGGAGCCGGACCCACAGCCGACCCCGGACCCGACTCCCCCCGCTCCGAGCGGCGGCGCGGCGGCGGCTATCGCCTTCGCCCGGGCCCAGATCGGCGAGCCGTACAAGTACGGCGCCGCGGGCCCCGGCAGCTGGGACTGCTCCGGGCTGACGATGATGGCCTGGAAGCAGGGCGGCACCTCCCTGCCGCACTACTCGGCCGGCCAGTACTCCACGTCGACCCCGCTGAGGATCGGCGACCTGAAGCCGGGCGACCTGCTCTTCTGGGGCAGCAAGCCGTCCTCGATCTACCACGTCGCCCTCTACGTCGGTGACGGCCAGATGATCCACGCCCCCCGCACCGGCCGCGACGTCGAGCAGGTGTCGATGTACTACTGGATCACGCCGAACTTCTTCGCCCGCCCCTAGGACCGCCGCACCGGGAGCGCGACGTATGTCTCGTCGCGAACCCGTCCACCCCGCCAGCCGCCTGGGTAGCGTTCAGTCATGGCGACCGAGACGGCTGTGCCGACCGCGTCCGACGGCGACGACAGGAACGCCGGCGTTCCCGAGCACCCGGTCCCGACCGTCGACGTCCCGGCCCTGCGGGCGTTCCTCGACGGCGGCTACGCCGAGATCCGCGACCTGGTGCGCGCCAACCTGGCCGAGCACTCCTCGATCCTGGAGGAGGCGGAGACGCTCAGCCGCGAGGACTACCGCGAGCGGGTGAAGGACCTCGTCGTCGAGATGGCCGCGACCGGGCAGACCGGCATGGGCTTCCCGACGGAGTACGGCGGCGGCGGCGACATCGGGGCCTCGCTGGCGGCGTTCGAGACGCTGGCCTACGGCGACCTCTCGGTGCTGGTGAAGGTCGGCGTCCAGTTCGGGCTCTTCGGCGGCGCGATCCTCCAGCTCGGCACCAAGCGCCACCACGACGCGTACATCGCCCGGCTCGTGACCGGTGAGCTGATGGGCTGCTTCGCGATGACGGAGACCGGTCACGGCTCCAACGTCCAGGCGCTCGGCACCGTGGCGACGTACGACGCGGCGACCCAGGAGTTCGTGATCACCACGACCCGCGAGGACGCGTGGAAGGACTACATCGGCAACGCCGCGGCGCACGCCGAGCTGGCCGTCGTCTTCGCCCAGCTCGAGGTCGGCGGCACCAACGAGGGCGTGCACGCCTTCGTCGTCCCGATCCGCGACGGCGCCGAGGTCTGCGCCGGCGTCACCATCGAGGACGACGGGCTGAAGATGGGCCTCAACGGCGTCGACAACGGCCGGATCCGCTTCGACGGGGTCCGGGTCCCGCGCACGGCGCTGCTCAACCGGTTCGCCGACGTCGCCGAGGACGGCACCTACGCCAGCGACATCGAGAACGCGAACCGCCGCTTCTTCACGATGCTCGGCACGCTCGTCCAGGGCCGCGTGTGCGTGGGCGGCGGCGGCCTCAACGCGGCCAAGGTCGCGATGACGATCGCCGTCCGCTACGGCCTGCTCCGCCGGCAGTTCGAGGCGACGACCGAGGGCGAGGAGGACCTGCTCCTCGACTACGGCCAGCACCAGCGGCGGCTGCTCCCGCTGCTGGCGAGGACCTACGCGCTCGACTTCGCGCAGGAGATCGTCGCGGGCCAGTGCCACGACGTCTTCAGCGGCACCGTCAGCGACGACAAGGTCCGGCGCGAGCTCGAGTCGCGCGCCGCCGGCACCAAGGCGCTGGCGACCTGGCACGCGACCCGCACGATCCAGGAGTGCCGCGAGGCGTGCGGCGGTGCGGGCTACCTCGCGGTCAACCGGTTCGCCGCCCTGAAGGCGGACACCGACGTCTTCACGACCTTCGAGGGCGACAACACGGTGCTGCTCCAGCTCGTCGCCAAGGGCCTGCTCACCGACTACTCCAGCGACTTCGAGGACCTCGACCAGCTCGGCATGGTCCGGTTCGTCACCGGCCTCGCGGTCGAGACCGTGATCGAGAAGACCAACGCCCACAAGCTGCTCGAGCGGGTCCGCGACCTGCTGCCAGGCGGCGACCAGTGGGACCAGGAGGCGGGCGTCCTCGACTCGGACTACCAGCTCGCCATGCTGCGCTTCCGCGAGGAGCACATCCTCGGCGGCGTCGCCCGCCGTCTGAAGCGCGGGATCGACAACAGGATGAACCCGGGCGAGGTGTTCAGCCGCGTGCAGGACCACGTCATCCACGCGGCCCGCGCCCACGTCGAGCGGCTCGTCCTCGAGGCGTTCGTCGACAAGGTCCGCGAGATGGAGGACGGCGACAACAAGGTCGTCCTCGGCCTGCTCTGCGACCTGCACGCGCTGTCGGTCATCGAGGAGGACCGGGCCTGGTTCATGGAGCACGGTCGGCTCACCGTCACGCGGTCCAAGGAGATCAGCCGGCGGATCAACTCGCTCTGCCGCCGGGTCCGGCCGCACGCGCGCGACCTGGTCGACGCGTTCGGCGTCCCCGAGGAGATGCTCCGGTCGCCGGAGCTCGTCGGCCCGTCGAGGTGAGGCTCGTCGGCGGCTGGGAGTCGGACCCCCTCTGGGGCACGTTCTACGACTGGACCGTCGAGCACCCGCACGCCGGCGGCGCCGTCTGGCTCCTCGGCATCCAGAGCGACCTCCGCAAGCTCTACGCCGCCGCGGCCGAGATCGCGATGCAGCCGGAGGGCTCCCGCATCCTCGACGTCCCGTGCGGCGGTGGCGTCGCGGTCCGGTCGCTGACCCCCGACCAGGGCGTCGAGTACGTCGCGGCCGACATCTCGCAGCTGATGATCGACCGCACCCTCGCCCGTGCCGCGCAGCTGGGGGTCGGCGACCAGGTCACCGGCCGGCTGGCCGACGTCGCCGACCTGCCGTTCGACGACGCGTCGTTCGACCTGGTGGTGACCTTCACGGGCCTGCACTGCTTCCCCGACCCCGCCCGCGCCGTCGTCGAGATGGTCCGGGTGCTCCGGCCGGGAGGCGTCATCACCGGCAGCGCGCTCCTGACCGACACGGGCCTGCGCTACGAGCCGATGCGCCGGGGCGGACGGCTCGCCGGGCTCCTCGGGCCGATGTGCTCCAGCACCGATGTCCGCCGGTGGCTCGCGGCCCAGGGCGTCGACGAGGTCACCCTGGAGATCTCGGGCCCGATCGGCTACTTCCGCGGGGTCAAGGCGTCCTGACGGTCAGTGCTCGACCGCGTCGGGGTGCGGTGCGCCCTGCGGGGCGGGGTGCGCGGTGTGCGCGTGGGGGTCGTCCAGGAACCGCTGGAAGGAGTTGTTGACCTCCTCCTCGGCGGACGCCCGGCCCACCCACTCGGCGCCCTCCACGGACTTGCCGGGCTCGAGGTCCTTGTAGACCTCGAAGAAGTGCTGGATCTCGATCCGGTCGTAGTACGACACGTGGCTGATGTCGCGCAGGTGCTCGAGCCGCGGGTCGGTGGCGGGGACGCAGAGGACCTTGTCGTCGCCGCCGGCCTCGTCGGTCATCCGGAACATGCCGATGGCGCGACAGCGGATCAGGCAGCCGGGGAACGTCGGCTCCTGGAGGATCACCATCGCGTCGAGCGGGTCGCCGTCGAGCCCGAGGGTGTTCTCGATGTACCCGTAGTCGGCCGGGTACTGCGTCGAGGTGAACAGCGTCCGGTCGAGCCGGATGCGCCCACTCTCGTGGTCGACCTCGTACTTGTTGCGCTGGCCCTTGGGGATCTCCACGAGCACGTCGAACTCCATGTGACCCATCCTCCCCACAATGGCCCGGTGGGGAGCCAGGGTCGCGGGAACGGGCGCCGAATCGTGCGCTGGGTCACGGGGCTCCTCGTCCTGGCCCTCGTCGGCGCCGGCATCGCCGCCTGGCGCCTCGATCTCGTCGTCCCCTGGTACGAGCACCTCACCGAGGACGAGCCCGCGGCGCCGCCGGCCGCGCAGGGCCCGGAGCAGGTCGCGCCGCCGCCCGGCCTCGACCTGCCCCCGGTGCCGCTGGTCGAGCCGCTGGCCACCGCGCTCCCCGCGGCCGGCCGGGTCTCGCCGGCCGAGGTGCAGCAGGCCCTGGCCGGCTACCTGACGGACGCCGACCTCGGACCGCACGTCCTCGCGGCGGTGAGCGACCTCGACGACCGGCCGGGTCCTCGCCCGCGTCGGCAGCGGCTCCGCGATCCCGGCCTCCACGACCAAGCTGCTGACCGGCCTGGCCGCGGTCGAGGCCCTCGGCCCCGAGACCGCCTTCACCACCCGGGTCCTCGCCGGCGGCCGGGGCCGGATCGTGCTGGTCGGGGGCGGCGACCCGTTCCTGATGGCCGAGCCGGCGGGTGCGGACGGCCCGTCGTACCCCGAGCGCGCCGACGTCGTGACGCTGGCGCAGCAGACCGCCGCCGCGCTGCGTGCGGACGGCCGGAAGCGGGTGTCACTGGGCTTCGACGACTCGCTGTTCACCGGACCCGGCTTCAACCCCGCGTGGCCGCAGGCGTACGCCGACGAGGGCGACATCGTCTCTCCGATCACCGCGCTGTGGGTCGACGAGGGGCGCGAGCCCGACAGCTTCCGCCGCGTCGACGACCCGGCTCTCTACGCGGCCCAGGTGTTCGCCGCCGCGCTCACCGCCGAGGGCATCACGGTCACCGGCGACCCGGCGCGGGGTGTCGCCGGCGGCGCCGGCCGCGAGCTCGCGTCCGTGACGAGCGCCCCGGTCCGCGAGATCGTCGAGCGGGTCCTGGAGGTCAGCGACAACGAGGCGGCCGAGGTGCTCGCGCACCACGTCGGGCTCGCCGTGCGCGGGACGGGCAGCTTCGCGGACGGGGTCGCCGGCGTGCTCCGCACCCTCCGCGGTCTGGGTGTGCCGACGGCCGGCATCGAGATCTACGACGGCAGCGGGCTGTCGCGGGAGAACCGGATCGAGCCCGAGGCCCTGGTGGCGGTCGTCCGCGCCGCGGCGACCGGCGACCCCGCGCTGCGCAGCGTGGTCGCGTCGCTGCCGGTCGCCGGGTTCACGGGGTCGCTCACGGATCGCTTCGACGGGCCCTACCCGGAGGCGCGCGGACTGGTCCGCGCCAAGACCGGCACGCTGACCGCGGTCAGCAGCCTGGCCGGCATCGCGGTGGACCAGGAGGGCCACGAGCTGGTGTTCGTGCTGATGGCCGACCGGATCGCGAAGCCGAAGGAGACCGCGGCCGAGCAGGTGCTGGACGACGCCGCGGCCGCGCTCGGCGCCTGCTTCTGCGGCAAATCCTAGTCGTGCGCTCGACTAAGATGGGGCGGTGAGCACCACCGAGACGCTGAGCCTCCCCACCCACGACGGCAGCGAGGTCGTCGTCCCGGCGCCCGGGAACGCCCCGGGCAACTGGGCGGGCGCGGCGAGCGCGGTGCTCGTGGACGGCGTCTTCTGGCTCACCTACCGCGTCCGGCGCCCGCTCGCCGAGGGCCGCGGCGTCACGGTCGTGGTGTCGCGCTCGAGCGACGGCGTGCACTTCACGCCGGTGACCGAGGTGCACCGCGACACGTTCGCCTGCGAGTCCTTCGAGCGCCCGGTGCTCGTCCCCCTGCCCGACGGCGGCTGGCGGCTCTACCTCTCCTGCGCGACGTACGACTCCAAGCACTGGTGGGTGGACAGCCTGACCGCGGACACCGTCGAGGGCCTGCCCGCCGGCCACCAGGAGGTCGTGCTGCCCGGCGACGACGAGGTCGCCGTGAAGGACCCGGTCATCACCGTCTCGGCATCCGGGGAGTGGGTCATGTGGCTCTGCTGCCACCCGCTCACCGAGCCCGGTCACGAGGACCGGATGACGACCCGGCGGCTGGTCAGCCGCGACGGTCTCGCATGGACCGACACGGGAGAGGTGCTCGCCGGCCGCCCCGGCGAGTGGGACGCCCGCGGGGCGCGCGTCGCCACGGTCCTCACGGCCGACCCGCTCACGGTGCTGTACGACGGCCGGCCGGACGCGGAGTCCAACTGGCACGAGCGCACCGGTGTCGCCGTGTGGGACGGCGCCCGCCTCGTCCCGACCGACGGCGACCCGGTCGCGTCCCCCCACTCCGACGGTGCCTGGCGCTACGCCACCGCCGTCCCGCTGCCCGACGGCCGGACCCGCTTCTACGTCGAGGCCGCGCGCCCCGACGGTGCGCACGACCTGGTCACCTGCGTGCGCTGAGTCTGAGCCTCACCCCGAGGGGGTACCCGTCACTGCAGACCGGCTCGGGCCGGTCGTCGCGGGGATCCACCACTCTCGGAGGTGCCCAGATGAAACCCGTCACCAGCGCGGCGCTCGCAGCCGTCGCGGTCCTCACCATCACCTCGGTGGCCAGCAGCTCACCGAGCCCACAGCCATCGCGGGACGAAGCCGCCCTGGCCCCGACCCGGGCCGCCCCGAGCCGGGGCGTCGAGGCCAAGGTCGACGCCCTGCTCGCCAAGATGACCACCCAGGAGAAGCTGCAGCAGGTGCAGCTGCTCTCCGACGGGCAGATCACCGACGCCGACGCCGAGGCCGGCGTGGGCGGAGTGTTCAGCCTGGTCGACCCGGTGAGGATCGACGAGCTCCAGCACATCGCCGTCGAGCAGTCCCGGCTGCACATCCCGATCCTGTTCGCCTACGACACGATCCACGGCTACCGGACGATCTTCCCGGTGCCACTGGCCACGGCCAGCTCGTTCGACCCGGCGGTCGCCGAGGCCGGCGCCAGGATCGGTGCCCGTGAGTCGGCGACCATCGGCCTCAAGCAGATCTACAGCCCGATGGTCGACGTCTCCCACGAGCCCCGCTGGGGCCGCATCGTCGAGGGCAACGGCGAGGACCCCTACGTCGGCTCCGTGATGGCGGCGGCCCACGTCAAGGGAGCCCAGGGCAGGGACTACTCGAAGCCGGGCAAGGTCGTCACCAGCGTCAAGCACTTCGTCGGCTACGGCCAGCCCGAGGGCGGCCGCGACTACAACACCACCGACATGTCCGAGTCGACGCTGCGCAACCTCTACCTCCCGCCGTTCAAGGCCGCGATCGACGCCGGCTCCGACACCGTGATGTGCTCGTTCAACACGATCAACGGCGTCCCCGGATGTGCGAACCCCTACACCGAGACCGACATCCTCAAGGAGGAGTGGGGCTTCGACGGGTTCGTCGAGAGCGACTACACCGCCGTCGCCGAGACCCGCGCCTGCCCACCGGTCGAGCCTGACGAGGGCCCGTGCGGGCACGGCACCGCGGCCGACGGGCCCGAGGCCGGCGCGAACGCGCTGATGGCGGGCACCGACTCCGAGATGGTGAGCACCACCATCCGCGACTACGGCGCCCAGCTCCTCGCGGAGCGCCGGATCACGATGAGCCGGCTCGACGACGCGGTCCGCCGGATCCTGCGGGTCAAGTTCCGCGCCGGTCTGTTCGACCACCCGTACGTCGACCAGGCGAAGGCCGTCGACCCGGCCGGCTTCGTCACCGCGGCCGACCGCGAGGCCGCCCGCACGGCGGCGGGGAAGTCCATGGTGCTGCTGAAGAACGACGACGCCACGTTGCCGTTCGACCCGGCCAAGAAGACCGTGGTCATCGGCCCGCTCGGCGACAACCAGCACGACCTGCTCGGCCCCTGGTGGGGCCGGGGAGAGGAGGAGGACGTCGTGAGCGTCCTCGACGGCCTCGCAGGCCAGTCGCCCGGGACGACGTTCGTCCAGGGCTGCACCCTGAGCAACGACGAGCCGCCGGCGTACGACCCGGCGGACGACTGCACCTCGGCGGACGGCTTCGCCGAGGCGGTCGCAGCCGCGGAGTCGGCCGACCAGGTGGTGCTGGCGCTGGGCGAGACCCGGGAGATGAGCGCCGAGGCCGCCAGCCGGTCCACGCTCGACCTGCCCGGTCAGCAGCAGGAGCTCATCGACGCGGTCGCGGCCACCGGGAAACCCGTCGCCGTCGTGCTGTTCAACGGCCGGCCGCTGACGCTGGGCGAGGTCGCCGCGAGCTCGCCGGCGATCCTCGAGGCGTGGTTCCCGGGCGTCGAGGGCGGCAACGCGGTCGCCGACGTCGTGTTCGGGAAGGTCAACCCCGGCGGAAGCTGCCGGTGTCGTTCCCGCAGCGGCTGGGCCAGGTGCCGATCTACTACAACCACCTGCCGACCGGGCGTCCCTGCGACGTGACGCAGAAGTACGTGTCGCGCTACCGCGACCTGCGCACGTGCGACCCGCTGTACGCCTTCGGCCACGGCCTGAGCTACACGACGTTCTCGATCGAGGACCTGTCCCTCGACCGGACCACCGTGGCGCGGTCGGGTCGGGTGCGGGCGACCGTGACGGTGACCAACACCGGTGACGTCGCCGGCGACGAGGTGGTGCAGCTGTACCTGCACGACCCGGTCTCGAGCATGTCGCAGCCGGTCCGCCGCCTGCGCGGCTTCGAGCGGGTGACCCTCGAGCCGGGCCAGTCGCGGCAGGTGGTGTTCACGCTGGACCGCAGCGACTTCGGGTTCTACGACAACCGAGGTGAGTTCGTGGTCGAGCCCGGGCAGATCGAGGTGTACGCCGGCAGCTCGTCGCAGGCCGACCTGACCGCGACGTTCACCGTCCGCCGCTAGCCGGGTCACCCATCCGCAGGCGGGGGCTGCCACCATCTCTGCATGACGCAGACCCCGCCTGCCGGGTGGTTCCCCGACCCCCAGGACGCCACGCAGTACCGCTACTGGGACGGCACCGCGTGGACCGAGCACCGCGCCCCGCGCACCCAGACGGCGGCCGACCAGCTGAACCGCGCGGGCCAGGACCTGGCCGACGGGCTCAACAAGGGCATCAACGCGGTCGGCGGCTGGCTGTCGCAGAGCACGGCCGCCGGGCACCCGACGTTCGCGTCCGTCGCGGCCTCGTGCGCGGACGAGGGTCCGCGGGACCCGTTGTCGCACCCCATCGACCTCCTGCTCCGCCCCGTCGACCTGGCCGGGCTGCTGCCGCTGTTCGCCGCGAGCACCGACGTCGCGCTGACGCCGACCGGCGGGACCATCGAGACCACCTGCCGGTTCGTGCCCAACCCGTGGGACCCCGCGGACACGACCGGCGTCGCCGTGCTGGTCGGCACCGTGCTCGTCGGCCGGTTCCCGCCCGGCGACGCGGCCGTCTACTGCCCGCCGCTCGCGCAGCTCGCCTCGAAGCACGTGCTCGCCACGGGCACGGTCCAGGTGTGGGCGCAGGGTGCGGGCCAGGTCGAGAGCGCGAGGGTGACCGCGCGCATCGGCGAGGTCTCGGCCTACAGCTGAGGGACTAGGCCCGGGCGCGCTGCTTGAACGAGCCGCGCGACTCGGTCGAGAGCCAGTCGCCGAAGTCCTCGCCGGTCAGGTCCTGGAGCAGGTCGATGTCGTCGGCGAAGTTCGGGACCAGCCGCTCGCGAGCCTCCGGGCTGAGCCGTGGCCGGTGCGAGTCCCCGGCCTGCAGCACGGAGATCAGCGGCTCGCTCACCGTGCGCCAGACCTCCGGTCGCGCGAACTGGCCGAGGTAGGCGCCGGCCCGGATGGTCGGACCGAGCAGCCGGGACCGCCACCCCTCGCCGACGAAGCTGCGCGAGTTGTCGCGGGGGATCTCGCCGACGTGGCTCTCGGCGATGCCGAGGAACCCGCAGACCCGGTCGACCGCGCCGACGGGGTCGTCGACGATGTCGCGGTACCGGATCACCAGGACCCGCTCCGGTTCGACGTAGTCGTAGAGGTGTCGGAGCTGCTCGCCGTACAGGCCGAGGTCGCGGTAGCGCCAGAACGGCGCCCAGCCGGCGTCCACCCGCTCGGACTGCAGCGCGAACGCCGCCTCGAAGTCGGGGACCTTCTCGAGGCCGTCGGACCAGAGGTGCATCCAGTTGGAGTACGCGCGGTCGATCGGGTCGCGGACGACGGCGATCAGCCGGACGTCGGGGAGGTGCTCGGCGATCCGCCGGTGGGCGGGCCGGCTCCAGAGGTAGAACGGCGTCGACTCACCGCGCACCTGACGGGGACCGGCGGGCTCGAACAGCGCGTCGTAGTCACGGCGCCGCCAGACCCACTCCTGCTGCGAGTGCGCGTCGCCCGGGCCGCGCCAGTGCGGCGGGGGAGCGTCGCCGCAGAGCCAGTACTTCGGCTCCTTCGGCGTCGTCGTGAAGACCTCGGGGTGCAGGGCGAGGGCCGAGTGCAGCGCCGTGGTCCCGGCCTTGGGCGCGCCCACGATCAGGAAGTCGGGGCGGGGAGAGCGGACCACGAATCCAGACTAGTTGACTCAAGTAACAAGCCAATAGCCCTTCCGGGTGATGAGTCAGACCAGGGCCTCGCCACCCCAGTTCGCCAGCTTGGCCGCGACGGTGCGCAGGTCGGCGCGCCACACGTCCTCGGGCCCCGGCGGGAGCACGTCGTCCCACTCGATGACCGGGGAGCCGATCACCCCCGTCAGCCGCGCGGTCCGGGCCACGAACCAGGTGTGGGCGTGCGCACCGCCGTCGCCGTACCGCAGCACGTGGCAGCGCGCGATGTTGTCGAGACCCTCGACGATCCGGGTGAGGCGGTTCGAGATCCGGCCGTGCTGCGAGGCGAGCTCGTCGTCGAGCTGGCCGAAGTCGACGTGCACCCGGGGCTCGAGGATCAGGACGACCGGGAGCCCGCTCGGGCCACCCAGGTGGAACAGCCGCCAGGACGCGTCCTGCCAGATCACGTTCGCCTGGTTCTGCTCCCGGCAGGACGAGCACGCGTCGGGGCTCTCGCCCTTGCGCGCCGGGTCGTCGGCCGGTGGCGGGAGCTCGCGGGGGACGATCCGCCCGTCGACGACGTCCCACGGGAAGTTGTCCCAGGCGTTGCTCGGCGGTGCCGCGAGCCGGCCGCTCGCCGCCGCCACCTCCGAGACGCGGGCATGGACCTGCTCGGCGCTCTCAGCCATCGACCCACCATAGGCTGGGCGTCGTGCCCGACCTGACGCTGCCACCGCCCCCCGTGATCCCCGGCACCCGGCCTCTGCACTCCGGGAAGGTCCGCGACCTCTACGAGCTCGAGGACGGTCCGTACGCCGGCCGGCTGCTGATGGTCGCGAGCGACCGGATCTCCGCGTTCGACCACGTGCTCAGCCCGGCCATCCCCGACAAGGGCGAGATCCTGACCCGGATGTCGCTGTGGTGGTTCGACCAGCTCGCGGACCTCGTGCCGCACCACGTGCTCTCCACGGACGTCCCCGACGACCTGCGGGGTCGCGCGGTGATCTGCGAGCGCCTGTCGATGTACCCGGTGGAGTGCGTCGCCCGCGGCTACCTCACCGGCACCGGACTGCTCGACTACCGGGCCACCGGCGAGGTCTGCGGGATCCCGCTCCCCGACGGGCTCGAGGACGGCAGCCGGCTCCCCGAGCCGCTCTTCACGCCGGCCGCCAAGGCCGACCTCGGTGCGCACGACGAGAACATCTCGTTCGCCGCCGTCGTCGACACGGTGGGCGCCGACCTCGCCGAGCGGCTGCGCGAGGTGACCCTGGCCGTCTACGCCCGGGCCGAGGGGATCGCCCGCGAGCGCGGCATCATCCTGGCCGACACCAAGCTCGAGCTCGGCGCGCGACCCGACGGGACGATGGTGCTCGGCGACGAGGTGCTGACCCCCGACTCCTCGCGGTTCTGGCCGGCCGACCAGTGGCAGCCCGGACGCTCGCAGCCGTCGTACGACAAGCAGTACCTCCGCGACTGGCTGCTGTCCGCGGAGTCGGGGTGGGACAAGGCCGCGGACGCGCCGCCGCCGCCCCTGCCGCCCGAGGTCGTCGACCGCACGCGGCAGCGGTACGTCGACGCGTACGAGCGCCTCACCGGCCTGACGTTCTGATGGCGCGGGACCTCGGCGGCACGGTGCGCTTCGACGTACCGGCGGAGGTCGCCTTCGACTACCTCGTCGACCCGGTCAACCGGCCGGCGTGGCAGTCGTCGCTGCGACGCGTCGAGGACGTCGACGGCGAGCCGCGGCTCGGCCAGACGTGGACCGACGTGACGAAGCCCGGCCTGCGACCGGCGATGCGCACCGACGTCCTCGAGCGGCCCCGGCTGTGGTCGGAGTCCGGCACCTGGCGCTTCGTCCGCGCGGACCTCACCCTGCGCTTCGAGCCGGTCGGGGAGCAGGCGTGCGACGTGCGCTTCGAGTTCCGCATCCACGCGCTCGGGCCGCTCGGGCTGGCGGCGACCGCGGTGTCGGTCCCCGCGGTCGGTGCGGACCTCAGGCGGGCGGCGCGGCTGCTGAGCGAAGCGTCTCCAGGTCCCTCCTGAGCGCCGCGGCCCGGCGAGGGCCGAGGAGCTCGTCGACGTCCTGCTCGATCTCGGGGACCAGCTCGCGCATCAGCGCGAAGACCTTCATCCCCTTCGCGGTGGGGATGACCAGCTTGGCGCGGCGGTCCGACGGGTCCGGATCGCGGCGCACGTACCCGTGCTCCTCGAGGTGCACGACGAGCTCGGCCATCGCCTGCTTCGTCATCTGGGCACGCTCCGCGAGCCGCGCCACCGGGGTGCCGGTGTCGTCGATGTGCTGGAACACGGCGCCGTGCGCGGGCCGGATGACCGCGTGCCCGCGCTCCGTCAGCCTGACGATCGCGCGGTCGTTCAGGGCCACGTAGGCCTCCCGCAGCAGGACGACGACGTTCACGGGACGCTCGCGTCCGTCGAGCTTCGGCAGTGCTCTTGACATCAGACAGGTGCCTTGTCTATTTTGCTCACATGGACATGCTACCTGTCGATATCGCCGAAGGTGAACGACTCACCATGGGAACCGACGAGTTCGTCGTGCTGGCCGACTGCGCGCACACGGGCGGCTCGCTGTTCGCCGGGCTCGTGCGGATGCCGCCGGGCGGTGGACCGCCGGTCATGCACCGGCACGCGCCCGGCGAGGTCTACCACGTGCTCGAGGGCGAGTTCGCGTTCTACGTCGAGCACCCCGGGGGGCGTGTCGTGCGCACGGTGGTCGGTGCCGGTCAGGTCATGCCGCTGGCCGGCGGCACGCCTCACACCATCCGCAACGAGTCCGAGGCCTGGGCCGCAGCGTTCGTCGTGCACGCGCCCGGAGGCCCCATGGAGGGCTTCACGCGTGCTGCGGCCGCGCTCGCCGCCGAGGGCGACCCGAGCATGGAAGCCGTCCTGCGGATCGCCGGCGAGCACGGCGTCGAGCTCCTCGGACCGGTGCCGGAGGCTGTGTCGCACGGCTAGGTTTGCCGCGTGACCTCCTACAACCTCGCCACCCTGCTCGAGAACAGCGCGACGGACTACCCGGAGCGAGAGGCGATCGTCTTCCCCGCCACCGACCGGCGGATGACGTACGCCGAGGTGAACATGTTCGCCAACATGGTGGCGGGCTTCCTCCGGGACAAGGGGATCCAGCCGGGCGACAAGGTGGCCCTGAGCTGCCCCAACCTGCCGTACTTCTCGATCATCTACTGGGGGATCCTCAAGGCCGGAGCGACGGTGGTCCCGCTCAACGTGCTGCTCAAGGGACGCGAGGTGGCCTACCACCTGGGCGACTCGGACGCGAAGGCCTTCTTCTGCTTCGAGGGCACCGCCGAGCTGCCGATCGGCGCCGAGGGCTACGCCGGCTTCGACGACGCCGACGGCTGCGAGACCTTCGTCGTGATCACCGCCGCCCTGGACGGCGAGTCGCCCTTCGAGGGGGTGCCGACGCTGCTCGGCGCCCTCGGAGGCCAGGACGGCACCTTCGACACCGTGCAGACCGACGAGGACGACACGGCGGTCATCCTCTACACCTCGGGCACCACCGGGCAGCCGAAGGGCGCCGAGCTGCGGCACCGCAACATGCGCGACAACGCGCTGTTCAGCGAGGCGGTCTTCGGCTGCGATCCGGAGAAGCCGGAGCGCTACCTGTGCGTGCTGCCCCTGTTCCACTCCTTCGGCCAGACCGTCATCCAGAACGGCGCCGCGTCCACGGGCTCGACCGTGGTGATGCTGCCGCGGTTCGAGGCCGGCCCGGCCCTGCAGCTCATGCAGGACGAGAACATCACGTTCTTCGCCGGGGTGCCGACGATGTACTGGGGCCTGCTCGGCGCACTGAAGGAGGCCGGTGACTCCATCGACGTCGCCAGGATCAAGGGCAACCTGCGGGTCGCGGCCGCGGGCGGCGCGGCGCTGCCCGTCGAGGTCCACAAGGACTTCGAGGCGAAGTTCGGGGTCACCATCCGGGAGGGCTACGGGCTGTCCGAGACCTCGCCGGTGGCCAGCTTCTCGCCGGAGGGCGACGACATCCGGGTCGGCTCGATCGGCGTCCCCGCCCCTGGTGTGGAGATGAAGCTCATCGACCCGGACGGCTGGGACGAGGTCGAGTGGGCCGAGGACGCGATCGGCGAGATCGCGATCAAGGGCCACAACATCATGAAGGGCTACTACGGGCGCCCGGACGCCACCGCGGAGTCGATCAAGGACGGGTGGTTCCGCTCCGGCGACCTCGGCCGTCGCGACGCCGACGGCTGGTACTACATCGTCGACCGGTCCAAGGACATGATCATCCGCGGCGGCTACAACGTGTACCCGCGCGAGATCGAGGAGGTGCTGATGACGCACCCCGACGTCTCGCTCGCCGCCGTCATCGGCGTCCCGCACGACAGCCACGGCGAGGAGGTCAAGGCGGTCGTCATCCTCAACGAGGGCGCGACCGTGACCGAGGACGAGCTCGTCGCATGGGGCAAGAACGAGATGGCCGCCTACAAGTACCCGCGCGTCGTGGAGTTCGTCCCGAGCCTCCCGATGACGGCCACCGGCAAGATCCTCAAGCGCGAGCTGTCGTGACCATCGGCAGGACCCTGGGCCTCGCGGTCGCCGGTCTGATGGTCCTGGTCGGCGCTGTCTGGTTCGGCCAGGGCAACGGCTGGATCGGCGGCAGCTCGATGACCGGTGAGGAGTTCTGGGCCTACGCCGGCGCGATCACCGCTGGTCTCGGCCTCGCCCTCGCGATCGTGGTCGTGCAGGCCGCGCGCCGCAAGGACGACAGCGAGATGGGGAAGCGGTACGGCGGGAAGCGCTGAGCTCAGGCCTTCGTGCCGCCGCCGAGCAGCCCGCCGAGCAGGTCGTCGAGCCCGAGCCCACCGGAACCGGAGCCCCCGGCCGCGCCGCCCAGCACCTGGCCGAGGATGTCGCCGAGGACTCCGCCACCGCCTGAGCCGGAGCCGCCCTGGCCCATCCGCTTGGCCAGGTAGGACAGCACGATCGGGGCGATGAGAGGCAAGAGCTTGGCCACCAGACCCGAGCCGCCGCCGACGCCACCGAGCTGGTTGATCACCTGGTCGGTCTGGTCGCCGAACACGTGCCGGGTGATCAGGTCGCCCTCCTCGGGGTCGACCCGGCTGAGGTCGACGGTGCCGTCCGCCAGTCCGTTGTCGTGGTGGCCGAGGGCGTCGGCCAGGGAGGCCGCGCCGCCCGGGTCGGCGGCGTTGGCCTGGAGCCCGCCGAGCAGCGCGGGCAGGACGGACTGGATCGCCCGCTCGACCTCGGCGGGCTCGGCACCGACCTGGTCGGCGAGCTGCTGGATCGGGAGACGCGACGCGATGTCGTCGTAGGCGGACATGAGCCGAACGTAGGCCTACCCGCCCGGCCGCACCAGTCCCGCCTCGTACGCGAGCACGACCAGCTGGGTGCGGTCGCGGAGTCCGTGCCTGGCGAGCATCTCGCTGACGTAGCCCTTCACCGTCGACTCGGCGAGGAAGAGCTCGGCGGCGATCTCGGCGTTGGTCCGCCCGCGGGCCACCAGCCGCAGCACGTCGGCCTGACGGTCGGTGACCTGCAGCAGCTCCGGCCGCACCGGGCTCGCAGCGAGGTGTGCCTCCACGAGTCGTCGGGTGACGCTGGGCGCGAGTGGGAGGTCGCCGGTGGCGACGTCCCGGATGCCGGCCCAGAGCCGGTCGCGCGGCACGCTCTTCAGCAGGAAGCCGCTGGCGCCGGCGCTCAGCGCGGCGTAGACGACCTCGTCGTCCTCGACGGTCGTGAGCACGAGCACCCGCACCTCGTCGTCCGCAGCGAGGATCCGGCGGGTGGCCTCGATGCCGTCGGTGCGCGGCATCCGCACGTCCATGAGCACGACGTCCGGCCGGTGCGCGCTGACGGCGGCCACCGCCTCGTCGCCGTCGGCCGCGGTCGCCACGACCTCGAGGTCGGGCTGGCTGCCGACGATCGCCACCAGCCCCTCGCGGACCAGCTCCTCGTCGTCGGCGATGACGACCCGGATGGTCATGCCGACCCCGGCAGGACGGCCCGCACCACGAAGCCGCCGTCACGTGGACCCGTCTCGAGGGTGCCGCCGAGGGCCAGCACCCGTTCGCGGAGGCCCGCGAGCCCGCGGCCGCCGCCGCCGTACGACGACGTGTGCTGGCGACCCTCGCTCCGCACCTCGAGGTCGAGCGCGCCGGCGACGTCCGCGACCGTGACCTTCACGTGGCCGCCGGCGGTGTGGCGGAGCGCGTTGGTGAGTGCCTCCTGGACGACCCGGTAGGCGCATCGGTCGACATCGGCGTCGAGGGTCCGCGCGGACCTGGTGTCGTCGAGCTCGACGAGCAGGCCGGTGGCCCTGACCCCGGCGACGAGCGCCGGCAGGCCGCCAGGCCCGACTCGAGCGGCGACGTCTGTCGTCGAGCACCGCGAGCAGTCGGGCCAGCTCGTCGAGCGCCTCCCTGCTCACCTGGCCGATGGCGCCGAGGGATCGCTTGCGCCGCGACCGGGTCGTCGTCGATGACGGCCTGTCCGGCCTCGGCCTGGACGGCGATCAGGGTCACGGCGTGCGACACGACGTCATGCAGCTCTCGGGCGATCCGGCGTCGCTCGGCGTCGACGGCGCGGTCCGCCTCGCCCGCGAGCCGTCGGCGCGACGGGTCAGGGCCGCGACGTCGGTCTGCCCGGCGCCGGATCACGAAGCCGATCCCGAACGGCAGGACGACGAACAGGACGACGGACAGGCGGGATGTTGGAGACCGAGTCGGACGGGTCGGTCGCGATCGTGACGGTGAGAGCCATCGAGACCAGGCCGGCGCTCAGGAGCGCCTCGCGGCGCGGGAGGTGTGCGCCGACGGCGAGAGGACGACCAGGAGGATCGCGATCAGGATCGCCGCCCTCGTCGGGCGACTCCGTGGTCACGGCCTCGGCCGTCATCCCGAGGCTGAACAGCACGGCGCGCGGCGGTCGGGTGCACCCGGCGCACGGCGACGGCGAGACACCGCGAGTCCGGCCAGCACCGCCCGGAGGGTGGGGTGCGGCGCCCCGGAGCTGGACGAGCGTCTCCCACACGACGAGGACGACCAGGAGCGGCGGCCAGGAGCAGGTCCGCACCGGGACGGCGTGCGCACCACCCGCCCAGGCTAGGCGCGCTGCGGCGGGAGCGGACCCCGTCTGGAGGAGGGGTTCACCTCCCGACGTACGGCGGGGTGCCGGTCGGCCCGGCAGGCGCTGCCGGTCGACGAGCCCAGCCGGGCGACGGTCCTCCCATGACACTCGCCTCCACCACCGTCCGACGTGCCGACCGGCCACCGCACGTCGTTCCTCACGCTCGCGGCCGGCGTCCCTCTTCGTCGTCGTTCCTCTCCTCGTCGAGCTCGTCACCGGAGACGCGTTCCTCCTCATGGGTGTGGCGCTGCTCCTGCTCCTGTGCTGCCCTGCCGGGCCTGCACCGCCTGCAGGGCGGCCGGGACGGCCGCTCGGGCGCTGGGGTCTGCGGCTCACCCTCGCCGGACTCGTGGCGATGGTCGTGCTCGTCCTGGGCGGCGACTCCCTGGACGCGGCCGTATCGGCGGTCGGCCCAGGCCGTCGCCGAGGGTGCCGTACCTGGTCGTCGCCGGCCTGGCCGCCATGAGTGCGCTCGGCGGAGTCATCGCCTTCTCCGCGGGCATGACCCGGGCGCGGATCCTGGCTCCGCGGGCATCTGGGTGTTCCTCGGGGGCATGACCCTCGGTCTGGTGAGCGAGTCGTTCGAGCAGTCGCTCGACGGCACCGTCCCGTGGCTCGCAGACGTGCTCCCGCCTCTCGGCTTCGTGCTGGCGGGCGTCGGGCTGGTCCTGCTCGGGCGGTCCGCGCGGACGGTCGAGCGCTGAGTCAGCGTTCGTGCTTCACGTCAGGGTGCGAACGGGTCCGGCAGCCCGCCCGGCAGCCCGGCGAGCAGCTCGCGGGCCTGGGCGGCCGACTTGTGCTCGACCAGGACCTCGTACTTCGTCGCGACGACGGCGGTCACCGAGGAGAAGTCGCGCTGGCCGCGGGTGAGCGCGTAGCCGACGAGCGCGAAGACCATGCCGAACAGCGCGCCGACCAGGACCGTCGACAGGATGGTCGCCAGCGTGCTGCTGCCGCCGTCGGCGAACAGCGACAGCACCAGGCCGACGAACAGGCCGAGCCAGACGCCGGAGACGATCCCGCCGATTGCGACGCGGCCCGTGGTCAGCCGGCCGGTGATCCGCTCGATCCTCTTGAGGTCGGTGCCGACGATCATCAGCTGCTCGACGGGGAACTTGTTGTCGGACAGGTAGTCGACCGCCTTCTGCGCCGCGGCGTACTCGTCGTAGACGGCCAGGGACTGAGGGAACTCCAGACGGAGCGGGTTGCCGGGGACCCCTGGGTTCGGCGCGCGCATGCTCATGACCAGCAGTCTGCCGCACCGCCCTAGACTGAGCGCGTGCCGAGAGTCGTCGTCGACGTCATGCCCAAGCCCGAGATCCTCGACCCGCAGGGCAAGGCGGTGCTCGGGGCGCTCCCGCGGCTCGGCTTCTCCGGGGTCACCGACGTCCGCCAGGGCAAGCGCTTCGAGCTCGAGGTGGCCGGCGAGGTCACCGACGACGTGCTCGAGCAGGTCCGCCAGATGGCCGAGACCCTCCTGTCGAACCCGGTGATCGAGAACTTCGAGGTGCGTGTGGAGCAGGACGCGTGAAGGTCGGGGTCGTCACCTTCCCCGGCTCGCTCGACGACGTCGACGCCCAGCGCGCGATCCGCATCGGCGGCCACGAGGCGGTCGCCCTCTGGCACGGCGACCACGACCTGCGCGGCGTGGACGCCGTCGTCCTCCCCGGCGGCTTCTCGTACGGCGACTACCTGCGCTGCGGAGCGATCTCGCGGTTCTCCCCGGTGATGCGCGAGGTCATCGACGCCGCCGGCACGGGGATGCCGGTGCTCGGCATCTGCAACGGCTTCCAGATCCTCTGCGAGTCCCACCTGCTGCCCGGCGCGCTCATCCGCAACGACCACCGCAAGTTCGTCTGCAAGGACCAGCGGCTGCGCATCGAGAACAACCGGACCCCCTGGACGTCGTCGTACGCCGAGGGCGCCGAGGTGACGATCGTCCTCAAGAACGGCGAGGGCGGCTTCGTCGCCGACGACGACACCCTCGACCGGCTCGAGGGGGAGGGTCGCGTCGTCGCCCGCTACCTCGTCGACAACCCCAACGGCTCGATGCGCGACATCGCCGGCATCACCAACGAGCGCGGCAACGTCGTCGGCCTGATGCCGCACCCGGAGCACGCGGTCGAGGACCTGACCGGCGCCGGCACCGACGGCCTCGGGTTCTTCACCTCGCTCGCCGCGGCCACCTTCGCCTGAACGCCGCGTAACCGGGTCCTCGTACGTCGTCGCATTCGAGGGCCAGGACCGCTCACCTGCTGATGACGCTACGAGCGCGCACTTCCGCCGGCTGCACGGGATCGCCTCAGACACCCGACGCAGGGCGGTCGCGTCACGTCCGGGTAGGTCGGCGGAGCGTCTCCGACCTACCCGGACGAACGGACGCCGGGGTCCGCATTGCGGCCTAGCGGCTGCCCTTCACGAGCGACGCCCAGACCTGGGAGCCGGCGACGCCGGACTGCTCGAGCTTGTTGCGGGCCTGGTAGGCGCGCACGGCGCGGTCGGTGAAGCCGTCGAAGACGCCGCTGATCGGCAGCCGGGTGGCGGAGCTGGCGGCGTTGAGCGCCCGCTGCAGGCGGCGTACGTCGCTGCCGGTCGACCCGACCTTGAGGACCGGGTTCACGGCTGCGTCGGCGAAGAGCGCGACCCACGCGCGCTCGCTCCACGCGTCGGTGACCTTCAGTCCGTTGGCCGCCTTCCACGCACGGATGGCCTCGACCAGCTTCGGCGAGTACTCGCCCTTGAGGTTGCCGGAGTAGCTGCCCGCCTCGCGGAGCAGGCACTTGAGGGCGGTGACCTTCCGTGCGCGCCGGCTTCTTGTCCGCCGTGGCCGGCGCCAGGCGCGGGTACTCCGGGAAGTTCACCCGGGTCCCGCGGCAGTGGTCCTCGGCCGGGGCGACCAGGCCGTTGCCCAGGTCGAGGAAGTTCGTGTCGATGTTGATCCGGATGCTGCCCCAGCGCTCGTCGTGGCCGCCCTTGTACTGCTTGACCCGGCCACCCGGACGCCAGCCGTCGTCGAGGATGTAGTCGGAGCTGGTGTTCGCGACGCCGTCCCACCGGGCCAGCCAGATCGCGTCGGGCAGCGTGAAGACGCCGGGTCGCTTGACGCGCGCGTCGTCGAGCATCTTGATGCCCGACCCGACGCTCGAGTAGACGCCGGACACGTAGCCCAGCCGGTGGATCTGCCGCGTCCAGCCGCTGAGGAACCACAGCGCGGACTCGCGGCAGGTCGTGTTGGTGATGGAGAAGCCCTCGAGGTCGTACCAGAGCGTGCTGCCCCGGACGATGCCGAGCCGGCCGGCCTCCGTGACGGTCTTGATGGCCTCGGCGACGCCCTGCTTGCGGGCCAGGCTGTACCGGCCGCGCTTGCCCGGCTTCGGGATGATCGTCGGGTCGTCCTTGTAGCGCGGGAACCGGTCGCAGGCAGTCCGCCTGGGGGCCCAGCGTGATGGGCAGCAGGCGCCAGCCCTTCGCCAGCTGGGTGCGCACCCACTCGGGCGTGAGGTTCGGCTGGTTGCGGCAGGCGCGGCTGTTGCCGGAGATGTAGATGCCCGCGGCGAGGTACGGCGACGACTCGAGCCAGGCGTTCATCTTGTACTGCTCGGGCGTCAGGCACTGGTCGAAGCCGAAGCCGGTGAAGTTGCCGGGCGTGACCGGGTTGGGATCGGCGGCGGACGCCGGGACGGCGGCGCCGAGGCTCAGCGCCACCGCGAGGGCGAGGGTGCCCAGCAGGGGGTGCAGCAGGGTGCGGACGGACATCGGGGAAGTGCTCCAGAGTGGCTCGGGGAAGAGAGTCGCCTGGTGGCTGAGGACCACGGTAGTCACAACTGTCACTCCAGTAACAGGGTCCGTGGATAACTACACACCTGTAATTCTCACGCGTCGACCGCTGTCAGGCGTGACGCCGTGCGCCGGTAGATTGAGAACGTGACGGAGACCGCCCAGCAGACGGGGCTCGACACCGTCGCGACCGCCGCCGAGGACCCGCACCGCGAGCAGCCCTGGGCGGACCTCGGCCTCAAGGCCGACGAGTACCAGCGGATCCGCGAGATCCTCGGCCGCCGGCCCACCAGCTCCGAGCTGGCGATGTACTCCGTCATGTGGAGCGAGCACTGCTCCTACAAGTCGTCCAAGGTTCACCTCAAGCAGTTCTCGGACATCCCGCAGGAGACCCCGGTCGGCAAGATGCTCGCCGGCATCGGCGAGAACGCCGGCGTCATCGACATCGGCCAGGGCTACGCGGTGACGTTCAAGGTCGAGAGCCACAACCACCCGTCGTACGTCGAGCCGTACCAGGGCGCCGCGACCGGCGTCGGCGGCATCGTCCGCGACATCCTCGCGATGGGCGCACGACCCGTCGCCGTCATGGACCCGCTCCGCTTCGGGCCCCTCGACGCCGACGACACCCACCGGGTGCTGCCCGGGATCGTCGCGGGCGTCGGCGGCTACGGGAACTGCCTCGGCCTGCCGAACATCGGCGGCGAGACGGTCTTCGACCCGTCGTACCTCGGCAACCCGCTCGTCAACGCGCTGTGCGTCGGCGTCCTCCGGCACGAGGACCTGCACCTCGCCAAGGCCAGCGGCGTCGGCAACCAGGTGATCCTGTACGGCGCCAAGACCGGTGGCGACGGCATCGGCGGCGTCTCCATCCTGGCGTCGGAGACCTTCGAGGACACCGGACCTGCCAAGCGGCCCAGCGTGCAGGTGGGCGACCCGTTCATGGAGAAGCTCCTGATCGAGTGCACGCTCGAGATCTTCGCGGCCGGTCTGGTCGCCGGCATCCAGGACCTCGGTGGCGCCGGCCTCTCGTGCGCGACCTCCGAGCTGGCCAGCGCCGGCGACGGCGGCATGCACGTCGAGCTCGACCGGGTCCCGCTGCGCGACTCGACCCTCGCTCCCGAGGAGATCCTCATGAGCGAGTCGCAGGAGCGGATGATGGCCGTCGTCGAGCCCGACGACGTGGCCGCGTTCCTCGGCATCTGCGCGAAGTGGGACGTCGACGCGACCGTCGTCGGCGAGGTCACCGAGACCGGGCGGCTGCAGATCGACTGGCACGGGGAGCGCGTCGTCGACGTGCCGCCGCGCTCCGTGGCCCACGACGGCCCGACCTACCAGCGCCCGTTCGCCCGCCCCGACTGGCAGGACGCCCTCCAGGCCGACGGTGCCGAGTCCCTCGCCCGTCCGGCGACCCCCGAGGAGCTGCGCGAGACCCTGCTCCGGATGGCCGGCAGCCCCAACCTCTGCGACAAGTCGTGGGTCACCGACCAGTACGACCGCTACGTGCGCGGCAACACCGTGCTCGCCCAGCCGAGCGACAGCGGGATGATCCGCGTCGACGAGGAGACCGGTCTCGGCGTCGCCGTCTCGACCGACTGCAACGGCCGCTTCGCCAAGCTCGACCCGTACACCGGTGCTCAGCTCGCCCTGGCCGAGTCCTACCGCAACGTCGCGACCGGCGGCGCCCAGCCGCTGGCGATCTCGGACTGCCTCAACTTCGGCTCCCCGGAGGACCCGGACGTCATGTGGCAGTTCGCGGAGGCCTGTCGCGGCCTCGCGGACGGCTGCCGCGAGCTGGGCATCCCGGTCACCGGCGGCAACGTCAGCCTCTACAACCAGACCGGCGAGACCGCGATCCTGCCGACGCCCGTCGTCGCGGTGCTCGGCGTCATCGACGACGTCACGCGTCGTACGCCGTCGGCGTTCGCCGCGGAGGGCGAGTCGGTCTTCCTGCTCGGCGAGAGCCGCGAGGAGCTGTCCGGCTCCGAGTGGGCGCACGTGGTCCACGACCACCTCGGCGGGCTGCCGCCGGCGGTCGACCTGGCGGCCGAGCGGTCCCTGGCCGAGCTCCTGCGCGAGGCCGTCGGCCTGGTGACCAGCGCCCACGACCTCGCCGAGGGCGGGCTCGCCCAGGGACTGGTCGAGGCGTCGTTGGGCAACGGCGTCGGCGTGACGGTCGACCTCGAGGGCGACCCGTTCGTCGCTCTCTTCGCCGAGTCCGCGGCGCGGGTGCTCGTCACGACTCCGGCGGCCGACGAGTCGCGGCTCCTCGACCTCGCCGGACGGCACGGCGTGCCGGTGACGCGGATCGGTGGGACCGGCGGCGACGCGATCGACGTGCGGGGCCAGTTCTCGGTGCCGCTGTCGCTGGTCCGCGACGCCTGGACCGCGACGCTGCCGGCCGTCTTCGGGTAGGCCGTGCCCGAGGACCTGGTCGTCACCCGGTCCTGGACCGTCCCTGCCGCCGAGCTGTCCGAGCGGTTCTCGCGCTCCTCCGGTCCCGGTGGCCAGGGCGTCAACACCGCCGACACCCGCGTCGAGCTGTCCGTCGACCTCGGCGGCTCGGAGTCGATGCCGGCGTACCTCCAGGAGCGGGTGCTCGAGCGCCTCGCGGCGAGGCTGGTCGACGGCGTCCTGACCGTCACCGCCAGCGAGCACCGCACCCAGCTGGCCAACCGCCGCGCGGCGCGCGAACGTCTCGCCTCGGTCCTCCGCGACGCCGCCGCACCGCCACCACCCACCCGGCGCCCGACCCGGCCGTCCCGGGCGGCGAAGGAACGGCGCCTCGCCGAGAAGAAGCGCCGCGGCCAGACCAAGCGCGGGCGTCAGGGCCGCTTCGACTGACCGTCCGATCCGGCACCTGCTACGAACACCCACGTGCCCCTTGCCCGCCGGACGCTGCTGCTCGCCACCGTCGGCGGCTCGCTGCTGACGGCGTGCGGCGATGATGGGTCCGTGCCTCCACCGAGCGGAGCCGGCCAGGGCCGGTTCGACTACGGCGACGACCCCAGCCAGTTCGGCGAGCTCTCGCTGCCGGAGGGAACGCCGCGAGGCGTGGTCGTGGTCATCCACGGCGGCTTCTGGAAGGCGGAGTACGACCTGTCGCTCGGTCGGCCGCTCGCCGCGTCACTCGTCGAGCAGGGCTGGGCCGCCTGGAACATCGAGTACCGCAGGGTCGGCAACGGGGGCGGGTACCCGGCGACGCTCGACGACGTGGCGGCGGCGATCGACGAGCTCGCCGATCTCGACCTGGACACCTCGACGGTCGTCACGCTCGGTCACTCGGCCGGCGGGCACCTGGCGGTCTGGGCGGCCGGCCGCGAGGACCCTGCGGTGACGGTGACGGCGGCGATCTCCCAGGCGGGCGTCCTGGACCTGGTCGGCGCCTCCGAGCTGGGCCTCGGAGGGGGTGCGGTCGAGGCGCTCCTCGGCCACCCCGCGACCACGGCCGACGCGGCCGCCGACCCGCTCCAGCAGGTGCCGCTCGACGTCCCCGTGTTCTGCGTGCACGGCGGTGGCGACACGATCGTGCCGCCGGTCCAGTCCGAGACGTACGTCGGAGCGGCGGTCGGCGAGGGTGCCGAGGCCGAGCTCGTCGAGGTCGACGGGGACCACTTCGTCGTCATCGACGTCACGTCGGACGCGTGGCGCACCCAGCTGGAGATCCTCGACAGACTCGGCTGAGCACCGGCATCGTCTGCCCATGCTCTCCCACCTGCGCCGCAACGCCGTCGCCTACCTCGCCCTGGCCATCGCCTGCACGACGGGCACCGCGTACGCCGCCGACCGGCTCGCTCCCGGATCGGTCACGACCAAGGCGATCGCGAAGAACGCCGTGACCTCGCCGAAGATCAAGAAGAACGCCGTGAGGTCACCCGACCTCAAGAACGGCGCGGTGAAGGCGGCCGACCTGGCGCCGGGCCTGCTGCCCCGGGACGCCGAGGTCTACGTGGAGAACTTCGGCCTCGGTACGCCGCCGGCGAACCCCGACGGGTTCTTCGAGCCCGACGAGGACGACGGGGACCTCGACATCCCGGCCACGTTCGCCGGGGGCCGGGTCGTGCTCCGGTTCTTCTCCAACAGCGCCTACGTCGACTGCGCCACCGGGGTGGGGTTCGCCGGCCTGTACCTCGACGGCCAGCCGGTCCCGGACACCCGGCGGTCCATGCCGGGCAGCAGTGCCGCCGCCGACGCGGTCGAGCTGCTGACCGTCGTCGAGCTCGGGCCGGGGCACCACGACGTCGCCTACGGCTTCGACTGCGCGAGCGGCGCGGTGGACGTCTACTCGCTCTACACGCCGTCGTTCATGGCGTCGGTGCTGGCGAGGTGACCTAGGGGGCGGTTCCGCCCTGGGGCGAGACGGCGTCCTCGGGCGCCGGCAGGTTCGAGATCTTCTGCCAGATCTTGCGCGAGATCCCGACGCACAGCGTCTCGATGGTGCTGACCGTGTCGAGGACGACGTCGTCGCGCGACTCCTCGGCGCAGAGCGCCGCGGTCTTGCCGACCAGCGCCAGCAGCTCCGAGCAGTAGTCGAGGTACCGCTCCATCTCGTCGCGGTTCAGCTCCAGCGGCTTGCTCGCCGTGGAGGGGACGAACGACCTCTTGAGCTGCTCGGGGTCCTTGGTCAGCTGGTGCATGTCGATGATGTGCGCGGTCGACCGCAGCTGGTGCAGCAGGTTGAGCAGCCGGCCGCGCTGCACCCGCTCGGGGAACGAGTAGAGGAAGAACACCGCGATGCCGGCGAAGACGACGTCGTTGATCACGGTCTCGATGAGGGGCAGGAGATCGAGCGTGCTCCGGACCGCATGGTCACCGAACGCCGCGTCCTTGAACGCGAACCCGATGACGACCAGGGTGCCCGCGAGGACCAGCGCCATCACGATCCGCGACGCGAGCCTCGCGATCCGCACCCGGCCCTGGGTCGAGTGGGCGCCGGTCTCGACCGCGTCGATCAGCACGGCGAGATCGGCCGCGACCTGGCGCAGGCCGCGGGTCGGGAACCGTGCGGCGATCCGGGCCTCGAGCTCGACGACCACCTCGCGGACCGCGTCGGCGTCGAGCGGCTCCTTCACGGCGACGTCCACGCTCCGCACCCTAGGGCCAGACGCCGACCCGCCTGAACAGTTCAGGCGGGTCGGCGTCGGTGGACGTCAGCTCGAGCGTCGCATCGCCCTCAGCCCGACCCAGAGGCCGAACGCCGCGACGACCGCCGAGGCGCCGAAGCCGGCGGCCACCGTGTCGAGCGGGAACGAACCGGCGAAGAGGGCCCGTTCGGCCTCGATGACGTACGTCAGCGGGTTCAGGTCCGACGCCGTCTGCAGCCAGCCGGGAGCGCCCTCGAGCGGCAGCAGCACGCCCGCGAGCAGCAGCAGGGGGAAGATCAGCGTCTGCTGCACCGTCCAGAACAGCCAGTCCTGGTCCTTCGCGGCCAGCGCCAGCGCGAAGCTCAGCGCGCCGACGCCGATGCTGAAGAACGACAGCAGGACGACGCCGACCAGGACGTGTGCGAGGTGCAGGTCGAAGCTGAACGGCGTCACGACGACGACGATGATCGCCGCCTGCATCAGCATCGGCACGACCTCCTTGAGGGCGCGCCCGACGAGCAGCGAGCTGCGCGAGAGCGGCGACACGAGCAGCCGCTCGTGCGAGCCGGTCACGATCTCCTGGGTCAGGTTGGCGCCGGTGAACGACGCGCCCATCAGCGCGGTCATCGCGACGATGCCCGGCACGAACCACTGCAGGGCGGACCCGCCCTCGACCTTCGGGAGCAGCGGTGCGAACAGGCCGAGGAACACGAGCGGCTGGACCATCGCGAACAGCACCGAGGCGGGCTCGCGGAAGACCGGCTTGAGCTCGCGCACCATGACGTTCCAGGTGTCCGCGAGGACACCCGGCGCCTCCAGCTCCGGTGCGTGACGGGTGGTCTGCGGGGCGGTCAGGTTCTCGGCGTACGTCGTCATGCTGCGACTCCTTCGTTCTCGTTGAGGCTGCGTCCGGTCAGGCCGAGGAACACGTCGTCGAGGGTCGGGCCGGCGACCTCGATGCGGGTGGCCGGCGTGCCCTCCCAGGCGAGGTCGGTGACCAGGCCCGTGGCCAGGTCGCGGCCGTGCGCGACCCGGACGGAGACGTCGGTGCCACGCACGGTCACCGAGGCGCCGGGGATCCGCCCGGCCCGCTCGGCCCCGATCGTCGCGTCGGCCACGGACCCGAAGCCGAGGCTGACCAGGTCGCCGAGCGACGACTTCAGCCGCGCGGCCGAGTCGTCGGCGATGACGACCCCGTGGTCGATCACGACCACCCGGTCGGCGATGGTGTCCGCCTCCTCGAGGTAGTGCGTGGTCAGCACGATCGTGGTGCCCTGCTCCCGGTGCAGCCGCTGGATCTGCTCCTGGAGGTTGACCCGGTTCTGCGGGTCGAGGCCGGTGGACGGCTCGTCGAGGAACAGCAGCCGCGGCGTGTGCACGAGGCCGATCGCGACGTCGAGCCGGCGGCGCTGGCCGCCGGACAGGGTCGAGACCGGACGGCCGGCCTGCTCGGCGAGGTCGAACGCCGCGAGCAGCTCGTCGGCGCGGTCGTTGGCCTGGCGCCGGGTCATCCCGAACGACCGGGCCTGGCTCACCAGCTCGTCGCGGCCGCGCTGGGCGTGCCCGGCGGCGTTGCCCTGGCCGACGTAGCCGATCGAGCGGCGGACCTGGCGGTGCTCGCGGACCACGTCGTACCCCGCCACCTCGGCGGTGCCGGAGGTGGGCGGGAGCAGGGTGGTGAGCATCCGGAGGGTCGTGGACTTGCCGGCGCCGTTGGGGCCGAGGAAGGCGACGAGCTCGCCCTGGGTGACCTCGAGGTCGAGGCCGCGGACCGCCTCGACGGTGGTCTTGTGCCGGGTGAAGTGGCGGGTCAGCCCGCTCGTGCGGATCACTGGGGTGGTCATGGATCCAGCCTCGTGGCGATATAGGCCACTTCCTGACCGCAATGTGAAATACTTTGGACGACATGAACACCAGCGCCCGGATGCTGCGCCTGCTCTCGCTGCTCCAGACCCACCGCTACTGGCCGGGGTCGGAGCTGTCGGACCGGCTGGAGGTGAGCCCACGGACGCTGCGTCGCGACATCGACCGGCTGCGCGAGCTCGGCTACTCCGTCGACGCCGTGCGGGGGGTCGCCGGCGGCTACCAGCTGCGCGCGGGCGGCTCGCTCCCGCCGCTGCTCCTGGAGGACGAGGAGGCCGTCGCGATCGCGGTCGGCCTGCAGTCCGCGGCGTCCGGCTCGATCCGGGGGATGGAGGAGTCGTCGGTCCAGGCGCTGACCAAGGTGATCGGCCTGATGCCGCCGAAGCTGCGGCGCCAGATGGACGCGATCCGCTCGCAGACCGAGAACCTCCAGTGGAACTCCGGTCCGGAGCTCGACGCGTCGCTGCTCGCCACCCTGGCCCAGGCGTGCCGCGACGACGAGCCGATCAAGTTCGCCTACGTCGCCAGAGGCTCCGAGCAGACCGACCGCTGGGTCGAGCCGCACCGACTCGTCACCCTCGGCCGGCGCTGGTACCTCGTCGCCTACGACCGCGACCGCCAGGACTGGCGCTCCTTCCGCGTCGACCGGATCAGCGAGCCGCGCACCACCGGCCAGAGGTTCCGGCCGCGCGAGCTGCCGACCGAGGACGCGCTCTCCTTCGTCCAGGCCGGCATCAAGCGGATGCCGCAGCGGTACGCCGTCCGGGTCCGCATCGACGCGCCCGTCGAGCGGGTCGCCGGGGCGGTGGGCCACTGGGGGACCGCGTCGGGCCGGGACGGTGACTGCCTCCTCGAGATGAACCTCGACTCGCTCGAGTGGCCGGTCGTCGTGCTCATGGGACTCGACGCCGACTTCACGGTCGAGGGTCCGCCCGAGCTGGTCGACCTGGTCGGCCGGGCGTCGCAGCGGTTCGCCGCGGCCACCCCCGGCTTCGCCTGATCAGCCCTCGCTGCGGTCGAGCCGGGACATCACCGGCGTCGAGAGCACGCCGTGCAGGACCACGGACGCCACGATCGTGAAGGACACCGTGGCCCACAGCCAGTCGGTGCCGAGCTCGGGGGCCTCGCCGGCGGCGTACGCCAGGTAGTAGAGCGAGCCGACACCGCGGACGCCGAAGAAGGCCACCGCCCAGCGCTCCGGCCGCAGCAACCCGCCGCGCTCGACGGACGAGGCCGACCAGGGGGCCAGCGACGCGATCCCGGCGAGCGGCCTGACGACGAGCAGGATCGCGAACGCCATCAGCACCCCTCGCCAGTCCAGCGCGTCCAGGATGCCGCGGGTGAGGGCGATGCCCAGGACCAGCAGGACGAACAGGGTGAGCAGCCGCTCGAGCCGCTCGGCGACCTCGTGCATCGCCGCGTGGTAGTCGTGGGCCCGCTCGCCGGAGCGGAACGACATGGCGCACACGAACACGGCCAGGAACCCGTAGCCGCCGGCCACCTCTCCCACGCCGTACGACGTCACCAGCGCGGCCAGGGCCAGCAGCGACTCCCCGCGCTCGGCGACCCGCAGCGACGGGCTGGCCGACCGGAACGCCACGAAGGCCAGCACCCGCCCGACGACGAGCCCGGCGGCGACGCCGATGACCACCTTGGCCAGCAGGTAGACGCCCAGCCACTCCAGCGCCCAGCCGCCGACGCCACCCTCCGTCGCGAGCAGGATCGCGGCGTAGACGAACGGGAACGCCAGCCCGTCGTTGAGCCCCGCCTCGGAGGTGAGCGTGAAGCGCACCTCGTCGGTCTCGTCGACCTCGTGGTCCCCGGTCTGGGGACCGGCGACCTGGACGTCGGAGGCCAGCACCGGGTCCGTCGGGGCGAGGGCGGACCCGAGCAGGAGAGCGGCCGCCGGGGCCAGGCCCGCGGCCCACCACCCGAGCAGGGCGACGGAGGCGATCGTCAGCGGCATCCCGACGAGCAGCAGGCGCCAGGTGGCTCCCCAGGTGCGGAACGTCGCGCGGTCGCGGAGGCTGAGCGGCCGGTCCAGCGCCAGGCCCACGCCCATCAGCGCGACGATGACGGCGAGCTCGGTCACGTGCTCGATGACCGCGCGGTTCTCCTGCGGGTCGAGGGGCATCCCCTCGGGGAGCGGGGTGAGGCCGACCAGCATCCCGACGGCCAGCAGGACCATCGGCGCGGAGATCGCCCAGCGGCTGAGCAGGGCGGGCAGGACGATCGCGAGGAGGAGCGATCCTCCGGCGACGACGTACACCCAGTCGGCAGTCATGGACCTGGGAGGTACCCCGAGGCGTCCCCGGTGCCGCCTAGGCTCGGCAGGTGCCCGCCCGACTGCGCATCGCGCCCGCCGCCGAGGTGTCGGCCGCCCTGGCGCTCGTCGAGGACGGCACGGCGTCCGGCGACGACCTGCGGCTGCTCACGAAGCACTTCCTCGCGGTGCTCGAGGAGCGCGCGCCCGGTCACTCGGTCGAGGTCCGCGTGCCGCCGTACGCCGCCGTGCAGGTCATCCCCGGGGTCCGCCACACGCGGGGCACCCCGCCGGCCGTGGTCGAGACCGACGCGGGGACGTGGATCTCCCTGGCGACGGGTGCCCTGACCTGGGCGGACGCGGAGGGCTCCGGCCGCGTGAGCGCGAGCGGGGAGCGCGCCGACCTGGCGCCGTACCTCCCGTTGGGGTGAACCCGGCGCGGTTCTCCTAGGGTCGAGGCATGAGCCTGCCCACCGAGGACGTCCGCACCAAGGTGCGCGAGCTGATGCCGGCCCTGCGCACCGACCTGGAGAACCTGGTCCGCATCGAGTCGGTCAGCGCCGACCCGGCGCGCACCGCCGAGGTGTGGCGCTGCGCCGACGCCGTGGCAGACCTGTTCCGCGCCGAGGGCTTCGAGGACGTCGACATCGTCAGCGCGAACGGCGGCGGCCCTGCCGTGCTCGGCCACAAGCGCGGCCCGGAGGGTGCGCCGACGGTCCTGCTGTACGCGCACCACGACGTCCAGCCCGAGAACGACCACGCCGACTGGGACAGCCCGCCGTTCGAGCCGACCGAGCGCGGCGAGCGGCTCTACGCCCGCGGTGCTGCCGACGACAAGGCCGGCATCGCGGCCCACCTCGGGGCGCTCCGCGTCTTCGGCGCCGACCTGCCCGTGAACGTGAAGATCATCATCGAGGGCGAGGAGGAGGTCGGCTCCGACACCCTCCCGGCGCTGCTGGACGAGCACAAGGACAAGCTCGAGGCCGACGTCATCGTGATCGCCGACTCCGGCAACTGGGACATCGGCGAGCCCGCGCTGACCACCAGCCTGCGCGGCCTGGTCCGGATGTACGTCGAGGTGCGCACGCTCGACCACGGTGTGCACTCGGGCATGTGGGGCGGCGTCGTCCCGGACGCCCTGATGACCCTCGCCCGGCTGCTGTCGACACTGCACGACGACCACGGCAACGTCGCGATCGAGGGGCTGTTCGCCGGCCCGGCCGCCGACGTCGAGTACCCGGAGGACCGGGCCCGCGGCGAGTCCGGCATCGCCAACGGGGTCGGGTGGATCGGCGACGGCTCCATGGTCGAGCGGCTGTGGACCAGGCCGTCCCTGAGCATCACCGGCCTCGACGCCCCGAAGGCCGAGGGCGCGAGCAACACGCTGGTCCCGCACGCCCGGGCGATGATCTCGCTGCGGATCGCCCCCGGCGACGACACCGCCAACGCGACAGAGCGGCTCCGTGAGCACCTCGAGAACAACGCACCGTGGGGCGCCCAGGTGACGTGCACGCTCTCGGACAGCGGCGAGCCGATCGCCATCGACGCCACCGGTCCGG
Organism: uncultured Actinomycetota bacterium; assembly: GCA_963815335.1. Taxonomy (GTDB): domain Bacteria; phylum Actinomycetota; class Actinomycetes; order Propionibacteriales; family Nocardioidaceae; genus Nocardioides. The sequence goes on from CAWFGL010000013.1 coordinate 570,910, forward strand.
CGTACGACGCCGCCCGGGCGGCCTTCACCGAGGCCTGGGACGGTACCGAGCCGGTGGACATGGGCGTGGGCGGCTCGATCCCGTTCATCGCCGAGTTCCTCCAGACGTTCCCGCAGGCCAGCGTGCTGGTGACCGGTGTCGAGGACCCGGACACCCGGGCACACGGCGCCAACGAGGGACTGCACCTCGCGGAGTTCGAGCGGGTCGTCGTCGCCGAGGCGCTGATGCTGAGGAACCTCGGCCAGAAGTAGGAGCAACCCAGGACCAACCTTGCTCCGCATACGTTCGTGACGGCCGTCACCCCTCGGGGTGACTCACGGCCGCTAGACGGGGAGTCATACGGGGACCCTCCGGCGAGACCCACTCGGGAGGGTCCATGTCGGTCCAGGAAATCGACGAGCACGCTGCCTCTGCCCATCCGGACGTCGGCGGCATCGGCCGCCGCAGCTTCGTCGGCTACGTCCTGGCGGGCACCACGCTGGTCGCCGCCGCCGACCTCGCGCTCGGGTCACCGGCGCGCGCGGCCGCGCCGTCGGGCCCGCAGATCGCGGAGCTGTACGACCTCAACGACTTCATCACCGACACCTGCCGGCCGACGGCCAACCTGATCCAGATCCAGGTCCGCAGGGACGGCACCGCCCACTTCGCGCTGCCCCGGTCGGAGAACGGCCAGGGGATCATGACGTCGACGGCGATGATCATCGCCGAGGAGCTCGACCTGCCGGTGCGCAAGGTCGTCGTCACGCTCGCCGACGCACGTCCCGAGCTGCTGTTCAACCAGCTGACCGGCGGGTCGACGACCACGACGTCGACGTACACCCCGATCCGGGTCGCCGCGGCGATCGCGCGCGGTGCTCTGCTGGACGCGGCAGCGGTCGTCCTCGGGGACGAGTCGAGGAACCTCATCGCCAAGGGCGGCGTGGTCCAGAACCGCGCCGGCCGGAGCGTGACCTACGGCGAGCTCGCCGAGGCGGCGGCCGCGAAGCAGAGCCGCCGGGTCGAGGTGACCCTCAAGGAGGCCTCGGAGTTCCGGGTCATCGGCACCGGCCAGCGCCGGACCGACGCGCGCGCGGCCGTCACCGGCAAGAAGACGTACACGACCGACCTGAAGGTCAAGGGCGCGCTGCCGACGATGGTCTGCCGGGCACCCACGCTCAACGGCACCCCCCGGCGCCTGCGGAACAAGGCGAAGATCCTGAAGATGCCCGGCGTCAAGAACGTCGCCGTGGTCGACACCGGTGTCGCGGTGCGCGCCAAGACCTTCGGGCAGTGCATCGACGCGATCCGGGCGATGAAGGTCGACTGGAACCCCGGGCCGGTCGCCGGCGAGTCCGACGCCGACATCGTCGCCGAGCTGAAGTCGGTCGGCCTGCCGATCGTCCCCGTGCCGGACAACCCGCTGGCCACGACCATCGAGGGCGAGTTCACCTTCTACTTCCGCAGCAACTCCGCGCTCGACACGAACGCCGCGGTGGCCGACGTCCGGAGCGACCGAGCCGAGATCTGGTCCGCGCTCAAGACCCCGATCGCCGCGCAGGCCGCCATCGCGTCCGCCGTGGGCCTGCCTCAGAGCGCGGTGAAGGTGCACGTGATGCAGGGCGGTGGCTCCTTCGGGCGCCGGCTCTTCTTCGATGCCGCCCTCGAGGCAGCCACGATCAGCAAGGCCATGAAGAAGCCGGTCAAGCTGATGTGGCACCGGGCCGACGACGCCCGGGTGGGGCGCGTGCACCCGATGGCGGTCAGCAGGGTCAGCGCGACGTACGCCGGCGACCAGCTGCTCGCCTTCCAGCAGAACCACGCCAGCGTCGAGACGGACTACCGGCACGGGCTGGGCGAGATGCTCACCGCGGTGGGTGCCGACGCACCGCTCGGGATCGGCAACCTCGGGTTCGCCGAGGGCATCTTCGCGATGACGACCGTGGCGCCCTACGACTTCGCGGTGAAGTCGCAGCAGATCGTCGAGACCGACGATCGTTTCAACACCGGCAGCATGCGCAACATCTACTCGCCGGACGTCCGCACCGCCGGCGAGCTGATCATCGACCGGATCGCCGCGGCCGTGAAGCTGGACCCCTACGAGTTCCGGCGACGACACCTGAGCGACGAGCGCGCGAAGGGCGTGCTCGAGGCGGTCGCCAAGGCGGGTCGCTGGGGCCGGGCGATGCGCCCGGGCACGGCGCAGGGCATCGCGATCCACGTCGAGTACAAGGGCGCCACCGCCTGCCTCGTCGAGATCGACTGCCGGCCCCGGACGGTCAACCGGGACATCGAGGACGGCACCGGCGGCCCGCGCGTCACCCGGGTCACCTTCGCCGTCGACGCCGGGCTGGCGATCAACCCCCGCGGGCTCGAGGCCCAGATGCACGGCGGCATCAACGACGGCATCGCCCAGGCGCTGACGTCCTCGATGCACCTCCGCGACGGGCACTTCCTGGAGGCGAGCTGGGACAACTACTTCTACACGCGGCAGTGGAACACCCCGCCCGAGGTCACGGTGATCGTGATGCCGCCGACCACCGGCGTGCCTGGGGGTGCGGGCGAGGCCGGGGTCGCGGCCAGCATGGCGGCGGTCGCGTGCGCGTACGCGCGGGCCACCGGCGAGATGCCGACGTACTTCCCGATCAACCACAGGGACCCGCTCCAGTTCCGGCCGAAGCCGTTCGTCCCGCCGATCCCGCAGTCGCCCGTCAACGGACTGAAGAGGACCTGACTGACATGCCCAAGCAGACCTTCCGCCTCAACGGCAGGACCGTCACCGTCAACGTGAACGACGACGTCCGCGTGCTCTGGGTCCTCCGGGACCTCCTCGGGGTCACCGGTCCCAAGTACGGCTGCGGCATCAACGTGTGCAAGGCGTGCACCTCGCACGTCAACGGCAAGGCGTTCAACCCGTGCTCCGTGCGGGTCGGTGACCTGAAGAAGACCGACGAGGTCACGACCATCGAGGGCCTGGCCAGGACCGACAAGGGCAAGGGCCTCCACCCGATGCAGGAGGCCTGGCTCGATCTCGACGTCGCGCAGTGCGGCTACTGCCAACCGGGCCAGATCATGGCGGCGGTCGCGCTGGTCAGGAAGACCCGGCGCGAGGGCCGGACCATCACCGAGAAGGACCTCGACGGCATTCGCAACATCTGCCGCTGCGGGACCTACCCGCGCATCCGCGAGGCCATCGAGAAGGGGGCTCGCCGGATGTAGCAGGTAGTGACGCCCGTCACATCTGCCCCTAGGGTGCCGGTAGGCGAAGGGCCCGACTCGGAAGGACTCCCCGCTCATGCTGCGTGCCAGCAACCTGGAGGTCGTCTACGACGACGTCGTGCTGGCCCTGCGCGGGGTCAGCCTGGCGGTGCCCGAGGGTGGCATCGTCGCGCTGCTGGGGTCCAACGGTGCCGGCAAGACGACGCTGCTGCGGGCGCTGACCGGCCTGCTCGACATCCATGACGGCGAGATCACCAAGGGCTCGGTGAGCCTCGACGACGCACCGATCCACAAGTGGCGCCCGGAGCGCATCGTCGGCCGCGGCGTCCGCCAGGTCCTCGAGGGCCGCCGGGTGTTCGTGGAGCTCGACGTCGAGGAGAACCTCAAGGTCGGCGCGCACACGGCCCGGGCGGGGATGCGCGAGAACCTCGACCGGATCTACGAGCTCTTCCCCGTGCTCGCCGATCGCCGCGCCAAGACCGCCGGCTACCTGTCCGGCGGCGAGCAGCAGATGCTCGCCATCGGCCGGGCGATGATGTCGAACCCGCGCTACCTCCTGCTCGACGAGCCGAGCCTCGGGCTCTCGCCCAAGCTCGTGGAGCAGGTTCGCGACGTGATCCTCGAGATCAACCGGGCCGGGACCGGCGTGCTGCTCGTCGAGCAGAACGCCACGATGGCGCTGAGCGTCGCGAGCCACGGCTACGTGATGGAGACGGGCCGCATCGTCCTCGACAAGCCGGCGGAGTCCCTGCTGAGGGACGACGACGTGCGCGAGTTCTACCTCGGCCTGCACCCGGGGGAGGACGGCGAGCGCCGGTCGTTCCGCGACGTGAAGCACTACCGGCGGAAGAAGAGGTGGTCGGCGTGAGCGACACGAACGCCGTGCTGAAGGTCGAGGACGTCCACCTGTCGTTCGCCGGGGTCAATGCGATCGCCGGTGCCGACTTCGAGGTGCGTGCCGGAGAGCTGTTCGCGATCATCGGCCCGAACGGCGCCGGCAAGACCTCGATCTTCAACGTGCTCTCCGGCGTCTACCGCCCGCAGCGCGGCCGGGTCGAGTTCCTCGGCCAGGACATCCTCGGCATGCGGCCGCACCGGATCGCCGAGCTGGGCATGGCCCGGACGTTCCAGAACATCGCGCTGTTCGAGCACCTCACGGTCATCGACAACCTGATGCTCGGCCGGCACCAGCACATCCGGTACGGCTTCGTGTCGGCGTTCCTCTGGCGCGGGCGAGCCAGGAACGAGGAGCTCGTCAACCGGCGGTTCGTCGAGGAGATCGTCGACTTCCTCGAGCTGGAGCAGTGGCGGGCGATGCCCGTCGGCCTGCTGCCGTACGGCGTGCAGAAGCGCGTCGAGCTGGGCCGGGCGCTCGCGATGGAGCCCAAGCTCCTGCTGCTCGACGAGCCGGTGGCCGGCATGAACCTCGAGGAGACCGAGGACACCGCGCGCTACATCCTCGACATCCGCGACGAGCTGGACGTGCCGATCATCATGGTCGAGCACGACATGGGTCTCGTCATGGACCTCGCCGACCGGGTGATGGTCGTCGACTTCGGCGTGCCGATCACCACCGGTGTCCCCGACGAGGTGCAGCGGCACCCCGACGTGGTGCGCGCCTACCTCGGCCAGGAGGTGGCCGGCTGATGTCGAGCCCCGTGACCCGGATCCGCGCCCAGGCCGAGCGGCGCGCCCGACGCGGTCGCGCTGCGCGACAAGGACCTCGGCATCTGGCGCGAGTGGACCTGGTCGCACTACTGGGAGCAGGTGCAGCTGGCCGGGCACGCCTTCCTCGAGCTCGGGATCGTGCCGGGTGACCGCGTGGCCATCCACTCCGAGAACCGCCCCGAGTGGCTGGTCGCCGACATGGGGGCGCTGGCCGCGCGGGCCGCGTCGGTCGGCATCTACCCGACCAACCCCGCGGCGGAGGTCGGCTACCTGCTCGGCGACTCCGGAGCGAAGGTGCTGGTCGCCGAGGACCAGGAGCAGGTCGACAAGGCGTTCGCGGTCCAGGACGAGTGCCCGGACCTGCAGCGCATCGTCTACCTCGAGCCGCGCGGCATCCGGCACCGCTACGACCACGAGCGGCTGCTGTTCTGGCCGGACTTCCTGGAGCTCGGCCGCCGGCACAGGGATCAGCACCCGGACGCGCTCGCCGAGGTGCTCGCCGGGCAGCAGCCCGACGACCTGGCGACGCTGATCTACACCTCGGGGACGACCGGTCCGCCCAAGGGCGCGATGCTCACGGTGGCCAACGTCGAGTTCGCGATCAAGGTGCTCATCGAGGAGGGCGCCTTCACGGACCCCCCGCCGGGCCCGCGGGACCTCTCGCTGTCGTACCTGCCGCTGTCCCACGTCGCCGAGCGCATCTTCACCACCTGGTTCAACGCGGCCGCCGGCACCCAGGTCAACTTCGCCGAGTCGATCGAGACCGTGCCGCAGAACCTCCGCGAGGTGCAGCCGACGATCCTGTTCGGTGTCCCGCGGATCTGGGAGAAGCTCCTGGCCGGGATCGAGATCCGGCTCTCGGGCGCGTCCTGGCTGAAGCGGGTCGTGTCGCGGTTCTGGCTCGAGGTCGCCGACGGCATCGGCGAGGACCTGGTCGCCAACGAGGGCAGGCACACCGCGAGCACCCGGCTGCGGTACGCCGTCGGTCACGTGTTCTTCTACCGGGCCCTGCGCGACCGGCTCGGCATGCGTGAGGTCCGCTACGCGTCGTCGGGCGCCGCGCCCATCGCCCCCGAGGTGCTCCGCTTCTTCATGGGGATCGGTGTCCCGATGCACGAGGTCTACGGGATGACCGAGAACACCGCCGTCGCCACGGGCAACCGGCCCGGCCGGGTCAAGCTCGGCACGGTCGGCGAGGTCCACCCGGGCACCGAGCTGCGCATCGACGAGGAGACCGGCGAGATCATGACCCGGCACGGCGGGGTCTTCGCCGGCTACTGGCGCAAGGAGGAGGCCACCCGCCGGACGATGACGGAGGACGGCTGGCTGCGCACGGGCGACGTGGGCGAGTGGGTCGACGGCACGCACGTCCGGATCACCGACCGGATGAAGGACATCATCATCACGGCGGGCGGCAAGAACATCTCGCCGTCGATGATCGAGAACGCGCTGAAGGCCTCGCCGTACGTCCGCGAGGCGATCGTGATCGGCGACGGCCGCAAGTTCCTCACCGCCCTCATCGGCATCGAGCTGGAGACGGTCGGGGAGTGGGCGCAGCGGCGCCAGCTCGGCTACAGCACCTACCGCGACCTCAGCACCAAGCCCGAGGTGGTCGAGCTGGTCGCCGGTGTGGTGAAGGAGGTCAACGCGCGCTTCGCGCAGGTCGAGCAGGTCAAGGAGTTCCGGCTCCTGCCCAAGGAGCTCGACCACGAGGACGGCGAGCTCACCGCCACCCAGAAGGTCAAGCGGTCGGCGATCTCCGAGATGTTCGAGGACACGGTCGCCGAGATGTACGCCGGGGCGACCCGATGACCGAGTTCTTCCAGGCCGTCGTCTCCGGGCTCGGCACCGGCTCGGTCTACGCGCTGCTGGCCCTGGCGTTCGTGATCGTCTTCAAGGCGACCGGCGTCATCAACTTCGCCCAGCCCGCGATGATGCTGGCCGGCGCGACCATCACCAGCTACGTCGGGCCGGCGATCGGCGTCGTGGTCTTCGCGAGCTTCTCGTTCTTCCTCTCGGTCGGCATCGCCGCGCTGGCCACGGCCGCCCTCGGCCTGGTGATCGAGCGCGGCGCGATCCGGCCGATGGTCGGCCGCCCCGCCTTCGTCGTCGCGATCATCACGATCGGCATCGACATCGCGGTCCGGGTGGTGGCCGGCGGCTTCATCGGCCTCGGCGCCCGGCCGATCCCCAACCCGTGGGGGCTCGACCGGGTCGACCTGCTGGGGCTGCGCGTCCAGGAGCGGCACCTCGTGTCGGTGGCGGTGCTCGTCCTGGTCGTGGGCGCGCTGCTCGTCTTCTACCGCTACACCCGCTACGGCCTGGCCATGCGCGCGGCGGCGTTCGACCAGGAGGCCGCACTCACCCAGGGCGTCAACGTCGGCAACGTCTTCGCGCTCAGCTGGGCGATGGCCGGCGCCCTGTGCGCGGTCGCGGGCAGCCTGCTCGCCATCAGTGCGGGCGTCGACCGGCGGATCTGGGTGGTCGCGCTGATCGCGCTGCCGGCGATCATCCTCGGCGGGCTCGACTCGCTCGAGGGGGCGGTGATCGGCGGCCTGGCAGTCGGGGTCGTGCAGTCTCTTGTCGGCAGCTACCAGCGCGACATCGCGCCGTGGCTGGGCGACAACTTCGCCATCGTCTCGCCGTACGTGCTGATGATGCTCGTCCTCCTGGCCAAGCCGTACGGCTTCTTCGGCACACCGGAGGTGAGGCGGGTATGACGGCCACGCTCCCCGAGCAGAAGGCGCCACGCGGCCGTCTCCGCGGCCGGCCCCAGCTCTACCGCTCGTACGCGCAGGAGCTCGCCCTCTTCAACACCCGGCCCAAGCAGATCTGGGTCGGCGCGATCGTCGTCGTCGCGTTCCTCATGCCGTTCTCGCTCTCCGACTCGCTGCTGCAGACGCTCGCGCTGGGCTTCGGGTTCGCGATCGGGGCGCTGGGCCTCAACATCGTCACCGGCCTCGCCGGCCAGGTGTCCCTCGGCCACGCGTTCTTCCTCGGCGTCGGCGCCTACACCGCCGCCGCCATCTCGGGTGACCCGGACGGCCGGACGATCGGCTTCGGGATCACCAACATCCTGGTGTGGCTCCCCGCGGCCGGCGTCGTCGCGGGGCTGGCCGGCGTGCTCGTGGCGCCGCTCGCCACCCGGCTGCGCGGGCTCTACCTCGCCATCGTGACCCTCGGCCTCGTGTTCATCGGCGAGCACGTCTTCGGCGAGTGGAGCGACCTCACCGGCGGCAACGGCGTCGGCCGCGAGGCTGCCCTCCCGGAGCTGTTCGGCTACGACTTCGCCGACGACACCGACCTGTTCACGACCGAGCAGAACCTCTACCTGCTCACGCTCGTGCTGCTGCTGGTGTTCGCCCTCGGCGCCCGCAACCTCGCCCGGTCCCGGGTCGGCCGTGCCTTCAGCGCCGTCCGCGACCGCGACATGGCCGCCGAGATGATGGGCATCAACCTGCCGCGGGCCAAGACCCTGGCCTTCGGGATCTCCTCGTTCTACGCCGGCTGCGCCGGTGCGCTCATCTACTCGATCATCGGCTTCTTCGAGCCGAACAGCTTCTCGCTGCTGCTGTCGGTCCAGTTCATCGCGATGGTGCTCATCGGCGGCGCCGGGACGGTCAGCGGCACGATCATGGGCGCCCTCTTCATCTCGCTGCTGCCCACGCTCACGCGGGAGCTGCCCGCGTACCTCCCCGTCATCTCCTCGCAGGTGACGGACACGCCGAACGTGTTCCAGCTCGAGTCGATCCTCTACGGGCTGCTCATCGTCGGCTTCCTGCTGTTCGAGCCCCGCGGGCTCTTCGGCATCTGGGTCCGGATCCGCAACTACTGGAAGGGCTGGCCGTTCAGCTACTGAGGCATGGAGCGGCGGCCACACAACGAAGGAGATGGTGCTGTGAAGCTACGCAGGACAGGAGTGCTGCTCGCGGCACTTGCACTCGTCGCCACCGGTTGTCGCGGTGGCGGCGGCGAGGACGACGGCGACGGGGCCTCGGCGCCCGGAGTCTCCGACGAGGCGTGCCCGGAGGCCGTCAACGAGGACAACGGGTGCATCTACCTCGGCACCATCTCCGACCTGACGCAGGGCCCGTTCGCCCCGCTCGGCGTGCCGATCACCGAGGCGCAGAAGGCGTTCTGGCAGCGGGTCAACGAGGATGGCGGCATCGGTGGCTACGACATCGACGTGACGTCGTACGTCAAGGACAACCTCTACAACCCACAGACGCACAAGCAGGTGTACGGCGAGATCGAGGGCGACGTGCTCGCGCTCGCGCAGACGCTCGGCTCGCCGACCACGCTGGCGATCATCCCGGACATGAAGAAGGACGAGATGATCGGCGCCCCCGCGTCGTGGACGTCGCTGTGGGCCTTCGAGGACTCCATCCTCGAGTCCGGCACCAACTACTGCGTCGAGGGCATGAACGCCGTCGACTACATGGTCGCCGAGAAGAGCATCAAGACCGTGATGGCCGTGCACTACCCGGGCGACTACGGCGGTGACGGCGCCGCGGGCGCCGAGATCGCCGCCGAGGCCAACGACCTGGAGTTCAGCGCGGTCGAGACGGCGCCGGGCCAGGAGGAGCAGGCCGGCGCGATCGCGGCCATCCTGGAGGCCAAGCCCGACCTGGTCGTCCTCGGCACCGCCCCGACCGAGACCGCGGTCATCGTCGGCCAGACGGCCGCCGCGGGCTTCACCGGCCAGTTCATCGGCCTCGGCCCGACGTGGAACCCGGCGCTGCTCGCCACGCCGGCGGCCCCGGCCCTGGAGGCGCTGTACATGCAGTCGGGCTACTGGGGTCCGTTCGGCACGGACACCCCGGGCCACCAGGCGATGCGGGAGGCGATCGGCGACGTCGAGCAGCCCAACGACGGCTACACCGCCGGCTGGGCCTGGTCGTACCCGCTCAAGGCCGCCCTCGAGGAGTGGCTGGACGGCGACTACGACAAGGACCGCGCCGGTCTGCTCGAGGCGGTGGAGTCCCTGGAGACGATCGACTACGAGGGGATGCTCCCCGAGGAGGCGGGCAAGCGGGACGGTGACCCGGACGAGAACATCTTCCGGGCCTCGGTCCTGAGCAAGGTCGACAAGGCGGCGCCGTCCGGCGTCTCGATCGTGCAGGACTTCACCGTCGGCCCGACCGCGGAGGCGCACACCTTCGACGGGCCGTGCTTCGAGGGCTGACGCCGCGTCGATGAGCTAGGGGGCCGGCAGCACGACACGGAACGTGCTGCCGGTGCCCAGCTCGGAGGCGAAGGTCAACCGGCCGCCGTGGCGCGCCACGATGCGCGTCACGATCGCCAGGCCGAGCCCGGTGCCGGGCTGGGCGAGCGCGGCCGGGTTGGTGGAGCGGAAGAACTCGGTGAACAGCCGCTCCTGGTCCGCCGGCGAGATCCCGATGCCGGTGTCGGCGCACTCGAGCACGACCTCGTCCGCGGTGGCGGACAGCGTGACGACGACGCTGCCGCCGGCGGGCGTGTACTTGACGGCGTTGCCGACGAGGTTGGTGACCAGCCGGTCGAGCTCGGTCAGGTCGCCGAGCGCGACCACCGGGTCGGACGGCGCGACGACGCTGAGCGAGACCTCGCGCTGGCGGGCCGGGGCCGAGAGCAGGTCGGCGACGTCGCGGGTGACCTCCACCAGGTCGACCGGCCGGGCGAAGACGGGGGTGGCGGGGTCGCCGACCTTGGCGAGCAGCATCAGGTCCTCGACCAGCCGGTCGATCCGCCGGGTCGCCCGCTCGATGGCGGCCAGCGACGTCCGCGCGTCCGCGTCCAGCTCGACCGGCTCCAGGAGCTCGAGGTGGGCGACGACGGCGGTCAGCGGGTTCTTGAGCTCGTGGGAGAGCGTCGAGATGAGCTGGCTCTTGTAGGTGTCGAGGGCCTGGAGCTCGGTGACCAGCTCGCGCTCGCGCTCGTAGGTCCGCGCGTTGAGCACGGCGCGGCCGATGTCCCGGCCGATGTCGGCGGCCGCCGCCAGCTCGATGTCCGACCAGTCGGGGTCCTCGGCGCGCCGGGTCAGGCTCAGGGCGCCGACGCACTCGAGGCCCGCCCCGAGCGGGACGAACAGCAGCGTGGTGACGCCCAGGCCGTCGAGGTACCCGTAGACCGTGTCGCGCCAGGCGTCGGGCAGGTCGCTCTCGACCTCACCGACGACGACGATGTCGACCGTCTGGCGGGACCACACGTCCGGGGCGGACAGCTCGGCGATCTTCCGGATCTCCTCGGGCAGCGAGACCTCGAACCCCTCCGGTGCCCAGACCCGGCCGCTGCCCGGCCGGCCCACCGCGTCGAAGGTCTGGATCCAGAGGCCGTGGGCGCCGAAGCCCTCGACCACGACCTCGTTGCACGCCGCCAGCAGCGCGTCCATCGTCAGCTCGGTCGACATCGTGCGGACGATCTCGCGGGCCGCGTTCGCCAGCCGGACCTGCTCGCGCAGCACCTCGCCGTCGAGGGCGGCGGCGACCGCACGGGCGGCCTGCTCGGCGTACGCGTCCAGGATCCGGCGCTGCTCCGGGCCCGGCCGCCGGCCGTCCACGGGGAGGTCGATGGACAGCGACCCGAGCAGGGCGCCGGAGGTGTCGCGCAGCGGTGCCACCAGGAGGTCCATCGGGTGCCAGGCGTCGGCGACGTCGAGGGGCTCGAGGTCCGGCACCCAGCCGAGGTTCTCGTTGTCCGGGTCGATCCGGTCGTGCGGCAGGAAGCGGAACGCTCCCCAGTCGTCGGCGAGCGCGATCTCCGCCAGCAGGCTGGCGATCGCCGTGCGCGTCCCGAGCAGCTGGTCGCTGGCGTCGTCGTTCCCGGAGACGGCGGCGACCACCAGGTGGTCGCCACGGACGACGCTGATGGCGGCCACGCCGAAGCCGCCCACGGCGGTGACCCCGTCGGCGATGAGCTGGAACGCGTCCAGCGAGGGTGTCGTGCGGCTCTCCCGGTCCACCGGGGTCGCCGGTGCGGCGACCTGGCTCATGACTTCCAGGGTAAGCGCCGCGGCGGGGATGCGGGCCCGGACGGCGGAAGTCCCTAGACTCGCGCCTGTGTGTGGTGTCTTCGGCGTATGGGCGCCGGGTGAAGACGTAGCCAAGCTCACCTACTTCGGTCTCTACGCGCTCCAGCACCGGGGCCAGGAGTCGGCGGGCATCGCGGTCAGCAACGGCCGGCAGATCCTGGTCTACAAGGACATGGGTCTGGTCTCGCAGGCCTTCGACGAGACGACCCTCGAGTCGCTGAAGGGCCACCTCGCCGTCGGCCACGCCCGCTACTCGACGACCGGCGCCAGCACCTGGCAGAACGCGCAGCCGACCTTCCGCCCGACCGCCGACGGCTCGATCGCGCTCGGCCACAACGGCAACCTGATCAACACCCACGAGCTCGCGCAGATGGTCGAGGACCTGCCGGACCCCGACGACGAGCTCGAGGGCCTGCACTCGCGCCAGCTCGAGGCGTCCACCAACGACACCGGCCTGGTCACGGCGCTGCTCGCCCACCACCCGGACACCTCGCTCGAGCAGCGCGCGCTCGAGGTGCTGCCGACCCTCAAGGGCGCCTTCTCCTTCGTGTGGATGAACGAGGACACGCTGTACGCCGCCCGCGACCCCGAGGGCATCCGGCCGCTCGTCCTGGGCCGGCTCGACACCGGGTTCGTCGTCGCGTCCGAGGACGCCGCCCTGGCCACCATCGGGGCTAGCGTCGTCCGCGAGGTCGAGCCCGGCGAGCTGATCGCCATCGACGAGCACGGCCTGCGCACCCACCGGTTCGCGGAGCCGAGGCGCAAGGGCTGCGTCTTCGAGTACGTCTACCTCGCCCGCCCCGACGCGACGATCGCCGGCGAGAGCGTGCACAAGGCCCGCGTCGAGATGGGCCGCGAGCTCGCCCGGCAGTTCCCGGTCGAGGCCGACCTGGTCATGCCGGTCCCCGAGTCGGGCACGCCGGCCGCGGCCGGGTACGCCGAGGAGTCCGGCATCCCGTTCGGCCAGGGTTTCGTCAAGAACGCCTACGTCGGCCGCACCTTCATCCAGCCCAGCCAGACCCTGCGCCAGCTGGGCATCCGGCTCAAGCTGAACGCGCTCGAGCACATGGTCCGTGGCAAGAAGCTGGTCGTCGTCGACGACTCGATCGTCCGCGGCAACACCCAGCGCGCCCAGGTCCGGATGCTCCGGGAGGCCGGTGCGCTCGAGGTGCACGTGCGGATCTCGTCGCCGCCCGTGAAGTGGCCGTGCTTCTACGGCATCGACTTCGCCACCCGCGCCGAGCTGATCGCCAACGGCCTCGACGACGAGGAGATCCGCGCCAGCATCGGCGCGGACAGCCTCGGCTACATCTCCCTCGACGGGATGATCGACGCCACCGGCCAGGAGAAGTCGTCGCTCTGCACCGCGTGCTTCACCGGCGAGTACCCGATCCCGCTCCCCGACCAGAGCCTGCTCGGCAAGCACCTGCTGGAGGCCAACATGTCCTCGCCGGCCCTCCTCCCGCTCCTCAACAACCCGTGACCGGCGGCGACACGGGCTCCTACGCCGAGGCGGGCGTCTCGATCGAGGCCGCCGACCGTGCGGTCGACCTGATGAAGGTCTGGATCGACAAGGCCCGCCGGCCGGAGATGATCGGCGGCATCGGGGGCTTCGCCGGCCTGTTCGACGCGTCGGCCCTCACGTCGTACCGGCGGCCGCTGCTCGCGACCTCGACCGACGGCGTCGGCACCAAGGTCGCGATCGCCCAGGCGATGGACGTCCACGACACGATCGGGTTCGACCTGGTCGGCATGGTCGTCGACGACCTCGTGGTGTGCGGCGCCGAGCCGCTGTTCATGACCGACTACATCGCCTGCGGCCGGGTGGTGCCCGAGCGGATCGCCGCGATCGTCAAGGGCATCGCCGAGGCGTGCGTCGAGGCCGGCTGCGCGCTGGTCGGCGGCGAGACCGCCGAGCACCCGGGCCTCCTCGACCCCGACGAGTACGACGTCGCCGGCGCGACGACGGGCGTGGTCGAGGCCGACGACCTGCTCGGCCCGGGGCTGGTCCGTCCCGGCGACGCCGTGCTGGCGATGGCGTCCAGCGGGCTGCACTCCAACGGCTACTCGCTCGTCCGCCACGTCGTCGCCAAGGCCGGCTGGGCCTACGACCGCGACGTCCCCGAGCTCGGCCGCACGCTGGGCGAGGAGCTGCTCGAGCCGACCCGGATCTACGCCAAGGCCTGCCTCGCGCTCGCCCGCGCCGAGGGCACCGGGCCCGGCGTCCACGCCATGGCCCACGTCACCGGCGGCGGCCTGGCCGCCAACCTGGCCCGGGTGATGCCGGAGGAGCTCACCGCGACCCTCGAGCGCGGCACCTGGACGCCGGCACCCGTCTTCGACCTGGTGCGCGGCCTGGGCTCGGTCCCGCAGCCCGACCTCGAGGCGACGCTCAACTGCGGCGTCGGGATGGTCGCGCTCCTCGAGCCGGAGCGGGTCGACGCCGCGATCGCGCTGCTCGACGGCTTCGGGGTCCACGCCTGGGTGGCCGGTGAGGTCAGTGGGGCGGATGGGGCCGACGGCGGCACCGTGTCCTTGACCGGGCAGCACCCCGGCTGGCTCTGAGTCGAGACTCACCTCGAACTGGTGTGCGGGAACGACCACCCAACAGGTAGCGTTGTCCCCACGAGAAATCATTTGAGAGTCCGGGAGCCTCAGTTGCCCCGGCCGAGTGTGCGAGGGGGCTGACCCTATGGGGCGCGGCCGTGCAAAAGCCAAGCAGACGAAGGTCGCCCGCGACCTGAAGTACCGCACTCACGAGACGGACTTCGGTGCGTTGGCCAGTGAGCTCCACAAGGAGAGCGACTCCCACACGGAGGACCTCGACCCGGAGGAGCTCGAGAAGTGGTCGGACTACGCCGGCCCCTCCCGCGACTGACCCCTCCGGGTCCTCGGGCGTCAGCCCAGCCAGATCCCGCGTAGCCGCCCGACGTCGCGCATGCGACGCTCGGCGAGCCGGTCCGCCGCGATGGCGGGCGGGACGCCGTCCGTCGCCGCGAGCTCGAGGACGGCGTACGTCGTGTCGTGGATGCCGTGCGCCCGCTGCTGGGACCGCTCGAAGCTGAACCCCGCCGGGTCCAGCTCGTCGGCGACCTGGATGAGGCCGCCGGAGTTCACGCAGTAGTCGGGCGCGTAGACGATGCCGCGCTCGGCGAGCGCCTTCTCGACGCCCGGGTGCGCGAGCTGGTTGTTGGCCGCACCGCAGACGATCGTCGCCGAGAGCGTCTCGACGACCTCGTCGGTCAGGGCGCCGCCCAGGGCGCAGGGCGCGTAGACGTCCAGCCGCTCGGCGACCAGCGCCTCGGTGGTGGCCACGCTCCGCACGCCGGGGTGCTCGTCCTGCACCCGGGCGACGGCCTCGGCCGACACGTCCGTCACCACGACACTCGCGCCCTCCTCGACGAGGTGGCCGACCAGGTGGCGGCCGACCTTGCCGACGCCGGCGACGCCGACGGTCCGGCCCTCGAGCGACGGCGAGCCCCACGCGAACGCGGCGGCCGCCCGCATGCCCTGCCAGACGCCGTACGCCGTCAGCACCGAGCTGTCGCCGGCGCCGCCGTGGGCGACCGAGCGGCCGGTGACGAAGTCGCACTCGCGGGCGATGTCGTCCATGTCCGGGGAGAACGTGCCCACGTCGCAGGCGGTGTAGTAGCGGCCGTTGAGCGACTGCACGAACCGGCCGTACGCGCGCAGCAGCGCCTCGTTCTTGAGGGTGGCCGGGTCCCCGATGATGACGGCCTTGCCGCCGCCGAGGTCGAGCCCGGCGAGGGCGGCCTTGTAGGACATGCCGCGGGAGAGGTCGAGGACGTCGGCGAGCGCGTCGGCCGTCGAGGCGTACGGGTAGAAGCGGGTCCCGCCCAGGGCCGGGCCCAGGGCCGTGGAGTGGATCGCGACGATCGCGCGGAGCCCGGTGGCGGCGTCGTTGCAGAAGACGACCTGCTCGTGCTGGGCGCCGGCCTCGAAGACGTCGAGGCTGTGGCTGAACGAGGGTGTTGCCGAGGTCATGGATGGACCGCTTCCGTGTGTGGCCACGAGGGGTGGTGTGGCTCCAGATGGATGGTGCTGCGTGCTGCCCGCAGGGGTGGCGCGGGGCACTCCTAGAGTAGGCCGGGTGAGCCCGGCCCGGCACCTTTGGACGATCATCGAGCCGCTGCACGCGGTCACGTACTTCACCGCCGAGGGCAAGGACGCGTTCCAGGCGGCCGGGTTCCGCGGCTTCTGGCGCGGCTACTTCGCCGGTCGGTCGGCGCCGCTCGGCACCGCCCCGGCCGCGGTGACGACGGCGCTCTACGCGAACTTCGCTCCGCGGATGGTCGAGCGCGCCATCCCGTCGATCTGGGACCTCGCCCCGCCGGCCGCTGCGCTCGAGGCCCGCCTCGCGGGGTCGGTCGCGGCCCTGGAGCGCCTGTTCGGCGACCTGCCGGGGGTCGAGGAGGCGGCCGACCTCCTCCGCGAGGTCGCGACCGCGGCGCCGACGTCCGGGCGCGCCCTCGGCGCCGCCAACGCCGCGCTGCCCTGGCCGGAGTCGCCCGTCGCCGTGCTCTGGCACGCCGCGACCGTGCTGCGCGAGCTGCGCGGCGACGGCCACGTCACCGGCCAGCTCGCCGTGGGCCTCGGGGGGATCGACACGATCGTGCTGCGCTGCGGCCACGACCTCCGCCGCGACGTCATGCAGCTGGCCCGCGGCTGGGACGACGACGAGTGGGCCGCCGGCATCGAGGCCCTGACCGGGCGGGGGCTGCTCGGCCCGGACGGCGCGATCACGGACGAGGGCCTCGCCGTGCTCGCCCGCGCGGAGGAGATCACGGACCGGCTGGCGCAGGAGCCGTGGGACGCGGTCGGACCCGACCGCACCGCCCGCTTCGTCGAGCTGGCCACGCCGCTGTCGCTCGCCGCTCGCACGGAGCTGCCCGACGTGACGCCCCTGGGTCTGCCTAGCGCAGCGTCGTCGTGACGGCGTAGGCCCCGGCGAAGGTCGCCGCCAGCACCAGCAGGCAGATCAGCGTCAGCAGCACCGGGGCGCCCCGGCGCTCGGGTGGGGCGGCGTCGGAGACGACCGTCGGCGGGTCCTCGAGCCTGGTCGGTGGCCGCGCCTGGGCCGGCGGTGATGTGGGCGGCAGTGCTCCGGCGAGGTCGGCCGCGAAGGACCCGACGTCCGGCTGCCGCCGGGCCGGGTCGGGGTCGAGCGCGCGCAACAGGACGTCGTCCACCTCCCGGGGCAGGTGGTCGACCAGCCGCGACGGCGCGACCGGCAGCTCGGCGTGCACGAGGTCGCTCACCGAGCCGGTCCTGGCCAGCTGGCCGGTCAGCAGCTGGTAGGCCACCGCGGCCAGCGCGTGCACGTCGGCCCGCGGGGTGATCGCCTCGCCGGTCACCTGCTCCGGCGCCATGTACGCCGGCGTCCCGACGACCTGGGTGAGCCCGCTCGCGTGCAGCATCGCCTTGGCCACGCCGAGGTCGGCCACCAGCAACCGTTCGCCCGCGCTGCCCGCGCTGCGCAGCAGGAGGTTCTGCGGCTTCACGTCGCGGTGCACGACGCCGAGCTCGTGCAGCACCGACAGTCCCGCGGCGGCCTGGGCGACGAGGTCGACGACCCGCCCGGGCGTCACCGGCTCCGCGTCCTCCACCAGGTGCTGGAGCGAGCCGAGGTCGGCGTACGTCATCACGAAGTACGGCGTGCCGTCGACCTCGCCGATGTCGTAGACGCGGACGACGTGGTCCGAGTCGGCCCGGCGCAGGATCCGCGCCTCCTCGAGGAACCGCTCCCGGACGTCGAGCCGCTGGGCCCAGTTGTCGGCCAGGGCCTTGACCGCGACGTCCGACGCCAGCTCGGCGTCGTGGTAGAGCCACACCGTCGCGAAGCCACCGACACCGAGGCGGTCGACGCGCTCGAGGCGGCCGATGCGGGCGGGCAGCGTCACGCGCCGAATGCTGCCACGCCCGCGCTCGGCGGCCCGCTACTGCTTGACGTACACGAACTGGGTCGCCTGCACCGAGACGCCGGCCTCGCCGCTGTTCCCCGACGTGAACGCACCGCTGACCACCACCGGGGTGTCGTTCGCGGTGATCTTGATCGTGCCCGAGAACGACGTCTGTGCGGCGTTCGCGCCGCCGTCGGGCACGTCGGCGGAGTAGGCCTTCGGGAACCCGTCCAGCAGGCCGGGGACGGTCACGACGCCGAAGTCCGTGCCCGCCGGTGCCGGGCCGTTGACGTGCCAGAACTGCGCCGTCCCGTCGATCTGCCAGGTGCCCTCGTCGAGCACCAGCGTCACCAGCGGGGTGTCGGCGCCCGAGGCGACCTCGACCACGCGCGCCCCGCCGAGACCCGGGTCGGTGCTGACCGGCGTGGTCGCGCTCACGACCTTCTCGGTCGCGGTGAACCTGGCGAAGTTGTTCGCCGTCAGGTCACGGGTCTGGATCGTCCCGTCCTTGATGTCGTAGCTGGTGATCTGCTTCGCGGCCACGGCCGAGCCGGCGCCGACGAGCGCCACGACCGCCGCCCCGCACACGACCGCCCGTGTCCTGCCTGTCCTGGTCTCCCGAGTGCTCATGTCCGGTAGAGCGCCGGGCGCAGCGCCCGCGTTACAGCGCCTACGGTGGAGCCATGGCCGACGCCGACGAGCTCGACGACCTGGCCGCCCGCGCGGCGGCCGGTGACCGGGCGGCGCTGGAGGACCTGCTCGCCGAGGTCCAGCCCCGCGTGCGCCGGATCTGCGGGCGGATGCTGCTGTTCCCCGAGGACGCGGAGGAGGCGGCCCAGGACGCGCTGCTGCTCGTCGCGACGAAGATCGGCTCCTACGAGGGCCGCAGCCGGTTCACCACCTGGTTGCACGCCGTGGCCTCCAACAGCGCCCGCCAGACCTACCGCACCCTGAAGCGCCGGGCCGCGGAGCGCCTCACCGACGAGCTGCCCGTCCACGCCGACCCGAGGACCACCAGCGTCATCGCCGGCAGCCGGCTCGACCTGCTCGACGCCCTCGAGGTCCTCGGTGCCGACCGCCCCGAGCTCGTCGAGCCCCTGGTCCTGCGCGACGTCCAGGAGCTCGACTACAACGAGATCGCCAGGCTGCTGGACGTCCCGCTCGGGACCGTGAAGTCACGCATCCACGCGGCGCGCACGGCGGTCCGGCCGCTCCTGAAGATCGAGGGGTAGCCGCTACTACCGCAGGCGGCCGAGGTACGAGGCGGCGTGCTGGAGGTCGCGCATCCGGGACTCCCAGGTGACGCCGCAGGCGATCAGCACGGTGCCGGCGAGGCCGATCACCACCCACTGCGGTGTCTCGAGCGCGTACGGCGCCAGCTCGCGGAGCACGACGAGCCCGCCGACCACGGAGCCGACCACGACGGGTGCGTGCCAGCGGAGCTGCACCCCGGCGAGCAGCAGGAGCAGGCAGGCGAGGCCGAGGACCCCGGCGCGGAGGGTGACGGGGTCGCCGAGCACCCACAGCAGCGACGGGACCGTGGCCAGGACCAGGCCCGGCGCCAGGGCGGACATCGTGGCGGTGCCGTCGGCGCGGCTCATGCGGTGGAGACCGACGGCGACCAGCGCGGCCGCGGTCGGGAGCGTGTAGGGCTCGGGGTCCACGACCTGCAGGTCCCAGAGCCGGACCCAGGTCGCCGCCGCGAGCAGCGCGCCACCCGGCCAGGCCAGGACCCGGCGGGAGCCGTGCACGATCGAGGAGGCCGTGACCAGCGCGCCGGCGACGGTCAGGTGGACCGCGAGCCACACCGAGCCGTCCGTGGCCGAGGGGAACGCGGCCAGGGCGACGACGAGACCGGTGCCGGCGGCCGTGGCCTCGACCTCGAGCCGGGGGAGGCCGATCGCGAGCACGCCGAGGACCACCAGGACCGGCGCCGCCCTCAGCGCGGGGTCCACCTCGGCGAGCTCGGCGACCGACCAGATCAGGGCGCCCACGCCGACCGGGAGGGCGAGGCCGGCGCCCTCGGCCGCCAGCTCGAAGCGGCCGGCGACCAGGGTCGTGACCAGGGCGGCGACGACGAGGGTCAGGGCGACGGTGGTGAGGACGACGCTGGGCAGCGCCGCGACGACCAGGACGCCGGCCAGAGCAGCGGCCGCGACGGCGTACGGGGCACCCGTCTCGGCGGCCCGCAGGGCGAGCCCGGTGAGGACGCCGGCGACCAGGGCCAGCACCGCCAGGACGGTCCACAGCGGGACCGGGTGGAGACCGAGCGTGAGCAGGCCGGCGACGGCGACCGCGGTGCCGGACGCGGGGACCGTCCAGCGGGTCCGCGGGGACGCGAGCAGAGCGGCGACGGCGAGCACGGCGACGGTCGCGAGCAGCAGGAGCGGGTGGAGGGTCAGCGTGTCCGGGTCGAGCCGGACGCCGGCGGGCTCGTCGAAGGGCCGCCCGACCGACAGGACGCTGGTGACGGCGGCTCCGGCCAGGACCGCGGCGGAGACCGAGGCGACGAGGGCCCCGGCGGCGAGCGGCACCCGCGGGACGACGTACCAGCCCGGCGGCGTCACCGCCGCGACGACGGTCCATCCGAGGACCACGCCGAGGGCGACGAGCGTGACCTGCGTCTGGGACCCGTCGAGGAGGGGAAGCACCCCGACGAACGTCAGGGCGCACACGACCACGGTCGCCGCTCCCTCGCGCAGCAGCGAGTCGCTCCAGCCGATGCCCCAGACCAGCAGCGTGAGCAGGGCGGCGACGACCAGCTCCCAGCCGTGACCGTCCACCCAGAGCTGGTGGGCCGTCGGGTGTGCGGTCGCCTCGGCGAGCGCCCACATGCCGGTGCCGGCCCACACGGCGGCGGCGAGGATGCCGGCAGCCCAGGCGAGGACCTGGGCACCGAGCCGGCGGGCCAGGACGACGAGGGCCGCGAGGGCGAGCACGCAGACGGGACCGACCAGGTCCACGGCACCGACGGCGTACGTCGTCCAGTCGATGCTCGCGAGCACGGCGCCCAGGCCGACGGGTGCGACGAGCTGCGGCACGACCAGCCGCTCGCGCGGGACGGACAGGGCCAGCGAGGGGACCAGCACCCCGACGCCGACCAGGCGGACGAGCGCCTCGACCGAGAGATCGCCGAACCAGCCGGCGTTGTCCGCGCCGACGACGTCGAGGACGACGAGTCCGAGGGCGACGGTGGTGAGCGCCTCGGCGGCCACCCGGAGGCCGCGCCGGCCGAGCAGGGTGCCGACGGCGCCGGTGGTGGCCGTCATCGCCACGAGCACGGCCGTCCGGCCACCGACACCGAGCCAGGTCCAGGCGACGGCCAGGAAGATCACGGCGGCGACGAGGAGGCAGGTCGCGCCGAGGCCGAGGAGGATCTTGGGGACCGATGCGCCCTGGAGCCCGCGGCGGGCGGGCGGTGCGGGTGTCGGCGCGGGGTACGAGGGGTACGCCGGGGTCACGGTGGCCGGCACCGGCGTGCGGGTCGGCTCGAGCGGCGCCGAGGCGCGCAGCCGGACGAGCAGGTCGTCGGCCTCGGTGAGCGTGCGCAGCAGCTCGGTGGCCAGGAATCCCTGGAGGGGGAGCGAGCACGTCGGGCACCGGAAGGGGGCGACGGGGAGGACGCTGCGGCAGTCGGGGCACAGGGTCGGATCGGCGAAGCGGGGGCGAGTGGCGGCCATGCTCCCATTGGGCCCGAGCGGGCGACCGGTGAGCAGGGGCGAACGACTCAGCCGGACGTGAGTATTCGTACCCATCCACCCTCTACGCTCGGGGAGCCATGACTGCTCGACGCCACGGGGACGCACCCGAGTGCTTCATCTCGGTCGACATCGAGACGGCGGGCCCGGTGCCGTCCAGGTACGCGATCCTCTCGATCGGCGCCTGCCTGGTGGAGGACTCGGACCAGACGTTCTACGTCGAGCTCAAGCCGGAGCACACGCTCGCGACCTCCGAGGCGCTCGCGGTGACGGGGCTGTCGATGGAGGAGCTGGCCGAGCGGGGTGAGCGGCCGGAGCGGGCGATGTCGATGTTCGAGGACTGGGTCCTGACCGAGACGCCGGCCGGGCACCGTCCGGTCTTCACCGCGTTCAACGCCGCCTTCGACTGGATGTTCATCGCCGACTACTTCGAGCGGTTCCTGGGCCGGAACCCGTTCGGTCACTCGGCGCTCGACATCAAGGCCTTCGCGATGGGGTCGGGCAACACGTCGTGGCGGGCCACCAGCATGGACGTCCTGGCCGCGCAGCACCTCGGAGGCCGGGCGCTGACGCACAACGCCCTCGCGGACGCCCAGGACCAGGCCGAGCTGTTCCGGCACCTGCTGGACGAGCGGGACGCCCTCACCGAGGGTCCGACGACGACCGTCACCCTGGGCGAGTAGCCCCGGTCGAATAGTCCCAACGGGTCCTAGTCGCGCGGTGGGCCCGGCGACCAGACTTCCGGGCATGACCACCACTCCTGACGACGCCGTGGCGCGCCTCCACGAGTCGGCGCTGCGCTTCAACATCGAGCTGGACGACGCCGAGACCCAGCGCTGGCTCGAGGCGATCGCGGCCGAGACCGCGCCCAACGACCCGTCCGAGACCGGCCCGGACATCACCGTCGAGAACGGGGTGTTCGGCCACAAGGTCACGATGCTCGACTTCAGCCCGGCCGTCATCGAGCGGTTCCGCCGGATCGGTGAGCTGGTCGACGTGAAGGGTCCCGAGGGGATCGTCGAGGGGGCCCTGGCGATGTCGGGGTCGTCGACCCAGTCGAAGATCCAGGCGTTCCCCGGCGACGGGGACTTCTTCCAGCGCCTCAACATCAAGGCCCCGACGCGAACCGAGGCCTGCCAGATCCTGGCGAAGGTGCTGCGTGACAACGCGATCGAGCGGGCCAGCGGGCCGTCGTACCAGTTCATCGAGGCCAAGTGGAGCCTCTGGCCCTTCGACTGCGTGCACGACGGCGAGGCCCAGAAGAAGGGCGGGCCGATCAGCTGGACGCCGTCCGAGGTGTTCGCCGGCGAGATGTTCGTCGACCGCGACGGCGAGCGGGTCCGGATCGGCTGGGACGAGCTCTGCGAGGAGCCGGGCTGGTGCAAGCTCGACTGGGTCGCGGTGGACGCCGACAGCGGCGGGCTGGCGAACGCCAGCAACGTGATCGACCCGACCTGGGAGTCTCCCGACGGCGAGATCGTCGCCCTGGACGGCTACATCGACGCGTACTTCCAGGAGGTCTACCTCGACGAGGAGGAGCTGCCGACGTTCGCCAAGGTCGTCGCCAACGTCTCCGGGGACGCGCTCGACGAGTACGTCGAGCAGCTCGAGGGCGAGGTCAGGAAGTACCTGGGCCACCCGAACTACGGCAAGGTCGCGAAGCGGATGTACAACGTGTTCCGCTACAGCGGCCGGCACGCCGAGGCGGCGTACGTGCGCGAGCTCTTCGACGAGCCGACGGTGATCCTGTACCAGGTCTGGTCACTCCTCTGGACGCTGGAGAACGCCTCGGTCGCCGACTCGACGCTGCCGGAGGAGGCCGTCCGCAAGCAGGCCGACGACCTCGTCATGACGGTCGTCCAGGCGCTCGAGGGCGTGCAGGAGGAGGAGGTCGTCGGTGCGCTGCTGAGGCTGAGGACGGCGCTCGAGTCGAACCACGAGGAGGCCGACCCCGAGCTCGTCCAGCGCGAGCTCGACGCGGCGAAGGGCCAGCTGGAGAACGTCATCAACACGTTCTTCCACGACCGGCTCGTCGCCCTGCCCTCGATCCAGGACTACATCGACACGCTCGGCGTGCAGCCGGGAAGCGGCGGCCACTGATCCCGGTCAGTGGCCGCCTCCCCCTAGGCGCAAGTCCTCTGCGTCACCCCACCGATCACGCAGAGAGCCTGGGCATCTGGCACGTGACCTCCGGGTCGAAACCCTGGAAGTTCAGCGCGCCGACAGCCATCGTCAGTGAGATCTCGCCGACGGAGGAGCAGCTGACCGACCCGTAGGCGAAGTCGCCCCGTTGGTCGGCGGCCACGCCACCGATGGTCAGCCAGACGGCCGCAGCGAGCGCAACGATGACCTTCATCAACATCCCCCCAGATGTGCCGGACTCGGAGGGACCCCCACGGCCCCCCAGCCGGTGCGCCCATTGAACGTCAGGGTCGCGGCAGAGTCACTGGGGTACCCCAGGGTGGTCTGGACCCACGGGCCGACCGAAAGGACGAGCGATCGGAGCGGACGCCGTGCGTCGCCCGGACGTCACTTGGACGGTTCGGGGACCTCGCACTTCACCTTGGGGTTGGCCCCGGCGTAGTTGAGCGGTCCGGCCACGATCGTCAGGGCCGTGTCGCTGAACGTCTTGCAGTTCACGTCGCGGTCGTCGCCGAAGTAGCCGCGCTGTGCTGCGGCCACGACACCGATCACCAGCCAGACCAGGATCACCAGTCCGAGAAGAGTTCGCATGGACGACCGGTACCCCGCGGACGTCCTCTTGACGCGGCGGCCGGTCCCAGGTGACCGTTTCCGGCATGCTGCGCGAGCCGCACCAGAACGTGGCGACCGTCCTGGTCGACCCGACGGTGCAGCGTGAGCTCGAGCTGGACCTGATGGCGCGCGACCTCTGGCTGTGGCCCGTCGCCTCCGCGCCCATCTGCGTCGACGGGCCCCGCCAGGCCTTCCAGATCCGCCGTCGCCTGATCGAGTCGCGCCGGGGCGCGTGGGACGACGCCGTTGAGTGGGTGCCGGTGTGGATCGCCTTCGGCGACACCTGGTACGACGGCGCCGAGCCGCTCCCGTGGCCGGCGCACCAGGCACTGTGGAACGTGCTCGCGACGTACGGGGACCGGGTGCACCACGTGCGGCGGCTGGGCGGGATCCCGCGGCTGGACCTGCCGCGCGACCGCGTCGGCTGACGGGTCGTGGAGCTCGGTCAGGAGCGGAGCGCAGCTGCGTGGGTGCGGTCCCACGGACTGAGCGTGAGCCCCGTCCGGCGGACCGCGTCGTCCAGCTCGGTGAGCAGACGGGTCACCTGGTCCTCGTCACCGGTGTGGCGGGCGGCCTCGGCGGCCTCGAGCAGCCAGATCGTCCGCTCGGGTGTGAGCTCGTCACGGGAGAGCGTGCCGGCGATCTGCGCCAACAGTGACCCGGCGCCGGTCAGGTCGCCGCGCAGTCGTCTGACGCGCGCCTGTCTGGTCATGATGCGCGTCAGGTGGACCGGGTCCGTCGTCGTCCCCACGAGCCGCTCGGCCTCGTGCAGCAAACGGTCCGCCTCCTCGTACGCCCCGTCCTGGCACCTGATCTCGGCGAGGGCCACCGCACCCAGCACGGCGTGCAGCGTGCGGCCGCTCGTCGACGTCGCTCGCCACAGTCCGGTCAGAAGTGCGTCCGCGGTCGTGGTCAGGCCCTCGTAGCGGGCCAGCATGGCCTCGGCGTACGTGACGATGTCCTCCCACCTGGCGGCCACCAACGTCGAGACGGCGGGACGTGAGCGGCTGACGAGGTCGCGGGCGGCGCCGACGTCACCGGTCAGCAGACGGACGAGCGCGAGTCGGGCCACGTTGACCGCGGTGATCCTGGGGTCGGCCTCACGCTCAGCCCGGCGGAGGGCCTCCTCTTGCCACGCGACCGCATCCGGCGCGTAGCGGTACATCGCTCGTGCCGCGAGGTTGTACGACGCGCCGCACCGCACGGCGTCGGGCGCCGTCGGTCCGTAGCGCACCGGCATGGCCTCGGCCCGGTCGGCCGCGTCGAACACCCCGTGACTGGCTTCGTCGGCCTCCGCCCCGTCGGCGGTCTCGCCGAGAGTCTGCAGGGCGAAGGCCTCCACCGGGACGTCCCCGACCGCACGAGCGAGCGTGAGCCCCTCCCGTGCGGCGGCCGCTGCCTCCCCACGGTGCGAGCCGGCCCGTAGCCAGGCCCAGTAGGTCAGGCCGATCGCCCGGGCGGCGGCGGAGCCTCCGGCTTCGTCGAGCGCCGCGGACAGCCGCTCGAGCCCCTCCCGTTCCATGCCGGCCTCGAACCAGAGCACCATCGCGTCCACGACGAGCTGGAGGTGGTCGTCGGCGGCACCGGTCCTGGCCAGGTGCTCCATCGCACGCCGGAGGTCGTCGGCCTCGGCGACGGCCCGGGACAGCCAGGTCGGCGACTGCGGGCCCTCGCTGTGCCTGGCCAGCTCGACGGCCCAGGTCCGCATGCGCGACGCGTGGCGGTCGCGCAGTGCGTCCACGTCGACGCCTTCCTCGGTCGCACGGGAGGCGGCGAACTCACGCACGGCTTGGAGCAGTCGCAGCCGTGGACCGTCGGAGAGGGAGGGCACGACGTGGACAAGGCTGCTGTCGACGAGGTCGAAGACGGAGTCGACGACGTCGGTCCCCTCCTCCACCCCTCCCTCCGCGCAGACGGCAGTGGCCGAAGCCAGGGTGAACGGCCCTGCGAACACCGAGAGCTCGCACAACAGCCTGCGTTCGGCAGGTTCCAACAGGTCCACGCTCCAGGCGATCGAGTCTCGGACGCTCCGGTGCCGCGCGGGGCTACCCGCCGTACGTGCGCTGACGTCCAAGCCGTTCGTCCGGAGATGAGCCACCAGGGCCTCGGCGCCCATCAGGCGCAGCCATGAGGCGGCCATCTCCAACGCCAAGGGGAGACCGTCCAGCAACGTCGCCAGCTCGGCCAGCGCCGCCGAGTTGGAGGCGTCGATGTCGTACGCCGGGTCGTGGCGTCGGGCGCGCTCGACCAGCAGCCGAACCGAGGACGCCTCGTCGAGCAGTGGGAGGTGGTACTGCTGCTCCTCGGCCAGGCGCAGGGGTTCCCGAGACGTCACCAACAGCCGCAGGCCGCGGGTCGCAGCATGCAGTCGGTCGACCAGACCCGGCACTCTGCTGAGGTGCTCGGCGTTGTCGAACACGAGCAAGGCGTCAGCGTCGGCGAAGTGCCTGGCGAGGGCCACCTCGGCATCGACCTCGGACGTGACCTGGATGCCGAGGGCGGCGGCAATGGTGGCCGCCACCCGCTCGTCATCGGCGAGGGACGCGAGCTCGAGCCACCACCCGTCGCGCGCTGCCTCGCGCCACGCGTCGAGCACCTCCGTCGCCACCCGGCTCTTGCCTGATCCGCCGGGACCCACGACGGTGACCAACCGGTGAGTGCGGACGAGCTCCTGCACCGCGGCGATCTCGGCCCCGCGGCCCACCAACGTGGTGGTGCGCGACGGACGTACGGGCGGGGAGGTGCTGACCGGAGCCTGCCGGCCGGGAGGCGTCGTCGGCCCGGCGAGCAAGAGGTCGGGGTCCCCCCGGAGCACTCTGGTGTGCATCGTCGACAGCGCCGGACCCGGGTCGGCACCCAGCTCGTCGGCGAGCAGCTCCCGAGTCGCGGCGAACGCCTCGAGGGCCTCCGACTGGCGGCCGCTGGCGGTCAGCGCCCACATCAACAGCTCCGTCAGCTCCTCACGCCACGGCTCGTCGCGGCGCGCCTCGGCGAGCACGGACGCCACGGCCCGCGGGTCGAGTCCGGCCGCGAGCGTGGTCCGCGCCCAGGCCTCGGTGGTCGTCAGTCGCTCACGGTGCAGGGCTTCGGCGACCCTGTGGTGCAACGGCTCTCCCACGAGGTCGACCAGAGGATCCCCGCGCCAGTGGGCCAGGGCGGCGGCGAACGCTGCGGATGCGCCACCCTGGTCGCCGGATCGCTCGGCGGCCCGGCCCCGTTCAGCATCCTCGCGGTAGGCCACGAGGTCGCACTCGTCACGACCCAACGAGAGGCGGTAGCCCGAACCGACCGTCGCCAGGAGGTCCGTGGCACCCTCAGGCCGGGATCGTCCCAGCGAACCTGCAGCCAGGGCCTTGCGCCAGGTCGACACGTAGGTCTGGACCAGGTTGGCGGCCGACGCGGGGGCGTTCTCGCCCCACACCCGATCGACGATCGTGGGGACCGGGACGACGGACCCGGCTTCGAGTGCGAGCAGGGCAAGGAGGCTGCGGCGGCGGCCGCCCGCCGGGCCGACCGGGCGCCCGTCGATCGTGACCTCGAACGGCCCGAGCAATCCGATGTGCACCTGGTGGCTCGCCATCGGTGCTCAGCATCCCACTCTGCGACGTTCCAGTGAGACTGGAGCGCGGTTCAAGCGCACCCCCGCAGTCTCCTCGTACAGCGGACCGGAGCCCCGGTCCTGGAACCGAGAGGTGCACATCATGAACCGTCGTCCTTCCACCCGCTCCTTCGCCATCGTCCTCGCCTCGGCCGGCCTCGTCGGTGTCCTCGGGTCCGTGGCCGTGGCCGCCTCGGACTCGCCGGCACAGTCGGGCCCGGACGTCGCCGCGTTCTGCAACGACCCGAGTCTCCTGCCTCGCACGCCGGACTCCGCCGAGCGCTGGTTGCAGCAGTGCCCGTGACCGCCTGGTAGGGAGGGCCGCCATGCGGCCCTCCCACGCATCGCGCTAATGGGGCCAGTGCCGTGGCCGGGCGATCCGGACGGGCAGCGTGGTGGCCGCGTCACCGAGTGCCGCCGCCAGCTGCGGCTGGCTGAGGAACAGCGCCTCGGCCAGGTACGCCCCCCGCAGGTCGGCGTCGCGGAGGTCGGCACCGAGCAGGTCCGCGGACGTGAGGTCGACGCCGCGGAGATCGGCGGCGATCAGCAGGCAGCCGCGCAGGTTGGCGCCCCGGAGGTCCTGGCCCCGGAGGTCCCGGCCGGCGAGATCCCGCCGCTGCTGGTCGCCCGAGCCGCGGTGCTCGGAGCTGACCCTCCGGAGCAGGTCGCCGATCCGGTCCTGGAGGTCGTCGACGTCGATGGCGAGGATCTCGGCGGGAGTGCCCAGCGTCTGCCGGGCGACCTCCTCCTCGAGCTCGGCCGCGCCGCTGCCCGGGGCGAGGGCGGCGGCCTCGCGCAGGTGCCAGCGCAGCTCCTGCAGCATCCGCGTCGCCGACAGGACGGCCGCCATCTCGCCGAGGTCGTCGACCTCGCGCCAGGTCGCGCCGCCGTACGTCCGCTCTGTGATCAGCTGGCCGGCGCCGAAGCACTCGAAGATCTCGCACCCCGGCCAGCCGGTCGGGCGGAGCCGGTCGTGGATGCCACACCGGTCGTCGTCGCGCAGGTTCACGCACGGGACCCCGCCGGCCTTGTCGATGCCGAACCCGCCGGAGGCCTGGAACGGCAGCAGGACGCAGCACAGCCCGGAGCAGCGACTGCAGTCCGATCGCAGGTCCGCGTCGGTGGTCACCGGGTCATCACGGGCCCATCCTGTCCTGTCCGGCGCGTGACAGGCTGTCGCCGTGAAGGTGGACCTGACGGTGCTCGCCATCCCGGCGTACGCCGCGGCGATCGGCGCGGAGATCGCCTGGCAGCGATCGCACCCGGTCGAGCCGGGCACGCGGGCCGGCGACTACCAGACGGCGGACACGCTCGCGAGCCTGGCGATGGGCGCCGGCAGCCTGGTCGCGCCGTACCTCTCCACGAGGCTGCTGACCCCCGTGACGCCCGGGCGCGGACGGTACGGGCGCGCGCTGCTCGCCGCCGGCGCGGTGGCGGCCGTGCTGACCACGGTCGGCGACGTCGCCCGCCGCCGGATCCGGGACGGGAGCCTGCCCGACCCGCAGACGGTCCCGGAGGAGGTGCGCGAGGTCCAGGAGGAGCTGGCCGGACTGCGGCAGGCACCGGCGGTCCCGCGCGAGGACCGGGCTCCCGCGCGTCCGTCGCTCGAGCGGATCCACGGCGGCCTGGCCGCCGCAGCGGTGGCCGGCACCGCGCTGACCGTGTCGACGGTCTGGGCGGCGCGCACCGGGTCCGGCAGGTTCTTCCGCATGAGCCCGCTCGACCTCGGCGAGGGCCGGGCCGCCTGGGTGGCCGCGATCCTCGGGTGGGACTTCATCTACTACTGGAACCACCGGCTCAGCCACGAGTCGCGGTGGCTGTGGGCCGTGCACGTCGCGCACCACTCGAGCGAGCGCTACAACCTGTCGACCGCGCTGCGGCAGCCGGTCGCGGAGTCGATCACGATCGCCGTGCCGTACGGCCTGCTCGCCCTGCTCGGCGTCCGGCCCGCGCTCGTCGAGCAGGCGCGCGGGCTCAACCTGATCTACCAGTTCTGGATCCACACCGAGGCGATCCGGAGCATCGGCCCGCTCGAGAGGGTGCTCAACACCCCGTCCCACCACCGCGTCCACCACGGGTCGAACCGGCGCTACCTCGACCGGAACCACGGCAGCATCCTGATCCTCTGGGACAAGCTGTTCGGCACCTTCGAGCCGGAGTCCGAGCCCGTCGTGTACGGCCTCACGACGAACATCGGGACCTACAACCCGGCACGGATCGCGACCCACGAGATCGTCGACATCCTGGAGGACGTCGCCGGCGCCGACTCGTGGCACGACCGGATCTCGTACCTGCTGCGCGGCCCTGGGTGGCGCGTCACCAGCACCGGAGTCGCCTGACGCGCGTCGCCGGTCCGCCTCGTTTGTGACGAGGACCACAGGGGTACCCGACGAGCGGAGCACGCCGACTGTGGCGTCCCGATGAGGGGAGCATCGGGCGGAGGAGGGAGTACGAGCATGCCCGAGAAGATCGAACCCGGACGTCGTGTGCGACGTCTGTCGAAGGCGCTGGGTGGAGGCGTCAAGGACCTGCCGAGCAACGCGTCCTGGCTGCTGTCGAAGGCCACCCGGCCACTCGACGCCCCAGGGAGCGGCCCGGCCTCGACCCTCGCCCACGGTCTCGTGGACGCGGCACGCAGTGCCGGGTCGACGGTGCTGGACGCGCTGCCGGTCGGCGACTCGATCGAGCTGCGGCTGCAGCGCGCGCGAGCAGCCGTCGCGGAGGCCCAGCAGGCCGAGGACGACGCCGTCCAGGCATCGCTGGAGGCGGAGCGGCAGACCCAGGAGGCCGAGGAGGTCGCCGGACGGTGCGCCGACTACGTCCGTGACGTCGAGGCGGAGCAGGCCCGCCACGTCGACCAACGGGTGGAGGAGGCCCGCCGCGAGGCCGAGGCACGCATCGAGGAAGCACGTCGCGAGGCCGAGGAGGAGGCGCAGCAGGTCGTCGAGAACGCTCGCCAGGAGGCGGAGTCGCGCGCTGCCGATGCCCGGAGCCAGGCAGAGGACGCACATGAGCAGGCGCGTCTCGAGCTCGAGGCGGCCAGGGACAAGCTGGTCGAGGCCCGTGCCCTCTCCGACGAGGCCATCGAGGCCACGCGGGTGGCGGCGGAGGAGGCTCACCGACAGGCGCAGGAGATCGCCGCGGACGCCGAGCGGGAGGCACGCGGCGCCGAGGAGCGCGTGGCCGAGGCCGAGCGGGTCCGCGCGGCCACCACCGCGACAGCGCGGGAGCTCACGCACGAGCTGAACGGTGCCGGGACGTCGGTCGACCTCCAGGCCATGACGAAGCAACAGCTCATCGACCTGGCGGCAGCACAGGGTCTCGAGGGCCGGTCGAGCATGACCAAGGGCCAGCTGGTCGCCGGTCTCCGCCGGTCCAGCAAGCAGGGCCGAACGTCGAAGAAGACCGCAGCATCGCGCTGACGAGGAGGGGGAAGACGATGAAGCTGATCCAGAGGAAGAGCAAGTGGCAGCGGATCGCGGAGCCGCTGGCCTCCGCGGCACCTGCTGCAGGCGTGGTGAGGTCCGGGCTGGCGACGGTCGGCGGCATGGTGGCCGTGACCGTGGCGAGCGCCGTGGTCTCGGCGGTCCGGCGCTCACAGGACGCCCGGTGAGGCTGCGCAGCCTCGTCGTCCTGGGTGTCGGCTACGTGCTCGGCACCCGGGCGGGACGCGAACGCTACGACCAGCTGACCGAGGCAGCCGGCAAGGCTGCGCAGCGGTTCGCCGGGGGTGCGACGTCGTCGGGGGATGCCGAGCCGACGATCCGGCTGTCCGACTACGTGCAGGGCTCGCCGGCCAATGGCGCGCGACGACACTAGGAGCCTCGCCCGTGGGGCCCTGGTCGAGACCAGGCTCTGTGCCCGGGTGCTCGGTCTCAAGCTGCTCGTCATCGACGGCGAGGTCACGCTGTGGCCGGCCGAACCCGCGCCGAGCGCGCCCGTCGTGGCGTCGGTGAGGGAGGCGCCGCCCGGGTCGACCGTGCGAGCCATCGGGCCTGGCGGGACCGACGACGGCGCGGGCGCGCGGCTCGAGGCCACCGCTCAGCGCTTGGACGCCAGTGCCGAACGGCTCCGGCGGCTGCGACCGCGAAGCGGCTGACCGAGGGAACTACCCCCAAATTGGGCGTGTCCGGACCGCCCGCCGAGGCATAGCGTCGTGCGGGGCAACCGGGAGGACCGCGCGTGACGATCAGAGCGACCGGCAGGACGACCGTGCTCGTCGCCGCACTGGCACTGACGGGGCTCGCAGCCCCTCCCCAGGCGAGCAGCGCACCGGCCGCGGCGGCCGCAGCCGCTGTGTCCCCCGGGGTGCCGTGGACGTGGGGAGCCAACGGCTTCGGCCAGCTCGGCAACGGCACCACGACGGCCCGCCTGGTGCCCGGCCCGGTCCCCGGCCTCGACGACGTGGTCGACCTCCACGGCGGCCGCGAGCACGTGGTCGCGCTCCGCGCCAACGGCACGGTCTGGGTGTGGGGGAGCAACGGCGAGGGCCAGCTCGGCCTCGGCACCACGGCCAACCGACCGAGCCCGACCCAGGTGCCGGGACTCGCGGGCGTGACCGCCGTCGAGACCGGCCACAACTACTCCCTGGCGCTGATGTCCGACCGGACCGTGCGCACCTGGGGACTCAACGCCGACGGCCAGCTGGGGGACGGCTCCACCACGCTGCGGCGGAGCCCCGTCACCGTCTCCGGCCTGACCACGGCGACCGCGATCGCCGGTGGCCGCGACATGAGCTACGCGATCCGGGCGGACGGCACCGTGGTGGGCTGGGGCCGCAACGACGAGGGTCAGCTCGGCGACGGCACCACCACCCGCCGGACGACCCCGGTGCGTGTGGGCACGCTGACCGACGTCACCGCCATCGCCGGCGGCCGCGACCACGGGCTGGCGCTGCGCAGCGACGGCACCGTCTGGGCGTGGGGCTCCAACGACTACGGCCAGGTCGGCGACGGCACGACCGTCGACCGGACCACACCGGTGCAGGTGATGACCGGCGTGACCCAGGTGATCGCCGGCGCCCAGCACTCCTACGCGCTGCGGGCCGACGGCACCGTCGCGGCGTGGGGACGCAACTACCGGTCGAACCTCGGCGACGGCACCACGACGAACCGCACCCGGCCGGTCACCGTCCGCAACCTGACCTCGGTCACCTCCATCGGTTCTGGTCGGGACACGGGCAACGCGGTCCTGGCCGACGGTCGCGTGATGGCCTGGGGCCACAACTCCACGGGTCAGGTCGGGGACGGCACCACCACCGACCGCAGCACCCCGGTCGTCGTCCCGGGCGTCGCCGGCGCGGTGCTGGCCGGCGGTGGCGGCGCGGAGTACTCCGTCGTGCTCGTGTCGTCGGGTCCGCCTCCGCCCGCCGACCCGGTCGCGTCGTTCACGGCCGGCTGCGCAGAGCGGCTGTGCGACTTCGACGGCTCCGGCTCGAGCGACGCCGACGGCAGCATCACGTCGTACGACTGGGACCTGGGTGACGGCACGCTCGCGTCGGGGCCGACCGTCCAGCACGAGTACGCCGACCCGGGCGGGACCTACACGGTCCGGCTGACCGTCACCGACGACAGCGGCGCCACCGGCACGACGACGCGGCAGGTCGTCGCGCAGGACGACCCGCCGGCACCGACCGGACCGACGTGGCGGGCCGGGACGGCCGTCGACGCGAACGTCTCGCGGCCCTCGATCGTCGTGCCGTCCGCGGTGCAGGCGGGCGACCGGCTGGTCCTCTTCGTCTCCGCCAACCGGGCCGCCACGCTGACCACTCCGGCGGGCTGGACGCTGCTGGGCACGGCCTCCGACGACGTCGAGATCCGGTCCTGGGTCCTGACCAGGGTCGCGACGGCGGCCCAGGCCGGGTCGACCCTCCAGCTGACGCTCGACGCGACCTCCAAGGTGGGGCTGTCGCTGTCGGCGTACGCCGGAGCCGGGCTGCCCGGGACCCCGACGTCGCGGGCCGAGCCGTTGAGCACCAGGACGCACAGCGCCCCGGCCGCGCCCGTCGCCGTCAGCGGCTCGACGGTGCTGCGCTACTACGTCGACAAGGGAGCGACGGCCCACACGTGGGTGCTGTCGCCCACGCTGGTCGCCCGGACGACGTCGACCGGCTCGGGCAGCGGCTTCCTCACCGCCGTCCTGGGCGAGGCCGCCGGCGTGCCCGCCGGGACCGCGCCGTCGCTCAGCGCGACCTCCGGGATCACCTCGGCGAAGGCGATCGGGTGGACCCTGGTCCTCCCGCCGCTGTGATCGCGGGAGCTCAGGCGTAGCGGAAGGCCCGGAGCTCGCCGCTCTCGAAGCGGCGGCGGGTCAGGCGGTGGAGGACGGAGTAGGCCCGACCCTGGGCCGCGATGAAGGCACGGCCGTCGTCGCCCGGGAGCCCGTGCAGGACCCACGGCACCAGGAAGGGCACGAGGCGGAGGGGGTAGCCCTGGCCGGCGGCGGCCTCGGAGGCGGCGAACTCGTCCGCGCTCATGGTCCGCTGCAGGAGCGGCAGGGCCTCCGTCTCCTCGTGCCGCAGGTGCACGGCGAGGAGCTCGCGCGCGGCCGTCACCCGGACGTCGAGGGCGTTGCGGTGGTCGTCGCACGGGTGGTCGAGCATCGCCACGAAGCCGCTCGCGCAGGCCGTGAGAGCCGGGTCGATGCCGTCGTGCTCCGCCTCCATGTCGAGCAGGGTGCGCTCGTCGGCGGTCGCGCCGGACGTGCGGGCGTGGTCCAGGAGGACCGGCCAGATCGCGGCGTCCTCGACCGAGTGGTGGTGGTGCAGGACCACGGCGAAGCGGTCCCAGCGGGCGCGCAGCGCCTGCCAGGTCGCCGTGTCGCCGACCGGGGTGGCGCGGACGGCACGCACGAAGGAGTCCAGGTCGCGACGGAACGCGAAGTGCATCAGGTACATGCCCGACTGGTCGTGGGGGCCCTCGGCGACGTGCGACTGGCCGGGAAGGTCGAGCTGGCGGTGCGGGTTCATGAGGAGAGGCCTCCGGGGACGGGAACGGGTCGGGACGACCGTGCCGCTCACCCCTTGGGTCGGACTTGGGTCGCGCTTGAGCCCCGACCGGAGCGAGTCCGCCTACGGTGTGTGCCGTGCATCTTCAGGCGCTCGGCCAGGCCCGCTGGCTGGACGACGTCGGCGTCGAGCACCCCCTCGGTGCGCGCAAGCAGCGGGCCGTCGTCGCCGCGCTCGCGCTCCACCTGGACCGCGACCTCCCGGCCGACGCCCTGGCCGACCTCGTGTGGGGCGGCCGCCCACCCGCGGGAGCGCACGGCACGCTGCACTCCTACATCTCGTCCGTGCGCCGGTCCCTGGCGGCCGCCGGCGCCGACGGGGCGCTGACGACGTCCGACCTCGGCTACCGGCTGCAGCTGGCCCGCTCCGACGTCGACGCGCACGCGTTCGCCGACCGCGTCGGTGAGACCCACCGCCGGCTCGCCCCGCTGGGCGCGCAGTTCCGTCCGGGTACGGCGTCACCGTGGCCCGCCGACGCCCAGGTCGCCGCCGACGTCCAAGGACTCGAGGAGGCCCTCGGCTGGTGGACCGGCGACGCGTTCGCCGACCTGCCCGACCATCCCGACCTGCTCGCCGTCCGCGGCTCGCTGAACGAGCTGCGCACGACCGCCGAGATCGACCGGCTGCTCGGCCTGCTCGCGCTGGGCGACCACGCGACCGTGATCGCGGCCAGCGAGCTGCTCACGGTGCGGCACCCCCTGAGCGAGCGCACCTGGGCCGTGCACGCGCTCGCCCTCGCCCGGACCAACCGGCAGGGGGACGCGCTGGCCGCCCTCCGCCGAGCCCGCGAGGTGCTCGCCGACGAGCTCGGGCTCGATCCGGGGGCGGAGCTGCGGGAGCTCGAGGGCGCCTTGCTGCGCCACGAGGCGCTGCCGGTCCGCGAGCACCGGCCCCACGAGGCGCCGCCGTCGCGCGCGCCCGGCACCCGGACGGCGAACGTCGACCTGGCCCGTCGTCGGTCGCGACGCCGAGCTGGGCACCCTGAGGGACGCGGTCGACGCTGCTGCGGGCGGCGCGCTCCGGTTCGTCCAGCTCGTCGGGGAGGCGGGCATCGGCAAGAGCCGCCTGGTGAGCGAGGTCGTGTCCTACGCGTCCGCCCAGGGCGTGCGGGTGGCAGTGGCGCGCTGCTCGCAGGACGACGGTGCGCCTCCGCTGTGGCCGTGGCGGTTCCTGGTCGACGAGCTCTTCGAGAGCATCCCCGAGAGCGTCCAGCAGGTCCTCGAGGGCCGGGACACGGCGGCCGGTGCCTCGGCGGAGCTCGCCTTCCAGGTGTGGGAGACCCTGAGCGGGGCCGTGCTCGAGCAGGCGACCCGCGAGCCGGTCCTGCTCGTCCTGGACGACCTGCACTGGGCGGACACCTCGACGTTGCGCGCCCTCCGGCACCTCGTCGCGACGGCTCCGGACGATGCGCGTCTCGTCTGTCTCGTGACCCGCCGGCCGTACCCGGAGCCGGCCGGCGAGCTGGGTGCGGTCCTCGAGGCACTCGCCCGCCGCCATGTCGTGCACCTCGAGCTGACCGGGCTCCCCGACGGGGCGTCGACCGAGCTGCTGTCCGCGATCGCCGGCGAGGCCGCGGACCCGGTGCTGCGCCGGTGGACGGAGCGGGCGGGCGGCAACCCGTACTTCCTCGTCGAGCTCGCCCGCTTCGCCGGTGCGAGCCGCGACGACTCACTCCCGGCGACCGTGGTCGACGTCGTGCAGAACCGGCTGCGGGGGCTGCCCGAGCGGACCCAGGAGCTCCTCGTGGAGGGAGCCGTCCTCGGGCGGCGTTTCCCCCTGGACCTGCTCGCCGAGGTCGCGGCCTCGGAGCCCGACCTCGTGGACGCCGACCTCGCGCCCGCCCGCGCGGCCGGCCTGGTCGCGGACGTCGACGGCTCCTGGATCGCCTTCGCCCACGCCCTCACCCGCGACGCCGTCGCCTCGACCGCCACACCCTCCCGGCTCCAGCGGATCCACGCCCGGACCGCCCACGTCCTCGAGCGACCACGAGACCGGTGCGCTTGCTCCCGACGAGCGGGTGGCGGAGCTGGCGCGGCACTGGTCCTCCTCCGGGCCCGCGCACTCGGGGCAGGCCTGGCGGGCCAACGCCGCGGCGGCCGGCCTGGCCCGCAGCCGCTACGCGCGGGAGGAGGCGTCGTCCTACATGGCTGCCGCGCTCGACGCGCACCGCCGCGACCCCGCGGGGACGGCGCCGGAACGTCACGAGCTGCTGCTGACCTGCATCCACGACCGCCAGGTCGACGGCGAGTGGACCGAGGTCCAGGGACTCGCGGCCGAGGCGATCGGGGCCGCCCGCTCGGCCGGCGACCCCGTCAGGCTGGCCGAGGCCGTCGCGGCCAGTACCCGCGACAGCGTGTGGCTGCCCGTCCAGTGGCTCGAGGTCGACGAGGACGTCGTCGACGACCTCAGGTGGGCCTTGCGTCACGTGCCCGAGAGCGACTCGCCCGATCGGTGCCGGCTGCTCCTCGGCCTCGCCGTCCAGCTGTTCTACGACCCGGGTGGTCAGGCCGAGGCTGCGGCGCTCGCCGACGAGGGCATGGCGATGGCCCGGCGGATCGGCGACCCCGAGCTCGTGTGGTGGGCGGCGCGCGCCACCGGCCTCGTGCTCTGGCGACCGTCGCGAGCCGTCGACCGGCGAGCGATCTCGGTGGAGGGACTCGACGCGGCGCGGGAGAGCGGCGACGACGAGGCGCTGCCCTGCGCGCTGGTCGTGGCGGCGGGCGACGCCCTCGAGCTGGGTGACCGGGGCGCCTACGACGAGTACGTCGCCGAGGCGGAACGGCTCGCCCGCCGCCGCCGGAACGGCTACGCCCTGCTCGCGATCGACTGGATGCAGCTGGGCCTCGCGAGCATGCGCGGCGACGACGACGAGGTGGCGCGCCGGCGTACGGAGGCGTTCGAGCTCTCGTCACGGACCAGCGTGCTGATCCGGGACCTCCATCGCGGAGCGCTCGCACTGTTCGCCGCGCTCTGGGACGAGTCGCTCGAGAGCATGTCGGACGCCGTCCAGGCGGCCGCCGACGCCGTCATGGGCGACTTCGGTCGCGACGTCGTGTTCGTCGCGCTGGCGCGACTCGGCGACGCCGGCCGGCTGGAGCGTGAGCTCCGCCACCCGATCCGCCACCCGGTCGAGAACTGGAACTCGTCCGCGTCGGCGTCCCTGTCGGCGGAGGCGGCTCTGCTCGCCGGTCACCTCGGCGAGGCGGCGCACACCCGGGACCAGCTCCTGCCGCTCGGGGGACGGATGGCGATCGCGGGGTACTCCGTCGTCTACGGCCCCACGGACGGCTACCGCGCCCTGGCGCACGCCGCCCTGGGCGAGGTGGACGAGGCGGGCCACGCGGCCGACGCCGCCCTGGCATTGGCCGACGACTGGCAGCTCGCGCGCTACGCGACGTGGCTGCGCTCCTACCGCGACCGCCTCGGGTTCTGAACGGCCGAGGACCCCCACCGGCACGCCGGTGAGGGCCCTCGATGCTCGTGGGCAGGGGCGGGGTCGAACCGCCGACCTTCCACTTTTCAGGCGGACGCTCGTACCAACTGAGC
This sequence comes from uncultured Actinomycetota bacterium, assembly GCA_963815335.1. Lineage (GTDB taxonomy): Bacteria > Actinomycetota > Actinomycetes > Propionibacteriales > Nocardioidaceae > Nocardioides. The sequence goes on from CAWFGL010000013.1 coordinate 609,305, forward strand.
TACCTGCCCGAGCGGTGAGCACCTTACAGGAGCGATGCGGCGCCGACCGAACCGCGGGACTATCCTGTCTCGGCAGTCCGGCCCCCATCGTCTAGCGGCCCAGGACCCCGCCCTTTCACGGCGGTAGCACGGGTTCGAATCCCGTTGGGGGTGCTGGTCCTCGGACCGTTCCGGCGATTCGGAGTCGCCGCCGACGGTAGGTTAGAGTCGCACCGCTTCACGCAGTGGAGCAGCCTGGCCCCGTAGCGCAGTTGGTTAGCGCGCCGCCCTGTCACGGCGGAGGCCGCGGGTTCGAGTCCCGTCGGGGTCGCCATCATTTCCTGGCGTCATTTGGGCGTCGTCTCGGTGAGCGACGCGAACGCCACCAGCCGGTCGTCGGTGTGGAACAGCTCCGAGCACGTCGTGAGCGTCAGCAGCGCCGGAGCGTCGCTCGGCCCGACGCCGCCGGCGTCCGGGTTCTGCGGACGCGGGTCGAGCACCCACGACGCGGTGAACGGCACCTCGAGGTCGTCGCCACCCGTCGTCAGGACGTAGGTGTAGACCGCGTCGGCGGTCTCGACGAGGACCTCGTCGCCGACCTCGAGGTCGGGCATGTCCCGCAGCGGCTCGCCGTGGGTGACCCGGTGGCCGGCCACCACGACGTTGCCGGGCTCACCCGGCCCGGAGGTCCCGCCGACGTGCCCGAAGCCGGCCGCGAGCACCTCGTCCGACGTGCCCTCGAGCAGCGGGACCGCGTTGTCCGTGCCGAACCGCGGGATCCGGATGACCGCGAGGGCGTCACCGAACTCGGTCTCGACGGTGACCGAGCCCTCGCCCCAGCCGGCCTCGAGCTCCTTGCACGACCTGGTCGTGCTTCTTGTGGCTCTGCCAGGTGGTGCCGTACGTCTGCCAGCAGTACCAGCCGACCAGCGACAGCCCGGCGAGGAGGAACCCGACGCCGACCCAGGTCTGGAGGCGGCGACGTCGGCTGGCGGGCACGTCGTCACCGTAGACCGGCAAGAATGAGCGGATGCCGATCGACATGGACGACGCGCGGTTCGACGCGCTGGTCGACCGGGCGCTCGACGGCATCCCCGACGAGCTCGCCTCGCTCGTGCGCAACGTCGTGGTCCTCGTCGAGGACGAGCCGCCGGAGGGTGAGCCCGACGACCTGCTGGGCCTCTACGACGGTGTCGCCCTCACCGAGCGCGACACCATGAACAGCGGTCACCTGCCCGACCGGATCCTCGTCTTCCGCGGACCGCTGCTGGACCTCGTCGAGTCCGAGGACGAGCTCGTCGAGGAGGTCCGGATCACGGTCGTCCACGAGATCGCGCACCACTTCGGGATCGACGACGACCGCCTGCACGAGCTCGGCTACGCCTGACTCCCCGCCCAGAAGCCCAGCGCGCACCCGGCCAGCGACCCGACCACCGTGAGGACGGCGTAGCTCGGCCCGCGCCGTCCGCGGCCGACGGTCTGCGCGGCGAACGACGAGTACGTCGTGAAGCCGCCGCAGAAGCCGGTGCCGAGCAGCGCGAGGCCGCCGCCGTGCGCGCCCAGCCCGACGAAGAGACCGAGCAGGGTCGACCCCGCGGTGTTGGCGAGCCAGACGCCGGTCGGGAACTCGTCGGAGTCGAACCGCAGGCTCAGCCAGTAGCGGAGGGGTGCGCCGACGGCAGCACCGAGCGCGACGAGGAGGGGGGTCATGTCTCGTCACCGGCGAGGCGGTCGGCGAGGACGACCGCGCCGAGGCAGGCGGCGAGCGTGCCGACGAGGTAGGCGAGGGCAGTGCCGGTGTGCCCGTCCGCCAGCAGGGCACGGGACTGCTCGGCGTACGCCGACATGGTCGTGTAGCCGCCGAGCAGGCCGGGGCCGAGGGCGGTGGTCAGGAGCGGCCGCCGCGTCAGCAGCGGGAGGAACCCGATCGCGAGGCACCCCGAGACGTTGACGGCGAACGTCGTCCACGGGAAGCCGCCCCCGTCCGGGACCAGCTCGACGAGCACCCAGCGGAGGACGGCCCCGGCCGCTCCGCCCAGCCCGACCACGGCCAGGGCCGTGGCGGACGCCCGGCGGGTCACGAGACGGAGGTGCGTCGGCTCCGGGTGATGTCGGTCCAGCCGAGCGGCTCCTCGCCCTCGGCCTGGCGCACGAACTCGCAGAGGAACCAGGTCTGGAACCGGTGCTGCTCGGCGGTGCGGGCCAGGGACAGCAGCCGCTGCTGGCGGCAGAAGTCGTCGGCGAGGTCGAGCAGCTCGACGAACCGCGACAGGGTGCGCGCCGTCGCGCGGGGCATGTGCACCACCAGGTCGGTCGAGGAGCGGTTCTGGGCGATCGCCGTCTCGATCTGCTCGACGCCGATGCCCTCGCGCAGGTGCCGGTCGAGGGTGCCGAACAGGTCGCTCAGGCTCTTGGCCAGGGGGTAGGCGTCCTCGTGCGCGAGCGCCAGGAGGCGGACCTCACGGCGCAGCTCCCGGAAGTGCCGCTGGAAGTCGATGTAGAGACGCAGCGGGACCTGGAGGATCTGGACGCGGACCCGGTCGCGGGTCGGGGTGGGGCGAGGGGTGGAGCCGTCGCTGCCGGTGATCTGGCCGGGCACCCCCTCGTCCTCGGAGAAGCCGTCGGCCGGCGCGAACCAGACGACCTTGCCGTCGTCCTCGATCTCGGCACCCCACGCGTCGGAGCTGCGGGCCACGATGCCCAGGCCGCGGCCGAAGGTGAGCAGCTCGTCCGGCCGGTGCTCGGCGTCGAACGCCTCACCGGGGAGGATCGGCGCCTCGCGCGAGGAGTCGCGCACCTCGATGCGGGGGTGCTCGGCGGTGCCGCGGACCCGCACCTGGATCGGCGGCTCACCGTGCAGCAGCGCGTTGGTCACCAGCTCCGAGACGCCGAGCTCGGCGCACTCCACGAGGTCGTGGCGGTCGATGTCCTGGCACGTGCGCACGACCCAGCGGCGCGCGTCATGCACGCCCCGTGGGCCCGAGCCCAGGGTCAGGGCCGGCCGGTTCAACGGCACAGGTGCGCTCCAGGATGCTCGAGAGGAGAAGCTGAGGAAGCAGCGAGCTGCCGCCAGCGTTCTACCCGTGGGTACGGCAAACAAACCTGTGGGCGGCCCGAGCGCCCGTTCGAGGGTACTAAATCTGCGCGTGTGAGCCGGGCAACTCGGCAGGACACCGGGTCGCGGGGACGTCGACGGAACGAGGAGACTGAGGACATGAGCACCAACACAGGACGTCACCGGGTGGTCGTGATCGGCTCCGGCTTCGGCGGGCTGTTCGGCACCAAGGCGCTCAAGCGGGCCGACGTGGACGTGACGATGGTCGCGAAGACCACCCACCACCTGTTCCAGCCGCTGCTCTACCAGGTGGCGACCGGGATCCTCTCCGAGGGCGAGATCGCACCGCCGACCCGCGAGGTGCTGGCCCGGCAGAAGAACGCCACCGTGCTGCTGGGCGAGGTCACGGGCATCGACCTGGCCGCGCGCACGGTCACCTCGCACGTCCTGAGCCGCGAGACCGTCACGCCCTACGACTCGCTGATCGTGGCCGCCGGCTCGGGCCAGTCCTACTTCGGCAACGACGGCTTCGCGGAGTTCGCGCCCGGCATGAAGTCGGTCGACGACGCCCTGGAGCTCCGCGGCCGGATCTTCGGTGCCTTCGAGCTCGCCGAGCTCGGGGCCAGCCGGGGTGAGGACGTCGACCACCTCCTGACCTTCGTCGTGGTCGGCGCCGGGCCCACGGGCGTCGAGATGGCCGGGCAGATCGCCGAGCTCGCGCACCGCACGCTGCGCCGCGACTTCCGCTACATCAACACCCGCACCGCCCGGGTCGTGCTCATCGACGCCGCGGCCCAGGTGCTGCCGCCGTTCGGAGCGAAGCTCGGGGCCTCGACGAAGAAGGAGCTGGAGAAGCTCGGCGTCGAGGTGCTGCTCGGCGCGATGGTCACCGACGTCGACGAGCGCGGGCTCGTGGTGAAGTACAAGGACGAGCGCACCGAGCGGATCGAGGCCGTCACCAAGATGTGGGCCGCGGGCGTCTCGGCCAGCAGCCTGACCGGCACCCTGGCCGAGCAGACCGGGGCACCGCTGGACCGGGCCGGCCGGATCGGCGTGAACCCCGACCTGACCCTGCCGGGGTACCCCGAGGTGTTCGTGGTCGGCGACATGATCGCCCTGGACCACCTGCCGGGCGTCGCCCAGGTCGCGATCCAGGGCGCCAAGTACGCCGCCAAGACCATCGAGGGCCGGATCGAGGGCAAGAAGCCCCTCAAGGCGTTCAAGTACTTCGACAAGGGCTCGATGGCCACCATCAGCCGCTTCCGCGCCGTCGCCCTGATCGGCCGGTTCCGGCTGACCGGGTTCGTGGCCTGGCTGATGTGGCTGGCCGTGCACCTCGTCTACATCACCGGGTTCAAGAACCGCGTCACCGCCGTGCTGCACTGGCTGGTCTCGTTCCTCGGCCGCGGTCGTTCGGAACGGACCGCCACCGAGCAGCAGATCTTCGGCCGCAGCGCCCTGCAGCGCCTGGAGCACGGCGCCTCGGACCTCGTGTCGCCGCCCGACGCCGACCAGGTCCGGCGGCTCGAGCAGCGTCGCGCCGAGCTGGAGGCGCTGGCGCTCGAGGAGGCTCGCCTGACGGATGCCGGTGAGCGCGGCGCGAACCTCGGGTTGGCGGAGTCCTACTCGAAGTAGGACGGCGCCTCGCCGGTCTGCTTCTCGATCGCCTCACGAGCCCACCGGGGCAGGATCATCACGCCCTCGGCCTCGACGGTCACGCCGTCCGGTCCGATGATGTGTGCCTTGGCGAAGGTCTTGATGCCCTCGACGCGGTCGATCCAGCCCTCGACCCGCAGGTCGCCGAGCGGGGTGCCCTGGCGGTAGCGCAGCGTGAGCGTCCCGGTCATGCCCGGCTTGCCGCCGGCGCCGGCCGCCTCGCCCAGCACCTGGTCGAGGACCAGGGCGGAGACGCCGCCGTGCACCAGGCCGGGCGGTCCCTCGTAGGCGGCGCCCAGGTGGAAGTCGGCCCACACGTTGCCGTTCGCGGTCGGGTCGTGCTCGATGACCACCGGCGGGGCGACCGCGTTCCGCAGCCCGACCACCGGGTTTCCCCACGGCCGGCCGCGACCGCGGCTGAACCGGACGCCGTACGGCCCGTCGATCTCGCTCGCGCGCAGCCGCGCGGTGAGCGCCTCGACCTCGGCGCGGACCGCGCGGATCTCGTCGTCGTCCACCGTGGTCCGGATGGTCGCGTCGACGAGCTCGCGGACGGCCTGGGTGAACGGGCCGTAGAGCGCGCGCTGCCGCTCGACCTCCTCGGGAGGCAGGTCGTCCTGAAGGTAGCCCGGCACGGGGGCACTCTAGAACACGTTCCAGTTCTGGAAAGGCGCTCGCCCGGCATCGACGGCTCTTGGTGGAATGAGCCATGACCGCGCTCGCACGGCCCGACGTCCGACTGCACACGAGCTGGGCGGCGGCGATGGCCGAGCAGCATCCCGAGAGTCTGCACGTGAGCGGCTCGGGTCTGTGGATGCTGCCGGAGGCCGAGCAGTGGGACCTGACCGAGGCGGGCTGCGCCCGGTTCGTCGACGTGCTCCTCGCCGCCGAGGCCGAGCCGGACGAGGGCGACATGGTCCCGTGCGAGTTCTACTGGATCACCGACGGCGACCCCGGGGAGGTCGTCGGCTTCCTCGCGATCCGCACTCGGCTCAACGACTGGCTGCTCAACGAGGGCGGCCACATCGGGTACGGCGTCCGGCCGTCGCGTCGCCGCGAGGGACACGCGTCCCGCGCGCTCGCGCTGGCCGTACGACGGGCTGCCGAGCTCGGCATCGAGCGCGCGCTCGTCACGTGCGACGACGACAACCTGGCGTCCGCGCGCACGATCGAGCGCAACGCCGGTGTCTACGAGGACACCCGCAACGGCAAGCGCCGCTACTGGATCCCTACTTCTTGACGGGCTGCAGCTCGGGGTGGAAGAAGCTGAGGATCCGCATGAAGTCCTTGCCGTCCACCATGGTCGAGTCGACGACCGCCGGCGCCATGCCCCGACGCAGGAACATGACCTTCCACTTCTTGCTCCCCGGCCTCCCGACGACCTCGATCGGCGTGTAGCCGCTCGTCAGGTCGAAGACCTGGCGAGCGCCCTGCCTGACGATCTCGAGCTGGCCGCTGCGGACCGTGAGCCGGGTGACGCTGGCTCCCGCGCGGATGCCCCAGATGACCAGGGTGGCCAGCGTGGTGATGCCGGCGATGCCGATCTCGATCGAGTCGCGGGACAGGTAGGCGCCGTAGCCGAGGTAGACCGAGGCGACCAGTCCGACCAGGAGCATGAGCGACAGGAACCGGCGTGAGGCCCTCAGCGGCGCGAACTCGTAGACCGTCGGCATCTCCATCCGCGGCGCGACCGGCGTTGCCGTGTCGACCGCGACGGCGGTCGCAGCGGGCGAGGCGACCGGTTCCCCGCGCACGGGCACGGGCACTGGTGCCGGCGCCGGGGTGGCGGCGCGGGCGGCGATCATGCCCCGGGCGGCGTCAGGGGTGTCGGTGACGGCGGTCCGGGCGCGCGCCACCAGCCGGCGCTTCGGCTCGTCGGCCTCCGGCTGCGGCTTCGGGCGCGCCACGAGTCGGCGCCGGGGCGTCGGTGGGGCCGGGGCGTCGACGACGCAGCAGGGGTCATCGGGGGAACCTCGTCGTCCTGCTGCTCCGGCAGGACCTGGTGGGGGGAGGGGGGAGCTGCGAGCTCCGGACCGGGAAGCACCGGCTCGGTCCCTACGACGGGTTCAACGACGATCTCGGGTTCGGTGACGGGCTGGTCCTCGGATCCTGGGGTGGCCTCCTCGGCGACAGGGGGGAGGACGGGGGCGGCGGGTTCGGTGTCCGCGGCGGGCTCGGTGTCCTCGACGGGCTCCGGATCCGGCTCGTCGGGCAGCGCGGCCATCGTGGCCAGGGCGATCATGTCCTCGTAGGCCACGACCTTGCGCTTGGGCGGGGCCTCCGCCGGCTCGGGTCTCGGCCTCGACGACGGGCACGACCGGGGCCTCGAGGACGGACTCGACGACCTTCGTCTCGAAGACGGGGGGCGGCGGGACGGCGGCGGGGGTGTTCTTGAAGACCGGGGGCGGAGGAAGGGACACCGCCTCGTCGTGGACGACGTCCGCGGTGGTCGTGGACGTCTCCTGGTCCGCCGACGCCGCGACGCGGGACCGGAGCCGCTTGAGCCGGCCGACCTTCTCCTTCTCCGGCTCGGGCTGGTCCTTCTTCTTGCGGACCGACCCGATGATCACCGGCTCGAAGCCCACCGGGGAGGGCCGGTCGAGCTCGGCGACGCCGCGGTCGAAGTTCCGGTCCGGCTCGCCGCTCGGGCCGCTGTGGACGGATCCGGGCAGACCGCGCTTCACGCCGAAGGAGGACGGCGGGGCGACGGGACCGAGCCCGTCGCGACGGTCGACCGCGCGCTTCTCCAGGTCCCTCAGGGTCTCCGAGGCGGAGGGACGGACGACGGGGGTCACGGCCTCGCTGAAGCGGGCCGCGCTCGGGACGCGCCGCGGCGGCGGCGCCTCGCCATCGTCGGAGGGCTTCTCGTGGTGGGCCAGCCACCGGCCGATCAGGTCGTCGGCGCCCTCTCCCGGCTCGGCCGGGTGGTTGCTCATAACCCTAGAAAATACGCCGCAGGACCCCGGTTTGTTCGGGGAACGGACCAGTCCGGCACCGGGACGTCCGAACCGTGGGACGGCTCAGCCGGCCGGGTCCTCGGGGTCCGGCGGCTCGCGCCGCTTGCGGTCCAGGTCCCGCAGGAAGTCCGGGTCGTCGTCCGGGCCGGTCACGCGAGGCTCCGGCCGGGGCCCCGGCCGTCGACCGCGCGGCCAGCCGGCGACGCCACGCCGCTCGATCACCCGGATGAGGCCGTAGGTCAGCGCCGCGAAGAGCAGGACGACCAAGAGGACCTTGAGCACGGCATCCAACGTACGCCCCCCGTGGTCATCGCGGACCCGAACCCGGCCCGATCCTCCGCCGGCTCGTAGGCTGGCCGCGTGAAGCCGTTCATCGTCTACACCGGCCTGCGGATCGTCCTGTTCCTCGCGACGTTCGGCGCCATCGTCGGCGCGTGGGTCCTGGTCGCGGACGAGGCCAACGTCTTCGTCTCCGTGATCCTCGCGTTCGTGATCAGCGGTGTCGGCTCCTACTTCCTCCTCGAGCGGCAGCGGGCGGCGTTCGCGCAGCGGGTCGAGGAGCGCGCGACGCGCGCGACGACGGCCTTCGACCAGATGAAGGCCAAGGAGGACGCCGACTAGCTAGTCGCGGCGCCGCTCGATCTGGCGCTGGATGCGGGACTGCGGCTGGCCGAGGATCTTGGCCAGCAACGGGACCCGCATGCGCCACACGACCACGGCGGCCGCCACCAGGGCGACGATGATCAGGAAGGTCAGCACACCCTCAGCGTACGAGCAGGGGTGTCGCGACCAGGACGGCCCAGACCAGCTCGGCCAGACCGGTCTGCTGGAGCACCGGGACCAGCAGCGGACCGGTCGCCCCGCCGGTGACCGTCCGGACGGCCGGCGTCGCGACGGCCAGGAAGCCCAGCCCGAGCAGCGCCCACCACGTCGTCGACACGGCGACCGCGGCGACCGCGACCGCCGCGGCCAGGACCAGCAGCAGGTACAGCGCCCGCGTCCGGTCGGCGCCCAGCTTCACGGCCAGGGTCCGCTTGCCGGCGACGGTGTCGCTCGGGATGTCGCGCAGGTTGTTCACGACCAGGATCGCGCAGGCCAGCGAGCCCACGCCGACGGCGGCGAAGAGCGCCGGCCACTCCCAGGTCTCGGTCTGGACGTACGTCGTCCCGACCACCGCCACCAGCCCGAAGAACACGAAGACCATCACCTCGCCGAGCCCGAGGTAGCCGTACGGCCTCGCGCCACCGGTGTAGAACCACGCGGCCACCACGCACACCAGACCGACGGCCACCAGCCACCACGCGGTCGAGGCCGCCAGGGCCACGCCGGCGACACCGGCCACGCCGAAGGCCAGGAAGGCCGCACGCTTCACCGCCGCGGGCTCCGCAGCCCCCGAGCCGACGAGCCGCATCGGTCCGACCCGGTCCGCGTCGGTCCCGCGGATGCCGTCGGAGTAGTCGTTGGCGTAGTTGACCGCGACCTGGAGGGCCAGGCTCACGACCAGCGCCAGCCCCGCCTTCCACCAGACGGCCTCGTCGACGTACGACGCGACACCGGTGCCGGCCAGCACCGGCGAGACCGCGGCCGGGAGGGTGCGCGGACGAGCGCCCGCCACCCACTCACCAGCCGTCGCCACGGTCAGTGATCTAAGCAGGCACCTCGCGGGCCGCGACGTCGCGGGCCAGGAACCGCTCGGCCGAGCGGGCCGCGGGACCCATCCCGATCGTCGCCAGGACGACGATGCCGGCGATCACGAGCCAGCCCTCGGCCCCCCACTCGATGGCCAGGTAGGTGTACGCCGCGGGGGCCCAGATGTGGCCGAGCGTGCTGCCGAGGTTGGCGGCGCCCTGGTACTCGCCGAGGCGCTCGGGGTCGGACAGGTCCGACATGAACCCCCAGTGGCCCGCGGACTGGAAGAGCTCGGCGCCGGTGACCGTGACGTGCCCCAGCCAGACCAGCGCGATCGTCACCCAGCCGACCGTGTCGTGGGTGACCAGCACGATCAGGCAGGACAGCACGAAGAAGGCGGAGCTGATCCTGGCCGCGCGGAGCGACGCGGAGACCGAGTCGACGCCACGGGCGGCGGCGACCTGGAGCAGCACCGCCATCACCGTGTTCGTGCCGAACAGCCAGGCGAGGAGCACGCGAGGGGCGTCGGTCTCCTGCACCAGCCACAGGGGGATGACGATGTTGAGCAGGACCTGGTTCGTGCCGAGCACGCCGTCGCAGACGTTGAGCGCGAGGAAGCCGCGGTTGCGCAGCGCGCTGGGGCCGGTCTTCTTCTCGGGCGGCCTCTCGTTCGTCTCCACCAGCGGCTTGTCGTGCGCGGCGTCCGGCAGCTGGGTGATGTACAGCGTGTTGAGCAGCAGCACGACGGCGGTGAACACCGGCACCATCCGGACGATGTCGTCGTTCTCGAACGCCAGGGCGAGACCGCCGGCCAGGGCCCCGACGGTGAAGCCGATGTTGAGGGCGGCGCGCATGAAGGCCTGCGACTGGACGCGCTCCTCGCGGGGGAAGACGTCGATCGTGTACGCGCCGCGCCCGGACCAGCCGACCGTGCCGACGACCTCGAGCAGGACCATCATCGCGAGGAACGCCGCGAAGCCGTCGATGACCGGCCACACCGCGTAGAGCAGGGCGCCGGTGCCGGCGCCGGTCGCCCACATCCGCTTCGGGCCGAACCTGTCGGCGAGCTTGCCGAGCGGCACGGACAGCGCGAACGACACCAGCCCGGCCACGGTGATGCCGAGGCCGACCTGACCGGCGGAGAGCCCGACGATCTGGGTGAAGAACACGGCACTGCCCGTGATGAACGTGCCCTCGCCGACCGCGAACAGCACCGACTGGACCGAGAGCCGACGCGCCAGCGGTGTCGGTGGCAGGAAGCGGTCGAAGCGGCCGGGCACGATCCCATGTGATCACGCGGCACTACGGTGAGTCGCGTGGATTTGCGCGGGTCGACGGCCGAGGTCGTCTCCGCGCTGTCGACCTGGCTGGCCGCGGCGGACGACGAGCCGCTCGTGGTCGGGACGTCGGGCTCGACCGGGTCGCCCAAGCGGGTGGTGCTCTCCCGGCGGGCGGTGCTGGCCTCGGTCGAGGCGACCGCGCGCCGGCTCGGCGGCGAGGGTCGCTGGCTGCTCGCCCTGCCGGCGTCGTACGTCGCCGGGGCCCAGGTGATCACGCGGTCGCTGGTCGCCGGCCGCGCGCCGGTGCTTCTCGACGACCACGGCTCGGTCGCCGCCGCGGCGGAGGCCGCCGACCTCGACTTCGTCTCGCTCGTGCCGACGCAGCTGCACCGCCTGCTCGACGACGAGGCCGAGACGGCCGCCCTGCGCTCCCTGCGCAGGGTCCTGCTCGGCGGCGGACCGATCGAGCCCGGGCTGCGCGAGCGCGCCGCCGTCTCCGGGGTCGCGGTCGTGGCGACGTACGGCTCGGCGGAGACGGCCGGCGGCTGCGTGTACGACGGCGTCGGCCTCGACGGCGTCGCCCTGAAGGTGGACGCGGAGGGACGCCTGCTGGTGACCGGCCCGATGCTCTTCGACGGCTACGACGGCGATCCCGCGCTGACGGCCGACGTGCTGGTCGACGGCTGGTTCCGCACCTCCGACGCGGCGCGGATCGACGAGGACGGCCGGCTCCAGGTGCTCGGCCGGCTCGACGACGTCGTGGTCACCGGTGGCGTGAACGTGCCCGGACCGGCCGTGGCCCGGCGCCTGCGCGAGCACCCGGACGTGGTCGACGCCGAGGTGCTCGGGGTGCCCGACGAGGAGTGGGGCAACCGGCTGGTCGCCTTCGTGGTCGGCGAGGGACTGCACCTGGACGTGCTCCGCGACTGGGTGGCGGAGCAGCACCCGCGGTCGTGGGCGCCGCGGCAGCTGGTCGTGCTGCCGTCGGTGCCGATGCTCGACAACGGCAAGCCGGACCGCGTGCGGCTGCGGGCGCTCGCATGACGGCCGTCTTCTCGATCCCGCTGCACACCCGGTTCCGCGGCATCACGGTCCGTGAGGGCGTGCTGCTGCGGGGCCCCGACGGCGGCTGGGGGGAGTGGAGCCCGTTCCTCGAGTACGACGCGCGCGAGGCCGAGCCCTGGCTGCGCTGCGCGGAGGAGGCAGCCGCCGGGGACTGGCCCGCGCCGGTCCGCGACCGGGTCCCGGTGAACGTCACCGTCCCCGCCGTCGGCCCCGAGCAGGCCCACCGGATCGCGTCCGCCGGTGGCTGCCGGACCGCCAAGGTCAAGGTGGCCGAGCCCGGCCAGGCCCTCGCCGACGACGAGGCCCGCGTCGAGGCGGTCCGCGCGGCCCTCGGCCCCGGCGCTGCGATCCGGGTCGACGCCAACGGCGCCTGGTCGGTCGAGGACGCCGTGGCGGCCATCCGGGTGCTCGACCGCGCCGCCGGCGGGCTCGAGTACGTCGAGCAGCCGGTGGCCACGGTGGAGGACCTGGCCCTGGTCCGCCGCCGGGTCGACGTGCCGATCGCCGCCGACGAGTCGATCCGGCGCGCCGAGGACCCCTACCGGGTCCGCGACCTCGAGGCCGCCGACATCGCCGTCCTCAAGGTCCAGCCGCTCGGCGGCGTCCGCGCCTGCCTGCGGATCGCCGAGGAGATCGGGCTCCCGGTGGTCGTGTCGTCGGCCCTCGAGTCCTCCGTCGGCATCGCGGCAGGGCTGGCGCTCGCGGGTGCCCTGCCGGAGCTCCCGTACGCGTGCGGGCTGGCGACCGTGCAGCTGCTGACCGCCGACGTCGTGGCCGAGTCGCTCGCTCCCGGTCGACGGGTCCCTGCCCGTCGGCGCGCCGGTCGTCGACCCGGCCGCCCTCGACCGGCTCCTCGCCACCGGCGACCGGGCGGCGCGCTGGGAGGCCCGTCTCGCCGAGGTGCGAGGGTTGCGAGCGTGACCAGCACCGACCTCGCCCGTGCCGTCGTCACCGCCCTGGTCGAGGCGGGCGTGACGCGACGTGGTGGTGGCGCCGGGGTCGCGCAACGCGCCGCTCTCGTTCGCGGTGTTCGACGCGGCGGAGGCCGGGGTGCTCCGGCTGCACACCCGCATCGACGAGCGCTCCGCCGGCTTCCTCGCGCTCGGGCTCAGCAAGGTGGGCTCGCGCGCCGCGGTGGTGTGCACGTCCGGTACCGCCGTCGCCAACCTGCACCCCGCGATGCTCGAGGCGGTGCACGCCGGGGTGCCGATGGTCGCGGTGACGGCCGACCGGCCCGAGAGGCTGCGCGGGACGAGCGCCAACCAGACCACCGAGCAGGTCGGTGTCTTCGGCTGGCTGGTCCCGGTCGTCGACGTGGTCGAGGGCGGGACGCCGCCGGCCGTCGGCGCCGGGCCCCTGCACCTGAACGTCCAGCTCGACGAGCCGCTGGTGCCCGAGGACCGCTGGCAGCCGGACCTCGCCCCCGCCGTCCGCCCCGGGTGGACCCGGCCCGAGCGGGAGCTCCTCGCTCGCGGCCCGCGCACGGTCGTGGTCGCGGGCGACGACGCAGGATCCGCGGCCCGCGTCCTCGCGCAGGAGGCGGGCTGGCCGCTCCTCGCCGAGCCGAGCAGCGGCGCCCGCAACGGCGCGAACGTGGTGCGGTGCTACCGGCTCCTGCTCGACGGCGACCTCGGCCGGCAGGTGGAGAGGGTGGTGGTCGCCGGCCACCCGACGCTGTCCCGGCCGGTGACGCGGCTGCTGTCGCGCGAGGACGTCGAGGTGGTCGACATGAGCGCCGGCGGTCTCGCCCGGCCCTTCGCCGTCGATTCCGCGGTCGTCGAACCGCGCGTCGACGGAGCCGACGACCCGGCCTGGCTGGCTGCCTGGCACGCGGCCGACGCCTCGGTGTCCGGCCAGCTGGACGCCCTGCTCGCCGCCGAGGCCGGCCTCACGCCGTACGCCGTCGCCGGCGCGGTCAGTCGTGCGGTCCCGGCGGGCGGCCTGCTGCTCGTCGGTGCCTCGAGCCCGGTCCGCGACCTCGACCTGATGGCGCTGCCGTACGGCGTCGGCGAACGCCGGAAGGTCATCGCGAACCGTGGCCTGTCCGGCATCGACGGGACCGTCTCGACCGCGATCGGCGCCGCCCTGGGCAGGCCGCACGGCTCGCGCAACCTGGCGCTGATGGGCGACGTGACCTTCCTGCACGACAGCAACGGCCTGGTCCTCGGCCCGGACGAGCCGCGCCCGGACCTGACGATCGTGGTCGTGAACGACGACGGCGGCTCGATCTTCTCGATGCTCGAGCAGGGCGCTCCCGCGCACCGCCACGCGTTCGAGCGGCTCTTCGGCACGCCGCACGGCGTCGACCTGGCGAGCCTGTGCGCGGCCACCCGGACCCCGCACTGGCGGGTCGACGGCCTCGGCGAGCTCGAGCACGCGCTGGCGTCGCCCAACGGCGGCATCGAGGTGGTCGAGGCGGCCGTCCGGCGTGACGACCGCCGCTCCTTGGACGAGCGGATCCGGGCCCTCACGCCCTGACTGCAAGGATTCGGGGGTGGAGATCACCCTGCTCCTGGTCGGCATGGCCATCGCGGTCCTCGTGTCGACGGCTCTCGCGGACCGCCTGGACATCCCGGCGCCACTGCTGCTGGTCGTCGTCGGCGCGATCGGGGCGGTCATCCCGCAGGTGCCGGAGGTCCACCTCGAGTCCGAGGTCGTGCTGTTCGGCCTCCTGCCGCCCCTGCTCTACGCCGCCGCGCAGAACACCTCGCTCGTCGACTTCCGGGCGAACCGCCGGCCGATCCTCCTGCTCTCCGTCGGGCTCGTCGCGTTCACCACCGCCGGCGTCGCCGTCGTGGTCAAGCTGCTGCTCCCCGACCTCGACTGGGCGCTCGCGTTCGCCATCGGGGCGGTCGTCGCGCCACCCGACGCGGTCGCGGCCACGGCGATCGGGCGCCGGATCGGCCTCCCGCGCCGGATCACCACCATCCTCGAGGGCGAGTCGCTGCTGAACGACGCGACCGCCCTGGTCGCGCTGAGCACCGCCCTCGCGGTCGCGACGGGCAGCGGCCTCGACGCGTTCGACGTCGGCGTGGACTTCGTCATCGCGGCCGGCGGTGGTGCGCTGGTCGGGTTCGTGCTGTTCGTCCTGGTCGCCAAGGTCCGGCACTTCTTCGTGACCGACCCGGTGATCGACGGCGCGATCTCGCTCGTCGTCCCGTTCATCGCGTTCGTCGGCGCCGAGGAGATCCACGCCTCTGGTGTCATCGCCGTGGTCGTCGCCGGTCTGCTCCTGGGCCACAAGTCGCAGCGGATCCAGTCGCCGCAGGCCCGCGTCGCCGAGCGGCTCAACTGGCGGATGATCGCGTTCCTCCTGGAGAACACGGTGTTCCTGCTCATCGGCCTCCAGGCCTGGTGGATCATCGACGGCGCGCGCGACAGCGACGTCACCGGCGGCCGGATCGTCGCCCTCTGCGCCGCGACGCTGGCGGCCTGCATCGTGCTGCGGATGGCCTGGGTCTTCCCGGCCCGCTACCTCATCGTGCGTCCGGCGCCGGACGCCCAGGGGCGACGCCCACCGTGGACCTTCACCTTCCTGCTCGGGTGGGCCGGCATGCGCGGCGTGGTCACCCTCGCCGCGGCGTTCGTCATCGAGCCGGACACCGAGTACCGCGAGGTCCTGCTGCTCATCGCCCTCACCGTGGTGGCCGGCACGCTGTTCATCCAGGGCGTGACGCTGCCCATGCTCGCGCGGCGCCTCAAGGTCCCCGGCCCGGACCCCGCGGAGGACGCGCTCGCCCGCGCGACGCTGCTCCAGCAGGCGTCCAAGGCGGCGATGAAGGAGCTCGAGAAGCAGGAGTACGAGGACCGGCACGGCGTCATCGACCTGATCACCCAGCGCCTCGAGCAGCGGAACTTCGCGGCGTGGGAGCGGCTGGCCACCGTCGAGGGCCAGGAGTCGCCCAGCGACCAGTACAACCGGATCCGGCAGGCGATGATCCAGGCCGAGCGCGAGCGGGTCCTCGAGATCCGGGACGCCGGCTCGGTGCCGTCCGAGGTCGTCGAGGACGTGCTGGCGATGCTCGACATCGAGGAGTCGATGCTCGACCGCGCCGCGGAGGACCGGCGGGACGTGCAGAACGCGATGTCGGTCCGGCGCACCGGAGACTCCTGCGACGACCTCGAGCAGTACCCGGCCGTCGACACGGTCGAGGACCCCGTCTGCCAGGAGTGCATCGACGAGGGCATCCAGTGGGTCGCGCTGCGCCAGTGCCTGGTGTGCGGCGAGGTCGGCTGCTGCGACTCGTCACCGAGGAGGCACGCCACCGCGCACTTCCACGAGACGACGCACCCCGTCATGGAGTCGGCCGAGCCGGGCGAGGACTGGCGCTGGTGCTTCGTGCACCACACGACGGGCTGACACCCGCAGCGCTCACTCGCCGCGTAGCGCCTGCTCGATGGTTCTCGCCGGGTGGCCGGTCACCCTGGCCACGTCGTCGGTGACGGCGGAGCAGGAGCCGTCCGCGATGGCGGTGTAGGTCGACACCCAGGCGTCGAGCTGCCAGTCCTCGGCGCCGTACGCCGCGCGGCGTGACGCGTACGCCTCCTCGACCGACTCCTCCTCGTAGCGGAGGTCCCTGCCCAGGACCGGACCGGCGCGCTCGGCGATCTCGGCGAGCGTCAGCGCCTCCGGCCCGGTGAGCACGTACGTCGCGTCGACGTGCGCCGCCGGGTCGCGCAGGACCGCCACCGCGACGTCCGCCACGTCGCGTCGGGCGACGGCGGCGACCCGGCCGTCGGCGGCCGGGCCGCGGATGACCCCGGCCTCGTCGGCGAACAGCGGCAGCAGGTCGGCGTAGAAGTTGTCGCGCAGGAAGGTGAACCGCATGCCGCTCTCGCGGATCGCCAGCTCGGCGTCGTGGTGGTCGCGCCCGAGGGTGAACGTGGCGTCGGCGGCGGCACCGGCGAACGAGGTGTAGACGACGTGACCGACGCCGGCCGCGGCGGCGGCCCCGATGAAGGTGCGGTGCTGGTCGCGGCGGTCCACGGCCTCGGCCGCCGACACCATGAACAGCACGTCCACGCCGTCGAGCGCCTCGCTCGCCGAGGCCGCGTCCGTGTAGTCGCAGACCCGCACGTCGGTGTCGTAGTCGGGTGCGCGGGCCGGGTCGCGGACCAGGAGGCGGGCGGCGGTGCGGAGGTCGCTGCCGAGCAGGTCCCGGGCGACGAGCCCGCCGAGCTGGCCGGTCGAACCGGTGATGGCGAGCACGGTGTCTCCTACGTCGTGGGGGTGAATCTGATCGGGAACCGGATCGCTCCGGTGTTCCCGGAGACCGGTAACCACTCACCGGGGCCGTCGCACTCCGCGTCCGGCATCCGGCGGGCCAGGAGCGGCAGGGCCACCGCCATGTCGGTGCGCGCGACGAAGTGGCCGAGGCAGTGGTGGATGCCGGCGCCGAAGCCGTGGTGCGGCACCCGGTCGGTGGCGGTGATGTCGAACGCGGGCTGCGGCACCGCGCGCGGGTCGGTGCCCGCCGCGTGCGAGAGCACCTGGACGATGCCGCCCGCCGGGACGTGCAGCCCGTCGAGGTCGACGTCCTCGATGGCCTCGCGGGTCACCCAGGTCACCGTCGGGTTCACCCGCATCACCTCCTCGACCGCGGCCGGGCCGAGGTCGGGTCGCTCCGCCAGGAGGGCCCACTGGTCGGGGTGCCGCAGCAGCGTCTGGAGGGCGAGACCGAGCTGGTTGCGGGTGGTCTCCATCCCCGCGAACGCGAGGAAGACCAGGGCCACCGAGAGCTCGCGCTCGGTCAGGTCCTCCACCTGCACCAGCGTGGTGACGAGGTCCTCGCGGGGGTGGGCACGCCGGTCGGCGACCACCTCGTCGACGTACGCCGTGAGGCCGGCGAGCGCCGACTCGATGCGCGGGACCTGGCGGCCCACGTCGATGGAGAACGACGCGCCGAGGTCGTCGGCCCAGTGCGCGACCTGGGGCCACTCGTCGTCGGGCAGCCCGAGCAGCAGGCAGATGATCCGGGCGGCGTACGGCTCGGCGAACTCGGAGATCAGCTCGACCTCGCCGCGCGGCGCGAACTCGTCGATCAGCTCGTTCGCGAGCGCCTGGAAGGTCGGTGTCATCGCGGCGATCGCGCGGTTCCGGAACGCCGGGACCAGCAGGCGCCGGATCCGGGAGTGGTCGTCGCCCTCGAGGCTGAGCAGGGTCTCGCCCCACCACTGGGCGAACGGGCCGTCGTGCACGCCGTTCTGCTCCGGCCACCTCGCGTTGCCCTGGCGGAAGCGCCGGTCCCGCAGCAGTGCACTGGCCTCCTCGTGGCGCAGCACCGCCCAGCCCCAGGTGGTCTCGACGTACCAGTCCTGCTCTCGTGCGGCGTGCACGACAGGGGAGGTCACGTCGAAGGACGGGTCACCCAGGTCGAAGGCCACGCGCCGAGCCTAGGTGCGCACCACCCAGGGCTCGAGGAAGGTGGTGAACGCGGTGATCCCGCCCGGGCCGAAGTCGAGCACGGAGAGGCCGTGACTGAGGTACGCGCCGATGCCCTCGTCCCACGTGCTGAAGGCGAGGGCGGGCTGGCCGTTCGCCGTCGTCGCCTCGGCCCGCCAGCGCCGGCCCTCGGCCATCGGCACCTCGGCGAGGAAGGCGGCGACCGCGGCCCGGCCGCGGTACCACTCGGCGTACGGCGGCATCGTCATCTCGACGTCCTCGGTGAGGAGCGCGACCACGGCGCCGACGTCGTTGCGCTCCCACGCGGCCACGAACGCCGCGACGGTGGCGCGGACCTGCCGGTCGCCGACCTCGCGGAGGACCTCCTGCTGGCTGCGCTCGGGGAGCACCGCCCTGACCGCGCCGCGGGCGCGCGCCAGGGCGCTCGTCACCGACGGCACGGTCGTCGCGAGGATCTCGGCGGTCTCGACGGCCGAGAAGGCGAGCACGTCGCGGAGCACCAGCACCGCCCGCTGGAGGGCGGGCAGGTGCTGTAGCGCGGCGATGAAGGCCAGCTCGACGGCCTCGCGCTCCTCGTAGACCGCCTCGGCCGGGGTCGACCCCCAGGTGAGACCGGCGTCCGGCAGCGGCCCGAGCCACGCCGTCTCGGTCAGGGGCGGTCCGAGCCCGTCCGCCGGGTCGGCGGCCGGACCCAGGTCGACCGGGACCAGCCGCCGCCCGCGGCGCTCGATCTCGCGGAGGCAGACGTTGGTGGCCACGGAGTAGAGCCAGGTCCGCAGCGAGCTGCGTCCCTCGAACCGGTCCACCCCGCGCCACCCGCGCAGCAGCGTCTCCTGCACCGCGTCCTCGGCGTCGTGGGAGGAGCCCAGCATCCGGTAGCAGTGCAGCAGGAGCCCCGGCCGCATCGGCGCGACCTGCTCGGCGAACTCCTCCGACGCCAGCGTCATCCCGAGTAGCTCCCCACGAGCGTCATCTGGTGCAGCTGCGGGGTGTCGGCGCACCGGTCCTCGACCAGCGTGGCGGTGAAGCGCTGGAAGGCCTCCGACACCTGCACCTTGCCGCCCTCGCCCTCCTCGTCGACGACGTGGACGAACGAGACGCCGTCGTCGAGCAGGTAGACGGCGTACGTCACGCCCTCGGTGCTGCGTGCCTCGAGGTCCGCCATCACGTCGCGAACGTACGCCGAGTTCTCCTCCGCGCGCCCGTCCTTCACCTGGTAGGTCACCATCCGTGCGGTCATGCTGCTGCTCCTTCGTACGTCCCGGACCCCAGTGGTCCGGTGGCTTGGATGTCGGGATCGTCGGTGACGCCCCGCCGGGCCGGGAGGGTCGCCCCGGCGAGGGCTCCGAGGGCCGAGAGCGCGGCGGCGGCCAGCACGGCGCCCCGGAAGCCGTCGACGAACTCGGCAGGACTCGCGAAGCCCCCGCGCGCACCGAAGACCGCGACCGTGACCGCGATGCCGAGCACGCCGCCGAGCTCGCGCATCGTCGCGTTGACCCCGGACGCCGTCGCGACGTCGTGGTCCGCCACCGCGGCGACCACCGCGCTCTGCCCGCAGGGGATCGCCAGCGAGACCCCGAAGCCGCCGACGACGAACGGGCCGAGGGTGTCGAGGTAGGAGAGGTCGGTGCCGACGGTCGTCGCGAACCAGACCATCGCAGCCGCCTGGACCGTCAGCCCGGTCGTGACCAGCGGCCGCTCGCCGATGCGGTCGGCCAGGGCGCCCGCCGCCGGCGCGAAGACGAGGAACGTGCCGGTCCAGGCCATCAGCCGGATCCCGGCGCCGAGCGGGGACTCGCCCATCACGACCTGCAGCAGCTGGCCGTAGAAGAAGACGGCCGAGAACAGCGCCGCGAAGGTCAGGAAGATGGCCGCGTTGCCGGCGGCGAAGCCCCGCACGCGCACCAGGCGTGGGGGCAGCAGCGGGTACGGCGCCCGGCGCTCCCAGGCCACGAACCCGACGAGCAGCAGGAGGCCCACCGCGGTGACGCCGAGCACCTCCCCACTGGTCCACCCGGCGGGCTCTCCTCGCACGAGCGCCCAGACGAGCCCGAGGACACCACCCGCGAGGAGCGCGACGCCCGGCACGTCGAGACGGCTCCCGGCCACCCGGACCTCCGGGACGAGCTTGAGGGCGAGCGGCGCCGCGACCAGGCCGACCGGGACGTTGAGCCAGAAGATCCACTGCCAGGCGAGGCCGTCGACGACCGCGCCACCCACCAGGGGACCGCTGGCGACGGCGAGCCCGGTGACCGCGCTGAACAGGCCGAGGGCCGCGCCGCGCTTCTCGGGTGGGAACGCCGAGGTGAGCAGGGCCAGTCCGAGGGTCATCACCACGGCGGCGCCGGCGCCCTGCACGACGCGCAGCGCGACCAGGGCCCCCACGCTGCCGGCCAGCGCGCAGCCGGCCGACGCCACGGCGAACAGCACGAGCCCGGCGGCGTACGTGCGGGCCCGGCCGAGCCGGTCGCCGAGCACGGCGGCGGGGACCAGCAGCACCGCGAAGCTCAGGTTGTACGCGTTGACCGTCCACTCCAGGTCGGTCAGCGAGGCGCCCAGGTCCTCGCGGATCGTGCTCAGCGCCGAGGCCACCACCAGGGTGTCCAGGGCCGCCATGAACGACCCGACCCCCGTGAGCACGACGACCCAGCGGAGCCGTCCCTTGTCGTCCATGTGAGCTCCTCGATCTGCCGAGGCGGCTCGGTGCCGCCTTCAACAGATGTGATCCGCGCCGTCCCGGGAACTGATCGGTGCCTAGGCTCGGGACATGCGGATCACGAAGTTCGGGCACGCCTGCGTCCGGGTCGAGCACGACGGGGTCACCGTCGTCATCGACCCCGGGGTCTTCACCGACGCGGAGGCGGTCGACGGCGCCGACGCCGTCCTCATCACCCACGAGCACCTCGACCACTACCTGCCAGACCACCTGCGCGCGACCGACGCCCCGATCTGGACGATCGCCGCGGTCGCGGCCAGGATCCGCGAGGACGCCCCGGACGTGGCCGAGCGGGTGACCGTCGTGGCGCCGGACGAGTCCTTCGACGTCGGACTGCCGGTCCGCGCCGTCGGCGAGCTGCACGCGGTCATCCACCCGGAGATGCCCCGGTTCGACAACAGCGGCTACGTCCTCACCGCGGGCGACAGCCGGATCTACCACCCGGGCGACGCCCTCACCGAGCCCGGCGAGCGCGTCGACCTGCTGCTGGTGCCGGTCAGCGCACCGTGGATGAAGGCGTCCGAGGGCGTCGACTTCGCCCGCGCCGTGAAGGCGCCGCGCAACCTCGCGATCCACGACCGCGTCTACTCCGAGGCCGGCCTCGGCATCGTGGACGGCCACATGAACGCCTTCCTGCCGAAGGAAGGCCTGGAGTACCTTCGCCTCGCTGACGGGAAGGACCTGACATGAGCAGCACCCCCACCCCTGCGTCTCCGACACCGGAGGGCGCGAAGGTCACCGAGCTGGAGCAGAAGCTGGCGGACGCCGCGGCCCAGGTCGCCAAGGTCCAGGCCGAGCTCAGCAACGCCCGGGCGGCGGACCCGAACCACCCGCAGGTCCCGGTGCCGTACGACGGGCACGCGCCGGTCGTGATGATCAACGGCCAGCAGGTCCCGGCCGGGCAGGCGGTCGACATCAGCGCCATGCTCGGCGGCATGTTCGGCGGCGCGGGCGCGGCGGCCGTCGCGCAGGCCGCGAACACCCCGGGTGCGCAGGTCGTCACCATCCCGCCCGTCATCTCGGTCAACGGCCAGGTGTACGGCGCGGGTCAGCAGGTCGACCTCTCCCAGGTCATCGGCCCCGAGGCGCTCGCCCAGGTGCGGAGCTCGCTGGAGCAGCTCGGCATGGGTGGCTTCGCCACCCTCTTCGGCGGCGCTGCGCCGACGACGCCGGGTGCCGCACCGCCCGCGGCCGGCACCATGACGCCGGGCCCGGCGGCCGCGCTGCCCTACGCGACGACGCCCGGCGAGGTGAGTGGCTCCGGCGGCAAGATGCTCGCGCTGTTCGCCGCCGTCCTGGTGCTCGGGCTGATCGGCGTGCTGGTCTACCTGGGGATCACCAGCTAGCGCTGACCCGGCGCTCGTGGAGCGCCTCGTACGCGGGTCGGCATGCCTCGGCGACGGCGGCGTCGTGCGGCGAGAGGTCCACCTCACGCGGCCGCAGCGGCGCGAACCCGGTCGAGGCCAGCACGGCGTCGTACCAGTGCGGCGCCCAGACGCCGTCGGACTCCCGCGGGCCCGGCGGCCAGGCGAGCATCGCGTCGGTGAAACCGATGCCGAGCCACGTGCACAGCCAGCGCAGGTGGGACTCGGGGTGCCGCAGGAAGTCCGCGGCCTCGATGACCGGCACGTCCAGGCCGGCGGCGTCCCAGTGCTCCGTCAGCCACACCTGCTGGAGCAGCCCGATGTCCTCGGGCTCGCAGGCCTCGCGGGAGCGGACGTACGACGCGACGACCTCCGCCGGGTCGCGGATCAGCTGCACGTTGCGGAAGGCCTCGGTCCAGGACGGGTCCGTGCTCGTGTCCAGGTGGTGCGCCATGTGCTTCGCGTAGTGCACGGTGGCGCCGCCCGGCAGCGGCGCTGAGAGTCCGGCCACCGCCTCGTCGAACGACGTCGGCTGGGAGGCGATGACCTCGTCGCGGCCCGGGTGGTCGAGGCCCGTGCGGAGGAGGTACGCCGCGTACAGCGGCTCGTCGACGACGACGGTGTCGGGCCGGTTCTCCCACGACCGCATCATCGCGGTGGAGATGTTGCGCGGGCCCGACCACATCGCGACCCGCACGGTCACGGCGCGGTCCGCCCGGCCACGTCGGCGGCGACCCACTCGGCGTACAGCTCCTGGAGCCGCGTCACGACCGGGCCGCGCGTGCCGTCGCCGATGGTGCGGCCGTCGACCGACCGCACCGGTGCCACGCCGGCGAAGGTCCCGGTCACGAACGCCTCGTGTGCCGAGTAGACGTCGGTGAGGCTGAAGGTCCGTTCCTGCGCGGCGATGTCGTGGGCCCGGCACACGGCGAGGACGTTGCCGCGCGTGATCCCGCCCAGGCAGAAGCGGCCGTCCGAGGTCCACACCTCGGGCTCGTCGGGGGTGCCCTTCACCACGAAGAAGTGGGTGCTGTTGCAGGTCGCGACGAACCCGTGCGGGTCGAGCATCAGGGCCTCGTCCGCTCCGGCCTGGTAGGCCTGGATGCAGGCGAGGATGTCGTTGAGCTTGCTGTGCGCGTTGAGCTTCGGGTCGAGCGTGTCGGGCGTCGCGCGGCGCACGTGCGTCGTGAACAGCGCGAGGCCCTGCTCGACGGTCTCGGGGGTGGGCTCCTTGTGCTCGGCGATGATCACGATCGTGGCCGGCCCGACGGTGACCCGCGGGTCCTGGTACGGCGTCGACTTCACGCCGCGCGTGCACATCAGCCGCACGTGCACGCCGTCGGTCATGCCGTTGGCGGCGAGCGTCGCGTAGACCGCCCGCGTCAGCTCGTCCCGGGTCACGCCCAGGTCGATCATCAGCGCCGCCGCGCCCTCCCAGAGGCGGTCGAGGTGCTGATCCAGGAACGCCGGGTGGCCGCCGTGGACGCGCAGCCCCTCCCAGATGCCGTCGCCGAGCACGAAGCCCGAGTCGAACACCGACACGGTCGCCTCGGCCCGCGGCTTCAGCTCGCCGTTGACCCAGATGAGGATCTCGTCGTTGCGCGGGTCGCGGGGGTGGTCGTGCGCGCCGGAGGGCATGCGCCGACTCTATGGACTAGGACAGCGCGTCGCGGACCGGGACGAACTTGGCCTGGGCCTCGGCGAGCTCGGCCTCCGGGTCGGAGTCGGCGACGATGCCGCAGCCGGCGAAGAGCCGGACGGTCGCGCCGTCGAGCTCGGCCGAGCGGAGCGCGATGGCCCACTCGCCGTCACCGGTCGCGTCCATCCAGCCGACCGGGCCGGCGTAGCGGCCGCGGTCCATGCCCTCGATCTCGGCGATCAGCGCCGACGCCGTGGTGGTCGGGGTGCCGCCCACCGCGGCGGACGGGTGCAGCGCCTCCGCGAGCTGGAGCGAGGACACCGTGTCGGCGTCGTGCACGACGCCGGCCACGTCGGTGGCGAGGTGCATGACGTTCGGCAGGTGCAGGACGAACGGCGCCTCGGGCACGTTCATCGAGGAGCAGTGCGGGTCGAGGGCGTCGGCGACCGAGCGCACGGCGTACTCGTGCTCCTCGAGGTCCTTCGACGAGTGGGCGAGCGTCGCGGCCAGTGCCATGTCGCGGTCGTCGTCACCGGTCCGGCGGATGGTGCCGGCCAGGACGCGCGACGTGACCAGGCCCCGCTCGCGGCGCACCAGCATCTCGGGCGAGGCGCCGAACATGCCGTCGACGTGGAAGGTCCAGCAGGTCGAGTAGTCCTCGGACAGCCGGCGGAGCGGCCACCGGACGTCGACCGGCTGCTCGGCGGTCGCGACGAGGTCGCGGGCCAGCACCACCTTCTCGAGGTCGCCGGCCTCGATGCGCGCGACGCCCTCGGCGACGACGCCCATCCACTCGTCGCCGTTCAGGGCGCCGTCCGCGAAGACGAGGCCCTGCGGTGCGCGCGGGGCCTCGGCCAGCGTCACCGTCGCGGCGGCGTCGAGTGCTCCGCGGGAGACGGTCGTGAGCCAGGTGCGGTCGCCGCGGCGGCCGACGATGACCTCGGGCACCACCAGGATCGAGCTGCCCGGCTCGTCGGCGAACGCGAAGGAGCCGAAGCAGACCAGGCCGCTGCCGGGCTCGCCGACCTCGTCGCGGACCACGGCGTGGCCGGTGGTCTCCGACCACCACTTGGCAGCGTCCGCGAACCGGGTCGCGCCGGTGGTGTGGATCTCGGCCGCGCGGCCCCAGCCCACGAGCCCGTCCCCCCGTCGCAGCCACGTCACCGGGTGGGTGGTCGGCAGGAAGTCGAGGAGGGACGCGTCGGCCGGGAGGTCCAGCGGGATGGTCCTGACGACCAGGGGGAGGGGGAGCGCCGTGCCCTCCGCGGTGGTGCCTGTCGTCACGATCGGCAAGCGTACGGCCATGCCGATTGAGCACGTGAACTCACGCGGCACCGACCTCGTCACAGGTGTCCTGGGTGCATGACCACCCCGTCGCGCCACGCCACCGCCGCCCTGCTGGCCGCGTTCTCGTTCATCACCAGCGTCGTCCTCGTGCTGGTGGCCCTCGAGATCTCGACCGGCGCCACCCTCCAGCCCGGCTCGACCACGTCGTACGACACGGAGTACATCGACTGGCGCGTCTACGCCGTCACCGCACTGCTCCCGTTCGTGCTCGGCGTCGCCGCTGCGTACTCCGCCTGGTTCGCGGTGCTCGGCACCGTCGGCGTCTTCGGTGTCGAGCTGTGGGGGGTCTGGGAGTCGAACGAGCGGCTCGCCGCAGCCGGCTGGAGCGACGGCCTCGAGGTCCTCGCGTTCCTGCTGCCGGTCGGCGCCCTCGTCGGCACCCTGGTGCTGGTGCTGATCGGGGGCGTCGCCGGCAGCAGCCAGCGCAAGGTCGAGGAGCGTCAGGACCAGTACACGATGACCTTGTCGCCGCTCTCGACCTGGTCGAACAACCAGGCGACCCCCTCGTAGTCGCGCACGTTGACGCAGCCGTGCGAGGCGCCGTTGTAGCCGTTCGCCACGAAGTCAGGCGAGTAGTGCACGGCCTGTCCGCCCGAGAAGAACATCGCGAACGGCATCGAGGTGTCGTAGAGGTCCGAGACGTGGTCCGCGTTCTTGTAGCCCACGCTGAACTCCCCCTCGCGGGTCGGCAGCTCGGCCGAGCCGAAGCGGACGTCGAAGGTCCGCTGCACGACGCCGTCGATCATCCAGCGCAGGGTGCGGCTGGACTTGTCCACGCAGAGGACACGACCGGTCAGGCATCGCGGGTCGGCCGGACCGGGGATGTTGTGCAGCCCCAGCTGGTCGCGGCTCGGCTCGGTGGTCATCGCGTCGAGCCGGTCGAGGGTGCGTCGGTCGACGAGACCGGTGACGGGGAGGCCGCGCTTCTCCTGGAAGCCGCGGACCGCGTCGACGGTCAGGTCGTTGTACGTCCCGTCGACGTCGCCGAAGTACCAGGCGAGCTGGACCAGGCGGGCCTGCAGGTCACGGACCTTGTCGCCCTCGTCGCCCGGCTCCAGGATCGGCCGGCCGGCCTCCAGGGGGCGGGTCGGGTTCGCGGGCGAGCGGGTGGGGGTCTGCTTCACCGGCTCGGCCTGCGGGGCCGGGCGCGGACGGGGTGAGGACTGGGGCTGCTCCGCGGCGGGCGGCGCCTGCGTGGCACTGCTTTCACCGGCGGGACGCATGGCGGACCCGGCAGCGATGGCCGCGCCGACGAGCAGCGCGACACTCAGCAGACCGAGCGCGAGACGGCGCACGAACGACATGAGAAGACTCCTTCAGAAGTGCCGGGGAAGTAGAAGGTCTCTCCGGTCATGAGGGTGACGCCTGGGTGCACCGTTTGGTTGCACGACACGCGCAACTCATACGCTCACCTCGTGGTCCGTGCCGAGCTCGACAAGGAACCCGCCGACGTCCGGCGGATGTTCGACGCCGTCGCCGAGCGGTACGACGTCACGAACGACGTGCTCTCGCTCGGCCAGGACCGGCGCTGGCGCCGCGAGGTGATCGAGGCGGTCGACCCGAAGCGCGACGAGATCGTGCTCGACCTGGCCGCCGGCACCGGTACCTCGAGCCAGCCGTTCGCCGACGCCGGAGCGCTCGTCGTCCCGTGCGACTTCTCGATCGGGATGCTCCAGGTGGGCAAGAAGGCCAAGCCGCACCTGCCGTTCACGGCCGGTGACGGCACGAGGCTGCCGTTCGCCGACGACACGTTCGACGCGGTGACGATCTCGTTCGGGCTGCGCAACATCGTCGACCCGCTCGCCGGCCTCCGGGAGATGCGGCGGGTGACCCGGCCCGGTGGCCGGCTGGTCGTGTGCGAGTTCAGCCACCCGACCTGGGCGCCGTTCCGCACGGTCTACGTCGAGTACCTGATGAAGGCGCTGCCGCCGGTCGCCCGGGCGGTGTCGTCGTCCCCGGACGCCTACGTGTACCTGGCCGAGTCGATCCGTGCCTGGCCCGACCAGGCCGGCCTGGCCGACCTCATCGGCGACGCCGGGTGGCAGTCCCCGGAGTGGCGGAACCTCAGCGGCGGGATCGTCGCCCTGCACCGGGCGACGGCCTGATCCGGCTCGTCGCCGGTACGCGAATTAGCGCACGTTTTCGTTCCCAATTTCCGCAGGTCAGAGGCCGAATAGCCCCGACTTCACGCTGTGTCCGGCGAGTGGCAGTATGAGTCCGAGCGGACTTAGTGAGCGCATTCACAAGTTCACGAACGAGACTTGAGTCACAGCTGCGAGGAGAGGTCCGGGTGGAGCTCTACATACCGGTACTGGTGCTGGCGGGACTGGCGTTCGCGTTCGCGGCCGGGTCGGTCGCCATGAGCGCCGCGGTCGGGCCGAAGCGGTACAACCGGGCCAAGCTCGACTCCTACGAGTGCGGCATCGAGCCGACGCCACAGCCGGTCGGCGGCGGCCGGTTCCCGGTGAAGTACTACATCACCGCGATGCTCTTCATCGTCTTCGACATCGAGATCATCTTCCTCTACCCGTGGGCCGTGCAGTTCGATGCGATGGGCTACTTCGGGCTGGTCGAGATGGTCCTGTTCATCGCCACCGTCTTCGTCGCCTACGCCTACGTCTGGCGTCGCGGCGGACTGGATTGGGACTGACCTGTGGGTATTGAAGAGAAGCTCCCGAGCGGCGTCCTGCTGACGACCGTCGAAGGTGTCGCCGGCTACATGCGCAAGGCGTCGTTCTGGCCGGCCACGTTCGGCCTGGCCTGCTGCGCCATCGAGATGATGACGACCGGCGGCCCGAAGTACGACCTCGCCCGCTTCGGCATGGAGGTCTTCCGGGCCAGCCCCCGCCAGGCCGACCTGATGATCGTCGCCGGCCGGGTCAGCCAGAAGATGGCTCCGGTCCTCCGCCAGATCTACGACCAGATGCCCGACCCCAAGTGGGTGCTCGCGATGGGTGTCTGCGCCAGCAGCGGCGGGATGTTCAACAACTACGCCGTCGTCCAGGGCGTCGACCACGTCGTCCCGGTCGACATGTACCTCCCCGGCTGCCCGCCGCGGCCCGAGATGCTGATCGACGCGATCCTCAAGCTCCACGACCAGGTGCAGAACCGGCCGCTCGGCGCGAACATGGCCGCGCAGATCGAGAGCCGCGAGAACGACGCGCTCAAGGCCCTGCCGACCTCGGAGATGAAGGGCCTCATGCGTTGAGCGAGGACCAGAAGGACGTCATCCCCGAGCCCAAGGGCCCCGAGCAGGCAGCGGTCGACCAGTCGCCCGAGAACGCCCCCGCCGAGCTCGCCCCGGAGACCGAGATCCAGGTCGTCGGCCAGCGCGAGGGCATGTTCGGCGTCCGCGGTACCGGTGACACCAGCGGCTTCGGCGGGCTCGTCCAGCCGGTCGTCTTCCCGGGTGCGTCGAAGCGTCCCTTCGAGGGCTGGCACGAGGACGTCGCCGCGGCGCTCGACACCGCGCTCGACGGCGCCGGCATCGAGCCCGCCGCTGTCGAGGGCGTCGTCATCCACCGCGGCGAGATCACCTTCCACGTCCGCCGCGAGCACCTGGTCGCCGTCGCGCAGCAGTTCCGCGACGACCCGGCCCTGCGGTTCGAGCTCTGCGCGGGCGTCAGCGGCGTCAACTACCCCGACGACGCCGGCCGCGAGCTGCACGCGGTCTACCACCTGCTCTCGATGACCCACAACCGCCGGGTCCGGCTCGAGGTCAGCTGCCCCGACGCCGACCCGCACATCCCGTCGATCGTGGCGACGTACCCCACGAACGACTGGCACGAGCGCGAGACGTTCGACATGTTCGGGATCGTCTTCGACGGTCACCCGGCCCTGACCCGGATCCTGATGCCGGACGACTGGCCGGGCCACCCCCAGCGCAAGGACTACCCGCTGGGTGGCATCCCCGTGGAGTACAAGGGCGGGACGATCCCCCCGCCCGACCAGCGGAGGTCTTACAACTGATGACTCAAGACATCTACGCGGGCTCGAACGAGACCACCGAGGGCAAGGTCTTCACGGTCTCGGGCCAGGACTGGGACTCGATCGTCAGCGGCCTCGCCGAGGACGCCGACGAGCGGGTCGTCGTCAACATGGGCCCGCAGCACCCGTCGACGCACGGCGTGCTCCGGCTGATCCTCGAGCTCGAGGGCGAGACGGTCACCGAGGCCCGCTGCGGCATCGGCTACCTGCACACGGGCATCGAGAAGAACATGGAGTTCCGCTCCTGGGTCCAGGGCGTCACGTTCGTGACCCGGATGGACTACCTGTCGCCGTTCTTCAACGAGACGACGTACTGCCTCGGCGTGGAGAGGCTCCTCGACATCGAGGACCAGATCCCCGAGAAGGCCTCGGTCATGCGGGTCCTCCTCATGGAGCTCAACCGCATCTCCTCGCACCTGGTCTGCATCGCGACCGGCGGCATGGAGATCGGCGCGCTGACCGTGATGACGATCGGGTTCCGCGAGCGCGAGCTCGTCCTCGACCTGTTCGAGCTGATCACCGGCCTGCGCATGAACCACGGCTTCATCCGCCCCGGCGGTGTCGCCCAGGACCTGCCGCCCGGCGCCCTCGACGAGATCCGCGGCTTCATCGCCCTGATGAAGAAGCGGCTGCCGGAGTACGCCGCGCTCTGCAACGCGAACCCGATCTTCAAGGGTCGCCTGGAGGACGTCGGACACCTCGAGCTGGACGGCGTGCTCGCCCTCGGCATCACCGGCCCGGTGCTGCGCAGCACCGGCTACCCGTGGGACCTCCGCAAGAGCGAGCCCTACTGCGGCTACGAGGACTACGACTTCGAGGTGCAGACCTGGGACACCAGCGACTCCTACGGACGCTTCCGGGTCCGGCTCAACGAGATGTGGGAGTCGCTGAAGATCGTCGAGCAGGCCGCCAACCGGCTCGCCGCACTCGAGGGCGCGCCGGTCATGGTCGCCGACAAGAAGATCGCGTGGCCGAGCCAGCTCGCCATCGGCAGCGACGGCATGGGCAACAGCCTCGACCACATCCGGCACATCATGGGTGAGTCGATGGAGGCCCTGATCCACCACTTCAAGATCGTCACCGAGGGCTTCCGGGTCCCGGCCGGCCAGGCGTACGTGCCGATCGAGTCGCCCCGCGGAGAGCTCGGCGCCCACGTCGTCTCCGACGGCGGCACCAAGCCGTTCCGCGTGCACTTCCGCGACCCGTCGTTCACCAACCTCCAGGCGACCGGCGTGATGAGCGAGGGCGGCATGGTCGCCGACGTCATCGTCGCCATCGCCTCCATCGACCCCGTGATGGGAGGGGTGGACCGATGACCGCCACCTCCCTGGACGCGTCCGTGCTCGACGAGCTGCGCAGCATCGCGGCCCGCTACCCCGAGCCGCGCTCCGGCCTGCTGCCGATGCTCCACCTGACGCAGTCGGTCGAGGGCCGGATCACGCCCGAGGGCATCCAGGCCTGCGCCGACATCCTCGAGATCTCGCCGGCCGAGGTCAGCGGCGTCGCGACGTTCTACACGATGTACAAGCGCAAGCCGGTCGGCGACTACCTCGTCGGCGTCTGCACCAACACGCTCTGCGCGGTGCTGGGCGGCGACGCGATCTTCGAGCAGCTCAAGGACCACCTCGACGTCGGCAACGACGAGACCACCGCCGACGGCAAGGTCACCCTCGAGCACGTCGAGTGCAACGCGGCCTGCGACTACGCGCCGGTGATGATGGTGAACTGGGAGTTCATGGACAACATGACCCCGGCGTCCGCCGTGCAGCTCGTCGACGACCTGCGCGAGGGCAAGGAGGTCACCTCGACCCGTGGCCCCCGGATCTGCACCTGGCGCGAGGCCGAGCGGGTGCTCGCCGGCTTCCCGGACGGCCGGGTCGACGAGGGGCCCGCCGCCGGTGCCCCGTCGCTCGTGGGCCTGGGCATCGCCCGCGAGCGCGGCTGGACCGCCCCGGCCACCGAGGCCTCGGGCCGTGCGGTCGGCGCGCCGGCCGAGTCCGACGACCGGGTCGCCGAGCAGGCCGCGGTCGAGGAGTCGAGCACGACGGACGAGACCGCAGCAGAGAAGGACGAGGCGAAGTGACCGACGTCCTCACCCCCGTCCTCACCGACATCTGGGACGCCGACCGCGCCTGGACGCTCAAGACCTACGAGTCGAAGGGCGGCTACGGCGCCCTGAAGACGGCCCTCGGCATGGAGCCGACCGCCATCGTCGAGGAGGTCAAGAACTCCGGCCTCCGCGGCCGTGGCGGCGCCGGCTTCCCGACCGGCATGAAGTGGTCGTTCATCCCGCAGGACAACCCCAAGCCGAAGTACCTCGTCGTCAACGCCGACGAGTCGGAGCCGGGGACCTGCAAGGACATCCCGCTGATGATGGCCAACCCGCACGTGCTCGTGGAGGGCGTGATCATCAGCTCCTTCGCGATCCGCGCGAACCACGCGTTCATCTACATCCGCGGCGAGGTGCTCCACGTGATCCGCCGGGTGCAGGCCGCCGTCGAGGAGGCCTACGCCGCCGGGCACCTCGGCAAGGACATCCACGGCTCCGGCTACGACCTCGACGTCGTCGTGCACACCGGCGCCGGCGCCTACATCTGTGGCGAGGAGACCGCCCTGCTCGAGGGGCTCGAGGGTCGCCGCGGCCAGCCGCGCCTGCGCCCGCCGTTCCCCGCGGTCGCCGGCCTCTACGCCAGCCCGACCGTCATCAACAACGTCGAGTCGATCGCGTCGGTGCCGAGCATCATCGAGCACGGCGCCGAGTGGTTCGCCTCGATGGGCACCGAGAAGTCCAAGGGCTACGGCATCTTCTGCCTGTCCGGCCACGTCACGAAGCCGGGGCAGTACGAGGCGCCGCTCGGCATCACGCTGCGCGAGCTGATCGACCTGGCCGGCGGCATGCGCGAGGGCCACGAGCTGAAGTTCTGGACGCCGGGCGGCTCCAGCACCCCGCTGCTGACCGCCGAGCACCTCGACGTACCGCTCGGGTTCGAGGAGGTCGTCGAGGCCGGCTCGATGCTCGGCACCCGCGCGCTGCAGCTCTTCGACGAGACCACCTGCGTGGTCCGCGCGGTGCTGCGCTGGACCGAGTTCTACAAGCACGAGTCGTGCGGCAAGTGCACCCCGTGCCGCGAGGGCACGTGGTGGCTGGTGCAGACGCTGGCCGCGCTCGAGCGCGGCGAGGGCAGCGAGTCCGACCTCGACCTGCTGCTCGACCAGTGCGACAACATCCTGGGCCGCTCGTTCTGCGCGCTCGGCGACGGCGCCACCAGCCCGATCTCGAGCTCGATCGAGTACTTCCGCGAGGAGTACCTCGAGCACCTGCGCCACGGCGGCTGCCCGTTCGACCCGGCGAAGTCCACCGTCTTCGCCGACGAGCTGGTGCCTGCATGACGACCGCGCCCGGAGAAGACGCCGGCGACCGGCCGTCAAGACCGTCTCCGTGACCATCGACGGCGTCGTCGTCGAGGTCCCCGAGAACACCCTGGTGATCCGGGCCGCCGAGCAGATCGGCGTGCAGATCCCGCGGTTCTGCGACCACCCGCTGCTCGCGCCGGTCGGCGCCTGCCGCCAGTGCCTGGTCGACGTGCCGGACGCCGGCAACGGCCGCGGCTTCCCGAAGCCGCAGGCCTCGTGCACCCTGCCGGTCGCCGAGGGCATGGTCGTCTCGACCCAGGTCACCAGCGAGGTCGCCGACAAGGCGCAGCAGGGCGTCATGGAGTTCCTGCTCATCAACCACCCGCTGGACTGCCCGGTCTGCGACAAGGGCGGCGAGTGCCCGCTGCAGAACCAGGCGATGTCCAACGGCCGCGGCGAGTCCCGGTTCTACGAGTCCGGCCGGCGGCGTCAAGCGGACGTTCCCCAAGCCGATCGAACATCTCCCCGCCGGTGCTGCTCGACCGCGAGCGCTGCATCGTCTGCCAGCGCTGCACCCGGTTCGCCGACGAGATCCCGGGCGACCCGTTCATCGAGCTGCTCGAGCGCGGCGCGCAGCAGCAGATCGGCATCGCCGAGAACGCGCCGTTCCTCTCCTACTTCTCCGGCAACGTCATCCAGATCTGCCCGGTGGGCGCGCTGACCTCGGCCGAGTACCGCTTCCGGTCCCGCCCGTTCGACCTGGTGTCGAGCCCCTCGGTCGCCGAGCACGACGCGTGCGGCGCGGCGATCCGGGTCGACCACCGGCGCGGCAAGGTCATGCGCCGCCTCGCCGGCGACGACCCCGAGGTCAACGAGGAGTGGATCACCGACAAGGACCGGTTCGCGTTCCACTACGCGACCGCCGGCGACCGGATCACCTACCCGCAGGTCCGCGACGAGGACGGCGAGCTGCGTCCGGCGTCCTGGCCCGAGGCGTTCGCCGTCGCCGCGCGCGGGCTCGCCGGCCGCCGGCGTCGGCGTCGGCGTGCTGCCCGGCGGTCGGCTGACCGTCGAGGACGCCTACGCCTACAGCCGGTTCGCCCGCGCGGTGCTCGGCACCAACGACATCGACTTCCGCGCCCGGCCGCTCTCGGCCGAGGAGGCGTCGTTCCTCGCCTCCACCGTCGCGGCCACCGGTCCCGGCGGGCGGCGCGGTGACCTACGCCGACCTCGAGTCGGCCGCCACCGTCGTCCTCGTCGGGCTCGAGCCCGAGGACGAGGCCGGCACGATCTTCCTGCGGCTGCGCAAGGCGTCGCTGGCGCACCCCGGGCACCCGGGTCCTCGCGCTGGCGCCGTTCACCACCCGCGGCCTGCGCAAGATGAACGGCCAGCTGGTCCCGGTCGTCCCGGGCGAGGAGGCCGCCGCGCTCGAGGCGCTCGGCACCCAGAGCGACTACGGCATCGACAGCACCGCGGTGATCCTGCTCGGCGAGCGGCTCGCGACCTCGCCCGGCGCCTACGCCGCCGCGGTCGCGCTGGCCGCGAAGTCCGGCGCCCGGCTGGCCTGGGTGCCGCGCCGGGCCGGCGACCGCGGTGCCGTCGAGGCCGGCTGCCTGCCCGAGCTGCTGCCCGGCGGCCGCCCGCTGGCCGACGCCGGGGCCCGGGTCGACGTCGCCACCGCCTGGGGCGTCGACAGCCTGCCCGAGCAGGCCGGCCGCGACGCCGACGCGATCGTGGCCGCGGCCGATCAGCGGCGAGCTCGGCGGTCTGGTCGTCGGCGGCGTCGACCCCGACGACACCGCGGACCCGCAGGCCTTCCGCGACGCGCTCGCCGCGGCGTCGTTCGTCGTGGCCCTCGAGCTGCGCGAGACCGACGTGACCCGCGCGGCCGACGTCGTGTTCCCGGTCGCCCCGGTCACCGACAAGGCCGGCACCTTCGTCACCTGGGAGGGCCGCCCGCGGCCGTTCGAGGCCGTGCTCGGCAAGCCGGCGTCGCTGCCCGACCTGCGGGTCCTGGCCGGCATCGCCGAGGAGCTCGGCCGCCCGCTCGGGCTTCCGCACCGTCGCCGAGGCGCGGGCGCAGATGGAGGAGCTCGGTCCGTGGGACGGCGACCGCGCCACCATGGAGACGCCGCGGCTCGAGGCCGCAGCCGGCGAAGGCCAAGGGCCTGGTGCTCAGCACCTGGAAGCAGCTGGTCGACAACGGCTCGATGCAGGACGGCGACGACGCGCTACGCCGCGACCGCGCGGCCGGCCGTCGCCCGGGTCAGCCAGAAGGTCTACGACGCCGCCGGCCCGACCGTGACGCTGACCGGTGACCGCGGCTCGGTGACCCTGCCGGCCGAGGTCGCCGACCTCCCCGACGGCGTCGTGTGGCTGCCGGCCAACTCGCTGGGCAACGGCGTGCTGGCCGACCTCGCGTCGCCCGGGCAGCCGGGTCACCGTGAAGGAGGCCGAAGGATGAACCTCGTCGTCAGCTGACGCCGCTGGCTCTCGAGGCCTTCGGCCAGGACCCCTGGTGGCTCATCGGCATCAAGACGCTGCTGATCTTCGTGATCCTGGTGCTCCTCACCCTGTTCAACATCTGGTGGGAGCGCCGGGTCGTCGCGCGGATGCAGCACCGGATCGGCCCCAACGTGCACGGCCCCTTCGGCCTGCTCCAGTCGCTGGCCGACGGCGTGAAGCTGGCGCTCAAGGAGGACCTGATCCCGAAGGCCGCCGACAAGGTGGT
The DNA here is from genome assembly GCA_963815335.1 of uncultured Actinomycetota bacterium. Classification (GTDB taxonomy): domain Bacteria; phylum Actinomycetota; class Actinomycetes; order Propionibacteriales; family Nocardioidaceae; genus Nocardioides. Next base: position 644,468 of record CAWFGL010000013.1, read on the forward strand.
CTTCCTGCTCGCGCCCGGTGCTGGCCGTCGTGCCCGCGTTCGTGACGTTCTCGGTGATCCCGTTCGGGCCCGAGGTCGAGGTCCCGTTCACCGACATCACCACGCCGCTCCAGCTCACCGACATGCCGGTGGCGGTGCTGTTCGTGATGGCGATCGCCTCGGTCGGCATCTACGGCATCGTGCTCGGCGGCTGGTCCAGCGGCTCGACGTACTCGCTCCTCGGCGGGCTCCGCTCGAGCGCCCAGATGATCTCCTACGAGGTCGCGATGGGCCTCGCGCTGGTCGCGGTGTTCCTCTACGCCGGCTCGCTGTCGACCTCGGAGATCGTCGCCGCCCAGGACGACCTGTGGTTCGGGCTGATCCTGGCGCCGTCGTTCATCATCTACGTGATCGCGATGGTCGGCGAGACCAACCGGGCGCCGTTCGACCTCCCCGAGGCCGAGGGCGAGCTGGTCGGCGGCTTCCACACCGAGTACAGCTCGCTGAAGTTCGCGCTGTTCTTCCTCGCCGAGTACATCAACATGGCCACCGTCTCGGCGCTGGCCACGACGCTGTTCCTCGGCGGCTGGCACGCGCCGTTCTGGATCGACCACGTCTGGGCCGGGCGCCAACGAGGGCTACGTGCCGGTGATCTGGTTCTTCGGCAAGGTGCTGATCTTCATCTTCTTCTTCATCTGGCTGCGCGGGTCGCTGCCCCGGATGCGCTACGACCAGTTCATGGCGCTCGGGTGGAAGTACCTCATCCCGATCTCGCTCGGCTGGATCATCGCGGTCGGCACGATCCGCGCGATCTCGCTCGAGGGCGGCATCGACCGGCAGTACCTCCTGATCGGCATCGGCGTGCTGGCCGCCGTGTTCCTCGCGCTGTTCTTCTTCGGCGAGGCGCCGCGAGGAGGCGGACGCGAGGAGGCCGGCGACGACGCCGACGGGCTATCCCGGTCCCGCCGATGCCCGCCGGCGGCGCCGTCCGCGGCTCGGCCGCGCCGCTCACCTTCGAGACGAGTCCCGCGACCAGCACCGTGTCCGGAGAGGACAGCTGATGCCCACCCTCAAGGAACAGTTCTGGGACCCGGTCGCCGGGTTCGGGGTGACCTTCCGGACCATGTTCAAGAAGGTCGTCACCGAGCAGTACCCCTTCGAGAAGCTGCCGACCGCGCCGCGGTTCCACGGCCGGCACCAGCTCAACCGCTGGCCCGACGGCCTGGAGAAGTGCATCGGCTGCGAGCTCTGCGCCTGGGCCTGCCCGGCCGACGCGATCTACGTCGAGGGCGCGTCCAACACCGACGGCCCCGACGGCGAGCGGTTCAGCCCGGGCGAGCGCTACGGCCGCGTCTACCAGATCAACTACCTGCGCTGCATCCTGTGCGGCCTGTGCATCGAGGCCTGCCCCACCCGGGCGCTGACGATGACCAACGAGTACGAGCTGGCCGACGACAACCGCGCCGACCTGATCTACGACAAGTACGACCTGCTCGCCCCGCTGCTGCCGGGCATGGAGCAGCCGCCGCACCCGATGCGGCTCGGTGACGACGAGGGCGCCTACTACCGCGGCGACCTACGCCGCACCGGCCGCCACGAGGTGGTGCCGAGTGATCGCGTTCTGGATCCTGGCGCCGATCATGGTGCTCGCCGCGCTCGGCATCCTGTTCGTCCGCAAGGCCGTGCACGCGGCGCTGCTGCTCGCCGTGGTGATGATCAGCCTCGCGGTCCTCTACCTCGTCCTCGAGGCGCCGTTCCTGTTCGCGGTGCAGATCATCGTCTACACCGGCGCGATCCTGATGCTGTTCCTCTTCGTGCTGATGCTGGTCGGCGTCGACGCCTCCGACTCGTTGGTCGAGACCATCCGCGGCCAGCGGCTGCTCGCGGCCATCGGCGGGCTCGCGCTCGGGCTGGTGCTCGTCGTCGGCGTGGCCCAGATGAGCCTCGGCACGGTGCTCGGCCTCGAGGTGGCCAACGGCGGCGGCAACATCGAGGGTCTCGCCAACATCCTCTTCTCCCGCTACGTCTTCGCCTTCGAGGTCACCTCGGCGCTGCTCATCACCGCCGCCATGGGCGCGATGGTGCTCGCCCACCGCGAGCGGCTCACGCCGAAGCCGACGCCAGGCCAGCATCGCCGCGCGACAAGGTCAGGGCCTACGCCGAGCGCGGCCAGCACCTCGGGCCGCTGCCGCCACCCGGCGTCTTCGCCCGCCACAACGCGGTCGACACCCCGGCGCTGCTGCCCGACGGCACCGCCGGCCGAGGTCTCGGTCTCCCGGGTGCTCGCGGCCCGCGGCGTCGTGCGCCAGCCGCCGCGCGACGTCGAGGAGCACCAGCGACGCGATCGACAAGCTCCAGGACCACGAGGGGCGAGACGCATGACCGAGTACGTCGTCCTCTCCGCGATCCTCTTCACGATCGGCGCCGTCGGGGTGCTGACCCGGCGCAACGCGATCGTGGTGTTCATGTGCGTCGAGCTGATGCTCAACGCCTGCAACCTCGCGCTCGTCGCCTTCGCCAAGCAGCACGGCAACCTCGACGGCCAGGTCGCCGCCTTCTTCGTGATGGTGGTGGCCGCGGCCGAGGTCGTCGTCGGGCTCGCGATCATCATGACCATCTTCCGGACGCGTCGGTCGGCCTCGGTCGACGACGCCAGCCTGCTGAAGTACTGAGGACCGCCGCCGTGCTTGCCCTCCACGACGAGATCCCGGTGGTCGACCCGACCACCGCGGACGGCGCCTTCGCGCTGCTCTGGCTGATCATCGCGCTGCCGCTCGCGGGCGCCGCGATCCTGCTGATCGGCGGCGCCCTGTTCCCCAAGCCGTTCAAGGTCTGGGGCCACCTGCTCGGCACGCTGCTGCCGATCGGGTCGTTCGTGATCAGCCTGGTGCTGTTCCTCGAGCTGCTCGGGCCGCGCCGAGGACGACCGGCAGGTCGTCCAGCACCTCTACGACTTCATCCAGGTCGGCGACCTCGACGTCGGGCATGGACCTGCTCTACGACCCGCTGACCGCGCTGTTCCTGCTGCTCATCACCGGCGTCGGCTCGCTGATCCACGTCTACTCGATCGGCTACATGGAGCACGACGCGCGCCGGACGCGGTTCTTCGGCTACCTCAACCTGTTCGTCGCGGCGATGCTGCTGCTGGTCATGTCCGAGAACTACCTCGGGCTGTTCATCGGCTGGGAGGGCGTCGGCCTGGCGTCGTACCTGCTGATCGGCTTCTGGCAGCACAAGCACTCGGCGGCGGCCGCCGCCAAGAAGGCCTTCGTGATCAACCGGGTCGGCGACATGGGCCTGTCGACCGCGATCATGCTGGCGTTCGTCACGTTCGGCTCGACCAGCTTCACCGTCATCAGCGCCGAGGCCGGGTCGACGCCGACGACGACACGATGACCGCGTTCGGCCTGCTCCTGCTGCTCGGCGCCTGCGGCAAGTCCGCCCAGGTGCCGCTGCAGGCCTGGCTGCTCGACGCGATGGAGGGCCCGACCCCGGTCTCGGCGCTGATCCACGCCGCGACCATGGTCACCGCCGGTGTCTACCTCGTGGTGCGCTCCAACTTCATCTTCGACCTGACCGAGACCGCGCGGACCGTCGTGGTCATCGTCGCCACGGTGACGCTCCTGTGGGGTGCGGTCATCGGTTGCGCCAAGGACGACATCAAGAAGGCGCTCGCCGGGTCGACGATGAGCCAGATCGGCTACATGATGCTCGGCGCCGGGCTCGGGGCCGCGGGCTACGCGTTCGCGATCTTCCACCTGCTCACGCACGGCTTCTTCAAGGCCAACATGTTCCTCGGCGCCGGCTCGGTCATGCACGGCATGAACGACGACGTCGACATGCGGCACTACGGCGCGCTGCGCAAGCTGCATGCCGGTCACGTTCGTGACCTTCGCGATGGGCTACCTCGCGATCATCGGGTTCCCCGGCTTCTCGGGCTTCTGGTCCAAGGACAAGATCATCGAGGTCGCGCTCACCGAGAACCCGGTCGCCGGGGTCTGCGCCCTGCTCGGCGCCGGCATCACCGGCTTCTACATGACCCGGCTGATGCTGATGACCTTCTTCGGCGAGCAAGCGCTGGGAGAAGGACGTGCACCCGCACGAGTCGCCGAAGGTCATGACGATCCCGCTGATCGTGCTCGCGGCGCTCTCTCGTCCTCGGCGGCGTGCTGCTGGCCGGCGACTGGATCGTCGAGTGGCTGGCGCCCGTCGTCGGCGAGGAGCCGCACGTCGAGCCGCCGATCCCGGCGCTGGCGATCATCAGCACTCGCGGTCCTGGTGGTCGCTGTCGGTGTGGCGGCCGGCGTTCATGCTCGTCGGGCGTCGCGAGGTCCCGCGTGAGGCTCCGCAGGACGTCTCGTTCGCCACCAGGGCGGCGCGGGCCGACCTCTACGGCGACGCGATCAACGACGCCCTCGTCGTCGAGCCCTCGCGTCACGCTCACCTCCGGCCTGCTCACCTTCGACCGGACCGTCGTCGACGGGACTCTTCTCCGGCGGTGCCATGACGGTGGCCGGCGATCGGGATCCTGCTCAGACGGGTGCAGAACGGCTTCGTCCGCTCCTACGCGGTCTCGATCCTGGGCGGCGTGCTGCTCGTGGTCCTGGCCCTGCTGGCGGTGAACCTCGCATGAGCGACCTTCCGCTGCTCACCATCCTGATCCTGGTGCCGCTGGTCGGCGCGCTCGCGGTCGCGTTCCTGCCCGGCGGTCGGCGAGCAGCCCAAGCGGCTCGGCGTGCTCGTCTCCCTGGCTGACCCTGGCCGTCGGTGTCGTCATCGCGGCGTCGTACGACGTCGGCGACGGTGGCCTGCAGCTGACCGAGACCCACGAGTGGATCTCGGCGTTCGGCGTGCACTACGCGCTCGGCGTCGACGGGCTCGGCCTGCTGATGATCCTGCTGACCGTCGTGCTGGTGCCGATCGTGCTGATCGCCGCCTGGAACGACGACGGGCAGTCCGAGGGCTCCGGCGCCCGCCGCTTCGTGGCCTGGACGCTGGCGCTCGAGGCGCTGTCGCTGGCGGTGTTCGCGGCCACCGACGTGTTCCTGTTCTACGTCGTCTTCGAGGCGACGCTCATCCCGGCGTACTTCCTGATCGGCGGCTTCGGCCGGGAGAAGCGGTCGGCCGCCGCGCTGAAGTTCCTGATGTTCCAGCTCGGGCGGCGGCCTGGTGCTGCTCGGCTCGGTGATCGGGCTCTACGTCGTCTCGGCGCAGCAGGGGTCGCCGTCCTACCTCTACACCGACCTGCAGCAGCTCGACATCTCGACCGAGCGCCGGGCGCTGGCTGTTCGCGGGCTTCTTCATCGCCTTCGCGGTCAAGGCGCCGCTGTTCCCGGTGCACACCTGGCTGGCCGACACGACCGAGCAGGCGACGCCGGCGACCTCGGTGATGCTGGTCTGCATCCTCGACAAGATCGGCACCTTCGGGATGCTGCGGTTCTGCCTCGGCCTGTTCCCGGGGGCATCCGAGTGGGCGACGCCGCTGGTGGTCGTGCTGGCCCTGATCTCGATCGTCTACGGCGCGTTCCTCGCGATCGGGCAGGACGACATCCTGCGGCTGATCGGCCTGACCTCGCTGAGCCACTTCGGGTTCATCGTCCTGGGCATCTTCGTGTTCACCGCGCAGGGCGCCACGGGCTCGATCCTCTACATGGTCAACCACGGCATCGCCACGGCCGCGCTGTTCCTGATCGCCGGGTTCCTGATCAAGCGCCGCGGCACGACGCTGATCAGCGAGATGGGCGGCCTGGAGAAGAAGGCGCCGGTCCTCGCCGGGCTGTTCCTGATCGCCGGGCTCGCGACCGTCGGCCTGCCCGGGCTCAGCCAGTTCGTCTCCGAGATCCTGGTGCTGATCGCGGCCTTCGACTACGCCTGGTACGTCGGCGCGGTCGCGGTCACCGGCATCGTGCTGTCCGCGGTCTACATGCTGTGGGCCTACCAGCGGATGATGACGGGCCCGGACGACCCGAGGCGGCGACACCAGCGACCTCAACCGTCGCGAGGTGCTCGTGCTGACCCCGCTGATGGTCGGCCTGGTGCTGTTCGGCTTCTACCCGGCGCCGCTGCTCGACGTCAGCAACCCGACGGTCTACGCGCTGCTCGACAGCACCGGACGTCCCCGACGACGGTCCGGACGTCCCGGTCGGCAGCGCCAGCGGCCACGAGGAGAGCGGAGGACTGATGGACTTCACCAAGCCGGTCCTCGGCTACGCCGAGCTGTGGCCGATGCTCGTCGTCTTCGGCGTCGCGTGCGCCGGGGTCGTCGTCGAGGCGTTCGTGGCCCGCCAGCACCGCTACCTCACCCAGGTCGGCCTCGCCGCCGTCGGCCTCGTCGTCGCGCTCGGCGGGTCGATCTACGTCGCGATGGACCTCACCGAGCTTCGGGCCGCCGGACAGCGACGAGGTGGTCGCGCGCGGCGCCATCACCGCCGGGGGGCACGCTGGTGGTCGACGGTCCGACGGCCGTGCTCTGGATCCTGGTGCTCGTCTTCGCGCTCGGTGGCGTGCTGCTGTTCGCCGAGCGCCGCCTCGAGGGCGGGGTCTCGGCGTTCGCGGGCCAGGCAGCGGCGCTGCCGGGCACCGAGGCGGAGCGCGAGGCGTCGACCGCAGGGCCTCGACCACACCGAGATCTACCCGCTGGCGATGTTCGCCGTGGGCGGCATGATGCTCTTCCCGGCGTCCAACGACCTGCTCACCATGTTCGTCGCGCTCGAGGTGCTGTCCCTGCCGCTCTACCTGCTGTGCGGGCTGGCCCGGCGCCGGCGCCTGCTCAGCCAGGAGGCGGCGCTCAAGTACTTCCTGCTCGGCGCGTTCTCGTCCGGCTTCTTCCTCTACGGCGTCGCGCTGGTCTACGGCTTCGCCGGGACGATGACGCTGTCGGGGATCAACGAGGCGGTCCGCAACGACACCTGCCAACCAGTCGCTGCTCCTCATCGGCATGGGCATGCTGGCCGTCGGCCTGCTGTTCAAGGTGGGGGCCGTGCCGTTCCAGGCCTGGACGCCCGACGTCTACCAGGGCGCGCCCACCGCGGTCACCGCCTTCATGGCGGCGTGCACGAAGGTGGCCGCGTTCGGCGCCATGCTCCGGCTCTTCTACGTCGCCTTCGGCGCGGACCGCTGGAGCTGGCTGCCGATGATGTGGATCATCGCGATCCTCACCATGCTCGTCGGCGCGATCGTGGCCTGCGCGCAGACCGACGTGAAGCGGATGCTCGCCTACTCCTCGATCGCCCACACCGGCTTCCTGCTCACCGGCCTGCTCGGTGTGCGGGCGGTGGCCGAGCTCGGTGACAACGAGATCACCTCACTGCAGGCGGTGCTGTTCTACCTGGCGACGTACGGCCCCTCCACGATCGGCGCCTTCGCGATCGTGACCCTGGTCCGCGACGCGGGCGGCGAGGCGACCTCGTTCGAGAAGTGGACCGGACTGGGGCGTCGCGCACCGCTCGTCGCGGGCGTCTTCGGGTTCTTCCTGCTGTCGATGGCCGGCATCCCGCTGACGGCCGGCTTCATGGGCAAGTGGGCGGTGTTCACCGTCGCGTTGTCGGCGGGCGCCTGGCCGGTCGTGCTCGTCGCGATCCTGTCGAGCATCATCTCGGTGTTCTTCTACGTCCGGCTGATGCTGCTGATGTTCTTCCGCGGCGAGATGCCGGAGGAGAAGGAGCTGGCCGACGCGCGGGCGGCGGGGTCGCGACCGCGACCCGGACCGAGCTCGCCACCGTCACGACGCCGTCCCTGCTCACCACCGGTGTCATCGCGGTCTGCGCGGCCCTGACGCTCGCTGCTGGGCGTCGTGCCGGGGCCGGTGCTCGACCTGATCGCGGATGCCGGACAATTCATCAGGTGACAGCTGACTCCCTCGCTCTCCCGGTCACCGACCCGGGGCTCGAGGCGCGGCTGCGCGACCGGCTGGAGCAGGTCGAGAAGGCGCTCTACGAGCACGTCCAGAGCCAGTTCCCGTTCGTCACCGAGGCGGCCTCGCACCTGCTGGACGCGGGCGGCAAGCGGTTCCGCCCGCTGCTGGTGCTGCTCGCCGCCGAGGCCGGCGACCACCCGGGTGCCGACGACGTCGTCACCGCGGCGTGCGTCGTCGAGATCACCCACGTCGGCTCGCTCTACCACGACGACGTCATGGACGAGGCCGAGCTGCGCCGCGGCGCCCCGTCGGCCAACGCCCGCTGGGACAACCTGGTCGCCATCCTCACCGGCGACTTCCTGTTCGCGAAGTCCTCCGACGCTGACCGCCCTGCTCGGCGCCGACGCGGTGCGGATCCAGGCCGAGACGTTCACCCGGCTGGTCGAGGGCCAGATCCTCGAGACCGTGCCGCCCACCGCCGACGAGGACCCGCTCGAGCACTACCTCGCGGTCGTGGCCGGCAAGACCGGCTCGCTGATCGCGACGTCGGCCCGCTACGGCGCCCGCTTCGGCGGCGCGTCGCCCGAGATCGAGGAGGCGCTGGCGGCGTACGGCGAGATCGTCGGCTCGGCCTTCCAGCTCTCCGACGACATCCTCGACATCGCCTCGGACTCGGTCGAGTCCGGCAAGACCCCCGGCACCGACCTCCGCGAGGGCGTGCCCACGCTGCCGGTGATCATGGCGCGCGCGTCCACCGACCCGGCCGACGCCCGCCTGCTCGAGCTGCTGGCGCACCCGCTCACCGACGACGCCGAGGTCGCCGAGGCCCTCGTGCTCCTGCGCGCCCACCCCGCCATGGACCAGGCCCGCGCCTACGTCGTGGACCGGGCCACCGAGGCCAAGCAGCTGCTCACCGCCCTCCCCGACGGCCCCGTCCGCTCCGCCCTCGAGGCCTTCGCGGACGTCGTGGCGGTCCGTTCCGCCTGACGTGACCCGTCAGTTCTGGCTCACCGTAGGGCGCTGACCCGTCACTTTCGGCACGCCCAGAACCGCTGAGCCGTCACTTCGGCACCCGCCTGCGTGCGGCTTCTGACGGGTCGCCGCCGTACGACGTGCCAGAACTGACGGGTCAGCGTCCTTCCCTGTGCCAGAAGTGACGGGTCAGCGTCAGGCGGCTGCAGAGGCCAGCGCAGTGAGGCGCAGCTGGCGGCGGCGGTGGTTGGTCGCCTCGACGGTGAAGATCACCAGCGCGATCCAGACGAGCACGAAGCCGATCCAGCGCGAGGCCGGCATGGCCTCGTCCAGGACGAAGACGCCGAGGGCGAACTGGAGGACCGGCGCGAGGTACTGGAGCAGGCCGAGCGAGGTCATCGGGATCCGGGTCGCGGCGGCGCCGAAGCAGATCAGCGGGACGGCGGTGACGATGCCGGTGGAGGCGAGCAGGAACGCGTGCCCGGAGCCCTCCGTCCCGAAGGACGAGGAACCCGAGAGCGATCAGCCAGCCGAGGTAGACCGCCGCCAGCGGCGCGACCACCGTGGTCTCGACGGCCAGGCTCTCGACCGCGCCGACGTTGGCGGTCTTCTTCAGCAGCCCGTAGGTGCCGAACGTGAACGCCAGCACCAGCGCGATGTAGGGCAGGCGGCCGTAGTCGATCGTGAGCACGACGACCGCGAGGGCGGCGACTCCCATGGCGACCCACTGCAGCGGCCGCATGCGCTCGCCGAGGATGAAGACCCCCATCAGCACGGTGACGAGCGGGTTGATGAAGTAGCCGAGCGAGGTCTCGACGACCCGGTCGTTGTTGACGCCGTAGATGTACGTCGCCCAGTTGACGGTGACGATGAGCGCGGCGGCCGCCAGGAGCAGGAACGTGCGCCGGTGCGCCAGGATCGCGCGCACCTGCGACGTACGCCGGAAGATCACCACCAGCAGGCCCATGGTGACCATCGACCAGAGGATCCGGTGCGCCAGGATCTCGACGCGACCCGGCCGGCTCGAGCAGCGGCCAGTAGAGCGGGAACAGCGCCCCAGAGCCCGTATGCCGCGACCCCGAGGAGCAGTCCTCGACGCTGCTCCGGCACTCGCCAACGATAGGGCCGCGACCATGTCGGGAACCTCCGGGTTTCGGCCAACGTCCGCAGGGATAGGGTCACATGCACCACATCCACTCGGAGGGGGATCACATGCGCATCACCAGGATCGTCTCGGCCTTCGTGGCCCTCGTCCTCGGCCGTCACGCTGTCCGGCTGGTCGTCTCGAGCGCCCGGCGCCAGGCCGCCAAGCCCAAGCACGACCTCGACAGCGTCGCCGGGCACAGTCGGCCAGCGCGGCAGCTCTTCATCAAGGGCAAGGTCACGACCTACACCAACAAGAAGGTCACCATCCAGCGCAAGCTCAAGGGCAAGAGCTACGTGCTTCTACAAGAAGGTGCCGACCAACAACAAGGGCAAGTTCAGGCGTCAACGTCGCCGGACCGAGCCAGTCCTGCTTCAAGGTCGTCGTGCCCAAGACCAACAACTACAGGACCACCAAGCTGTTCATCGGCTGCCTTCAGTGAATGACGACTGACGCTGCGAGTCGCCGTACGCCGCGCAGTCGCCGCTCCCGGCCGTGCTGGCCGGCGGCGGTGGCGACCGCCTCCTGCCTCGCGCACACGGCGGCGACCGGCCGCAGGCAGCCGCGAAGACCAAGCACGACCTCGTCGTCACCGGCGAGGAGGTCGGCGGCGAGGGCACCAACAAGTTCCGGATCTACGGGACCGTCGCGACCTTCAAGGGCCGCAAGCTCACCATCCAGGTCAAGGTCAACAACGGCGACTGGGAGTTCTGGAAGAAGACCGCCACCGCGGCCGAGGACGGCGCGTTCAGCGAGCGGATCTACGGCGGCAAGGGCGGCAGCAAGATCTGCTACAAGGTCGTCGTGCCGTCGACCAAGCGCTACCGGACGACCAAGGAGCGGGCCGCCTGCATCACGACGCGACGCTGCGCCAGCTGACCGTCAGCTGACCGTCCAGGTGTCGCCGCCGCCGATCAGCGCGGCGAGGCGCTCGACCGGGTCGCCGGGGGCCGACTCGCGGGCTGCGGCGATCTGGGCGCGGGCCTGGTCGTCGTACGTCGGCCGCTCGACCTGGCGGAAGATGCCGATCGGCGACTGCTTGAGGTAGCCGAGCTCGGTGAGCCGCGAGATGGAGAACGCGAGCGTCGGGTCGGGGTTGTGGGCGTCGTGCACCAGCAGGGCGTCCTGGCCGACGTCGGCGACCAGGGCGACCTTGACGCCGCCGGTCTCGCTGTCGCGGATCAGGCCCTTCTCGCTGCCCGCGACGCCGAAGGTGATCGGCTCGCCGTGGACGAGCGGGATGATCGCGTCGGCCTTGGTCTCGTTGTCCTTGATCGCGTCGAAGGCGCCGTCGTTGAAGATCGGGCAGTTCTGGTAGATCTCGACGAACGAGGTGCCCCGGTGGGCGGCGGCGGCGGAGAGCACCGAGGTGAGGTGCTTGCGGTCGGAGTCGATGGTCCGCGCCACGAACGATCGCCTCGGCGCCCAGCGCCAGGGAGACCGGGTTGAACGGGTGGTCGAGCGAGCCCATCGGGGTGGACTTGGTGACCTTGCCGGTCTCGGAGGTGGGGGAGTACTGGCCCTTGGTGAGGCCGTAGATCCGGTTGTTGAACAGCAGGATCGTCATGTTCACGTTGCGGCGCAGCGCGTGGATCAGGTGGTTGCCGCCGATGGACAGCGCGTCGCCGTCGCCGGTGACGACCCAGACCGACAGGTCCTCGCGCGCGGTGGCGATGCCGGTCGCGATCGACGGGGCGCGCCCGTGGATCGAGTGCATGCCGTAGGTGTCGAGGTAGTAGGGGAACCGGCTCGAGCAGCCGATGCCGGAGACGAACACGATGTTCTCCCGGCGCAGGCCCAGCTCGGGCAGGAAGCCCTGCACGGCCTTGAGCACGGCGTAGTCGCCGCAGCCGGGGCACCAGCGGACCTCCTGGTCGGAGGTGTACTCCTTGCCGGTCTGGGGCTGGTCGTTGGTCGGCACGCCCTCGACGCCGGACCGCAGGCCGGGAACGGGAGCTCGGTGCGTGCTCGGTGCTGGTCATGCTCAGACCTCCTCGGCGGGAGTCGTGGACAGGTCGACCTCGACGCCCTCGGCCTCGGCGACCAGGGCGCCGATGGCCGCGGCGAGCTCGGCGGCCTTGAGCGGCATGCCGTTGACCTGGTTGTAGCCGATCGCGTCGACGAGGTACTTGCCGCGCAGGAGCAGCGAGAGCTGGCCGAGGTTCATCTCGGGCACGAGCACCTTGTCGTAGCGCTCAGGATCTCGCCGAGGTCCTTGGGGAACGGGTTGAGGTGGCGCAGGTGGACCTGCGCGGCGTTGAAGCCGGCCTTGCGGACCCGGCGGACGCCGGCGCCGATCGGGCCGTACGTCGAGCCCCAGCCGATCACCAGCACCTTGGCGGCACCGGACGGGTCGTCGACCACCAGCGGCGGCAGGGACTCCGCGATCCGGTCGACCTTGGCCTGCCGGGTGCGGACCATCAGGTCGTGGTTGGCGGGGTCGTAGGAGATGTTGCCGTGGCCCTCGCCCTTCTCGAGACCGCCGATGCGGTGCTCGAGCCCGGCGGTGCCGGGGATGGCCCACGGCCGGGCCAGGGTCTCCTCGTCGCGGAGGTAGGGCCAGAAGTCCTTCTCGACCGTGCCGTCCTCGTTGGTCTTCAGCTCGTGGTTGGGCTCGGTGGCGAAGTCGGGGTCGATGCTCGGCAGCGGCGGTGACCTCGGGGATCCGCCAGGGCTCGGAGCCGTTGGCGAGGTAGCCGTCGGAGAGCAGCATCACCGGGGTGCGGTAGGTGACCGCGATCCGGATCGCCTCGATGGCGGCGTCGAAGCAGTCGCCGGGGGACTGCGGCGCGACGATCGGCACCGGGGCCTCGCCGTTGCGGCCGAACATGGCCTGCAGCAGGTCGGCCTGCTCGGTCTTGGTCGGCAGGCCGGTCGAGGGGCCGCCGCGCTGCACGTCGATGACGACCAGGGGCAGCTCGGTCATCACCGCGAGGCCGATCGCCTCGGACTTCAGCGCGATGCCGGGGCCCGAGGTGGTGGTGACGCCGAGGTGAGCCGGCGAACGAGGCGCCGATGGCCATGCCGATGCCGGCGATCTCGTCCTCGGCCTGCAGCGTGGAGACGCCGAACGCCTTGTGCTTGCTGAGCTCGTGGAGGATGTCGGAGGCCGGGGTGATCGGGTAGGAGCCGAGCAGGATCGGCAGGCCGGACTGCACGCCGCCGGCGACCAGGCCGTAGGCCAGGGCGAGGTTGCCGGTGATGTTGCGGTAGGTCCCGGTCGGCATCGGCGCCGGCTTGACCTCGTACTGCACCACGAACGTCTCGGTGGTCTCACCGAAGTTCCAGCCCGCCTTGAACGCCGCGATGTTGGCGTCGCGGATGTCGGCGACCTTGGCGAACCGCTTCTCCAGGAACGCGATCGTGGTCTCGGTCGGGCGGCCGTACATCCACGACAGCAGGCCCAGGGCGAACATGTTCTTGGCGCGCGAGGCGTCCTTGCGGGACAGCCCGAACTCCTTGACCGCCTCCACCGTCATCCCGGTCAGGTCGACCGGGTGCACCGCGAACTCGCCCAGCGGGTCGTTGGCGTCGCCCAGCCAGGTCCAGCGGGTTGGCGTCGTAGCCGGCCTTGGCCAGGTTGCGGGTGGTGAAGTCCGCGGTGTCCACGATGATCGCCGCGCCCTTGGGCAGGTCGCCGACGTTGGCCTTGAGCGCCGCCGGGTTCATCGCGACCAGCACGTCCGGGGCGTCGCCCGCGGTCAGGATGTCGTGGTCGGCGAAGTGCACCTGGAACGACGAGACACCCGGCAGCGTGCCCTGAGGCGCGCGGATCTCGGCGGGGAAGTTGGGCAGCGTCACCAGGTCGTTGCCGAAGGCCGCCGACTCCTGGGTGAACCGGTCACCGGTGAGCTGCATGCCGTCGCCGGAGTCACCCGCGAACCGGATGATCACCCGGTCCAGCTGCTTGACCTGCTTGCCCTGCTGAACAGACACGGCTCGCGCCCACTCCCTGCTGTGCCACACCTGGATGGTCCGGTGGCTCGGACCTGTCATCGTACCGGCGGTACGCCCAAAACTGGAACACGTTCCAGTTCTCCCCGAGGAGACCGGCACCCAGAGTAGTCGGCGGGCGCGGGAGCCCGAACTCGAGCGGCCGGGTCTGGACACGTGACACGCGACACGCTGGATCGAATTCGCATCGGCTCGACTAAGTCGAGTAGTCTGCCCGAGTTAGTTCGACAACGCTTTATTCGGGTGCGACAGCAAGCGGAAAGAGATGCGCATGAAGAAGAACTTCAAGGCCGCGGTGGCGCTCGTCGCCACCGGGGTGCTGGCCTTGAGTGCCTGCGGTGACGACAGCGACAGCGGTGGCGGGGGTGGCGACAGCGAGACCGTCGCGCTGTCCGGCTTCTCCATCCTGGAGGCTGCGAACGAGGGCATCTTCGAGGACTTCAAGGACACGGACGCCGGCGACGGCGTCGAGTTCGAGCCGTCGTACGGCGCCTCGGGCGACCAGAGCCGGGCAGTCGTGGCCGGCGCCAACGCCGACGTCGTCCACTACTCCCTCGAGACCGACGTGACGCGTCTGGTCGGCGAGGGCCTGGTGGCCGAGGACTGGAAGGACAACGCGACCAACGGCATCGCGACCTCGTCGGTCGTCGTGTTCGTGGTCCGTCCGGGCAACCCCGACGGCATCGAGACCTGGGACGACCTCGTCGAGCCCGGCGTCGAGATCATCACGCCGAACCCCGGCTCGTCCGGCTCGGCCCGCTGGAACATCCTCGCCGCCTGGGCGCACGCCACCGGCGGCACCGACGACGAGGCCGCGGGCCGCGAGTTCGTCACCAGCCTGCTCAAGCAACATCATCGCGCTCCCGGGCAGCGGCCGCGAGGCGACGACCGCGTTCACCGACGGCAGCGGCGACGTCCTGCTCTCCTACGAGAACGAGGCGATCCTGGCCAAGCAGAACGGCGCGGACATCGACTACGTCGTCCCGCCGGACACCCTGCTGATCGAGAACCCGGCCGCAGTGACCACCGACGCCGGCGACGCCGCCAAGGCGTTCCTCGAGTACCTGACCGGCCCCGAGGCCCAGGCGGACTACGCGTCGTTCGGCTTCCGTCCGGTCGTCGACGGCGTCGAGATCGACGAGGTCGAGGGCGCCAACGACCCGGCGGACCCGTTCCCGGCTCCGGACACGCTGTACACCATCGACGACAACTTCGGTGGCTGGGGCGAGGCTGCGGACAAGTACTTCGGCGACGGTGAAGAGGGCAACCCCCTCGGCATCATCACCGAGCTCCAGCAGCAGACCGGCCAGGTCGGCGAGGAGTAGGACCCATGTCGACCGCCCTCTCCGGGGCGACGATCGACACCGCCGGGCCGGCGTCCCCACAGGGACGCCGGCCTGGTCGTGCGAAACGGTCGACCCCGCGCAACACCCTCACGCCCGGCGCCGGCCTCGGCCTGGGCATCGCCATGCTCTGGTTCAGCCTGCTCGTGCTGTTCCCCCTGTCGGCCATCGTCGCGACCGCCGCCGCCGGCGGGTGGGAGAACTACTTCGACGTCCTGCAGAACGACCAGACGTGGGCGGCACTGCAAGCTGACCGTCACGCGGCCGCGCTGGTCACGCTGCTCAACATCGTGATGGGCACCGTCATCGCCTGGGTGCTGGTCCGCGACCGGTTCCCGGGCAAGCAGATCGCTCAACGTGATCATCGACGTGCCGTTCGCGATGCCGACCATCGTGGCCGGGCTGGTGCTGCTCGCGCTCTACGGCCCCAACAGCCCGCTCGGGCTGCACTGGGCGTTCACGCGCGAACTCGGTCCTGCTGGCCTTCGCGTTCGTGACGCTGCCGTTCATCGTCCGGACCGTGCAGCCGGTGCTCGAGGAGCTCGAGGCGGACGTCGAGGAGGCCGCGGCCTCACTGGGCGCGAGCCGGTTCACGATCTTCCGCCGGATCATCCTGCCCAGCCTGTTCCCGGCGATCATGGCCGGGCGCGGCGCTCAGCTTCGCCCGGGCGATCTCCGAGTTCGGCTCGCTGGTGCTGCTCAGCGGCTCCCGGCCGTTCGAGACCGAGGTCGTCTCGGTCCGGCTGCTGACCTTCATCGAGAACGGCAGCTACGCCTCGGCGGCCGCGCTCGCCTCGGTGATGCTGGCCGTGGCCCTGTTCGTGATCGTCGTCCTCGACATCGTGCAGAGGCGGGTGGCCCGCCGTGGTTAAGGTCTCCACGCCCGCGCGGTGGGTCCTGCGCATCCTCGCCGTCGGCTACGTCTTCTTCCTGGTCGCCTGGCCGACCGGGCTGCTGGCGTACCGCACCTTCGAGGACGGCCTCGGCAACGTGATCGACACCTTCCAGGAGCCGGACGTCCAGGCCGCCCTGCTGCTGACCGGCCGGGTCGCGCTGGTCGCCGTGGCCATCAACCTGGTGTTCGGCGTGACCATCTCGATCCTGCTGGTCCGCTACGAGTTCCCGGGCAAGCGAGCTGCTGTCGGCGATGATCGACGTCCCGCTGTCCGTGTCGCCGGTCGTGGTCGGCCTCTCGCTCGTGCTCGTCTACAACGGCCGGGACGGGTGGTTCGGGCCCCCGCTCGAGGACAACGGCATCACCGTCATCTTCAACACCCCGGGTCTGGTCATGGCGACGTGCTTCGTCGCGCTGCCCCTGGTCATCCGCGAGGTGGTCCCGGTGCTGCACGAGATCGGCAACGACCAGGAGCAGGCGGCCCGCAGCCTCGGGGCGAACGCGCCGCAGACGTTCTGGCGGATCACCCTGCCGAGCATCAAGTGGGCCGTCGTCTACGGCGTCGTGCTCAGCACGGCGCGGTCCGTCGGTGAGTTCGGCGCGGTCAAGGTCGTGTCGAGCAACATCAGCGGCAAGGACCAGACCGCCACGCTGATGGTCGAGAAGAAGTACCAGAACTTCCAGCAGGACCAGGCGTACGCCATCGCCTTCCTCCTCGTCCTCGTCAGCATCGCCTGCCTCGTGGTGGTGGCCGTGCTGCGACCGAATACTGAAGACTGAGAGCAGACCATGAGCATCGACATCAACAACGTCACCAAGAGGTTCGGGGACTTCGTCGCCCTGGACGACGTCAGCGTCTCCATCCCGACCGGCCAGCTGACCGCACTGCTCGGGCCCTCGGGCGGTGGCAAGTCCACCCTGCTGCGGATCATCGCCGGCCTCGACTCGGCCGACGCGGGCACGATCAGCATCGAGGGCACCGACGCCACCAAGCTGCCGCCGCAGAAGCGCAACGTCGGCTTCGTCTTCCAGCACTACGCGGTCTTCAAGCACATGTCCGTGGCCAAGAACGTCGCGTTCGGCCTGGAGATCCGCAAGAAGCCCAAGGCCGAGGTCGAGCGGCGCGTGGAGGAGCTGCTCAAGCTCGTCCACCTCTCGCAGTTCTCGCACCGGATGCCCAACCAGCTCTCGGGTGGCCAGCGCCAGCGCATGGCGCTGGCCCGGGCCCTCGCCGTGGAGCCGACGGTGCTGCTGCTCGACGAGCCGTTCGGCGCGCTGGACGCGAAGGTGCGCAAGGAGCTGCGCGACTGGCTGCGCCGTCTGCACGACGAGGTCCACGTGACCACCGTCTTCGTGACCCACGACCAGGAGGAGGCCCTCGAGGTCGCCGACGAGATCGTGGTCATCAACGAGGGCCGGGTCGAGCAGATCGGGTCGCCCGAGCAGCTCTACGACGAGCCGGCCAACGACTTCGTGATGAGCTTCCTCGGCGAGGTGACCCAGCTGGACGGCAAGACCGTGCGTCCGCACGACATCGAGGTCGCGCTCCAGCCGGTCGGCAACGGCGAGCTCGCCGGGACCGTGACCCGCGTGCTGCGGGTCGGCTTCGAGGTGAAGCTGACCGTGCACCCTCGAGTCCGGTGACGAGGTCATCGTGACGATGACCCGCAGCCACATGCGGCACATCGGTGTCGAGGAGGGCTCGAAGGTCTGGCTGACGATCTCCAAGGGCGCGATCACCGTGCCGCGATCCACGGCGGGGTGCCGACCCCGGCCTGAGTGGTCCGGCGGCTACGCTTCACACGGTGGAGGAGTACGACGTCGCCGTCGTCGGCGCGGGGCCGGCCGGAAGCTCGGCCGCCCGCGCCGCCGCGGCCGCCGGCGCCCGCGTCGTCCTCCTCGACCGTGCGGAGTTCCCGCGCTACAAGACCTGCGGTGGCGGGCTGATCGGCCCGAGCACCGGCGCGCTGCCTGTCGGTGCCCCGGTGCGGATGCCGGTCACGCGCGCGTCGTTCACCCTTCTCGGCGGCCGGCACCGCGAGCGCACCAGCGAGAGCGGCGTTCCTGGCGATGTCCACCCGCGTCGAGCTCGACCAGTGGCTGCTCGACCGGGCGGTGGCGGCCGGCGCCGAGGTGCGCGCGCCGTGCCGAGTGGGCGACGTCGTCGACGGCCCGGAGCACGTCGTCGTCCACACCGACGACGGCCCGATCCCCGCGGACCACGTCATCGCGGCGGACGGGACCTCCAGCCGGATCGCCAGGGA
Organism: uncultured Actinomycetota bacterium; assembly: GCA_963815335.1. Classification (GTDB taxonomy): domain Bacteria; phylum Actinomycetota; class Actinomycetes; order Propionibacteriales; family Nocardioidaceae; genus Nocardioides. The sequence continues at coordinate 662,874 of CAWFGL010000013.1, forward strand.
GATCGGCGTCCGGCTCTCCCGCGTCGACCTGGGCCTCGAGGTCGAGCTGGGCACGGGGTCGCTGGGCGCGCGAGTGGGACGAGCGGATCCACCTCGACTGGGGACCGCTGCCGGGCTCCTACGCCTGGGTGTTCCCCAAGGGCGACTCCCTGACCGTGGGCGTGATCGCCGAGCGCGGCCGGCCCGAGATGACCAAGGACTACCTCAGGCGCTTCGTGGGCGCACAGGGCCTGGACCGGCAGCCGGTGCTGCACGACTCCGGCCACCTCACCCGCTGCCGCACACCGGACAGCCCGCTCGGCCGCGGCCGGATCCTGCTCGCCGGCGACGCGGCCGGCCTGCTCGAGCCGTGGACCCGCGAGGGCATCTCGTTCGCGGTCCGGTCGGGCTCGCTGGCCGGCGCCATCGCCGCGCGCGGCACCGAGAACCTCCAGGAGGCGTACGCCGCGGCCATCGGCTACGAGCTCGTGCCCGAGATGGTGGCGGGCGAGACCTGCCGCCGCGCGTTCGAGCGGCGGCCCGGGGCGTTCCACGCGCTGCTGTTCGGCACCTCGGTCGGCTGGCGCCAGTTCTGCCGGCTCACCCGCGGCGAGTCGACGCTCGCCCGGGCGATGCTGCACCCGTCGGTGCGGCTCGGGGTCGGGGCGCTCAGCCTCGGGCGAGGGACTCCGACCGCTGCTTGAGCCCGGCCGCGTGCCGCTCGAAGCCGTCGATGATCCGCGCCGGGCCTGCGAACCGGACCATCGGACCGGTCAGCTCCTGCACGGTGTCGTACTCCGTCGGACCGCCCGGCGCCTGCGTCAGCCTCTGGTGACGGACGCTGTGCACCAGGCCGAGCTTGTCGGGCAGCCCCTCGTACTCGTAGGACAGCAGCCGCGGTGACGCACGCCGTCGGCCTCGTGCGGCGGCTCGATCACGGTGATCCGTTCCGGCGAGCTGGTCGTCTTCCCGTTGGCCCACCGGACGTGCAGCTTGATCGGGTCGCCCGACCTCGGCGGGCGACGGGCACTCGACCTCGTAGACGAACGGGTTCCACTCGCCGTACGCCGCGGTGTCGAGCATGACCGCCCAGACGACGTCGAGCGGTGCGTCGATCGAGGTCGAGGCACTAGGTCGGGCGCTCATGCCGCGGCTAGTCGATCTCCCGCAGCGGCGCCGTGCGCTCGCCGCCCGCGTCCCCGGTGTTGACCGTGCCCTGCATCTCGACCATCACGATGACCGTCTCGTCATCGGACTTCGGGCAGTGCTCGACCCCCGCCGGCACGACGTAGATCTCGTTCGGGCCGAGGACGACGTCGCCGTCACGCAGCTGCAGGGTCATCTCCCCGGACACCACGAGGAACAGCTCGTCGGAGTTGGGGTGGGTGTGCCAGACGAACTCGCCCTGGATGCGCGCGATCTTGACGTCGTGGTCGTTGACGCTGGCGAGGCGATGCGGTTGCCACTGCTCCTGGAAGGTCTCCAGGGCGGCGGTGATGCTGACCGCGGTCATCGGTAGTTCGTGAACTGCACCGCGAAGTCGTAGTCCTGCGCCTTGACCAGCGCCTGGACGGCCTGGAGGTCGTCGCGCTTCTTGGACGAGACCCGCAGCTCGTCGCCCTGGATCTGCGCCTTCACGCCCTTGGGGCCCTCGTCGCGGATCAGCTTGCCGATCTTCTTGGCGTCCTCCGAGGAGATGCCCTCCTTGAGGGTGATCCCGATCTTGGACTCCGTGCCGGACTGGCGCGGGTCGGAGGCGTCGAGCACCTTGAGGCTGACGTCGCGCTTGATCAGCTTCTGCTGGAAGACGTCGAGGACGGCGGAGGCCCGGTCGTCGGCGGACGCGCTGATCTCGATGACGTTCTCGCCCTTCCACTCGATGGTGGCGCCGGTGCCCTTGAAGTCGAACCGGGTCGCGATCTCGCGGGCGGTCTGCCCGAGTGCGTTGTCGACCTCCTGGCGGTCGAACTTGCTGACGATGTCGAACGACGAGTCGGCCATGGCAGTGCTCCTTGTGAGGCTCTGGTGATTCTCGGACGCGGTCCGCGCTGCGCTATTGTTTCGCCTCGTTGTCGCCCGGCCAAGCCGGGTCGACCACAACCCAGGCAGGTTGCCCGAGCGGCCAATGGGAGCGGACTGTAAATCCGTCGGCGTATGCCTACGCAGGTTCGAATCCTGCACCTGCCACCACACGGCGCACGCGGACCCCTCCTTCACCCGTAAGGGTGAAGGCCCGGCATACTCGCCCCGGGCACCCGCCCTGTCTCGGGGTTTCCGTCCGTCCAAAGGATCGTCTTGAAGCGAACTCTCAACAGGGCGGTCGCCGGTCTCGGCGCCGCTGCCCTCCTCGTCTCGTCCTTGCTCGTGACCGGTACCGCCGCGCTCGGCGGCCGGGACCGGCACCATCGTGGTCAACGTCGTCGACCAGTACGGCCGGCCCACACCGGCGGTGATCCAGGTCCTCGACACGACCGGCGTCGCCGTCGTCAACGATCCCGGGGTCCTCGGCGGGAGCACGCGGAGCTTCACCGTCCCGGCGGGTGGGTATGCGGCGTACGTCTTGACGACCTGGTCGGGCTTGACCTGCTTCGGCGCCTCACCCTGCGACGCGCTCTCGCCGCCGACGACCTACCTACCGTTCATCACGGTCACTGATGGAGGCGTCACCAACTTCACAGCGTCCGTCGTCGTGCCGACGATCGCCGGCAAGACCAAGATCGGCACCCCGCTGACCGTCCAGCTCCCGCCCGCATTGACCAGCGTTCTGCGCGCCCTCACGATCGAGGGGCTCGTGGGTGGCGTGGGGCAGCAGTGGATGCGCGGGACGACCGCGATCCCCGGTGCCACCGCCCCCAGCTACACCACGACGGGCAACGGACGGGAAGAAGTCGATCTCCGCGCAGCTCACGCCGCCGCCTGGACTGCAGGTCCTCCTCGGCGGCATCGGCCTGCCCGTCCTTCCGATGACGACCAACACCATCACGATGAAGAAGTACGACAAGCCCAAGACGACGACAACCGTCAAGGTCCCGTCGGGTCTGTCGGCCGGCCAGAGCTTCAGCGTGACGGTGAAGGTCGCGGCCAAGAAGGGCAAGCCCGACGGCGACGTCACGCTCACGATGGGTGCCTTCAAGACCAGGAAGAGTGTGAAGAGGGGCAGCGCCTTCATCACGCTGCCGCGCCTGAGTGCGGGGACCTACACGCTCCAGGTCAAGTACGGCGGCTCGGCCACCTTCGCCGCGTCCAAGAGCACGAGGGTCACCTTCACCGTTCGCCGCTAGCCGACGACTCGAGACGTCGTCCCGGGGTCGCGCTCACCGCGGCCCCGGGACCTGTCAGGCGACGTCGAACCGGTCGTTCTCCATGACCTTGACCCACGCCGCCACGAAGTCGCGGACGAACTTCTCCTTCGCGTCGTCGGAGGCGTAGACCTCGGCGATCGCGCGGAGCTGGCTGTTCGAGCCGAACACCAGGTCGGCGGCGGTGGCGGTCCACTTGACGGCGTCGGACCCGGTCTCGCGGCCCTCGTAGACGTGCTCCTCGGTGCCGACCTTCCACTCGACGCCCGGAGCGAGGAGATCGGTGAAGAAGCCGGCGTGCAGCGAGCCGGTCTCCCCGAAGACGCCGTGGCTGCTGCCACCGGCGTTGGCGCCGATGGCCCGCAGACCGCCGACCAGCACCGTCATCTCGCGGAGCCGAGAGGTTGAGCATGTAGGCGCGGTCGACCAGCAGCGTCTCCGGCGGCAGCTTCTCGCCGGCCCGGACGTAGTTGCGGAAGCCGTCGGCCCGCGGCTCGAGCACCGCGAACGACTCGACGTCGGTCTGCTCCTGCGTGGCGTCGGTGCGCCCGGCCGTGAACGGCACGGTGACGTCGTGACCGGCGGCCTTGGCCGCGGCCTCGACGCCGGCGTTGCCCGCCAGCACGATCAGGTCGGCCAGGGACACCTGGGCGCCGCCCGCGGCGTTGAACTCGGCTGGATCGACTCGAGCGCGTCGAGGACCGGGCCGACGCCGTCGTTGACCGCCCAGCCGCGCTGCGGCTCGAGGCGGATCCGGGCGCCGTTGGCGCCGCCGCGCTTGTCGGTGTGGCGGTACGTCGCCGCGCTGGCCCACGCCGTACGCACGAGGTCCGTCGATGGCGATGCCCGGAGTCGAGGATCGTTGGCCTTGAGGCTGGTCGGCGTCCGCGTCGGAGATCTGCTGGCCGTCGGCCGCGGGGACCGGGTCCTGCCACAGCTGCGGCTCGGCCACCCACGGGCCGAGGTAGCGGTCGACCGGGCCCATGTCGCGGTGCAGCAGCTTGTACCAAGCCTTGGCGAAGGCGAGCCGGAACTCGTCGAGGTCGGCGTGGAAGCGGCGCGAGATCTCCTCGTACGCCGGGTCCATCCGCAGCGCGAGGTCGGTGGTGAGCATCCGCGGCTTGTGCTTCCGGCCCGCGTCGAACGCGTCGGGGATGGTCTCCTCGGCGTCCTTGGCCACCCACTGGTTGGCCCCGGCCGGGCTCTTCTCGAGCTCCCACTCGTGGCCGAAGAGGTTGTCGAAGAAGCCGTTGCCCCAGCGGGTCGGCGTGGCGGTCCAGGTGACCTCGAGCCCGGAGGTGATGGCGTCGGCGGCCTTGCCGGAGCCGTGGCTGCTGATCCAGCCGAGGCCCATGCCCTCGCACCGGGCAGCCCTCGGGCTCGGGGCCGACCAGGTCGCCGTCGCCGGCGCCGTGGGTCTTGCCGAACGAGTGGCCGCCGGCGATCAGCGCCACCGTCTCCTCGTCGTTCATCGCCATCCGCTTGAACGTCTCGCGGATGTCGTGGGCCGCCTTGAGCGGGTCGGGCTCGCCGTTGGGGCCCTCCGGGTTGACGTAGATGAGGCCCATCTGGACCGCGCCGACGCCCTCGGAGAGCTCACGCTCACCGCTGTAGCGCTCGTCGCCGAGCCACGTGTCCTCCGGACCCCAGAAGACCTCCTCGGGCTCCCACACGTCCTCGCGCCCGAAGCCGAAGCCGAACGTCTCGAAGCCCATGTCCTCCAGCGCGACGTTGCCCGCGAGGACGAGCAGGTCGGCCCACGAGACCTTCTGGCCGTACTTCTGCTTCACCGGCCAGAGCAGCCGGCGGGCCTTGTCGAGGTTGGCGTTGTCGGGCCAGCTGTTGAGCGGCGCGAACCGCTGGCCGCCGTCACCGGCACCGCCGCGGCCGTCCTCGATCCGGTAGGTGCCGGCCGCGTGCCAGCTCAGCCGGATGAACAGGCCGCCGTAGTGGCCGAAGTCCGCGGGCCACCAGTCCTGCGAGGTGTTGAGGACCTCGACGACGTCCGCCTTGAGCGCGTCGACGTCGAGGCGGCGCGAACTCGGCGGCGTAGTCGAAGTCCTCGCCGAGCGGGTTGCCGCGCGGGGAGTGCGGGTGCAGGACGCTGAGGTCCAGCTGGTTGGGCCACCAGTCCTGGTTGGTCCGCGGCCGCCCGTCCTTCTCGGTGGGGGCGTCGATGACTGGGTTCTCGGACTCGGACACGAGGTCGGTCTCCTTCTCGTCAGGATTGGTTGGACGTGCAGGTCTGGCAGGTGCCCCAGTAGACGACCTCGGCCTCGTCGATCGAGAAGCCGTGGTCCTCTGCTGCGGACAGACAAGGGGTGTCGCCGACGGCGCAGTCGACATCGGCGATCGCGCCGCAGGAGCGGCACACGACGTGGTGGTGGTTGTCGCCGACCCGCGACTCGTAGCGCGCCACCGAGCCGGCAGGCTGGATCCGCCGGATCAGCCCGGCGGTGGTCAGGGCCCGCAGCACGTCGTAGACGGCCTGGTGCGAGACGTCGCCGAGGTCACGGCGTACGACGCCGATCAGCCGGTCCGTGTCGGCGTGCGGGTGCTCGTGGACGGCGGCCAGGACGGCCAGCCGCGGCCGGGTGACCCGCAGGTCGGCACCCCGCAGCAGCTGCTCGAGGTCCGAGGTCGCGGGCACATCGCCACCCTGGCGACTTTTCTGGAACGAGTCAAGATCCGATCGCAACGGCAAGGCGGTTTGACGTCAGAAGGCGGTCGAGCCCGGCTTCACCACGCCGAGCAGCGCGGCCAGGAACACGAGCCCCCAGATCGCGTAGACGTACGGCTCGCAGCGTCGGATCGAGCCGACGATCGCCCTCTCGACCTCCGGGGTCGAGCCAGTGGTCATCAGCTTGCCGAACGCGGGCCCGAACGGCCGCAGCTCGCGACGGATCAGGACCCCCGACAGGACGCACAGGGCGTACGCCGCGAGCTTGGCGCCCAGCCACTTGGGGTTCGTGTCCACGCCGAACGGCTCGCTGGCGATCAGCGTGTAGCCCGCGACGACCAGCAGGACCGCGACCAGGGAGTAGCGGACCCAGCAGGTCGGCGACCTGGAGCCGGCGCCCGAGCGGGGTGTTGCCGCCGCGGTAGTCGAGGACCGCCACAGTGAGCCAGCCGAGGAACCCCACCCACATCAGCAGGAGCATCCAGCCGGTGACGAAGAAGTCGTCGCCGAGCGGCCCGTAGTACATCAGCGTCACGCCGCTCGGCACGAACAGCACCAGGCAGATCCGCGGGCGCGAGGTCGATGCCGTGCATGATCTTCGCGGCGACCGCCCCGGGTCTCGGGCGACAGCTCCGGCTTGAGGATGTAGCGGCTCGAGTAGTAGACGCCGAGGTCGCCACCCAGCCAGTAGACGAACAGCAGGATGTGCAGGAACAGCGACGCGCTGTAGCCGTTGACGCCGTGGACGGCGCTGACTCCCTGGGTGAGGAGGACCGTCACATCCCGTCGCCGTCCCAGCGCCCGCGGGAGCGGCTGCGCACCGGCATCGAGGAGAGGATCGGCGCCGGGATCGGGTCGCCCTTCTTCCAGTCGCGGCCGGCGCCCCAGTTGTGGGCGTGCTCGTCCTTGCGCTCGTCGGCGTGCTCGGTGGCCTGACCCGTCCAGCCCCAGTCCAGACCCGGCTCCTCGTGCGAGTGGTCGTGGTCGTGCGAGTGGTCGTGGTCGTGCGAGTGCTCGTGACCGCCGTGCCCGCCCTGCAGGTTGAACGCGTCCATCGCCTTGGCGATCGCGATCGCCGACGGGTTCGGGCCGTCGCCGTGGTGACGCACCGGGTCGTCGTACTGGCCCTGGTCCTTCTGGAACTGCCACGAGGCGGTCATCTGGCGCATGTCCTCGTCGGTGCGCCACGGGGTGGCCATCTCGTGCGTCGAGTGCGACCAGCGGGCGGCCGGGTGCGGCGACTCGTCGAGGCCCTCGGGCCCGTAGTTGACGCCCTCGCCGCCCCAGCGCACCCACTCGTTCTGGGTGTACCAGTTGGCGAGCTCGCCGTCGGAGCGGAGCAGCCAGGTGGCGCCGCCCTCCATGGTGGTGAAGTGGCCGTGCTTCACCCGGGCCGGCCGGAAGAAGTAGGTGCCGAGGTCGAGGGTGCCGAAGTTGTACTCCATGTGGCCCTGCGTCGTGTAGGCCTCCTCGTAGCAGGGGTGGTGGGCCAGCCGGTGGTCGGACCAGCCGCCCTGCGCGTGCACGAGCCGCGTGTAGAAGCCGGTCTCCGGGTCGACGTGGAGGTACTTGATGAACAGGCCGGGCATCGGGCCCGGGTTGGGGACGGCGTCCCACTGCATCGCGTCGGAGTCGATGACGATGACGTCCTCGCGGGCGTCCGCCCAGCGCGAGGCGCCGGCGCAGCGAGTCGACCGGGTCGAACCCGGCGTCGCCGTACTCGCGGTAGTGCAGGAGCTTGGTGCCCTCGGCGACCTTGAGGTAGTCCATCGGCACGCCCTTGGGCGCCGTAGACGTAGCCGCCCTTGCCGATCCGCCGGCCGCCGTAGTCGATCTCGCCCTCGAGCACGTAGTACTCGGTGTTGGCGTGGTGGATGCCGGCGCCGCGGCCCCAGTCGGTGTGGAAGTCGACGCGCAGCGAGGACGAGCCGTCCTCCTCGTCGACCGACAGCCGGCGCTCGCTGGCGCGGCCCTCGCCGCCCGGCAGCTCGGCGCCGTGCCAGACGTAGTCGTCCTCCTGGATCAGCTCGACGTGAGGTCGCATGACCCGTCCCTCTCCCTCGGTCCGGCTGGGTTCAGTGGTGTTCATGCCTCATGTCGCGCGCAGCTCGCGCTTGAGGATCTTTCCGGCCGCGTTGCGCGGCAGCGCCGGCACGGCGCGTACGTCGCGGGGCACCTTGAAGCCCGCGAGCTGGGTCCGGCAGTGCGCGTCGAGCGCCGCCCGGAGGTCGTCGTCGAGCGTGTGCCCGGGCCGCAGCACCAGGTGGGCGACCACCCGCTCGCCGTAGCCGTCGTCGGGCTCGCCGACGACGGCGGCCTCCGCGACGGCGTCGTGCGTCGCCAGGACCTCCTCGACCTCGCGGGGGTAGACGTTCACCCCGCCGGAGATGATCAGGTCCTTCTTGCGGTCGACGACGTGCACGTAGCCCTCGTCGTCGAGCGACGACGATGTCGCCGCAGGTGACGAAGCCGTCCTCGGTCGTGCAGGCCGCGGTCGCGTCCGGGTCCTCGTGGTAGCCGTTCATCAGGTACGGCGAGCGGCTGAACAGCTCGCCCGGCTCGCCGGCCGCGCACCGGCTGCCCGGCGTCGTCGACGACCCGGACCTCGGTGAGGTACCACGGGTGGCCGACCGAGCCCGGCTTGCGGTGCTGGTCGACCGGGCCGCAGGTTGGTGACGATGCCGGCCTCGGTCGAGCCGTAGAGCTCGTGCACCCCGACGTCCGGGAAGGTCGCCATCACCCACTGCTTGAGCGGCCACGGCAGCGCGGCGGCGTTGAAGTAGAGGGTGTCCAGGCTGCTCAGGTCGTAGGACGCGATGACCTCGTCGCCGAGCGCGCGCAGCAGGTGGGCGTGGGTCGGCACGAGGAACGCCGACTGGACCTGGTCGCGCTGCACCAGCCGCAGGAACTCCGCGGGGTCCCAGGCGCGCAGCATCGTGACGGTCCCGCCGGTGAAGACCGGCGCGTAGCCGAAGGCGAACCCGGCGCCGTGGTACATCGGCGCGACCGCCGCGGAGACCCGTCCGTTGCCGAGCCCCCACTCCAGCGCGGACATGTAGAAGGTGAGCGCGCGGCTCCGGTGCGAGATCAGCACGCCCTTCGGGCGGCCGGTCGTGCCGGACGTGTAGGCGATGCAGAACGGGTCCTGCTCGGCGACCGCGACCCCCAGCGGGGTCGGTCGCCGAGGCGGCCGCCAGCGCGTCGTCGTACGACGGGTCGCCGCCGAGCGACAGGGTCAGCAGTCCGTGCCGCCGGAGTCGGCCACGACGCCGGCCAGCGCCTCGTCCAGGACCAGCGCCGGGCGCCGCTGTGCTCGAGGATGAAGCCGGCCTCGTGCGGGGTCAGCCGCGGGTTGAGCGGCACCATCACCAGCCCGGCCTTGGCGATGCCGGCGGCGACCTCGGGGTACTCGAGCCGGTTGCCGAGCAGGACCGCGACCCGGTCGCCTCGCTGGAGACCGGACCCGAGCAGGTGGCAGGCCAGCCGGCTCGCGCGCTCGTCGAGGGCGGCGTACGTCAGCGTCCGGTCGCCGTCGATCACGGCCGTCGCGGCAGGGGTGGCGCGGGCGAACTCGCGGAGCCCGCCGACGATCGACATCGGCGCACCGCCGGGCTGCAGGCGTCATCGAGAACCAGCCCGCCCGGCCGAGCATCGCCGGGGCCTGCGGCAGGCCGAGCTGGTCGCTGATCCAGGTGCCGGTCGCCGGCGACGTGCCTGCCGTCGACGCCGGTCTCGATGCCCGAGCCGTCGCAGCAGGTAGACGAGGTCCTCGGTCGCGATGTTGCCGGTGGCGCCGGGGCGAACGGGCAGCCGCCGATCCCGCCGGCCGACGCGTCGAGCACGGTGACGCCGGCGTCGATCGCCGCGACCGCGTTGGCGTAGCCGGTGTTGCGGGTGTTGTGGAAGTGCGCGCGCAGCGGCATCGTCGGTGCGAGCTCGCGCAGGCCGCCGACGAGGTGCGTCACCTGACGCGGTACGCCGACGCCGATGGTGTCGGCGACCGCGAGCTCGTCCGGGCCGCCGTCGAGGCAGGCGCGCGCCGACGTCGAGCACCCGCTCGGAGCGGGACCGGCGCCGTCGAAGGGGCAGCCGAACGCGGCCGCGAGGATGACCGTCGTCCGCAGCCCGGCCTCGCGCGCGGCCGGCGGCGATGTCGAGCCACGCCGCGACCTGGCCGGCGGTGTCGACGCCCTGGTTGCTCAGGGCGAGCCCGTCGGAGGCGACGACCACGACGGTGACCTCGTCGCAGCCGGCGGCGATGGCGCGGTCGAGGCCGCGCCGGTTGAGGACCAGCCCGATCGCGCTCAGCCGCGGGTCGCCGACGACCTCGGCGAGCACGGCCTCGGCGTCGGCCATCTGCGGCACCAGGTCGGGCCGCGCGAAGGCGGTCACCTCGATCCGCCGGAGCCCGGCGTCCAGGCTGCGGCGGACCAGCTCGACCTTGGTCTCGGTGGGCAGCAGCCGGGCCTCGTTCTGCAGCCCGTCGCGAGGGGACACCTCGACGATCTCGCGTGACGCGCGGCTGGGACGGCTGCACAGGCGGACTATATCTGATATACGATCTTGGGTGTGAGCACGGATCCTCCCGCTGGAGCACTGGCCGGCGTCCGCGTCATCGAGGCCGGCACAGCTGCTCGCCGGCCCCTTCGCGGGACAGCTGCTGGGCGACCTCGGCGCCGACGTGATCAAGGTCGAGCCGCCCGGCAGCGGCGACCCGATGCGCCAGTGGGGCCGGGAGAAGCCGCACGGGCAGCTCGCTGTGGTGGCCGGTCGTCGGCCGCAACAAGCGGTCGGTCACCCTCAACCTGCGCGAGCCCGCGGGCCAGGACCTCCTCCGTCGAGCTGGTCGCGGCACGCCGACGTGCTCGTGGAGAACTTCCGTCCCGGGACGCTGGAGAGGTGGAACCTCGGCTACGACCGGCTGCGCGAGGTCAACCCGCGGTCTGGTGCTGGTGCGGGTCAGCGGCTACGGCCAGACCGGGCCCGTACTGCGTCGCGCGCCGGCTACGGCTCGATCGGCGAGGCGATGGGCGGCCTGCGCTACATCATCGGCGAGCCGGACCGGCCGCCGTCGCGTACCGGCATCTCGATCGGCGACTCGCTCGCCGCCATGCACGCGACGATCGGCGCGCTGGCCGCGCTGCGCCACCGCGACGTCACCGGCGAGGGCCAGGTCGTCGACAGCGCGATCTACGAGGCGGTGCTCGCCATGATGGAGTCGCATGGTCACCGAGTGGGACGTCGCAGGGCTACCAGCGCGAGCGCACCGGCGCGGTGCTGCCCAACGTCGCGCCGAGCAACGTCTACCCGACCTCCGACGGCCAGCGCATCCTGATCGCCGCCAACCAGGACTCGGTCTTCGGCCGGCTGGCCGCGCTGATGGACGAGCCCGAGCTCGCCGCCGACGGGCAGCCGCTACGCCGACCACTCCGGCCGCGGCCAGCACCAGGAGGAGCTCGACGACCACATCGCGGTGTGGACCGCGAAGCACGACGCCGACGAGCTGCTCGCCCTGCTGCACGAGGGCGGGGTGCCGGCCGGCCGCATCTACAAGGCCGCGGACATGCTCACCGACCCGCACTTCATCGCCCGGGACGCCATCGTCCGGGTCCCGGACCCGCAAGTTCGGCGAGCTCGCCATGCAGAACGTCGTGCCGAAGCTGTCGGCCACGCCCGGCTCGATCCGCTGGACCGGCCCGGAGCTGGGCCAGCACAACGACGAGGTCTACGGCGACCTGCTCGGGCTCTCCGACGACGAGCGCGCGCCGCGCTGGCCGCCGACGGTGTCGTGTGAGGGCGGTCTGACACGTGGACTGCGTTCGGCGCGCGGATCGGACCGGGCAGCGTCGCCCGCCGTCCTGGTCGTCGACGTGGTCGAGGCCTACCTGGGCGACGGCCCGCTGACCGATCCCGACGGCCGCTTCGAGGCCGCCCGCGCCAGCGCGGCCCGCGTGGTCGCCGCGGCCCGGGCGGCGCGGGTGCCCGTGATCTTCACCGAGGTGCGGCTCGCCCCCGGTGGCGCCGACGCCGGCTGGTTCGCGGTCAAGGTGCCGGGCCTGGTCGCGTTCGAGGAGGGCTCGCCCTGGGCGGCGTTCCCCGAGGCGCCCGCCCCCGAGCCGGGCGAGCTGGTCGTCACCAAGCAGTTCGCCTCGGCGTTCTTCGGCACCTCGCTCGCCGACACGCTCCGCGAGCGCGGCATCGACACGACGTACGTCGTCGGCTTCTCGACCTCGGGCTGCGTGCGCGCCTCGGCGCTGGACGCCCTCCAGCACGGCTTCCGGCCGCTCGTCGTCGCGGACGCGTGCGGCGACCGGGACGCGGCCACGCACGACCAGAACCTGTTCGACCTCGACGCCAAGTACGCCGACGTCATCTCGGAGGCGGACGCCCTCACCCAGCTAGGAGCGACCCCATGACCGACGACGCTGACCACCATCGACCTCGACTCCCCGGAGCTGGCGTGGATCGACCACGCCATCGCCGGCTCCGACCAGCCGGCCCGGCTGTCGATGCTGCACGCCGATGCCGACCTGGGCACGCGCACGGTCTTCGTGAAGTTCCCCGACGGCTGGCGGCGCGACGCGGTCGGCCACCAGCCCGCCGGCGAGGAGATGCTGATCCTCAGCGGCGCGCTGACGCTGAGCGGCTTCACCGCCGGCGTCGGTCAGTACCTCGTCGTCGAGCCGAAGGCGACCCGGTCGGCGACCTCCGTCGCGGACGGCAGCTCCGCGGTGGTGTTCTTCTCCGGGCCCGGCGGCGGCTGGGCGGACGGCGAGGCCGCGGACGCCGGCTCGGTGTCGATGGCCCGGTCGCGCCCGGGGAGATCCGGTGCGCGCGCGGCCCGGCCTGGTCGGCAGCACCTCGGTCGCCGCCGACGTGGCCGGCCAGGTCTTCGACACCGACCTCGACATCGTCTGGCCGACCGCGCGCCGCTACGCCCACGTCCCGGCCGGCGAGCCGGTGCCGGACGTGGCCGGCCAGGCGGTCATCCGCCACCTGGCGCGTGGGCTCGCGCTCCGTGACACGATCGACCGGTCGGCGGTGGCCGGATCGACGTGACGCCGCAGAACGTGATGAGGGTGACCCCGTGGTTCCGGAGGGCGTAGAGCGGCGGCCGCTCGATCCGCGCCGGCAGGTGCGTGCGGCCGAGCACGTCCGGCCGACGTCGACGCCGGAGTTGTACGTCGCGACGCTGCCGAGCAGACCCTGCGGGTCGATGCCCGCGGCGAGCGCCAGGGCTCCGACGTCGTCGGCGCGGTGCACCCCGGGTGTGACGCCGGCCCTCGCCTCGAGGTCGCCCGGCCCCAGCCGGCCACGATCGGTGACGAGCCCTCCACTGCGTGCGAGTCGAGGACCATCCAGAACGTGAGGTCGGGAAGGCGCGCAAGGGCGCGCTCCTTCGCGTCGATGGAGGGCTCGTCCTCGGCGACGAAACGTCGTCCAGCGCGGTCGACGTAGATCTCCCACGGTGGTCGCTCGGTCGCCACCGCCGGGCCGCTCGTCCCATCGCACCGGGTCCCGTCGGGTGCGGCAGCCGCCGAAGTCGGGATGTAGGAGCCCTGTCCGACGATCGCGGCGCCGACGTCGCGGGCCATCGGCAGCCGTCGCCGGTCGATGTCGGCGCGCGGCGCTGACGGCAGGTGCTCGAGCTCGGAGAACAGCTGGGGGTCGGCGCCGAAGCCACCAGTGCACAGCACGGTCGACGGGCCGGATCTCTTGTCCACCGACCCGGACCCCGACGCAGGCGCCGTCGTCGAGCAGGGACGTGACCCGGGTCCCGAGCTGCACGTCGACCGTGCTCGAGCCGGCGCTGAAGCGTGCAGCACGGATCCCGATCGGTCCCGTAGTAGGTGCGCGGCACGGAGTAGGGCTCGTGGCCGTGCACGATGCCTCTCGGGGCGAAGTCGAAGCCCGCGTCGTCGAGAGGTCGACGGTTCGCGGCGTGCTGGACCGCAAGCCGCACAGGCGTGTCGGCGGTGCCGGCGCTGATCCGGATGACGTCCGCCAGATGGCCGCGGCGCTGTCGACGATGCCAGCCCGCTGCCGCCTGGTCCACCCGCCGACAGGTGACCCCGGACAGTGCAGCGCACCGCCGATGCGTTCGGCCGCCGACCAGCGACGCGCGCGCCACGATCCGCGAGTCGTCGCGCAGGTCAGCCCGGCCGCCCGGCTCCGACCACGGCGTCGTACTGCTTCAGCCGCGCAGGGCGGCGGCCGCGTCCTCCTCGTAGTAGTCGGCGGTGCGGCGCAGCACGACCAGGCAGAGGAACAGCGGCGGCAGCAGGGCGAGCATGGCCAGGGCCAGCGAGCCGACCAGGTCGGAGACGACCCCGATGAGCAGCGGCCCGGCGGCACCGCCGAGGGTGAGCAGGAACTGCAGGAGCGCGAAGCCCATGCCGCGGCGCCGGGCCGGCACGACGTCGGCGGAGGCGGCCGTCAGGTTGGGGATGGCGCCGGCGAAGCCGACGCAGGCCAGGGCGATGGCGGTCAGCTTCACCGGCAGGCCGGGCAGCGTGACGGCGGCGGTGAGCGCGATCGCGCCGAGCAGCAGGAACGACCAGGCGGTGCGGATCCGGTGTCCGGGCCGGCGTGCCGTGGCCGCGGTCGCCGATCCGGCTGCCGAGGATGATGCCGATGACGATGCCCGTGCCGCCGACTCCGCCGGCCAGGCCCGCGGCCGCGTCGTAGTCGAGGTTCTCGGTGCGCTCGAGCAACGTGGGCAGCCAGTAGAAGAGGCCGCCGAGGCCGAGGTAGAGCAGCGCCAACCCGGTGACCACGCCCTTGAGGGTGCGGATCTCGAGCAGCGCCAGCGCCTCCTTGAGGATCGTGCTCGTCTCGCCGGTGATGCACCGCGTGCTCGTCGGCCGGCGCCGGGCGTGCCGCCCGCGGAGCAGGTCGAGCCGGTCGCCGATGCCGCGGATCGGCTCCCTGAGCGTCAGCACCAGCGCCGCGATGAGCAGGCCCGGGACCGCGACCACGAAGAAGACGCCGCGCCAGCCGAGCGCCTCGGCGAGCACGCCGCCGAGCGCGACTCCGACCGGGAGGCCGGTGTAGTAGCCGGCCCGCTCGAGCCCGTAGGCCTTGGCCCGGGTCCGGCGACGGGTAGTAGTCGGCGAGCAGACTGGAGGCCGGCGGGTTGTAGAGCTGGCCCGCGGCTCCGAGCAGGATGCGGGTGACGAAGAAGAGGGCGAACGTGGTGGCCAGACCGCTGAGCACCGAGCACGCCGACCAGACCAGGACGACGAGCGCGACGATCGCCGTGCGGCGTCCGCTGTCGGCGAGCCGTCCGGCGGGCAGCAGCAGCACGACGCCGGCCAGCGGCGGCGGCGGTCGGGATCGCGCCGGCCACGGTGTCGCCGAACCCGAAGTGGTCCTGGATCGCGGGCAGCGCGCCGGCGACCAGGTTGACCTCGACCCGGTCGATGAACGCCACGAGCGCGACGACGATCGCCGCCCACCAGCCGAACGGGGCCGGCGCGCTCCAGGTCGACCGCGACCGGTCCCTTGTTGACGAAGACGTCGGTCTCGACGGTGGTCGGCCGGTCTGGCCGCGGTGTCCGGCATGGCCCGCGAGCCTAACCCGCAAATCGTAGAAGATATAGACTTTGCCCATGAGCATCCGCGCCGCCGCCGTGCAGTTCGCCGTCACCGAGGACGCCGACGCCAACCTGGCCACCTGTCTGCGGATGGTCGACGCCGGCCGCCGCGCAGGGCGCCGAGGTCGTCGTGCTGCCGGAGTTCTGCAACCACGTCAGCTGGTACGACGACCGCGAGCACGCCCGCCGGATGGCCGTGACCCTCGACGGCGACTTCGTGGCGGCGCTGCGCGCCAAGGCCGCGGAGCACCGGCTGCACCTGATGGCCAACTGCACGCTGGCGCGCGAGGACGGCCGGGTCACGGGCAGCAACATCTTCATCGGACCGGACGGCGAGGTGCTCGCGCGTCTCGGACAAGCAGGTGCTGATGGGCAGCGAGCGCGACCACCTCGACGCGGCCGCCGAGCGCTCGACGGTCGTCGAGACGCCGTTCGGCCGGGTCGGCCTCTACTCCTGCATGGACGGCGTCATCAACGAGACGCCGCGGATGCTCGCGGTCGAGGGCGCGCAGGTCCTGCTCAACAGCCTCAACTCCTTCGCCCTCGACGAGGCGTCGCTGCACGTGCCGGTGCGGGCCGTCGAGAACCGGGTCTGGGTCGTCGCCGCCAACAAGGTCGGACCGCTGGTCCCGGACCGCAGCATCGCCATGGTGGCCGAGCGGGTCGGGGTTCCGGCGGACCTCCTGCACGGCGCGGGCGAGAGCCAGATCGTCGCGCCCGACGGCACCGTGGTCGCGGTCGGGCCGCGGACCGGGGAGGCCGTCGTGATCGCCGACCTCGACGTGGGCGCGGCCGACGACAAGGCCCGCCCCGACGGCACCGACGTCATGCGGTCGCGCCGCCCCGAGCTGTACGACGCCATCGTGGCGCCCCCGGTCGGCCGGTCGGCCGGGCCCGGCGCCGACACGATCACCGCTGCGGTCGTCTGCCCCGCTGACGACGCGACAAGGCCGCGACGTTGCTGGCGGACGCCGTTGCCGCGGGCGCGCGGCTCGTGGTGCTGCCCGAGCTCGCCGGCGTACCGCTCGACGAGATCCTGCCGGCGATCGCCGGCACGGAGACCCTCGTCGTCACCAGCCTGCTCGAGGACGGCGCGCACGTCGGAGTCGTCGTGGGTGCCGACGGCGTCCTGCTCCGCCAGCCGCAGCTGCACGCCAGCGCCCGGCACGAGGACGCGGTGACCGAGCTCGGCGACGGGCTCGAGGTGCTGGCGACCCCGTGGGGGCGGCTGGCCGTCGTGGTCGGCGACGACGCCCTCTACCCGGAGACCTTCCGGCTGGCGGCGCTCCAGGACGCCGACGTCGTGGCCGTCCCGTTCACCACGGCGACCGACCAGGACCTCGACCCGCTGCTGCTCGAGCGCGCCGCGGAGAACCGGCTCAACCTCGCGGTCGCGTCACGGGCGAGCGTCGCCGGCGCCGGGATGCTGGTCCCGCTGTCGACCGACTTCACCCTCTGGGCCCCCGATCGAGGCCCGTTCAACGGCGTGATCAGCCGACCCGAGCCCGCGCTCGCGGCGGCAGGGTGTCACGAGCGCGGTGCTGCGGCCCGCGTGCGCGGTCAACCGGATGGTGACCAAGGGGACCGACCTGGTCGACGGTCGCCCGTGGGCGCTCGCCGAGGTGCTGGTCAAGCCTCAGGCGTAGCGACCGCGGCACGCCGGTGCAGCGGCGGCAGCAGGTGCAGGATGCAGAGGAAGGCGAAGATGAGGGTGTTGAACCCCACGAACCAGGCCAGGGACGAGGTACCAGTCGCTCTGCAGGACCGTCGCCGGCAGGACGATCCCCCAGGCGAGCAGCCACGGGCCGAGCAGACCTGGCCCGGCGGGGCGCGGAACGTAGTTCCAGTCGGCCTTCCGTCCCAGCAGGATCTGGCCGAGCGAGAACACGAAGCACGCCTGCAGGTACACCGCGTACGCGAGCTCGGGCAGCATCGGCGCGGCGAGCACGCGACCCGGCCACCCCGCTCGCCAGACCGTGACGAGCCGCTCGACCACGAAGATCATCCCGATGGCGATCCAGAACGGCGACCAGCTGATGCTGTCGGCCGCCAGCAGGCTCACCGTGATCAGGGCGAGGTAGGCCTGGAACGCGAGCACCCCGTAGCCGAGGCCGAGCTGTTGGCCCCAGTACAGCGCGGTCGCCCGGGTCACGCCGTAGGCGCCGATGTTCTCCAGGGCTCCGCGGTGCCAGCGCAGCCGCTGGCGCCACAGGTCACGTGCCGTCGGCATGACCTCGGTCGTCACCCGGCACTCCGGGGGGCAGGTCATCCGGGCGCCCAGGGTCTTCAGCGACAACGTCAGCTCGTTGTCCTCGGTGAGCGCCTGGGTGTCGTAGACCTTCCCTGGGGTCCCGGCAGGAGGGGGCCGCGGCTCTCGGCCACCGCGCGGAGTGCGTAGGCGCGGATCACCGACGCCGTGCCGGTCAGCACGAACACCCGGTCGCGTCTGCGCGCGACCAGGCGCTGGTAGCGGGTGTACTCGTTGCGCTGGAACTGGCCGAGGACGCCGCCCCCCTCCTCGCCGTAGAACAGGCCGCCGACGGCGACCAGGTTCGGGTCGGCCTCCATGCGTCCCAGCGCGCTCTCCAGGAACACGGGGGCGATCGTCGAGTCCGCGTCCATCACCAGCACCACGTCCCGTGCCTCGGCGGTGGGCAGGAGGCGTGCGAGCTCCTGGTTCAGGGCGCCGGCCTTCTTCTCGGTGTTGCCCACCGTCTCGACGACGTCGACCCCGGCATGCCGGCGGGCGACCTCGACCGTCGCGTCGGTGCAGTTGTCCGCGAGCACCACGACCCGGTCCGGAGGCCGGGTCTGCCCGGCCAGCGACTCCAAGCGTGAGCGCGAGGACGGCCTCCTCGTTGTGCGCCGGGATGAGCACGGTGCACCTGACGCGTGCGCCGGGTGGGAGCTCCTCCGCGGTCGGGAGCGCGGTGGGCGGCAGGTCGCCCGCCAGTCGCTCCACGTGGGTCGTCCGCTCGTGCAGCGGGCCCAGCAGCACCCGGCGTGCGCGCGCGGACGGCCTTGGGAGGCCGCGGCGGAACGTGCCGGTGCGGGTCGAGCACCCGCATCACCGCCGCCGTCTGCAGCGCAGCCAGGCCGAAGAAGGACGCTGCGACCAGCAGCGCCGCGGCCAGCAGCACAGCCGCGCCAGGGTTCTCGAGCTCGACGTCGAGGGGCAGCAGCACCCGCCCGGGTTCGCGGTCGGTGTCAGGGTCCCCGTTGAGCGTCAGCAGGGCCGCCAGCACGAACAGACTCACGGCCACGGCGCTCAGCCCGATGGTCAGCCAGCCGAACTGTGCAGCACTGCGCCGCAGCTCGGGCTGGTCCACCCTGGCCACGGCCCCGGCTCAGCTGTAGGGGGAGTCGGCGAGCGCCTCGAGCAGCGCGTTCTCGCTCGACTGCAGGTGGTCGACCCAGGCCTTGCGCAGCGCCTTGCCGTCACCCTTCTGCGCGATGTCGAGCAGGTGCTGGTGCTCGCGGATGCGGCTCGAGGTGACCTCCGGGCTGCTGTCGAGGTCGGACATCAGCAGGTGCAGGTAGCGGTCGCTGGACTTCCAGAGCGTGTCGAGCACCCGCAGGTCGGGGGAGCCGGCGACGTCGGCGAGCATCGCGGCGTGGAACGCGTGGTGGGCGGCGGCCAGCGAGGCGGGCTCACGCTCGATCTCGGCGTACTCCTCCAGGGCCTGCTTGGTCTCGGCCAGCGTCTCCTCGGTCATGTTGCCGGCGACCCGCTCGGCGAGGTCGCCCTCGATGAGCTTGCGCAGCCGGTAGATGCCGGAGAGGTCGTCGACGCTCAGCGACGCGACCAGGGCGGAGCGGCCGGGCCGCAGGCTGAGCAGGCCCTCGCTCTCGAGCCGGCGCAGCGCCTCGCGCACCGGGATGTGGCTGACCGCGAACTGCTCGCACAGGTCGACGATGGAGACCGCCGAGCCGGGCGCGATGTCGCCGTTGAGGATGGCGCGGTGCAGCTCGTCGGTGACCCGGTCGACCAGCGAGAGGTGGGCGATGGGGCGGACCGAGGCTCCGGAGTTCGCGCGGCGGGCCATGTGGCGATCATATATGCGATCGCGCGCACCGCGACGCGCCAGGCGCGCTCAGTCGACCCTCGAGGGTGATCTGGTCGAACGGCAGCATCGGCTCGATGGCCGGGAAGACGAAGAGGAACAGCACCAGGGTCAGGGCGACGAAGCGCGGCGAGCAGCAGCAGGACCCGGGCCCAGGCCGGCCCGGGCAGCACGCGCCACAGTGCGGCGTACATCAGATCGGAGCTCTCCTCGAGGACGGGCGGGCCCTGGGCGGCGGTGCGGCTCTCGGTCAGGAGCCCGGTGACGATGAGCCGCTCGCTCGAGCCCCAGCGCGGGTGGCAGGTGACCAGGGTGATGAGCGCCTGGTTGGCGCACGCCGTTCGGCTGGCCGGGCACCGGGGTCGACGACGTCGACCGCGGTCGGCGGGACGATCTGGGTGCAGGGTCACGGTGTAGACGGACCAGCCGGCGCGGTGCGGACGACGACGTGGTCGCCGGGGACGACCTTGTCGAGGTAGGCGAACGGCTCGCCGTTGGTGGCCCGGTGGCCCGGCGACCGCGAAGTTGCCGAGCTCGCCGGGCGCCGCCGTGCCCGGGAAGTGGCCGGGCCCCTTGGCGATGTCCTCGGTGTCGACGCCCTCGACGACGATCCACTCCCAGTCCTCGCCCAGCCTCGGGATCGTCATCTCGGCGATGCCCTCGCCGGGCTCGAACGGCGCCGACCTCGCACCGGTTCGCCAGGCTCGGCCTGGTGCGCTGACGCGCCTGCGGTCTGCTCGCTCGAAGTCCGCCTGCAGGTCGTGCTGGGCGGCCGCGGTCCGCACGTCGCTCCAGAGCACGAGGTAGACGGCGAACAGCAGGACGAGGACGCCGAGCCGTCACGAGGAGCTCTGCGCCACCGCGGGCCACGCCGCGCACGGCCCGCATGCGGCTACTCTCCTCAGGCGAGCAAGCTGTTACCGAAGATATAAGAATATATGATTGACAATATCCGATGTTCCTCGTAGGAATCACTCCATCGCGCATCAGATATGTCGCGAGGCAGCGGACAGGGGCTGCGCAGCACCACGGTGGCTGGGGGATAGCCACCGCCTGTGACCCCGAGGAGGGATCGGGTATATGAGGTTTTCCAAGCGCCTCGTGGCCGGACTGTCAGGGACAGTCCTCGCCGCCAGCGCACTCATGATCGTGGGGGCGAGTCCGGCCTCGGCCGTCGACGCCCACCGGCGGGTGCTGGGTCTACTCGCCCACGCACCCCGGCCAACATCGAGGACACCGTCCCGGCGAGCAGCACCTCCTCGGCGCTGGCGCCGTGGGCCGACACCGCCGGGCCCGCTGCCGACTACACGCTCACCTCGAGCGGGGCGACCGCGGTGGGCGGCACCCGCAACTTCAGCCTGACGTTCAACGTCGGGCCCGAAGAACGGCGGCCCGCCCGCCAGCGGCACGGCCTACTACTACTTCTCGGTCAACGGCGACCAACCTGCCGCGCCGATCACGCAAGGCGTTCAGCGCCGCCGGTGGTGCGGCGATCCCGGGCGACACCATCACCGGGTCGTTCACGATCGCCGGCTGCCGGCGTCCAGAACATCATGCTCCGCAAGGTCTACTACGACATCCCGTCGTTCCTCACCCGGGTGGCCTGCAACGGTCAGACCGGCGGGCACCAGGCCGGTGCCAACCCGGCGACGAACCCGGTCGACACCAACATCACCACGCTCGTTCACCGCGACGGCCCGACGGCCACGATCACCTCGATCACCAACCAGACGGTGACCACCGCACGCTCGCGCGAGCGACGTCGATCAGCTTCTCGGTGTCGAACTTCAGCGGCGCGGGCACCGGCACCGCGTCGCTGTGCGACAGCAGCGGCGCCAACTGTGACGCCGGCCACGTCCAGCGTCACGATCGACGGCGGCGGCACCGGCACCGGCACCCTGGCCGTGGGCGCGCCGCCGACCACGGGTGCGCGGACGCTGAAGGTGGTCAAGCGGCGGCGACACCTCGCTGACGCCCATCACCATCCTGGCCGACCCGACCATCACGCACCAACGTGGTCGGTGGCGGCGCCGGCACGGTCGTGCACGGTCACGGGCTCCAACTGGGACCCGAACCAGACGGTCACCGTCGCGGCTACCAAGAACGGCCCGCCGTTCCCGCCCGCCGGCCACCGCGGACCCCGCGGTGACCGACGACGGCGGACGCCGCCGGCAACATCTCCGGCGACGTTCACGGTCAACGACCCGACCACGGCGTTCATCGGCGGCAGCCGGACGCACGCTGCGGGTCCGCCGCCGGCGGTGATCTTCGCCAGCACAGCCGTTCACCTTCTCCGGTGACACGTGCATGGCGAAGGCCGGGCTCGCCGACTACCGGCAGCTGCGAGCTGCTCGAGACGGTCGACCTGACCATCACCGCGGGCAACCTGACGAAGTCGAAGCGTCGCGGGCAACGTCGCGATGAGCCGGGTCACCCTCAACGGCGGCCGCGCAGACCTCGACCGGCAGACCTGCAGGACGTCACGGTCAAGGACTACCGCGGTGGCACCCTCGGCTGGTCGCTGGTGGCCCGGTTCTCCGGTCTCACCGGTCCGGCGAAGCCGACCCGGGCAACTTCACCATCCCGTCGACGGCGCTGACGCTGGACGCCGTCCGTGCACGGCCGGCAGCCAACAACGACGACACCGTCACCACCGGCGCCGTCGGGCGGTCGTTCACGACCGGCGACCACCGACGTGCCGGTGTGCTGCGGTGACGCGGACCGGCGACCTCGGCGCCGACCTGACCAGCGGTGGCGACACCGCTGGCCGACTCGCCGCTGTCCCTCGCCGTCCCCGCCAACCAGGCGGCCGGCACCTACACGGGCACGATCACAGCTCACGCTCTCGTGAGCTGATCGAGTCCAGCTGAACCAGCGATGGGTGTCACCGGTCCCGAGCCGGTGGCACCCATCGCCGCAGTACCTGCATCATCGGTAGTCCCTGACAGGAAATGAGAACCACCATGCGCCGGATCCTGGCCCTCGTGCTGGTCGTGCTCGGGCTCGCGCCTGGTGCCCGGCGACGCCAGGCGCTACGCCGGCGGACAACGGCGCCTGGTCGGTCGAGCCGACGCCACCCGACGCAGGCGACGCCGACCCCGCGCGACTACTTCGTGCTCGAGGGCACAGCCCGGCTCGGTGATCCAGGACAAGGTCCGGATCACCAACTTCACCAAGCAAGCCGATCACCTTCAAGCTCTACGGCGCGGACGCCTACAACACCGCGCAGGACGGGTTCTTCGCCCTCAAGGGCTTCGAGGAGCCCCAGGTCGACGTCGGCGCCTGGACGACGCTGCCGGTCACCGAAGCTCACGGTGGCGCCGCGCACCCAGGCCGACGCGCCCGATCACGATCACGATCCCGGAGAACGCGACGCCCGGTGACCACGTCGGCGGCATCGTCGCCCTGAACACCGCGGTCGAGTCGACCCAGCAGGACGGCAACGTCGAGATCGGCGTGCAGCGGGCCGTCGGCGCCCGCATCTACCTGCGGGTCGCCGGGCCCGACCCGGGCCGCGGTCGAGGTGAGCGACGTCAAGCTCGAGCACGACCGCGGGCTGGCTGCCGTGGACCGGCGTCGGGCAAGGGCACGGTCACCTACACGATCGAGAACACCGGCAACCTGCGCCAGAGCCCCGACATCGACATCCAGGTCAACGGCCTGTTCGGCCGGGAGCGTGGACCAGGCGAACGCCGACGGCAAGGTCGACCTGCTGCCCGGCCAGAAGGTGACGCTGACCCAGCCGATCGACGGCATCGGTCACCTCGACCACCTGACGGCGACCGTCACGGTGGAGACGACGGAGGGCACCACGGACTCGCGCCGAGACGAGCACGTGGATCATCCCGTGGCTGCTCATCGCGATGGTCCTGCTCCTGGTCGTCGGGCTGTCTACTGGTGGCGCCGGCGCCGCAGGCTGATGCGCACGGGCCTCGAGGAGGCCCAGCTGGCGCCGAAGATCACGGTGCCGAGTCCTGGATGACTCCGGCATGATCCGCGGACTGCATCACGGGGACCTCGCCGGGTGGCGCTGGCCGGCACGTTGCTGGCCGGGCCGGCGACCGCCGACGACGAGCCGAGCCCGAGCGAGTCGGCGACGGCGCAGCCGTTGAGCGGCACCGCGCAGCCCAACGTCGCCGCAGCCCGGCGACACCGTCGCGGTCGAGGGCGACCGGCTGGCCGGCCGGGACCCAGGTCCAGGCCGTGGTCTGCGGCGACCTGGCCATCGGCGGCTCGTCGACCTGCGCCCAGGAGTCGGCGGTCCTGGGCTTCGTCAACGACGAGGGCCTGGCCCAGCTGGACCTCGTCGTCGCGGCGCCCCCGCGCCCGTGCCCGTGCGTCATCCGGCTGGCGTCGTACAACGGGCCGGTCGTGGCGGTGGACATCCCGTTCGTGGTGACCGGCCACCCGGTCGGGACGCCGCCGGCGCCGATCCTGCCGTCGGCGCTGCTCACGGTCACCGACGTCGAGGTCCAGGGCGACACCGGCATCGGCTCCTGGTTCGGGGCCTCGCCGACCAGGCAGCTGGTGCATCACCGTGCGCAACGACGGCGACGCCGTGGCCGTCAACCCCGAGCTCACCGTCGGGGTCGGCAAGGCCGTCGGACCTCGAGGCCCAGCCCGTGACGATCGACGAGTTCACCCTCGACCCGGGGCGAGACCGAGACGATCACCGTCGACGTGAGCCTGCCGTTCGCCGCGTTCGGCGAGTACCGGGTCGTCGGCCAGGTCGGACCCGCGAGGGCGGCGGCTACCGGACGACCTGGAGCTCCTACCCGTGGGGCCTGGTCGCCCTCAACGTCATCGGGCTGCTGCTGCTGGCCTGGGGGATCAGCCGCCGGGTCGTCGCGCGGCACCGGCGCAAGCTCGGGCGAGCGGGCCGGCGTGGCGGGCGTCGCGCTCGGCGCCACCCCGGGTCTCGACAAGCCCTACGTGCTGCCGGACGTCGTCTACGTCTCCGAGGTCGGCGGCTTCCTGGTCAGCCCGAAGATGGCGGGCCGGACCAACCTGTTCAAGCGGGTCGACGGACGGCTCGAGCTCAAGGACCTGGCCGCGCTCGGCGCGCCTGACCGCGGCCGGGACGCCGATGCTGAGCCTGCCGGCGACCGACGCGCCGGCGGCCGCCGGCGACGCGGTGGTCGACATCGCCGCGCTCGACGCGCACCTGGCCCGGCGCAGCGGCGAGGCGCCGGCCGGGCTCGCCGACACCGGGGTGCTCGGAGGTGCTCGCCGTCGGAGTGCGCGCCGGCGACGGTCGGCGGCGGGCCGGGGCCGGCCGGACGGCGCGCGTCGCGACGTACGCCGCCGAGCGCTGCGCAGGAGGACGCGGTCGTCGACCTCGACGCCGTCGACTCGTGGTTCTCGAGGGGCCGTGAACGCGAGGGGGGCTGACCCCTTGCCACAGAGTAGATATCGTATATCTTATGTGCCGGGAGGGTTCATGAGGAGCACGGACGTGGGAGCAGGCACCGGTCGCCGCGCGGGAGGCGCGCGGCGGACCGCGTGCGCCCTGGCTGGCGACCCTGGGGCTGCTGGCCCTGTCCGTCGTCTGGGCGCCGAGCGCGTCCGCGGCGCCGAAGATGACCGTGAGCGCGACCCGGGACTCACCGACGGCCAGACGATCCGGTGAGCGGCGTCGGGCTTCTCGCCCAACCTCAAGGGGATCGCGGTCGGTCAGTGCAAGGTCGGCTACAGCCGGCCCCAACGACTGCAACCTCCGGGCGGCGCGACGTTCCGCAACGCCGACGCCACCGGCTCGATCGGCACGGTCACCCTCAAGGTGGCCACCAAGTTCGGCGCCATCGACTGCTCGCAGATCGACTGCGTCATCGCCGCCGCGCCGCTGCCGAACTCGGCCGACGCCGCGGAGATCAAGGCCAACACCGTGATCATGCCGATCACCTTCGGCGGCGGCCGAGAGCCGCCGCCGAGGAACCGCCCGCCGAGGAGCCGCCGGCCGAGGAGCCGCCGGCCGAGGCGCCTGCAGCGACACCGCGCCCGAGGCGGGCGACGACCTGCCGCAGACCGGTGCCGGTGACTCGCTCCCGGTGCTGGTGCTCGGCGGCAGCGCCCTGCTGCTCACCGGCCTCGGCGTGGTGCTGCTCGTCCCGCTGCAACGCCGCCACGGGGGCGCTGACGTGAGCCGGCCCGCCGCCCGCGCCGCCCGGTCCGCCGTCGCCGCCGTCCTGGCGCTGACCGCGGCCCTCGTCGCCGTGGTCGCGGCCAGCCTGGCCATCGCCCCGCCGGCGCAGGCGGTGGCTCCCGACGGGCGGCTGCTGGGTCTGGTTCAGCGGCTCACCGCCGTCGGACATCTCGACGCAGCCTGGCGCCGTGGACCGACCCGGCCGCCGCGCCGGCCGGCCCCGCCGACCACACGATCACGCTGGCGCCGGCCAACCCGGCTCCCGGCGAGACGGTGACGGCGACGTACAGCGTTCAACAAGGGCCCGAAGAACGGCGGCCCGGGCGCCGTCGGTCGACGGACAGTTCTACTTCAACGTCAACGGCACCACGAAGACGGCGAGCAAGGGCTACGGCACCGTCCCCGGTGGGCCAGATCATCCCGGCCACGACCGTGACCGTGCAGTTCGTCGCGGTCGACGGCGTCAACACCGTGACGCTGGACAAGGCGGTCTTCCGGGCCAACGCCGTTCGACATCCAGATCGACTGCAACGGGCAGAGCAGCGGCACGCGACGACGAACCCGCGGACGACGCCGCTGCCCACCAACGTGACGGCGATCCGTCACCGGCTCCGGCCCGTCGGTGTCGCCGAGCCTCACGCGAGTCGCCGACGCCCGTCCACGAGTCGCGACGCCGACCACCTCCGCCAGCCCGACGCGCCACCACGTCGAGCTCCCCGACCGCGACCACGTCGTCGACGGCGGCCGGCAACCCGGGGTCGCCC
The DNA here is from genome assembly GCA_963815335.1 of uncultured Actinomycetota bacterium. Classification (GTDB taxonomy): domain Bacteria; phylum Actinomycetota; class Actinomycetes; order Propionibacteriales; family Nocardioidaceae; genus Nocardioides. Next base: position 689,398 of record CAWFGL010000013.1, read on the forward strand.
GCCAAGGGCACGGCCGACTTCGCGTGCACCCTCGAGCCGCTCGACAGCGACTTCGAGTACCCAGCGACCATGTCGGTCTCCGGCTACCGGGCATCGGAGGGCGACCCGGCATCGCTGATCGCGACGATGAGTGATCTGCCCGGCATCGCGCCGCTGCCCATCGACGGGCAGATGGACGTGACCCTCGACCTCGAGGTCGGCGGCAAGGCCGTGACGCTCGAAGGCAGCGCCGACACCCAGGCCGCGACCAAGCAACCGGTGCCGGTGCCCGACCTGACCGGTGAGGTCGACATCGACGGTGACGAGGCCGAGGTCAAGGTCACCGCGTTCACCTTCAACTTCGCCGAGCTCAGCGTGGGCGCCGACTGCACGACCACGGCCGTCGCTCGGGAAGATGACCATGGGATCCGAGCCGCCGGCCACCAGCGGCGGCGACGACAGCGGCGACGACAGCGGCGGCGGCACCAGCGGCGGCACGTCGTCGTCGGGCGGCACGCTGCCGAAGACCGGGGAGCCGAGCTCGCTGCCCGTGCTGGCGCTGTGGGCCGGGGCGCTGCTCCTGCTGGGTGCCGCCGGCCTCGTGCTGCTGCCCCTTGCGCGGCCGAAGGGCCAGCACCTCTAGACGACGGGCCCCTGTGTCACCTGTCAGCGCAGGGGCCCGTCTTCCACACCGAAGCACATCGACAGGAACAGTGCTAGCCGGTTCCAAGCAGATATCGTATATTCTTTATGAATGAGAGGAGGTGCGGATGATGGTCGACCAGTCGGTCTTCCGGGACGTGCTGGCGCAGTGGCCCAGCGGCGTCACCGTGGTGACCACGCTCGCCGCGCCTCCCGAGGGGTCGCCGGCCGGAACGCCGCCCACGGCGCACGGCATGACCGCGAGCTCGTTCTCGAGCGTCAGCCTGACCCCGCCGCTGGTCTCGATCTGCCTGGACCGCAGCCTCTACTCGCACGGCCTGGTGTCGACGTCGGGCGTCTTCGGCATCAGCGTCCTCGCCAAGGACCAGGCCGAGGTGGCCCGCCGCTTCGCCGGCATGGTGCCCGGACTGGAGGACCGGTTCGCCGGCGAGACCTGGTCGACCGCCGAGACCGGCGTCCCGCTGCTCGACTCCGCGCTGGGCTGGCTCGACTGCCGGGTCGTGCACGAGCACGACGGCGGTGACCACACGATCTTCGTGGGCGAGGTGCTCGCCGGCCACACCGCGCGCAAGTCCGCGCCGCTGCTGTTCCACTCGCGTGGCTGGGGCCAGTTCGCCGACGTCATGCCTGACGTCGCGACGCTCTCCGACGCGAGCCTGGCCAACGGTGCCTACCCGGGGGTCGACGTCACGCCCATCGCCTCCGGTCTCGCCGGAGCCGGCGTGCGGGTCCGCGTCGCCCATCCCCACCCCGGCGCCGGTCACGCGTGGGCCGGGTCCACCTCCATGCTCGTCGCCGACCGCCTCGAGGCCCAGCAGGCGCTCGAGGCAGGGGTCGCGGTCGCCGAGCTGGCCGTCGACCCGACCGACGCCGGTGTCGGTCGAGCAGGCCCTCGCCATCGTGGACGGGATCGCCGATCGCTGCTCGGTCCATCTCCTCGACGCCTTCGCGCCCGGCCGTGCCGAGGCCGGTGCTGTCGGCCGTCTCGCAGTTCTCGGCCGCCGGCGTCCTCGAGATCTGCCTCAACGACAAGGCCGGTGCTGCGACCCCGCTCGAGGTGCGCGCCCTGCTGCAGGAGGCCGTGGCGCTGGCCCGTCCGGTGCCGATCCGCCTGGGTCTGCACGACCGGGACCGCCTGGGCCTGGTCAAGGCGATCACGGCGCTCAAGAGCGGCGTCTCGCACTTCGACACCGCGCTCGCCGGCCACGCCGGCTCGGTCACGACCGAGGACCTGGTCTGCCTGCTCCTCGAGGTCGACGTCACCACGCCCGTCGACGTCATCGCCCTCGCCGAGCTGGCCCGCCGACTGCGCGGCCCGACCGCCGCGAGCCAGCCGACTCAGCCGACTCACCCCGCTCGACAACTAGGAGCAGCAGGATGACCCTCCCCCTCAACAACGCCGCCGACGGCATCCCGGCGCCGCTGACCGCCGAGCTGCTGCTCCCCGACCTGACCGACGCCGAGCGCGCCCGCATGCGGCGGGTCGAGGCCGTGCTGCCGATCATCGCCGAGGCGGCGAGCGCGCGCCGACGCGATCGGTGAGTTCCCTCCGAGCCACGTCAAGCTGCTCGGTGAGGCCGGCCTGCTCGGCCTGGTCGTCCCCGAGGAGTACGGCGGGCTCGGCGGCGGCCTGCGCGACCTGGCCGCGACGACGTACGCCCTCGGCACCGTCTGCGGCTCGACCGCCCTCGCGTTCTTCTTCCACTGCTCCGCATCCTCGCGCGGCCTGCTGCCGCTGGCTGCTGCCGAGGAGGGCCTCTACACCGAGGCGGAGCTCGCCGAGGTCGTGCCGTTCGCGGAGAAGGTGCTCACCCTGATGGGCCGCGAGGAGCGCTGCCTGGCCAACTTCGCCAGCGAGGCGGTCAAGGCCAGCAACGCCAACGTGCTCATCACGACCACGGCCACCAAGACCGAGGGCGGCTGGCTGCTGGAGGGTGAGAAGTCGTTCGGCTGCCTGTCCGGCACCGCCGACTACTACCTGGTCACCGCGCGCCGCGCGGACGTCGAGGGCATCGACGGGCTCAGCCTGTTCCTCGTCGCGCGCGACACCGAGAACGTCCGGCCGCGGCAGCGCTGGAACGGCCTCGGCATGCGGGCCAGCGACAACCACGGGCTGATCATGGACAGCGCCTTCGTCCCGGACGACCACGCGCTGACGATCCCCGGCGGCTTCACCCGCGCCACCCAGATGTCACGCGGGCTCGTGGGTCGGCAACCAGGTCGCGATCGCCGCGATCTACGCCGGCATCGCCCGCGGCGTCTGGGAGTACGCCCTGGACCGCACCATGGCCGCGACCTTCGCCGACACCGGCAAGCCGATCGCCTCCAGCCCCATGCACCAGGTGCTCATCGGCGAGGCCGAGGAGGCGCTCACCGAGGCGCACCTGTGGCTCCGCCGCCAGATCGACCTCGAGGCCAGCGACCCGCCGATCCTGCCCAAGCCCGCGGTCGTCGCCAGCTGGAAGCTCGCCAAGGGCGCGATCTGCGAGCGCGTCGCACGAGGTGGCCCTGCTGTCGCTGAAGATGTGCGGCACCTCGGGTGCCCTGATGGACAACATCATCGGCCGGTCGGTGCGGGACACCGCGATGGGACTGGTCCAGGCGTTCCCGGCCGAGCGCGGCAAGCTCGACCTCGCCAAGACCATCGTCGAGCAGGAGGGCTGGGCCGGCCTCACCACGGCCGACTCCTTCAAGAAGTGACTGCCAGAGACAGGGCACTGGGTCCACGATGAGCACCACCATGACTGCGCCTTCGCACACCCGGATCGACCTGCCGCCGGTCGAGGAGCTCGTGGCCGGCGCGTGGCACGCGCCCGCCGACCGGCTCGACCTGGTGGTCGAGGACCCGTACGCCGGCACGGCACTCGCGTCCGCTCCGGCCAGCGGCCCGGACGCGATCGAGGCGGCGCTCACCGCGGCCCAGGTCGTGCACGAGACCGAGGGCTGGATCTCGATCCCGGTCGCCCGGCGGGCGGAGATCCTGGACGAGATCGGGACCGCCCTCGAGGCCGAGGTCCCGCGGATCGCCGCGCTCGAGGCGTTCGCCACCGGCGTGCCGGTCACCCAGACGTCCATCGTCGGCGTCATCGTGCCCGGCGCCTTCCACCTCGCGGCCGAGATGCTGCGGTCCGGCGTGCTGGCCCAGACCCAGGACGGCCCGACCGGCACACCCGGTCGAGGTGCACCGGCTGCCCGCTCGGGCCGGCCGTGTGCCTGGTGCCGTGGAACGCCCCGGCACCGATGGCGGCGCACAAGATCGCGTCGTCCCTGGCCGCCGGAGCGCCGACGATCCTCAAGCCGAGCGAGTTCGCGCCGTACGGCACCACCGAGCTCGCCCGGGTGGTCGACCGCGTCCTGACCGAGCACGGCGTCCCTGCCGGGACCTTCCAGCTGCTGCAGGGCGGCGCGTCGGTGGGAGGCCGACTGGTCACCGACCCACGGACCCGGGCGGTCTCGTTCACCGGCGGCCTGGTCGCCGGCCGGCAGATCGCCGCCGCCTGCGCCGAGGGCTTCACCGCGCTCCAGCTCGAGCTGGGCGGCAACAACCCGCTCGTCGTGCTGCCGGACGCCGACCCGGACGTCGCCGCCCGCGCGCGCCACCGACCTGCTGACCACCCTCAACGGCCAGTGGTGCCGGGCGCTCGGCCGGCTCGTCGTGCCCGCGTCGATGGCCGACGACCTGGTCGCCCGGATCCTCGACCGGCTCGCGACGCTGCAGGCGGGCGACCCGCTCGACCCCGCCACCCAGCTCGGCCCGATGGTGCACTCGCGCCACCTCGGCCGGCTCGAGGACGAGATCGCCGAACGCCTGGCGCAGCCACCCGGGCGCGGCCGCGCACGCGAGCACCACGGTTCCCGACGACGGCACGTTCCTCGCGCCGACCCTGCTCACCGGGGTCCCGAGCGAGGCGGCGCTGCACGAGGTGTTCGGTCCGGTGGCGACCGTCCACCCCTACGAGACCGAGGCCGAGGCGCTCCAGCTGGCCAACGCCACGCCGTACGGCCTCGAGGGCTACGTCGTCGGCACCGACACCGACGCCGCCCTCGCGTTCGCGCGCCGGGTCCGGGCCGGCGAGGTCAAGGTCAACGGCTCCTCGATCATGAGCCTGCACCTGATGACCCCGAGGCCGGCCTGGGGCTGGTCCGGCATGGGCGAGGAGGGCACGGTCGAGACGATCCGCGTCTTCACCGGCGCCCGGGTCGTCGGCGTCGAGGGCGGCTTCGCGCTCCACTCTCGCACCGGGATGAGCACCGCCGACGACCTCCGGGCCCTGCTGCGGGGCGACTCGCTGGTGCACCTGCCCGGCGCGTACGACGCGGTGTCGGCGCGCCTGGCCGCCCGGGCGGGTGCGCAGGCGCTGCACCTGTCCGGGGCGACCGTGTCCGCAGTGGAGCTCGGCGTTCCGGACCTCGGGTTCGTGCACGGCTCGGACATCGCCCGACGGGCGGCGGTGGTCGCGTCCGCCTCGGGGCTGCCGGTCCTGGCCGACGCCGACACCGGCTACGGCAACGCCCTGCAGGCCCGGCAGACCACGGTCGACTACGCCGCGGCGGGGGTCGCCGGGCTGCACCTCGAGGACCAGGTCGCCCCCAAGCGCTGCGGGCACCTCGGCGGCAAGGCGGTGGTCGACCTCGACGAGGCGGCCGCGCGCGTGCGTGCCGCGGTCGACGCCGGGACGGGCCTGGTCGTCGTCGCCCGGACCGACGCGCTGTCGGTCCTGGGTGCCGACGCCGTCGTGGAGCGGTGCCGGGCGTTCGCGGACGCGGGCGTCGACGCCGCTGTTCGTCGAGGGAGCCGACCTCCGCGTGCTGGAGCGGGTCGCGCGACGCGGTGCCGGGGATGCCGTTGGTCCACAGCCGGTCCGAGGCCGGCGGCGCCGGTCGACGCCGGGCGCCACCGACAGCCGAGCTGGAGGAGGTCGGCGTCCGGCTGGTCATCCACCCCGTGTCCGCGGTGCTCGCCGCCGCTCGGGCCCAGGAGCAGGTCTACGCCGCGATCATGCGCGCCGGCGACGCGGCCGGACACCGACCGGATGGCGTGGTCCGACCTCACCGACCTGCTCGGGCTGCCCGGAGCTCCTCGCGATGGAGGACAAGTACACATGAACACCCCACGGACGTGAGTCCGTGTCGTCGTCGGCGCCGGCCCGGTGGGCCTGACCTGCGCGCTGGTGCTGGCCCGCGCCGGCGTCCCGGTGACCGTGCTCGAGGCCGGCCCGGCGCTCGCCACCGAGTCCCGCGCGTCGACGTTCCACCCGCCGAGCCTGGAGATGCTCGCCGACCTCGGCGTGCTGGACGCGCTGATGGAGCGGGGCATCACCTCGACGACGTTCCAGTACCGCGACCGGAGGACCGGGCCGATCGCCGAGCTCGACCTCGGCGTGCTGGCCGGCGACACGGCGTACCCGTTCCGGGTCCAGTGCGAGCAGAGCAAGCTCACGCCGATCCTGCTCGCGGCGCTCCTCGAGCTGCCCGGGACCGAGGTCCTGTTCGGCAAGCGGGTCGTCGGGCGTCGCGAGCTCGACCGGGACTCGGCCACGGTGCGCACCGACGGCCGGCTGAGACGTACGCGGCCGACTGGGTGGTCGGCGCCGACGGCGCGTCCTCCGCGGTCCGCAAGGCGACCGGTGCCGACTTCGAGGGCATCACCTACCCCGAGCGGTTCCTCGTCGTCTCGACCCAGGAGGACCTGGCGTCGGTGCTGCCGGGGATCGCGGCGGTCAACTACGTGTTCGACCCCGACGAGTGGCTGGTGCTGCTCCGGACGCCGGAGCACTGGCGGATCCTGTTCCCGACCGACCCGGACTCGCCGGACGAGGCCGAGACGGACCCGGTGCGGGTGCAGGAGCGGCTGCGGGGCGTCGCCGACCTCGGCCGCGACTGGGACCTCCTGCACGCGTCGCTCTACCGCGTCCACCAGCGGGTCGCCGACCGCTTCCGGACCGGGCGGGTCGTGCTCGTCGGGCGACGCCGCCCACGTCAACAACCCGCTCGGCGGCATGGGCATGAACAGCGGTCTGCACGACGCGGTGCTCGCCGGGTGCGGCGCTCGCCGACGTCATCGGTGGCGTCGCGACGGTCGACGCAGCTGGACGAGGTGCTCGAGGCACGCCGGGACGTGGCCCGCTCCTACGTCAAGGCCGTCACCCACGACAACTGGAAGAGGCTGCGCGAGTCGGACGAGGCCGCCCGCGCTCGCTCATCACGACGACCTGCGCGCGCTGGCCGCCGACCCGGTGGCCGCCCGCGACTACCTGCTGCGGACCTCGATGATCGACTCCCTGCGCGAGCGCACGGCGTGACCTCGTCGATCGAGCCCATGATCGAACGCCGCAACCCGGCGCGCACCGACGAGCTCGTCGGCTCGGTCGAGGTGGACGGCCCGGACGCGGTCGCGGACGCGGTCGCCCGGGCCGGCCGCGCCCAGGCGGACTGGGCGGCCGCTCCGGTCGCGGATCGGGCGCGACGCCCTGCGGGACGCCGGCCGAACGACTCCAGCCGCATCTGGACGCGATCGCCGAGCTGACCGCGCGCGAGACCGGCAAGGTGCTCGCCGACTGTCGCGGGGAGGTCGGGTTCGCGACCGCGCTGCTCGGCTACTACGCCGACCGCGGCGAGGCGCTGCTGGTCGACGGGGGGTACGACGACGAGCGGGGCCGGCTGCTGCTGCGGCACCGGCCGTACGGCGTCGTCGGCGCGGTCACGCCCTGGAACGCGCCGGTCGTGCTGACTGTGCTCAAGCTCGCGCCGGCGCTGGTCGACAGGCAACGCGGTCGTCGTGAAGCCGTCACCCCTCGCACCCTTCGGCGTCGCCCGGTACCTCGAGGTCGTGGCCGACGCCCTGCCCGAGGGTCTGGTGCAGGTCGTCCAGGGTCACGCCGAGACCGCTGATCGCGCTGGTCGCGGACCACGGGATCCACCGGGTCGCCTTCACCGGCGGCTCCGCCGCCGGCAGTCGCGATCGCAGCCCGGCCGGGCGGACAGCTCACGCCCTCGCGTCCTCGAGCTCGGCGGCAACGACCCGGCGATCCTGCTCGGTGACGCCGACCTGGCGACGACGACTGGGAGCGGCTCGTCGTGGCGACCTTCGCGACGAGCGGCCAGGTCTGCATGGCGGTCAAGCGGCTCTACGTCCCCCAGGTCCGCGCCGAGGAGATGGTCGCGTCGTACGTCGCGGCCGCGGAGCGCGTCCTCCGGCTCGGCGACCCGCTGGCCCCCGGGCTCGACGATCGGTCCGGTCGTCACCGCCGAGTCCGCGCACCCGCGTGGCCGGGCCTGGTGCGACGACGCTCGCGCACGGGGTGCCGAGGTCGTCGAGCTCGGCACCGTCGACCCGGCGACCGACCTGGCCCGCGGCCACTACCTGCGTCCGGTCGCTCGTGCTCGGCGCCGACGATGACGACCCCCTCGTCCAGGCCGAGCAGTTCGGCCCCGCCGTGCCGTTGCTGACCTACGACTCGGTCGAGGAGGCCGTCGCGCGGGCCAACGCCGGCGACCTCGGTCTCGGCGCCTCCGTCTGGTCCGCCGACGAGGACCGCGCCTTCGAGGTGGCGCGGCAGCTCGAGGCCGGCTTCACCTTCGTCAACACCCACAACCGCACCGGGCTCGCGGCGCACATCCCGTTCGGCGGGGTGAAGCGCTCCGGGTGGGGCCGTGAGTACGGCGACGAGGGGCTGATGGAGTACGTGCAGACCTGCGCGATCCACGCTCCCGGTGCCTTCCGGGCCGGGGGCGCGGGCCTGGGCGCCTCGGCCTACCCGACATCGTGAATATCATATATAGTCTGGCAGCAGCTGGTCCGCGGGAGGGCCGGCGACCGCGACAGGGAGCGCCTGCGGGCGTTGGGTCAGAAGGAGCGTCATGAGCCTGAAGTACGTCCAGGAGCACCTCGACGAGGCGGGGCCCTCCGACGTGACGGCCACCTTCGCGGACTGGCAGGCGCTGGTGGAGCGGCTCAAGGACAAGGTCGCCGCCCGCTTCGAGCTCCAGCGCGACCCGTCGACCGAGCCCCTCGAGGCGTTCGACGACGGCGGCACGGGCAGCGGAGCGCGCGGCCGGGTGCGCGGCTACACCGGCCCGGAGATCGACTGGATGGTGCACTCCTACATGGAGAACGCCAGCCAGGGCTTCTGCAACGTGCACCTGACGATCTGGCTCGGCCCGCAGGTCCGGGTGCCGCACTTCGGGATGGCCCTCGGCTGCTTCCCCCAGGGCTGGCTCTACCTCGACTCGGTGCCCCGCTCCTACCTGGTCACCGACACCGAGTCCTTCGACAAGTACTACGAGCCGGTCAACGCCCGCTGGGAGCAGGTCCGCAACGACCACGACTGCCTCGAGCCGTTCGTCAGCCGCAGCGCCTTCGTCCGCGCGGGCCTCTCGCCGACCGCGTTCTGCTACATGGCGCCAGGACGCCGACCGGATGACGGGCCTGGTGAGCGAGCTCGCCGAGGAGCACCTCGACCGCTGGCTCGGCTGGGTCGACGAGGCCGAGCAGGTGCCCGCCGAGGAGCGCGCCGCCCTGGCCGCCGACGACGAGGCGATCCGCCGCAACATCGCCGAGCGGGACCCCGCCAACGTGATGGGCGACCGCTACTTCGGGGCCGAGACCACCCAGCGCCTGGTGCGCGCCCTGTGGGGCGGCGACCGGAGTCCTGCCCGCGTCCGGGTCTCTGACGAGCATGCTGGTCCGCGCCGTCCGTTCGGCCGTCTCGATCCCCGGGGTCGAGGCGCCCTACGACACCGCGCACCTGACGATCCGCTACCCGGCCCTGCCACCGCAGGACGACGTCGAGCGGATGAGCGGGATGCTCTCCGCCGACCCGGCCGGCGGCGCCGTACCCCGTCGTGATCCTGGTCCCTGGCGTCAACGTCTCGTCCGAGACCTACCGCTGGCTGGCCGTCGCGATCGTCGAGGCCGGGCTGGTGTGCGTCTCCTACGACTGGGTGGGGCTGCTGTTCCCGGGTCAGTACGGCCTGACCCCCGGTGTCGACCTGGACGCGGTCACGCCCGAGGGCTACGGCTCGAAGCCGACGACCCCGGCGATCGGCGCGATCCTCCAGGCGCTGCTCGAGGACCCGCCCTCGGTGCTCGAAGGCCTGCTCGACCTGGACAAGGTCGCCCTGGTCGGCCACTCGGCCGGTGGCACCGTCGCCCTGCAGTCGGCCTCGCCCGAGTGGTTCCCGACGGTCCGTGCCGTCGCGGCGTACGGCGCGCACACCATGGCGTCCCAGCAGCTCGGCCACCCGGCCGGGACCCTGCTCGCCTCGCCCGGCACAGGCGCCGGTGCTCCTCGTCGGCGGCACTGCCGACGGTGTGGTCGCGGCCAGCGCCATCCGGTACGGCGGGCAGCCTGGCGATCCCGCAGCACGACCCGATCGAGCGGACCTGGCGCGAGGCGCTGGCGCCGACGACCGAGGCGTGGCTGGTCCGGTTGCAGGACGCCGGGCACATGCTCCCGTGCTTCCCGGAGGACCCCACCTCGGCCCGCGGCTTCCTCGAGGAGGCCACCGACCCCGTTGACACGCCAAGGACGACCGGCTCCGGGCCGTCCTCGCCGAGGTGTTCACGACGTTCCTCACCGCACACCTGCGGGCCACCCCGGACGCGAAGGCCGCGCTGGACCGGCTCCAGGACGACCCCCCGACCGAGCTCGCCGATCTCCGGCGCCGCTAGCCCAAGGACGAGAGACACGATGTTCAAGAACTTCTGGTACGGCGTCGAGTTCAGCTCCGACGTGCAGGTCGGCAGCCCCAAGAAGGTCAAGGTGCTGGGCCAGCAGCTGGTGCTCTACCGCAAGCCCAGCGACGGCACGGTCGTCGCCATGTCGGACCTGTGCGTGCACCGCGGCGCCGCGCTGTCGGGCGGCGAGCTGAAGGGTGACTGCATCGTCTGCCCGTACCACGGCTGGGAGTACAGCCCCGAAGGTGTCGTGCAGAAGATCCCGGCGCACCCCGAGAAGGGCATCCCGCGCAAGGCCCGCATCGACGCCTACCCGGTCGTCGAGAAGCACATGATGATCTGGGTCTTCATGGGTGACCTGCCCGAGGAGGAGCGCCCGCCGATCCCGGACTGGTCGGCCGTCGACGACACCGAGACCTACCGCGCCGTGACCGGCAGCGTTCCTGTGGAACTCCAACTACGAGCGGATCCTCGAGAACGGCGTCGACATCGCGCACACGCCGTTCGTGCACGCGCGGCAAGTTCGGCAACCCGGAGAAGCCCGAGGTGCCGGAGTTCGAGGTCGAGACCTCGCCGTGGCACTGCAAGGCCTCGGTCAAGCTCAACCCGCCGAAGCCCGGCGGCATCTGGGGCAAGATGAACGGCGGCGACAAGGCGACCTGAAGAACCGTCCGCTGGTCCCCGTCTCGACGACCTGGTGGCTGCCCAACGCGATCCTGCTCGAGGTCGACCTGCCCATGGGCAAGCTCAAGATCTTCGACGTCAACATCCCGATCGACGAGGAGACGACCCTCGTCAAGTTCATCGCCCTGCGCACCTTCTTCAAGGGCAAGTGGGCCGACCGGGACGCCCGCAAGCGGGTCTTCGACGTGCTCTACCAGGACGAGGCGGTCGTCGACACGGTCCGGCCCGAGCTGCTGCCCTTCGACCTGTCCGACGAGCTGCACGTCAAGAGCGACTACAACCAGGTGCTCTACCGCCGCCGCCGCCGCGAGCTGATCGAGATGGGCTGGTCGGTCGAGGGCAACACCATCGTCGGCGAGGGCACGTCGGCCCGGGTCGAGGCCCGGGTGATCCCGTCGCCGACCCGCCGGGAGGTCCCCGAGCTGGCCAGCGCCTGGAACTTCAAGGAGGTCCGGAGCCGGCAGCTGCTCGAGTCCGAGGCGGCTCGACGCGCACCGACGAGCGTGCCGCTGACCCAGGCCACCCCCGACGATCGAGCCCGACGAGCCGGAGGAGATGCCGACGACCGTGGTCGACCTGCCCGGTGGAAAGGAGAAGTCGGCATGAGCTCCAGGAATCGACCCGAGCCTGCCCGGCGGTCTCTGCAACCGGACCCTCGACGCCATCGTCGAGGCCAACGGCCTCACCGAGGTCGGCAGCCCGTTCCGGTAGCTCGCCTCGCCGATGTCGCCCGACCCGGTCGGCACCGTGCGGATCTTCCGCGGCGACGGCGTCGTCGAGAAGGTCGTCTACGTCGGCCTCGCCGTGCCGGCGATCGGCCTCGACAGCCACATGGTCTTCGCGTTCACCCGCGGCGACAGCGTGGTCCCGCACTTCACCCTCGACTCGGTCCAGGGACAGGGCTCCTACGCCTTCCACCTCGACCTGATCCCGCGCGCCGAGCTGGCCACGCACCTCGCCTACGTCGACTGGGCGCACACGCCGCTGACCGCGACGTACGACGAGGTGGAGGCCCGGCCGGGCCTCAGCAAGGCCGCGATCGGCCCGCGCCAGTACGCGATGATGTCGCCCTGGATGCTCGTGCACCGCGCCGAGGAGGACGCGTTCGCCGGCATCGAGGACGCCGTCCGCGCCTACTTCGACCACTGGGTCGTCGCTGCTCGACGGGCGACGTCCCGGCGGACGTCGTCGCCGACGTGGCCGACACCGACCTGGCCACCCGCGACCTGCGCAACCGGGCCAACATCTTCAACCCCGACGTCGACAAGGTCTGGGCGCAGGTCGCCCGGCTCGTCGGCGACGAGGCGATGGAGGACATCCGGGCTCCAGCTGCTCGACAACGCGATCACCGCGACCGGTGAGCGTCCGGCATGACGACGACCGAGGACCCGACGGCGGCGTCGGACGACCAGCGAGTGGCAGCAGCGGATCGAGGGCGAGTGGCACGGCCGCCCCTCGCTGTTCGACGCCGAGGGCAACCACGTCGGCTTCGAGCGGGTCGACCGGGCCAGCGTCGTCGAGGACGGCGTCGCCCGCTACTGGATGAACACCCAGCTCGAGGCGCGCGGTCCGCTGAAGAACCGCTTCGAGCTCGGCGCCCAGTTCGACTTCGGGATCGTCGACTCCGACGAGAACCGGGTCTACTGCGGGCCGGACTTCTACGGCACCGGCCAGCCCTACGGCCTCTTCGTCGACGCCCACTACTACTCGCCGGGCTGGCAGGCCGACCTGCGCACCTGGAACCAGGTGCTGCCCGACGGCGAGACCCAGGTCTACTCCTCGGTGCTGCACGACGGCTGGGCCGTCTGCGCGGTCTTCAACGGCGTCTACAAGCGGACCTTCGACCACGCCACCAACCCCGAGACCCAGGCAGTACGTCGAGGACTGGATCGCCGCCGAGACCCAGCCGCGGTCCGACGTCGCAGGTGCTGCCGACCAAGGAGCCGGGCGCGTGGACCGGGACCTTCGCCGTCCACGACCACACCCAGGCGCAGATCGGTGAGACCGCGGTGCGGATCGAGCACGAGCCGCTCGGCCTGCGCCGCGCGCGCCACCGGGTCACCTGGGACGGCGTGCTGTCGCGGTCCTACTCCTTCGAGCGCTACCGCGACGGCGCCCGGGTCCAGTTCGACGGGCCGGAGGTGTTCGGCAACGCCACGGCCTACGGCCGGGCGCTGTTCACGTCCCAGCACCTCGTCGAGGCGGACGCCCGCGGTGTGGAGAAGATCCGCGGCCGCGAGGTCCTGCTCGACGCCCAGGACCCGGAGACGCCAGCTCGCGGTGGTGTGGCAGCTGTTCCACGGCGACACCGCTCAGCCACGTGCTGCACGGCGTGCTGACCTGGGAGGCCCGATGAGCATGACCGAGACCGCCCCGGGCGGGTCGTCGTGGTCACCGGCGGCACCCGGGGCATCGGCCTCGGGCTCGCCACCGAGCTGGCCGCCCGCGGCTGCCGCGTGGTCGTCTGCGGCCGGTCGGCCGGACGCCGTCGACGCCGCGGTCCGCGACCTCGTCGGCCGGCTGGGCGGCGACCGGCATCGCCGCCGACGTCGGCGACCGCGCCGCCGTCCAGGCGCTGTGGGACCACGCCGTGGCGACGTACGGGCGCGTGGACATCTGGATCAACAACGCCGGGGTCTCCGCGCCCCGCCGGCCGCTGCCCGAGGTGCCCGAGGACGTCGCCGCGCGGTCGTGCGCACCAACCTGCTCGGCGTCCTGAACGGCTCGCGCGGTCGCGCAGGCCGGGCTTCGACCGGCAGCAGCGGCGGCGGCTGGCTCTGGAACATGGAGGGCTTCGGCTCGGGCGGCCAGAAGCAGCCCGGCATGACGACCTACGGCGCCACCAAGCGGGCCGTCACCTACCTGACCGAGTCGCTGGTCAAGGAGACCAAGGGCTCGGCCGGTCAAGGTCGGGTTCCTGTCGCCGGGCATCGTGGCCACCGACCTGCTCGTCGACGACTACGCCGGACAGCCGGAGGCCTTCGAGAAGGCCCGGAAGATCTTCAACATCCTCGGCGACCGGGTCGAGACGGTGACGCCGTGGCTGGCCGACCGGCTGCTCGCCGCCGACAAGCACGGCGCCCGGGTGGCCTGGCTGACCACGCCCAAGGCGTTCGCGCCGGTTCGCGACCGCGGGCTTCCGCAAGCGCGACATCTTCGAGCGACGCGCCGCTCGAGACGCCCGTCCCGGCCCGCAGGACCGCCTGATGGCGATCGACCCCTGCACCGAGTACGGCCTCGCGCTGGCCCTGGAGGACTTCGTCCCCGTGGTGCTCGCCGGCGCGGGCGCGATCGTGCTCGCGACGGCGGCGGGTCGCCGGGTGCCCGAGCTCCGCGACCCCGGCGCTGGTCGGCGGCCTCCTCATCACCGCCGGCGGTCTCGGCAAGGCGACCTGGAAGATGCTCGTCGCGAGCGAGCCGTGCCGCAACGTCGAGCTGCTCGAGCAGCTGCTCTTCCCGTGCCTGGCCTTCGGCTTCGCGGTGCTGGCCTGGGCCGTCGTCGGCGCCCGCCGCGGGTCGGTGGCCGGCTGGGTGCCGTTCGCCGCGGTCGCCGGTGCTCGGCACCGTCGCCGCCCTGGCGGTGGGCGCGATCTGGCCGCTGCTCGTCGTCGCCGCCGTCGGCGCGATCACGATGGCCGTGGTCGCCGCCCGCTGGGCGCTGGGACCAGGGCGACCGCCGCACGACCGTGCTGTTCGCCTTGTACGTGGTCGGTACGCTCGTGCTGCCACCCCTGGCCGCACGGCCGGAGCAGTCTCAGACGCTCCAGTGGGTCGAGCAGCTCACCAACACCGCGGTCCAGCTCTGCTTCCTGCTGGGCGCGCTCGCGCTTCGGGGCCGAGCCACACCTAGTACGACACTCCGTCCCACCCCGAAAGCGCAGGAGCACCGCGCATGACCGACCGCCTCGGCTGGCGCCGCAAGTTCGGCGTCATCGCGCCCAGCACCAACACCATCGTGGAGCCCGAGTTCGCGATGCTGCAGGTGCCCGGGGTGACCGCGCACTTCTCGCGGATCCACATCCGCGACCAGGACATGGACTCCGACGACGCGGCATGGAGCGGCTGCTCGAGCAGATCCGCGCCGAGATCGGCGGCGCGTGCGAGCGGGTGCTGACCTGCGAGCCCGACTACATGGTCATGGGCATGAGCGCCGAGACCTTCTGGGACGGCGTCGAGGGCAACCGCGCGTTCAAGAAGCAGATCACCGACATCACCGGCCTCGACGTCGCCACCGGCGCCGAGGCCTGCGAGCGGGCGCTGCAGCTCTACGGCGCCAAGCGGATCGGCGTCGTGACGCCGTACCAGCCGGTCGGCGACGAGAACGTCGTCAAGTTCTTCGGCGAGCTCGGCTTCGAGGTCGCGGCGATCAAGGGCCTCAAGTGCCCGACCGCGGTCTCCATCGCCCACGTCACCGAGGCCGAGCTGCGCGACGCGATCCACGAGGTCAACGCGCCCGACGTCGACGCGATCGTCCAGTGCGGCACCAACCTGTGCATGACCGAGCTCGCCGACGAGGCCGAGCGCTGGCTGGGCAAGCCGGTCATCGCGATCAACGCCGCCACCTGGTGGATGGCGCTGCGCGACAACGGCATCGACGACCAGCTCCAGGGCTACGGCTCGCTGCTGCGCGACCACTGATGAACACCACGACAGAGGGAGACCAAGCGAATGAAGAGCGTGACCAGAAGGATCACCGGCGCCGGGGCGGCGACCGCCCTGGCGCTGACGGGGCTGGGCCTGATGGCGTCCCCGGCCAGCGCGACCACGCCGACCGGCGGCTGCTGGGTCTACTCGGTGCCGGCCGGGCGCGCCGATCGAGGCGGCGCCGACGTCCGAACATCTCGTCCGTCGCTCGCGCCGTGGACCGACCCGGCCGCCGCGCCCGCCGGGGCCGGCCGACTACGTCCTGACCACCAGCGGGGCGACCGCGGTCGGCACGCACCCGCAACTTCTCGCATGACCTTCAACAAGGGTCCCAAGAACGGCGGTCCGCCGGCCAGCGGCACGGCGTACTACTTCTTCTCGGTCAACGGCGTGAACCTGGCCGCCGGTCTCCAAGGCGTTCTCCGCCGCGCCGGCGGCAGGTCATCCCCGGTGACACGATCACCGGCTCGTTCCCGATCACGAGCCGCCGGCGCGAACACCGTGATCTTCCGCAAGGTCATCTACGACATCCCGTCGTTCCTCACCCGGGTCCAGTGCAACGGCCAGACCTCGGGCTCCCGGCCGGCCCCAACCCGGCCACCGACCCCGGTCGACACCAACATCACCAGCCCCGCGTTCACCGCCGACGCCCGGCACCATCGCGATGACCACGGCCGGCTCGATCAAGGGCAAGCTGATCGTCGGCAAGACGCTGAAGGCCAAGGCCCCCGTGACCACCCCGAGCGGCGGCACCGTCACCTACCAGTGGAAGCGCGGCAGCAAGAACATCAAGAAGGCAACGGGCGCCAAGTACAAGCTGGTCGCCAAGGACAAGGGCAAGAAGATCAGCGTCGTCATGACGATGTCGCACACCGGCTACACCACCCTGGTCAAGACCGTGAAGGCCCCGGGCAAGGTCAAGGCCGGCGGCTGAGGTCGCGGGTCAGACGACCTTCACGCCAAGTCTAATATCGTATATTCTTTCATGGTGATGCGCGACGACCGCTCCCTGCTGCTCCGATCGGGAGCGGTCGTCGCGACGCTGGTCCTGGCCCTCGTGGGCTGCGGCACGCTGATGCCGGGGGCCGTGTCAGGGGATGGCGACCACGGTCGCGGACGGGGTGAGCGACAGCGTCAAGGTGGTCTTCGTCGGCGTCGACCTCGAGGCCGTCGCCGAGATCACCGGGTTCCAGGTCGCGGACGCCGGTGACCCCGAGGCGCAGGTGGAGGCCCTCGAGGACTGGGTCAACGCCAACGGCGGGGTCGGCGGCCGTCAGCTGGACGCGGTCTTCAGCCTCTACGACGCCTCGACGGACTCGCCGGCCGCCGAGGAGCAGCTCTGCAACCAGGTCACCCAGGACGAGAAGGCCTTCGCGGTCGTCCTCACCGGGCAGTTCCAGACCAACGCCCGACCGTGCTACGCCCAGGCGCGAGACCCTGGTCCTCGACGCCACCCTGGTCGCGACCGACGACGACGTCGTACGGCGAGCTCTCGCCCGTTCCTCTGGAGCCCGAGCTACCCGGAGTACAGCGGCTTCGTGGACGCGCATGGTCGCCACCCTGTCCGAGCAGCAGTTCTTCGAGGGCCGCGAGTCCGGTCGGCGTCGTCGCGGCGGACACCCCGACCAACCGCCGGGTGATCGAGGACGTGGCGGTCCCGCTGCTGAAGGACGCCGGCGTCAAGGCCGAGGTCGCCTGGGTGGACACGACCGACCAGGGGTCGCTGTTCCAGGGCAACGACGAGGCCGCGGTGACCTTCCGGACCAAGGAGATCGACCGGGTGATGTTCCTCGGCGGCGCCCGGCTCGCCTCGATCTTCACCACGGTCGCCGCCGCGCAGAGCTTCTCCGCGACGTACGCGATCTCGAGCTTCGACAACCCGCAGTTCTTCGTGAACAACCCGGACACCATCCCGCCGGAGACGATGGAGGGCATGGTCGGCGTGGGCTTCAACCCGGCGCAGGACGTGCCCGGACAGCCAGTACGCCTTCCCGACCGGCAAGGCGGAGAAGGAGTGCCTCGACATCTACGCGGCGGCGGGCATCACCTTCGACTCCCGCGAGGCCGCGCGGGTGGCGCTGCCCTACTGCGACGCGGCCCGGCTGCTCAAGCTCGCCGGTGACGAGGTCGACGGCGACCTCAACGCGGCGACGTGGGGCGAGGCCGCGCAGACGCTCACGGACTTCCGGACCGCGGCCGGGTTCGGCGGCGCGCTCGGGCCCGAGTCGCACGCGGCGGCCGGCGCCTACCGGGTGATGCGGTACGACGACCGCGTGCCCGTGCTTCGTCTACGAGGGCGACGACGTTGACTTCCCCTGACGAGGAGCCGCCGACGCTGCCGCGACCTGGCACCCCGGTCTCGAGGTCGACCGCGTGTCGGCCGCCTACGGGCCGCTCCAGGTGCTGTTCGAGGCGTCGCTCGAGGTCCGGCCCGGCGAGATGGTCGCCCTGCTGGGCCCCAACGGCGTCGGCAAGAGCACCCTGCTGAAGGTCATCGCCGGGCTGCTGCCCGCGACGGCCGGGTCGGTGCGGATCGGCGGCGTCGACGTCGACCGCCGCGGCGCCGCGCAAGCGGGTCGACCTCGGCCTGTGCCAGGTCGTCGGGCAGGCGACGTTCAGCTCGCTGACCGTGCGCGAGAACCTCGAGATGCACGGCTACACGGCCCGGGACAAGGCCTGGCACAAGGAGCGCCGTGGCCGCCGCGCTCGCCGTGTTCCCGCGCCTCGACGCCCGGCGCGACCAGCCCGCCTCGACCCTGTCCGGCGGCGAGCGGCAGATGCTCGCCCTGGCCAAGTCGATCGTGCAGGACCCGCGGATCCTGGTCGTCGACGAGTTCTCGCTCGGCCTCGCCCCGGTGGTGGTCGGGCGGTCTGATGGAGCTCGTCCGCCGCCTCAACGAGCGCGGCACCGCGGTGCTGCTCGTGGAGCAGTCGGTCAACGTCGCGCTCTCGCTCGTCGACCGCGCCTACATGATGGAGAAGGGCGCGATCGTCGCCGAGGAGAACGCCGCCGAGCTCCAGGCGACCCCGAGCGGCTGCGCGCAGCTGATGCTCGGCGGTCACGTGGCGGTCGAGCCAGATGATGGGCTTCGAGCTCGGCATCGACCGGCTCGTCATCGGGGTCTTCACCGGGCTCACCTACGGGCTGCTCGCGGTCGGTCTGGTCCTCGTCTACCGGTCCAGCCGGTTCGTCAACTTCGCGCACGGCTCGATCGGCGTGTTCGGCGCCTCGGTGCTCGGCCTCCTGGTCGTCGACCTCGGCGCGCCAGCTACTGGGTGGCGTTCCCGATCGCGATCGCGGTCGCCGGCGGCGCTCGCCGCCGGCGTCGAGGTCTCCGTGGTCCGCCGCCTGGCCGGGCGACCCGCGCTGATCGGCATGATCGCGACGCTGGGTCTGTCCCAGTTCATCCTCGTGCTGGCCCTGATCATCAACACCGACGGCGTCAGCGGCTTCACCTTCCCGGAGCCGGCGGGGCTGCCCACCGACTGGAAGATCGGCACGCTGCCGTTCGGCCCGCCCTACATCGCGATGCTGCTCTTCGCGCCGATCCTGCTGGTCGCGCTGTCCCGGTTCCTCAAGCGCCACCGGCTCGGCATGGCGATGCGGGCCGCCTCGGACGACGCCGACACCGCCCTGCTCGAGGGCATCCCGGCCAAGCGGATGACCACGCTGGCCTGGGCGATCGCCGGCGCCATCGCCGCCTTCTCGGCGATCCTGGTCACGCCCACGACCGCGGGCCAGTCGATCGAGACGCTCGGCCCGGACCTGCTGCTCAAGGGCCTGGCCGGCGCCGTGATCGCCCGGATGTCGTCGATCCCGATCGCCATCGCCGCCTCGATCGGGCATCGGCGTCCTCGAGCAGGTGCTGCTGTCCAACCCCGACACCCGCGGCCTGGTCAGCGTCGTCATCGGCGCCATCGATCGTGATCGCGCTGCTGCGCCAGCCGGTGCTCGGCCGGGCCGGCCACGAGCGGGCCGCCTGGCGCCGCGTCGTCGTGCCGCCCGCTGCCCGACGCCTACCGGGCGCTGCGCAGCATCCGCTGGATGCCGCGGGTGCTGCTCGCCGTCGTGACGCTGGTCGCCGTCGGCCTGGCCTACGTCGTCAGCAACGAGACCGCCTCGGTGCTCACCTCGGTCGTCGGGTTCGCGCTCGTCGGGCCTGAGCGTCGGGCTGCTCACCGGCACGTCCGGCCAGCTCTCGCTCGGCCAGTTCGCCTACGCCGGCATCGGCGCCGCCGTGTCGGTCCAGATCATCGATGAGGACCGAGAACTTCGTCATCGGTGTGTCGGTCGGCGATCGCCGCCGCGGCCGCTGGCCTCGGCGCTGGTCGGCATCCCGGCGCTGCGCCTGCGGGGCCTCGCGCTCGCCGTCTCGCACGCTGGCCTTCGCCCTGGCGACCAGCGCCTGGCTGCTGCGCCTCGACATCTTCCTCGGCGACGGGGTCAACCCGCCGAAGCCGACTGGTTCGGCTACCCGCTCGACCTCGCCAAGGACTACTACCTCTTCGCGCTGCTCATGCTCGCGCTCGGCCTCTGGGTCGCCGGCAACCTCCGGCGCAGCGGGTTCGGCCTGTCGCTGCAGGCGCTGCGCGACAACGAGGACGCCGCCCGCGCCTTCACCGTCCCGAGCCGACGCCGCAAGCTGCAGCTCTACGCCGTCTCCGGCGCGCTGGCGGGCCTCGGCGGCGTCGTGATCGGGCACAGCCAGACCTCGCTCACCGTCAACTCGTTCCCGGCCATCGGCCAGCATCGACGTCGTCGCGCTCACCGTGATCGGCGGCCTCGGCGTGACCGCCGGCCCGGTGATCGGCGCCCTGCTCCTCGTCGGGCTCCCCGGCCTGGTCGGCCTCGGGCCTGCCGGGCCAGGCCGCGCTGGCGGTCGGCTGGCTGCTCGTCGTGGTGTTCCTCCCCGACGGGCTCGGCGGGCGTCCTCGTCCGGGCCCGCGACGCCGTGGGCGGACCGGGTCGCGCGGCGGCCGGCATCGACCCGGTCGTGGCGCGCGGCGGAGGCGGCGAGCCGCCGACCTCGCCCGCTGCACGTGCGCGCCCGGCTCGACGGGCTGGTCGCCGGACCGGGCGGTCGACAGCCCGCGCGGACGCGCCGGCCCTCGTGGTCACCGGACCTCGCCCGGCACTTCGGCGGCGTCGTCGCGGTCGACGGCGTGGACTTCGAGGTCAGGCGCGGCGAGATCCTCGGCGTGATCGGGCCCAACGGCGCCGGCAAGACGACCGTGTTCGAGATCGTCGCCGGGTTCACCGCGCCCGACGCGCGGCCAGGTCGTCTTCGAGGGCGCCGACGTCACCTCGGCGACGCCCGAGGAGCGCGCCCGGCCGGGCCTGGTCCGGTCGTTCCAGGACGCCGCGCTGTTCCCGACGCTGACCGTGCGCGAGACCCTGATGGTCGCCCGCGAGCGGACTGGCGCCGACCCGGCTGTGGATCGCCGCCGTCGGGGCGACGCTCGCCGACCGGACCAAGGCCGCCGAGGCCGACGAGCTGATGGAGCGGATGGGCCTCACGCCGTACGCCGCACCAGATGATCGCCGAGCTCTCGACCGGCACCCGGCGGGTCGTCGAGATCGCCTGCCTGCTGACGCTCCAGCCCCGCGTGCTGCTGCTCGACGAGCCGTCCGCGGGCATCGCGCAGGCCGAGAGCGAGGCGCTCGGCGAGCTGCTGCTGCGGCATCCGGGAGCAGCTCGGCACCACGATGGTCGTCATCGAGCACGACCTGCCGCTGCTCTCGCCGGCTGAGCGACCGGATGATCGCGATGAACCTGGGCAAGGTCATCGCCACCGGCACGCCCGACGAGGTGCGCAGCACCCGGAGGTCGTCCGCTCCTACCTGGGCATCGAGTCCGCCACCAGCGCGGCTGTCATGCGCTCGGGACCGGTCCGAACCACCGAGGTCGGGGCTGTCACCTAGGCGGTCCAGGGTTGGCCTGGCCGCGGTATCGCACCTCGTGACAACTAGCCTCCGAACGTGCGGACGTTGGCGGCAGTGGGTGCTGCGGCACCGCAGTCGCCGCCCTCGCCTCGGGACCAGGCACCGACATCAAGGTCCTCGCCACCGGGCTCGGCATCGGCATCCTGCTGGACGCGACCATCATCAGGTCGCTGCTGGTGCCGTCTCTGGTCTCGCTGTTCGGCCCATGGAACTGGTGGATGCCCGACTGGGTCGCCAGGGTTCTGCGGATCGAGCCGTCGGTCGTGCACGCCGCGACAAGGAGACGAGATGAGCGGTAGGGGCTGGTGATCAGCAGGTCGACTCGATGTCGCTGATGAGGGACCGAACGCCGGTGCTGAAGGCGGACCAGGCAGTAGCGATGGCTCCCAGGGTGGCGACCGACGGGTCGGCCTTGGCGTCCTTGGCACTCGTCTCGAGCGCAGCGTAGGAGGTGTCGAGCGCCTCGATCTGGGAGGAGAACTGCGACTTTGCGTCGGTCTTCACGTCCTCCAGGTCGGTCTTGATGGTGGCGAGCCCGCTCGACAGGTCATCGACCGCGCCCGAGGTGGTCAGATCGATGTCCCTGAGGCGTCGACCGACGCCTTGAGGTTGCCCACCGAGCCGCAGACCGCAGGGTCGTCTTCGCCGCAACCTACGAGAGTGGCGCTCAGCACGAGTGCCGCCGTGGCGAGCGCAAGGAAACGCTTCATACCTTGACCCTACTCACGGTCACTGCTCCCGGGCCCAGCCGGATCGGCGCTAGACGAGCGCGGCGTAGGACCGGTCGAACGAGTGGCCGGCGGTGAAGCCGGCGGCCGCGAGCTTCGCAACCGAGATCGGCCTGGTCGGGAGCGGCGATCTCGTCGCGGTAGACCAGGGCCGGCAGGTCCTGGGCGGCGCCGACCGAGTCGAAGAGCGCCTGGGTTCGTCGGCGGGACCTCGGGGTGGGTCAGGTTGAACAGGCCGGTGAGCCGGTGGTCGAGGGCGTGCACGACCGCGTCGGCGGCGTCCTCGACGTCGAGCCGGTAGAAGAGCGCGTCGCCGGAGAACGGCACCGAGCCGCCGAGGTACTGGTGCGCCATCGCGACCTTGGCCTCGATCGGCGGGTCGCCCTCGCCGAACACGTCGCCGCAGCGGAAGACGCAGGCCCGGTCGCCGGCGGCGAGGTAGGTGCGCTCCATCGCGAGGAAGCAGCGCGGGCTCGCGTCCTGGCGAGTCGGTGACGGGGGAGTCCTCGGTGACCTCGTCGAGGTGGTTCGGCCGCGCCGCCGTAGACCGACAGCGCCGACAGCGCCACGAGGTGCGCGTCGCCGCCGGCGGCCACGACACTCTCGGCGGTGTCGACCAGGATCTCCTGGTACGTCGCCTGCGCGGTCCTCCGGCGTCATCGCCTGCTGCGGCGTTGGGCCCGGCGGTCACGACGACCGCGTCCTGGCCGGCGACCGCCGCGGCGACGGCCTCGCGGTCGGAGCCACGCAGCACCACGACGTTGCCGAAGCGCGCCGCGAGGTCGTCGACCTTGGCCGGCGTCGTCGTGGTCACGCGTGACCTCGTCGCCGCGGCGCCTTGAGCCGGGCGGCGACCGCGGATGCCGACGAAGCCGGCGCCGATGACGAGCACCTTCACCGCTGGCCGCCTCGGCCTCCATCGCCGCGATCTGGCCGAGGCCGGCGCGCACCGAGACCAGCTCGTCGACCCGCTCGGCGCCGAGGAACTTCTTCGACAGCTCGTTCATCGGGTCCAGCGTGTAGCCGTAGCGTGCGGACCAGGTGGTCGCGCCGGCGCAGCGCCTCGCGCTCCTCGACCGGCACCGGCTGCGCCTCGCGCACCCAGCCGCAGCCAGGTGTCGGACCCGGCTGGCGCACGCGTTGCCGCAGCACCTCGACGGCCTCGTCGTCGGTAGCAGAGCGCCATGTAGGAGTTGGCCACCGGGGAGTTGAAGGCCCGCATGTAGGTGCCGTGGCTGACCGACCAGGTGAACCGGTCGTCGCCGCGCAGCGCCAGCCACTCGGCGTTCTCGGGCTCGAAGTAGCGCTGTGAGGTAGTCGACGTCGACCATCGGGTCGCGGCGCGGCGACCAGGTCGCTGAAGTGGAAGACGTTCGGGACCGTGCCGAACACGATGACCAGGTGCGGGACGTCGATGTGCGGGCCCAGCCAGACCTGGAGGTTCATGTCCAGGATCGAGGCCTTGCGGTTGCCGATCCACGAGTGCACCAGCCACTCGGCGCCGGTGTCCGGGTCGCCGACGTAGGGGTTGAGCGAGCCCTCGTAGCCGCCGTCCTCGGAGGTCCAGTACTCGAGCCCCGCGCCGGAGGGGTGCGGCTCGACGTCGAGCTCGGCGGTGATCTCGTCCTTGGCCTCGCTGAGGATCCCCCAGAGCGCGGCCCACAGCTCGGAGCGGTCGACGTCGGGGGCGTCGGCGAGGAACTCGTGGATGGTCTTGGTCTGGGTGCTGGCAGTCACAGGCCGAAGCATATTCGTATATGATCTACGAATATCTCGACGTCGAAGGAAGGCGCGTCATGATCCTCGTGGTGAGCCAGGCGTGGACCAAGGACGGCGACGACGCCGAGGCAGCACGCCCAGGGCTACATCGCGCTGAACAAGGAGTTCGGCCGGTTCTTCGCCGACCACCCGGGCTTCCGCGGCCGGCGCCTGGTCCGCGGCGTCGAGGACCGCACCCACTTCACGCACCTGCGCTGGTTCGACAGCATCGAGAGCTACGAGGAGTGCACCCGGCACCCGGACTACGTCGGGCACACCGAGCGGATGTACGAGCACCTGCGGCCCTACGACTCCTACCCGCGCGAGTACCTCGAGGTCGTGATCGACGAGGCCGGCCACACCGGCGTGACCACGTTCGTCCTGGTGCACGGCGCGTTCCGCGGCGGCTGGGCCTGGCAGCGGGTCCGTCCGCTGCTGGTCGCCGGCCGGCCACGACGTGCACGCGCCGAGCCTGCTCGGCTGCGGTGAGCTGCGCGGCGTACGTCGACCGGGTCACCGGCCTCGACGTCTGGGTCGACCAGCTCGCCGGCGCTGCTCGAGCACGAGGACCTGACCGACGTCGTGCTGGTCGGGCACAGCCAGGGCGGCGTGATCACCACCGCGCTGGCGGCGCGCGGCGCCCAAGCGCGATCGCGCGGCTCGCCTACCTCGACGCGCGCGGTGCCCGCGGCCGGGCGAGCGGGCCGTCGACCTCGGACCCGGCGCGCCCGCCGATCGAGCTGCCGCCGCGCGAGACGCTCGTCCCCGCCGCGGCCGCTCGAGGCGGGCGGGGACCTGGACGCGGAGACCGCGGCCTGGGCCAGCGCCCGGCTCACGCCGACGCCGCTCGCGCCCGAGCCTCGACCCGATGCCGGCGCCGACGCCGGCAGGTGCCGGCGCGGTTCGCGTTCTGCTCCGGCACCCCCCAGGGCTATCCCAGCGGGACGACCCGGGCGAGGCTGGACGCCGACGGGCACGCCGTACGACGTCGTGGACGCCGGGCACGACGCACCACTGACCGCCCCCGACGGCGGTCGCGCCTGTCGCGGTGGGCTGATGGAAGGAACATGGCATGACCAACGAAGCCGGCTGGCAGGGCCGCTTCTTCGAGGACTTCGAGGTCGGCGCGATCTACCAGCACCCGCTGGGCCGCACCCTCAGCGAGGCCGACAACACCTGGTTCACGTTGATGACGATGAACACCAACCAGATGCACTTCAACGCCGAGTACGCCGCGCGCTCGGAGTTCAAGAGGCCGCTGGTGGTCTCCACGCTGACCGTCGCGATCGCGGTCGGCCAGAGCGTCACCGACCTGACCCAGAACGCGTTCGCCAACCTCGGGCTGGGACGACATCAAGATGACCCACCCGGTCTTCGCCGGCGACACGCTCTACAGCGAGTCGATCGTGCTGGAGAAGCGCGAGTCCGGCTCGCGGCCGCACGCCGGGATCGTCACGGTGCGCACCCGCACCCTCAACCAGGACGGCGCCGAGGTGTGCTCGTTCCGGCGCACCTTCTACGTCTACAAGCGCGGCGCCGAGCAGGTGGAGGACATCTTCCCGACCGGCCAGACCCCGCTGACGATGGACTGAGCTGACGGGACCGCTCATGAGGATCACGTTCGGGCCCTGGGGCGAGACCCTGGCCGAGGTCGCCGACGCGGCGCGCGCCGCCGAGGAGGCCGGCGCCGAGGTCGTCTGGGTGCCCGAGCTGCACCGCAGCGCCACCGTCTCGGCGGCCGCGGTCGCCCAGGCCACCCGGACCGCCCAGGTCGGCACGGCCGTCGCGCTCGCCTTCACCCGCAGCCCGATGATCACCGCGCTGGAGGCCCTGGACCTCGACGAGCTCTCCGGCGGCCGCCTCGTCCTCGGCCTCGGCACCGGCGTCCAGCGGCTCAACGAGGACTGGCACCACGTCGACTGGGGCCAAGCCCGCCACCCACCTGCGCGAGACGGTCCGCAACATCCGGGCCTTCTGGGCGACCTGCACGAGCGGCGAGCCGATCGACCTCGACGGCGAGCGCGAGCCGATGCGGATCCGCGGCTACCAGCGGCCCTACGCCGTCACCCGGACCGACATCCCCGTCTACCTGGCGGCGATGGGACCGCTGCTGACCCGGCTGGCCGGCGAGATCGGCGACGGCTGGATCTCCCACGAGCTGACGTCGCCGGCGTTCCTGCGCGACCGGATCCTGCCCGAGCTCGACGCCGGCCTGGAGCGCGGCGGCCGGCCGCGCACCGACGCTGGACGTCGTCACCTCGACCTGTGTGTCCGTCGACGCCGACCCGGCCGTGGCGCGGCGCCGCAGCGCGGGGATGGTCGGCTTCTACGCGTCGGTGCGCACGTACGCCGACTTCTTCGCCTTCCACGACCTCGCCGACGAGCAGGCCGGCCGTCGTCGAGGCCTTCCGGTCCGGCCGCGACGCGCCGGCGCACTCGCCGACGCCGTCCCGGACCACATGGTCACCGCGCTCACCGCCTCGGGGACCCGCGACGAGGTGGCCGCCGCAGATCTCGGCGTACGAGGGGCTGGCCGACACGGTCAAGCTCACCCCGCCCACCCACGGGCTCGCGCCGGCCGACATCCGGGCCGCCCAGAAGGAGCTCATCGCCGTGATCGAGGAGCTGGACGCAGATGAGGCCGCTTGGAGGACGTGCGGATCATCGCCGTCGAGCAGTACGGCGCCGGCCCGTTCGGGTCGGTCCACCTCGCCGACCTCGGCGCCGAGGTGATCAAGATCGAGGACCCGAGCGTCGGCGGCGACGTCGGGCGCTACGTGCCGCCGTACGCCGAGGGCGAGGACTCGCTGTTCTTCGAGGCGTTCAACCGCAACAAGCGCAGCCTGTCGCTCGACCTGTCGACCCCGGCCGGGCGGCGGCGTCTTCGAGGACCTGGTGCGCACCAGCGACGCGGTCTACAGCAACCTGCGCGGCGACGTGCCGGAGAAGATCGGGATCCGCTACGACGACCTCAAGCACCTCAACCCGGCGATCGTCTGCTGCTCGCTGACCGGCTTCGGGATGACCGGGCCGCGGCAGCAGCGAGCCCGGCTACGACTACGTCCTCCAGGCCCTGGCCGGCTGGATGGACCTCACCGGCGAGCCCGAGGGGCCGCCGTCGAAGTCGGGGCTGTCGATGGTCGACTACAGCGGCGGCTTCGTCGCCGCGATCTCGCTGCTCGCCGGCATCCACGCGGCGCGCCGCGACGGCGTCGGCATGGACTGCGACGTCAGCCTCTACGACACCGCGGTCGGGCTGCTCACCTACCCGGCCGCCTGGCACCTCAACGCCGGCTTCACGCCGGTCCGCACCCGGCACTCGGCGCACCCGTCGCTCGTGCCGTTCCAGGCCTTCGAGGCCAAGGACGGCTGGCTCGTGGTCGGCTGCGCCAAGGAGAAGTTCTGGCAGCGCCTGGTCGTCGTGCTCGAGCACCCGGAGTGGGGCGACCGACCCGCGGTTCGCGACGTTCGCCGACCGGGACCGGCACCGCGACGAGCTGCTGCCGATGCTCGAGGAGCTGTTCCTCACCAGGACCATGGCCGAGTGGCTCGAGCCGCTGCGCGCCGCCGCGATCCCGTCCGCACCGATCAACGACGTCGCGGCCGCCCTGACCGAGCCGCACACCGAGGCCCGGGACCTCGTCGTCGAGACCGAGCACCCGCACTACGGCACGGTCCGCCAGGTCGCGTCGCCGGTCCGGGTGGGAAGCGCGCGGCCGGCGTACCGCCGCGCCCCCCGACGCAACGAGGACGCCGACCACGTGCTCAACGGCATCCTCGGCTACGACGCCGACACGGTCGTCACCCTGACGGGTGAAGGTGCGTTCGGATGAGCACCGCCGCCACCCCGACCGCGACACAGGCGCTGGCCGCCTGGGCGACTCGGGCTGACCCTCGACGACGTGCCCGTCGACGTCGTCGACGCGGTGTCCCGGCACCTGCTCGACGGGCTCGGCACCGCGGTCGCGGCGGCGCCGGCTCGGCGCCGCCGACCCCGCGGTCACCGTCGCGGTGGGTCTGGGCGGACCGGCCGAGGCCACCGTGATCGGCCGCGGCGACCCGGATCTCGGCGCCCGCCGCCGCCCTGGCCAACGGCACGCTCGTGCACGCCCTCGACTTCGACGACACCCACGCCGGCGGCCTGGTGCACGCGACCTCCGCCGTGCTGCCGACGGTCCTGGCCGTCGGTGAGCAGGTCGGCGCGACCGGCGAGGAGTGCCTCGTCGCCGCCGTGGTCGGCTACGAGACGGTGTGCCGGATCGCCGCCGCGGCACCGCACGCGTTCCACGCCCGCGGCCTGCACGCCACCTCGGTGTCCGGGGTGTTCGCCGTCGGCCCTGGTCGCCGCGCGGCTGATGGGTCTCGACGCCGCCACCACCGTCAACGCGCTCGGCATCGCCGGCAGCCAGGCCGGCGGCCTGCTCGAGTTCCTGGCCACCGGCTCGTCGACCAAGCAGCTGCACCCCGGGCTGGCCGGCCAGTCCGGGATCCTCGCCGCCCGCCTCGCCGCCGCCGGAGCGGACGGCCCGGCCTCGGTGCTCGAGGGCGAGCGGGGCCTCTACGCCGCGCTGGCCGACACCAAGGTCCGCGCGGCCGACGTCGTCGACGGGCTCGGCGAGCGCTGGGAGTGCTCCCGGGTCACCATCAAGCCGTACCCGTCCTGCCAGCTCATGCACGCGGCCCTCGACGCGGTCCGCACCTCCTGCCGATCGACCGGCGAGGTCGACGAGCGTGACCGCGGAGGTCCACCCCGACAGCGCCGACATCGTGTGCGAGCCGCGGGCCGACAAGCTCGCGCCGCGGACGGTGTACGACGCCAAGTTCTCGCTCCCCTGGAGCCTGGCCGCCCTGGTCGTCGACGGCGAGCGTCACGCGTCGACACCTACACCGACGCCGGCACTCGACGCGGCCGGACGTCCTCGAGCTGGCCCGCCGGGTCGAGGTGCGCGTCGAAGCACTTCCCGGGGGTCGCCGCGGACGCGCCCGGCCGGGTGGTGGTCCGTCTCGCCGACGGCGAGGTGCTCGACGGCTCCGTGCCGCGCAGCGCCGGCGGCCCGGACCACCCGCTCGACGACGCGGCGTTCCTGGCCAAGCTGGCCGGCAACGTCGGCGACGTCGACCGGGCTCGCGCCCTGGCCGCGGCGGTCGAGGGGCTGGCGAAGGCGCCCGACCTGGAGGGGCTCCTGGCGTGGCTGACGTGACCTGACGACATCACCCTGGCCCCG
The DNA here is from genome assembly GCA_963815335.1 of uncultured Actinomycetota bacterium. GTDB lineage: Bacteria > Actinomycetota > Actinomycetes > Propionibacteriales > Nocardioidaceae > Nocardioides. The sequence continues at coordinate 718,702 of CAWFGL010000013.1, forward strand.
ATCCTCCCGGTCGACGCCGACGGCGAGGTCGTGCACCCGGGCGACTTCGTCGCGCAGTACGCCTGGTGCCTGGACCGCGCCGGCGAGCTCCTGGGCGAGCACGGCCTCAGCCTCGACCACGCCGTGACGACGTACGACTTCTCCACGCCGGCGACCCGCGAGGTCTACCGGCGCACCCACCGGGAGCGGAAGGAGCGGCTCGGCGGCGCGGGGGTCTTCCCCGGCGCGGGCGGGATCCTGCTCGACGCGTCGGGCCCACCCCGGGGCGCTGGTCGCGGCTCGAGGTCACCGCGTCGCCGGAGCCGCTGGTCGGCGTCAACCCCGGCTGGGCCCGCTACGAGACGCTCACCTACTACCCCGGCGTGCTGGCCGGGCGCACGCTCTACATGAGCGGGTTCGCGGCGCTCGACATGGAGACCCAGCAGGCGCTGCACGAGGGTGACCTGCGCGCCCAGGCGCGAGGTCGACGTACGCCGCGATCCTCGAGGTGCTCGCCGCGGCCGGCGCCGGTCCCGAGCACCTGACCTCGCTGGTGGAGTACGTCTGCCCCGGACGCGCATGGCCAGGCCGCCGTCCTCGACCGAGGTGCGCCGCGAGGTGCTCGGCCCGCGACGCGCCGGCGCCGACGCGTGCAGCCGTGCGCCGGGCTGCTGCGGCGACGAGTTCCTGCTCGAGGTCTTCCCCACGGCGGTGCTCCCGTGAGCCTGCTGACCGACGAGCTGCGCGGCCTGGTCGGCCGCACCGCGACGTACACCGCGCCGGACCCGCTCGGGCCGCCCGGCGATCCGCTACTTCGCCACCGCGGTCGGTGACCACAACCCCGTCTACACCGACGACGAGGCGGCCCGGGCCGCCGGCTACGACGGGGTCGTCGCGCCGCCGACGCTGGTCTGCGAGACCAACCAGTTCGTCAACCACCCGCGCGACGACGACGGCTTCCCCGGGCACGGGTGGGGGATCGAGCTGCCCGGCACCCGGCTGGTGCGCGGCGGCAACGACTACGCGTTCCACCAGCCGGTCTCGCCCGACGACGTGCTCACCGTGGTCTGGGAGATCACCGACCTGACCGAGCGCACCACCGGCGCCGGGACAGCCGATGCTGGTCGTCACCTCGGTCGCGCGGTTCAGCAACCAGCACGGCGACCTGCTCGTGGAGAACGAGGAGACGCTGATCTACCTCGGGCGCCGCGTCATGACCGACCCGGATTCCGGGTCGGGCGACAGCGCACCGCCGCTCGAGCGGACCATGCACCTCGCGGACATGGTCGCCTACGCCGGCGCGACCTGGGACTGGCACCGGCTGCACTACGACAGCGCCTGGCTCGCCGAGCGCGGGATCCCCGCGCCGGTCGTCGACGGCCAGATGTTCGGCGCGCTGCTCGCCCAGCAGCTCCAGGACTGGGTCGGCCCGTCGGCCCGGCTGGTCGGGCTGCGGTTCCGGTTCAAGAACCTGGTGTACGCCGGCGAGACGGTCCGCTGCTCGGCAGTGGTCACCGCGGTCGAGGATGACCTGGTGAAGGTCGACTGCCGGATCGACGTGCTCGGCGACGCTGACGGCAACGGGGGGCGGGTCGCCGTCGCGCCCGCCTCGGCGGAGGTGCGCCTCGAGATGACCGTCGCCGATCGTGGGCGCCGCCGAGTCCGACCTCGGCGTCACCGGCCTGTCGATCCTGGGCCTGCAGACCCAGGCGGTGACCCGCGCGCTCGCCGACGCCGGGCTGACGCTGGCCGACGTGGACGGCCTCGCCACCACCGGCGTCTCGCGGTTCTCCGCGACCCAGCTCGCCGACCACCTCGGGCTCACGCCGTCCTGGACGGACTCGACGTTCGCCGGCGGCAGCGCCTTCGAGATGTACGTCGCCCGCGCGGCCCAGGCGATCGAGGCCGGCCAGTGCTCGACGGTCGTCATCTCGTTCGCGTCCAACCAGCGGTCGGCGCGCAGCCGCTCGCTCGGCGGCGTCGTCGAGACGCACACGCCCGAGGCGCAGTTCGAGGCGCCGTACGGCGCGCTCTACCCGGCCTCCTACTACGCGATGGCCGCCGGCGCCTACCTGCACCGTACGGCGCCGACCCGCGAGCAGCTCGCCGAGGTCGCCGTCGCCGCCCGCGAGTGGGCGCTGCTCAACCCGGCCGCGTTCCGGCACGAGTCGGGCCCGCTGACCGTCGACGACGTGCTGTCCGCGCCGATGATCTCGACGCCGCTGACCGCCGCGGACTGCTGCCTGGTCACCGACGGCGGGGGCGCGGTCGTGCTGACCTCGCTCGAGCGCGCCCGCGACCTGGCGCGGCCGCCGGTGGTGCGTGCTCGGCTACGGCGAGGCGACCACCAACACCTCGATGACGGCGGTCGACGACCTCGCGGTGTGCGCCGGCGCGGCGCGTCCGGCGAGGCGGCGTTCAAGCGGGCCGGGCTGACCGTCGCCGACGTCGACGTCGCGCAGGTCTACGACTCGTTCACGATCACGGTGCTGCTCACCCTCGAGGCGCTGGGCTTCTGCGGCCCCGGCGAGGCCGCGGCTCGTACGTCAAGGACCGCGCGGCCTCCCGCTGAACACGTCCGGCGGCGGGCTGTCCTACTGCCACCCCGGCCAGTTCGGGGTGCTGCTCCTCGTCGAGGCGGTCCGCCAGCTGCGCGGCGAGTGCGGGCCGCGCCAGGTCGCGGGTGCCGAGGTCGCGCTCGCGCACGGCACCGGCGGCATCCTCTCCACCCACGCCACGGTGCTGCTGGGGGTGGACAGGTGATCACCCCGGCAGAGCCCGACGAGATGACGCAGACCTGGTGGGACGCGACCCGCGAGGGCCGGCTGCTCGTGCAGTCCTGCGAGGCGTGCGGGCACCGGCAGCACCCGCCGCGGGCGGTCTGCACCGCCTGCGGGTCGACCGAGCACCTCGGCGCACGTCGAGGCGGCCGGCACGGGGGCCGTCGACGCCTGCACCGTGGTGCAGCGCGCACCGGCGGACGGGCTCACGCCCGCCGTACGCCGTCGCCCGGGTCCGACTGGCCGAGGGCGTCATCCTGCTGACCAACATCGAGACCGACGCGCCCGTACGACGTCGCGATCGGCGACCCGGTCCGACTGGCCTGGCGCGACGTCCCCGACGGCCGCCGCCTTCCCGTCTTCCGCCCACCGAGGAGACCACATGAAGTTCGAGCTCGACGAGGACCAGCTCGAGTTCCGCGCGCTGCTGCGCTCGTTCGTCGACAAGGAGGTCATCCCCGTCGCCCGCGAGTGGGAGCAGGCCGGCCGCTACCCGACCGAGATCGTCGAGGGCATGGCCGCGATGGGGCTGTTCGGCATCACCGTGCCGGAGGAGTACGGCGGCCTCGACCTCGACCCGGTGTCGTTCGCGCTGGTCTTCGAGGAGCTCGCCCGCGGCTGGATGGGCGTCGCCGGCATCCTCGGCAGCCACTCGCTGGCCTGCCGGATGATCGCGATGCACGGCACCGAGGAGCAGAAGCAGCGCTACCTGCCCGGGCTCGCGACCGGCGAGCGGCGCACCGGCATCGGCCTCACCGAGCCGGACGCCGGCACCGACCTGCAGGGCATCCGGACGACGGCCCGTCGCGACGGCGACGACTACGTCGTCAACGGCACCAAGATGTGGATCACCAACGCCCGGTACGCCGACCCGCTGCCGGTGCTCGTGAAGACCGACCCGTCGGCGTCGCCCGCCCACAAGGGCATGTCGGTGCTGCTGGTCGACGCGGACACCCCCGGCTACGAGGTCACCCGGGACATCCCGAAGCTCGGCTACAAGGGCACCGAGTCCTGCGAGGTGCTGCTCGACCAGGCCCGGGTGCCGGCCTCCGCAGCTGCTCGGCGGCGTCGAGGGCACGGGGCATGCAGCAGGTGCTGTCCGCGCTCGAGTGGGGCCGGGTCAACATCGCCGCACGGTCGGTGGGCATCGCGCAGCGGGCGTACGACGAGGCGCTGGCGTACTCGCGCGAGCGCAAGGCGTTCGGCCAGCCGATCGCGGACTTCCAGGCGATCCAGCTCAAGATCGGGTCGCTCGCCACCACGCTCCAGGCCGCCCGGCTGATGGCCTACTGGGCCGCCGACGCCGTCTCCCGCGGTCGGGCGGACGCCGAGACCGGGATGGCCAAGATCTTCTGCTCCGAGGTCGCGCTGGACGCGGCGATCGACTCGATGAAGGTGCACGGCGGCTACGGGTTCTCGACCGAGTTCGAGGTGGAGCGGCTCTACCGCGACGCGATCCTGATGAGCATCGGCGAGGGCACCAACGACGTGCTGCGCACCGTCGTCGCGAAGTCACTGGTGAAGGGGGAGTCGACCGTTGGCTGAGGTGTCCCTGGCGCGGTCCGCGCTCTACGTCCCCGGCGACGCGCCCGACAAGCTGACCAAGGCGCTCGACCGGGGCGCCGACGAGCTGATCGTCGACCTCGAGGACGCGGTCCCCGCCGCCGGCAAGGACGCCGCCCGCCAGGCGGTCCGGGTCTGGCTGCACGACCTGCCGACCTCGACGTCGGGGTCTGGGTCCGGGTCAACGCCGGGTCCGCTGCGCGAGGCCGACGTCCGCGCCGTCGCCGACGCGCCGGCGCTGACCGGCGTCGTGGTCGCCAAGACCGAGACCGCGAGCCGAGCTGGTCGACGCTCGACCGGCTGCTCGTCGTCCCTCGGGCTCGGCGGCGCGCGTCGTACCGCTCCTCGAGAGCGCCGCCGCGGTGCTGCGGGCCGCGCGAGCTCGCCGCCGCCCCGCGGGTGCAGCGGCTCCAGGTCGGCGAGGCCGACCTGCGCGCCGACCTCGGCGTCACGCTCGGGCCCGACGAGCTCGAGCTGCTGCACGTCCGGTCCGCGGTCGTGCTGGCCTCGGCCGCCGCCGGGCATCGCGCCGCCGATCGCGCCGGTGTCGACGAACTTCCGCGACCTCGACGCGTTCCGCGACCTCGACCGAGGCCCTGGCCCGGCTCGGGCTTCGTCGGCCGGGCCTGCATCCACCCGGCCCAGGTCGTGGTCGCCAACGAGGTCTTCACCCCGAGCGACGACGAGGTCGCCGGGGCCCGCGACCTGCTGTCCCGGTTCGAGGCCGCCGGGTCCGGCATCGCCCTCGACGCCGAGGGCCGGATGGTCGACGAGGCCGTCGCCCGCCAGGCCCGGCTCGTCCTCGCCCGGCCCGTTCGAACCAGGAGCAACGTCATGAACCAAGAACGTCGTCATCACCGGTTCGACCCAGGGCATCGGCCGCGCGCTGGCCGCCGAGCTCGCCAAGCGCGGCCACGCCGTCGTCGTGAGCGGCCGCAAGCAGGAGACCGTCGACGCGGCCGTCGCCGACCTCGGGTCCGACGGGCCGGGTCGTCGGGCACGCCGACCGACGTCACCGACCCGGTCGCCGGTCCAGGGGCTCTGGGACAAGGCGGTCGCCGAGCTCGGCTCGGTCGACCTCTGGGTCAACAACGCCGGCGTCGCGCACACCACGGCCGCCATCGTGGACACCGACGTCGACGACGTACGCACCATGGTCACCACCAACATGCTCGGCACGATCTACGGCTCGCAGGTCGCCGTGCGCGGCATGACCGCCCAGCCGGGCGGCGGCCAGGTCTTCAACATCCTCGGCGGCGGCAGCGACGGCAAGATCCGCCCGAACATGGGCGTCTACTCCGCCACCAAGCGCGGCCTCGACCTGTTCACCGAGGCGCTGGTCAAGGAGACCAAGGACTCGAACGTGCGCGTCGGCCAGGTCCGTCCCGGCCTGCTGATCACCGACGGCTGGCTGCGCGAGGCCCGCCGCGCTCCCGAGCAGGTCGCGCTCCCAGCGCCGGATCCTCAACATCCTGCTCGACGACGTCGACGACGTCGCGCCCTACCTCGTCGACCAGATGCTCGCCTCCACCAAGACCGGCGACGCGATCGCCTGGCTCTCGACCGGCCGGCTCACCAAGCGGTTCATGACGCCCGGGTTCGCCAAGAAGCACGACGTGCTGGCGCGGCACGGGCTCTGACGTCTGGCCCTAGGAGTAGCGGTGGCTCTTCGCAGCGTGCCCGTGCTCGCGCGTGCAGGTGCGACCGTTCATCGAGCGGTGGCCGCACAGCTCATCGGTGACCGGAGGCGTCGCCGGCCGGAGCAGACGGTGAGGACGCCCGGGCCTTCGCCGGCGTGATCGCCGCCTTGGCCGCCGTGGACGCCGTGGCCGACCCGGCGTTCCGCTCGTTGTATCGGGCCTCTCGCATCGCCCGCAGTGCGGCTTCCTTGCTCATCGAGTACTCACCTGACGAACACTAGGTAGGTCCGCCGACAGCCCTGCTCTGCCCCGCCGCGTCGAGCCACACCGAAATGGCTGCCATCACGCCCCGAGGACAGCCATTTCGTGTGCCTCGACGCCCGCGGGCTGGGTCAGGCGGTCGGACGCGACAGGTAGCGCCCACCGGCGGTCTCGGTGACCACGCCGTCGGTGACGATCTGCTCGCCGCGCAGGAAGACGTCGGTCACGGCGCGGTCATCTCGAAGCCCTCGAGCGGCGAGTACTCCTGGGCGGAGACCGAGTCGGCGGCCCGCACGGTCCACGACCGGTCGAGGTCGACCAGCGCGATGTCCGCGTCGAGCCCGACGGCCGAGGGCGCCCTTGGAGGCCGCCCAGCCCGTAGCGACGGGCCGGGTTGGTCGCGGTCAGCCGGGCCACGGCGCCCAGCGGCAGCCCGCGGCGCCGGCCCTCGGTGACCATGCCCGGCGAGCAGGTACTCCGCACCGCCGAAGCCCGACTTCGCGAGGAAGACGTCGTCGCGGTCCGCGCCGAACTTCACCTCGTCGCGGCAGCACGCGTGGTCGCGACACGACCCAGTCGATGTCGCCGGCGAGCAGGTGCGACCACAGCCCCTCGACGTCCTCGCGCGGTCGCAGCGGCGGGTTGACCTTGCCGCCGACGCCGGCGCCGATGCCGTGGTCCGCGGAGTGGCAGTCGGCCAGCAGGTGGCCGATCGGTCACCTCGCGCCGGAAGTCGATGTGCGGGAACGTGTCGCGCATCAGCAGCGCGGCCTCGACCGCGGCCCGCGAGGTCAGGTGCAGCAGGTTGATGGTCGGCAGGCCGGTGGCGTGCGCGAGGTACGACGCGATGGTGACGGCGAGTCCCTCGGAGTGCGGCGGCCGCGACGCGTGGTAGGCCTCGAGGCCCGACAGCGTGCCGTCCTCCTCGACCAGCTTCGTGTAGGCGCTCATGATCTCGGCGGTCTCGCAGTGCAGGGAGAGCGAGATGACGTCGGCGAGCTCGGGGTACTTCTGCCGCGCCGCCTCGATGCCGCGCATCACGAACTCGAAGTGCGCGTAGTCGTAGCGCTCGTCCGGCGGCGTCATCAGGAACGACGACTGGTCGTCGCTGCGGCCGTGCAGGCCGTGCGACGCCGTAGAACATGAAGATCTTGAACGACGTCACGCCGTGGTCCGCGACCAGCGACGGGATCTCGCTGATGTGCTCCTTGCTCATCGGCGCGAGGTGGAACGCGTAGTCGATGACCGCCTTGCCCTCGGTCAGCGACAGCACCTCGGGGAAGAACTCGGCGTACGGGCCCGCCCTTGTTGAGGTAGTACTGCCCGGTCCGCATGTAGGTCAGCGCGGTCGTCACGCCGCCCTGCGCGGACGCCCGGCTCTCGGAGGTCGCGTCGATCTCCAGCGGGTTGTAGATGCCCCAGTGCTGGTGGCCGTCGACCACGCCCGGGAACGCGACCTTGCCGCCGGCGCTCGACCACGCGGTCCGCCTCGTCGTGCGGCGAGGCCCGGCCGAGATCGCGGCGATCTTGCCGTCCTTGACGCCGATGTCGACGGCGACCGGGTCGTCTCCCTCCAGCACCGCGGTCAGGTCGGTGAGGATCAGGTCGTACGTGCTCATCGTGTTCTCCCTCAGAACTGGACGGCCAGGGGCGCCAGCACGGCGCTCAGGTCGGTGGCCTCGGACAGCGACAGGACGTCGCGGCGTACGTCGGCGGCGGCCGCGTCCGAGAGCCGGCCGGCCACGTTGTCGGTGAACTTCTGCCCGAGCTCGGCGTCGCTCAGCGGGTTGCCGGGGCCGCCGCGGTTGACCAGGACCTCCTCGACCAGCTCCTCGCCGGACGTGGTGCGCAGCGTGACGACGGCCGGGAACTGGTGCGGGAAGATCGCGTCGCACCGCGGGTCCGCGACGACGGAGACCTTCGCCATCAGCGTCCCGGCGCTCCGGGTCCTGGGCGAGCTCGTCGGAGTAGTCGTCGAGCGCCGACGCCCAGGCCGCCGCCGCCGAACAGGCCGGCCGCGATCGCGTACGGCCCGCTGAACTGGGCCTGGTAGCCGGTCTCCGGCGTCCGCTTGGTCTCGATCGGCTCACCGATCGTGCGGATGACCGCCGAGGCGACGCCGACGGTCACCGACTCGACGTCGGCCGGCGCGACACCCGCGGGCCCGGAACGCCAGGCCCGCGTCGACCACGGCGTGCGTGAAGTGGTTGGCCGGGATAGGGCTTGAAGAAGATGCCCGGCACCGCCCACTCCTCGCCGAGGCCGGTCGGTCACCGCGTCGCGCGTCGTACTGGCCGTGCAGCCAGGCCTCGAAGAAGCCGAACCGGCCCTCGAGCACGGTCGGCGGGCCGGTGAAGCCGCGGCGGACGAGCTGGGCGGCCGACACCGCGGCCTGGGCGGCGATGCCGCAGTGCAGCCGCTTCACGGTGCCGCCGGTGCGGTTGGCCTCGATGATCCCGGACGCCATCGACGCGGTCAGTCCGAGCGCGTTGAGGACACCCGCCTCGTCGGCGCCGTAGGCCAGCGACGCGGCGACCGCGCCGCCCATCGCGCCGGTGATCGAGGTCGCGTGCTGGCCGTGCTCGAAGAAGACCGAGTTGCCGAGGTGCTCGTCGTAGCCGGCCATGCCGAGCCGGACCGCGACCTCGAGCCCGACCGCGATCGCCCGCACGACGGTCTCGCCGCGACGCGCCGGCGTGCTCGCCCGCGGCCAGGGCGGCGGGGACGACGCACGCGCTGGGGTGCAGGACGGACGGCAGGTGGGTGTCGTCGTAGTCGAGCGAGTGGGCGAGGACCCCGTTGACCAGCGCGGCCTGCTGCGCGGTCACCCGGTCGGGCAGACCCACGGCGGTGGCCTGGGGGTGGCCGCCCTGGTCCAGCACGTGGCCGAGGATCGCGGCGCTGGTGTCCAGCCGGTGGGCGGCGACCGCGAGGCCGAGGATGTCGAGGGTGCGCTGCTCGACGCTGCGCGCGACGTCGTCCGGTACGCCGTCCTTGGCGGCGCGCACCGCGAACGAGGCGACCTGCTCGCCGAGCGTGGGATCAGCCACCGGGCTCACCGCCGAGCGGCCGCACCGGCGACCCGGTCGCGCCGACCAGCTTCAGCGGCGACAGGACGAACAGGAACTCGTGCACACCGGCCGCGGCCAGCGCCTCGAGGTCCATCGTCTCGATGATGTAGATGCCGTGCTCGACGAGCAGCACCCGGTGCGCGGGCAGCAGGCCGTGGCCGGCCCCGGGCGCCAGGCGCTCGAAGGCGATCGTGTCCGCCCCGGCCGCGTGGACGCCGTGTCCGGCCAGCCAGGTCGCGCCCGCCTCGCCCACCCCGGGCACGCCGGCGTCGAGGCCGCGGAACGCGTCGTCGCGTCGCCGCGCGTCGAAGTGCTGGCCCCAGCCCGATGCGGACGAGGACGACGTCGCCCGGCCCCGACCGACACCGACTGGCCGGTCGACGGTCGCCTCGAGGTCGGCGACCGTGATCTCCTCGCCCGCCTCGAGACGGGCGACGCCGCGGGTCGCCGGGACGTCGAGCAGCACGCCCCGCCGGACCATCGGCTCGATGGTGTGCGCGCCGAGCCGCAGGTAGCGCCCGCCCTCCAGCGCCTCGGCCGCGTCGAGCCCGCCGAACAGCTTGCCGTCCTGCGAGACGTGCGCCAGCGCGTCGATGTGGGTGCCGACGTGCGTGCCCATCGTGATGATGTCGTTGGCCGCCGAGCCGCCGTCGGCGCGGACCATGGTCGCCGTGCCGGCGGGGGAGCGCGTGCCAGTACGCCGGGTGGTTGGGCGACTGCGGCATGCCCGACGGTCAGCGGCCGGCCGAGGTCGAAGACCCGCAAGCCCCCGTCAGCGCCACGAGGTCGAGGAGGTTCACGCGATCACCCCCCGGGCGCGCAGGTCGGCCAGCTCGTCCGCGTCGAGGCCGAGCTCGCCGAGCACCTCGTCGGTGTCCTGCGCCGTGCGCCGCGCCCGGTGAAGCGGATGGAGCCGGGCGTCTCCGGACATCCGCCACATCACGTCGTGCTGCACCATCGGTCCCAGGTCGACGTCGTCCACCTCCCGGAGCATGCCGGTACCCCGCACGTGCGGGTCCTCGACGAGGTCGCGGGCGCTGTAGATCGGGGCCACGGCGGCGCCGGCCTCGTCGAACGCCGCGAGCACCTCGTCCCGGGTGCGCTCGGCGATCCAGCCGCCGACCATGGCGTCGAGCTCGTCGGCGTGCTCGGCCCGGGTCGAGCCGGCGGCGAACCACGGCTCGTCGATCACCTCGGGGTGCCCGACCAGGTGCATGACCCGCTCGGCGATGCTCTGGGCGCTGGTCGAGATCGCGACCCAGTGCCCGTCGGAGGTCTCGTAGGCGTTGCGCGGCGCGTTGTTGGTCGAGCGGTTGCCGTGCCGGGTCCCGACCTCGCCGGTCTGCTGGTAGACGGTGGGGCCCGGGCCGACCGCGGTCATGATCGGCTCGAGCAGGTTGAGGTCGACCACCTGGCCGCGTCCGGCCGGGTCCTTCTCGCGGGCCAGCAGCGCCATCGACACCGCGGACGAGGCCGCGATCCCGGCGATCGAGTCGGCCAGGCCGAACGCCGGCAGCGTCGGCGGACCGTCCGCCTGGCCGGTGAGGTGGGCGAAGCCGCTCATCGCCTCGGCCAGCGTGCCGAACCCCGCGCGCGCGGCGTACGGTCCGGTCTGGCCGAAGCCGGTGATCCGCAGGATCACCAGGCCCGGGTTGACCTCGTGCAGCTCGGTCGGGCCCGACGCCCCACCGCTCCAGCGTGCCCGGCCGGAAGTTCTCGACGACCACGTCGGCGGTCGCGGCGAGCCGCAGGAACAGCGCGGCCCCGTCCGGGCTCGGACAGGCTCAGGCCGATCGTCCGCTTGTTGCGGGAGATCTCCTTCCACCACAGCGGGACGCCGTCCTTGGCCGGGCCGTGGCCGCGCATCCCGTCGGCCTTCGTCGGGATGCTCGATCTTGACCACGTCGGCGCCGAAGTCGCCGAGGATCTGGCAGGCCAGCGGACCGGCGAGGATGGTCGAGGCGTCGATGACCCGGACGCCGGCCAAGGGGCCGGAGGGTGGGTCGACAGGCATGTCTATATTATATAGCAGCGCCATCTGAGACGCCTCCCATCCGTCTGGGCACCGGCTCCGAAGACAGGGCACGCGGGCCAACGGGGACCGCAACAGCTACGGGAGGCCCTTCCATGCGCAAGCCCACTCCTTCACTCGCGATCTCGGTCGCCGCTCTCGTCGTCGCGCTCGGAGGCACGACCTATGCCGCAGCCACCATCACCGGGGACGACGTCAAGAACCAGTCCTTGACCGGCAAGGATGTCAAGAACGGCTCTCTCAAGGCCAAGGACCTCAAGGACGGCGTGATCCCCGAGATCCCGACCGCCACCCGCTGGGTGCTCGTCAACGCGGCCGGCCAGATCGAGGCCCAGTCCGGCGGGTTCGAGGTCAAGGCGGCGTACGGCGTGGGCGCGGCCGGCGTGACGGTCCCGGCGGGTGCGGTTCGCAACGTCTACATCGACGCCAACGAGCCGCTCGACGACAACGCCATCGTGGCGAGCCTCGCGCTGCAGAACGCGCTCGACCAGAGCACCCCGCCGGACATGATCATGAACGGCACCGTGGTGACGTCTGACAGCAACCCGGAGTTCTCCGGCGAGATCACGGCTACCCGCTGCGCCATCACCGGTGTCGTCGGGTGTGCGCCGACCACCACGAACGATGCCAGCCACTTCGTCGTCAGCCCGCGGCTCAGCGACGGTCAGCCGACGGACGCCACCAACCGCAAGCGGTTCTACATCGTCATCACGGGCGACTCGTCGGACTACGTGGCGCCGCCGGCCTGACCACTCGGCTGCTCCAGCGCTACGGCTGGGGCTCGATCATCGGGCCCTCGATGCCGAGGTTGAAGTCGGAGTCCTTGCGGCTGATCGTGTCGGTCCGCTCCTCAGGGCTCATCGCGTCGATGAGCGGGAGCATCGTCGACGCCGAAGCCGCTGACCTCGGGAGCCTCCGCGAGCGGCACGACGGTGTTGACGATCCGGTCGTCGTAGACGTGCATCATCGTGAACGCCTGGTGGCCGTCGACCCCGGAGATCAGGCGGTCCTTCGGCGCGACGTCGGTCGTGTAGCAGCTCGCCGACGCGACCGAGACCGGGATGCCGGCGAACGTCGAGTACGTCGAGTAGTGGTAGTGGCCGCCGACGATGATCCTGACGTCGCTCCCCTCGACGACCGCCGCGAGCCGGTCCATGCCGAGCAGCTCGATCACCGCGGCCTGCGGCAGCATCGGCACCGGGATCGGCGGGTGGTGCAGCGCCAGGATCGTGCCGTGCTCGGCGGGCGTCGCCAGGACGTCGCCCAGCCAGGCCAGCTGCTCGTCGCTCAGCTCGCCGTGGTGGTAGCGGGGACGCTGGTGTCGAGCGAGACGATCCGCAGCCCGCCGACGTCGTGGACCGCGTCCTGCGCCGGGATGTCGTCGCCGGTCAGCTCGCGGTCGAACAGGCCCTTGGCGTACGGCGCCCGCTCGTCGTGGTTGCCCATCACCCACACGACCTGGGCGCCGATCGAGGCGGCGAACGGCTCGACGAGCTCGCGCAGCCGTGCGTACGCCGCGGGCTCGGCCTTGTCCGCGAGGTCGCCGGTGAACACCAGCGCGTCCGGCGCCGGGGTCAGCCGGGAGAGCCGCTCGAGGGCCAGCAGCAGCCCGTCCTCGGGGACGATCGGCGTCGTACTGCTTGCGCGCCGGGCTCAGGAGGTGGACGTCGCTCAGGTGCGCGATCGTGAACCGGGGGTCGGGGAACTGGCCGTACTGCACGGGCGCGACGCTAGTGGCTACCGGCTCAGGCGGAACACCGGGATGAGCCGGTCGGTGCGCTCCTCGTACTTCGCGTAGTTCGGCCAGGTCTCGAGCATGACCTTCCACGCCCCGGCGCGCTCGGGGTCCGCGAGCTCGCGGGCCGAGACGGCGAACGTCTCCCTGCCGTAGCTCGACCTTCGCCTCGCCGTTCGCGGCGCGCAGGTTGCCCACCCACATCGGCGTCTTGGGGCCGCCGAAGTAGGAGCCGGCGATGAGGATCGTGTCATCGTCCGGCACGCACAGCAGCGGCGTGGTCCGCTCGATCCCGCTCTTCTTGCCCTTGACGGTGAGGTTGAGGTTGGGCAGCCCCGCGATGTCGAGGAGCGTGACCCGTCCGCGGGACACCTTGTGCAGGAACTTGTCGAGCCAGACGACCTGCGGCAGCAGCTTGGGCATCCACTCGATCGCACCGATCCGGATGGCGAGCGGTGTGAAGAGACCCATGGGCGGGGAGTCTATGAACGCGGCCCGAAGAGGAAGTAGGCGCCGTCGTCGTCGTGCTCGATCCGAGCGGATCCGGACCAGTCCGCGAAGTCGTCGGTCCCTGAGCCGGGGATGACGTGGCCGAACCACGTCTCCGGCGCGGACTCCAGTCCACCATGGTGAACGGTCACGCTGCCGGAGCGCCCGTCCTCGGTGGTGCCGGTGATCCGCTCGGCCGCGAAGTAGGAGCGCTGTCCCTCTGTCTCGCCGGACGAGACGAACAGGGCCACGGAGGTGCCGACGAGCCCGGACGTGAACTCCTTGCGCATCTCGACAGCGCTCATCCAGTCGCCCTCGAGCCCGTCGATGCTGCGCTCGTCCCAGCCGGTGACAGCGAAGCGTGCGATCAGCTCAGGCATCGATCTGGCTCATGGCCTGCTTGTAGAGCGTCTTGAACGCAGTGGCCGGGACCTTGTCGCCCTCGAAGAAGTCGACCGCTCGCCGCGTGCCCCCGTCGAGGCTGGAGTTGAAGAGCCCGGTCGGGTCGTCGAGCGCGGCGCCCTTGTGGAAGGTCACCTTGATCTTGTCCTTGTAGCTCTCACCGGTGCAGACGATCTTGCCGCCGTGGTACCAGGTGGGCACGCCGCGCCACTTCCAGTCCTCGACGACGTCGGGGTCAGCGGCACGGACGAGCTCGCGGACGCGGGCCAGGGTCTCACCGCGCCAGTCGCCCAGCTCGGTGATGCGGTCGTCGATCAGCTCGGAGGGTGTCTTGTCAGCCATGACAGGAACGCTAGTCAGGTCCGCCGACTCTCGCTTCTCGAATCCTGACCAGACCTCGTCCTCGCCTGTTTTCCCGGTCCGGGTTCGCGCGTAGGTTGACAGAAGGGCGTCAACGTCGACGTCCCATCTCGGAAAGGTATTTCTCGTGATCTCATCTCGGAGAGCAACATCGTTCGCCGCCGCCTGGGTGCTGGCCGTGGCGGGACTGGCAGTAGCACCCGGCACGGTCGCGGAAGCGGGACCTCAGGCCGACCGCAAGGGCGGCCACCACGGCAAGAAGTGCCACGGCAGCAAGACCTCGGTCGAGAAGCTGCTCGAGTGCGTGACGGTCAAGGGGGTCATGGAGCACCAGCGGGCGCTTCAGAGGATCGCCGACGCGAACGGCGGCACGCGGGCGTCTGGGACGCCTGGTTACGACGCGTCCGCCGAGTACGTGAAGAAGCGCATGAAGGCGGCCGGCTACAGGGTGCAGGGTCCAGCCGTTCGACTTCTTCCTGTTCAGGAGCTCGGCCCGTCGGTCCTCCAGCAGACCGCCCCGGCTCCGTCACCTACGTCGAGGGCACCGACTTCGCGGCCACACCGCAGTCCGAGCCCGGGGACGTGACGGCAGGCGTCACGCCCGTCGACCTCGCCCTCGGGCGGGGAACACGTCGACCAGTGGCTGCGAGGCCGCCGACTTCGCCGGGTTCCCGGCGGGGAACATCGCCCTGATCCAGCGCGGAACCTGCACCTTCGAGGTCAAGGCCGAGAACGCCGCGGCGGCGGGCGCGTCAGGGTCCTGTTCTTCAACCAGGGCAACACCAGTGACCCGACTCGTCAGGGCATCCCCGCCGTCACGCTCAGCAACGACTACACCGGCGGCATCCCGGCACTGAGCGCGACGTACGCGCTGGGCGCTCACTCTGGCCGGTACTCCCGGGCTCCGGATGCGGCTGTTCGCCAACGTGAGCCGGGACGGGCGATGACGTACAACGTCATCGCCGAGTCCAAGCGTGGCGACGCCTCCAACGTGGTCATGGCCGGCGCCCACCTCGACTCGGTGCCGGAGGGACCGGGCATCAACGACAACGGGTCCGGCTCCTCCGCCCTGCTCGAGGTCGCGGAGCAGCTGGGCAAGGTGAAGACGGAGAACAGGGTGCGGTTCGCCTGGTGGGGCGCCGAGGAGGCCGGACTGGTCGGCTCGACGTTCTACGTCAACGACCTGGTCGCGAACGACCCGGCCGGCTGGAGGCCATCGAGCTCTACCTCAACTTCGACATGGTCGCCTCGCCGAACTACGGGCTGTTCCGCTACGACGGTGACGGGTCGGACTTCGGCCTGGTCGGACCCGACGGGTCGGACGAGATCGAGGCGATCTTCGCGCGCTACTACGCCGAGCGGAGCATCCCGTCGGAGCCTCGCAGTTCAACGGGCGGTCGGACTACCAGGCGTTCATCAACAACGGCATTCCGGCCGGCGGCCTGTTCACCGGCGCTGAAGGCATCAAGACCGCCTGCCCAGGCGGCCAAGTGGGGCGGGACGGCCGGCGTCGCCTACGACCCGTGCTACCACGCGGCCTGCGACACGATCGCCAACCTCAGCCAGAAGGCACTGCGGATCAACGCCGACGCCATCGCGTACGCGGTCTACCTCTACGCCTCGGGAGGTGAGGTCCTCAACGATCGCGAGGGGCGCAAGCACGGCAGCCGGTCAGCCGGCCCCTTCGCCTGAGGAGCCGATCAGTTGCGGGCCGGGTCGACCCGGCCCGCAACTTCGCCGAGCGTCAGCCGTCCGCCCCCGGTACCCGGCGCGGAGTAGCGCAGGACGACCTCGTCCCCGTCCCGCAGGAACGTGTGGCCGTCCGGACCGAACGGTTCGCTCCCGCCCCACGAGAGCTCGAGGAACGAGCCGCGCTGGTCGCGCCCGGGGCCGCTGATCGTCCCGGAGGCGAACAGGTCGCCGGTGCGGAGCGAGGCGCCGTTGACGGTCAGGTGGGCGAGCATCTGGGCCGGCGACCAGTACATCGTGCGGTACGGCGGCCGGCTGACGACCTCGCCGTTGAGCTCGACCTCCACGTCGATGTCGAGGCCCTTGGTCGCACCCGGCCCGAGGTAGGGCAGCGGCTCCGGGTCCTGCCCGGGCAGGTCGACCCACGCCGCGTCGAGGGCCGCCAGGGGAGTGACCCACGGCGAGATCGAGGTCGCGAAGGACTTGCCGAGGAACGGCCCCAGCGGGACGTACTCCCAGGCCTGGATGTCTCGCGCCGACCAGTCGTTGAGCCCGGTCACGCCGAAGACGTGGTCCGCCAGCCCGGTGAAAGGCACCGGCTCACCCTGCGGAGAAGGAGTCCCCACCACGAACCCGAGCTCGGCCTCGATGTCGAGGCGTTCGCTCGGGCCGAAGACCGGCCCCTCGTCGGTCCGCCGTTGACCGTTCGGCCGCGTCACCGGCGTTCCGGACACCACGACCGTGCCCGCGCGCCCGTGGTAGCCGATCGGCAGGTGCCGCCAGTTCGGTGTCAGTGCGTCGCCGTCCGGCCGGAACATCTTCCCGACGTTCGTCGCGTGGTCCAGCGAGGCGTAGAAGTCCACGTAGTCGGCGACCTCGACCGGTAGGTGCAGCGTGACGTCGTGGAGCGGCACGGTGTGCCCGCCGTCCTCGGCCAGCGCGCGTACCTCGTCGCGGGTCTGCCGCCACACCTCGGTGCCCAGCGCCAGGAACGCGTTCAGCGACGGTGAGTCGAACTCGGGCCTGCCGGTCGCGGCGTGCAGGTCGAGGACCCAGTCGCCGGCACCGTCCTCGAACCGCACGCCCACTCTGCGGGGCCCGCCCGCGACCGAGAAGACCCCGTACGGGAGATGGTCGAGTCCGAAGCCGGTCACGTGACCAGCCCCAGCTCGCGCAGGTCGGCCCAGGGCTCGGCGACGGAGCACGAGCCGAAGGACCTGAACCACCGACGGGCTCCAGCCAGGTCGAGCTCGTGGGCCGCCTCGACGAGCAGAGCGCTCTCGCGCTGCTCGAGGACCGTGACCGCGTCGTCCACCGAGGCGCCGTCGAAGAGCATCCGGGTCGCGACCAGCACGTTGAGGAACCCGTGGTGCTCGAAGCCGTCCTCGCCGGTGTGCCGGACGGCGTGGTGCAGCCCCGCGGTGCACTTGAACGCGGTCTCGCGGTCGAGGGACGCGTCGATCCAGGAGGCCAGGACCTCGGGGGAGGGGAAGGCCGACGCCTCGAGACCGCCGGTGCGGAACTTCAGCGTCAGCTCGGCCTCCGCGACGGCGTCGGCGGCGGCCAGCCAGCCGGCCGTCGGTTCGGTCTGCGGGAGCTCGACGTACACCGTCACGGGCTCGTCGAGCTCGTCCAGAGCGGCGACGACTCGGCGCGCGTTGCCGGCCAGGTCGTCCAGGTCGCGAAGGGCGATCTCGAGGCCCGCCAGGTCCATCCCGAGCCTGCGGCAGAGTCCGACCGGTCCGGCGACCTGGCCGGCGCCACCGGTGCACACGACCGAGAGCGGCATCTGCACCCCGCGCACCAACGGGAGGTCGGTGTCCCGCAGGACGAAGCTGCCGACGAGCTCGGCGCCTTCTTCGACCGTGCGGGCGCCGTAGGCCGCGGTCGCGTCGTGCAGGGGGACGTCTCCGGGCGGGAAGATCGCTGCGTCGTCGACCAGTCCGGCCCACGCAGCGTCGAGTCCAGTGTCGAGTAGCACGGGACTAACGTAACGACGCATGGCGTACTACAGGGCCGTAGGCGACGTACCCCCCAAGCGGCACACCCAGCACCGCGACCTCGAGGGCAACCTCTACCGCGAGGAGCTGATGGGCGAGGAGGGCTTCTCGTCCGACTCCTCGCTGCTCTACCACCGTGGCGTGCCGTCCGCGATCGTGGCCAGCGAGGTGTGGGAGCTGCCCGACCAGTCGCGCACGCCCAACCATCCGCTCAAGCCCCGGCACCTCAAGCTGCACGACCTCGAGACGGGAGCCGATGCCGTCACCGACCGGCGCCTCGTGCTCGGCAACAACGACGTCCGGATCGGCTACGTGGTCACAGGGCTGGACCCGTCGCCGTACTACCGCAACGCCATCGGGGACGAGTGCGTCTACGTCGAGTCCGGCAGCGGCACGGTCGAGACGGTGTTCGGGTTCCTCTCCTTCCGGTCCGGCGACTACGTCGTCATGCCGCGCGCCACCACGCACCGTTGGGTGCCCGCCGAGTCGAGCCGGCTCTACCCGATCGAGGCCAACAGCCACGTCGCCCCGCCCAAGCGCTACCTGTCCCGTTACGGGCAGCTGCTCGAGCACGCGCCGTACAGCGAGCGCGACCTGCACGGACCGGACGCGCCGCTGCTGGTCGAGGGGGACGACGTCGAGGTCCTGGTGAAGCACCGGACGAGCGCGGGCGTGGTCGGCTCGCGGATGACCTACGCGACGCACCCGTTCGACGTGGTCGGCTGGGACGGCTGCCTCTACCCCTACACGTTCAACATCGACGACTACATGCCCATCACCGGCAAGATCCACCAGCCGCCGCCCGTGCACCAGGTCTTCGAGGGCCACAACTTCGTGGTCTGCAACTTCCTCCCCCGCAAGGTCGACTACCACGAGCTCGCCATCCCGGTGCCCTACTACCACTCCAACGTCGACAGCGACGAGGTCATGTTCTACGTCGGCGGCGACTACGAGGCGCGCAAGGGCTCCGGCATCGGGCTGGGCTCGATCTCGCTGCATCCCGGCGGCCACGCGCACGGCCCCCAGCCGTCGTCCATCGAGGCCTCGCTCGGGGTCGAGTACTTCGAGGAGTCGGCGGTCATGGTCGACACCTTCGCGCCGCTGGACCTGGGCGAGGGCGGGCTGGCCGTCGAGGACCCGGCGT
>CAWFGL010000014.1:0-127203 GCA_963815335.1 uncultured Actinomycetota bacterium
CAAAGGCATAGAATCGGGTAAGAGCGAGGCACGGTGAAGGTCGCTTTCGACGTCTTTGTTGAGCCTGACCTGGAGCCGCGACCGGCAACAGAGCCTGAGCATACTCTGGGTCTGCACCTGCGCCACGGGTTCGTGGAGATGGGGCCGCGCCGTTCCGCAATCGGCGATCCAGATTCGCACCGGGCGAAACTCGATTGAGCATTCGCCGACGCGAACAGTGGTTCGGGGCCGTCAATCTCGACCTTGTGCGGATCTCAATCTCCGACGCGGCGCTCACGGCTGTCTGCGGCGGGGCGAGCGGCGACGTCGAATGCGCAGGCCAGCGGGCGCGATGGACACGCGGATTGGCGGGCTCGTCGCGTCGCGCGAGGCCACGGTAGTATTCCTGCCTTGGAGGACATCATGGCCAAGCCAAGAGGAAGTTGAAGGGGACTTCGAGGGGTCGGAAGGCCACACGCGTCGCAAGGAAGCCCCAAAAGGTCTCCTGGCTTGCAAAGGGCTACCCCGTATTGTCGTCGGTAACCGTGCTCGACGATTGCCCGCGGGCGATCGAATGGTACAGGAAAGTGCTCGGCG
Organism: uncultured Actinomycetota bacterium; assembly: GCA_963815335.1. Taxonomy (GTDB): domain Bacteria; phylum Actinomycetota; class Actinomycetes; order Propionibacteriales; family Nocardioidaceae; genus Nocardioides. The sequence continues at coordinate 577 of CAWFGL010000014.1, forward strand.
CCAAGCAACGGCTCCGCCTCGACATGCCGGGCGGAAAGGTCGCGCACTGTGAGCTCGGGTTCGGCGACGCGGTTCTGATGATGGGAAGCCCGATGCCGCCCCAGTTCCCGCAGAGGAAGGCCAGCCTGGCGATCTACGTCAAAAACTGCGATGCGACATACAACGAGGCGTTGAGCGCGGGCGCGCGCTCGCTGCAAGAGCCCACGGACCAATTCTACGGCGATCGCAATGCGCGATTCGAGGACCCTTTCGGCAATGAGTGGTCCGTAATGACCCACGTCAAGGACGTCAGTGAGAGGGCGATGAAGAAGGCGATGGCGCAGATGGGAAACGCGGGCTGATTTCGCCAAGCATCGACAGCAAGTCGGTCGCGTGTCACGCCGCAGTCCAGCTGGCTGGGCAGCCACGTCGCGTCACTGTTGATTGCGGATCTGCGTGCGACACGAACCAGACAGGAGGTCCACGAGTGAAGCGCTCGGCCGCCATTCCGCCGGCGCATGCCGCACCGACTCGGCGTCCAGATGGAGCAGCCCGACCAGCACTTCGCCGACAATCCGCCCGCCCACCGGCCCCAGACGGTCGCCGGCCGCCGTGCACCGCGGCCTCGCGCAGAACATAGAACCAGAGCGGCGTTTCGCCTTGCCACCCCAACGTCTCAACGCCCACGCTTCCCGCGTCAGCGGCTCGGACCCCCATTCGGCGGGCCAGGGTTTCGCCCGAAGGCAGCGCCTACGCGGCGACCGCGCTCGAGGTCTTTCACCGCCAGAGAATGAAACTCGTCGACCTCGGTGTCGCCGGTGAGCATGACCGGCAGCGCAATCAGCGCTCCCACCAGTTTGCCGTCCATCCGCCTCGCGCGATCGGCGGGGGGACGACCCGGCACGTCGAACAGCCGCCACCAGTCGACCTTGGCGGTTTGCCGGGACCGGTCTGAAACCCATCAAGTCGGGGAAGATCGGCAGTCGGATCATTCTTGCCGTTGATGCGGTAGCGGATGCCCGGATCTGTCCATGCCCGTAGCGGTACGCGGCGTCGGCGAACTCGAGCGGGATGTAGGCTCCTCCGGCCGGCCGGATAGTAGCGGCGATCTCCCGCAAGAAGCGCCGCCGTGAGATCGGTGCCAATCAGCCGCGGCATGAACTCTTCTAGGACGACGGTCTGGTAGTGCCAGCGGAGTTCGCGGCACCGCCGTGTCGAACACCCGTGATCGGATGAAATCCCGGATTCGCGCAACTGATCGACCAACGCATTGTGGGCGCGCACGAACGAAAGATGCATCTGCGACATGAAGAGGTGCGAGTCATTGCGCGGATCCCGATGATCGCTGTGCCCTCGTTGGTTGCGCATAGATCCGTCGACCGTCCGGTCCCCGTCAGGAGCTTGGCCGGATCACCGCGCTGATAGAGGAACGGATGGCCGATCGGACCGTCTCCGTAGAGACTTCGAGATTCAGTTCGAGGCGAGCGCGCGTTGCGCAGCTGGGACGGGCCACGGCCGCTGTCGACCTTTAGCGCGGATCGGTCGGCCGTGATGTCGTGCGCCACGAACTGTCCAAAGAACGGCCAGCCCGCCGCCTCTGATCGCCGAGCGACGCCGCATCATCGTCACCATCGCCACAGTCGCACAAGCCGCCGGACGCGACCCAGGGCGAACAGGAAAGTGTCATCGGCCTCGAACGTAGGGGCGTCCGGGAAGAGACGAGCATACAGCTGAGGCCCAATGGGATCGTCGGCCTCCGCGCGGAGCCGTGATGGCGCCAGACAATGAGGATGTTTCACATCGGGATTTTATCGGCGAAAACGAATCGCTGCCACCGCCCGTTTGGGGAGGTGCAGTATCCGCTGACATCTCACGTCGTTTCATTTCCCCTGTAACAACAGTGCAACGAAGGACAACGAGGAGATGTCGCGGGGTTCTTTACTTGACGCGGGACTCCAAGGCGCGCCACTCTTGCGCGTCACACAATCCAGCAGTCACGACAAATGCGTCGACCGATTTCAAGCCGGGGCGATCACGACGCAACGCGATGAGTCACGATCCACGTCATTTCGCGGCGCAGCTCGAGGAGCTGAAGGCGTCCGTGCTCACCATGGGCGGACTGGCCGAGGAGCGCTTGCGGGTAGCCCTGCGAGCACTGATCGATCGGAATCACGTCGTGCTCGCCGATGTCGTTTCAGGCGATTCTCGAATCGACGAATTGCAGATCGAAATCGATGATCGCTGCTTCACCCTCCTCGCGTTATACCAGCCTGTCGCGGTCGATCTACGAACGATCGTGTCGGCGCTCAAGATCAACGACGATCTGGAACGTGTCGGAGACCTCGTCGTCAATATCGGCGAAGCGGCACAACGATATCTTCTGCATCCGCCGGTCAAGCCGTTGATCGATTTGCCACGCATGGGTGAGTTGGCGCTCAAGATGCTCCGCGAGGCCCTCGACGCGTTTGTTTCGAAGGACGTGAGTCGCGGCCCGAGCGGTGCTGAGGCAGGATGATTGGCTGGACGCGTTGAAAAATCAGATCTTGCGGGAACTGCTGACGTACATGCTTGGAGATCCGCGGACGATCGAGCCTGGTGTCGATCTGATTCTCATGTCTCGCCACCTCGAGCGCGTCGGTGACCATGCCACGAATATCGCCGAGGACGTCATCTTCATCGTCGAGGCGCGAGACGTTCGCCATCGCAGAACCATGCCAGTCTTGGTCGAACGCCGAAACGCGTCCGACACAGCGCCCGTGTGACTACTGTCGAAGTAGTCGTTACGATGAGGCACAGCGCGATGCCTATCCGTGTGTCCTCGTCCGGCTGTCACGCGTCGGGGCCGACGCTCTCCGGAACCTCGTCACGGGCGCGCACCGCTTCGTGAGCAGCGGAGTGGGGAAGAAGCCAGTAATAGAAAGATGAACGGCAGCGATGGAAGGAGGTCGCATGAACATCCAGGATTACAAACGACGCTTGCTCGAACTCGAAACACGCCTCTCGGCTCGCACGGTTGGCGAGCGGGAACGTGCACGCGAGCAAGTGCTGGACTCGCCAGGCGATACTGCCGATTCCAGCGTCGCCGACCTGGCGGCGAGCGAAGACTTTACTGAAGCTGAGCTCGATGCCACCGTGCTGCAACAGGTCCGCGACGCCCTTCGTCGGGATCGAGGATGGCACGTTCGGCCGTTGCGCGGTCGACGGCGGACCGATCGACGCGAAGCGGCTCGAAGCCGTCCCTTGGGCGCCTTATTGTCTGAAACACCAGAAGCTGCTCGAGGCGGCCTTACAGCCGAGGACGCGACGCTCTAAGGCCTCGACGCTTGCCTTCAAGACCGTTCAACTCGGCAACGTCGCACTCTTGTTACGTGACGCCTACCGTAAGGTTTCTTTGGGGGTGTCCATGGGCGCCGCGTCCGGATATGACTACGACCTGCTGGTAATCGGCTCAGGGCAGCTGGACATCGCGCCGCCATCCAGGGAGCGAAGCTGGACAAGCGGGTCGCCATTATCGAGAAGCGCACGGTCATTGGAGGTGTCTGCGTCAATACCGGCACAATCCCGAGCAAAACGCTCCGGGAGGCGCGCTTCGGCTGTCTGGATATCGCGAGCGTGGGATTTACGGAGCATCGTACTCCGTCAAGCAGCACATCATCTCACCGGCCTGTGGAACCGCCGCTACTTCGAGGAGCGGCTGAGCGAGGAGATCAGCATGGGCAGCCGCGATTCCTGGCGGCGCTTCTCGCTGCTGGTCCTGGACATCAACGACCTCAAGCGGGTCAACGACTACGAGGGGCACGCCGCCGGCGACTGACGTGATCAAGCGGGCGGCCAGCTTCCTGCAAGACGCGGCTGCGCGAGCACGACGTCTGCTGCCGCACCGGCGGCGACGAGTTCGCGGTCATCCTGCGCGAGCTGGGGGCGGCCGAGACGCGCCCAGCTGGTGGCCCGCCTGCGCACGCGAGCTGCGCGCGTTCAACGGCCGGCGCCCCAGCCCGCTGTCGCTGGCCATCGGCGCCGCCAGCTTCCCCGAGGACGGCACCAACTCGCGGCAGCTGTACCTGCGGGCCGACGAGCGCATGTACGCGGACAAGCGCCGGCAAAAAGGCCTGGGCGCTGGGCTCGCCCTGATCGCCGCCGCCGGAGGGCGCGCTGGGGCACCCGCCCTCTGACAGGATCCGAGCATGGAGGGCGCGGTTCTGGGCGAGGTCCGCATCCGGACGGGAGATGCCGACCTGGTTCCTCGAGGGCAGCGCTCGCGAGACCTGCTCGCCGCACTCATGCTCCGGCGCGGTCAGTCGGTCGAACCGCTCGTCCTCCTCGACCAGGTCTGGGGAGACACCGCCGGACGTGGGACAGCCCTGGTGCACACCCAGGTGGCTCGGCTGCGCCGGGACATCGGGAGCGACACGGTCCTGACGACGGAGAACGGCTATCGGCTCGCCGAGCTGAGCCTCGACGCGGACCGCTTCGCCGACCTGGTCGCGCGCGCTCGCGGAGGGCCGCCCGAGACCGCCGTCGACACGCTCCGGGAGGCGCTGGGCCTGTGGCGCGGGACGCGACCGTACGCCGACGTGGCGGAGGACCTCGTCTCCGCCGAGGCCAGCCGTCTTCTCGGCCTGCGCACGGCGTCGCTCGAGCTGCTGGCCGAGCGTCTGCTGGACCGACGGGACCACGCCGGGGCCGAGGAGGCCGCCGCGGTGGCCGAGCGGCTGATCACCGACGATCCCCTTCGCGAACGGGGTCACGAGCTGGCGATCCTGGCGACGGCACAGGCGGGTCGACGCGCCGAGGCCCTGGCGGCGTACCAGCGCCTCCGGACCACCCTGCTCGACGAGCTCGGGATCGCCCCTGGGCCGGAGGCTCAGCAGCTCCAGCTCCGCGTCCTGCGCGACGAGCTCGGCCAGACCCCCAGCCGGCCTGCCGTCCTGCGGCCAGGCGCTCCGGCCCCCACCACCCCCACGATCGGCCGCGAGGACGACCTCGCTCGGCTCCAGCAGCTGGTGGGCTCACGGCGCCTGGTGACCGTGGTGGGCCTGGGCGGGGTCGGCAAGACCCGGTTGCTGGCCGAGCTGGCCCTCGCGCTCGGCACGCGGGTCACCGCCTACGCCGACCTGTCCGCTCTTCACGAGCATCCGGGACCCGAGCTCGCCGACGTCATCGCGTCCGCACTCGGTCTCACGCTGTCCGACTCGGATCCCGCAGGCTCCCTCGCGACGGCTGTGGGGAGCCGCGAGGTCCTCCTGCTCGCCGACGAGGCCGAGCGCTGCGCTGACCATCTCGCCGACCTGGTCGCCATGCTGCTGTCCCGGTGCCCGGGGCTGCGGCTGGTCGTGACCTCACGGCGTCCGCTGGGGGTGTCGGGAGAGACGGTGCACGCCATCGGACCCCTGATGACACCGCACGCCCGGGACGACGTCAGCGCCGTGGCGACGTCACCGTCGGTGGTCCTCCTGCGAGACCGGATCGCGGATCGCGCACCCGGCCTCGTGCAGGGCGAGGAGGCGATGCTGCGGCTGGCCGACTTCGCCCGGCGCGTCGACGGGCTGCCGTTGGCGCTCGAGCTGCTGGCCGCCAAGGCGCCCGGACGTTCGCTCGACGAGCTGGCGGCCCTGCTGGAGGAGCCATGGGGGTTGGAGTCGGAGGACTCGGGGCTGCCACCGAGGCACCGGACCCTGCGCGACACGATCGAATGGAGCCTTCAGCGGCTGCCCGCGGACCAGCACGCCGCGCTCCGTCGACTGTCGGTGTTCGCCGGCGTGTTCGAGATGCCGGCAGCGCGAGCCGTGGTGGGCACGGCAGCCGAGGCCGACGAGGCGCTGCGGCGTCTGGTGCGCGACGCGCTGGTCCACGTCGAGCGGACCGAGCACGGGTTGTCGTACCGGTTGCTGGGGCCCGTGCGCGACGTGGCCCGCCAGGTCCTGGCCGAGGCCGGCGAGGAGGAGTCAGCCCAGCGCCGGCACCGGCGGTGGCACGCCGACCGCTGGCGTGGAGCGCAGCGCAGCGACTCCCTGCTGTACGACGTCCGGGACCACTACGCGGACTACGTCGCCGCCCTCCGCTCGGCCCACGAGGTCCGGGACCACGAGCAGGTCACGGACCTCTCCGTCACGCTCGGCCGTCTGTGGAGCTTCGCGGACATGCTCGGCCCCGCGCAACGCTGGTTCGGCAAGGCGATCGACTCAGGATTGTTGACACCCTTGGAACGGGCCCGTGTCCAGCGGTGCCGAGCGGGACTGCAGCTCCACCACGACCCGGAGTCGGTCCGACGCGATCTCGCGGAGGCGATCCCTGTTCTCACGGAGCACGAGGCGTACTTCGACCTCGTCCCGGCACACGGCTCGGCGAGCATCGAGCGGATGTACAGCGGTGCCGTCGACGAGGCCGTCTCCCATGCGCGACGTGCGGTGGCGGCGGCGCGGCACACCACGCAGGAGCGACTGGCCGATGCCTTGGGGGTGCACGCCTCGATCGTGGCGACGGTGCATCCCGACGAGGCCGAGGAGACCGCACGTGAGGCGTGGGAGCTCGTGAGCCGTTCCGGGTCCTCGGCCGCGATCGCGTCGGTGGCCACCAACCTCGCCTGGGCGCAGGTGGGGATGGGCAGGCCCGCGACCGGGCTCGACCTCCTGGAGCGCGCCCTCGCCACGCTCAAGCCGGGCGAGGTGCCGATGTTCCTTCGGCTGCACCGCGCCTGGGTCCGTCTCGCGGTCGGTGACGAGAGAGGGGCGCTCGAGGACTTCGACTCCGTGGTCGCGGTCAGCCGGGACGCCCTCGAGGGACGCTGGCTCGCGGAGGTGTACCTCGGCGCTGCGTTCGCACTCGCGGCCACCGGCCACCCGTCGGCGCCCGAGCTGCTGGCCGGGGCCGAGTCGATGGTGGCCCGTACCGGCCTGGTGGTCCAGCCCTGGCAGGAGACGCTCCGGATCACGGCCCACGAGCGCTGTGCGGACCTGAGCCCTCCGCCGTGGGGTGCCGAGACCGCGTCGGGCATGACCCTGGCCGCTCTCGTGCGGTCGGCCGCGGCCGTGGCTGAGGGGTCGTGACCGAGGTCGCTCGCTGGGAACGAGATCAGCAGATGGCCAGCGCCTGACAGGCTGACCTCCATGCATGCCCTGGTCACCGGAGCCACCCGCGGCCTCGGCCGGCACACCGCCCTCGCGCTGGCGGACGCCGGCTTCGACGTGGCCGTCACCGGACGCACCGTGCGCGAGGGCGACGGCCGGGTCGCGGCCCGCGTCGCGGGCGACGGCGACGAGGTCGCGGTCCCCGGCAGCCTGGAGACCACGGCCCGCGAGATCGAGGAGCGCGGCCGCCGCTGCCTGCCGATCGTCATGGACCTGAGGTCGGCGGACTCGGTGCGCGCCGCGGCCGCCACGGTCCTCGAGACGTGGGGTGCCCCCACGGTCCTCGTCAACAACGGCATCGTGCACGAGCCGCAGCGCACCGTCCTCGACCACGACCCCGCGCTGCTCGAGGCGACCTGGACCGGCAACTTCCTGCACCAGTTCCTGCTGACCCAGGCCCTCGTCCCGTCCATGCTCGACGCCGGCGGCGGGCTGGTCGTCGGGGTGGCCTCGTCGAGCGCGACGTACGACCCGCCCGGCCCGCCCGGCGAGGGTGGCTGGGGACTGGCGTACGCCGCGTCGAAGGCCGCGTTCGGGCGGATCACCGGCGCGCTGAACGCGGAGTACGCCGGCCGCGGCCTGCTCGCGTTCAACGTCGACCCGGGGTTCGTGGTCACCGAGTCGGGCGTGGCCCGGGGCGGCAACGACGCCCTCAACGACGCCGGCTTCCCGTCGGCCGACCCGGGTGCGGTCGGGGCCGTCGTCGCCTGGCTGGCGACCTGCCCCGACGAGGAGCGGCGGAGGTTCCTCGGCAAGACGATCTGGGCGCCTGCCCTGCTGGACCGTCTCCGCGCCACGTAGGGGTCCGGGTCCGGTCACTGTCGCTAACTAGGTGGGGCTCCCCGATGCGGTGACCCCGCCCGGCCCCGGAACCTGATGGCACGACGACCGTCACCATCAGGAGCACGACCATGACCACCACCCTCTGCCGCGAGGTCTGCGCGACGCTGCGCGACGGCGGCCTGGTCACGCTGCGACCCCTGGAGCAGGGTGAGCTCGGGCCGCAGGTCGCCGTCCTCGAGGGGATGTCGGAGGCGTCCCGGTACCAGCGGTTCCTGGTCGCCATGCCACCACGCCTGCCCGGATCGATGCTGACCGCGCTCGGAGACATCGACGGCCACCGCCACGTCGCGTGGCTCGCCTCCGTCGACGGACGGCCGGTGGGCGTCGCCCGCTACGTCCTGGTGGACGCCGAGACGGCCGAGCTCGCCTTCGAGGTCGTGGACGCCGAGCAGGGCCGGGGCATCGGCACGGCCCTGCTCGAGGCGCTGGCCGTCACGGCCGCCGGTCACGGGGTCCGGCGCTTCAGTGCGTCCGTGCACCCCGGCAACGCCGCCTCGGTCCGCCTGCTCCGTCATGTCGGGCTGAGGCTCCACCTCGTCGACGGCCTGCTCGAAGGGGCGTCGGAGCTCCGCGTCCCCGACCTCGTGGTGTGACGTCCGCCGGTTCGGAGCAACTGCACGCGCGACTGTCAGGCGGGCACGTCGTCCAGGAGGACGCGGGGGTCGAGATCGCCGAGCGCGCGATCGCCTGGATCGACGTCGGGGCCTGCCCCTCGGCCGGCGTACCGCAGGTGCCAGGCCAGCATGAGCAGCGTGCACGCCAGGTTGAACAGGTGCAGGAACCAGATGGGTCCGACCGGCAGGCTGAACACGTAGAGCGAGTTGATGACGTTCCCGACCGTGGCCAGCACGAGCTGGCCGCGGCTGTAGGAGTCGAGGTCGCGGGTGCGCGCGGCCTTGACCAGCATCGGCAGGTAGCTGCCGACGAACAGGGCCGTGGAGAACGACCCGGCGATCATCGCGGGGTCCATCACGGCACCGTCCAGTACTCGAAGTCCTCGCTGACGTCGGCCAGGTAGGAGATCCGCTCGACCTCGACGCCGTCCGGCACGAGGACGATCGAGCAGCCGTCGACGCTCGCGCCGGGCGCCAGGGTGTCCGGGAGCGCCGGGCACAGCTCGAACGGGGTGGTCTCGCCGTACTCGATCACGGTGAGCGACGGCACCAGGTCGTCGTCGCCGTCGACGCCACTGGGCTCGCGCAGGTCGACGGGTGCGCCACCCGTGTTGGCGAAGGTGACGTCGACGTACAGCACCGTCGTCCCGTCCGGGTCGACGTCGAGGTCGTACCCGGCCGCCTCGAGGTCGGCGACCTCACCGGCGCGCACGTCGGTCACCGCGACGGTGCCCGGACCCTGCTTCGCGCCCTCGACGAGGGAGTAGAAGGTCGTCTCGACCTCGTGGCCGAGCGGGTGTCCCGCGGGCTCCGAGCCGCACGCGGCGAGAGCGAGCGCGGCGAGGCCGAGGGCGATGACGGGGCGGATGCGGGGAGTCAGGTCGTAGGTCATACCGCGACGGTAGGAACGGCGGAGGGTGTGTCGCGTCGGGAGAGATCCCCGATATTCGGCCGCCCCGACCCCTAGTCCAGGAGCCGGTCACCCGGATCAGTCCAGACCCAGCTCCGCGGCCTGGAGCTGCACCGCACGCCGGTTCGGCAGCGCGAGCTTGGCGAGGACGGCCGACACGTGGTGCTCCGCGGTCTTGGGCGAGATGAAGGCCTCCGCGGCGATCTCGATGTTGGTGTAACCGCGGGCCAGCAGCCGGGCCACCTCGAGCTGACGGTTCGTGAGCCCGCCGGGATTGGCGCGGCTGGAGTCGTGGGGACGCTTGGGCACGGTGGCCACCCCGGACGCGCGCAGGTCACGTCGGACCCGGTCCGCGGTCGCCGTGGCGCCCAGCCGGTCGAGCAGGTTCACCGCCTCGAGCCGATGCCCGGTGTCCGGCGAGTCGGCGAGCGCCATGGCTTCCTGGAACGGCGCGCCGGCCCGCCGCCACCAGTCCGCCGCCTCGACGTGACGACCCGCGAGGTGGCTGCGATGGGGCTCGGGCACGTTGTCGGGCACCTCGACGTCGAGACCGAGCCGGCGCATCCAGACGACCAGCGAGCCGATCCCCCACGGCGTGTCAGGCAGCTCCCTCCACTCGGCCAGCTTCGACGTCGCGAACTCGGTGATGCGCGCATCCCGCTCCCCCGTGAGCCACATGTGCTCCGCGACGGCCGCGAGCATGGGCAGGTAGCGCATCGGCTCGTTGACCCCCTGCGTGGCCGGCCAGCCCCGAGCGAGGTCGTCGCGGTACGCCTCGTCGCCCAGCCGCATCCCCACGACGGCACGCGCCAGGTGCGGCCACTGCGACCCGGTGAGCGCGCCCGTGGCGATCACGATGTCCGCGTCCTCGACCGCTGCGCTCCAGCGCCCGACGTAGGCGTGGACGGTGGCCCGCAGCCCGAGGTGCCAGAGCCGCTGGGTCGACAGGGCCCGGGCGGTCGTGTGGACGATCGTCTCGTCGGCGACCCGGCCGGCGGCGGCGTACCGGCCCTGCTCCATGTAGCTCACGATGAGACACACGTAGCCGCGCCAGGCCAGCTCGTCCCAGCCGCGCTCCTTCGCCGTCTCGACCAGGTCCGCCACCTCGCGCAGCGCGTCCTCGTCGCCGCAGAAGGCGTCGACGCTGGCGGCGAGCATCCGGCCCCCGACCACGAACTCGTCGAGGCCGGCCTCCTCGCCGGCCGAGATCATGATCGCGGCGCACTCGCGCGCGAGCCCGTGCTCGCTGCCGATGACGCGCGACCTGTCCGGCGTCGCGGTGGACCAGCGCGATGGTCGCCGGCACGCCGGACGCCAGGGCGATGGCACGCGCCTCGATGCTGTGCCGGCGCGCCCGGTCGCGATCACCCAGCTGGTACTCCAGCGCCACCAGGAGCCCCTGGGCCTGGGCGACCCCGTCCTGACGGCCCGCCCGCTCCCACAGCGGGATCGTCGCGCGCGCCGTCGTGATGGCGTCGGGGAGCCGCGCGTTGAGGTAGAGCTCGACGGCCAGCGCCATCAACAGCTCGGCCCGTCGCTCCGGCGGGGCACTCTGCGGCAGGTGCTCGAGGGCCACCTCCAGGAACGCCGCCGCCTCGAGGTGCGACGCGGTCGCCAGGGCCTCCGCCGCCGCTGCGGTGGCGTAGGTCAGGGTGCGGGCCGCGTCGCGGGCGGCGATCGCGTGGTGCGTGAGCATCGCCGCGTCGCCGCTGTCGAGCCGCTCCAGCGAGTCGAGCAGCCGCTGGTGGAGCCGGGGCGCGCCGCCCGGCGGGATCGTGGTCTCCACGGCCTGCCGGGCCAGCTCGTGGCGGAACGCGATGCCGTCGTCCGTCCGGACGAGCAGCGTGGTCGCGTCCAGCCGTCGGAGCGTCTCGAGGTCGACGCCCACCGCGGGCAGGAGCCGGTCGTCGAGCCCGTCCGGGGAACAGGAGATGAGCTGCAGGATCTCGAGGTCGTCGTTCTCGACCTCGGCCGTCCGGGCCAGGACGGTGTCGCGGACCGAGGCCGGCAGCGGCCGGTTCGGCTCCAAGGCGACCTGGGAGACGTAGAAGGGGTTGCCCCCGGTCAGCGCGTGGACGCGAGCAGCGTCGAGCCCGGTCCCCTCGACGGCTTCCCCGACCGCCTCGACCGACAGCGGCTGGAGAGCCAGCGTGTGCACGCCGTCCAGGGTCGCGAAGTCACCCAGCAGCTGACGGGCCGGGTGCCGGGGCCCGATCTCGGAGTCGCGGTAGCTCAGCAGGATCGCCAACGGCACGGTCTCGACCCGGCGCACGAGGTAGCGGAGCACGTCGGCCGACGCGGCGTCGGCCCAGTGCAGGTCCTCGACGACCAGCACGGTGGGCTCCGCACCGAGCTCGCGCAGGGCCGCCTCGGCGGCCTCGCTGAGGTTGTAGTCCCCCGCGGCGACCGCGTCGTCCAGGCCAGGCAGGCGGAGCTCGCGGAAGGGTCCGAGAGGGCGGGGCGTCCCGAGCGGGTCGCACTGCCCGCGGAGCACCCGCAGTCCGTCGACGTCACGCAGCGCGGCGAGGATCGTCGACGACTTGCCGGTGCCGGCGTCCCCGGCCAGCGCGAAGCCGACGCCCGGTCCCCCCAGGACCTGGCGCAGTCCCTCATGGAGCACGTCGAGCTCGTGCTCACGCTCGAGCAGGCGCACGGCCCCAGCCTGTCAGAGGCTGACCGGGTCAGGCGAGTCCGAGCTCCTCGGCCTGGGTGACCACGGCGCGTCGGTTGACGGCTCCGAGCTTGGCGAGGACCGCCGAGACGTGCACCTCCGTCGTCTTGAGCGAGATGTAGAGGCGGCTCGCGATCTCCGGGTTGCTCAGCCCCTCCGCCACCAGCCGGGCGACCTCCAGCTGCCGGTTCGTGAGGCCCGACGGGTTCGCCCGGGTGCTCGCCTGCGGTCGCTGGGGCACCTGCGGAGATACCGTCCCGGCGCAGGTCCAGCCGCAGCTTGTCGGCCACGGCGACGGCACCCAGCCGGTCCATCAGACCGACGGCGCGGATCCGGTCCTCCTCGTCGCCGGAGTCCGCCAGCGCCAGCGCCTCCTCGTACAGGTTGCCGGCCCGGTGCCACCACGACGCGGCGTCCTCGTGCCGGCCCTCCAGGCTGGACGCGAACGGCTCGGGTACGCCGGGGGGCACGTCGAACTCGAGGCCCAGGCGACGCAGCCAGACCATGAGGTGGCTGCCGGGCCAGAGGGCATCGGGGGTGGCGCACAGCTCGGCCAGCCGCGGCACGGCCTCCTCGGTCACGCGGGGGTCGTCACGGCCGCTCAGCCACATCGCCTCGGCGAGCATGGCCATCGTCGGGAGCAGTCGCATGGGCTCGTTCAGGCCGAGTGCCGCCGCCCAGGTGTTACCGAGGTGCGGCTCCGGGTCACGATCGCCCCGTCGCATCCGCACGGACGCGACGACGAGGTCGTTGTGGAGGCAACCCGGGAGGAGGGCGCCGTCGAGCACGGACTCCGCGTCCTCGAGGGCGGCGTTCCAGCGGCCCAGGAGCAGGTGCATGGTCCCCCGGGCCGAGAGCATCCAGAGTCGCGCGACGGGCAGGTCGCGAGCCGTGGCGTGGGCGAGCGCGATGTCCACGACCCGCTGGAGCCCTCGCACGTTGCCCTGCTCGACGTCGGAGAAGGCGAGGACGTCGTACCCACGCGAGGCGAGCTCGTCCCAGCCCCGGTCAGCGGCGACCTCGGACAGCTCCAGCACCCGGGCGCGAGCCTCCTGGTCGCCGGACAGGGCATCGATCATCTCCAAGGTCATCCGTCCGTTGACGGCGTCCTCCTCGAGGCCGGCCTCGGTCGCCAGGGCGATGGTCCGCTCCGCGCCGGCGCGTGCGGCGGAGAGGTCACTGCCGATCATCGCGAGGAAGGCCGCGTTCGCCTGGGTGCGGGCGACGGTGGCGAGGTCACCGGCGGCGTCGGCGATGTCGAGCGCCCGGGCGATGTACTCGTCCACCAGGCACCGACGCCCGCTGTGGTACTCCAGCACCGCCATCACGCTGTAGGCGTCGGCGATCAGGGACGGCTGCCCCGCCTCGTCGGCGAGCGGGATCGCAGCGCGGGCGCTGCCGGTGGCCTCCTGGATCCGGCTGGTGAGGTACTGCTGCCTGCTGAGCTGCAGCAGCAACCCCGCCCGCTCGAGGGCGGTCGCCGAGCCGGGCAGGTGCTCCAGGGCGATCTCGAGGAACGCTGCCGCCTCCACGTTGGAGGCGGTGGCCATCGCCTCGGCCGCGGCCTCCTGCGCGTAGGCCGAGGCCCGCCTGGCGTCGCGCGCGGCCACCGCGTGGTGGGTCAGCACGGCGGGGTCCCCGAGGTCCAGCTCCTCCAGGGCGTCGAGCAGCCGGATGTGCAGGCCGGTGGAACCACCGGGAGGGATGGTGCTCTCGACGGCCAGCCTGGCGAGCTCGTGGCGGAAGACCAGTCCGTGGTCGTCGCGGGTGAGCAGCGCCGTCCCGTCGAGGCGCCGCAGGGAGGGCAGGTCGACCCCGACCAGCGGCAGCAGCCGGTCGTCGAGCCGGTCGGGAGCACACGCGATGAGCTGGAGGACCTCCAGATCCTCCTGCTCGACGTCGGCCACCCTGGACAGGACGGCGTCGCGCACCGAGGCCGGCAGGGGCCGGTCCGGCTCCTTCGCGACCTGGGCGACGAAGAACGCGTTGCCCCCGGTGAGGTCGTGGACGCGACGGGGGTCGAGCCCCGAGTCGGCGACGACGGCGGCCACCGCCTCCACCGAGAGGGCCGGAAGCGCGACGGTCCGGAGTCCGTCGAGGCTGGCGAAGTCGCCCAGCAGGGCGCGGGCGGGGTGTCGCAGGCCGATCTCGTTGTCCCGGTAGGTCACGACCATGACGATCGGCGCCGTCTCCACCCGGCGGGCGAGGAAGCGCAGCACCTCCGCCGAGGCCTCGTCGACCCAGTGCACGTCCTCGACGACCACGACCGTCGCCTCGGTCGCGAGCGCGGCGTACACGTGCTCCCCGATCTCCGACAGCCGGGCGTCGGAGCGGAGCACGCCGTCGAGGCCCGGCAGCCCGAGGTCGCGGAACGGACCCAGGGGTCGCGGGGTCCGCAGCGGCTCGCACTGGCCGCGCAGGACCCGCATGCCTGTCGCCGCGAGCGCGGCCGCCACCACCGTGGACTTGCCGGCGCCGCTCTCACCGCACACGGCGATGCCCTGACCCAGGCCGGAGGCGGCGCTCGCGAAGGCGGCGTCGAGCACGGCGAGCTCCGCCTCTCGCTCGAGGAGGGTGGTGGCCTGCGGCCTGGTCGTCAGGTCAACGCTCATGGCACCACCGTCGGTCCACCGGCGTCGGGGCACATCGGGGCTCACCACCCATCTCTCCTGGGCGGATGGGGGTGCCCGCGCCGGACTACCTAGGGGTGGGGGCGCCGGAGAGATGCGGGCGGCGCCCCGATGCGGGAGCACCGGGCCGAGAACGAGCCTGATGGACATCCGAACCAGGACATCCATCAGGAGGAAACGCCATGAGCTTCACCCCCACCGCCACCACTCCGCTCGAGGAGCTGAAGGCCAAGCAGCACCAGATCTGGAACAACGGCGACTACGGAAAGGTCGCCTGGGTCACCGTCCCGCTCGCGGGCCGGCTCCTGTCCGCCGTGGCGCCGAAGCCCGGCAGCACGGTGCTCGACGTCGCCTGCGGCACCGGCCACGTGGCCATCGAGGCCGCTCGCATGTTCTGCGACGTGACCGGCATCGACTACGTCGCCGACCTCGTTGCGACCGCCCGGAACCGCGCCGAGGCCGAGGGGCTGAACATCGCCTTCGAGGAGGCCGACGCGGAGGCCCTGCCCTTCGCGGACGCGTCCTTCGACTACGTCGTCTCGGCCATCGGCGTGATGTTCACGGCCGACCACGCCCGCGCCGCCGCCGAGCTGGTCCGCGTCTGCAGGCCCGGCGGCACCATCGGCCTGGCCAACTGGACGGCCGAGGGCTTCATCGGACGGGTCCTCAAGACCGTCGGGACGCACGTCACGCCGCCGCCGGCCGCCCTGCCGCCGACCCGCTGGGGCAACGAGGACGTCGTCCGCGAGCTCCTCGGCGACGAGGTCACCGAGATCTCGTCCGAGACACACGTCGTCACGCAGCGCTTCCTCTCCGAGGAGTCGTTCGCCGACTTCATGCTCACGTACTACGGGCCGACCTACACCGCCGCGCAGCGGCTGGACGACGAGGGCCGTGCGGCGTTCCGCGCCGACCTCGTTGCGCTCGCCCGCGACACCAACCGCGCCACCGACGGCTCCTTCGTCAACGACTGGGAGTACCGGGTCCTGACCGCCGAGAGGAGGTTGTCATGACACCCACGTCCCCCGAGGCGGCCCGCGCGCACATCGCCGAGTCGCACCGCCGCGCCGACGAGGTGCGAGCAGGCCGGCGGATCACCGCCGAGCGTCGCCGTGCCCGTCGCGCCCGCCGGGTCGCCGGGCGCAACGCCACCGCCGCGCGCCTGCAGCTGCTCGTCCCGTCCGTCGACGCCTTCCGGCGCTGACCGAGGCGCACCACACCCACCGCACGTCTCAGCACCCATCCCAAGGAGAAACCTGATGAACAGCAGCACCACCATCCGCCGCAGCCGTGTCCTGCTCCTCGTCGTCGTCACCATGCTGGTCGCGATGGCGGGCAGTGCCACCGCGGGCGGGCTGATCACCGGCAAGAAGATCAAGAACAGCTCGATCACCGGCATCGACCTCAAGAACGGCACCGTGACGGGTGCCGACGTGAAGAACGGGTCGCTGACCCCCGACGACTTCGACGGCCGGCTGATCGGGCCGCAGGGTCCGCAGGGCCCCCAGGGCGAGATCGGCCCGATCGGACCGCGGGGGCCGGCCGGAGCCAGCGGCCTGGTCTACGTCAACGTCGAGAACGCGATCGGCGGCAAGAAGTCGGAGAACTGGGGGATCGAGTGCCCCGACGGCAAGAAGGTCGTCGGTGGCGGCGTCTCCAGCAACGACCCCGGCAGCGCTCGCGTCGTCGAGTCCGCCCCGCTCGACTTCGGCGCCGGCTGGTGGGTCGGGCTGCGCAACGAGAAGGACTCCGAGCTGCTCGCGTACGCGTGGGCCGTCTGCGTCACCGGCTGACCCCCTGCGGTGACGGCTCCGCCGGCGCTCGCTCCCGGGCGTCGGCGGGGTTCTGGACCGGACCACGACCACGAGAACGACCACGAGAACGACCACGAGAGGAACCACCATGAGCACCAACCGCAAGCGGGTCGCCCCGACCCTGGCGGCCGCGGCTGCGCTCGCGATCACCTTCGCGGGATCGGCCACCGCCACCGGCCTGATCTCGGGCAAGCAGATCAAGGACGGCTCCGTCCACGGCGCCGACCTGCGCGACAACAGCGTCGGCCGCGCCGACCTCCAGACGAGGCTCCTGAGCGGAGCCGAGATCGCGGACGGCCACAGCGGACCCGAGGGTCCGGCCGGCGATCCCGGCGCACCCGGGGACCTGGGCCCGACCGGGCCGGTGGGCGTCTCCGACATCCGCTACCTGAGCACCCCCGGCCGGTCGCTGGCTCCCGGCCACTTCGCCGAGATCCCGGTGAGCTGCTCCGGGCGGCACTACGCCGTCCACGGCGGCGTCGCCACCTCGCCGGCCGACTCGCCGCTCCGCGTCCAGGAGTCGGCACCGAGCAACGGCCGGACCACCTGGGTCACCCGTGTCACCAACACCGGCACGGACACCGTGGCCATCCAGGGCTGGGCCGTCTGCGTCGACGCCGGCTGACCACCCACTCACCCCGGAAGGGACCACCCATGAAGACCACTGCCCGCCGTACGGCCCCGGCGCTGCTCGTCGGCCTCGGCCTCCTGCTGACGTTCTCCGGCTCCGCCACCGCGACACACCTGATCACCGGCAAGCAGATCCGGGACAGCTCGGTCACCGGCCGGGACGTGCGCGACTCCCGCGTGACCGGGGCCGACGTCACGAACCGCGGTCTCACCCAGGAGGACCTCTCCCAGCTGGTGCTGGGGCCCGAGGGTTCACCGGGCGAGGCCGGCCCGACCGGCCTCGCCGGACCTCCCGGCCGCGCCAGGTTCGAGCTCGTCCGGGTCGTGAAGACGCCCCGGGTGTTCGTCGCCAACGAGCAGGGCCACCGGCTGACCGCCTACTGCCCGGAGGGCACCACGGTGCTCAGCGGTGGCATCCGCATCGACTCGAGCTACATCCACACCCGGGAGACCCGGCCGCTCGACGGAGGAGCCGGCTGGACGGTCAACTTCTACACGGCCAACAACGTCTGGGGCTTCGCCAGCGCCTACGCGGTCTGCGCCTACGCGTAGCCGCAGGCCGACGTCACCTGGTGAGCGCGGCGGCGCACGCCAGCACGAGGGCGAGCGCGAAGCCGATGTACATCATCAGCCGGCAGTCGTTCGCAGTCATGGTGGTCCTCCTTCGTTCGGTCGATCGGAGGCACCACGGTCGCGAGCCGTGCCCGCGCGGACATCGGTCGGCGTTCCCCATGTCGGGAGGCCCGGACCACCTAGGGAGGTTCGCGCCGGAAGTGTGGGGAGTCGTCACCGATGTCCGGGTCCGGGACCCGGAACGAACCTGAGCGGGACAGCAACACCCGACAACTCAGGAGCACCTCATGACCCACCACGACCAGGCCGTCATGGCCAGGACGTACGCCGCAGCCCGGCTCGACGACGCGGACCTGGTCCGCGCCGGACGTCGACTGCGTGGCACGAAGCACCCGTCCACGACCCGCCGCCGCGGCCGCACCTTGCTGCTCGTGGTCGCCACCGTCATCGTCGCGATGGCCGGCAGCGCCAGCGCCGGCGGCCTGATCACCGGCAAGCGGATCAAGGACAACTCGATCACCGGCGTCGACCTGCGCAACAACAGCATCGGCTCGGTGGACGTCAAGGACGGCTCGCTCACGGAGCACGACTTCGACGGCTCGCTCGTCGGTCAGCCCGGTCCCCAGGGCCCGGAGGGTCCGCAAGGTCCGGCCGGTCCGCAGGGTCCCGCCGGTACCGCCGGCCTCCAGTACGTCAACGCACCCGTCTCGATCGGCAAGGGCGCGACGGAGCTGTGGGAGGTCCCGTGCCCCGGCAACAAGCACGTCGTCGGCGGCGGCATCTCCAGCACCCTCCCGGAGACCGCCCGGGTCGTGGAGTCGGCCCCGATGAACTACGGCGTCGGCTGGGGCGGTGGCCTCTACAACGGCGGCGGCAGCAGCATCACCGCCTACGTGTGGGCCGCGTGCGTGACGGCATGACGGGGCGAGGACGGAGGACGACGATGACCACCATCCGACGCGGCACCCCGCTGCTGCTCGTCGCCGTGGCCCTGCTGCTCACGTTCACGGGCTCGGCCACCGCGACCAGGCTCGTCACCGGGGCCCAGGTCAGGGACGGGTCCGTGCTGGGCAAGGACGTCCGCGACCGGACCGTCACCGGACGGGACGTCAGGGACGGCACCCTCGAGCTCCAGGACGTCGAGCGGCCGGCCGCCCGCTACCTGGCCCCCGAGGACGGGCCCGTGGGGCCCGTCGGGCCCATGGGCCCCGAGGGTCCGGTCGGCGTGAAGGGCCTGCGCAAGCTCCACGTCGAGCGGACGGCGGGCGTCACGCTCGCCCCGGGATCCGAGCTGGACGACTACGTGTACTGCCCGGACACCACCAAGGCGCTGAGCGGAGGCCACTCGACCTACGGCGAGGTTCCCGCGGAGCTGCACCTGTCGGTGCCGACCAGCGACGGCTCGGCGTGGAGGCTCTACGCCAGCAACGAGAGCGGGGCCACCGTGACGGTCTTCCTCTGGGCGGTCTGCGCGTCCGGCTGAGACCGGTGGAGACGACGTCGGCCCGGGTGCGGAGGCACCCGGGCCGACGTGCTTGCTCGGTCTCCTTGCTCCTAGCAGACCGAGTCGGAGGGCTTCGGGTTCGTGAGCCCGAAGAGCGGTCGCAGCGCGAGGCCACCGGCCGTGCCGATGATCGCCATCACGCCCCAGATCCAGCCGTGCAGGCTGAACGACGCGATGCCCCCGAAGTAGGCGCCGATGTTGCAGCCGAACGCCAGCCGGGCGCCGTACCCCATGAGGATGCCGCCGATCACCGCACCGACGGCCAGCCTGCCCGGGACCTTGCGGTGCAGGATCCACTGACCGGCGGCCGCCGACGCGATGAGCGCGCCGACGATGATGCCGAGGTCCATGACGGAGGTCTTCTCGACGAAGATGCCGGCGTCGTACTTGGCGAGGTTCATGGGGTCCTGCCAGAAGCCCCACGGAGCACGTCCACGCCGACGAGGTCGAGGATCTTCGACCCCCACAGCGCGAACGCGAAGGTGACCCCCCACGCTCCTCCCGAGATGAAGAGCGTGAGGGCGTTCAGGCCGGCCAGCAGCAGCGCGCCGACCCAGAGCGGCCACGAGCCGCGGATCGCGCGGGCGGCCCCGCGGGCGACGGGCGGCTCCTCGAGCGGGGGCGCGTCGGTGCGCCGGCCGAGGACGAAGGTCAGCGCCACGATCCCGGCCATCACGGCCAGCGAGATCGCGAGCGCGCCCGGGTAGCCGCCCCACTGGGTCAGCGACACCGGCTCGTGAGCGGGCAGCTCGTTCCACCACGGCAGGTGGTAGGCCCCGAGGGTCGCGCCGCCGATGAAGCCGACCAGCGTCAGCAGGATCGCGCTCTGGCCGGAGCCGATCGCGAAGAGGGTGCCCGACGCGCAGGAGCCGCCGAGCTGCATGCCGACGCCGAACAGGAAGGCGCCGACGAACAGGCCCCAGCCGATCGGCGCGAGCGTCGGCGCCACCGGGACGTCCTTGAACGACACCTGGTTGGCCAGGATCGGCGCGAACAGGATCGCCGCGGTGGCGAGCATCAGCATGTGCGCCCGGAGCGCCTTGCCCTGCCGCACGGCGACGAGCTGACGCCACGCGGAGGTGAAGCCGAACCGGGAGTGGAAGAGCACCAGGCCGAGGGCCAGGCCGATGAGGAAGAGGATCCCCGGCACCTGCCCGCTCTGCGTGAAGATGTAGCCGCCGAGCGCGAGCGCCACGACGATCCCGCCGATGACGATCCCCGCCTGCGGCGGCGGCGCCTCCTGCGGTGCTGGGGCGACCCGGGGCTCCCGGGTGCGTTCGATCAGTGCCATTGCCGTTCCTTTCTGGTGCTACTTCGAGGGAGGGAGGGAGCTAGGACAGGTCCGCGACCGGCGTGACGGTGCCGCCCGGGAACCAGGCGACCTCCGACTCGTGACCGGCGTGGCCGGGGCTCGTGGGCATGTACGCCGCGCGGGAGGCGGCGTAGAGGACGAGGTCGTCCGGGTCGGTGCCGCGGGCGGCCCGCCAGGCGGCGTACCCCGAGGCGGTCGGCGACTGGCCCGGGAACAGCGATGCCAGGGTCTGGCTGAACTCCTGCGCCGCCGCGTCGCGGATGTCGAAGTCCAGCGGCAGGACGGCTCCGAGGGTCGAGTCCACGACGCCGGGGGTGAGCAGCCACGGGGCCAGCCAGGTGCCGTCCGAGCGGATCGGCTGCCGGTGCAGCGGCGTCGACGCCACCGTCGCGAGCGACGAGGCCGCGTCGTCCCAGCCGCTGAGGACGAGCAGCGCGTTGCGGTCGCCGGGCGCCGCCGACGGCTCGACGACCCGGACCCCGGAGTGTCCGGCGACGCCGCTCACCAGCTCGTAGGCCGCGCGGCTCCGCGCGGAGTCGTCGTGCTCGACCGCGAGCTCCCGGACGCCGCGCTCGACGAGCAGGCCGACGACGCTGCGCAGGGCCGCCTCGTCGGCGTCGCCGAGCGAGTCGGAGGGGCAGGAGTCGGGGGCGGTGCCGCCCGCGAGGACGGCGGCGGTCGCCGCGCTGACGCACTCGGGCCCGTCGGCACCGGTCCAGGCCTCCGTCGTCGACGGAGCGGCGCCGGTGTCCACGGCGAACGGGACGCGGTGCCGGCGGCCGTGCGACACGAGCACGGTGCCGCTCCCCTCGGGGAGGTCGACCGCGGCCCAGAGGCCGCTGGCGCCGGGGCGGGGCACGGCGCGCACCTGGCGGCCGGCCTCGAAGTCCGCGCTGGTGCCGACGTAACACCGCACGCCCGCGGTGCGCCGTCGGTGGTCGCGCGTCGACACGGACCAGGTTGGGACCGGGGCGGGCGGGCGCGACGGTGACGGTGAAGTCGACCCGGTCGTGGCGCTGCCGCTGCACGCTGGGCACACCGGGCTCACGGCTGCCGCCGAGCACCTGGATGCCGTCGGACCGGGCCTGCCAGTCCAGCTCGAGGTCCGCGCTGGTCCGCTGGGGAGCGCCCGCGCCGTCGTCGGAGGACGCGGCGTAGGCCGCCGCGCCGACCAGCCCGGCCGCGACGCCCACCACGAGGGTGAGCGCCGCGACCCGGCGGGTCGTGGAGGTGCGGTCCGTCACTTGACGTCGGCGTCGGCGACGACGAAGAGCATCGAGTGCGGCTTGGCGGGTCCCCAGGCACCGTGCGGCCACGAGGCCCGGTCGAAGTCGATGCAGGTGTCCCCGCTCGTCTCGTCCCGGAACTTCCTGTCCAGCCTCAGCTTCTGGTTCTTCCTGACGTCAGCCAGGCAGATCCGGTGGTCGCCGTTGAGACCGGTGCGAGCGACGAAGTAGTTCGCGTACGCGATCCGCTTCACCTTCCTGGTCTCGCGGTAGTAGCCGTCCTTGCCCAGCGTGAAGTTGTCGAGCGTGCCCCAGTGCGGGCCGCCCGGCGCGGGCAGGATGCTGGTGATCGCGGGGCAGTCCGACTCCCTGCCGCCGCGGACGGTCTCCTGGATCGTGTCGATGTTGCACTTCGGCGCCTTGCCGGACTTGAGCAGCTTCCGGATGTCCAGCTTGAGGATGTACGACGGCGATCCCTTGTCGGTCCCGCTGGGCTGGCGCCCGGCGACCGCGTGGTAGAGGTACTTGTCGTCCAGGCTCGTCTGGATCCAGCCACCGTTCGAGCCGCCGCCGTACGGGTTGCGGGTCCTGTCGGCCTTGCGGTTCGCGGTCGTCAGGTCGAAGACCTCACGCCACACCGGCTTCCTCACGGTGATGTCGGGGGCGTAGAAGATCGCGCCACCCTGCATCGACTGGGCGAAGGCGCCCTTGTGCTTCCGCTTGTTGGTCACCGTCGTCTCCATGACCGCCCGGGGCTCCTCGTGGTGGGCGACCTTGCCCACGCGCGGCCCGTCCGGCAGGAACGAGACCGACTTGAGCCTCGGCTTGTTCGGGTTGGAGATGTCCCAGGTCCGGACGGTCGGGCGCCGCAGGTACGACGACGGCGCCGCCACCGGGTTGAGGATGATGTTGCGCGGCTCGTTGTAGTCGCTGGTGATCAGCGTCTTCAGGTCCTCGCGCGCCTGGATGCCGTGCGGGTTGGCGCACGTCGCGGCGGGCAGGAGCGGGATGTTGTCGCACCGCTGCTCTGTCTCGCCCACCTTGGGCGTCGCCGGTGCCTCGTAGACGGTCTTGCCGTTCTTGTCGAGGCGCACGACCTCACCCGGCGACCCCGCGAAGCCGTTGCCGATCCGCGTGGTGCCGTCGGAGTAGGTGCAGGGACCGGGGACGTCCGGGCCGCCCATGTAGGTGCCGTACGCGCCGCCGTCCTTGGTCACCCAGTAGGCGTCGGGCACCGAGCCGCAGAGCGTGTCCGTGGGCAGGTTGACGTTGGTCAGCTTCAACGCCGGCAGCTTCGAGGTGTCGATGACGTACGTGACGTCGGTGAACAGGCCGCCCGCGAAGATCTTGTGACCCTTGTGCCAGATGTACTGCATGTGGTGCGGCTCGTTCTCGACCAGCGGGCCCACCGTGGCGGTGTTCACGACCTTGCCGTACGACGAGGAGCCCTTGGTGACGTCGACGACCGCGAGGAAGTCGGGTCCGATGAGCTCCTTCTGGCCGATCAGGTCGGGCCCGATCTCCTTCGGGAGGTCGGTGAGCTGCTTGCCGGTCCGGTCGAGGATGTTGTTGTCGCCGGCCCACACCACGAGGTACTCGCGGCGCTTGCCGTCGTCCGGCGCGGTGCCCCCGGAGTCACCGCCGCCCAGCGGGGTCCCGTCGATGACGTCGCCGAGCCCGATGTCCTGGAGGACGGTCGTCGGGACCAGCCCGGTGTCGATGTTGTTGGTGAGCCAGTAGGTCTCGTCGTCGGCACCGAGGACCTTGGTGGTCTGGCCGACGACGTCGCTGTTGAAGAGGCTCTGGATCAGCGAGTTGAGCGCCGCGATCGCCGGCGTGGCGATGTCGACGGGCTGACCCGGGTCGTCCTTGGAGCCGACCGCGTTCGTGGGAGCACTGAGGCCGGCCACGAGGCCCACCGCGGCAAGCACCGCGAGGAGTGGTTTTGGCGTACGCAAGTTCTTCTGCCTTCCCGAGATACGGCTCCCCATGAGCCGCAAAGGTGAGTTGAACGTCGTGCTGTCAGGTGTGGGTGTCGGTGGCGCTCCTCTCCTACGCGGCGGTCGGGATCGTGGGGATGGCGAGCTCGGCGACGCGCTCCCACGCGTCGTCGACGTGCACGACCTGGCGGCCGCGCCGGTGCAGGAGGCTGGCGGCGATGCCGGCGCGGTAGCCCGACCGGCAGTGCACCCAGAGCTCGCCGCCGGGCAGGTCGTCGGCCGCGCGATCAACGTCCTGGACGGCGACGTTGACCGCGCCGAGCAGGTGGCCCTGGAGCCACTCGTCGGCCTGACGGACGTCGACCACGACCGGCCGGTCGGCGCTCGGGAACTCCGCCCAGGTCGCCCGTCGGAAGCCGGTGTCCAGCGGCTGGGTCGGCGCGAGGACGTGGGCCCCGACGCCGTCGATGCCGATCCCGGCGAGCTGGCCGACGGCCGACTCGAGCCTCACTGGGTCGTCCGCGAGCAGCACGATCTCGTCCCCCCACGGCACCAGCCAGCCGACGTACGTCGCGAACTGGTCGCCGTACTCGAACCCGACCGAGCCCCGGACGTGGGCCCGCGCGTGGGCCCGGCGGTCCCGCGTGTCGACGACCCAGCGGCCGGCGGTCACCGCGGCGGCCACCTCGTCGGCGGACACCGGCCGGGCGGGTCGCGGGGTGCCCGCGCCGGCGCGGTTCAGCGGGTCCATGTGGTCGTAGTACGTGGGCACCGGACCGAAACCGGCGACGAGCTCGGCGGCGTAGGACGCGCGGTCGGTGAGCAGGGCCGGGTGCGTCCCGAGCTGGTCGCCGATCGTGGAGACACCGGTGGGCACGGCCACCGTCGAGCCGGCACAGAAGCTGCCGAAGCCGTGCGTCGGCAGGAGCAGCGTCTCCGGGTCGAGGCCCGCGAGGCCACGCACGCTGTCCCACTGGGCGCCGGCGAGGTGCAGCGCCAGCCGCTGGTCGACGAGGTCGGTGCGGCCGACGGTGCCGAGCAACAGGCTGCCGCCGGAGAACAGCGCGGCCTCGCCGTCGGAGGCCACGGTCGCCAGGAACGACTGGTGGTGTCGCGTGTGGCCCGGGGTCGGGATCACCTCCAGTCCGATCCCGCCGTACGTCAGCACGTCGCCGCCGCGGACGCCGACCCGCTCGAAGGTGACGGCCTCGTCGGCGGAGAGCAGGTAGTCGGCGCCGTGCCGGCGGGCCAGCGCCAGGCCGCCGGAGACGTAGTCGTTGTGCACGTGCGTCTCCGCGACGGCCACCAGGTCGACACCGGCGTCCTCGACGACGCGCTCGACCTCGCTCACGTCCCGTGGCGGGTCGATCACGACCGCGTGCCGTCCGTCGTGGACGACGTGCGCGCGGTTGCCCAGCGCAGGCACGTCGATGGTCACGACCGGCATGGCACAAGATCCCCGTTCTTGGCAGCTTCAATCTCTACTAAGACAGTAGAGTTATAGCACGAACGGGTTGTGTCAACACCACCCGGTGGGGGTCACTCCCGGGCCAGGGCCCTCCTCAGGGCGCCGAGCCGCTCGGCCGTCATCCGGTCGGCGATCGCGCTCCCCTGCGCCATCGTCGTGCCGTGGAAGGCACCCGGGTAGCTGTGCAGCTCGACGGACACGCCGGACTCCAGGAGCCGCGCCGCGTAGCGGATGCCCTCGTCGCGCAGGGGGTCGAGCTCGCAGGTCAGCACGTACGCCGACGGCAGGCCGGTCAGGTCGTCCGCGCGGGCCGGTGCGGCGTACGGGTCGGCCTCCTGCCCGGCCAGGTAGAGGCGCCAGGACTGCTCGGCCTGCGGCCGGCTCCACAGCGGGGTGGCGACGTGCGCGGTCATCGACGGGGTGTCGCACCGGTCGTCGAGCACCGGGATCTCCAGCACCTGGAAGGAGATCGCCGGTCCGCCACGGTCGCGCGACATCAGGGTCACCGCCGCGGCCAGGGCACCCCCGGCGCTCTGGCCCTGCACCGCGATCCTCGACGCGTCGACGCCCTCCAGCCCGGCCAGCAGCTCGAGCGCCGCGTAGCAGTCGTCGACGCCGGCGGGGTACGGGTGCTCGGGCGCCAGCCGGTAGTCGACGGTGGCGACCACGACCTGGAGCTCGTCGGCCAGCCCGACCGACTGGGGGTGGTCGATCTCGGCGCTGCCGAGGCAGAACCCGCCGCCGTGGATGTGCAGCAGCCCGGGCAGGTCGCCGTCCACCCCGCGTGGCCGGTAGATCCGGACCGTGGTGCCGCCGACCGGCACCTCCGTCATGTCCACGCGGTCCCCGGCCTCGGGCGGGTCCGTCGGGATGAAGCCGGCGAGCATCTCCCGCGCGGCGGGGATGTCCTCCAGCGCCCCGTGCATGTCCGGCAGCAGCTCGACCAGGGGCACGAGCTCGGGGTCGAGGCTGGGCCAGTCGTTCGGGTCCATGTCAGTCCTTCGTGGGTGCGGGCGTCAGCGCGGGCATGAGGTAGGTCGCGAGGTACCGCGTCAGCGCGGCACGGTCGTCCGGGTCGACGGTGCCACCGGGCAGGGTGACGAGCGAGACCACCGTCCGGAGGACCCACTCGGCCGCGGCCGGGACGTCCAGGTCGGCACGCAGCTCGCCCTTGTCGCGGGCCGCCGTGAGGTGGACCTCCCAGAAGGAGGCCATGCCCGGCACGGCGTCGTGGAGGAACCGTCCCATCACCGCCTCGAGCTCCTCGGGCTCCCGCGACTTCAGCTCGAGCGCCAGGGGCCCGAGCTCGGACGACCGGGCGATCGTGATCGCCTCGGCGACCTTGGCCGCGAACGTCCGGCGGCCGCCGACCCGCTGGTGCGCGTCGGCCCAGAACGCCTCGTCGAGCCGGACGAGCGCGGCGCCCAGGATCGACTGCTTGTCGGGGAAGTGCTGGTAGAGCCAGGTCCGCGAGACCCCCGACGCCTCCGCGATGTCGATCATCGTGGTCCGCCGGATGCCGTTGCGGCGCAGGCACTCCTCGGCGGCGTCGAGCAGCCGGTCGCGGACGGATCTGGTGCGGGTCCCGGTCACGACAGGACGAAGTCCTCGAGGTCGGGGGTGCGCGTCCAGGTCCAGAAGTCGACGAGGCGCCACGGGCTCAGCGAGTGCACGTCTCCCTCGGCGTTCTTGTAGAAGTTGTGCTCGATGTGCGGCGAGGACCAGACGGTCGTCCTCAGCTCGGCCTGGCACTTGTCGTACCACTCGTCGTACTTCTCGCGCCGCGGCTCGATGGCCCGGACGCCGGCGGCGTCGATCGCCTGGAGGCACTGCACGACGTACCTGACCTCGCACTCCGAGTGGAAGATCAGGCTGCCGCCGCTGGCCAGGTTGGTGCCGGGGCCGTAGAGGCAGAAGAAGTTCGGGAAGTCCGGGACCGTCATCCCGAGGTACGCACGCGGGCGCAGCCCCCAGTGCTCGCGGAGGTCGAGGCCGCCGCGGCCCCGGACCGCGAGCGGCAGGAGCGGCTCGTTCACGTGGAAGCCGGTCGCCCACACGATCACGTCGGCCTCGTGGAAGGTGCCGTCGGAGTCGACGACGCCGTTCGGCTCCAGGCGGTCCACTCCGGCGCGCACGAGCTCGACGTTCGGCTTGGTGAGGGCGGTCAGCCAGCTGCCGTTGTCCTGCAGCGTGCGCTTGCCGGTCGGCGGGTAGTCGGGCACCACCTTGGCGACCAGCTCGGGGTCGTTGTCGACCTGGCTGACGATCCAGTCGGTGAACATCACGCGGGTGAGGTCGTTGATCTCGCTCACCGACGTCGCCTGCGGCTCCCACTCCGGGTCGACCCGGGCCGCGACCAGACCGGTGTCGCAACCCGGCCAGAAGATGAGGAACCGGTACCAGCGGCCGTAGAACGGCAGGTGGCGGAGCGCCCAGCGGACGCCGTCGCCGACCTGGGCGTGGTAGTTCGGGTTCGGGAACATCCACTGCGCGGTGCGCTGGATGACGGTGAGCGACGCGACCCGGTCGGCGATCGTCGGAGCGACCTGGAAACCGGTGGCACCGGCACCGACCAGCACCACCTTCTTGCCGGCGAGGTCGACCGAGTGGTCCCACCGTGCGGTGTGGAACGACGGCCCGTCGAACGTGCCGGGTACGTCGGGAAGGGCCGGCCGGTTGAGCTGGCCGACGGCGCTGACGACCGCCCGCGCCTCGACCGACCGGCCGTCGTCGAGCGACACCGTCCACGTCGCGGTCTCGTCGTCCCAGTCGGCGCCGGTGACCTCGACCCCGAACTCGGTGTGCCGATCGACGCCGTGCTCCTCCATGACCCGCTGGAAGTAGGCCTGGAGCTCCGGCTGCTGGGCGAAGAACTCGGTCCAGGCGTCGCTCGGCTCGAAGCTGTAGCAGTAGAAGTGGTTGCCGACGTCGACCCGCGCGCCGGGGTAGGTGTTCTCCCACCAGGTGCCGCCGACGCCGTCGTTCTTCTCGAACACGACGTAGGGGATCCCGGCCTCCTGGAGCCGGATCGCCGCCAGCAGGCCGGACATCCCGAGCCCGATGACCGCGACGGGCCGCGGGTCCGAGCTCGGGAGCGCGTCGATGGACCGGGCGTCCGATCCGTCGAGCTCCATCTCCTCGAGCATCATCGGCACGTACTCGGCCCCGACCTCCTCGCAGACGATCCAGTCCATCATCCGCTTGAGGAGCACCGCGTCGACCGGCTCCGGCTCGGGGCAGCCACGGTCGCGCCACGCGGTGATGATCGGCAGTGCGAGCTCGCGGGCAGCCTGCTGGTCCTCCTCGGTCATGAACCCCTGGACCTCGTTGAGGAACAGGCCCTGCGGCCTGACGGGCCCGGCGAGGATCTGCTCGCGCACCGCCGGGTCGTCCGTCATGTGCACGCACGAGAGGAGCAGCGTCGGGACGGACACGTCCCTCAGCGCCTCGGCGATCTGGGCGTCGGAGAACTCGGCGGCGGTGAACGGCACGCCGGCGTGCGGGTTGCGCATGGGTCATTGTGGACACTTGTCGGAATCTGTCCAGTCCCCTAGCGTCCGGACCCATGCGCGTAGCTGTGATCACCGGCCCCGGCCAGGTGTCGGTCGAGGACCGCGACGACCCGGTCCTCCCCGGTCCGGACGGTGCGGTGGTGAAGGTCGACGTGACCGCCATCTGCGGCTCGGACCTGCACTTCTACGACGACGACATCCCGATGTTCCCGGTCGCGGCCGGGCACGAGGTCGTCGGGACCGTCGTCGAGGCGGGGTCCGACGTCGGCACCGTCTCCGTCGGCGACCGCGTCCTGGTGGCCTCGGTCGCCGGGTGCGGTCGCTGCGACGGCTGCGCGCGGCGGGACCCGATCCAGTGCGTCGAGGGCGGCAAGGTGTTCGGCGCCGGCGAGCTCGGCGGCGGCCAGGCCGGGCTGCTCGCCGTCCCGTCGGCCGACTTCAACCTGCTCGCGGTCCCCGAGGGTGTCGACGACGAGGCGGCACTCCTGCTGACCGACAACCTCGCCACCGGCTGGGCCGGGGCACAGCGCGGCGAGGTGCAGCCGGGCGACACCGTCCTGGTGATCGGGCTCGGTGCCGTCGGCCTGTGCGCCGTCCGCAGCGCCCTCGCGCTCGGTGCCGAGCGGGTCCTGGTCGCCGACCCGGTCGAGGGACGCCGGCAGCGCGCCGTCGCGTCCGGCGGCACGGCGCTCGACGGCCCCACCGCGGAAGCCGTGCTCGAGGCGACCGGAGGCCGCGGGGTGAGCACCGTGATCGACGCGGTCGCCAAGGACGTGACGCTGGACGACGCCTTCGCGTCCGTGCGCGCCGGCGGGACCATCTCGGTGATCGGCGTGCACGACCTCGACCCCTACCCGCTGCCGGTGCTGATGGGGCTGTTCCGCAGCATCACGCTCCGGATGACCACCGCACCGATCCACGCGACCTGGCCGGACCTCGTGCCGCGGATCCAGGAGGGGACGCTGGACACGACCGGGATCTTCACGCACCAGTTCGCCCTCGAGGACGCGGCCGCCGCGTACGCCGCGGTCGCCGCGCGGACCGCGGACTGCGTCAAGGTCACGCTCAGGCCCTGAGGAGGCGGCAGATGGGTGGAGTCATCGTCACCGGCGCAGCGTCCGGCATCGGCCTGGCGAGCGCCGAGGTCCTGGTCGAGCAGGGCGGGCGGGTGATGCTCTGGGACGTCGCCCCGGCAGTGGCCGAGCACGCCGGCCGGCTCGGCATGCCGCACGAGGTCGTCGACGTCTCGGGCGACCTGGGCGACGCGGTCACCCGCGCGGCCGAGGCGCTCGACGGGCTGGACGGGCTGGTGCACGCCGCCGGCGCCGTGGCGGTCGAGCCGGTGGGCTCGTTCACGGCCGAGTCCTGGGACGCCGTCCTCGACCTCAACCTGCGGGCGCACGCGCTGCTCGTGCAGCTGATGCACCCCTACCTCCGGGAGTCGGACAACGCCTCGGTCGTGGGCATCTCGTCGATCGAGGGCCTGGTCGCGAGCGCCTGGATCCCGGCGTACTGCGCGTCCAAGGCCGGCATGCTCGGCCTCACCCGCTCGATGGCGGCGCAGCTCGGGCCGGAGGGCATCCGGGTCAACGCCGTGTGTCCCGGCTTCATCGAGACGCCGATGCTGGCCCCGGGCCTCGAGGTACCAGAGGTCAGGGCCGAGTTCGAGCGGGGCGCGGCCCTGGGCAGGCTGGGTCAGCCGCGCGAGGTCGCCGAGGCGGTCGGCTTCCTGATCTCAGCCCGCGCGTCGTTCGTGACGGGCACCGAGCTGGTCGTGGACGGCGGGTTCATCAGCCACCACTGACGCCTCGGCACGGTGCTTGGGCACGTGTGCCTTCTCCGGCACGAAGTTCCGGACGCGGCTGGCGTGGCGCGACGACCACTCCATCTCCAGCGCGAGCTCTTCGTCCATGGCCCGGACGACATGGGCCGTCCGGCCGGCGCCGGCGTACGGCGTCGTCGACAAGGTTGCAGTCATTGGTTCCCCCCAGTGCTGTCGTGCAGGACGTCCCCACGTCCTTCTCCCTCACCTATCAAGACGAGAGAACGCTCGGCGGGGACACGCTGGTCTAGTCGAGGTACGAGGTGACGACGCGGCTCGCGGGCGAACCAGAAGAACACGGCAGCGCTGGCGGCCAGCCCGGCGAGGACCACCGGCGGCCAGGCCCACGCGCCGCTGAGGTCCAGCGCGCCGGACGTCGGGTGCGACGACCGGGCGACGACGATGCGCAGGAGCGGGAAGCCCGCGACCACGAGCAGGCCGGCGGTGAGGGCCGTGAGGCGTGCCCTCGTCATGCCGGCACGTCGTGGAGCAGGCGGGCCAGGTTGCGGAGACCCCGCAGCTGCAGCTGCTTGGCGGCACCCTCGGTGCAGCCCACCTCGGCGGCGGTCTCCGTCACGCTCTGCTGGAGCAGGAAGCGCGAGACGACCACCCGCCGCTGGTTGACCGGGAGCAGCTGGAGGGCCGCCCGCACCGACTCGTGCTCGAGGTTCTCGATCATGAGGTCCTCGGGACCGGCGACGTGACCCTCGAAGTAGCCCAGCTCGCCGGTGACCAGCTCGAGCCGGGTCCGGTTCGACTTGTAGTGGTCCGCCGCGAGGTTCCGGGCGATCCGACGGACCCACGGGCCGAAGAGCCGGCTCGGAAGGGTGAACGCCGTGACCGCGCGCAGCGCCTTGAAGAAGGTCTCGGCCGTCAGGTCCTCGGCCAGCGCCCGGTTGCGGGTCTGGGCCAGCAGCTGCCGGAACACCGGCCCGTGGAAGTGGTCGAAGAGCTGACCGAACGCCTCCGGGTCACCCGACTTGGCCCGCTCCACCAGGGCCTCGAGGTCGACCGGTTCGTCGACGTCGGCGTGCCAGGCGGCGGGAGCCGGGAGCAGAGCCACGCTCGCCGCGGTCACGCGTCGACCCCTGAGGGACGACGCGACGAGACCCTGACGGTGAGTGCGGTGACGAGGACCGGCAGCACTGGTTCCACTGAAATTCCCCCCCGAGAATGTCGGTGCGCCCGGTGTCCGGATGGACGAGTGGCGCACCAAGAACGCTACGGATTCCGCATCCCTCGGGGTGTTGGAACGCCCAAAAGGTCACCGAATGGTGGAGAAGCCAACAGTTTCTGAGCGTGGAGACCCCTTCGGCAACGACTCCGCCGGTCTAGCGCGGGCGGTCTGGCGCGCGCAGTGATCCAGACAGGTCGAGACGACCGTCAGACCGCGCGCCGCGCGTGCCGGGCGCCCAGCTCGCCGTGGGCCTGGTCGCGGCCGGACGACGGCAGCGGATGCGCGAACTTCCGGACCCGGCTCGCCGGCCGGTCCTGCCACGCGGCGGCGTCCTCGAGCTCGCGGAGCAGCGACTCCACCGCGGTCGTGCTGGCGTCGACCTGACGTTCGTGGGCTCCCACACCCATGGCAATCCCCCCTTGCAATCACGGGAGGTCCCCCCAGGCCCTCCGTCGATCGGATCCATCACACCGCCACCGGCGTGCTTCCGGGCAGACCCGGACGGGCCATTCCGCCCCTAGTGTCGTCCCGTCGGCTACTGGGGCAGCCGCTCGCCCCGTGCCTCCAGCAAGGCAGCCGGTGCGCTCAGCCGCCATGCCTCGAAGGTGAGCTCCGCGAGCTCGTCGCGCTCCACGCCCTCGAGGTGGACCACCACCCAGCCGAAGCCCCATGCCGTGAACTGCACCTCGAACACGTCCGGGCGCTCGGCCACGAGGGCCTGCTGCTCCGCGATGGTCTGCTTGAGGCCGACCGTGCGGGTCGGCTCCCACAGGTAGCCGAACGTCCGGCCCGCGACCTCGAGCTTGAGGTAGCGGCCGTGGTCGGACCGCACCACCTCGTCGAGCTGACCCACCAGGTCGAGGAAGTCGGCGATCCCGGTCGGCACGGCTCGCAGGCTAGTCGTGGGTGCCGACCCTGCGGGGCGCCCCGGGGAGATCTAGGGGTGCCGCCGCCCCAGATGTGCGGGATGGTCCCCGATGCCCGCGGGCCGCCTCGGACCCGAGCCTGGGGACATGAACCTCTCGACGTCCCGCCTGGGTCTCACGACGTCCGCCCTCCTCGCCCTCCTCGCCGTCGGCACCACGTCGGCGGCGGCGGCATCCGGAGATCTCGACACCATGTTCGGCACCCGCGGTGTCGCGGTCGTGGACTCCGGCGCCAACGAGTTCGTGCACGCCACCACGGTCCAGCCCGACGGCCGGCTGGTCGGTGTCGGCGCGATGTCGAACGGCACCGCCGACGACGGATTCGCCTTCCGGCTCCGGACGGACGGTTCCGTGGACCCGACCTTCGGCTTCCGGACCCTGCGGGTCCCGGGCACCACGAGCGGGGCCACGGCTGTGACCCTCCAACGGGACGGTCGGGTCGTCGCGGTGGGGGTCGACGGTCTCAGCCGTGGCGTCGTGTGGCGCCTCACGGCCACCGGCGCACCGGACCCGACCTTCGGAGGCGGGGACGGGATCGTGACGGTCGGCGGGACGCCGCCCGAGACCTTCCACTCGGTCGCGGTCGCACCGGACGGCGACATCGTGGTCGGGGGTCGAGCCACGAACGTGGGAGCGACGGTCCACCGCTTCACCCCGGCCGGCGACCCGGACATGAGCTGGGACGGCGACGGCTGGCTGAGCCTCGGCATCAAGTCGTACGCCGTGGAGTCGGTGGCGGTCCGGCCGGACGGCCGTGTCCTGATCACCGGCTCGCTGGGCAGCCCGCACGCCGCGGTGGTCATGTCGCTGACACCGACCGGCACCCCGGACCTGGCGTACGGAGGCGGCGACGCCACCGCCGAGATCGTCGGGCTGGTGGCGCACGGCCGTGACCTCGCCCTGCGCCCCGATGGACGGGTGGTCGTGGCGGGCACGGTCCAGGACCCCGACGGCGACAACGACGGCATCGTCGTGGGCTACACCGCGTCCGGCCAGGTCGACGGCTCGTTCGGGTCGGCGACCGGGGTCCGGGTCGACACGGGGGGCTTCGAGCGGCTGCGCTCGGTCAGCCTGCTGCCGTCCGGCGGCGCGGTCGTGGCCGGGTTCGAGGGCAACGCCAATCGCCCTCTTCTGGCGAAGCTCACCCAGGACGGACGACGCGACGCGTCGTTCGCCGGCAACGGCGTGCTCGTCCTGGGTGGACCCGCGGAGGAGGCGTCGGACGTGGCGGCCGGGCCCGACGGCCGGGTCCTCCTCACCGCGAGCGCGGCCGGGAGCAAGGCCGACGTCCTGGTCTACCGCTTCCTCGGCGACCACCGTCCGCCGACGTGCCACGGGAAGCGGGCGACGATCGTGGGCACGACGGGCCCTGACCGGATCCGCGGGACCGGCAGGCGTGACGTGATCGTGGCGCTGGGCGGCCGGGACCGCGTCCTCGGCCGCGGCGGCAGGGACGTCATCTGCGGCGGACCCGGCAGGGACGTCCTCCGGGGCGGTCCGGGTCGGGACCGGCTCAGCGGCGGTCCGGGCCGCGACACCATCACGCAGGGCGGCGTCTGAGCCGGCGAGCCGTCAGCGCCAGGCGAACGACGCGACGACGGCCGCCACGACCGCGTCGCCCGCAGCGGGGTCGTCCTTCAGCAGGTCGAGGTGGACGTAGACCACCCGCCCGCCCCGCTGGGTGCCGAGGTCGTGCTGCATGATCCGGTCGCCCGGGACCGTCCACCGCAGGTAGTAGGCGGGCTCGCCGTCGAGGAGGACGTCCGGGAGGCGCTCGACCTTCGCGTCCTTCGGCAGCAGGCCGCGCGCCACCCTGACCTGCTCGTCGAGCGAGGCCGGGTCCGCGAAGTTCTCGCGGTCGCTGAGCGCGATCCCCTCGCCGGTGTCGCTGCGCGCGACGGCGGAGGAGTAGTCGACGATGTCGTCCAGCGGCGCCCACGGCCCCTCGGGGGCGTTCAGCCGCGACGTCTCCTCCTGGAGCTGCAGCCCCGCGGCCGCGGTGACGGTGGGCTCCGGGGACGCGGACGTCGGCTCGTCGGTCGGCGTCGTCGTGGGTCCGGTGTCCGAGGAGGGCGGCGGGACGGGTTCCGGGGTGTCGTCGTCGGTGCAGCCGACCAGCGCGAGGCACGCCACGATGCCCACGATCCACGCCCGAGACATGCCCGTCACGGTAACCAGGGAGACCCGGAATTCCTCGCCCGGGCCCGGGTTTGACGCCCCGGGAGGCCGGGTAGGTGCGGATCGTGTTCACCGCCGGAGACCTGCTCGCATTCGGGTTCACCGATGACCTCGTCGACCGCATCATGCGGTTCCTCGACACCAGCGCGACCGATCTCGGCAGCTCCAAGCCGGACGCGGTCGGTCACCAGGACTTCAGCGGCGCGCCCGCGAGCCTGGCCTGCGCGACCGACGCCGGCAAGGCCCATCAGCACGTGATCGACGCGATCACCGACATGGTCGCCGGCCTGACGACGTACCAGACCTCGCTCGACACCATGAGGCGCCAGGCGCACGCGCTCGATCAGACCGTGCAGACCGACATCCAGCGGCTGATCGTCCGTGCGGAGAGCTGCGCCGCGGCCCCGAACCTCGCCGCTCCGAGCACCTGCGAGGCGCCGTGAACCGCGGACCCCAGCAGCAGCGGCTGCGCGACTACCTCGACCCGGCCAACCAGGCCACCCTCCGGACGGCGGCGGCCCAGTGGCGCCAGGGCCAGGACCTCCTGAAGGACATCGGCGGCCAGCTGGTCTCCATGGCCGGGTCGATCGCGACGAGCGCCGACTCGGAGTTCCAGGGTGAGGCCGCGAACGCGACCCGGACGTCCTTCCACACCTCCGCCCAGGCGATGGCCACCAAGTCCGAGCAGATGGGACAGGGCGCGCAGGCGTTCGACGACTCGGCGAACGCGATCGCCGTCGCGGTCTCCGAACGTGACTCCCTGGCCCAGAACGACGGCGACGAGCTGCCGTCCAGGCCCACCAGCCCCGCGGGCTCGACCGAGCCGGAGGACGTCCGCGCGCAGCGCAGCTACGACACCGCCGTCGCGGCCTACTGGGACCGCTACCAGGCCGACGAGCAGCGCGCCTCGGACGCCATGACGCGTCTCGACGAGAAGCACACCGCGGCGGGCGAGGTGTTCAAGAGCATCCACGGCGAGCCCGACCCCGAGCCCACCCGCGCCCCTGGCGGCGGGACGACACCGGCCGGCGGCGGCGGGACCAACCCGGCCGGGACGAGCACGCAGGGCCCCGGCACCAGCACCCTGACGAGCACCACCCAGCCGCACCCGGTCTACGACAACGACGGTCGCCCGCTCACCGACGGCGGCACCGTGGACGAGCCGACGCCACCCACCGGAGGTGGCGACGACGCGACGCCCGGCGACCCCGAGGGGCCCAGCGGCCCGGGCACCAGCACGTCCACCGGCGTACCCGGCAGCCCCACGACGAACGGCACCGGCCCCTCGGCCGGCGGGATCGGCACGCCCACCACCGGTGGAGCGGTCGCCGCGGGGGTCGGGGTGGGAGTGGTCGGCGGCCTCACCGGTGGGGTCGCCGGCGGGCTGGCGTTCCCCGGCGCCGTGACCGGCAGCGGGAGTGCTGCCGGTGGCGGTCGTGGCATCGGTGGCGCGGGCACCCGTGGTGTCGGCTCCTCCGTCCTCGGCCGCGGCAACGGCGTCGTGGGGATCGGCAACGGCGCCGGGACCTCCGCACGCGGATCCGGCCGGGGGGCCGGTCGCGTGGGAGCCGGAGGGACCGGCGTCGGGCGGGGTCAGGGGCGCGGCGCCCCGGGCTCGCGCGGAGCGCTGACAGGTGGCGGCGGCAGCGGTCGCGGCGACAGGGACAAGCGTCGCGCCGGCGCCGAGCACGAGCTGTTCGACGACGGGACCGACTGGCTCGACGACGAGGGCGCCTACGACGGCGTCATCGACTAGGGCGCAGCGGTCAGCGCTTCCGGGTCGCGCCCCAGAGGCCGACGCCGATGCCGACGACCGCGCCGCCCAGGCCGATCACCTTCGCCGAACCGGTCATCTCGTGGTGCACCGGCAGCCCGCCGACCAGGTCCGCCGCGTCCGCGCCCCCGGACGCGAGGAACCAGCCGCGTGTGTCCTTCCCGCGCAGCGACGACTGGATGAGCATCAGGCCGATGAGGAAGTCGCGGTAGCCCATCGACCGCAGCAGCAGCCGCGCCGTGTTGTCGACCTCGTCCTTGTTCCCCCACAGGCGGTTCGCGCCGAGCGGGTCGGCGAGGAAGTGCACACCGGACGCGAAACGGATGCTGCCCGCGGCCAGCGCGGGGATGTCGACGGCCATGGCGCGGACCCTACTGCGGCCACTCCTTGGCGACGAGGGTCAGCACGTCGTACGTCGCCACCGGCTCGTCCGCACCGTTGGTCACGACCGCGTCCCAGCGGACCTCGCCGTAGTCGGCGGTCGCGCGCGGGGTGATCTGCTTGACGGTCAGGGTGACCGAGATCGAGTCGTCGGCCTTGACCGGCGTCAGGAAGCGGAGGTGGTCGACGCCGAAGTTGGCCAGGACCGGGCCCGGGTCGGGGTCGACGAACAGCCCGGCGGCGAGCGAGACCACCAGGTACCCGTGCGCGACGATCCCGCCGAAGAGCGGGTTCCTCGCCGCCGCCTCCGGGTCCGTGTGCGCGTAGAAGGTGTCGCCGGTGAACTCGGCGAAGTGGTCGATGTCGGCGAGCGTGACCTGCCGTTCGGCCGAGCGGATCGTGTCGCCGATCCTCATCTCCGCGAGGCTCTTGCGGAACGGGTGCACCCCGTCCTCGTTCCGCGCCGCGCCGGTCGTCCACCGGCCGGTGATCGCCGTCATCAGGTCGGGCGAGGCCTGGATCGCGGTGCGCTGCATGTGACCGAGCACGGCGCGCACCCCGCCCAGCTCCTCGCCGCCGCCGGCCCGGCCCGGCCCGCCGTGCACCAGCATCGGCAGCGGCGACCCGTGGCCGGTCGACTCGGCCGCGTCGTCGCGGTCGAGGACGTGGACCCGACCGTGCCAGGGCGCGATGCCGAGGACGACCGACCGCGCGACGTCGGGGTCGTGGGTGACGACGGACGCGACCAGCGAGCCCCTGCCCCTGGCCGCCAGCTCGACGGCCTCGTCGAGCGAGTCGTACGTCAGGACGGTGCTGACCGGCCCGAACGGCTCGACGTCGTGCGGCTCGACCGCGCCGCGCTGGGCGCGGAGCAGCACCGGCCCGAGGAACGCGCCACGGTCGGCGTCGCCGTCGACGAGGTCCACGCGGTCGGGGTCCCCGTGGACGACCTCGGCGGACGCGCGGAGCGACTGGATCGCCTTCCGCACGTCCTCGCGCTGGTCGAGGCTCGCGAGCGCGCCCATCCGGACGTCGGGGTGCGAGGGCGTGCCGACGGTGACCGTCGACAGGCGCGCGGCCAGCGCCTCGACGACGGTGTCGGCCATCGACGACGGCACGATCGCCCGACGGATCGCGGTGCACTTCTGACCCGCCTTGACCGTCATCTCGGCGACGACGCCCTTGACGAACAGCTCGAGCTCGGGGTCGTCGGCCGTGACGTCCGGCCCGAGGATGGAGCAGTTGAGGGAGTCCGCCTCGACGCCGAGGCTGACACCGCCGTGCAGGACCTGCGGGTGGTTCCGCAGCAGGCCGGCGGTGTGCGCCGAGCCCGTGAAGGCCACCGAGTCCTGCACCGACAGCTCGTCGAGCAGCCCCTGCGGACTCCCGGCCAGGAGCTGGAGCGAGCCCTCGGGCAGGATCCCGGACTCGATGATCCGGCGCACCACCAGCTCGGTGAGGTACGCCGTCTGGCTGGCCGGCTTGACGATGCTGGGCAGCCCGGCGAGGAACGCCGGCGCGAGCTTCTCGAGCATCCCCCAGACCGGGAAGTTGAACGCGTTGACCTGCACGGCCACGCCCGGCCGCGACGTGTGCACGTGCTGGCCGACGAACGTGCCGCCCTTGCCGAGCACCTCGAGGCCGCCGTCGAGGACGACGGTGTCGTTGGGGAGCTCGCGCACGCCCTTGCCCGCGAAGCCGAAGAGCGTGCCGTAGCCGCCGTCGATGTCGACCGCGGAGTCCCGCCGCGTCGCGCCGGTGCGGAACGACAGCTCGTAGACCTCGTCCTTGCCCTCCATCAGGTGCTTGGCCAGCGCCTTGAGGAGCCCCGCCCTCTCGTGGAAGGTCAGCGCCCGGATCGCGGGACCGCCGACCCGGCGGGCGTGGGCGACCATGGCGCCGACGTCGAGCCCCGTGGAGGACAGCCGCGCGACCTCCTCACCCGTGGCCGCGTCCAGCAGCGGCCGGCCCTCGTCGGGCGCGGCGTACCAGCGGCCCTCCGCGTAGCTCTCGAGCAGGCGTGACTTCCCGGACCCTGTCATGTGTGGCACAGTAATACCAGACCGATCGGTCAGTAAATAACCCCGGAGGGCTCATGACTGCCACCGAGACCGAGCTCGAGCAGCACTTCGACGAGGTCATCGCGCACAACGACCGGATCGAGCCGCGCGACTGGATGCCGGACGGCTATCGCAAGACGCTGATCCGCCAGGTCGCGCAGCACGCGCACTCCGAGATCATCGGCATGCAGCCCGAGGGCAACTGGCTCACCCGGGCGCCGTCCCTGCGCCGCAAGGCGATCCTGCTC
Organism: uncultured Actinomycetota bacterium; assembly: GCA_963815335.1. Classification (GTDB taxonomy): domain Bacteria; phylum Actinomycetota; class Actinomycetes; order Propionibacteriales; family Nocardioidaceae; genus Nocardioides. The sequence continues at coordinate 39,896 of CAWFGL010000014.1, forward strand.
GCCAAGGTGCAGGACGAGGCCGGCCACGGCCTCTACCTCTACTCCGCGACCGAGACGCTCGGCGTCTCGCGGGCCGAGCTCACCGAGATGCTGATCGAGGGCCGGCAGAAGTACTCCTCGATCTTCAACTACCCGACGCTGTCGTACGCCGACGTCGGCACGATCGGCTGGCTGGTCGACGGTGCCGCGATCTGCAACCAGGTCCCGCTGTGCCGGACGTCGTACGGGCCCTACGGCCGGGCGATGATCCGGATCTGCAAGGAGGAGTCGTTCCACCAGCGACAGGGCTTCGAGCTGCTGATGACGATGATGCGCGGCACCGACGAGCAGCGCGCGATGGTGCAGGAGTCGGTCGACCGGTTCTGGTGGCCGGCGCTGATGATGTTCGGACCTCCCGACGCGGACTCCCCCAACACCGCGCAGTCGATGGCCTGGGGGATCAAGCGCAACACCAACGACGACCTGCGCCAGCGCTTCGTGGACATGAGCGTGCCGCAGGCGAAGGTCCTCGGCGTCACGCTGCCCGACCCCGACCTGGTCTGGAACGAGGAGCGCGGCGCGCACGACTTCGGCGAGCCGGACTGGGACGAGTTCATGCAGGTGGTCAAGGGCAACGGCCCGTGCAACAAGCAGCGGATCGCGCACCGGCGCCGCGCCCACGAGGACGGCGCGTGGGTGCGCGAGGCCGCCACCGCCTACGCCGAGTCGCCACTTTCTGACCGCCGAGTTGGGAGTTTCTAGCCATGGCAGCGCAGGAAGTGCCGTCTCGACGGTCAGAAAGTGGCGACTCGGCGGCTCGGGAGTGGCCGCTGTACGAGGTGTTCGTCCGCGGCAAGCGCGGGCTCAACCACGTCCACGTCGGGTCGCTGCACGCGGCCGACGACGCGATGGCCCTCCAGAACGCGCGGGACGTCTACACCCGGCGCAACGAGGGCGTCTCGATCTGGGTGGTGCGCGCCGACGACATCGCCGCCTCGAGCCCGGACGAGAAGGACCCGCTGTTCACGCCGGCCCACGACAAGGTCTACCGGCACCCGACCTTCTACACGATCCCCGACGACGTCCCCCACATGTGATGACCGACCACGGCACCCCCGACCCCAGCCACGCCGACGGCAGCGTGTACGACGGCCTGCTCGGCTCCGACCCGACCCAGTGGGCGTTCGGCACCGGCCCCGAGATCCAGCACGGCGAGGACCCCTTGGCAGGCGTCGACACGTCGGTCCCCGACGGTCTCGACGCGGCCGACCTCGCGGCGTACTGCCTCGCGCTGGGAGACGACGCGCTCGTCCTCTCGCACCGGCTCTCGGAGTGGTGCAGCAACGCGCCCGACCTCGAGGACGACATCGCCCTCGCCAACATCGCCCTCGACCTGCTCGGCCAGGCCCGGCTGCTGCTCGCGCGAGCCGCGGCGGCCGACGCGTCGGTGGTGCCCGCCCTCCCCGAGGGATCGCCGGTCCCAGCCGAGGACGCGCTCGCGTTCTTCCGCGAGGCGCACGCGTTCCGCAACGTCCGCCTGGTCGAGGCGCCGAACGGGGACTTCGGGCAGACCGTCGCACGCCTGCTGGTCTTCGCGACCGCACGGCTGGCGGCGTTCGAGCGGCTGGCCTCGCACCCCGACCCGGTGCTCGCCGCGATCGCCGCGAAGGGCGTGAAGGAGCTCGCCTACCACCGCGACTACGCCGCCCGCTGGTTCGTGACGCTCGCGCAGGGCACCGAGGAGTCCCGGCGCCGGGTGCTCGCCGGGCTCGCCGCGGTCTGGCCGCTGCGCGCCGAGCTGCTGTCGGCGTACGACGTCGGCGCCGAGGTGGAGGTCGTCCTCGACCAGGTCCTCGCGGTCGCCGCCGCCGAGCGCCCGGAGGTGGGTCCGATGTCGGGCCGCGGCCACACGGAGGCGCTGTCGCGGGTGCTGGCCGAGATGCAGGTCGTGGCCCGCGCCCACCCGAGGGGGCTGTGGTGACCAGCGCCTACGCCGTCGCGGCGTCGGTGACCGATCCCGAGATGCCGATGCTGACGCTCGAGGACCTCGGCGTGCTGCGCGACGTGCGCGAGGACGGGCGCCGGGTCGTCGTGACCATCACCCCCACGTACTCCGGTTGTCCCGCGATGGCCACGATGCGCGACGACCTGGTGCACAGGCTGACCGACGCGGGCTACGCCGCCAGCGTCGAGATCGCCCTCAGCCCGGCCTGGTCGAGCGACTGGATCACCGAGCGCGGACGCCAGGCGCTGCGCGCGCACGGGCTGTCCGCCCCCGGGCCGGCCCCGCGGCCCGGTGCGCCCATCCCGCTGACGCTCCTGCCCACCGCGCGGCAGGTGACCTGCCCGCAGTGCGGCTCGACGCGCACCGACCTCACCTCCGAGTACGGCGCCACGGCGTGCAAGGCGCTCTACCGCTGCGCGGACTGCCTCGAGCCGTTCGAGCACGTGAAGGAGATCTGAGTGGCCGCCGCCGCCTTCCACACCCTGACCGTCGCCGACGTCGAGGAGCTCACCGACGACGCGGTCGCGGTGACCTTCGACGTGCCGGCCGACCTCGTGGACGACTTCGCGTTCGTGCCCGGCCAGTCGCTGACCCTGCGCAAGGTCGTCGACGGCCGCGAGGAACGACGCCAGTACTCCATCTGCGCGCCCGCCGGGTCCCGGCCCCGCGTCGGGGTCCGCGAGATCCCGGACGGGGTCTTCTCGCGCTGGCTGGTGCGCGACGTCCGTCCGGGTGACCGCGTCGAGGTGCAGACGCCGGGCGGCCGGTTCTGCCCCGACCCGGCGCTGCTCGCGGGCGGACGTCACCTCTGCATCGCCGCCGGCTCGGGCATCACGCCGATGCTCTCGGTCGCGAGCAGCGTGCTCGACAGCGGCGGCGACGTGACGCTTCTCTACGGCAACCGCACGAGCGGGTCGGTGATGTTCGCCGAGGAGCTCTCGGACCTGAAGAACGAGCACGGCCCCGAGCTCCAGCTGGTGCACGTCCTCTCGCGGGAGCCGCGCGACGTCGAGCTGTTCTCGGGACGCCTGGACGCCGACCGGCTGCGCCGCCTCCTCACGCTGCTCGCGCCGGCGTCGTCGTTCGACCACGTCTGGATCTGCGGGCCGCACGCGATGCTCGAGGACGCACGGAGCGTGCTCGCGGAGCTCGGCGTCCCGGCCGACCGGGTCCACTTCGAGCTGTTCTACGTCGACGCGCCGCCACCCGAGCTGCACCGGGCCGAGGCCGAGGTCACCGGCGAGACCACCGAGGTGACGCTGGTCCTGGACGGGCTCACCACGACGGCACCGCTCCCTCGCGACAGCTCGATCCTGGACGGCGCCCAGGCCACCCGCGCCGACCTGCCGTTCGCCTGCAAGGGCGGCGTCTGCGGCACCTGCCGGGCCCGGGTGACCGAGGGCGAGGTCGACATGCGCCGCAACTACGCCCTCGAGCCGGCGGAGGTCGAGGCCGGGTTCGTGCTCACCTGCCAGTCGTACCCGCTCGCCGACCCCGTCACCGTGGACTTCGACGCATGAGCCCTCGGCTCGACGTCCACGACATGTGGGCGGCCGACGCGGCCAGCCGCGCGCTCGGGATGGAGCTGGTGGAGGTGGGCGACGGTGGCGCCGTCGTCCGGATGGCGGTGCGCGACGACATGGTCAACGGGCACGGGATGTGCCACGGCGGGCTCGTCGCGACCCTCGCCGACAGCGCCTTCGCCCTGGCCTGCAACTCGCGCGGTGCGGCCGCGGTGGCCGCCGGGTTCGACGTGACGTTCCTCCGCCCGGCCCGGGTCGGCGACGTGCTCGTGGCGAGGGCCGTCGAGCGGTCGGTCCAGGGCCGGTCCGGCATCTACGACGTGACCGTCGCCGTCGGCGACGTCGTCGTGGCGGAGTTCCGCGGGCGCAGCCGGACGCTGCCCGGAGGAGCCACGTGACGCGGCCCGACCTCTCGCCGCGCCCCGGCGACCTCGAGCCGATCGAGACCGCCTCGGTCGACGAGCTCCGCGCGCTCCAGACCGAGCGACTGCGCTGGTCGGTGCGGCACGCGTACGACAACGTGCCCCACTACCGCGCGGCCTTCGAGGACGCCGGGGTGCACCCCGACGACGTCCGCGAGCTGTCCGACCTGGCGACGCTGCCGTTCACGGCCAAGGCCGACCTCCGCGACAACTACCCGTTCGGCATGTTCGCGGTGCCGCGCGAGCAGGTCGTGCGGGTGCACGCCTCGAGCGGGACGACGGGGAAGCCGACCGTGGTCGGCTACACCCGGGACGACATCGACACCTGGGCCACGGTGATGGCACGCAGCATCCGGGCCGCGGGCGGCCGCGGCGGCGACGTGCTCCACAACGCCTACGGCTACGGGCTCTTCACCGGTGGCCTCGGCGCCCACTACGGCGCCGAGCGCCTCGGGTGCACCGTGGTTCCGGTCTCCGGCGGGATGACCGAGCGCCAGGTCCAGCTCATCCAGGACTTCGAGCCCTCGCTGATCATGGTCACGCCGTCGTACATGCTCGCCATCGTCGAGGAGATGGAGCGCCAGGGCATCGACCCGAAGTCGACGTCGCTCCGGGTCGGGATCTTCGGGGCGGAGCCGTGGACGAACGACATGCGCCGCGAGATGGAGGAGCGGCTCGACATGCATGCCGTGGACATCTACGGCCTGTCCGAGGTGATCGGTCCGGGCGTGGCCAGCGAGTGCGTCGAGACCAAGGACGGCCTGCACGTCTGGGAGGACCACTTCTACCCGGAGATCGTCGACCCGGTCACCGGCGCCGCCCTCCCGGACGGTGAGGAGGGCGAGCTCGTCCTCACCTCGCTCACCAAGCAGGCGATGCCGGTGGTCCGCTACCGGACGCGCGACCTGACGCGGCTGCTGCCGGGTACGGCGCGGACGATGCGCCGGATGGAGAAGATCACCGGCCGCACCGACGACATGATCATCCTGCGGGGCGTGAACCTGTTCCCGACCCAGATCGAGGAGCTGATCCTCGGGCTGCCACAGCTGTCGCCGCACTTCCAGTGCGTGCTCGACCGGGAGGGCTCGCTCGACAGCCTCATGGTGAAGGTCGAGCGTCGCCCGGAGGCGGCCGCCGAGGACGCGACCGCGGCCGGTGCCGAGCTGCGGCGGCTGGTCAAGGCGTCGATCGGTGTCACCGTGGCCGTCGAGGTCGTCGGCCCGGACGGCGTCGAGCGGTCGATGGGCAAGATGCGCCGGATCGTGGACAACCGGCCGCGCCGATAGCCGCCACCAGCGATCGGGTACGAATGATCCTGTGCAGCAGCGACGAATCGGTGACCTGACCGTCAGCGCGATCGGCCTCGGCGGCATGCCGATGTCGGTGCGCCCGACCAACGACGAGGCGAAGGGGATCGAGACGATCCGCACCGCCGTCGAGAACGGCGTCACGCTCATCGACACCGCGGACGCCTACAGCCAGGGCGAGAGCGACTTCGGGCACAACGAGGTGCTGATCGCGAAGGCCCTCGACGGTCTCGGCGCCGACGTGCTGGTGGCCACGAAGGGCGGCCACACCCGGGTCGGCGGTGCCTGGAACCTGGACGGGAGCCCGGAGTACCTCCAGCAGGCCGCGCGTGCGTCCGCCCAGCGGCTCGGCGTCGAGCAGATCGGCCTCTACCAGTTCCACCGACCCGATCCGCAGGTCGCGTACGAGGACAGCATCGGCGGGCTCAAGACCCTCCTCGACGAGGGGCTGATCGCCCGCGCCGGGATCTCCAACGCCAACCCGGCGCAGATCCGTCAGGCGCACGACATCCTCGGCGACGGCCTGGTCTCCGTGCAGAACCAGTACTCGCCGTCGTTCCGCTCCTCGGAGCCCGAGATCGACGTGTGCGACGAGCTCGGCCTGGCGTTCCTGCCGTGGAGCCCGCTGGGCGGGATGCGTGGCGCCGCCGGTCTGGGCGCCGACTACGCGGCGTTCGGCGAGGTCGCGGAGAAGCACGGGGTGAGCCCGCAGCAGGTCGCGCTCGCCTGGGAGCTGGCCCGGTCCGAGAACGTCATCCCGATCCCCGGGGCGAGCCGGCCGGAGTCGGTCACGGACTCGACCGCCGCCGTCCACCTGCAGCTGGACGACGAGGACCTGGCGACGCTCGCCCGCTAGTCAGGCCGACCGGCGGCGGACCAGCCAGAAGGTCAGCCCCAGCAGCGCCGCGGAGGCCAGCACCAGCCAGCCCAGCTCGATCCACTGGAACGACCAGTACCGGCTGTCGGGCTGGTAGGTGTGCACCTGCGTGTAGCCCTGCTCGCCGAGGTAGACGATCGGGTCGGGCGGTGCGGCGCTCCCGGGCCCCGCCTGTGCCATGAACCCGTCGTCGTTCATCTGGACGCCGACCTTCTCCAGGACGGCGCTCACCTCGGACACGCTGACGGGCGTCCCTCCCCTGCTCCAGTGCTCGGACACCTCGAGGGCACCCTCGGGGAGCTCGCCCGACACGGTCAGCGGCGGGATGAGGTGCGGCCGCGCGACCGACGCGAGGAAGGCCACCCCGAACCACGCGGCGAACGTGCTGGCCACGGCCGGGACGACGCGGCGCCACAGGAGTCCCAGGAGGACACCGGCGCTCACCGCGAGGAGCGCCCAGCCCACCACCGCGACACCGGTGGTCGGGAACGTCGACGAGTCCAGTCGCTGCGCCGCGCCGGTGGCCGTCATCGGCTCGTTCCGCCAGGCGACCAGGACACCCAGGGCACCCATGAGGGCCGCGGTCAGGAGAGCGATCGGGACGGTCACGGCGACGGCCCACCGGAGCCGGCCGGCTCCCTGGGTCCAGGAGTAGCGGAAGACGCCGGTCTCCAGCTCTCGGCCGATCAGCGGCGCACCCACGACCGCCCCGACGATGCCGGGCAGCATCACCAGCAACGGCCCGAGCAGACCCCGCTGCCCGTGGCTGTTCGTGAACTCGTCCCACTGCAGCCGGCAGGCGTCCGGTGGTGATGGGCGGCACGCAGCCACCCAGGTCGTCGTACGCCGCGTGCGCCCTGAGCCCGGTGACCACCAGGTAGCCGGCGACGACGACCAGGAACCCGACCAGGCCCAGGACCGTGCTGCGGTTCCGCCGCCAGGCGACCCAGGCCAGCTGGCGCACCGGCACGGGGCCGACCGTCGCCGATGGGGAGGTCGCGAGGGCGGTCATCGGAGCGCTCCCTCGAGCACGGCGCCCGGGGCGCGCGAGCCGGTGCGGAGGTAGGCCATCGCCAGCTCCTCGATCCCGACCGGCCGGGTGTCGCACCCGGCGGGCAGCACGTCGTCGGGCGAGCGGAGCCGGACGAGCTGCCGGGTCTGGGCTCCTGCGGCGTCGAGCTCGACGACCTCCCACGCCGGCTCGGTCGGGAGCGGCCCGGAACGGGAGGTCACGAGCCGGTGCACGGCGAGCAGGTCGTCCACCGGTCCGTCGAGCCGGACCCGTCCCCCGGAGAGCAGGACCAGGTGGTCGGCGACGCGCTCGAGCTCGGTGAGGAGGTGGGACGACAGCACCACGGACACCCCGTCGTCCGCCATCGCCGCCATCACGGTCGCCATGAAGTCGTGTCGCGCCAGGGGGTCCAGCGCCGCGGTGGGCTCGTCCAGGACGAGGAGCTGCGGGTGTCGGGCCAGGGCGAGGGTCAGCGCGAGCTGGGCCCGCTGACCGCCCGACAGCTGGCCGGCGCGCTTGCGCGGGTCGATGCCGAGGTCGGCCAGCCGACCACGGGCGTAGGCCGTGTCGAAGGCGCGGTTGAGGTTCTTCGTCAGGCTGACCATGTCGGCGACGGAGAAGCCCCGGTAGACGGGCGTGTCCTGGGCGACGAACCCGATGCCGTCCAGCGCCGGGAGCGAGCCCGGCCGGAGGTCACCGAGCACGGTCAGGTCGCCGGCCGACGGCGAGCTCAGCCCCATCACGAGGTTGAGCAGTGTGGTCTTGCCGGCGCCGTTCGGTCCCACGAGGGCGCTCAACGACCCGGCGGGGATCGAGATCGAGCACTCCTGCAGGGCCCAGGTGGCGCCGTACCGACGACCCAGGCCGTGCGTCTCGACGACGTTCACGCGACACCGCCCCGGCGGCTCGTGCGCGGACCTTCGGCCGCGCGGTCAGGAAAATCCCGCAGGGTGCTCTCGACCAGGGCGAGCACGCCGTCGTCGTCCAGCCCGGCGGACGCGGCGTCGTCGAGCCAGCGCCGGAGGGAGCGCCTCAGCCCGGCGAGCTCGGGGAGGGTCACCGGCGTCAGGGACGCCTCGATGAAGGTGCCGGCGCCCGGGCGTCCGGACGCCAGTCCCTTGTGCTCGAGCTCGCGGTAGGCCTTGAGCACCGTGTTCGGGTTGATGGCCAGGTCGGCGACCACCTCGCGCACCTTCGGGAGCTGGTCGCCCGGCTGGAGGAACCCCAGGCGGAGCGCGCTCTCGACCTGCTGGACCAGCTGCAGGTACGTCGGCACGCCGGACGACGGGTCCAGACGCATGACGATCGGCGACGCCTTGCTCCCTTTATCTAATGTCATAGATAAAGAGTGCAGCGTGGTCCCGGCGACCGCAAGGGGTGGCGCCTGGGAAGACCCTGAGAATCCTCCGGCTAGGCGTGCAGCCCGTCGAACGCCAGCGTCGCGATCGCCTCGGCGAGCTCGTGGGTGTCGATCCCGCGGCCCGGGCGGTGCCACTCGACGAGGGAGTTCACCATGCCGAAGAGCAGCCGGCTCACGAGGTCGGGGGCCAGGTCGGCGCGCAGCGAACCCTCGTCGACGGCGGCCTGCACCAGGGCCGCGAGCCGGGCGTCGATGCGGCGGCGGCGCGACAGCGCCCTCGTCTCGATCTCGCTGTTGCCGCGCACCCGCAGCAGCAGCGTGACCGCCGGCTGGTGCGCGACCAGGACCTCGACGGACTGCCGCACCACGGAGCGCAGCCGGTCGTACGCCGACGCGTCGACCAGGTCCTCGGCGCCGCTGATCGCGGCCTCGAGACCGACCAGCGCCTCGTCGAGCGCCTGGGAGAGCAGGTGCTCCTTGCTGGGGACGTGGTGGTAGACCGCGGACTTGGTGACGCCGAGCTCGGCCGCGAGGTCGCCCATGCTGGTGCCGTCGTACCCCTGCCGGTTGAACAGGTCGATCGCGGTGCGCAGCACCGCCTCCTGGTCGTGACCCGGCCGGCCTCGGCGCGGTGCGGTCGGCTGGCTCACGTCGTCCAGTCCACCACGGTGACGACGTGCTCGCCGGTCAGTCCCTTGAGCTGCACCTCGCGCTGCTCGGTGAGCACGATGTCGTCGTACTCGTCGACCGCCTCGGCGACGCTCTCGCTGACCAGGATCTCGCCGCCGGCGGCGAGCCCGGCGACCCGGGCGGCCTGCGCGACGTTGCGGCCGAAGATGTCGTTGTCGCGGTGCACGACGTCGCCGTGGTGGATGCCGATCCGGATGAGCACCGTGGCCTTGCCGCCCCGGCGGCCCTTCTCGAACGCCTGCTGGACGGCGATCGCGGTGCGCACCGCCTGGGCCGGCTCGGTGAACGCCACCATGAAGCCGTCGCCCTGGGTCTTCACGACGTGGCCCTGGTGCCGTTCGACCGCGGACCGGACCGTCGAGTCGTGGCGCGCGAGGAGCCTGACCCACTGCTTGTCGCCGAGCCTCTCGTTGAGCTCGGTGGAGCCCTCGATGTCGCTGAACAGGATCGACATGCTGCCGTCGGGTCCGGCCAGACGCACCAGGTCCGGCTGCTCCACCTGGGCCCAGCCGGCCAGGTCGGCCATCGAGCTGCGCATCGCGCCGCCCCAGCCCTTGTCGCGGACCAGCGCCGCGGTCTCGAACATGCCCTTGACGACCTCGTCCGGCGTGGGCACCAACCGCTTGGGCCGGCGCCGAGCACCTCGCGCCTCGTGCGCGGCCGCGAGCTTGGCGCGCAGCCGGCGCTGGGTGCGCCGGCTCCGGAGGAGCAGTGCCCCGAGCACCAGGACCAGGGCGCTCTCGACCGCCACGGCGACGACGAAGAGGATCAGGGCGGTCCGGTCCACGTCCCGGATCGTGGCAGATCACGACCCCGGCGTCCGGTCGGGCCGCGGTGTCGATGACCAGGCTCACACCGACGGGCTCCTGGGTCGGGCGGTGCGCGACTTGAGGTGAACCGCGGTTGAAGTCCTACCGTGCTCAGGTGACCGCGACCGACATCCCCACGACGACACCGCTCCTCGCGGCGCCGTACCGCTGGGCGACGGTCGGGATGGTCAGCCTGATCTTCCTGTTCGCGTTCGAGGCGATGGCCGTCACCACGATCATGCCGACGGTCAGCGCCGACCTGGACGGGCGCTCGTGGTACTCGGCGACGTTCTCGGTCACCCTCGCGGCGAGCATCGTCGGGATGGTCGCGGCCGGCATCTGGTCCGACCGGCGCGGGCCGCGCGCCCCGATGATCGCCTCCGCGGTGGTGTTCGGCGCGGGTCTCCTCGTCGCGGGTCTCGCGAACGGCATCGAGGTCTTCGTGGCCGCCCGCTTCCTCCAGGGCCTCGGCGGCGGGGCGATCACCGTGACGCTCTACGTGCTCGTGTCGCGGATCTTCGCGCCCGTCGACCACCCGCGGATCTTCGGGGCGTTCGCGGCGGCCTGGGTCATCCCGTCGATGATCGGCCCGACGATCGCGGGTGTGGTCGCCGAGGCGTTCGGCTGGCGCTGGGTGTTCCTGGGCGTGGTCGGGCTGGCGGCGGCCGCGACGGCGATGCTCCGGCCCGCGCTGCGCGACGTCACCGACCGGCCCGAGCCCTCGCCCGTCGCCTCGGTACGGCGCCTTCTGCTCGCCACCGCGCTGGCCGCCGGCGTGGTCGCGGTCGACCTCGTGGGCCGCATCGACGGGAGCGCCGTCTACGTGGCCACCGCGGTCGCCGTCGCCGTCGTCGTGCTCACCGGTCGTCCGTTGCTGCCGCCCGGGACGCTGCGCGCCGCCCGCGGGCTGCCGTCGGTCGTCGGCCTGCGCGGCCTCATCTCGGGGGCGTTCTTCGCGACCGAGATCTACATCCCCTACGTGCTGCAGGAGCACTACGACCTGCCGGTGTGGCTGTCCGGCGCCGCCCTCACCGTCGCGGCGCTCGGCTGGGCCGCCAACTCGCAGGTCCAGGCCCGCCTGGGCGCCCGGCTGCCCAACGAGCGGGCGCTGCGGACCGGCGCGCTGATCCTGGCCTCCGGCATCGGGCTGGTGCTCGCGACCGCCGCGCTCGAGCTCACGCCCTGGCTGATCGGCGTCGCGTGGCTCGTGGCCGGCAGCGGCATGGGCCTGATGTACCCGCGCATCACCATGTCCGTCCTGGAGGTCTCCACGGACACGGACGCGGGCGCGAACACCGCCGCCATGACGATCGCCGACGCCGCGACCGGTGCGACCGCCATCTCGCTGAGCGGCCTGCTGTTCACCAGCCTCGGCACGGCCGCCGAGCTGACGCCGTTCGTCGCCGTCTTCGTGATGACCGCGGCGATCGCCGTGCTGGGGGTGCTCGTCGCGCGCCGTACCGCTGCGGTTTGATGTCCCGCGTGAGCGACGGACGGTTCAGCGCGGACGAGATCAGCGAGGCGTACGCCGCCATGCACGGGCGGGTGCAGCAGCACGCCGACACCGGGAACTGGGACGACTTCTGCCTCAACTTCACCGAGGACGCGGAGTACGTCGAGCACGCCTTCGGCACGTTCCGCGGCCGCGACGAGATCCGTGAGTGGTCGGTCAGGACGATGACGTCGTTCCCCGGCGGGATCATGACCGGCTTCCCGCTGGCCTGGTCGGTCGTCGACGTCCCCACCTCGCGGCTCATCTGCGAGGTGCGCAACCTGATGCCCGACCCGGGCGACGGCTCGCACCACGAGGAGTCGAACCTGACGATCATGACGTACGCCGGCGACGGCCTCTTCTCGCGCGAGGAGGACATCTACAACCCGCTGCGCTTCATGAAGATGTCGATGCGCTGGGCGAAGGTCGCCGACGCGCACGGCAACCTGTCCGACGAGGGCCAGGCGTACGTCGCGCAGTTCGGCGGATGACCGGTCGCGGTTGACCCCGTCTGACAGGCTCCTCCCATGAGGGGCGCGGCCAAGCGGGTGCTGCTCGAGGTCGTCGGGTGGCTCCTCGTGCTGGCGGGTATCGCCGCGCTCGTGCTCCCCGGACCCGGCCTGCTGCTGCTGGCGGCGGGGCTGTTCGTGCTCAGCCAGCAGTACGAGTGGGCCGAGCGACGGGTCGACCCCATCCTCGACCGCGCACTGCTCGGCGCCGCGCAGGGCGTCGAGGCGACGTGGAAGGTCGCCCTCTCCGTGCTCTTCGCGCTCGGCCTGGGTGCCTGCGGAGTGCTGTGGATCGAATCGCCACCGGCTCCCGACTGGTGGGGGCTCTCCGACTCGTGGTGGCTGCCCGGCGGCATCGCCACCGGCATCACCCAGATCGCGTCCGCGCTCGTCGCCCTCGGCCTGATCGTCTGGAGCTACCGGCGCTACCACGGCCACCCGGACCGGGTGACCGAGCTGCGCGAGCGCGCCGCCGCGCGAGCGACGTAGCGGTCACTTGCGCGCGCTCTCGACGAGAGCGCTGAGCTCGTCCACCACCTCGTCGAGAGGCGTGGACGAGCGGGAGGCACGGGCCAGCGAGACCGCGCCCTCCGTGGCGGCGAGCACCGTGCGAGCCAGCCGTCCAGCCCGCTCGGCCGGGACGCCGGAGTCGCGCAGCGCCTCGGTCAGCGCACGGTGCCAGTCCTCGAAGACCTCGCGGGCGACCTCGTGGTGGCGCGGGTCCGACGCCACGGCGGCCGCCGCGACCGGGCAGCCGGCCCCGTAGTCGCTCGCCTCGAGCACCCGCCGCCAGCGGTCGGCGAAGACGTGCAGCACCGTGTCCGTGCCCTGGGTGCGCGCCTCGTCGATCAGCGCGGTGACCTGGCCACCGACCAGCCGGACCGCCTCGTCGACGAGCTGGGCCTTCCCGTCGGGGAAGTGGTGGTAGGTCGACCCCAGCGGGACCCCGGCCTGCAGGGCGAGGTCGCGGAGGCTCATCGCGTCCACGCCGCCCGCGGAGATCACCTTGGCGGCGCCCACGACCATGCGGTGCCTGGTGTCGCTCCGGCGGCCGGTGGGGGCGTTCGTGTCCACGGTCACAGGACGAGTCTATTGCCTCGTCTAGGACAGTCGTCATAACCTCCGTCACATGACGATCTATGACACTCGTAATAGCGCGGTCCTGCCCCGGTCGGTGACGGTCGTGGCGGACGACGGGCGCGAGCTGCGTGCCACCCGCTTCGAGGCGGTCGGCGAGGCCCGTGGGGCCGTGGTCCTGGTGCCGGCGATGGCGACGCCGGCCACCTTCTACGCGCCGTTCGCCACCTGGCTGGCGGAGTCCGGCTTCCACGTCCTGACCTTCGACTACCGCGGCACCGGCAGCCGCGAGGAGATGAGGGCCGAGACCGGCGACGCGCTGCGCTGGGCGGGCGATGCGGCGAGCGCGCTCGAGGCCCTGCTCGACGAGGACCTCGGCGTCCCGGTCACCCTGATCGGCCACAGCCTGGGCGGCCAGTTCCTCCCGTTCGTGCGCCACGACCTGCTGGACCGTGCCCTGCTCATCGCCGCGGGCTCGGGCTACTGGCGCTTCAACCGGCCGAACGTCCGGCGGTGGGCACTGCCGTTCTTCACGGTGATCGCTCCCCTGGCCATGCGCGTCTCCGGCTACTACCCCGGCCGCCGGCTCGGCATGCTCGGCGACGCCCCGTCGGCGCCCATGAAGCAGTGGGGGCGGTGGTGCCGCAGCACCGACTACTACGGCGTCGACGTCCCCGACCTGGCCGGCCGCCTGGCCGAGCTCGACCTGCCGGTCGCCGCGGTCTCGTTCACCGACGACGAGCTGCTCAGTGCGCAGAGCCACCTCGCGCTCGAGGAGATGTACGCCGCCGCGCCGGTCGAGGCGCACCGGCTCGCGCCGGAGGACCTCGGCGTGGAGCGGATCGGCCACCACGGCTTCTTCCGCGCCCCGATGCGGCCGAGCTGGGACGCAGTGGTGCTCCCGCACCTGGCGACCAGGTAGATCTGTCGGGCCCGGCGCATATCGTCAGGCCCGATGTCGCTCCACCTCCACCGCGCCCCGCGGACCGACCTGCTCGCCGACGCGCTCGGCGACCTGCTGTCGACCCCGCTGGACGACCCGTTCGCCACCGAGCTGGTGCTGGTGCCCGCGCGGGGTGTCGAGCGATGGCTGAGCCAGCGGCTGTCGCACCGGCTCGGCACGTCCGGCACGCGCGGCGACGGCGTCTGCGCCGGGGTCGAGTTCCGGTTCCCGAGGTCGCTGGTCGCGGAGCTCACGGGCACCCGGGACGAGGACCCCTGGGCCCCGGACGCGCTCTCCTGGCCGCTGCTGGCGGTGCTCGACGCCTCGATGGACGAGCCCTGGGCGGCCACCCTCGCCACCCACCTGGGCCATCACGACACCGGTGACGAGGCCGAGTTCCGGCGTGGCCGCCGCTACGCGGTCGCGCGCCGCCTGGCCGGGCTCTTCGCGTCGTACGCCGCCCAGCGGCCGCAGCTCCTGGCGGACTGGTCGCAGGGCCTGCCCACCGACGGCCTCGGGGGCGAGCTGGACGGCGACCTGGCCTGGCAGCCGCCGCTCTGGCGGGCCCTCACCGCCGCCGTGGACGCTCCCGTCCCGGCGGCCCGGCACGCCGAGACGGTCGCCCGGCTCGAAGCGGGAGCGAGCGACCTGCCGCCGCGGGTCTCGCTCTTCGGGCACACCCGCATGCCCTCGACCGAGATCGAGCTGCTGAGGGCGCTCTCCCGGCACCACGACCTGCACCTCTGGCTCCCGCACCCGAGCGACGACCTCTGGCAGCGGTTGACCGACCTCACCGAGCCGGCGCCGCGGACCGCCGACGTCAGCCACCGACGGGTCCGGCACCCGCTGCTCGCCTCGCTCGGACGGGACCAGCGCGAGCTCCAGCGGAGCCTCGGCGCGGCCGAGCACGACACCGAGGTCGCCGTGGCGACGCTGCCGGACACCCTGCTCGGCCGGCTGCAGTCGGACCTCCGCGCCGACGCCGTGCGCCCCGAGGGCCGGACGCACGACGCGGACGACCGCTCGGTCCAGGTGCACCGCTGCCACGGCCCGGCCCGCCAGGTGCAGGTGCTGCGCGAGGTCCTGCTCGGGCTGCTCGAGGACGATCCCGCACTCGAGCCGCGCGACATCCTGGTGATGTGCCCCGACATCGAGAACTACGCACCGCTCATCACCGCCGCGTTCGGTCTCGGTGACGTCGTCGAGGGCGGTCACCCGGCGCACCGGCTCCGCGTGCAGCTGGCCGACCGGGCGCTCTCCAGCACCAACCCGCTGCTCGGGGTCGCCGCCCGGCTGCTCGACGTCGCCGGCAGCCGCGCGACCGCGAGCGAGGTGCTCGACCTCGCCCAGCACCCGGCGGTGCGTCGGAGGTTCGGGTTCGACGACGACGACCTCGAGTCGCTCGCGGACTGGGTCCGCGAGTCCGGCGTGCGCTGGGGCTTCGACGCCGACCACCGCGAGCCGTTCGGCGTGCGCTACCTCCAGAACACGTGGCGGTTCGGGCTCGACCGCGTCCTCGCCGGCGTCGCGATGTCCGACGACTCGCAGGCCTGGCTCGGCACCGCGCTGCCGCTCGACGACGTCGGCAGCAACCGCGTCGAGCTCGCTGGCCGGTTCACCGAGCTCGTCGACCGCCTGGTCTCCTGCACCGACCGGCTGACCGGCACCCGGCCGCTGGGCGAGTGGCTCGAGGCCCTGTCGGACGGCGTCCTGGCGCTGACCCGTGTCGACCGCGCCGACCAGTGGCAGGTGGGCCAGATGCAGCGCGAGCTCAACCGCGTCGAGGCCGACGCCGGAGAGCGTGCTGCCAGCGCACTGCGGCTGACCGACGTGCGCGCGATGCTGGGCGACCACCTGGAGGGTCGGCCGACGCGCGCCAACTTCCGCGCGGGCAGCCTCACCGTCTGCACGATGGTGCCGATGCGGTCCGTGCCGCACCGGGTGGTGTGCCTGCTCGGTCTCGACGACGGCGTCTTCCCGCGCCAGCGGACCGTCGACGGCGACGACGTGCTGGCCCGCACGCCCGTGACCGGCGAGCGCGACATCCGCTCGGAGGACCGGCAGCTGCTCCTCGACGCGATCGGCGCCGCGACCCGGACCCTCGTCGTGACCTACACCGGCGCCGACCCGCACAGCGGCCAGGACCGGCCGCCCGCCGTACCTCTCGGCGAGCTGCTCGACGCCCTCGACCGCACGACCGAGGCGCCGGTGCGCGACGCGATCGTGGTGCGGCACCCGCTCCAGCCCTACGACGTCCGCAACGTCGAGCCCGGCCGGCTCGGCGTGCCGACACCGTTCAGCTTCGACCCGCGGATGCTCGACGCGGCCACGGCGGCGACCGGTCCGCGCCCCGACCCGCCGGCGTTCCTCGCGGACCCCCTCGCCTCGCCGGTGAGCAGGACCGCCGCCGACGGCGACATCGCCCTCACCGACCTGGTCACCTTCTTCAAGGACCCCGTCAAGGGCTTCTTCCGCGCCCTCGACCTGACCCTGCCGTGGGACGTCGACGCGGTCAGCGACGCGATGCCGGTCGAGATCGACCAGCTCGAGACGTGGGGCGTGGGCGACCGGATGCTCGACGACATGCTGCGCGGCATCCACCCCGACACCGCGCGCGAGATCGAGTGGCGCCGGGGCGCCCTGCCGCCCGGCCAGCTCGGCTGGCGCAAGGCCTCCGAGGTCCGCGAGACCGCGATGAACCTCGCGGTCGCGGCCCTGACCCACCGCCAGGTCGCGCCCCAGGCGTACGACGTCGACGTCGAGCTCCGCGGCGGGCGGCGGCTCACCGGCACCGTCACGCCCGTCTACGGCGACCGCCTCGTCGCCGTGGGCTACTCCAAGCTCGACGGCAAGCACCTGCTCGAGTCGTGGGTGCGGCTGCTGGCCCTCGCCGCCGGGCACCCCGACCACAACTGGACGGCCCTGACGATCGGCCGATCCCCCCGCGGCAGCCAGGCCGCGCAGCGACTGCTCGGCCCGACCGGCGAGGAGCCGCTCGGCCTCCTCGACGACCTGGTCGCCCTCTACGACGAGGGGCGGCGGGCGCCGCTCCACCTGCCGCTCAAGACGTCGTTCGCGTGGGCCTCGGCGCTGCGGCAGGGACAGGAACCGAGGCCCGAGGCCCTCAAGAAGTGGCGGACCAGCCGCTACCCGGGTGAGGACGCCGCCGCGGCGCACGTCCGGGTCTGGGGCGAGCACGCCGACCTCGACGTGCTCGGCGACCTGCCGACCCTCGCGGAGCGGCTGTGGTTCCCCCTCCTGGACAACGAGCGGGGGCCGATGTGACGAGCCCCTTCGACCTCGTGGGCGAGCTGCCGAGCGGCCCGACCACCACCGTGCTGGAGGCCAGCGCCGGCACCGGCAAGACCTACGCGCTCGCCGCGCTGGTCACCCGCTACGTCGCGGAGGGCAGGGCCCTGCTCGACGACATGCTGCTGATCACCTTCAGCCGCGCCGCGAGCCAGGAGCTGCGCGAGCGGGTGCGCGACCAGCTGGTGCGCGCCGCCGAGGCGCTCGACGACCCGAGCCGTGCCGACGACGCCCTGCTGGCACACCTGACGACCGGGTCGCCCGAGGAGCTCGCCGAGCGCCGCCGCCACCTCCAGGACGCGCTCGCCGGCTTCGACGCCGCGACGATCGCGACCACCCACCAGTTCTGCCAGCTCGTCCTGCGGTCGCTCGGCGTCGCCGGTGACACCGACGCCGGCGTGACCCTCGTCGAGAACCTCGACCAGGTCGTCGCCGAGGTCGTCGACGACCTCTACCTCCAGCGCTTCGGCGACGTGAAGGACACCCCCGAGCTCACGCGGGCCCAGGCGCTCGAGCTCGCGCACGAGGTGGTGCGCAACCCGCGCACCCGGCTCACCCCGCTCGACCCGCCCGCCGGGACCAAGGCCGGGGTGCGGCGCGCGTTCGCCGACGACGTGCTCCGCGAGCTCGAGCGGCGCAAGCGGCTGCTCGGCATCCTCGGCTTCGACGACCTGCTCTCGCGGCTCGCCGTCGCGCTCGAGGCGGACGACGCCCCGGCCCGCGACCGGATGAGCCGGAGGTGGTCGATCGTCATGGTCGACGAGTTCCAGGACACCGACCCGGTCCAGTGGGAGGTCATCGAGCGGGCGTTCGTCGGCCGGGTCACCCTGGTGCTCATCGGCGACCCCAAGCAGGCGATCTACGCGTTCCGCGGCGGCGACGTGGTGACCTACCTCCGCGCCCGCGAGCGCGCGGACTCGCTGCTCACGCTCGACACCAACTACCGGAGCGACGCACCCCTGGTGCAGCGGCTGTCCCGGGTCCTGGGCGGCGCCGCCCTCGGCCACGACGACATCGTCGTCCGCGAGGTCACCGCCGACCGGAGGACCCACCGCCTGGCCGGCGCCCCCGCCAACGACCCGTTCCGGCTGCGCGTCGTCTCCCGCGACACGTTCCGGATCCGCGGCACGGGCACCATCCCGATGGACGACCTCCGCCCCTACGTCGCCGCCGACCTCGCCGCCGACGTCAAGGCCCTGCTCGCCTCCGACGCGACGTACGACGGCCGGCCGGTCCGCGCCCGCGACGTGGCCGTCATCGTCGAGAGCCACCGCGACGCGCGGGCCTGCCGGGACGCACTGGCGGCCGCCGGGGTGCCGGCCGTCTACACGGGCGACACCGACGTCTTCGCGTCCCAGGCCGCGGCCGACTGGCAGTGCCTCCTCGAGGCGTTCGAGCAGCCCGGTCGCGCCGGCCTCGTCCGCGCTGCCGCGACCACGATGTTCTTCGGCCGTACCGCCGCCGAGCTGGCCACCGACCTCGACCTGACCGACGACGTCGCCGAGACCCTGCGCCGCTGGGCCGACCACGCCCGGGCCCGCGGCATCGCGGCCGTGCTCGAGGCGGCGTACGTCGGCGGCATGGCCGAGCGCGTGCTGGGCGTCCGCAGCGGTGAGCGGCACCTCACCGACATGGAGCACCTGACCCAGCTGCTGCACGAGGTGGCCCACCGCGACGGCATGGGCCTGCCTGCGCTGCTGCAGTGGCTGCGCACCCAGCGTGAGGAGCGGGCCGGGGCGGCCGAGCGCAACCGCCGCCTCGACAGCGACGCCGCCGCGGTCCAGATCATGACCGTGTGGGTCAGCAAGGGCCTCCAGTACCCGCTCGTCTACCTGCCCTTCGCGTTCAACCGCAACGTCCGGATGGGCGAGGCGGTGCTCTACCACGAGCCCGACGGCACCCGGTGCCTCGACATCGGCGGCTCGGGCGGGCCGGGCTACGCGCAGGTCACCGCGAAGGGCCGGGCCGAGATGGCCGGCGACGACATCCGGCTGACCTACGTCGCGCTGACGCGTGCCCAGTCGCAGGTCGTCGCCTGGTGGGCGCCCTCGTGGGACGAGGTCAACGGCGGGCTCTCGCGGCTCCTGCGCGGGCGCGTGCTCAACCAGGCCGCCGTGCCCGACTCGCTCGCCGGCAAGGTCGGTGACGCCGAGGTCCTCGACCACCTGCGCAAGTGGGAGGCCGCCGGCGGGCCGTCGCTCGAGCAAGCGGTCCCGGTCACCGGCGTCCCCGAGCCCGCGCCCACCCCGGTGCCGACGAACCTCGGCGTCCGCGGCTTCGACCGGTCCATCGACGTCGCCTGGCGGCGCACGTCCTACTCCGGGCTCGTGCGCGCGGCCGAGGAGTCCGGCGGGGTCTCGTCCGAGCCGGAGCTCTCCGCCCGCGAGGACGAGGTGGCCGACGAGCTCACCGACGAGGTGCCCGTCGTGGCCGGCGCCGCCGAGGAGGCGGCCATCGCGTCGCCGATGGCGGACCTGCCCTCCGGGGCCGACTTCGGTTCGCTGGTCCACGCGGTCCTGGAGGAGGCCGACCCGTTCGCCGACGACCTCGAGGTGGAGCTGCGCCGGCACGTCGAGGAGCAGCGGGCCTTCTGGGGCGTCGACACCCCGGTGGCCGAGCTGGCCGCGGCCCTGGTGCCGCTGCACCACACCTCGCTCGGACCGCTCGCGGGCGGCCTGACCCTGGGGGGCATCGGTCTCCCCGACCGGCTGTGCGAGCTCGACTTCGAGATCCCGCTGGCCGGCGGCGACGTCGACCCGGGCGTCGAGGTGACCCTGGCCGACGTCGGTGCCCTGCTCGACCAGCACCTCACCGCCGGCGACGCGCTCCTGCCGTACGCCGCGCGGCTCCGCTCCCCCGGCCTCGGCACGCAGTCGCTGCGTGGCTACCTGTCCGGGTCGATCGACGTCGTCCTGCGCGTCCCCGCCGACGACGGTCACCGCTACCTCGTCGTCGACTACAAGACGAACTGGCTCGGCCCGGCCGACGTCCCTCTCACCGCCGCCGCCTACTCCCGCGACCGGCTGGCCGAGGCGATGCTGCACTCCGACTACCCGCTCCAGGCCCTGCTCTACGTCGTGGTCGTGCACCGCTACCTGCGCTGGCGCCAGCCGGGGTACGACCCGGCCACCCACCTCGGCGGCGTGCTCTACCTCTACGTGCGCGGCATGTGCGGTCCGGAGACGCCCGAGGAGGACGGCCACCCGGCCGGGGTCTTCTCCTGGCAGCCGCCGGCCTCGCTCGTCACGGCGCTCTCCGACCTCCTGGACGGGGCCGGGTCATGACGCTCCAGCCGATCGAGGTCGAGGACCCGAACGACCCGCGACTCGCCTTGGGCGCGGAGGGTCTGCTGCGCACCTTCAACGAGGGCGGCGTCCTCGACGCCGCCGACGTGCACGTCGCGCGACGGCTCTGCGCGCTGGCCGAGGAGGCCGACCCGCTGGTGGCGCTGGCCGTCGGCTTCGTCGTCCGCGCCGTCCGCGGCGGCTCGGTCTGCGTGGACCTCGCCTCCGTCGCCGAGGAGGAGCTCGACCTGCCGTGGCCCGACCCGGACGCCTGGCTGGCCGCCGTCACCGCCAGCGCGCTGGCCACGTCGCCGAGACCCGCGCTGCGCGTCCTCGAGCACGGCGACGTCCGCCTGCTCTACCTCGACCGCTACTGGCGCGAGGAGGAGCAGGTCCACGCCGACCTCGTCGGCCGGCCGGCAGGGACCACGGCACCCGACGAGGCGTGGCTGTCGGGGGCACTCGACCGGGTCTTCCCCGACGAGGGCTACGCCGAGCAGGCGGCCGCGGCCCGGGTGGCCCTCACCCACGCGACCACGGTGCTCACCGGCGGCCCGGGGACGGGCAAGACCACCACCGTGGCCGCCCTGCTCGCCCTGTGCGCGGAGCAGGCGGAGCTGGCCGGTGAGCCGGCGGTCCGGATCGCGCTCGCCGCGCCGACCGGCAAGGCCGCGGCTCGGCTGCAGAAGGCGGTCGAGGACGAGGTCGCCAAGCTGCCGGCCGACGACCAGGCGCGGCTCGCGGGCGTCCGGGCCGTCACCCTGCACCGGCTCCTGGGCGCCCGTCCCGACACCTCGTCGAGGTTCCGGCACCACCGCGACAACCGGCTCCCGCACGACGTGGTCGTCGTCGACGAGACCTCGATGGTGTCGCTGACGATGATGGCGCGGCTGCTCGAGGCGGTGCGCGCGGGCAGCCGGCTGATCCTCGTCGGCGACCCGTTCCAGCTCGCCTCGGTCGAGGCGGGTGCGGTGCTCGCCGACCTGGTCGACGCCGTCCAGGAGGCGACCGAGGTCGGCGTCGCCGCCCTCGTCACCTCGCACCGGTTCGGCGACGAGATCGGCGTCCCTGGCCGAGGCCGTGCGCCGCGGCGACGCGGACACCGCGGTCGCGCTCCTGGAGGCCGGCGGAGAGCACGTCTCGCTGCTCCACACCGACGACCCGGCGTCCGCCGTCCGCCATCTCGTCGCCCCGCACGCGCTCGGGGTGCTGCGCGCCGCCGAGGACGGCGACGCGGAGCGGGCCCTGCGGCTCCTCGACCGGCAGCGGCTGCTGTGCGCGCACCGCGAGGGGCCCTACGGCGTCCGGCACTGGAACAGCCAGGTCGAGCGCTGGCTCGGCGAGGAGACCGGCGAGCCGATCTGGTCGGCCTGGTACGCCGGACGGCCGCTGCTCGTCACGTCCAACGACTACGGGCTGGGCATCTACAACGGCGACGTCGGCGTCGCGGTGCGCCCGGCCGCGGGCTCCCCCGGCCGGGCGCTCCGCGCCGCGATCGACAGCAGCAACGGGCGGCTCGACCTGGCCACCAGCCGCGTCGCGCAGGTCGAGACGATGCACGCGCTGACCATCCACAAGAGCCAGGGCGGCCAGGCCGACGAGGTCGTGGTGATCCTCCCGCCACCGGAGTCCCGGCTGCTCACGCGCGAGCTCTTCTACACCGCGATCACGCGCGCCAAGGAGCGCATCGTCGTGGTGGGCTCGCCCGACGACGTCCGCGCCGCCATCGAGCGGCGCGCGGTGCGGGCGACGGGTCTCGACAGCGCCTGTCCGAGCGCGGAGCCTGAGCCTGCGAAGGCTCCGATCAGCGAGGAGATGGAGGAGGCTCGGCTCGGGCCCGAGCGTGCGAGGGAACGAGCCGCTCTCGAAATCCCGGGTCCTGAGAACGCTGGAAACGTTCTCGACACGGACGTCGCCTACCGTGGCCGGGTGCCCTTCCTGCTGCGTGTGGAGCTGCCCGACGTCCCCGGTTCGCTGGGTCGTCTCGCGACCGCGATCGGTGAGGCGGGGGGCGACATCGAGGCCATCGAGATCGTCGAGAAGCGCTTCGACGACCAGTCGGCCGTCGACGACGTGCTGCTCGAGCTGCCCCCGGGTGCGATGCCGGACTCCATCGTCTCCGCGGTGACCGCGCTCGACGGCGTGAGCGTCCTCTGGATCAACCGGTACGCCGCGGGGGGCAACCTGTTCCTCGACCTCGAGGCCGTCGAGGAGCTCACCAACGACCCCGAGAAGGCGCTGGACCGGATCGTCGACCTGCTGCCCGACGTCTTCCGCGCCGACTGGGCCGTGCGGGTCCACCGGTCGCACGGCGTCACCCAGCGCACCGGCGGCGCACCGGCCGACCTCGCCTTCGTGGACCTGGACACCGCCTCGCGCATCGACGTCGAGGGCGACGACATGAACCTCTACGCCGGCGCCCGCATCGACGGGAACGAGCTCTTCGTCATCGGCCGGCGCGGCGGTCCCGAGTTCGTCGATGCCGAGCTGGCGCGGCTGGGCCACCTCGTGTCGCTGGCGACCTCGATCGCGCGCCCGTGACCGCCTAGACCCGCTCGAGGAGGAAGACCGGGATCTCCCGGTCGGTCTTCTCCTGGTACTCCGCGTAGGGCGAGTACTGCGCGACGCAGCGCTCCCACCACTCGGCGCGCTCGGCACCCTCCGCGATCCGCGCCCGGTAGGCGTGCGGCTCCGGGCCGTCCTGGAGGTCGACCTCCGGGTGCTCGAGGAAGTTGTGGTACCAGACCGGGTGCTCGGGGGCGCCGCCCTTCGAAGCGACCGCGGCGTACACGCCGTCGTGCTCGACGCGCATCACCGGGTTCTTGCGGAGCTTGCCGGACCTGGCGCCCTTCGAGGTGATCACCACGATCGGCCACTCGGGGTGGCCGCGCAGGGTGTTGGCGCGCTGGCCGTTCGAGGCCTCGTACTCCTCGACCTGGTCGCGTACCCACTCGGACGGGCTGGGCTCGTACGTGCCGTGCAGGGTCATACCTGTCCGGAACCCGTTCCGGGCGGAACGCATTCCCGTGCGGGGGCTACTGGTGGATGACCAGCCCCGGCGTCGTGTCGAACCAGTCGCCCGTCGTCTCCGCCGGTGAGCCCTCGTCCCAGTGCTTCGCCTTGAACTTGCGGGTCGACGCGTAGCTGGTGATGTAGCCGCGGTCGTCCAGGAAGTGCGCGCACCGCTTCGGCAGCTTGTAGGTGATGACGTTCCTCGCGAAGTCCGGCTTGATCTTGATGCCGCGGCACTTGACGGGGTGGTAGCCGTCGATCGCGTCCTCCGGCCCGAACTCCCAGTTGACCCGCTTGAGCCTGCCGCTCTCCTTGATCCGGAGCTCGAGGAAGTTGCCGTAGCGCGGCGCGAACTGGTCGTCGGTCGGCTGGTTGTAGAACTGCACGAGCAGCCGCAGGCGCTTCTGCTTGCGCAGGTCCTTGAAGCGCAGCTTCGCGACCACGCCCTTGCTGTTGTAGGTCACGGTCAGGGACTTCATGTCGATGTCCCGGTGCGGGACGTCGAACTCCGTCGTGTCCGTGACGGTCTCGCGGTCCGCGTGCGCCGGAGCCGGCACGAGGACGACGGATGCGGCGAGCACGAACGCCGCCAGCCGAGAGGTGCGCATGGGTCAATGTAGGACCGGTGCGGCCTCAGCGCACCCCTCTGATCCGGGTCACGAAGACCGACCCGAGCACGCTCGAGGCGAACGCGAAGCCGTAGAGGACGAGGTAGCCCGTCGAGAAGCCCTCGCCGTCGGTGTCGACGGCGCCGCCGGACGCCTCGACGACCGCGAGCAGGACACCGGCCACGACCGGCGCGAGCACCTGGGGCAGCGCGTTGGCGATGTTGATGACGCCGAGGTCCTTGGCGCGGTCCTCGGCCCCGGGCAGCACCTCGGTGATCAGCGCGAAGTCGACGGACGTGTAGATGCCGTACGAGCAGCCCATCACGACCGCCGCAGCGAGCGCCGTCGGCCAGCTCTGCCCGACGCCGAGGAGGAACGCCGCGCAGCCGGCGACCAGGCCCGACCAGATGACGAACACCTTCCGCCGCCCGAGCCGGTCGCTCCAGGCGCCGAACACCACGGTCGTGAGCACCAGCGTGCCGGCGTACGTCGCGGTGAGGGTGAGGATGCGCTTCTCCGCGTCGTCGGACGAGTAGCCGAGGACGTCCTGGAGGAAGTAGAGGAGGTAGAGCAGCCCGAGGGCGTTGCCGAGGTTGACCAGGAACCGGGTCAGCCAGGCCCACGCGAAGTCGGGGTGCTCGCGCGGGGAGATCCAGAACGAGCGGAGGAAGCTCCGCAGGTCGAACGGCTCGCGGTACCGGGCGGGCAGCACGGCGTCGTTCGCCCCGAAGCAGAACGGCGTCACCAGGACGACCAGGAAGCCGGCCGTGACCAGGTAGCCCGCCGCGATGCTGCCGGTCGCCGCCGCGATGCCGGTGCCGCCGACGACGCCGACGGTCTGGGCCACGGCGACGATGCCGCCGATCCGGCCGCGCCGCCCGACCGGCACCTGGTCGGGCACCATCGCGACCGACGCGGCGAGGAGCGCGTTCAGCGAGGCCTGCACGCCGCACCAGCCGACGACCATCCACCACACGCTGTCGGCGGCCGAGAGGAACACGAGCGACAGCGCTCCGCCCAGCGCACCTCCGACGATCCACGGGAGACGGCGGCCGAGCCGCAGCGTCGTCCGGTCGGAGAACGCCCCGGCGATCGGGTTGCAGATCGTCGAGGTGAGCGCGCCGAGCCCGGTGACCAGCGCGAGCACCTGCTCCTTGTTCGCCGGGTCGATCGCCTCGGCCTGCTGGGCCAGCAGCACCTGGATCGGGCCGAAGAAGCCGGCCCACAGGCCGATGCTCGCCACCGTCAGCAGCGCGACCCACCGCGCCGGCGGGTTCTCCGTCGGCTCGGTCAGGGCGACCGGCAGTGCAGTCATGGATGCACCGTGTCACTACTGTCCGTAGACGTGAGCGCACTTGCCGGGGTGTCGGAGACCTTCGACCCGGAGGCCTGGGACGCCGTCCCCGGCTTCGAGGACCTGACCGACCTGACCTACCACCGCGCGACGGCGCACGGCACGGTCCGGATCGCGTTCGACCGGCCCGACGTGCTCAACGCGTTCCGACCGCACACCGTCGACGAGCTCCTGCGCGTCCTCGAGCACGCGCGGCAGTCCAGCGACGTCGGCTGCGTCCTGCTGACCGGCAACGGCCCGAGCGAGAAGAACGGCAAGCGCTCCTTCTGCACCGGCGGCGACCAGCGGATCCGCGGCCGCACCGGCTACCAGTACGCCGAGGGTGAGACCGAGGCGACCGTCGACAAGGCGCGGCTCGGGAGGCTCCACATCCTGGAGTGCCAGCGGCTGATCCGCTTCATGCCCAAGATCGTCATCTGCGTGGTCCCCGGCTGGACCGCCGGTGGCGGCCACAGCCTGCACGTGGTCTGCGACCTGACCCTGGCGAGCACGGAGCACGCGCGGTTCAAGCAGACCGACGCGGACGTCGGCTCCTTCGACGGCGGCTTCGGGTCGGCGTACCTCGCCCGCCAGGTCGGCCAGAAGTTCGCGCGCGAGATCTTCTTCCTCGGCCAGGAGTACTCCGCCGACGACGGCGTCCGGATGGGCGCCGTCAACCGGGCCGTCCCGCACGCCGAGCTCGAGGCGACCGCGCTGGAGTGGGGCCGGCTCGTCAACGGCAAGAGCCCGACCGCCCAGCGGATGCTCAAGTACTCGTTCAACCTGATCGACGACGGACTCGTCGGCCAGCAGCTCTTCGCCGGCGAGACCACCCGGCTCGCGTACATGACCGACGAGGCCGCCGAGGGCCGCGACCAGTTCCTCGAGAAGCGCGAGCCGGACTGGTCGCCGTTCCCCTGGTACTACTGACGTGTCGACCGTCTGGGAGCGCCTCGCCCGCGCGGGTGGTGACGACTACGCCGCCCGGTACGCCGCCCGCTTCCGGGCGCTGGCCGATCGCGGCGAGGACGTCCACGGCGAGGCGGCGTTCGCGACCGGGCTCGTGGACCCGCCGGCGAGCGTGCTCGACGCCGGCTGCGGCACGGGACGCGTCGGCATCCGGCTCGCGAGCCTCGGCTACGACGTCACGGGCGTCGACGTCGACCCGACGATGCTCGCGGAGGCCGAGCACGACGCCCCGGACCTGACCTGGCTGCGCGGCGACCTGTCGACGTTCGACCTCGGCCGCACCTTCGACCTGGTCCTCCTCGCGGGGAACATCGTCCCGCTGCTCGAGCCCGGCACCCTCGGACCCACGGCCGCGCGGCTGGCCGCCCACGTCGCCGACGGCGGCGCGCTGGTCTGCGGCTTCGGTCTCGACGAGCAGAACCTGCCGCCCGGGTGCCCGGTCGCCCCGATGGCCGACGTCGAGGCCGCGTTCACGGCCGCGGGACTGGTCGAGGCCGAGCGCTGGGCCGGCTGGGACCGGCAGCCGTGGACCGCGTCCAGCGGGTATGTCGTGACCGTGCACCGCGCCGACGCGCGCGACCTATCCTGACGCGGTGCTGCTGCCGATCAAGACGCTCCTCGACGAGCGCGCGCTCATCTGTCCCAGGTGCGGCGGCGCCGTCGAGCGCGTCGGCAGCGACTGGCGCTGCAGCTCGGCCCAGTGCCCGCAGTCGGCCGAGCCGTTCGTCGTCGCGGCCGGCGTCCCGGCGTTCGTCGACTTCGAGCGCAGCGTCCTGAGCCGGGACGCCCTCGCGGCCACGGACGCCGCGTCCCTGGTGACGCGGGTCGAGCACCCCGGCCTGGTCAAGCGGATGCTGCACCCGGCCAACAGGACGGCTCCGCGCGTCGCGGCGACGATGGTCGACCTCCTGCTGGCCGACGCGTCCGGACGGCGGCCGCGCATCCTGGTCGTCGGTGGCGGCACCCTCGGCGACGGACTCGAGGCGCTCTACCGCGACGAGCGCGTCGACATCATCGGCTTCGACGTCTACGCGAGCGACCACACCCAGTTCGTCGCCGACGGTCACCGGATCCCGCTGACCGACGGCAGCGTCGACGGGGTGATCGTCCAGGCCGTGCTCGAGCACGTGCTGGAGCCGGTCGTGGTGGTCGCGGAGATCACCCGCGTGCTGCGCGACGGGGGCGTCGTCTACGCGGACACCCCGTTCATGCAGCAGGTGCACGAGGGCCCGTACGACTTCACCCGCTTCACCGAGTCCGGCCAGCGCTACCTGTTCCGCGACTTCGAGCAGGTCGAGAGCGGCCAGGTGGCCGGGGCCGGGACGTCCTTGCGCTGGTCGATCAACTACTTCGTCCGGGCCCTGACCCGCTCGGTCGCTCTCGGTCGGATCGCCGGGCTGCTGTTCTTCTGGCTCAGCCACCTCGACCGCTTCCTCGACCCGAAGCACTCCATGGACGGCGCCAGCAGCGTCTACTTCCTCGGGCGCAAGGGCGGGCCGGTGCTGACCCCGCCACAGGCGATCGAGCACTACCAGGGCGGCATGTGAAGGTCGTCGTCCTGACCGGCGCCGGCATCTCCGCCGAGAGCGGGGTGCCGACGTTCCGCGACGCCGACGGGCTGTGGGAGGGCCACCGCGTCGAGGACGTCGCGACGCCCGAGGCGTACGTGCGCGACCCCGTCACCGTGCAGCGGTTCTACGACGACCGCCGGGCCGCGCTCGCCGGCGTCGAGCCCAACCCCGCCCACCGGGCCCTGGCCCGGCTCGAGCAGTGGCTCGGCGACGACCTGCTCGTCGTCACCCAGAACATCGACGACCTGCACGAGAGGGCCGGCTCGACGCGGGTGCTGCACATGCACGGGGAGCTGCTGTCCGCGCTCTGCGCCGCCTGCGAGACCCGCACGCCGTGGCACGACGACCTCGGCCACGGGCCGGACTGTCCGCAGTGCGCGACCGCGTCGCTCCGCCCCGACGTCGTCTGGTTCGGCGAGGTGCCCTACGAGATGGACCGGATCTTCGAGGCCCTGGAGGCCTGCGACCTGTTCGTCTCCATCGGCACGTCCGGCGCGGTCTACCCCGCGGCCGGGTTCGTGCGGGCCGCCCGCGCGTACGGTGCGCGGACGCTGGAGCTCAACCTGCTGCCCAGCGAGGGCAGCCTGTTCTTCCACGAGTCGAGGCAGGGACCGGCCGGCGAGCTGGTGCCCGCGTGGGTCGAGGACCTGCTGTCCTGAGCCGGGTTACCGTGACGCCATGCCTCGCCTTCTCGGACTGCTGACCGTCCTGGCGCTCGTCCTCGGGCCGACGGCACCGGTCGGCGCCGCTCCGAGCGAGCGCGCGGCACCCACGCGCGCGGAGTGGGTCACGGACGTCAAGAGGGCCATGAAGGGATCGGACGCCTACCTGCGGGAGCGTGCCGCGGCGGCCACCGCGGACGAGGTGCTGGCCGTCAACCTCGACATCGACAACTCGTCGATCGCGTCGTACTACGACGGCGACGACGCCGGCGCGATCCCGCGCGTGAAGAGGTTCGCCGACCTGGCCACGTCGCTCGGCGTCGCGCTGGTGTTCAACACCGGCCGGAGCAACGCGCAGCGGGAGCGGACGCTCGCCCAGCTCACCGACGCGGGCTACCCGGTCACGCTGCTGTGCCTGCGCAAGAGGGGCGAGACGATCCCGCACGGCAAGCAGCGCTGCCGCGACAGGTTCGTCGCCAAGGGCTACACGCTGGTCGCCAACATCGGGAACAACCCGACCGACTTCCGGGGCACCGGCTACGAGAAGGCGTTCCGGCTGCCGAACTACCGCGGCGAGCTCGGCTAGGGGCTGTCCCTCAGCGGGCCATCCGCTCGCGCATGATCGTCGTGAGCCGGTCGACGTCGTCGGCCAGCCCGAGCTTCGGGGCGAAGCTGCGGACCGCCTCGATGAACATCTCCCCGGACTCGATCACCCGCGGGTCCATGTGCCCGAACACCTCGAGCGCGACCACGCCGTAGAGCACGTTCCAGCCCTGCATGTAGAGCCAGAGCAGTCCGCGGTCCTCGATGGCCAGGCCTTCGACCTCAGCAGGGATGAGGGGGTCGAGCACCGCCTCCCGCACCGCCGGAGGGAGGTCGTCGAGCGCCGGGATCGGGTGGCGGCTGTGCTCCCACAGGGCGCGCATCTGGTCGGTGCACAGGTGGCCCGAGCACGACAGGGTCAGCATCTCGGGACGAGCCGTCGTGGCGTCGGCGACCGGGTTGGCGAAGGCCAGTCCGAACTCGCGCGGGTGGGCCAGGGCCCACATCCGGAACTCGACGGTGGAGGCGACCAGGCGCCCCGCGTAGTCGTCCTCGGGAAGCGCGTCGGCGGCGGCCCGGAAGGTCTCGGTGGCCGCCTTGTCGATCTCGAAGGCGACCAGGTCGACGAGCTCCTGGTAGCTGGCGACGTACCGGTAGAGGGCGGGTGCGGTCATGCCCATCTTGGCGGCGACGGCGCGCAGCGAGAGCTCGGCACCCTCGGCCAGGAGCTCCCGGGAGGCCCGCACGATCTCGTCGTACGTCGCCTCTCGCTGACGCTCCCGCCGGCTCTGCACGGGTGTCTGGACCTGCGTCACGCGTTCCTCCCCTGGGTGGTTGACAGTCGGAGTTTACACCGTTTACCGTAAACGCCGTTCACTAACTTTACATCCATCACCGAAGTTGTGGGGAGTCACCATGATCGAGCGTTGGGGGGCCTTCGTGGCCCGGCGGGCCCTGGCCGTGCTGCTGGCGGGCCTGGCCGTCGCCATCGGCGCCGGAGCGTACGGCTTCGGCGTCTTCGACTCGCTCTCGCAGGGCGGGTTCGACGACCCGAGCTCGGAGTCCGCACGCGAGCTGGCGCTCGAGCAGGACACCTTCGGCAACCAGGGGATCGACGTCGTCGCGATCTACTCGAGCGACGACCTGACCGCCGACGACCCGGAGTTCCGGGCCGAGGTGGAGCGCGTGGTCGCCGGCTACACGCCGGGGACGACCAGCAAGGTCATCCCCTACTACGACGCGCCCGACCCGACCGGCATGGTCAGCCGGGACGGCCACGCGGCGCAGGTGCTGATCTCCATGGCGGGCTCCAGCCAGGACGACTACCTGTCCAACTACGACGAGCTCGCGCCCACGCTCGAGGCCGACTCGAAGGCCGGCGTCGACACCGACATCGCCGGCGCGTTCGCGGTCTTCGACGACGTCAACGAGATCACCAGCGAGGACCTCGCCCGGGCCGAGACCATCTCGATGCCGATCGTCCTCGTGCTCGCGCTGCTCATCTTCGGCAGCCTCGTGGCCGCGTCCATGCCGGCCCTCGTCGGCCTGCTCGCGATGGTCGGCGCGCTCGCGCTGGTGCGGGTGATCAGCACCTTCACCGAGGTCTCGATCTTCTCGGTCAACGTGATCTCGCTGCTCGGCATCGGCCTCGCCATCGACTACGCCCTCTTCGTGATCAGCCGGTTCCGCGAGGAGCTCGCGCTGCTCCCCCTGGACGACCCCGACGCGTCCGCGACGGCGATCAGGCGCACCATGTCGACCGCCGGCCGCACCGTCCTGTTCTCGGGCCTCACCGTGGCCGCCGCGATGTCGAGCCTGCTGATCTTCCCGCAGGCCTTCCTCAAGAGCATGGGGTACGGCGGCATGGCGGCCGTCCTGGTCGCGATGCTCGCGGCCCTGACCGTGCTCCCGGCGACGCTGCGGCTGCTCGGCCGCAAGGTCGACGGCGGCCGGCTGCCCTGGCGCCGGCACCGTGCGGTCGTCGTCGACGACGAGCACGGCCGCTGGGCCGCCCTCGCCCGCGGCGTGATGCGCCGGCCGTGGCTGGTCATCGGCGTCACCGTGACCGGCCTGCTGCTGATCGCCTCGCCGTTCCTCGGCGCGACGTGGGGCAGCGTCGACTACAAGGTCCTGCCGGCCGACGCCCCGGCGCACGTCGCGGCCGAGAAGCTCAAGGACTTCGGGCCGGAGACCTCCACCGCGGAGATGCTCGTCACCGGCGCCTCGGAGGCCGACATCACGGCGTACGCCGCGGCCGTCGGCGAGGTCGACGGCGTGCTCGGCGTGCAGCCCGTCGCCGCCGAGGGGGACGCGACGCTGCTGCGCGCGGTGTGGGAGGGCAACTCCCAGAGCGAGGCCAGCCAGGCGCTGGTCGAGGACGTCCGTGCGGTCGACCTCGGCGTCGGGCGAGGTGCTCGTCGGCGGCCAGTCGGCGGCGACCGTCGACCTGATCGACTCGGTCGGTTCGCACCTGCCGCTGATGGGCCTCATCGTCGCCGGCGTGATGCTGGTGCTGCTGTTCCTCGCGTTCGGCTCGCTGGTGCTGCCGGTCAAGGCGGTGGTGATGAACCTGTTCTCGATCACCGCGTCGTTCGGCGTCGTCACCTGGATCTTCAACGACGGTCACCTGTCGGGCCTGCTCGGCTTCGAGCCGCAGGGCTTCCTCGACGCGACCAACCCGATCCTGATGCTGGCGATCCTGTTCGGCCTCTCGATGGACTACGAGGTGTTCCTGCTCTCGCGGGTCCGCGAGCAGTGGGACCGGTCCGGCGACAACGACCTGGCGGTCGCGACCGGGGTCCAGAAGACCGGACGCATCATCACCAGCGCCGCGGTCCTGCTGGCCGTCGTGATCGGCGCCTTCGCCACCAGCGGCATCGTGTTCATGAAGATGCTCGGCATCGGCATGCTCGTCGCGCTGCTCATCGACGCGACCATCGTCCGTGCCCTCCTGGTGCCGGCCACGATGAAGCTGCTCGGCCGCTGGAACTGGTGGGCACCCGCCCCGTTGGCCCGGTGGTGGGACAAGTACGGCTTCCGCGAGGAGAGCCCCTCCGGCTCCCGAGCCGGAGCGTGAGCTGACCTCTGTCTAGGGGCCGCTCGCCGGATGGTCCGTGACGATCGAGCCACGCGCACACGTGGAAGCCCACTCGATCGTCACGGACTGTCTCCGCCTCGGGCGTCAGGGGACCAGCACGTAGCGGCCCCGCACCCCACCCTTCGCGACGGCGGCGTGCGCCTCGCCGAACCGGTCGAGCGGGAGCACCTCCGCCACGCGGGCGGGGAGCTCGCCGGACGCGGTGCGGGCGAGGAGGCCGGCCAGCTGCTCGCCGTCCGGGACCACGCCGACGGCCTTGACGTCGACGTCACGCTCGGTCGACGGGGGCGCCGACGGCTGGACGCCGACGAAGACGCCGCCGTCACGGACCAGCGGCACCGCGGCCTCCTGGAGGACGGCGCCGTCGGCCACCGCGTCCCAGCCCCCGGTCTGCTCGCTGGTGAAGCCGGCGCCCAGGCTGCGGACGTACTCCTCGTCGGCGGCCCGGGCCAGGCCCGTGACCTCCCAGCCGCGCTCCAGGGCGAACGGGACGACGTACGCCCCCACGGCCCCGGCGGCACCGGTGACGAGGAGCGACCTGCCCTCGCCGTCGCCGAGCAGCTCGACCAGCTGCAGGGCGGTCGCGGCGTTGAGCGGGACGGTCGCGGCCTCGACGGTCGTGAGCCCGTCGGGGACGACCGCGACGTCCGCGGCCGGGAGCACGAGCTGCTCGGCGTAGGTGCCGAAGTCGCGGTCGAGGCCGCCGACCAGGCCCGCGACCCGGGTCCCCGGGGCGAGGTCGACGCCGTCGCCGGCCTCGAGCACGGTGCCCGCGAAGTCCCAGCCGAGCCCGGTGCGCTCGGTCTGC
Source organism: uncultured Actinomycetota bacterium (assembly GCA_963815335.1). Lineage (GTDB taxonomy): Bacteria > Actinomycetota > Actinomycetes > Propionibacteriales > Nocardioidaceae > Nocardioides. Next base: position 73,097 of record CAWFGL010000014.1, read on the forward strand.
GTGATGACGCCGATCTGGTGGAAGAACCCGCTCCCGACCGCGAGGTCGACGGGGTTCACGGTCGCCGCCTCCACGGCGACCCGGACCTCGCCGGCGGCGAGCGGGACGACGGGGACGTCGACGATCTGGACGGCGTCGGCCTCGCCGGGCTGGACGACGAGGGCGGCGCGGAAGGTGGTGCTCATGGTTCCTCCTGGATGTGTGTCGGACACCCGGGGAACAGATGAGCGGCGCTCGGTGCTTCCCGTTGGAGAGTAGGCACCTGAAAGTGCGTAACTATCGCCGAGGAGACCTCCATGCCCACGATGACCGCCGCCCAGCGCCGCGCCGCCGACAAGGAGGCGTACGACGCGTTCGTCGCCGACTGCCCCAGCCGGCAGCTCCTCGACCGGCTGTCCGACAAGTGGGTGACCCTGGCGCTGGTGGCTCTCGAGGGCGGCCCGCAGCGCTACTCGGAGATGTCGCGGACCATGGCCGGTGTCAGCCAGAAGATGCTCACCCAGACCCTGCGCACCCTGGAGCGGGACGGGCTCGTCACGCGGACCGTGACCGCGTCGGTCCCCGTCACCGTGACCTACGAGATGACCGACCTGGGCCGCTCGCTGCACCGGGTCGTCGGGCTCCTGAAGGACTGGGCCGAGGATCACATGGACCAGGTCCGCGCGAACCGCGAGGACTACGACGGCTTACGCTGACCGCCATGCGTACGCGTACATGGGGAACATTGACGGCGACCGCGGCCCTGGCGGCCACCCTGCTCACCGGGTGCGGTGACAGCGGAGGCGACGGTGGCGGTGGTGGGGGCGACTTCACGAAGCAGTCCGGTGAGGAGATCGCCGAGGCGGCCAAGGACGCGATGGCGGACCTCGAGGCGGTCACCGTCGCGGGCACCCTGACCTCGGACGGCCAGGAGATCGAGATCCGGATCGAGGTCGGCGAGGGCGGGAACTGCACCGGCGAGTTCACGACGCAGGGCGCCACGGCCGAGATCCTCGGTGTCGACGACACCACGTGGTTCCGTCCCGACGAGGCGTTCTGGACGCTCTTCGCCGGGCCCGACGCCGCCCCGCAGATCATCGCGGCCGTCGGCGACCGGTGGGTGACGCTCCCCGACGACGACACCTCGTTCAAGTCCTTCTGCGACATCGAGGAGTTCCTCGGCGAGCTGACCGACCCGGACGACGACTCGACCTACACCAAGGGCGACACCAAGGAGATCGACGGCGAGGAGACGATCGAGATCGTCTCCGAGAGCGAGGACGACGGGACGTCGAGCGGCTACGTGCTCGTCGACGGAGACCACTACCTCGTCCAGATCGAGAAGACCGAGGGTGACGAGCCGGGGTCGGTGACCTTCTCCGGCTTCGACGAGCAGCCGGACGTCGAGGCGCCGGCCGACGACGAGCAGGTCGCCCTCGACGAGCTGGAGTCGGGCGGCTACTGACCGACGAGCGCGCCCGCGTGCGGCGGTAGCGACAGCCGGCCGTCGGCGAGCTCGACGCCGGCCTCGGTCTCGTAGAGCACCTGCGACCCGTCGACCTCGACCTGCTGCGGCTGCTCACCGAAGTTCACGACGACGGTGAGGCCGCCGCGGCGCATGGTGAACACCCGGGCCTCCTCGTCGGCCGTGCAGCTGGCGAACGTCGGCTCGTTCAGGTCGCCGAGCCGGCGTCGCAGCGCGGTGAGCTGCCGGTAGACGCGCAGCATCCGCTCCCCCCGCGGGGTCCCGGGCTCCGACCAGTCGAGCTTCGACCGCCGGAACGTCTCCGGCTCCTGGGGATCGGGGACGACGTCCGGGTCCCAGCCGTGCCGGGCGAACTCCTCGAGCCGGCCCCGGGACGTGGCGGCGCCGACCTCCTCGTCGGTGTGGCTGGTGAAGAACTGGAACGGCGTCGTGGCCGCCCACTCCTCCCCCTGGAAGAGCATCGGCGTGAACGGCGCGCACAGCGTGACGAGCGCCGCGCAGGCGAGCTGGTCCTCGTCGAGCGCCGTGGTCAGCCGGTCGCCCGCCGCGCGGTTGCCGATCTGGTCGTGGTTCTGGCTGCACACGACGAGCCGCCACGGGGGCACGGCGTCCGGGTCGATCGGGACGCCGTGGTCGTGGCCGCGGAACGACGAGAACGTGCCGTCGTGGAAGAAGCCGCGCTCGCACACCTTGACCAGCGCAGCGAGCGGGGCGAAGTCGGCGTAGTAGCCGTGGGTCTCCCCGGTCAGCGCGACGTGGAGCGCGTGGTGGAAGTCGTCGCTCCACTGCGCGGAGAGCCCGTAGCCACCGTCGGTGCGCGACGTGACCAGCCGCGGGTCGTTGAGGTCGGACTCCGCGATCAGGAGGAGGCGGCGCCCCAGCCGGGACGACAGCGCGTCAGTCTCCACCGCCAGCTCCTCGAGCAGGTGCCGGGGCGACGAGTCGTGGAGGGCGTGCACGGCGTCGAGCCGGAGCCCGTCGACGTGGTAGTCCTCGAACCACATGCGCGCGTTGTCGAGGATGTAGCGGCGGACCTCCGCCGCGTCCTCGCCGTCGAGGTTCACCAGGTCGCCCCACGTGTTGCGGCCCGGCTTGAGGTACGGCCCGAAGAGCGGCAGGTAGTTGCCGGACGGCCCGAGGTGGTTGTGCACGACGTCCTGGACGACGCCGAGCCCGGCGCGGTGGCAGGCGTCGACGAAGCGCTGGTACGCCGCCGGACCGCCGTACGTCTCGTCGACCGCGAACCAGCCGACGCCGTCGTAGCCCCAGTTGTGCGTGCCGTCGAAGGTGTTGACCGGCATCAGCTCGACGAGGCCGACACCGAGGTCCACCAGGTGGCCCAGCCGGCCCGCGGCGGCGTCGAGGGTGCCCTCCGGGGTGAACGTGCCGACGTGCAGCTCGTAGACGACCGAGCCGGCGAGCTCGCGGCCGGCCCACGACCCGTCACCCCACACGTACGACGCGAGGTCGACGGTCCGGGACCGGCCGTGCGGTCCGGACGGCTGCCGCCGTGACCGCGGGTCGGGTCGCAGCTCGGGGTCGTCGTCGAGCAGGTACCCGTAGTCGACCTCGCCGGCCTCCGGCACCGGCTCCGCCGGCGTCCACCAGCCGTCCCCGCGCCGGACCATCCCGACGACCTGGTCGTCGACGGAGAGGCTGACCCGGCGCGGGCGTGGAGCCCACACGTCGAACCGGCTCATCGGTCAATGGTCCCTGACGAGCAGGGCGACGGGGTACGGCTCGAGCAGGTCGCCCAGGGAGCCGTCGGTGGCGAGGCCGGTGAGCAGGTCGGTCCAGGCGCCGGGCGGGAGGTCGACGGTCGTGCCGCCCCAGCCGCCGCGCGCCCCGAGGCCGACGGGAAGGCGGGTGGCAACAGCCACGAACCCGCCGCGGTCGAAGGCGACGGCGTGCCCGGCCGCCTCCCCGACGACGGGGAGCGGCGTGTAGGCGCCGAACAGGTCCGGGCGCTCGCGGCGCAGGCCCAGGACGCTGAGCACGACCGCCATCTTCGGCCAGGCCGCGTCCTCGGCGTCCCCGGCCAGCACCGCCGCGCGGTGCGCGAAACCGACGGTCCGGCGGTTGTCCGGGTCGACCAGGCTCTGGTCCCAGAGCTCGGTGCCCTGGTAGACGTCCGGCACGCCCGGGATCGCGAGCGCGAGGAGCTTGGCCGACAGGGCGTTGCTCCGGCCGGCCACCGTCACCAGGTCGTCGAGGCGCGTGAGCACCGCTCCGACCTGCTCGTCGTCGAAGGCGGCGTCGACCGCGGCGTGGACGGCCCGCTCGTACCGCTCGTCGGGTTCGGCCCACGTGGTCCGGTCGCCGGCCTCGCGCATCGCCTTCTCGGCGTACCCGTGCAGGCGCCCCCGGAACTCGTCGTCGAGCGGGAAGGACCACGCACCGACGACGGCCTGCCAGAGCAGCGAGCCGAACGCCGGGTCGGGCAGCGGGGCGAGCCGGAGCAGCTCGTCGAGCGACGCCTCCCACTGGTCCGGCACCTCGGCGAGCACCGCGATCCGGGCGCGGGTGTCCTCGCTGCGCTTGGTGTCGTGCGTGGTCAGGGCGGTCAGGGCGTGCGGGCGCTCGGCCTGGCGCCGGGCCATCGCGTCGTGGAACTCCTGGACGGTCACCGCGAACACGCTCGGGTCACCACCGACCTCGTTGAGCGAGGTCAGCCGGGGGTAGCGGTAGAACGCGCAGTCCTCGACGCCCTTCGCCATCACCATGCCGCTCGTCTGCTGGAACCGCAGCGCGGCCGGATGGCGAGGGTCGCGGAGAGCGGGCTGGACGCGGTCGAACGCCGCGGTCAGGTCGGGTCGGCGGCGCCGGGCGTCGGCGAAGGCGTGGTCGAGGTCGGCCCGTCCGGCCGGGAGGTAGGAGCGGTAGACCGGGAAGCACGCCGCCAGCTCGGCGACCGCGTCGACCATCGAGGCAGGCTCGGGGCGTCGCTGCCCGGCCGGCTCGCCCGAGAGGTCGCGGACCACGCGCCGGATCTCCGGGTGCAGGACGGTGTCCGCGACGGCGCGCTTGGTGTCGTGGACGAGGTCGTGCCAGTCCGCCGGCGCACCGAGCCGCTCGGCCAGCGCGCTCAGCGGCGCCTCGCCGCCCGGGTCGGTGAGCACCCGGTCGACGACACCCAGGGCGTCGTAGCCGGTGGTGCCCGCCGTGGCCCAGCCGGCCGGGAGCACCTCGCCGGGCTCCAGGATCTTCTCGACCACGACGTAGGCACCGCCGGTCAGCGCCGCGAGGTCCTCGAGGTAGCCGGCCGGGTCGCGCAGGCCGTCGGGGTGGTCGACGCGCAGTCCGTCGACGAGCCCCTCGTCGAACCAGCGCCGGATCTCGGCGTGCGTCTCCGTGAACACCTCGGGGACCTCGACCCGGACGCCGGCCAGGGACTCGATGGTGAAGAAGCGGCGGTAGTTGAGCTCGTCGCCGGTGCTGATCCGGCCGCCCGACGCGTCCCAGTCCACGTCGAAGAACGACGCGTACTGCGACTCCGGCCCGTGGGCGACGACATCGGCCCACCACGGGTTGGCGTCGGAGGCGATGCCCACGTGGTTCGGCACCACGTCGACGAGCACGCCCATGCCGAGCCGGTGCGCCTCCGCGGCCAGGGCGGCGAGCCCTTCCGGGCCACCACGCGAGGCGTCGACCCGCGTCGGGTCGACGACGTCGTACCCGTGCGTCGAGCCGGGCTCGGCCTCGAGGATCGGCGACAGGTACACCCAGTCGACGCCGAGGTCGTGCAGGTACGGCAGCAGCCGGGTCGCCTCGTGCAGGTCGAACGACGCCGAGATCTGCAACCTGTAGGTGCTGGCCGGGACCAGCACTAGCTCGCGCCCTGCTTGGCGGCGGCGGCGACCGACGCCGCGACGGAGGAGTCGGGAGCGGCCTCCGGCACGGAGTGCTGCTGCAGCACGAGCAGGCTGCGGTGCTCCATGTGGAAGCTGCTGCCGGCGGGCAGTGCCGCGGCGGTGACGCCCCCCGTGTTGATGACGACGTCCCACGCCGGCGCGTACTCCTCCGGCGGCAGCGTCAGGTCGACCGGTCCGTCGGCGTTGAAGTAGAGGAGGAAGTGGTCGTCGTGGACGTCCTCGCCCCGGCTCCCCTTCCCGGCGATCCCGTCGCCGTTGAGGTACATGCCGATGACCTGCGAGCCGTCCGACCAGTCACCGTCCTGCATCGGATGACCGTTGGGGTGCAGCCACACGATGTCGTTGAGCCGCTCCTCCCCCTTCGCGCCGGTCAGTGCCTCGGTGCCGGTGAAGAAGCGCTTGCGACGGAAGGTCGGGTGCTGCTGGCGCAGCTTCACGATCGCGGCGGTGAACTCCAGCAGCGGGCGGTCGACGTCCTCCCAGTGCACCCAGCTGATCTCGGAGTCCTGGGCGTAGGTGTTGTTGTTCCCACCCTGGGTCCGGCCCAGCTCGTCCCCGTGCAGGATCATCGGCACGCCCTGGCTCAGGAGCAGCGTCGCCAGGAGGTTCCGCTGCTCGCGCGAGCGGGCACCGAGGATCTCGGGGTCGTCGGTCGGGCCCTCGACGCCGTGGTTCCACGAGCGGTTGTGGCTCTCGCCGTCGTTGTTGTCCTCGCCGTTGGCCTCGTTGTGCTTCTCGTCGTAGGAGACCAGGTCACGCAGGGTGAAGCCGTCGTGGGCGGTGACGAAGTTGATGCTCGCGAACGGGCGCCGTCCCGAGTGCTCGTAGAGGTCCGACGAGCCGGCCACCCGCGAGGCGAAGGCACCGAGCGACGGCTCGCCCCGCCAGAAGTCGCGGACCGTGTCGCGGTAGTCGCCGTTCCACTCCGACCACTGCGGCGGGAAGCCGCCGACCTGGTAGCCGCCCGGTCCGATGTCCCAGGGCTCGGCGATCAGCTTCACCTGGCTGACCACCGGGTCCTGCTGCACGAGCTCGAAGAACGTCGCCAGCCTGTCGACGTCGTAGAACTCGCGCGCCAGCGTCGAGGCCAGGTCGAACCGGAAGCCGTCGACGTGCATCTCGGTGACCCAGTACCGCAGCGAGTCCATGATCAGCTGGAGCGAGTGCGGGTGCCGGACGTTGAGGCTGTTGCCGGTGCCCGTGTAGTCCATGTAGTAGCGCTGGTCGTCCTCGACGAGGCGGTAGTACGCCGGGTTGTCGATGCCCTTCATCGACAGCGTCGGCCCCAGGTGGTTGCCCTCGGCGGTGTGGTTGTAGACGACGTCGAGGATCACCTCGATGCCGGCGGTGTGCAGCGCCTTGACGGCCGACTTGAACTCCTGCACCTGCTGGCCCAGCTCACCCGTGGCGGCGTAGTCCGAGTGCGGCGCGAAGAACGCGAGGGTGTTGTAGCCCCAGTAGTTGCGCAGACCCTTGTCGAGCAGCGTGCTGTCCTGGATGAACTGGTGGACCGGCATCAGCTCGATCGCGGTGATCCCGAGCTTGGTGAGGTGCGCGATCACCGCCGGGTGCGCGAGGGCGGCGTACGTGCCGCGCAGCTCCTCGGGGACATCGGGGTGCAGGTGCGTCAGGCCCTTGACGTGCGCCTCGTAGATGACCGTCTGGTTGTACGGCACGCCCGGCCGGCGGTCACCCTCCCAGTCGAAGAACGGGTTGATGACCACGCCGAACGTCATGTGCGGACCGGAGTCGTCGTCGTTGCGCGAGTCCTCGTCGCCGAAGTCGTAGCCGAAGAGCGCCTGGTCCCAGTCGATCTCACCCGTGGTCGCCTTGGCGTACGGGTCGAGGAGCAGCTTCGCCGGGTTGCAGCGCAGGCCCTGCGTGGGCTCCCACGGGCCGTGCACCCGGTAGCCGTACCGCTGTCCCGGCTGCACGGCGGGCAGGTACGCGTGCCAGACGTAGGCGTCGACCTCGCTCAGCTCGACCCGGGTCTCGGTGATGGCTCCGCCGGCGTCCACGTCGAACAGGCAGAGCTCGACCTTCTCCGCGACCTCGCTGAAGAGGGCGAAGTTCGTCCCGCTCCCGTCGAACGTCGCCCCGAGCGGGTAGGCGCTGCCGGGCCAGGTCTCCATTGGAACGATCAAAGCACACCTGTCTTCCGGGACTTCATCGGGACAACGACGGGGCAGCAGGCCCTGCCGCCCGGGACCAGGTACCCGAGACGGTGGGGTCATCGCCTCCACGAGGAGGCGCGACACCGAGAGGAACCGTCATGACCGCCACCACCTGGCGCCGCACCACCGCCCGTCGTCGTCAGCCGCGCGTGCCCCACCTCCACACCACCCGTGTGCAGGTCCACGCCCCGGTGGCCGGTCTCGGACTCGGACTGGTCGTCGCCCGGCACTGACCGCCACCCCTTCAGAGCGAGCCGCCGACCCATCGGGTCGGCGGCTCGCCGTCGTCCAGGGGAGGCTGGGGGAATGTCCGACGGCAGCGAGGGGTTCCGGCCAGACGTGACCTCCCCCGTGGTGAGCCGTGCCGACGTCGGCCTGCGCAGCGAGCGGGGCCCGGTGCTGCTCGCGGTCATGCTCAGCACGGGACTGGTCGCGATCGACGCGACGGTGCTCGCGACGGCCGTGCCGGCTGTCGTCGAGGACCTCGGTGGCTTCACCCAGTTCCCGTGGCTGTTCTCCATCTACCTGCTGACGCAGGCGGTCACGGTCCCGCTGTACTCCAAGCTCGCCGACCAGTACGGACGCAAGCCGATGATGCTGTTCGGCGTCGGGGTCTTCCTGCTGGGCTCGCTGCTCTGCGGGCTGGCGTGGAGCATGGGGTCGCTCATCGCGTTCCGCGCCGTCCAGGGCATCGGTGCCGGTGCGGTGCAGCCGATCGGCATGACCATCGTCGGCGACATCTACACGGTGGCCGAGCGAGCCAAGGTCCAGGGCTACCTCGCCGGCGTCTGGGCGGTCTCCTCCGTCGTCGGCCCCACGCTCGGCGGGGTGTTCTCCGACTACCTGTCGTGGCGCTGGATCTTCTTCATCAACATCCCGATCGCCCTCGCGGTCCTCTGGATGTTCACGCGGCGCTTCGAGGAGCGGATCGAGCCCGCGCCGCACAAGCTCGACGTCCTGGGCGCGGTGCTCCTGAGCGGCGGCGGGGCGACCCTGCTGCTCGGGCTGCTCGAGGGCGGCGTCCGGTGGTCCTGGACCTCACCGGTGAGCGTCGCGCTCTTCACCGCCGCCGCCGTGCAGATCGCGCTGTTCGTGCTCGTCGAGCGGCGCGCGGCGGAGCCGGTCCTGCCCCTGTGGGTCTTCCGGCACCGGGTGATCCTGCCCGCGATCCTGACGGCGCTGGTCGTCGGCGTCCTCCTCGTCGGCCTCACGTCGTACATCCCCCTCTACGCCCAGGGGGTCCTCGGCCACGGCGCGCTGATGGCGGGCTTCGCGCTCGCGGCGCTGACGCTGGGCTGGCCGCTGTCGGCCTCCAACGCGGGCCGGCTGTACCTCTCCATCGGCTTCCGGTCGACGATGATCATCGGCTCGCTGTTCGGGCTCGCGGGAGCACTGCTCCTCCTCACGATCGACGGGGACAGCTCGCTGTTCCACCTCGCGGTGCCGTGCTTCGTGATGGGCATCGGCTTCGGGTTCGCGGTCGCGCCCTCGGTGATCGCCGCCCAGTCGGCGGTCGGGTGGGAGTCCCGGGCCGTCACCACGGGCGTGACGATGTTCGCGCGGACGGTGGGCAGCGCCGTGGGCGTCGCCGTGTTCGGGGCCATCGTGAACGCCCGCGTCACCGACGCCGTCGGTCACGCGAACCCCGACCTCGAGCACCTCTCGCCGTCCGTCCTCGGGCCGGCGATCGAGACCACCTTCGTCGGCTGCGCGATCGTGGCCGTCGTCCTCGTCGCCGTCAGCCTGCTGATGCCCAGGAAGATCGACTGAAAAGTCGACTGAAATGTCGATATTCCCAACGGCGCGGCCTGACTGCATGATCGGCGGATGACCACGCAGGCGACTCCTCCGGTCGCCCACGCACATCACGCGCCCGAGGCGGTCTACGTCCTCGGCGCCGTGCTGACCGTGGTGGCCGCGAACGCGGCGGCGATGGGCATCTGGTGGACGCACACCAACGGCACCGCCACGGACGCGCTGGTCTACCTGGCTGCCGGCCTGGCCATCCTGATGCTGCTCGGCGTCTTCGTGCTGACCCTCCGCCACCCGCTCGCCCGCCACGGCGCCATCGGCGTGCTCGCGATCGCGGTCGTGGTCGACGCGATCGTCGTCGGCTACGAGCTCTCCGGCGCCACGGTCCTCGCCGGCATCTGAGCGCAGGCTCGCCTTCGTTGCAGGCGTCCCCGCGAGTCGGGACGATCACACCGTGGCCACCGACGACCTCGAGCTCGACCTCGCGGACCTGCACGCCCAGCCGCACGAGGACGAGCCCCACCAGGAGGGCTACCGCGGCCGGCTGAACTGGCTCCGCGCGGGCGTCCTCGGCGCGAACGACGGCATCGTCTCGACGGCCGGCATCGTGCTGGGCGTCGCCGGCGCGACCACGGACCGGACCTCGATCCTGATCGCCGGCATCGCCGGGCTCGCGGCCGGCGCCCTGAGCATGGCCGCGGGCGAGTACGTCTCGGTCAGCACGCAGCGCGACTCCGAGCTGGCCCTCCTCGACAAGGAGCGGCAGGAGCTCATCGACGACCCGCTCGACGAGCTCGAGGAGCTCGCCGGGATCTACGTCGGCAAGGGGCTCACCGAGGAGCTCGCCCTCCAGGTCGCCCAGCAGCTGACCGACCACGACGCCCTCGCCGCTCACGCCGAGGCCGAGCTGGGCATCGACGTCGACGACATCTCGAGCCCGTGGACCGCCGCCTGGGCCTCGATGCTCGCGTTCACCCTCGGCGCACTCCTCCCGCTGCTCACCATCGGGCTGGTCTCGCCCGGGGCCCGGGTCCCCGTCACCGTCGCGTCCGTGGCGGTCGCTCTGGCGTTCACCGGCTGGGCCAGCGCCAGGCTCTCCTCGGGGCCGCCCCGCCGGGCCGTCGTGCGCAACGTCGGCTGGGGCCTGGTCGCGATGGCGGTCACGTTCGGAATCGGGTCGCTCGTCGGCACCCAGGTCTGACACGCTTGCTCCATGCTGAGCCTCGAGCAGGCCGCCGCCTTCGGGCTCGCCTCGGTCCTGCTGACCCTGATCCCCGGTCCGACGGTGCTGTTCGTCGTCGGCCGGTCGCTCGCCCTCGGTCGACGGGCCGGGCTGCTCAGCGTTCTCGGCAACACCCTCGGTCTGCTGCCGATCGTGCTCGCCGTCGCGCTCGGCGTCGGCACGCTGGTCGCGGAGTCGGCCGTCGTGTTCACCGCCGTCAAGCTGGTCGGCGCCGCCTACCTCGTCTACCTGGGTGTGCAGGCGGTCCGCACCCGAGGCGGTGCCGTGGACTCCGTGACGACCACCCCGCACCGCGGCAACCTGCGCATCGTCCGCGACGGCTTCATGGTCGGCGTGACCAACCCGAAGTCACTGGTGTTCCTGGCGGCCGTCCTCCCGCAGTTCGTCGACCACTCGGGCGGCAGCATCCCCGTGCAGCTGTTCCTCCTGGGCTGCATCTTCATGACCGTCGCGCTGGTCTCGGACAGCACCTACGCCTGGGCGGCGGGCACGGCCCGCAACTGGTTCGGCGGCGAGCCCCGGCGGCTCACCCGGATGCAGGCCGGTGGCGGTCTGATGATGATCGGTCTCGGAGGGACGCTCGCGCTCACCGGACAGAAGTGACCCGGGGCGCGCCGTGGGCTAGGACCTCGGGCCCCAGTCGATGTTGCGCGGCCGGCCGTCGATCGCCGCCACCAGCACGGGTTCACCACCGGTCGCGCGGACCTTCATCAGGGCATAGCGCCCTGACGGCAGCGTCGGTTCTCCGTCGCCGGTCTCGACCCGGTAGATGACCCACTTGCCGTCGGGCGAGAAGCCACCGACCAAGGCGTTGGTCTCGCGTCCCCTGAAGTGCGTCAGACGCCGCAGGTGGCTGCCGTCGGGCCGGATGACGGCCACGTTGGCCGAGAGCTGAGGACGTGACCCCTCGTTCGCGTTGACGCTGACCACGATGTGCCGACCGTCCGGCGACCAGTCGTGCTTCACGGCCACGTCGGCGGCGTACGGCAGGAGGCGCCGCACGTGCGACCCGTCCAGCCGAACCGAGAACAGCGCCTGCTTGTCGTCCATCACCGAGATCCTGACGAAGCTGACGGTCCGTCCGTCGGGAGACACGTTGGGGTCGGTGTCGCCCCCCTGTCCGGGGAAGGGGTTGGTGGTCAGCCGGCGGGCGTGGCTGCCGTCACGGCGCATCAGCCAGAGGCTGTCGTCACCGGTCTCCGGGTCGAACCGCTCGAAGACGACGAGATCGCTGTGCGGCACGAAGGCCGGCTGGCCGAGGAACCCGGTCAGTCCTGGCCGCAGGGTGCGGCGGTTCGTGCCGTCGGCTCGCACGATCTGGATGAACGCCCGGTCGTCGACGTACGCCTCGAACACGACCTGCCGCCCGGAGGGCGACCAGTCGGCGTTGCCGACCTCCACGCGCTTGCGGTGGGTCAGCATGCGGAGCGACCCGTCGCTCGGGTCCAGGACCTGGAGCTGCGGGACCTCCGAGCCCTCCAGGGTGAAGACGACCGGGCCGTTGTCGCCCGGCGTGGTCGCCCCCGCCGGTGCCGTCGCCTGCGTCATGGACAGCGCCACGATCCCTCCGGCGACCACTGCTGTGGCGACCGAGGCCCTGGCGTTCTTGTGCTTGGTCCTGTTCATGCACTCGACGCTAGGAACGACGGTACCGAGGCGCATCCGGGCCAGCACCCGGGTCGGATGAGGGCTGGCCCTGTGCCCCTCGACGCATTCCGGCACGGTGCTCATCCCGGTCGAGGCGCCGTCGGAAGGTTTAGCGACTGCCCGACCGCGGTAGTGGCTCTGTGGGAGGGAATCCCTGAGAGGTGGTTGATGTGCCCCCGCACGAGACCCCGCAACACCTGTTCGACGATTCCTACGAGAAGACCCTGACGCCTCCGCGACGAGGCCACGACGGCGGAGCCGTCTACGCCCTGGCCGGCCTGGCCCTGCTGATGATCATGCTGCTCATCGCGACGGGCACCGTCCCGCTCTACGAGTGGGAGGTCTAACCGACCACGCCGTAGAGACGGTCCCCCGCGTCGCCGAGGCCCGGGACGATGTAGCCCTTCTCGTTGAGCTTCTCGTCCATGGCCGCGACGACGACCGTGACCGGCACGTCCAGGCCCTCCAGGTCCTTCTCGACGCGGGCGCAGCCCTCGGGCGCCGCGAGGAGGCAGATGGCGGTGATGTGGTTGGCGCCGCGGTCGGTCAGGAACTTGATGGCCGCCGACAACGTGCCCCCGGTCGCCAGCATCGGGTCGAGGACGTAGCACTGCCGGCCCTCGAGGTTCTCGGGCAGCCGCTCGGCGTACGTCACGGCCTCGAGCGTCTCCTCGTCGCGCGCCATGCCGACGAAGCCGACCTCGGCCGTCGGCAGCAGCCGCATCATCCCGTCCAGCATGCCCAGGCCGGCCCGCAGGATCGGGACGACGAGCGGCTTCGGCGCGGCCAGCTTGACGCCGGTCGTGGGCGAGACCGGGGTGACGATGTCGTGCGGCTCGACGCGCACCTCGCGGGTCGCCTCGTACGCCAGGAGCGTGACGAGCTCGTCGGTCAGCTGACGGAACGTCGGCGAGTCGGTGTCCTGGTCCCGCAGGGCGGTGAGCTTGTGGGCGACGAGCGGGTGGTCCACGACCTGGGTGCGCATGCCGGAACCCTACGGAGCAAAGGGCTTGGCCGCACCAGTGGCCGTCTGTCACATTGACACGGTGAGCACGGTGAGCGGTACCGACGACGGGGTCGACCTCGCCGTTGCCGCCTACCGTGACGGCGACGAGTGGCAGGTCGCCGACCTGGCGCACGACCACCTCACCGACATCGAGACGTTGGCCGATGCGCTGAGCCGGTTCCCCGGCGACGAGGGCGCCCTGGCGATGATCGCCGTCGACGAGGACTTCTTCCTCCTCGTCCGCGTCACCGGCGACCGGACCCGGCTGCTCCTCTCCGACATCACCGCGGCCGAGGAGTGGGACCTGGCGACGTCGGCGGTGGAGCACCTCGAGACCATCGGGGTGGATCTCCCGGACGACGATGACGACGCGGCACCGGCCGGGCACCTCGACCTGCTCGTCGACCTCGGCGTGCCCGAGGCCGAGCTGAGCGAGCTGGTCGACGAGATGCTCGACGACGACGAGCTCTTCCCCGACGAGGCGCTCTCCGACGTCGCCCGGCTACTCGGGTTCGGCGAGCTCTTCGACGACGTCGTCGGCCTCACCTCGGCCTGACAGACTCGATCTCGTGCAGGACCGCTGGGACGCGTCGATGCGTGCCGCCCTCGACGAGGCGCGCGCAGCGCTCGCCACCGACGACGTCCCGATCGGGGCCGTCGTCGTCGACGCCGACGGCCAGGTCGTCGGCCGCGGCCGCAACGTCCGCGAGGCCGAGGCGGACCCCACCGGTCACGCCGAGGTGGTGGCGCTCCGGGCCGCCGCACGCGACCGGGGAGAGTGGCGGCTCGACGGCTGCACGCTGGTCGTCACGCTCGAGCCGTGCACGATGTGCGCCGGCGCCGCGGTGCTGAGCCGGGTCGACCGGGTGGTCTTCGCGGCGTACGACCCGAAGGCCGGCGCGGTCGGCAGCCTGTGGGACGTGGTCCGGGACAGACGCCTCAACCACCGTCCCGAAGTGGTCAGTGGCGTGCTCGCGGAGGAGGCCTCCACCCTCCTGGGTGAATACTTCAAGAAGCACCGGAGACATGATCAGGAACATCGGCTCCAATAGCCCAATTGGGTTATTACGGCCGGGAAGAAGTCGACTAGGATTCTCTACATGTTTGGTCGGGTTTCGCGCGGATGCGCGGCAGTCGGCGCTGCCGCGGCGCTGACGCTCGGCCTCCCGGCGGTGGCCCACGCCGACCGCACCGTCGTGGTGCACGGCACGGACTTCCCGGACGCGTGGGCGCAGCTCGCCTACGTCGGGTGCGACGACCTCTTCGTGCGCGCCGACCAGACCCTCGCACCGACCATCGGCCTCGGCCCCGAGAAGGCGCCGTCGGGTGCGCGCAGCCTCGGCTACGACCTCGCCGGCGGGACCGCGATCGGCTCTCAGCACCTCGTCACGTCGGTGGTCGGCAACAACACGGCCACCCTGAGCGTCTTCGCCCCGGCCGGCACGACCGGCCGCGCCGTGGTCGGCTACCAGGCCCCGGCCGACAGCGGCACCGCCGTCATGTGGTTCGGGGTGGCGCCGATCTCGGCGCCGGCCGGCCGGTGGACGACGGTGGCGGCCACGCCGCGCTCGTACGCCTGGACCCGGTACGACATGTCGACCCGCGCCGCCCTCGAGACGGCGCCCGGGGAGGTGTCGGTGGGCGAGTTCGTCGCCGCGCACGGCGGTGACGGTCCGGGCCTCTACGCCCTCACCTTCGGCTGCGACGGCGCGCCGTTCTCGATGGACGCGATGCGCATCGGCCGGCCGGGTGCCGTGACGACCTACGACCTCGAGGGCCTGGACACCTGGTTGAGCATCGACGCCTCGGACCGGATCGTGAAGCCCGGGCAGCAGGTCACGCTGCGTGGCGACCTCCACACCTCCAACGGCAGGCCGATCGCCCACGCGACGGTGATCCTCGAGCGCCACGACGCGCTCACCGGCCGCTGGGAGAACATCCGCGTCGTCGACGTCGGCGCCCGGGGACCGGTCGCGCAGATCAAGCCGACCCGCACCGCGTACTACCGGTGGCGGTTCGTCGACCGGCCGCTGGCCGAGGGCGCGACGTCGTTCCCGTTCGTCGTCGCCGTCGTCGACCCGGACGACCCGACGCCCACGGAGCCGACTCCCACGGACCCGACGCCCACCGAGGACCCCACCACCCCGGAACCGACGACGCCCACGCCGACCCCGACGCTGCCGACCCCGTCGGACACGCCGACGCCCGCGCCGAGCGAGGAGCCGACACCCTCGTCCGAGGAGCCGAGCCCCGACGCGACCACGGAGAGCGAGCCTCCGGCCGAGCCGCCGGCCGAGGCACCGGCCTCCCCCGCCAGCGCCGACGCGTCCGCGACGACCTAGAGCACGTCGAGCCGCTCGCGCAGCTCGGCCTCGGTGGTCCCGAACGTCTCGCGGACGCGCACGCCGTCGGGCGTGATGTCGAACGTCGCGACGTCGGTGTAGACCCGGTCGACGCAGGCCACGCCGGTCAGCGGGTACGTGCACTCCGGGACGAGCTTCGGCGTGCCGTCCTTGGCGAACAGCGTCATCATCACGAAGACGCTCCTGGCGCCGATCGCCAGGTCCATGGCACCGCCCACGGCGGGGATCGCGTCCGGGGCGCCGGTGTGCCAGTTGGCCAGGTCGCCGGTCGCCGAGACCTGGAACGCGCCGAGGACGCAGACGTCGAGGTGGCCGCCGCGCATCATCGCGAAGGAGTCGGCGTGGTGGAAGTACGACGCCCCGGGCAGCTCGGTGACGGGCTGCTTGCCCGCGTTGGTGAGGTCCCGGTCCTCCTGGCCCGGGGTGGCGGCCGGTCCCATGTGCAGCATCCCGTTCTCGGTGTGCAGGACGACGCCCGGAGTCGGCGGCGAGGTGGTCGGCGACCGCGGTGGGCTGCCCGATGCCGAGGTTGACGAAGGAGCCGGCGGGGATGTCGCGGGCCACCAGCGCGGCCAGCTCCTCCTTGCCCAGCGGACGGTCGAGGCTCATACCGCGACCACCCGGTCCACGAAGATGCTCGGCGTCACGACGACCTCCGGGTCGAGCCCGCCGGTCTCCACGACCTCCCGGACCTGCGCGACGGTGACGGCCGCGGCGGTCGCCATCACCGGGCCGAAGTTCCGGGCCGTCTTGCGGTAGACGAGGTTGCCCATCCGGTCGGCGCGATGCGCGCCGATGAGCGCGACGTCGCCGTGGATGGGGTACTCCAGGACGTAGGTCCGGCCGTCGATCTCCCGGGTCTCCTTGCCCTCGGCGAGCGGGGTGCCGACGCCGGTCGGGCAGAAGAACGCGCCGATCCCCGCACCGGCCGCCCGCATGCGCTCGGCGAGGTTGCCCTGCGGGACGAGCTCGAGCTCGACCCTCCCCTCGCGGTACAGGCCGTCGAACACCCACGAGTCGTGCTGCCGGGGGAACGAGCAGATCACCTTGCGCACGCGGCCCTTCGCGAGGAGCGCGGCCAAGCCGGTGTCGCCGTTGCCCGCGTTGTTGTTCACGACGGTCAGGTCTGTCGCGCCCTGGCGGATCAGCGCGTCGATCAGCTCGACCGGCATCCCGGCCATCCCGAACCCGCCGATCAGCACCGTCGACCCGTCGGCGACGTCCGCGACCGCAGCGTCCGCGTCCTCGTAGAAGGTCGTCGCGCTCATGCGGTGCTGTCGGGGTTCTCGAGGACGACGGCCAGCGCCTGGCCGACGCCGATGCAGATCCCCGCGACGCCCCAGCGGTCGCCGGACTCACGCAGCCGGTGCGCGAGGGTGCCGAGGATCCGGCCCCCCGAGGCGCCGAGCGGGTGGCCGATCGCGATCGCCCCGCCCTTGGCGTTCACGATGCCGGGGTCGACCCGCCAGGCGTCGACACAGGCCAGGGACTGCGCCGCGAACGCCTCGTTGAGCTCGACAGCCGACACGTCGTCCCACCCGATGCCGGCGCGGGCCAGCGCCTTCTCGGCCGCCTCGACCGGCGCGAAGCCGAAGTCCTGGGGAGCGAGCGCGTGGACGCCGCGTCCCGCGAAGCGCGCCAGCGGGATGCCCAACGAGTGGCTCTGCCCCGCGGCCTCGGAGCCGACGAGCAGGGCGGAGGCGCCGTCGTTCAGGGGCGACGCGTTGCCAGCCGTGATCGTCCCGTCCGGACGGAAGGACGGCTTCAGGCCGGCGAGCTTGTCCACGGTCGAGTCGGCGCGGATGCCCTCGTCGCGTGCGAGGGCGTCCAGCGGCGCCACGAGGTCGTCGTAGAACCCGGACTCCCAGGCGGCCTGCGCCAGCAGGTGCGACCGCACCGCGAACTCGTCCTGGCGCTCGCGCGAGATCGAGAACCGCTCCGCGAGCTGCTCGTTGGCCTCGCCGAGGGACACGGTCCACTCCGCCGGCATCCGGTCGTTGACGAGCCGCCACCCGAGCGTGGTCGACACCGCGGTGACGTTGCCCGCCGGGTAGGCGCGCGACGGCTTCGGCAGCACCCACGGCGCGCGCGTCATCGACTCGACGCCGCCGGCGAGCACGACGTCCGCGTCACCGGACTCGACGGTCCGCGACGCCTGCATCGCCGCGTCGAGCGACGACCCGCAGAGCCGGTTGACGGTGACCGCGGGGACCGAGACCGGGAGCCCGGCGAGCAGCACGGCCATCCGGCCGACGTTGCGGTTGTCCTCACCGGCCTGGTTGGCACAGCCCCAGACGACGTCGGCGATCCGCTCCGGGTCGAGGCCGGGCGCCTTCGCGAGCACGCTCGTGATCGCGGACGCGGCCAGGTCGTCGGGCCGGACGTCGGCGAGGGCACCGCCGAAGCGGCCGAACGGGGTGCGCGAGGCGGCGTACAGGAATGCGTCAGGCATCTGTCTCTTCTTCTTCCAGGACCTGCTGGGCGATGCGGAAGGCCGTGTTGGCGTCGGGGACGCCGCAGTAGATCGCGCTCTGCAGGATCACCTCCTTGATCTCCTCGGCGGTCAGGCCGTTGCGGAGCGCGGCACGCAGGTGCATGGCCAGCTCCTCGTCGTGACCGCGTGCGATGAGAGCGGTGAGCGTGATCATCGAGCGGCTGCGCCGGTCGAGGCCGGGACGGGTCCAGATCTCGCCCCAGGCGTACCGCGTGATCAGGTCCTGGAAGTCACGGGTGAGGTCGGTCGTGCTCGCGATCGCCCGGTCGACGTGCTCGTCGCCGAGGACCGCGCGACGGACCTCCATGCCGGAGTCGTACCCGGGTGACATCGGTGGCTCCTCTCCGAGGACGTGGCGGCGGATCAGGGCGGCCACCTCGGCCGGGCGCTCGGCCGGCGCCAGGTGCGAGGTGTCGGGCAGCTCCACGAGGGCGCCGCGACGTACGCCGGTGGCGATCTCCCTGAGGTGCTCCGTGGTCGTCACCGGGTCGTCCGCACCGGCCACCGCGAGCACCGGCGCGCCGATCTCGCGGAGCCGGCCGCGGACGTCGAACCCCGCGAGGGCCTCGCAGACCAGGACGTAGCCGCGGTCGTCGGCGTCCTGGAGCGCGTGCAGCAGGGACGACACGGTGTCGGGCGCGCGGTCCACGAAGCCCGGTGCGAACCAGCGCCCCGCCGCCCCGGCGACGAGGACGGGGGTGCCGGACGCGCGCACCTGCTCGATCCGGTCCGGCCAGGTGGCGGCATCGCCGATCCGCGCACCCGTGCAGAGCAGGACCGCCTCGTCGACACGGTCCGGTGCGTCGAGCAGCAGCTGGAGGCCGACGCAGCCGCCGACCGAGTCACCGGCGTACGCGAAGGTCGCGCCGGGCCGGATCTCGTCGACGACCGCCAGCACCCCGGCCGCCAGCTCGGCCATCGTGAACGGCTCGTCGGGGACCGAGCGGTTGTGGCCGTGACCGGGCAGGTCCCAGGCGACCACGTCGAAGTGCTCGGTCAGGTCCCGGGCGGCGGCGCCCCACAGGGTCGCGGCCGAGGTCCCCAAGGAGGGCCCGAGCACCAGCAACGGCAGCTCCTCCCGGTGGGCGGCTCCGCTCATCCGCACCGCGGTGATGGCAGGCGTCACGGCGTCGCCTCCACCGGGGTCTCGGACAACGTCACCCGGGCCCGCTCCAGGACCGAGTCCACGAGCTCGGTGGCGATGCCGAGGTAGGCGAACGACGGGGTCTTGCCGGCGAGCTCGGCCATCGACCACTGCTCGGCCCCGACGGACTCCCGCGCGTCGTGCAGCGTCGTCGCCATCCGGCCCCGGTCGACCTCGAGGTCGGCGACCAGGTCGAAGGTCTGCGACGCCGCGACGATCGTGCGGCGCACCAGGTCGCGCAGCGGCGCCCACTCGGCGTGCCAGCCGCCGTCCGCCCGCTCGTCGTTCTGCTGGGCGGCGGCGAGGTGCAGCGTCGCCCCCAGCATCGGGGTCGTCATCGCGGCCCGGCGGACCAGCACCGAGAGGACCGGGTTGTGCTTCTGCGGCATCGTCGAGGAGCCGCCGCCGGTGCCCTCGCTGAGCTCGCCGATCTCCGGTCGGCTCAGGGTGAGCACGTCCTCGGCGATCCGTCCCCAGGCGTCGGTGCACCGGACCAGCGCGTCGCCCAGCCGCGTGACCGCGGTCCGGCGCGTGTGCCAGGGCGCGGCCGGTGCGAGGTCGAGCCGCTGCGCCACTCGGACCACGATCTCCTGCGGGCGGCCGCCCAGCTCCACCACCGCCGCGTGCGTGCCGGCGGCGCCGCCGATCTGCACCGGGAACACCAGCCGGTTGAGCTCGTCGTAGGCGTCGAGCACGCCGGCCAGCCACTGGGCGGCCTTGAGGCCGAACGTCGTCGGCACCGCGTGCTGGGTCAGCGTCCGCGCCACCATGGGCGTGCCCTTGTGCGTGGACGCCAGCATCGCCAGCCGCTCGGCCTGCCCGCGGATGTCGACCTGGAGCTGCGCGACCGCGTCCTGCGCCATCAGCATCAGCGCGGTGTCGACGACGTCCTGGCTGGTGAGGCCGCGGTGCAGCCAGGCCGCGGCCGTCGGCTGGTCGTCCTCGAGCGCGCTGCGCAGCAGCCCGACGAGCGCCATCGCCGGGTTGCCGCCCGACTCGGTCTCCTCGACGAGCCACTCCTCGTGGTAGTCCTCGACGAGGCCGGCGAGGTCGACCCGCGCGTCGGGTGGCGCGATCCCCGCCTCGACCAGCACGTCGAGCCACACCATCTCCACGGCGAGCATCGCCTCACGGAAGGTCTGGTCGCTGAAGTGCTCGTCGGCGCGATGGTCGCCGGGCCAGAAGAGGTATCCCACGGCGGTCAGTGTTACGGACGCGGCCGCGGATAGGTGAGGAAGACCGTCTCGCCCTCGCCCTGGAGCCGGATGTCGAACACGAAACCGCGCTCGTCGCGCGCCGCCACGAGGGTCGCCCGACGCCCGGCGTCGACGGTCTCGAGGAACGGGTCGTCCGCACGGTCCGGTAGGTACGCCCGGGTGAACAGCCGGTCCAGCAGCCCGCGGGCGAACACGGTGACCCCGAAGAACGGCGCCCCCGGGACCAGGGTCGAGAACGAGTAGTGACCCGTGTCGTCGGTGGACGCGCGGCCCCAGCCCGTGAACTCGTAACCGTCGCGGCGCAGCGACCCGGCGCCGCTGGGGTGGGTGCCGTCGGGCGCGACCTGGGACAGCTCGAGGAGCGCGTCGGGAACCGGGTTGCCGTCGCCGTCCAGGACCCGGCCGTGCAGGCGGACGGCGTCGGGGTGACCGGCGGGGACCAGCGCCGAGTCGCCGTCGTACGGCAGCGCGTAGCCGAAGAAGGGGCCGACCGTCTGGCCGGGGGTCGGGACGAGGCTCACGGCTCGACGTCCTCCTCGAGCGGGGTGCGGTGCGAGCCGGTCAGGACGATGTCCCAGCGGTAGCCGGTGCACCACTCGTGCTGGGTGACGTCGTGGTCGTACGTCGCGACGAGCCGGTCGCGGGCGGCCGGGTCGACGATCGACTGGTAGATGGGGTCGAGGGCGAAGAGCGGGTCGCCGGGGAAGTACATCTGCGTGACCATCCGCTGGGTGAACTCGGTGCCGAAGAGCGAGAAGTGGATGTGCGCCGGACGCCAGGCGTTGCGGTGGTTGCGCCACGGGTAGGGCCCGGGCCTGATGGTGGTGAACGTGTAGACGCCGTCGCCGTCGGTGAGGCAGCGCCCGGTCCCGGTGAAGTTCGGGTCGATGGCGGCGGGGTGCTGGTCGCGCTGGTGGATGTAGCGGCCGCCCGCGTTGGCCTGCCAGATCTCGACGAGCTGGTGACGCACCGGGCGCCCGTCGCCGTCGACCACCCGGCCGGTGACGACCATCCGCTCCCCCACCGGCTCGCCGCCGTGCTGGATCGTGAGGTCGGACTCCAGCGCGCCGACGTCCTGGTGGCCGAACGCGGGCGCCCACAGCTCGACGCCCTCGGGGTCGGCGTGGTGGAGGTCCTTGGTCGGGTGCCGGAGCAGGCTGCTGCGGTAGGGCGCGTAGTCCAGGCGCGGCGTGGTCTCCTCGACCCCGGCCGCGGCGTACGCCTTGCCGATCTCGGCGATCTCGTCGCTGACCTCGGCCTGGGTGTCCACGCCGACACGCTAGATCCGCGACGTCGCCCGGACTAGCGACGACTTCCGTTGAGTGGAAGGCTCGGCTCATGGCCCGTCGTTCGCCCACTGCCGGCGCGAGCGTCACCAGCCGGGCGCTGGCACTTCTCGCAGCGTTCGACGAGCAGCACCGGCGGCTGACGCTCACCGAGCTCGCGGCCCGTGCCGACCTGCCGCTGCCGACCGCGCACCGACTTGCGGCCGAGCTCACCGCGTGGGGCGCGATCGCCAGGACGGCCGACGGCCGCTACGTCGTCGGGCGGAGGCTGTGGGACCTCGGGCTGCTCGCTCCCGTGCAGACCGGGCTCCGCCAGCTGGCCTCGCCGTTCCTCCACGACCTCTACGGTGCGACCCTGGCGACGGTGCACCTCGCGGTCCGCGACGGCGTGGAGGTGCTGTACGTCGACCGGCTGGCCGGGCACGCCTCCGTCCCCGTCGTCAGCCAGGTCGGTTCGCGGCTGCCGCTGCACGCGACCGGGGTCGGCAAGGTGTTGCTCGCGCACGCGCCCCCGGACGTGCAGGCGCAGGTGCTCGGCGCGCTCACCCGGATCACGCCGTACACCGTGACCCAGCCCGGGATGCTCCGCCGCCAGCTGGCCCGCGTGGTTCGCGACGACTACGCCACCACCGTCGAGGAGATGTCCCTGGGGGCCTGCTCGGTCGCGGTCCCGATCAGGCGGGCCGGCTCCGACGGCCAGCGTGACGTCGTGGCCTCCCTGGGCATCGTGCTGCCGGCACTGGGCAAGGAGCGACCACGACTGGTGGCCGCCCTCCAGGTGGCAGCGCGCGGCATCGGACGGGGTCTGGACGGCCTTCCGGTGAGTGGAAGCCGCCCGTAGTCAGTCAGGGCGCGCGCAACGAGACTGACGTCATGCGAACCGAGGTGGCGATCGTCGGCGCCGGCCCGGCCGGGCTCCTGCTGGCGCACCTGCTGGCCGCCGAGGGCGTCGAGTCGGTCGTCGTCGAGAGCCGCTCGGAGGAGTACGTCGCGTCGCGGATCCGCGCCGGCATCCTCGAGCAGTCGACCGTCGACCTGCTGCGGGCGAGCGGCCTCGGTGACCGCCTCGACCGCGAGGGCGACCGGCACCACGGCATCCACCTCCAGTGGCTCGACCACGGGCAGGGCGAACGCCACCACGTCGACTTCGTCGACCTGACCGGCCGCTCGGTCTGGGTCTACGGCCAGACCGAGGTGCAGAAGGACCTCGTCGCCGCTGCACACGCGCGCGGGCACGAGATCCACTACGAGGTCGCGGACACCGCGCTGCACGACCTCGACACCGACCGGCCGTCGGTGACGTTCACCGACTCGTCCGGTGCGGCGCGGCGGATCGAGGCCGATGTCGTCGTCGGCTGCGACGGCTCGTTCGGCCCGTCCCGGTCGGCGATCCCCGGGTCCGTGCGGCAGACGTGGGAGAAGGTCTACCCCTACTCGTGGCTCGGCGTGCTGGCGGACGTGGCGCCCTCGACCGACGAGCTCATCTACGCCTGGCACCCCGACGGCTTCGCGATGCACTCGATGCGGTCGGCGACGGTCTCGCGGCTCTACCTGCAGGTCCCGAACGACACCGCGATCGACGACTGGTCCGACGACCGGATCTGGGAGGCGCTCGCCACCCGGCTCGGTCACGGCCAGGACGGCTGGACGCTGACGCCCGGCCCGATCACCGAGAAGTCGGTGCTGCCGATGCGCTCGTTCGTGCAGACCCCGATGCGGCACGGGCGGCTGTTCCTCGCCGGCGACGCCGCCCACATCGTGCCGCCGACCGGCGCCAAGGGCCTCAACCTCGCGGTGGCCGACGTCGGGCTGCTCGCCCCGGCTCTCGTCGCGCTGCTCCGCAAGGGCGACGAGGGTCCGGCCGCGTCGTACTCCGACACCGCGCTGCGCCGGGTCTGGCGCTGCACCCACTTCTCGTGGTGGATGACCACGATGCTGCACACCAGCGGCGACCCGTTCGACGCCGAGCTCCAGCTGTCCCAGCTCCGCTGGGTCACGTCGAGCGAGGCCGGCGCGACCGGGCTGGCCGAGAACTACGCCGGACTACCGATCGGATTCTGAGCATGTCCTCCGTCCCCCGCCGGGTCGTCACCGGCCACACGCCCGACGGCGTCTCCGTCGTGCTCTCGGACGGACCGGTGCCGGTCAGCCGCGAGCTCCCGGACGACGGCGTCGCCTTCCACGAGGTCTGGAACACGACGGGTGCGCCGGCTCCGCTGGTCGCGGCCGAGGAGGCCGACCCGACCGAGCGCGAGCTCGCCGTCCCGCCTCCGCCGCACGGCACCAAGATCCGGATCAACGAGTTCGCGCCGGGCTTCCTCGACGAGCGCGGCCTGCAGTCACCGGTGCACCGCACCGCGTCGGTCGACTACGGCATCGTGCTGGAGGGCGAGATCACGCTGGTCCTCGACGACTCCGAGGTGACCCTGCGAGCCGGCGACATCGTGGTGCAGCGCGGCACCGACCACGCGTGGGCGAACCGCGGCGACAGCGTCGCGCGGGTCTGCTTCGTGCTGGTGGACGGGGAGTTCGCGCCCGAGCTGGCGGCGACGTTGCCCGACGGCGCGCTCGACCGGCTGTCCCGCCGGGGACCTCGGGACTAGCCCCCGCGTTCGCGCAGGGTCTCGAGCGCGTCCAGCACCAGCTCACGCCCGATCTCGAACTCGTCGCCGAAGTCGTACCCCGGCTTCATCACGTGCTCGGTCGCGATCTCTGACATGTACGGGTAGGCGCCGTCGAACGTCGCCATCATCTCGCCCACCACGGCCGCGGTGTCCTCCGGGCCGCCCAGCGGGATCGTGGTCTCCTGGACGGCGAACCCGTAGACGTAGCTGTCGATGAGCGCGTAGGCGTGCGCGGCCGCGACGACCGTGAAGCCGCCCTGCCGCAGGGTCGCCAGGGTCGCCTCGTGCCGGCTGAGCGACCCGTCGCCGGGCGACGTCCGGGACTCCATCAGCGAGATCGCCCACGGGTGCCGGCGCAACGCGGCCCGCGCCGAGTCCATCCGCCGGCCGATCTCCACGCGCCACGAGCCCTCCGGCGAGGGCAGGTCGATCTCCGCGAACACCAGGTCGACGAGCCCGTCGAGGATCTCGTCCTTGGTCGCGACGTAGTGGTAGACGGCCATCGGCGAGGTGCCCAGGCGGGTGGCCACCGACCTGATGGTGAGCCCGGCGAGGCCGGCCCCGTCGGCGACCTCGAGCGCGGCCCCGAGGACCTGCTCCCTGCTCAGCTGCGGTGGTCGTGGCACCGGCCGTCCCTTCTGCTTGCGGTTCTCGTACTTTGTACA
Organism: uncultured Actinomycetota bacterium; assembly: GCA_963815335.1. Classification (GTDB taxonomy): domain Bacteria; phylum Actinomycetota; class Actinomycetes; order Propionibacteriales; family Nocardioidaceae; genus Nocardioides. The sequence continues at coordinate 98,049 of CAWFGL010000014.1, forward strand.
GTAACCTCTTTACTAAGTACGGAAACAACCCACGAGCCAAGGACACCCCGATGAGAGCCATCACCCAGGACACGTACGGCGAGGTCGAGGTGCTGCAGCTCGCCGACCTCCCCCGCCCGACGGCCGGGCCGACCGAGGTCCTCGTCGAGGTCGCGGCGGCCGGCCTGGACCGCGGCACCTGGCACATCATGCGCGGCAAGCCCTACCTGGCCCGGCTCGCGCTGGGCCTGCGCCGGCCCAAGGCCCGGGTGCCCGGCCTCGACCTGGTCGGGACGATCGTCGAGGTCGGCGCCGAGGTCACGGGCTGGGCGGCCGGCGACGAGGTCTACGGCATCGGCAAGGGCAGCTTCGCCGAGTACGCCGTCGCCGACCCGGCCAAGCTGTCACGCAGGCCCGCGGGCCTGCGTGACGAGCAGGCCGCCGTCGTCCCGGTGTCGGGGCTCACCGCGTGGCAGGCGGTCACCCGGGCCGGCCGTGTCGAGCCGGGTCACCGGGTGCTCGTCACCGGCGCGTCCGGCGGCGTGGGCACGTACGCCGTCCAGGTGGCGGCTGCCCTCGGCGCCGAGGTGACCGCCGTCTGCAGCGCCGGCAAGGCCGAGCTCGTCCGCTCGCTCGGCGCCACCCACGTCCTCGACTACGCCGCCGAGGACGTCCTGGCCCACGGGCCCTACGACGTGATCATCGACATCGCCGGCAACCCGTCGAACAAGCGGCTCCGCCGGGCACTCACGCCGAACGGTCGCGCCGTCATCGTGGGCGGCGAGACCAGCGGCGCGCTCGCCGGCGGCCTCGGGCGCCCGATCCGCGGATCACTGGCGTCCGTCGTCCGGAGGCAGAAGATCGTGATGTTCCTGAACCGGGAGACCGGCGAGGAGCTGGTCCACCTCACCGAGCTGATCGAGTCGGGGCGGCTCACGCCGTCGGTGGACACGGTGTTCCCGCTGGAGAAGGTCGCGGACGCGATGGCGCACCTCGACTCGGGACGGGCGCGGGGAAAGATCGCGATCGCGGTCGCCGAGACGCGCGACTGACGCCGGGCACCCCTCCACGGCGCCCGGGTCCAGCCACGGAGTCCTAGGCGACGACCACGACGGGCTCGAGCCGGCGAGGGGCGAGCAGCCCCTCCTTGCGGCCGACGAGCACGGCTGCCGCGATGGTCACCATCGTGGCGAGGATGTTGAGGGCGATGGCCGAGACGCCCTGCACCAGGACGAAGGTCTCGAGCGACTGCGAGTGCAGCAGCCAGAAGACGAACGTCGCCTTCGCGAGGCACAGCGTCGCCCACATGACGGTGAGGTGGCGGAACAGGCGCTGGATGCGCGGCCGCAGCTCGAGCTCGCCGTCCATCGGGTAGAAGTCGCTGGCCAGCCGCGCGACCATCGGCCGGGCCGAGGCCAGCGACAGCAGGAACGTCGTCCCGACGACGGCGTCGCTGATGATCGGCTGGAGGAAGTAGAGGAACGTGCTGTTCGCGACGAGCGCGATCACCGTGCGCCCGGTCAGGACGGTCGCGGTGAGGATCAGCAGGCCCGACGCCCGGCGGCCGGTGAGGTAGCGGAACGCGATCGCGCCGTACGACCACGCGAGCGCCGCCCCCATGGCGGCCCACACGTCGGCGGTCGAGAACACGGCGTAGAAGAGGGCGATCGGCACGACGCACGCGACGACGAGGCTCTGCGCGACCCGGCGGACGATCTCGCCGAGGTGCGGCCGGTGGGCGGAGGGAGCCATGCGGAGAACCTTCGCGGAGGAACCCGCCGCCCGGCCGGGCATTGCCGGAACCCCGGTGGACTGGTCCTGACCTGCGTCTCCCCCGGGCGGACGAATCTCGCCCGTTCGGGCCCGCGACGACGACGTCGCCCCTACCCTGCTCAGGCTCCCCGAGGAGTGGGTCACAAATGACTCCAAAGTCGATTGTTTCAGTCGTGTTTGCGTCGACAGTACGTCGGCGCGGGCTCCTTGTCACAAGTGCCCTGATGCTGTGGTCGTGCCGGTACCCAGCCCGCCGACGCCCGCTCCCACGTTCGTCGGCGTCCCCAGAACACCACAGAAGCGGCACCCGGCCGCAAACGGTGACCCGAGCCCCTCCTAGCGGACGCGGTGGGTTCCGGGCCCCACCTCGACGCCGTCGACGACGGCCGACGTCCCGTCGGGCACGGTCACCTCGAGCCCGGTGAGCTCGCCCCCGTCCGCGGACCACGCGACCCGGGCGAGGCCGTACGGCGTCTCGAGGCTCGTCTCGGCGTGGGTGAGCCCGCCCCCGGGACGCGGCGCGACCGCGAACCTGCGGTAGCCCGGCTCGAGCGGCGCGAGCCCACCCACGGTGCGGTGCAGCCAGTCCGCGACCGAGCCCAGCGCGTAGTGGTTGAAGCTCGTCATCGTCCCCGGGTTCACCGAGCCGTCGGGCAGCATCGAGTCCCAGCGCTCCCACACCGTGGTCGCGCCCATCGTCACCGGGTAGAGCCAGGACGGGCACCCGGTCTGCATGAGCAGCGCGTAGGCGTCGTCGAGGTGTCCGGTCATGGTCAGGGCGTCGAGGACGAAGGCCGTGCCGGCGAAGCCGGTGGCGATGTGGTGGCCGTTGGCCCGGACCAGCTCGGCGAGCCGGTCGCCGTCGTCGACCAGACCGAAGGCGATCGCAAGCGCGTACACCGTGGGGCAGTCGCTGAGGATGCGATCGCCGTCGACGTAGTGCTGGTGGAACGCCGCCTTCAGCTCGTCAGCCATGCCGGCGAGGCGGCGCACGTCGTCGGTCTCGCCGAGGACGCGCGCGGCTGCTCCGGCGAGGGTGAGCGTGCGATGGAAGACGGCTGACGCGACGACGCCGGTGTCGGCCTGGGACCTGCCCGGCTGGTCCGGGGGCGCGGTCGGGTCGAGCCAGTCGCCGAACTGGAAGCCGCCCTCCCACAGCCCGCGCTCGGAGAGGAGCCGGGTCCGGACCCGCTCGACGTGCGCGAGCATCGACGGCCACTGGTCGCGGAGCACGCTCGGGTCGCCGTACGCCTCGTAGAGCGCCCACGGCACCCACACCGACGCGTCCGCCCAGATCGCCGAGCTGTCCATCGGCGGCAGACCCTCCGGCGGCGGCTCGAACTTGAGGCAGTCCGGCGCGGCCAGCGGGACCCGTCCGTCGGCGTGGGACTGCTCGAGCGCGAGGTCCCTGAGCCACTGGCGGAGGAACGGGCCGACGTCGAAGAGGTACGCCGCGCTCGGCGCGAACACCGCGAGGTCGCCGGTCCACCCGAGCCGCTCGTCGCGCTGGGGGCAGTCGGTCGGTACCCCGACCGTGTTGCCGCGCCAGGTCCACGCGGCGTTCTCGTGCAGCCGGTTGAGGCGGTCGTCGCTGCAGCTGAAGTGGCCGGTGCGGCGCTGCTCGGTGTGCACGACGACGGCCTCGACGTCGGCGGCGGTGAGCTCTCCCGGCCAGCCGGCGATCCCGGCGTACCGGAAGCCGTGGGTGGTGAACGTCGGCTCGAACCCGTCCGCTCCCCCGCTGAGCACGAGGCGGTCCGTGGCCTGCGCCGTCCGGAGCGGGCGGGTGCAGAGCTCGCCGTCCTCCAGGACCTCGGCGTGCCTGATCGTGATCGTGCTGCCCTCGGGCCCGGTGACCGTGAACCGGAGCCAGCCGACGAGGTTCTGGCCGAAGTCGAGCAGCGTCTCGCCGCTGGGCGCCGTCCAGACGCGCTGCGGCCGGATCGACTCGTGCCGCCGGATCGGCGGGTACTCGGTGGCGTCGAGGCGGTCCGTGTCGAAGTCCAGCTCGTGCACGCTGCCCCACTCGGTCGGCTCGGCCCGGCGCGCGTCGACGGTCTGGCCGTCGTACAGGTCGTCCTCGGTGATGCCGCTCGCTCCGGCCTGCCAGGTCGCGTCGGTGCCGACGGTCTCGGTACGTCCGTCGGCGTACTCCACCTCGAGCTGCGCAAAGCCCCCGAGCTCGTCGCCGTACAGGTTGCGGTTGCCGTGGAACCCGAGCCGGCCGCGGTACCAGCCGTTGCCGAGCACCAACCTCAGCTCGGTCCGCTCGGCGACCAGGTCGGTGACGTCGTGGCTGCGGATCCTCAGTCGCCACTCGTAGCTCGTCCAGCCGGGAGCCAGGACCTCGTCGCCGACCGGCGCGCCGTTGACGGTCGCCTCGACGACGCCGAGCGCGGTGAGGTGCAGGGTGGCGCGCAGGACCTCACCATCGAGCGCGAAGGCCGTGCGCAGGATCGGCGCGCCGTCGAGGCCCGCGTCGGGCGCGATCATCCGGGCCTGCCACATGGCTCGACCCTCCCTCGCGACGGGCCGAGCCGGAAGCAGAGGGTCGTGATGCGAGGTATCGCTCCATCACTCGCGCCGGGGCCGGTGTCTGACCCATTCGGGGGTGTGGCCGGGTCTGGGTGGGGGCAGGAACTCGGGTCTGTCGTCTCGGGCGAGGCGTACCTGCCAGGGGGTGTGGTGGACGACGCGGTGGTGTTCTCCGCAGAGCAGGACCAGGTTGTGCAGTGATGTGGTGCCGCCGTCGGCCCAGTGGGTGAGGTGGTGGGCGTGGCACATCGAGGGCGGGCGGGTGCAGCCGGGGAAGGCGCAGTGGCGGTCTCTGAGGACCAGGGCGATCCAGATGGCCGTGGTGACGAGGCGGTGGGCGCGGCCGACGTCGAGGACCTGTCCGTCTGACCCGAGGACGCCGGGGATGACGTGGGCGTCGCAGGCGAGCCGGCGGACCGCGGCGGCGGAGAGCTCGAGCCCGGTCTCGGTCGGGCACGGCTGACCGGTGGCGCCGACCCGTTGTGGAGCGCGTCGAGGGTGGTGGTGACGACGACCCTCGGGACGGTGCCGTGGGACTCGGGCGGCATCTCGGTGTCCAGTGCGTGCTGGGCGGTGTGCACCAGGGCGTCCCACATCCGGGCGCCGTGGTCACGCGGGTCGCGTTCGGTCTCGCAGGTCGGGTCGTCGGGATCCCGGGCAGGAGCGGGTTTGGTGAGCGGAAGGAGTGCGGCGCGGATGGTCTCGCCGTCCTCGGTCGACCCGTAGCCCTTGATCCGGACCCCGCCGGCGCCGTCGCCGACCACGGACAGGAACCGGCCCAGGTGGGCGGCACGTTCCTCGCGGTCCAACGCTGCTTCGACGGCGCGTTCCTCACCCTCGGGGTCGACCACGGCGGCAATGTGCCGCCCAGTCTTGGTCAGCTCGGTCGCGGTCAACGTCCGGGTCTGCTTCAGCAGCACCCGCTCGGCCTTCGCGCGCAGCGCCGGGTTGGTCGGCAGGGTCTCCACCGCGTCGGTGATGACACCGGCCTGCGGCATCGACGTGTGCCCGTCGCGGACCGCGGCCAGGGTGTCGGTGTAGTCACGTGGTCATCAACCGGGCCTGCCTGACCCGGCGACGTCCGTCCCTGCGGAACCCGCCGCTCAGGTGGGTGAACCAGTCCGCGGTCGAGGCCCAGCACAACCTCCGCCGCGGGATCTCCCGGAGATCGACCTCCGCGAGCATCGACACCTCGAGGGCGTCCAACGCACCGCGAGCCCGCTGGAGCTCGCTCATGCCCTCGACCAGCTCGTCATCAGACCACGCCGCCGGCAACCGGTCGCAGGCCTCGAGCAGCAGACCCCGGACAGCCGCTAGCACCGCAGCAGGTGCGGTGTCGGGAGCCGGTGTGATCGCCATACCCACCACGCTCCGGACACCCACCGACACGCTCGCGACCATCGACGGAACCCTGTGGACAACCCACGCGACAACCCGCCTGTGGACACGAAGTGGATGACTAGCCTGCTGCCATGCGCCTGAAGCTCGGCCGCCCCGACATCGAGCGGTACCGCGACCGCTTCGACGTACCGCAGGCCGAGAGCGATCTCTCGGTCACGTTCCTCGGCGTCGCCACGCTGCTCTTCGACGACGGTGACTCGGCGGTCATGTTCGACGGGTTCTTCTCCCGGCCGTCGCTGCTCAAGGTCGGGCTCCGGCCGATCGCGCCGCACCACGACCGGATCGACGACGCGCTCCACCGGATCGGGTTCGGGGACGGGCGCCGTCGGCTCGGCGCGGTGGTCCCGGTGCACACGCACTTCGACCACGCGATGGACTCGGCGGTGGTCGCACAGAGGACCGGCGCCACGGTCGTCGGCGGCCAGTCGGCCGCCAACGTCGCGCGAGGCGGCGGGATCCCCCAGGACAGGATCGAGGTCGTCGGCGACGGCGAGCGCACGACGTACGGCGCGTTCACCCTCGACTTCGTGGTCTCGGAGCACTGCCCGCCCGACCGCTTCCCCGGCACCATCGACGCGCCGGTCGTGCCGCCGGTCAAGGCCGCGGAGTACCACTGCGGCGAGGCGTGGTCGGTGCTCGTGACGCACAGCAGCGGACCGACGGCGCTGGTCCAGGGCAGCGCCGGGTTCGTGAAGGGGGCGCTCGAGGGCAAGCGGGCGGACGTGGTCTACCTCGGCGTCGGCCAGCTCGGCATCCAGGGCGACGACTACATCCGCACGTACTGGGCGGAGACCGTCACGGCCGTCGGCGCGCGGCGCGTCGTCCTGATCCACTGGGACGACTTCTTCCGCGGCCTCGACCGGCCGCTCCGCGCGCTGCCGTTCATGGGCGACGACCTCGACGCGACGATGCGGGTCCTCGAGCAGCTGGCCGCCGAGCAGGACGTGGCGCTGAGCCTCCCGACCGTCTTCCGGCGCGAGGACCCCTGGGCCTAGCCCGGCAGGACCGCGGACCAGCCGCCGTCGATCACCAGGTTGGCACCGGTGACGTACGACGCGTCGTCACCGGCGAGGAACAGCGCGCACCTCGCCACCTCCTCGGGACGGCCGATCCGTCCGAGCGGGATGGCCGACGCGATCGATCGCATCGGGTGGTCGTCGGCGAGCAGGTCACCACGGGTGGCCGGCGTCTCGATCATCCCGGGGCTGACGCAGTTGACCCGGATGCCGTGCGGGGCTCCCTCGGCCGCGAGCTGCTTGGTCAGCGCAACGACGCCGCCCTTGGTGACGGTGTGCGCCACGCGCTGGTTGGTCCGGGAGCCGGTGATGCCGGCGGTCGACCCGACCAGCACCACGCTGCCGCTCGTGCGCTTGAGGTGCGGCCACGCGTGCTTGACCGGGTAGAAGACGACGTCCAGCTCGTGGCGCAGGTTGAACTCCCAGTCCTCGCGGGTGATCGACTCCAGCGGGCCGAACCGAGTGGCGCCGGCGTTGGCGTAGAGGACGTCGATCCGGCCGTGCTCCGCGGCAGCCTCGTCGACCCACCGGCGGACGGCGTCCTCGTCGGTGAGGTCGACCTGGGCGACGCCGGGAGCCTCCTGCACGTCGCAGCCGACCACGGTGGCGCCGGCTGCCCGGAACAGCTCGGCCGCCACCGCCCCCTGGCCGCCGGCTGTCCCCGTGATCAGGGCGACCTTGTCCTTCATCGACCGGCGAGGGTGTCCTCGACCCAGTCGGCGACGAACGCGTTGATGTGCGGCATGTGGTCGAGGCCGACGTGCTCGGCGGCACCTTCCTCGACGGTGAAGATCCGGAGCTCGCGCTTCGGGCTGTTCACGGCCTGGTCGTAGGACTGGTGCGCGTAGTCGACCGAGATCTGGCGGTCGTTCGCGCCGTGCGCGATCAGGAAGGGGACGGTGATCTTGTCGACCACGCCGTTGAGGTTGACGCCCTCGGCGTACTCGATGAACGCGTCGACGTCGTCGAAGCCCCACACCCAGAGCACGTGCTCCCAGTAGTGCGGCACCGGGTTCTCACCCTCGCGCTGGAGCCGCTTCTTCTGCACCTCGCCCCAGTTGTGGTTGGCACCCCACACGGCGACGAGCTTGAAGCGCTTCTCGAACGCCGCGGCCCGCGGGCAGTAGTAGCCGCCGAGCGACCAGCCGGCCAGCCCGATCCGGTCGCTGTCGACGTCCGTGCGGGTCTCGAGCCAGTCGACCTGCGCCTTGGCCCAGTCCTCGGACTCGATCCGGGACTTGAGGTCCTGGAAGCGCAGCGCCTCACCGGAGCCGGGGTTGTCGATCATCAGCACCGAGATGCCGCGGGCGCGCATCTCCTGCGGCCAGCCCGAGGTGTACATGTGCTCCTTGGTCGAGTCCAGGCCGTTCCACATCACCACGCACGGCACGGCCTCGCCGTCCTTGCTCGCGTTGGAGAAGTACGCCGGCAGAGTCGTGCCCTCGAAGGGGATCTCGACCCGTGACGTGGCCGGGTCGGCGAGCTCGAAGACCTTGGCGAACGCGTCCAGCGCCTGCTGGTAGAACTCACGCCGGCCAGGGTCCGTGTTCGACAGCATCCGCTCGGCCTGGCACACGTACAGCCCGGACCGGTACCACTGCTGTCCCGCCGTGCGCAGGTGCCCGGCGGCCTCGGAGGCGCGCGCCTGGTCCGCGACCTGGTCCGCGACGGCCTTCCACGACTGCATGAAGATCTTGCTGCCGGAGTTCACGTCCGGCGCCTCGCGCGCCGGACGGCAGGCCCGGTCGACCTCGTCGATGGCGCCGCCGTTGTTCAGGGTCGCGCACACCCCGAGGTTCCAGACGTACTTGGGCCCGGTGAAGTACTCGAACATGACCCCGACTGTGCCGGTGGTCACGCGCGCGGGGAACCAAGGTGTCGTGATGCGAGGTATCGGGGACCGCTGCTTCCCGGTCGTGGCGAGGTCGCGTTGGCTGTGGTGGTGACCACACGCAGCTTCCCGTCCGACTTCCTCTGGGGCGTCGCCAGCTCCGGCCACCAGACCGAGGGCAACAACGTCGACAGCGACACCTGGTTCCTCGAGAACGTGACGCCGTCGGTGTTCCGCGAGCCGTCCGGCCCGGCCACCGACTCGTGGAACCGCTGGCTGGAGGACGTCGAGCTCGCCGCCGCGATGAACCTCAACGCCTACCGATTCTCCGTCGAGTGGGCTCGGGTCGAGCCGCGCGAGGGCGAGTTCTCGGCGGAGGCGCTGGACCACTACGAGGCCGTCGTCGACGCCTGCCTCGAGCGCGGGATGGCGCCGGTCGTCACCTTCAACCACTTCACGTCGCCGCACTGGTTCGCGACGCGCAGCGGCTGGCTGAACCCGGACGCACCGGAGCTGTTCGCGCGGTACTGCGACCGGGTCATGGAGCGGTTCGGCGACCGGATCGCCTACGCGGTCACGTTCAACGAGCCGAACCTCGTGCGGGTGCTGTCCTGGTACGGCCTGCCCCAGTTCGTGCACGACCTCGAGCGGGCGACGCTCCAGGCGGCGAGCGACGCGACCGGTGTCGCGGCGTACCGCGCCGGCAACGTCTGCCTGCCCGAGGACTTCGACGCCCAGGAGGCCGGGCTCGTCGCCGGCCACCGCGCCGCCCGCGCCGCCATCAAGGCCCGCCGTGCCGACCTCCCCGTCGGGCTCTCGCTCGCGATCATGGACGACGTCGTCGTCGGCAGCGACGCCACGATCCGCGACCGCAAGCGCGCCGAGTGCTACCAGCTCTTCCTCGAGCTCGCGCGCGACGACGAGTTCATCGGCGTGCAGAACTACGAGCAGGTGCCGTACGACGCCCTGGGCAAGGTCGACGCCCCCGAGGACGCCGAGCGCAACCAGATGGGCACCGTCATCGAGCCGCGCTCGCTCGCCGGTGCCGCGCGCTGGGCCCACGAGGTCTCCGGGGTGCCGGTCCTCGTGACCGAGCACGGCATGGCCACCCAGGACGACCGGGACCGCGCCGGGTTCATCGCCCCCTCGTTGGAGCACCTCCACGAGGCCATGGAGGACGGCCTGCCCGTCATCGGCTACTGCCACTGGACGCTGCTCGACAACTTCGAGTGGATCTTCGGCTACGAGTACCAGCTCGGCCTGCACGAGGTCGACCGCGAGACGTTCGCGCGGACGCCCAAGCCGAGTGCCGGCGTGTACGCCGCGATCGCGAAGGCGAACGCCGTCGGCTGACGCGCCTGCGGCCACCTGTCGGTGGCTCCGCCTACTGTCAGCCGGGTGAGCAGCCGATGAGCAAGGAAGCAGCACTGCGGGCGATGCGCGAGGCCCGGTACGCCGGCAGGTCAGCCGCCTCGGGCACCCCGGCCAACCGCCTGAAGCTGGTGAAGCCGGGGGCCGAGCTCCCGGTCGCCCCGCCCGTGCAGGACGCGTCGGCCGACGAGCTGTGCGGTCACCGCTCGATGAACGGCCGCACGTGCACCCGCGAGCAGGGGCACGCGGCGAAGAGCCACCGATACTCCTAGGCCGAGCCGGAGTCCTGCCCCAACGCGTCCAGCACGAGCTTGCGGACGTCGTCGGCGTCGGCGAGCTCCAGCGCGCGTGCGGCCACGGCCGCACAGCGGCCGACGTCGAGGAGCCGCACGGCGGCCTTGACCCTGGGGACGGCGGCGGGCGACACGCTGAGCTCGTGCACGCCGAGACCGGCCAGCACCGGGACGGCGAGGTCGTCCGAGGCGGCCTCGCCGCAGACCGCCACGTCGATCCTGCCTCGGGCGCTCCGGCACACGTGGTCGATGAGACGCAGCACGCCCGGGTCGAGGGCGTCGGACAGCGACGCGACCGCGGCGTTGCCGCGCTCGGCGGCCATCGTGTACTGGGTGAGGTCGTTGGTCCCGATGCTGACGAAGTCCACGTAGGGCACGAAGGCCTCGACCTTCAGCGCGGCCGCGGGGACCTCGATCATGGTCCCGACACGGAGGCCCTCGGGCAGCCCCGCGGCACCGGCCGCCTCCGCGAGCACCTGGCGCGCCTCGATGAGCTCGCCGGGGGTGGACAGCATCGGGAACATGACGTCGACGGGGAACCGGCGCGCGGTCTCGCAGACGGCGACCAGCTGGTCGCGCAGGAGCTCGCGGTGCTCGAGGCTGAGGCGGATCCCCCGCTGTCCCAGGAACGGGTTGGCCTCGACCGGCATCGGCAGGTACGGCAGCGGCTTGTCCCCGCCGACGTCCAGCGTGCGCAGCGTGATCCGGCGCCCGCCCATCGCCTCCGCGATGTCGCAGTACACCGACACCTGCTCGTCCACGGTCGGAGCGTCCGTCCGGTCGAGGAAGAGGAACTCGGTGCGCACCAGTCCCGCACCGTCGGCTCCCGCGAGGAGGGCGGCGCGGCCGTCCGCCACCGATCCCAGGTTGGCGGCCACGGTGAAGTCCGTCCCGTCGCGGGACGTCGCGGGAAGCTCCGCGAGGGCGAGCTGGTCGGCCTTCTGCCGGGCCGCCTCGCGGATGCGCTGCTCGTAGTCGGCGACCAGGTCGGGCGACGGGTCGACGTGGAGCGCGCCGGCTCCCCCGTCGACCACGACGGTCGTGCCCTCGGCCAACGTGAGGACGTCGGGCCCGGCCGACACGACGACCGGGATGTCTCGGGCACGCGCGAGGATCGCGGCGTGCGAGGTCGGGCTCCCGTAGGCGAGGACCACGCCGGTGACGAGGTCGAGGTCGAGGCCCGCCGTCTCGGCCGGGGTCAGGTCCTCCGCGACCAGGATCCCGGAGGCAGCGATCCGCCGCGCGGTCCGGCCCGTCAGCGCGCGGAGGACCTGCTCCGCCACGGCCCGGACGTCGGCGGCCCGCTCGCGCAGGTACGAGTCGGGCAGCCGGGCCCACTCCGCCTCCACCTCCGCCAGGCAGCTGGTCCAGGCACCCACCGCACCGACGTCCTCGCTGAGCCGGGCCTTCACGTCGGCGAGCATCTCGGCGTCGGCGAGCAGCGAGAGGTGCGCGTCGAAGATGCTCGCCTGAGAGGCGCCCAGGTCGCGCATGGTCGCGACCCGCGCCAGGTCGATCTCCCGGCGCGCGGTCGCCACGGCCTCGACGATGCGCCGCCACTCCGCCGCCGGCTCGGCCGGCGGGCGGTCGTCCTGATCGGGATCGACCCCCGCGGAGGTCAGGATCCGGACCGGCCCGATCACCATCCCGGGTGAGCCGGGCAACGGCCCTCCGGCGCGTGGCCGCTCGACCGGCGACGGCCTGGCCTGCGCGGCGTCCTCGTCGGTCTCGTCGAACCTCCGGGTCGCCAGGGTCAGCAGGTGCTCCACGGCCTCCTGGGCCTGCGGTCCCGACGCGCGCACCTCGACCTGGTGCCCGAGGACGGCGGCGAGCGTGGCCACCCGGCTCAGGCTGGCGGCGGGAACGGGGCCCGCTCCGGTCGTGAGGTTCCGGAGCTGGACGTTCGCGTCCAGGGCGCGGACCTCGCTCACCAGCCGGGCCGCGGGCCGGGCGTGCAGCCCGTGCGGGTTCGCGACGGTGAAGACACCGACCGCCTCCGCCGGGCGGGGCTCGGGCGCGACCTCCGGGGCCGGCTCGGCGAGGTGGGCGGCCTTGCCCATCAGCGCGTCCCTGGCCTCGGCCGCCACCTCCGCGCGGCTGGCTCCGCCCGCGGCAGCGACGGCCGCGACCACCAGCCCCTCGACGATGGGAGCGGCGGAGAGGGTCACCCGGTCCCGGGCCGTCGGGTCGTCGAGGAGGTCGAGGGCCAGCTCGGCGCTGAGGAGGGCACTGCCCAGGTCCATCAGCACCACGACCCCACCGGGCCCGTCGGCACGCTCGATCGCCGCGCTGATGCTCACCGCGTCGGTGCCGAGCGTCGTCTCGTCCAGCCCCGCCGCCACCTCGATCCGCAGCGACCGGCCGTGCAGCATCTCCTCCGCCAGCTCCACCGCGGCCCGGGCGAGCGCCCTGCTGTGGGAGACGACGACGAGACCCACGTGCTGCGCGGATCCGCTGGCGGTCATGGTTGGTGTGCTCCTCGTCGTCGCTGGAGGTCGGGTGGGGTCAGAAGGACGCGCGCGTCGCGGCGTCGAACAGCAGCGTCACGGTGGTCGCGCCGGGGTCCTGGTGCCCCACGCTGCGCTCCCCCAGATAGCTGGCGCGCCCCTTGCGGGCCAGCATGGGGGTGGTGGCGTCCCGACCCGCGGCCGCCGCGTCCCGGGCCGCGACCAGCGCCTCGGGCAGGGGCAGCCCGGACGCGATCGCCTCGTCCAGGGCGTCGACGGCGGGCGCCAGCGCGTCGTACATGGTCTTGTCGCCGGCACCGGCCTTGCCGCGGTCGACCACGCCGCCGAGGCCGGCCCGGAGGGCATCCGCCAGCTGGTGGGGAGTCGCCGCGTCGGTGTCCCCGAGCGAGGTGCCCATGCGGAGGAAGAGCGTGCCGAACAGCGGACCACTGGCACCGCCCACGGTCGAGACGAGCGTCATCCCGACCTTGGAGAGCAGTGCCCCCGCGTTGGCGGGCGGGTTCTCGTCGAGCGCGGCCACGGCGGCCGTCATGCCCCGGTCCATGTTGGACCCGTGGTCGGCGTCACCGATCGCGGCGTCCAGCTCCGTCAGGTGGTCCCGGTTCTCCGCGACGAGCGCGGCGAAGGACCGCACCCATCCGTCGAGGACCGCCGTGGTCACGCTCTCGCTCAAGGTCAGATGCCCCATCTCAACGCCGCCGTGTTCACAGGAGCGTCCCAGAGTGAGAGCAGCTCGTCATCGACCTTGAGCAGGGTGACCGACGCGCCGGCCATGTCGAGCGAGGTGATGTAGGGGCCGACGAGCGACCGAGCGATCGTGACGCCGTGCCCGCTGAGGATCTTGTTCACCTCGTTGTACATCAGGTAGAGCTCGATGAGCGGGGTGCCGCCGAGGCCGTTGACGAACGCGATGACGGGGTCGCCCTGGGTGAACGGCAGGTCGGCCAGGATCGGCTCGACCAGCATGGCGGCGATCTCGCTCGCCGGCGCCAGCGGGAGCCGCTCGCGACCCGGCTCCCCGTGGATGCCGACCCCCATCTCCATCTCGTCGTCACCGATCTCGAACGTCGGCTTGCCGGCGGCCGGGACGGTGCACGACGTGAGGGCCACGCCCATGCTGCGGCCGTTGGCGTTGACGGTCCGGGCGACCTCGGCGACCTGGTCGAGGTCCCGGCCCTGCTCGGCGGCCGCACCGGCGATCTTCTCGAGGAGCACCGTGACACCGACACCGCGCCGGCCCGCGGTCCAGGTGCTGTCCTGGACCGCGACGTCGTCGTCGGTGACGACCGAGACCACCCGTGCCCCGGTCTCCGCGGCCGCGAGCTCCGCGGCCATCTCGAAGTTCATGACGTCGCCCGTGTAGTTCTTCACGACGTGCAGGACGCCGGCGCCGCCGTTGACCAGCTTGGTCGCGGCCAGCATCTGGTCCGGCACCGGCGAGGTGAACATCTCCCCGGCGCACGCCGCGTCGAGCATCCCGAGGCCGACGAAGCCGCCGTGCAGCGGTTCGTGCCCGGAGCCGCCGCCGGAGATGATGCCGACCTTGTCCTTCTTCGGGGCGCCACCGCGGTAGATGATCTTGTGCTGGTGGTCGACCTGGAGGTCGGGGTGGGCCGCCTCGATCCCGAGGAGTGCCTCGGTCACGACGTCGTTCGGGTCGTTGATGAGCTTCTTCATGGGTCTTCCTTCGGACGGTGTCGGTGTGGTGGAGGGAGTCAGCGCGTGGTGGCGGACTCGAGGTCGGGAGCGCCGAGGTCCACGCCCTCGACGGGTGCGCTGTCGGCCGGCGTCCTGCTGAGGAGGCCGAAGACCAGGGCTGCCAACACACCGGCGAGGAGCTCGGCCGCGAGGTAGACGGGGAGCTGGCCCCACTGCACCTCGCCCCCGGCGATCTGCTGGACGAGCATCGGGCCGACGGTGCGGGCGGGGTTGATCGAGGCGCCGGTGGTCGGCGCGACCGGGATGATGGCGGCGAAGACGACGAGACCGATCGCGACCCCGGCGAAGCCCGCCGCGGCCTTGCGGTGGATGACCCCGAAGATCGTGAAGACGAGGATGAACGTGCCCACGAACTCGGCGGTGAAGGCGCGCGCCACACTGACAGTGTCGGCGTCGTACGCGGCCACGCCCAGCCCCACGTCCGAGGCGGCCATGCCGAGCACCCCGATGATCGCGGCGGCACCGACGATGGCGCCGACCACCTGCGCGGCGATGTAGTACGGGACCTGGCTCCACGGGAACTTGCCGGTGACCGCCAGTCCGAGGGTGACGGCCGGGTTGATGTGGTTGCCGCCGATGTGTCCGAGCGCGTAGACGGTGGCCACGACGATGGTGCCGAAGGCCAGCGAGATCATCCCGAGGTCGGCCATGGTGAACGGCGCGTCGCCGTTGACGATCAGCGTGGCCGGCACCGAGCCGACGCCGATGAACACAAGGAAGGCCGTCCCCAGGGCCTCAGCGCCTAGGCGCTGGAACAGATTGGTCTCGTCAAGCATTCGCCTGACCCCTCTCGTGATTACCGAATAGCGTTCGGTATAGTCGAATGTGATGTGGACCATACACCTGTGATTCACTGACGGGCAATAGGCTTCGCCCACCAAAAACGTCGAGGAGAACGACCCCTGTGATTCAGTCGATCGACCGGGCGATCCGGGTGCTCACGGCACTCCAGGGAGCGCGGCGGATGAGCCTCTCCGAGCTCGCCGCGCGCCTCGAGCTGGCGCCGTCGACGACCCACGGCATCGTCCGGAGCCTGGTCGAGCACGGGATGGTCGTCCAGGAGCGCGGCTCGAGCCGCTACCAGCTCGGCCCCGCCGTGCTCCGGCTGGGGAACGTGTACCTGGACACCCTCGAGCTGCGGTCGAAGGCCATCCCCTGGGCCGAGGACCTGGCCCGCCGGACCGGTCTCGCGGTGCGCACGGGTGTCCTGCTCATCGACGACGTCGTGATCATCCACCACGAGCCGCGGCCCGACGGCAGCCGGCAGATGCCCGAGGTCGGCATCGTCATCCCCGCCCACGCGAGCGCGCTGGGCAAGGCCATGCTCGCGTTCCTGCCGGACGAGCAGGAGCGGGTCCTGGGCACCGAGAACCTCCGCAGCATGACCGGCGAGACCCTCACCTCCCCCGAGGACCTGCGACGCCAGCTCGACGACGTCCGGACCAGCGGCGTCGCCATCGAGCAGGACGAGGCGGTGCTCGGCGAGAGCTCCCTGGCCGGTCCGGTGTTCGACTCCTACGGCGAGGCGGTCGGCGCGATCGCCGTGGTCATCCCCAGCAACGGCGACGTCAGCGGGCACGAGGCGCGCGACGCGGTCCGCGAGAGCGCGCGGGCGGTCTCCCGGGAGCTCGGCTCGCTCTCCTGGCCGCCGCGGCGCTGACCCGGATCAGGACGTGCTGACGCGTCCCGTCAGCACACCCAGGCCCGCCACGTCGAGCTCGACGCGGTCACCCGGCTCCAGCGGAGGCGGGGTCTGCTCGCCGCGCCGCCCCCAGAGCTCGGCGAGGCAGCCGCCGCCACCCGTCGTGCCGGACGCCAGCAGGTCGCCGGCCAGCACCACCGAGTCGCGGGAGGCGTGCTCGATCATCTGGGCGAAGGTCCAGTTCATCGAGGACAGTCGGTCGTGGCCGATCCGCTCGCCGTTGACGTACGCCGTGCACTCCAGGTCCAGGGTCGGCAGCTCGTCGGCCGTCACGATCCAGGGGCCGATCGAGGTGGCGAAGTCCTTGCCCTTGGCGGGCCCGAGGCCGATCTGCATCTCGCGGGACTGGATGTCGCGCGCGGACCAGTCGTTGACGATCGTGTAGCCGAAGATCGCGTCCTCGCACTCCTGCGCGGACGCCGAGCGCAGCGTCCGGCCGACGACGACACCGACCTCCATCTCGAAGTCGAGCGCGCGCGAGGTCACCGGCCGCGGGATCGCCGCACCCGGCCCGTAGAGCGCGTGCGGGTTGGTGAAGTAGAAGTGGGGGGCGTCGTACCAGGCCTCGGGGACGCCGCTCGCGTTGTCGATCGAGCGCCGCACCCCCTCGACGTGCGACTCGAAGGTCACGAAGTCACGGACCGACGGCGGCGTGTAGGGCAGCAGGAGGTCCGCCTCGGTGAACACGATCGGCTCGGACCGGACCGCGTCGGCGCCGATCTCCAGGGCACGCTCGAGGCCGAGCTCGATGAGCTGGAGCACGGACATCGGCAGCGGGTACGCCGCATCGTCCGCGATGACGGCCGGGCCCTGCCGGAGCGTGGCGATCCTCATGTTGGCGGCCGGGTCGCGTCGGCGATGCCCTTGTGCGAGACGTGCGCGGACAGACCGCCGTCGATGACCAGCTCGGCGCCGTTGTAGTACGACGACTCGTCGGACACCAGGAACACGATCGTCGGCGCGATGTCCGCGACCTGACCGACGCGTCCCAAGGGGATCTCGGCGAGCGCAGCATCCGTGAAGGCGGGAGACGCCGACGCCATCAAGGGTGTGTCGACGAGGCCGGGCATGACCGCGTTGACCCGGATGCCGTACGTCGTGCCGAGCTCCAGGGACGCCGTGCGAGTGAGCCCGCGGAGCGCCCACTTCGACGACGTGTACGCCGCGGCGGCGTGGCCGGCGACCGCGGCGACCGAGCAGATGTTCACGATCGACGAGCCGCGCGGCATCAGCGGCACGAGCGCCTGGATGCCGAGCAGCGGGCCGGTGACGTTGATGTCGAAGGTCCTCTGCCACTGGTCCACCGACACGTGCGGCAGGCGCTCGCGCGCGGCGACGCCGGCGTTGTTGACCAGCGCGTCCACGCGCCCGTACTCCGCCGACAGCCACTCGACGAGCGACGCCCAGGCTGCGACGTCCGTGACGTCGAGGCGGCGCTCCACGATCGGGATGTCCCAGCCGGCGCCCTCCGCGTCGAAGCCCTCGAAGTCGAGGACGTCGGTCGCGACGACCGTGGCGCCCTCGGCCGCCAGGGCGCGCGCTTCCTCCGCGCCCTGGCCGCGCGCCGCTCCGGTGACGACGACGACCTTGCCGTCGCAGCGGCCCATGTCAGACGGGCGGGGCGACGAAGACGCCCTTGTCGGGGTCGTTGAAGGAGTCGCGGGCGATGATCTCCGACATCGGGTCCGAGGTGCCCCAGACGTCCTGGGTCATCGGGTCGGCGATATCGTAGATCGACGGGTGCCACTCGTCGACCTCGATCTTCTCGAGCTCGGTCGTGTACTCCATCGTGTTGCCGCTCGGGTCGAGGAAGTAGGAGAACGTGTTGTTCCCGGCGTTGTGGCGGCCCGGTCCCCAGATCTTCTTGATGCCGGCGCGCATCACGCGTCCGGTGCCGCGCATGTACTCGTCGAGGCCGCGCATCTCGAACGACACGTGGTGCACCGACGTGTGCGGGCCCTTGGCCAGGGCCAGGCTGTGGTGCCAGTCGTTGCACCGCATGAAGTGCATCATCTCGCCCATGTGCTCGCTCCAGAGCGTGTCCGAGAGCTTGAAGCCGAGGACGTCGGAGTAGAACGCCATGGTCTTGTTCGGGTCGTTGGAGTTCATCACCGCGTGGGAGATGCGCACCGGGATGGCCTCGCCCTCCTCGATGGCGCGGTGCTGGCGCGTCTCCACGTCGGCGGACACCTCGATGGTGCGGCCGTCGACGTCGAAGAACCGGAAGCCGTACCCACCACCGGCCGTCTGCAGCTCGCCGGGCTCGCCCACGAGCTGGACACCGGTGGAGCCGAGGTGCGCGGCGAGGGTGTCGACGGCGGCGCGGTCCTGGGCGCCGAACGCGATCAGGTCGAGGCGCTTCTCGTCGGACTGGCGCAGGCGGACCACGTACTGCTCCGGCGAGCCCTCCGCGGCGAAGTACGACAGGCCGCTGTCGGTGCCCTGCTCGGTGAGGCCCCAGGTGTCGCGGTAGAACGCGCGCTGGGTCTCGTAGTCGGTGACGGCGAGGTCGACGTGGCGCAGGTGGGTGATGCCGTGCTCGTTGAGGTGGGACATTTCAGTTCGCTTTCTTTTCTGGCGAGGTCTCGTGACGGTCGCTGCGCGACCTCCTCGACCACCGCCGCTTCGCTTATCCGAGGACTGATCCGCCGCCGTCGACGACGATGTTGGTGCCGGAGACCCACGACGACTCGTCGGAGGCCAGGAAGATCGCCGCGTTCACGACGTCGGCCGACTGGCCGTGCCGCCCGAGCGGGATCCGGTCGAGGACGACCTTCTTCATGCGGTCGGGAGGGTCGGCCAGCATCGGCGCCGTGTTCGGCGTCTCGACGAGGCCGGGGCTGATCGCGTTGGCGCGGATGCCGTGCGGCCCGCCCTCCACGACCAGTTGGAGCGTGAGCGACAGCACGCCGCCCTTGGCGGTCGAGTGCGCGTTCTGCGGCATGAACTCGACGCCCCGCATCGCGGCGATCGAGCCGACGTTGATGATCGAGCCGCCACCGTGCGCCTTGAGGTGCGGCCAGGCGGCGCGCACCGTGTAGTACACGAGGCTCAGCTCGTTGCGCATCGTGAAGTCCCACTCCTCGACGCTCAGCTCGTCGATCGCGCCGAACCGCTGCGCCGACGCGTTGTTGTAGAGGACGTCGATGCCGTCGTACGTCGCCACGGCGGCGTCCACCCAGGCGCGAGCGGCCTCCGCGTCCCCGAGGTCGACGCCGCCCGTGCAGGTGATCTCGCCGCCCTCGGCACGCACCGCGGCCTCGGTCGCCGCCGCACCCTCGGCTGAGAGGTCGCAGCCCACGACCCGGGCACCCTCGGCCGCGAACATCGACGCGGCCGCGACACCCATGCCGCCGCCGACACCGGTGATCAGCGCGATCTTGCCCACGAGGCGCCCACTCATCCGAGGGCCGCCGTTCGGTCGAGGAGCTCGACGAGGTTGCCCTCGGGATCGGCGACGTACGCCATCCGGACGCCGGGCTCGGGGGACGGTCGCGGTGACATCCGGTCGGCGGCACCGACGGAGACGAGGGCGTCGTACGCCGCATCGACGTCTGCGACGTCCAGCGCGACGTGCCCGAACCCGCGCGTCAGGGCCGCCTCGACCGGGTTGGCCGCCTGGAGACCCGCCACCGAGCCGGGACGCGACAGCAGCTCGAGCCGCCAACCCCGAGGCGAACGGAGCATCACGCCCGAGAGCTCGACGTCATCGAGCGCGAACTCGAACTCCACCCGCAGCTCGAAGGCGACGCAGTACCAGTCCGTCATGGCGGCGAGGTCCGCGACCGTGAGGCCGACGTGGTCGAAGGTGGTCATCCGACGAACACCGTGCGCACGTTCGTGAACTCGCGGGTGCCCTCGGCCGACAGCTCGCGGCCGTAGCCGGAGCGCCCGATGCCGCCGAACGGCAGCCGCGGGTCGGAGGCGACCATCGCGTTGACGAACAACGCGCCGGACCGAACCCTCCGACCCACGGCCAGAGCGTGCTCCGAATCCCCCCAGACCGAAGCACCCAGCCCGTATTCGGTGTCGTTGGCCAGGGAGATGGCGTGATCGTCGTCACGTGCCCGCACGATCGAGGCCACCGGGCCGAACGTCTCCTCGACGAAGGAGGTGACGCCGGGCACGACGTGGTCCAGGACGGTGGGCTCGAAGTAGTAGCCGGGGGCGTCGATGGCCGAGCCTCCGCAGACCAGGACGGCCCCCTGCGACACGGACTCGGAGACCTGCCGGGCGAGCCCGTCGCGCAGGTCGTCGCGCGCCATCGGGCCGATCGTCGTCGTCGGCTCGGTCGGCGAGCCGACCACCAGGGCGCCCACGCGCTCGACGAACAGGGAGACGAACTCGTCGGCGACCGCGTCGGCGACGATGAAGCGCTTGGCGGAGATGCAGCTCTGGCCGGCGTTGCCGTAGCGCGACCTCACCGCGGCGTCGGCGGCAGCGGGGAGGTCCGCGTCCTCGAGGACGACGAACGGGTCCGAGCCACCGAGCTCGAGGACGGACTTCTTGAGGAAGCGCCCGGCGGCCGAGCCGACGGCCTCGCCGGCCCGCTCGGACCCGGTCAGCGTCACCGCGGCCACGCGCGGGTCGCCGATGATCCGCGGCGTCATCTCGCCGAGCTGCTCGTCGGCCAGGACCACGGTCGTGAACAGCCCGGCCGGCGCGCCGGCGTCCGCGAACAGCGCCTGGATGGCCAGCGCGCAGCCGGTGACGTTCGGGGAGTGCTTGAGCACGCCCGCATTGCCGGCGACCAGCGCGGCACAGGCGAAGCGGAGCACCTGCCAGAACGGGTAGTTCCAGGGCATCACGGCGAACACGACGCCGAGGGGCTCGTACGACAGCCAGGACCGGGACGCCGCCGAGGCGACCTCGTGGTCGGCCAGCCAGCCCGGTGCCGAGTCGGCGACGACGTCGCAGTTCCAGGCGCACTTGTCGACCTCGGCCAGGGCCTCGGCGAGGGGCTTGCCCATCTCGGCGGTGATCAGGGCGGCGTACTCCTCGCGCCGCTCGGTGAGCAGCGCGCCCACCGACCGCAGCAGGTCGGTGCGCTCACCGAGCGGGCGCGAGGACCACTCGCGGTACGCCGCGTGCGCCTCCTCCAGCGCCGCGGCGACCTCCGTCTCCCCGAAGGAGTCGTAGGTGTCGAGGACCGCGCCGGTGGCGGGGTCCACGGTGGTGATGGACGGGGTGGGCATCAGACGGCCTGGGACACCCGTCGCCGCGCGGCGGGGGCGGGCGGCACGGTCTCGGGGTCGTCGACGACCCGGTTGCGGATCGTGCCGATGCTCTCGATGGTCATCTCGACGACGTCGCCGACCTGCAGCGGCGGCGGGATCAGCCGGCCGGTGCGCCCCCACGACTCGGCGAGGGAGCCGGACGCGCACGTGCCGGACGCGAGCACCTCGCCGGCCTTGACCCACGACGCGCGCGAGGCGTGCGAGACCAGCTGCTCGAACGACCAGCCCATGTGGCCGGACCGGTCGGCGCCGATCTGCGTGCCGTTCACCGAGACGCTCATGCCCAGGTCGAGGAAGCCGTCGGCGTCGCGGTAGCCCTCGAGCTCGTCGGCGGTGACGACCCACGGGCCGATGGTGGTCGCGAAGTCCTTGCCCTTCGACGGCCCGAGCTTGAGCTTCATCTCCCGGCCCTGGATGTCGCGCGCGGACCAGTCGTTCATCACGCAGTAGCCGCCGATGGCGGACCTCGCCTCCTCGACGGACGCGTTGCGGACGTCGCGGCAGATGATCGCGGCGATCTCGAGCTCGAAGTCGAGCCGCTCGGTCTCGGGCGGCATCGCGACGTCGTCGTGCGCGCCGGTCACCGCGTGCGGGGCCATGAACAGGAACACCGGTGCGACGAACCAGTCCTCCGGCACCCCGGGGTTGCCGTGGCCGCGCTCCATCCCGTCGACGTGCGCCTCGAAGGTGAGGAAGTCCCGCATCGCGGTCGGGTAGACCGGCGGCAGCAGCACGACGTCGTCGGGCTGGAGCCCGTCGGTCTGCGCGGCGAGGTCGGCCGCCTCCTCACGAGCAGCAGGCTCGGCGGCGAGCAGCTCGACGAGGTCGGTGCCGTCCTCGAAGGGGTGCACCCACCAGGTGCGCCCCTCACCGACGACGAGGCCGACCCGACGGACGTCGGGGGCGTCGTCGGTCAGGCGGAAGGCAGCGATGCGCATGAGGAGGGATCAGCCGCCGATCGTCTCGTAGAAGGCCCGCTCACGGTTGGCCAGCACGGGGATGGCCTGCTCGAGCGCGTACTGCTTGAAGTGGTCGGACGCCCCGTGCGCGGCGTACGCCGCCTCGTCCTCGTAGATCTCGAAGAGACGGAAGACGGAGGGCTCGGCGGGGTCCTGGTAGGCCTGGTAGAAGCGGTTGCCCGGCTCCTCGCGGGAGGGCGGGGTGAGCTTCTCGATGGCGTCGAGGACGACGTCCTCCGAGCCGGGGTTGGCGGTCCAGATGGCACTGACGACGTAGGGCATGCCGCCAGTCTGTGGTCGCTCACCGGCATCGCGGAAAGCGTCTGCGTCGATGCCAGCTATCACCGCGAACCGCCTTCCCCGTGATCGCCGTCACCTGTTCGCTATGACGCAAGCCACAGGCAGCGATGGGCTGCTCGATCCATGGCAGAGACATCCAGGAGATGACATGCAGCACCGTCTGAACATCCGCAGGGCGGCCATCGCGGCCGTCGCCGTGGGCAGCCTCGTCAGCCTCGCCGCGTGCGGCGACGACCCGAAGCCGGCCCCCGGCGCAACCGACACCTCGTCCGCCGACAGCTCGGAGAGCACGGATGGCTCCGAGCCCGCTGCGACCGGCGGGACCATCGTCTTCTCGCCCCTGGGCCTCCAGATCCCCGCGATGCAGGGCCTCGCCGAGGGCGTGAAGGGCTACAGCGCCAGCAAGGGCTACGAGGTCACCGTCCAGGACCCGAAGCTCGACCCGGCCAAGCAGGTCACCGACCTCCAGGCCGTCATCGAGAGCGGCGCCGTCGACGGCGCGTGGGCCATCTCGATCGCCCCGCCGGCGATGACCTCGCTCGTCCAGATCGCCCTCGACAAGGGCGTGCCGCTGATCCTCAACGGCACCCCGCAGGAGTACGGCCAGGACGGTCTCGTCCCGGGCCTCTCGTTCTCCACGATCGACTACGTCGCTCAGGGCACCGCCTCCGGCGAGGAGCTCGCCAACTGCATCAACGAGCGCTACGACGGCAAGGCCGAGGTGCTCTTCGCCGAGTCCGCCCCGGGTACCGCCGGCAAGAAGGAGCTCGAGGACGCCGTCAAGGCGGCGCTCGCAGCCGGCGCCCCCGACGCCGAGATCGTCACCACCATCACGGTCAGCGACCGCACGGCCGCCCAGACCGACATCGGCGCCGCCCTGCAGGGCAACCCGGACGTCACCGCGGTCTACGGCCAGAACGACGAGGGTGCGCTCGGAGCGATCGGCGCCTTCAAGGCCGCCGGCAAGGACATCCCCTGCATCACCGAGGCCGGCGGCAACGACGAGGTCCTCGCGGCCGTCGAGTCCGGCGACATCTACGCGTCGGTGCACCTGCTGTTCGAGGCCGACCTGGCCCAGTCCGTCGACACCCTCATCACGATGATCGAGGACCCCACGGCGACCGGCGTCCAGCTGACGGTCCCGCAGGAAGTCGTGAAGGCCGAGGGCTGATCCACCCATGACGAGCACACCAGAGGTGACCGAGAGCGGGGCTGCGGACAGCAGCCCCGCCCCCGGGCCCGTTCCCACCGGTCACGACGTCCCGCTGTCCGTGTCGGTGCTGGTCTTCCTGCGGGACCGCGGCATCTTCATGCTGTGGGGACTGCTGATCGTGGTCTTCGCCATCTGGTGCTCGCCGTTCTTCCTGACGGTCGACAACGCACTCCTGGTCGCCAACGCCGGCGCCCTCACGGCGATCTTCGCCGCGGGCGTCGGCGTCGGGATCATGACCGGCGTCCTCGACCTGTCCCTGCCCGGCACGGCCGCCCTCTCGGGCTGCGTCTGCGGCTACCTGCTCACCAACGGCCACGGCACGGCGCTGTCGCTGCTGGCCGGCCTGGGCGTCGGCGTGGCGGTCGGCCTGGTCAACGGCATGATCACGCTGCGCGGCTTCAACCCGATCATCGTCACCATCGGCTCGCTGTCGGTGCTGACCGGTCTCGCGGCGGTCGTCGCCAAGGGCTACACGTTCCCCGGCCTGACCCAGCTCGAGTTCATGGGCACGCACCGCTACTTCCGCGTCGAGGACAAGTTCCTGTGGCGCGAGGAGGGGTTCCCGGGCATCCCGGCGCCGGTCTTCATCGTCGCCGTGGTCTTCATCATCGGCACGGTCTTCCTGACCCGGACCCGTGACGGCCTGCGGCTGATGGCGGTCGGCGCCAACGCCGAGGCCGTCCGTCGGGCCGGCATCGCCAGCAACCGGTACGTCGTCCTCGGCTTCGTGATCTCCGGCGTGCTGGCCTCCGTCGGCGGCCTGGTCAACACCGCCAACGTCACCGAGGCCAACCCGGCCGCGAGCCCGGCGATCATCTTCACCGCACTCACCGCGGTGGCCCTGGCCGGCGTCTCGCTCACCGGTGGCCGCGGCAGCCTGCCGCGCGTCCTCGTGGGCGCCCTGATCCTGGCCACGATCTCCAACGGACTGACCATCCGCGGCATCCAGCCCTACTGGGCCACCGTGATGACCGGTGCGCTGCTCATCGGCTCCCTGTTCTTCGAGCGGGTGCTCCAGAACAGCGTCTCCGAGCGGCTGATGTCCGCCAACCTGTCCGTCCACGCGAAGCAGGGCTGAGCCATGACCACGTCCCCCAGCGGAACCCCGGCCCTCGCGCTCGAGGGCATCGAGATGCACTACGGCTTCATCCGCGCGCTCGACGACATCAACATCCACGTCATGCCCGGCGAGGTCGTCGCCCTGCTCGGCGACAACGGTGCCGGCAAGTCGACCCTGCTCAAGGTGATGTCCGGGGCGCACAAGGCCTCGCACGGAACCGTCCGCGTGCACGGCAAGGAGCACTCGTTCAGCGCTCCGAGCGACGCGGCCTCGGCCGGGATCCAGATGGTCTACCAGGACCTGTCCCTCGTGGAGCCGCAGGACATCTCGACCAACCTCAACATGGGTCAGGAGACGCTCCGCAAGGGGCCGCTCGGCTGGCTCGGGTTCGTCGACCGCAAGGCGATGCGCAAGAGCTCGGAGGCCGAGCTCGACCGCCTCGGCGTGCGGACGGCGCCGATGACCCGCCCGGTGGAGATGCTGTCAGGCGGCCAGCGCCAGGTCGTGGCCATCGCCCGCAGCGCGATCCGGGTCAACGGCGAGACCGGCGGCGTCCTGCTGCTGGACGAGCCGACCGCCGCCCTCGGCTACGAGCAGACCAGGAACGTCCAGGCGCTGGTGCGCCGGATGGCCGACCAGGGCATCGCGATCGTGATCGTCACCCACGACCTCCCGCTCTGCTACGAGGTCGCGGACCGGATGGTCATCCTCAACCGGGGCCGCAAGGTCGCCGACCTGCCCGTCGAGGGCTGCGACCGCGACCACGTCGTCGGCTGGATCACCGGCTCCAAGGAGTCGATGTTCCCGGTCCCTGCGGCCGGCTGACCGATGCCGATCCACGAGTCCGTCGCCTCCCGCTTCCACCTCCTGGAGGGCATCGCCTCGATCGACGACGCGATGGCCGACCCGGAGAAGGACCGGCGGATGCTCGAGTTCCTGCATCCGGCCGAGAGCCCCCCGGCTGTCGTCCCCGTCCGCGACGTGAGCATCGCTGGGCCGCACGGTCCGGTGCCGGTGCGCGTGTACGGCGACGCACCGTCTTCAGCCGGCGCCGACCGGCCCGCACTTCTCTGGATGCACGGCGGCGGCTTCATGATGGGCGACCTCGAGATGCCCGAGGCCGACTGGACGTCGCGCGAGATCAACGCGCGGACCGGCGCGGTCGTCGTGAGCGTGGACTACCGGCTCGCGGTCGGCGGCGTGCACTACCCGGTGCCGCTGGACGACTGCGTGGCCGCAGCACGCTGGCTGCGCGACAACGGCTCGAAGCTCGGTGTCGACCCGGCCCGGGTCACCATCGGCGGCGCCAGCGCCGGCGGCAACCTCGCGGTCGCCACGACGCTGCGACTGCGCGACGAGGACGACTGGCAGCCGGCCTCGGTCGTCCCGGTCTACCCGGTGCTGCACGACGTGCTCCCTCCGCTGACGCCGGAGATCGCGACCGCCTTCGAGGAGGTGCCGCCCGCACTCCGGTTCACGCCGGAGGGCACCGGCTTCATGAACGCCAACTACCTCGGCGGGCACCCGGCCGACGGCTACTCCTTCCCCACGCACGCCGACCTCGCCGGGCTCGCGCCGACGCTGCTGGTCACCGCTGAGTACGACGACCTCCGCACCACCGGCGAGGTGTTCGCCGACCAGCTGAGTGCGGCAGGTGTCGACGTACGCCTCGTCCAGGCGGACGGCATGCTGCACGGCTTCCTCAACCTCTCGTCGGCGCTCGAACCGGTCGACCACGTCCTCACGCTGATGGCCGAGCGTGTCATCAGCACAGCCACCCAACCCAGGAGCACCCATGTCTGAGTCCGCGGTCACGAAGGTCGTCATCATCGGCGGCGGCATCACCGGTGGCGTGCTCGCCCTCGGCCTGCGCCAGCACGGTGTCGAGGTCGTCCTCGTCGACCAGCGCACCGAGCTCGGTGGCGTGGGCCATGGCATCACGCTGCAGGGCAACGCGCTCAAGGCCTTCGACTCGGTCGGTCTCTACGAGCGGCTCAAGGAGCGCGGGTTCGCGTTCAGCCACCTGCGGATGAAGACGCCGGACGGCCACGTCATCGCCGAGATGCCGACGCCTCCGATGGGTGGCCCCGACCTGCCCGGCACCATGGGCGCCGTCCGCGGCGACATCGCGGACCTGCTCGAGGAGATGGTCGCCGAAGCCGGCGTCGACGTCCGGCTCGGCACGACACTCACGGCCATCGAAGACCTCGGCGACTCCGTCAGCGTGACCCTTGCCGACGGCACCGTCGAGACCGCCGACCTGCTCGTCGGTGCGGACGGAATCCGGTCGAAGGTGCGCGAGATGATCGGCATCGCGACCCAGCCGGAGCCGGTCGGCATGGGCATCTGGCGCACCGTCGCCAAGCGCCCCGCGGAGATGGACTGCTCCGAGCTCTACATGGGCGGCCCGAAGTACAAGGCCGGCTACACGCCGATCTCCGACGACCTCTGCTACGCCTTCCTGCTCGAGGAGAACCTCGACCGGTCGTTCATCGGCGAGGGCCCCAACGGTGCGGTGCTCAAGGAGCGCGGCCAGGGGTACGGCGGCATCTGGGGCCAGGTCCGCGACAGCCTCGCGGACGACGCGATCGTCAACTACGCCTGGATCGAGGCGATCCTCGTGGACCAGCCGTGGTTCCGCGGTCGCACCCTCATCATCGGCGACGCCGCGCACGCCTGCCCGCCGCTGATCGCCCAGGGCGCCGCGATGTGCGCCGAGGACGCGATGGTCCTGACCGAGATGATCACCTCCGGCGACAAGCCGTGGAGGACGTCCTGCCGGCCTTCATGGCCCGCCGCTTCCCGCGCGTGAAGATGGTGCTCGACAACAGCCTCACCCTCGCCGAGTGGGAGATCCACCCGGAGACCCCCGGGGCCAACCCCGGCAGGATCATGGGCGAGACCCTCGGCGCGCTGGTGGCGCCGGCCTGATGCTGAACCACACCGACACGGGCTTCGAGGAGGCCCGCGTCGACCGGATCTTCAACCGGCGACTGACCGACCGCCGGCCGGCCGCCGTCGTGAAGCCGCAGTCCGAGGCCGAGGTCGTCGAGGCGGTCCGCCTCGCCGCGGCGAACGGCTGGCAGGTCGCCGTCCGCTCCGGCGGGCACAGCTGGGCGCAGTGGTCCGTCCGGACGGGAGCCCTGGTCATCGACCTCGGCGGCCTGAAGGAGATGTCGTACGACGAGGCGACCCAGGTCGTCTCGGCCTCGCCGGCGGTCAAGGGCGGGGTCGAGCTCGGCCCGTTCCTCGAGGAGCGCGGCCGGTTCTTCCCCGGCGGGCACTGCCCCACGGTCGGCATCGGCGGCTTCCTGCTCCAGGGCGGTCAGGGCTGGAACGCCCGTGGCTGGGGCTGGGCCGCGGAGTACGTCGTCGCGATCGACGTCGTCACCGCGGCCGGCGATCTGGTCCGGGCGTCCGAGGACGAGAACGCCGACCTCTTCTGGGCGGCCCGTGGCGCGGGACCGGGCTTCTTCGGCGTCGTCACCCGCTTCCACCTGCGGACGCTGCCGAAGCCCGGGCACCTGGGGCTCACCGTGCAGGCGTTCGCCCTCTCGGACTTCGACGAGGTGATGACGTGGCTGCACGACACGCATCACCTCGTCGAGGACACCGTGGAGATCGTCGCGCTCACCAAGACCGACCCGGAGCTCTCGGCCGACCCGGTGCTCCTCGTGACCGCCCTCGCGCTCGTCGACTCGGATGCCGACGCGCAGCGGGCCCTGGCGCCGTTCCGGTCCAACCCCGCGCTCGAGCGGGCGCTGATGTCGCTGGACGCCGTCCCGACGACGATCGCGGAGCAGCGGAGGCGCCAGATCGAGGACAACCCCGAGGGTCACCGCTGGGCGGTCGACAACGCCTGGCTCACGGGGACCGCCGCCGAGGTCGTGCCGGCGATGCGGCGCGCATACACGACGCTCCCGCACGCCAAGGCCTTCACGATCTGGTTCTCGATGGCGCCGCTCCGCCGGCTCCCCGACATGGCGTTCTCGCTCCAGTCGGAGATCTACCTCGCGGCGTACACCTGCTGGGACGACGAGACCGACGACGAGCGCTGCCGCAGCTGGCTCGACGACGTGATGGGCGACCTCGAGCCGGTGACGGTGGGCCAGTACCTCGGCGACTCGGACCTGTCGCACCGCCAGGTGCGGTTCACGTCCGACGACAGCTGGGCGCGCCTCCAGGCGATCCGCGCCGAGCGCGACCCGGACGGGCTCTTCGTCGGCCACCTCGCCGGCCCGGACGGGCCGACCAACCGCAACCACTGGCAGGAGCAGGGATGACGGCGCTGCACCACA